>CAVSUT010000029.1:0-23533 GCA_963731235.1 uncultured Actinomycetota bacterium | reverse complement strand
GAGCGGATCAAGGTGATCGTGGTCCTGGTGCAGAACCACGGGTTCCACTCCATCGGCTCGTTGTCGGAGTCGCTCGGCTCCCAGCGGTTCGGGACGAAGTACCGCTACCGCGGCGTGCAGAGCCGGCGGCTCGATGGCGAGCACCTGCCGATCGACCTCGCGGCGAACGCGCGCAGCCTCGGCGCCCACGTCATCGAGGTGCACTCGCGCCTCCAGCTCGAGCAGGCGGTCAAGGAGGCCAAGGCGGCCCCGGCCGACGGGGGCCCGGTCGTGATCCACGTCGAGACCGACCCGACCGTGTACGCCCCCGACGGCCTCGGCTGGTGGGACGTACCGGTCAGCGCGGTCTCCGAGCTCGCCTCGACGCAGGAGGCCCACGCCGCATACGTCGACCACAAGGCCTCCCAACGCCACCACCTGGCGCCATCCACCCCTGAGCCACACCGTCCCGCGACGACCACCCCCGAGAGGACCAACCGATGACCAGGCCCGCCATGCTCGGCACCGCCCCCGACAGCTGGGGCGTCTGGTATCCCGACGACCCGGCGCAGACGCCGTGGCAGCGTTTCCTCGACGAGTGCGCGGGCGCCGGCTACACCCGGATCGAGCTCGGGCCCTACGGCTACCTGCCCACCGACCCGGGCCGGCTGCGCGAGGAGGTCGAGAGCCGCGGGCTGACGGTGACCGCCGGCACGATCTTCGAGCACCTCCACCGCAAGGACTCCTGGGACGACGTCTACTCCAAGGTCTCGGCAGTGGCCGAGCTGACCCGGGCCATGGGAGCCGAGCACATCGTCGTCATCCCGGACTTCTGGCGCGACCCGGACACCGGTGACGTGCTCGAGGCCTCCGAGCTCACCGCCGAGGAGTGGCCTGCGTACGCGAAGCAGGTCGACAGGCTGGCCCGGGCCATCCGGGACGAGTACGGCCTGAAGTTCCAGTTCCACCCCCACGCCGACAGCCACGTGGACACGCACGCCAACGTCGAACGCTTCCTGGCCGAGACCGACCCCGAGCTGGTCACCCTCTGCCTGGACACCGGGCACATCGCCTACTGCGGCGGTGACAGCCTCACCCTGATCCAGGACTTCCCCGAGCGCATCGGCTACGTCCACCTCAAGCAGGTCGACCCCGCCATCGTCGAGCAGGTCCACGCCGACGGGATCGGGTTCGGCGAGGCCGTCAAGATGGGCGTGATGTGCGAGCCGCCGCTGGGTCTGCCGCCCATGCCGCCCATCCTCGAGGCACTCGCGAAGCTCGATGTCGAGATCTTCGCCATCGTCGAGCAGGACATGTACCCCTGCGAGCCGGACGAGCCGCTGCCCATCGCCGAGCGCACCCTCACCTACCTCCAGTCCTGTGGTCCGCTCCGTTGAGCCGGCCCACCCCGTACCCTCTCATCAGCCCCTCATCAGCCCTCATCAGCCAGGAGTGAGCACCATGTCCAGTGACCTCAAGGTCGGCATCATCGGCGTAGGCATGATGGGCGCCGACCACGCGGAACGCCTCGTGACCCGGATCGCCGGAGCCCGGCTGGTCGCCGTGGCCGACCCGGACGGCGACCGCGCGTCCGCGCTGGCCGCACGGTTCGAGGGAGTGCGCAGCATCGTCGACCCGCTCGACCTCATCGCCGACCCCGAGGTCGAGGCGGTGCTCGTCGCCTCCCCGGGCTTCGTGCACGAGGAGCAGGTGCTCGCCTGCCTGGAGCAGGGCAAGTACGTCCTGTGCGAGAAGCCGCTCACGATGGATGCCGAGTCGTCCCTGCGGTTGGTCGAGGCCGAGGCCAAGGGCGGGCGGCCACTGGTCCAGGTCGGCTTCATGCGACGTTTCGACCCGGAGTACGTCCAGATGAAGGCACTCCTCGACTCCGGGTCGTACGGCCGGACCCTGTTGGTGCACAACACGCACCGCAACCAGACCGTCCCGGACACGTTCCGGTCGGAGATGATCGTGCGCGACTCGCTGGTGCACGAGGTGGACGTCGCCCGGTTCGTGTTCGGTGAGGAGATCACCGAGATCACGGTGCTCGCCGGGGCCCCGACGGGGGTGGCCGCCGAAGGGGTGCTCGACCCGCAGGTGGCGATCTTCCGCATGGCCGGTGGCGGACTGGTGACCTCCGAGGTGTTCGTCAACTCCCAGGTGGGTTACGAGGTCCGCTGCGAGGCCGTGGCCGAGCGCGGGACCATCACGGCAGGCAACAACACCACAGGCATCTCCACGACGATCGTGGGGGAGGGTGCCGGTGCCGCCGGTGCCTGGGGCGGTCCCATCGCCCGCGACTTCCGCGCCCGCTTCGCCCGGGCCTACGACCTGGAGGTGCAGGCCTGGGTGGACGCCTCGCGCCGCGGCGAGGTGGTGGGCCCGACGAGCTGGGACGGGTATGCCGCGACGGCGGTCTGCACCGCCGGCATGGAGTCCCTCGTCACCGGTCAACCGGTGCTGGTGGAGCTGGCGGACCGTACGGGCGTGCTGGGTGGGACAGCCTCGTGAAGCTCGCCCTCGACCCGTACATGTTCCGGAGCACGCCCCTGCTCGAGCTGGCGGGCCTGGTCGCGGAGCTCGGCTACGAGTGGATCGAGCTGTCGCCGCGCGAGGACGTCACGCCGTTCTTCACCCACCCGCGCGTGGATGACGCCACGGTCCAGGCGTTCCGGAAGTCGTTGCGGTCCGCCGGCGTCGGCGTCTCGTCGATCCTTCCCCTGTACCGCTGGTCCGACCCTGACGAGCAGGAGCGGCAGGCCGCCGTACGGTACTGGAAACGGGCCATCCAGGTCGCTGCAGACCTCGGGGTCGACACGATGAACTCGGAGTTCAACGGCAACCCGCGGCAGGCTGCGGCGTGCGAAGGGCAGTTCTGGCGCTCGATGGAGGAGCTGCTGCCGATCTTCGAGCGTGAGGGCATCCGGCTGGTCCTCGAACCCCACCCGGACGACTGGGAGGAGGATGGCAAGCGCGCCGTCGACCTCATCCGCGGCATCAACTCGCCGAACGTGTCCTTCCTGTACTGCGCCCCGCACACCTTCCACCAGGGCGACGACTGCTCCGGGATCATGCAGAAGGCGGGCGACCTGCTGACGATGGTGCACGTCGCGGACTCCTTCAACCACAAGGCTTCCAGCGGCCTTCGCTACATCGTCAACCCGCCGGGCTCGCAGGTCTCCATCCACCAGCACCTCGACATCGGCCAGGGGGAGGTCGACTTCGACGAGCTCTTCCAGGGGCTGGAGTCCATCGGCTTCGACGGCATCGTCACCAGCTGCGTCTTCGCCTGGGAGGAACGGGCTCGCGAGTCCAGCACCTTCATGCGCGACGCCATCCGCACCCACCTCGACAGGTGGGCGTCCGCGCCCACCTTCGAGTCTCCCTGAGATCACCGAACACCCCTGCAAGACAAAGGAACGAGCACCATGAGCACCCCGACCCGCATCACCCACCTCATCGCCGGCGAGTCCTGGACGGGCACCGCCGAGCGAACCAGCGAGGTCCACAACCCCGCCACCGGCGAGCTGACCGGCATCCTCGACCTCGCATCGACCGAACTCGTGGGCGAGGTCGTCGCCACGGCGAAGGAGGCGTGGGAGCGCTGGGCCGACACCTCGCTGGCCAGGCGTGCCCAGGTGCTGTTCTCGTTCCGGCAGCTGCTCGACGAGCGCAAGGAGGAGATCGCCGCGCTCATCACCGCCGAGCACGGCAAGGTGCTCAGTGACGCCCTGGGCGAGGTGACTCGCGGGCTGGAGGTGGCGGAGTTCGCGTGCGGGATCCCGCACCTGCTCAAGGGCGGCTTCTCCGAGAACGCCTCGACGAACGTGGATGTCTACTCGATCCGCCAGCCACTCGGCGTGGTCGCGGTCATCTCGCCGTTCAACTTCCCCGCGATGGTGCCCATGTGGTTCATCCCGATCGCCATCGCGTGCGGGAACGCGGTCATCCTCAAGCCCTCGGAGAAGGACCCCTCGGCGGCCCTGGCGATCGCGGCGCTGTGGACCGAGGCGGGACTGCCCGCAGGGGTGATGAATGTCGTCAACGGTGACAAGGAGTCGGTCGACGCCCTGCTGACGCACCCCGACATCAAGTCGATCTCGTTCGTCGGCTCGACACCCATCGCCCGGTACGTCTACGAGACCGGCACGACGCACGGCAAGCGGGTGCAGGCGCTCGGCGGAGCCAAGAACCACATGCTGGTGCTGCCGGACGCCGACCTCGACCTCGCGGCCGACGCTGCCGTCAACGCGGGCTTCGGGTCGGCCGGCGAGCGGTGCATGGCCATCTCGGCACTCGTGGCCGTCGAGCCGATCGCGGACGACCTGATCCAGAAGATCAAGGACCGCATGGGCAAGCTGACCACCGGTGACGGCAGCAAGGGCTGCGACATGGGCCCCCTGGTGACGGCGGCCCACCGGGACAAGGTCGCGGGCTACGTCGCTGCCGGTGTGCAGGAGGGAGCCACCCTGGTCGTCGACGGCCGGGACGGCGACTTCGACGGAGGCGAGGACGGCTACTTCGTCGGGCCGACCCTGTTCGACGACGTGAGCACCGACATGTCGATCTACCGTGACGAGATCTTCGGACCCGTGCTGTCGGTCGTGCGCGTGACGAGCTACGACGAGGGCCTGGCGCTCATCAACGCCAACCCGTACGGCAACGGCACCGCGATCTTCACGAACGACGGAGGCGCCGCGCGCCGGTTCCAGCGGCACGTGGAGGTGGGCATGGTCGGCGTCAACGTGCCGATCCCCGTGCCCGTGTCGTACTACTCGTTCGGTGGCTGGAAGAACTCGCTGTTCGGCGACACCCACGCCCACGGCATGGAGGGCGTCCACTTCTTCACCCGGGGCAAGGTCGTCACGTCACGCTGGCTCGACCCGAGCCACGGCGGGCTCAACCTCGGCTTCCCCCAGAACACCTAGGCCGGTCCACACCGGTCCACGGCCGTTCGGCGGCCGTGGACCGGTTCGGTCACAGGGCCTGCTGCGCCTCGAGCAGGGTGTTCGCGGCGAAGCGCAGGCCCTCCATCTGGTCGAGCTCCTGGTCCTCGTGCTCGATGTTGACAGCCATGTCCGGGTCGACCCGGTGGAGGGCGCGCAGGAACTCGGTCCAGTAGGCCGTGTCGTGGCCGCGGCCCACGGCGACGAAGTCCCACGAGGGGTTCGACGGCCACCGGCTCAACGTGGTGCCACCTCCGAGGGACAGGTAACCCGGCTCGCCCTCCGCGATCCGCAGGAAGCGGTCGTCGAGGACACCGTTGATCTTGGCGGCCTCGTTGATCCGGGTGTCCTTGGCCGCGGCGATGTAGACCAGCTCGCCGAGGTCGGCGACGGCCAGCACGGGGTCGATGCCCTGCCAGAAGAGGTGGCTGGGGTCCATCTCGGCACCGATGTGGGTCGCGTTGACCTCCTCGGCGAGGCGGTGCATCGTCGAGGGGTTGAAGACGATGTTGCCGGGGTGCATCTCGATGGCGACCTTGACATCGGCGTCGGCCGCGCGGGCCTGGACGTCCTTCCAGAAGGGGATCGCGACGCCCCACTGGTGGTCGCGCACGTCGAGGAAGGGGCTCCACCAGGGCAGTGGGTTCCATGCCGGGTTCGTCGAGGTCGGGTCGACACCGGGCGTGCCCGACATCGTGATGACCCGCGTGACCCCCAGCAGCGCCGCGATCTCGATCGACTCGAGCAGGTCGGTGGCGTGGGGAAAGCCGGCCACCGGGTGCAGCGGGTTGCCGTTGCAGTTCAGGGCGGTGAGCGTCAGTCCGCGCGACGAGAACTCGCCGAGGTACTCCTGTCGGGCGTCCTGGCTGGACCGCAACGCGTCGATGGGCAGGTGCACCGGTGGCAGGAACCCGCCCGAGTTGATCTCGACGCTGGTCAGGCCGAGGTCGGCGATGGTCTGCAGGGCCTCGCCGAGGGGCAGGTCGTGCAGGCACGCGGTGTAGGCGCCGAGGTTCATGGTCGTGTCCTTTGCTGGGTGCAGGGTGCTGGGTGCGGGTATGCGGCGGGGCTCAGGGGGTGACGTCGACGGCGGCGCCGTCGGCGGCTGCGGACCGGGTGACCGCATCGACGATGGTCAGGTCCCGCAGCCCGTCGTCGAAGGTGGCGACGGGAGGTAGCCCGTCGATCCCCGCGACCTGCTCGAGGAAGGCGCGGGCCTGGAAGCCGAACAGGTCGCCGACCCCGAACGAGACGCCGGGGAAGTCCATCGGCAGGCCACCACGGACGTAGGGGTGGGCCGGACCGGCGAGAACCTGGTTGTAGCCGTCGAGCCCGTCGCCCCGCAGGCGGCGCGTCACCGAGAACTCCGCGGGCCGGTCCATGTCCCACTTGGCAGCCCCGTGCTCGGCCATGAGGTCGAAGGCCAGTGAGTTCGCGTGGCCGGGAGCGACCCGGGAGATCGAGAAGGTGCCGACGGCACCCGACGCGAAGTGCGCTGTGAAGGTGGCGACGTCGTCGTTCTCCACCGGCTCGAACACCTCGCTGAGCTTCGCCCTGGCATGTCCGTACGTCGTGCCGACCGGGACAGCGCGTTGGGTCACCTTGGTGGCGAAGGCCGCGCCACTGACCCGGACCAGGGGTCCGCAGACGAACTCGGCGAGGTCGATGAGGTGGCTGCCGATGTCGGCGAGCGCGCCGGTGCCCGGACCGCCCTTGTAGCGCCAGGTCATGGGCACCTCGGCCGAGCGCGCGTAGTCGCACCAGTAGCGACCGTTGAAGTGCGAGACCTCGCCGAGCTCGGCGTGGAGCAGGTCCCGGATGGCGGCGACGGCTGGCTGGCGGCGGTAGACGAAGCCGGTACCGGTGACGAGGTCAGGGTGGGCGGCGGCAGCTGCCACCATGGCCCGGGCGTCGTCGATGCTGGGGGCCAGCGGCTTCTCGCACAGGACGTGCTTCCCTGCGGCCAGGAGCTCTTCCACGATCGGCCGGTGGAGCTGGTTGGCGACCACGACGCTCACGACCTGCACCGAGTCGTCGTCCAGCAGCTCACGCCAGTCGGTGGTCGCCCGCTCGTAGCCGTAGCGGGTCGCGGCGTCGGTGGCGACGCCCGCGTCGGCGTCCACGACCGCCGCATACCGGAGCGGGGGGAGGGGCGGGTCGAACAGGGTGGGCGCGGCACGGTAGCCCGCGCAGTGGGCGCGTCCGGCCATGCCGGCGCCGATGACGGCCACGCCGAGGTGGGTAGGGGTCATGGGGTGCCTCTCTGGGACGACGGGTCTTCCCTGCTCAGCGCTTAAAGCGCTTTAAGCTAGTGTGGACAGAGGGGGTCACCCTGTCAAGGGTTTGTTCGGACAAAGGAGCGGTATGGTGTCTCGCCCTTCGCGCCCACGCCTGGATGACGTCGCGGCGCGGGCCGGCGTCTCGACGGCCTCGGTGTCGCTGGTGCTGCGCGGCAAGCCCGGCCCGAGCGCTGGCACGCGCGAAGCCGTGCTCGGAGCCGCCGCCGACCTCGGCTACCGCCCCGACCGCACAGCCAGCCTGCTGGCGCGCCGACGTACGCAGCTGCTCGGCGTGACGATGGACGTCAGCAACGCGTTCCATGCCGAGCTGCTCGATGACCTCCAGGCCGTGGCCGACTCACGGGGTTATGACGTGGTCATCAGCCCGGTGACCCGCACGCGCGACGAGCGCCGAGCGGTGGAGACGCTCCTGGACTTCCGCTGCGAGGCCCTGCTGATGCTCGGCCCGAGCCTGCCCGACCAGGCCCTCGCGGCACTCGCCGCCGAGCACGCGGTCGTCGTCGTCGGCCGGCGAGCAGAGGTGTCCGGCGTCGACGTGGTCCGGGCTGCGGACGACCGCGGTGTCGCGCTCGCCGTGGAGCACCTCGTCGGCCTCGGCCACCGTGACATCGCCTTCGCCGACGGGCCGCGCGGCCCGATCGCGACGCTGCGTCGGCAGGGGTACCGCACCGCGATGCGGCGGCTGGGACTCGGCGACGCGGTGCGCATCCTGTCCGGTGGGGACACCGAGGACGCGGCCAGAGCGACCTTGGAAAGCATGGGCCGCCCCACACCCACGGCCGTCATCGCCTTCAACGACCGACTGGCCCTCGGGCTCCTCGACCAGCTGCGCCGTGCCGGCGTGCAGGTGCCGCGCCGGCTGTCGGTCGTGGGGTACGACGACAGCCCGCTCGCACGGCTGGGCGCGATCGACCTGACCAGCGTCAGCCAGGATCCTGAGGTGATGGCCGAGGCCGCGGTCCGGTGCGCCGTGGAACGCCTCGAGGGCCGACCGGGCCCTGCCGTGGCCGTGGTCCTCGACCCACACCTCGCCGAGCGCGGCACCACTGCCCCACCGGGGGCTCCCTGGACCGGGTAGGTGCTGCTCACTCCTCGCTGGCGACCCACCCGGTGACCTTGACGATGCGGCACACGATCACGCGGTGGAAGGGCTTGTCTTCGTACTGCGGAACGGTCCGGGCCAGCCGGTCGGCAAGGTCATCGGTCAGGGAGGACGGCGGGTCCTCCACGTGCTCGAGGTCGGCCCGCACCCACCACAGCTTCGACCAGTCGTCGGTCTCCCAGCGTTCGATGAGCAACGACGCCCGCGGGTCCGCGGCCAGGTTGTCCTCGCGCTGCAGGCGGGACGACGCCTTGGGCTTGACCCGGTCGATCGGCACCCCCACGTGGCCGTCGTCGCTGACGGCATACACCACCGGTTGCGGGTCGGGACCACGCAGCGGGTGCAGCGTGCACAGCACGCCGTGGAGGTGCCCTCGCAGGCGCGACCGTGCCGTTTCCTCGTCCAACTTCATGGCATCGCTCCTAGGGGTCGTGGTTCCGGAGGCACGCGATGCCAGCCGTCGTTCAGGTGGTGAGCCGGCGCTCGAGCAGCGCGATGATGGGCCAGGCGCCCTCGGACCAGTTGGAGATGACGGTGTAGGTGGTCGCCGACGATGGCTCGTGCGCGCTGGCGAACGACACGCCTGCGTCGTGACCCTCGAGCCAGATGCCGTCGCCCGTGGCGTGGAGGTGGAACCCGAGCCCATAGCGTCGGGACTCCTGCGGCCAGTCGCTGTGCGGCCGCACCATCTCGGCGACCCGCTCCGGCGCGATGATCCGTCCGGCGAACAGTGCTTCCCAGAAGGCGCTCAGGTCCGCGACGGTCGAGTAGATCCCTCCGTCGCCGCTGCCCAGGACCGGGAGATGGAACACGTTCGTTCGCAGCCCGTCGATGGCGAGGTACCCCAGGGCGGCGCGGCCCGGCAGCTCGTCCGAGCGCAGGAACGCGGTGTCGACCATGCCGGCCGGCTCGCAGACCAGGTCCCGGACCAACCGGTGGAAGTCCACGCCACTCGCGCGTTCGGCCAGCAGTGCGAGCAACACGTAGCCGCTGTTGTTGTAGGCGAACCGCTCGCCCGCGCGCGACACGGTCCCGCACCCGTCCAGCACCGACGCATACCGTTCGGTGGTGGTGAGCTCGTGCACCGGCACCGGCATCACGTAGTCGGCGACGTCGCCGAGGGCCTCCTCGTCGAGGTAGTCGCCGATCCCGGACCGATGTGCCAGCAGGTGTTCGACCGTCACGTCGTCCGCGACGAGGGGCAGGTCCTCGCCGAGCAGCGAGCGCGCGGTGGTGTGGAGCGCGAGGGCCCCTTGTTCGACCAGGGACATGACCGTCAGTGCCGTCAGGCCCTTGGTGCCGCTTGCGGTCGCGAACTGCGTCTCGACCGTGTTGGGGATGGCGTGGGCGCGGTCGGAGAACCCGTATGCCGCGCAGAGCTCGGTCTCACCCGCACGGTCGAGGCGGATCACCCCGGAGAACCCGGTGCGCACCGCCGCTTCGTCCACCGCGACCTGTAGCGATTCCATCGCTCTGAACCTAGCAACACCCGTGCTGCAGGACGCGTCGCACACGGACGCCGAATCTCCGGCAGTCAGGAGCCGAACCGTCGCTGCAGGTCGGCGTAGGCGATCGCACCGTCGAGGAAGCCGAGCGTTCCGGAGTCCAGCAGCTCGTGGCCGGCGCGTTCGAGCACGCTCATCGCGGTTCGCGCCAGGCTGCCGCCCAGGCTGACCCGTGTGACGCCGAGTGAGAAGAGCGTGGGAGCGTCGATGGTGTTGGCCAGCCCCGCCACGACGTTGAGCGGGCCGGGGATGGCCGCGGCGAGCCGGCGGATCGTGTCCGCCTCGACGACGCCCGGCACGAAGACGCAGTCGGCCCCCGCTTCGACGTACCGGGTCGCCCGTTCGACGGTCTCGGCGAAGGCGTCGCCCTGCGCACCGACGAAGTAGGTGTCCGTGCGGGCGTTCAGCACCAAGGTGCCGCGGGGCGCTGCCGTCCGCGCGGCAGCGAGGCGGTCGACGGCCTCGTCGATGCCGAACAGCTTGCCGTCCTCGGCGTCCTCGAGGTTGGCGCCCACCGCCCCGAGCTCCACGGCACGGGCCACCGTGCGGCCGACGTCCTCGGCGGTGTCGCCGTACCCGGCTTCGAGGTCCGCGGTCACGGGCACGTCGACCGCGTCCACGATGCGACCGACGTGCTCGAGCATCGTGTCGCGGTCCAGTCCTGCTCCGTCCGGGACTCCGCAGGACCAGGCGATGCCCGCGCTGGTCGTGGCGATGGCCGGGAAGCCGACCTGCTCGAGGATGCGGGCGGAACCGGCGTCCCAGGCGTTGGGGAGCACGAAGCCAGGACCCGTGTGCAGGGCGATGAGAACCGCTGCCTTGTCGATCGACACCATGTCGTCCAGCCTTCCGGTGAGCCCACCCCCATGATCGTCCGCCGCGGTCCTCCGCAACACCCCATGCCCGGGCGGCCGAGGTCGCCGCGGATGGCCACGAGTTCGTGGGGGTTCGGCGCGGGTACGGGGCTGGGCTCAGGAACGCGAGCCGCCCAGACCCGCTTGCCTGGCCTTGACGATCGCCGCGGAGCGTTGGACACCTGGAGCTTGGTGAGGATGTTCGACACGTGGTTGCGGACCGTCGTGAGGTTGATCATCAGCTTGGGCGCGATCGTGGCATTGCCCTTCCCGCGCCACCAGTCGAGGATCTCGCGCTCCCGCTCGGTCAGGGCCGGAAAGGTCCCTCGGGTCGAACCGGACCCCGTGGCGAAGTGGGCGATGACCCGCGCGGCGATCTCGGGTCCGAAGATGGCCTCGCCCGCGGCCGCAGCCCGGATCGCCCGGACGATCTCATCCTGGTCGGCGCCCTTGAGCAGGTAGCCCCGGGCCCCGGCACGCATGGCGGCGAAGACCGAGTCATCGTCCTCGAACATCGTCAGCACGATCACGGCTGTCACCACCCCGGCCCGGTTGATTCGGCGGGTGGCCTCGATGCCGTCCAGCTCGGGCATGCGCAGGTCCATGACCACCACGTCCGGAGCGAGCTCGCTGGCGAGCTCGACGGCACGAGCTCCGGTCTCGGCCTCACCGACAACCTCGATGTCCTCGACGTCGGCAAGCATGAGCCCCAGGCCGCGCCGGTACGCGGGGTGGTCATCGGCGATGAGCACGCGCATCACGAGAGCACCTCCACGTCCGAGTACCGCACCAGCGGAAGGAGGGCCCGCACGACGAGTCCCCCTTCTGTCCGAGCGGAGATGGTGCACGAACCGCCGAGCTCGGCGGCACGCTCGCTCATCGAGGTCCAGCCCACGCCCACGCCCACGCCCGTCGGGTCTGCCGCGCCGTTGCCGTTGTCCGCGACGGTGAGCGCGAGCGTGTCGCCGATTGCGATCTCGATGGTGCAGTGGCTTGCTGCGGAGTGTTTGACGACGTTGGTCATCGCCTCGGACACGATCCGGAACGCCGCCACCTCGACCGCCGCGGCGATGGGGGTGAGCGGGTCGAGCCCGATCACCTCGAAGTCGAGCGCCGGGGTGGACAAGGTCGCCGCCCGTTGCCGGATGGCTGCAACCAGGCCCACCTCGTCGATGGCGGGCGGGCGCAGGTCGTCCACGAGTCGTCGCACCTCCGCAATCGCCGACTGGGTCTCCTCGAGGATCTCGGTGAGCAGCAGGTTGCGCTTCACCTCGTCGCGCCGGGACTGCGCGGCGTTGAGCTTCAGCACGATCGCGGCCAGCGAAGGGCCTACACCGTCGTGCAGGTCGCGACGCAACCGCCGCCGCTCCTCCTCGCGCGCCAAGACGATCCGCGAACGCGAGGCCTGGAGCTCGACCGCCAGCTGGGATGCCCGCACCGTCACCGCAGCCTGCGCGGCCAGGTCGTGCAGGAGTGCGATGTCGGCGGAGGTCAGGGTGCGTCCGGCCGGCACCAGGAGGGCCAGGTCACCGATCTGTTCCTTGCGGTGGACGAGCGGTACCCGCATGCATCTCGGGTCGCCTGACGGCGGGGTGCTGGCGGTCTCCACCCAGACCCGGTCGAGCTTGAGCGCCTCGGCGACCGAGGCCGTGATGGTGTCGACCAGCTGCAGTGGGTCGGCGGACTCGACGCTCGCACCGAGCCGTCGCAGGGCGACGGCCGGGTCCGAGCGGTAACCGTAGACCCATTGCTCCACGTGCCGACGTACCCGACCGTGCAGTGGGGCCGCGACGACCGCGACCACCACCACCGCCACCACGCCCCCGGCGGTGCCGTCGCCGAACAACCGGTCGGTCGCCCAGAGCAGGGCGATGTAGACGCCGGCAACGACGACCGTGAGGACGGTGTAGGTCAGGGTCCGGCTCAGGACGAGCTGGATGTCGAACAGCCGGTGCCGCACGACGGCGGTCCCGATCGCGAGTGGGAGCCCCAGAGCCGCGATGGACAGGGCAAGATCGGCGACGATCGCGCTGTCGTCGAGCAGGAAATGGCTCGCCCACGCTCCCAGCAGGGCCAGGGGGAGGCTCATGGCTCCCCATACCAGCCAGAGCAGCCGCAGCCGGTCGTCCCCCTCGGACCTCAGCAGCCGCCAGCGGACAGCGGCCGCGCCACCGACGATGAACAGGACGATGAGGAACAGCCCGACCACGCCCAGCAGGCCTGACACCGTCTGGGGGAGCCACGGCACTGGCGGGTCGGTTCCGTGGTGGGACTCGCGGAAGCCCTCGCTGTCGCCGGCCGACCCCACGATGAAGAGCGCACCACCGGCCAGCGTGACCATCAGCCACCGGCGCCAGCGAGGGGAGGCGGCCCGGCCGTCGGGCAGCAGGTAGAGGATCGACACGACCCACACGAACATCAGGACCCACGCCCCCGAGGTGAGCTGGTCCACGACCAGGCCGGGCGTCCCGCCGATCCGCCCGGTCGCCCCCAAGGCGAAGAGCATGGTGACGCCGTGGGCGACCAGGAGCCAGCCGATCCGGCGCTGGGCGCGGACCACCAGGAGTCCGACCGCGATGGGCGGCGCCGCGACGAACGCAGCGACGACGGGGTTCATACCGTCAGTGTGGGGTGCAGGGGGAGTGCGTGTCAGTGCACCCGGGAACTGTTCCCGGGCGGTCCGGGACGCCTGCCTCGGGCGGCCGGGGCGCCGGGAGGTCGACGCTGCTGTCGTCGGCGACGGTCGCCGGCGATGCCCACCGAGAGGAGCGGACCATGCCGCTCAGCACATTCGAGAAGATCCTGCCGTGGTCCGGCGCAGTCGCAGGCGCCCTGTTCGCCGTGCAAGAGATCGTCGCCCCGTTCGGGGAGTCGGTGACCGACGCGAACCTGACCGCCACGGTGGCAGGCGCGCTGGGTCGGGGGTATGCCGCCGGCTTCGCGTCCCTTGCGGCCGCGCTGATGGTGTACTTCTTCGCCGCCGCGGTCCGGGCCTCGCAACGGACCGGGGAGGCGGCAGAGTCGTCATACTCCTCCGTCGCCCACGGCGGCCTGGTCGGCGCGGGGGCCGGGCTGGCCTTCCAGGGCTTCGCCCAGGTCACGCTCACGACCGCCGCGCACGACGGCCAGCAGGCAGTGGTAGCGACCCTGATGTACCTCTCCTTCCACGCCTGGCTGGTGGTCCTCGTCGGGCTGGTCGCCGCGTTCTGGGGGATCGGCCTCGGCGGGCTGCGCAACGCCACGCTGCCGAAGTGGTTCGCGGTCGTGACCGTGGTGTTCGGGGTGCTCGGGGTGCTGGGCCCGCTGGCCATCCTCGTGCAGATCATGCTCCCGGTCTGGTTGGTCGCGGCTTCGGGTCATGGCGGCACGGCAGCGGTCGGCTGCCGTGCCGCCCCCCGGGCACGGTCACCGCCTGAGGTGAGCAGCTGGGTGCTCGGCCCGGGGTCAGTGGTGAAGGTGCACGGCCCCGCCCTCGACGCGGGCGGCGGGCATCCGCAGGTAGGCGAACACGGACAGTGCGGCCGCGATGCCGGCGGCGGCGAGGAAGGTGCGGGGGAGGCCGTCGACCACTCCGCTGGGGCTGGCCAGGTTGCCAGCGCTGTTGGCCACGGCGGAGAGGACGGCCACACCCAGGGCGGCGCCGACCTCGTGGCCGGTCATGAGGAACCCGGATGCCATACCGGCGTGCTGGGGTGGGATGCCTGCCATCGCGGTCACGGACACCGGGACGAAGACCATGCCGACGCCGAGCCCGATGACGACCAGTCCCGGCAGGACGTCGCTGGCGAAGTCGGCCCCCGCGGATGCCTGGGCGAGGAGCACCGCGCCGCCGACCACGACGAGCAGTCCAGCTGCAGCGATGGTGCGCGGACTCCCGTGTGCCAGGGCGTGCCTGGCGAGGACGGTGCCGACCGTGATGGCCAAGGCGAAGGGGACGAACGCGACTCCGGCGCGGATGGCGGAGTACCCCATGACGGTCTGGACGAAGATCGACGTGAGGAACACGGTGCCGACGAGGAGGCCGGTCACGCCGAGCATGACGGTCGTGCCGGACACCAGGGACGTGACCTTCCACGTATGGGGCGGGACGAGAGGACTCTCGGCCCGGAGTTCCCGGCGGACGAAAGCGACGGCCAGCAGCGCTGACCCGGTCAGCGCGAGCAGGACTCGGGCGGACAGCCAGCCGTGCTGCTCGGTGGCGCCGAGGGCGAACACGAGGGCGGCAAGGCTGCCGATTGCGGCGGTGGCGCCGGCGATGTCGAACTGACTCAGCGAGACCCGCGGGGTCGTGGCTGTCGGGATGACCTTGAGGCCGGCCACGAATGCGACGGCGCCGATGGGGGCGTTGATCCAGAAGATGGTCTCCCAGCCGGCCCACGTGGTCAGGGCGCCGCCGAGCAGGACGCCGGCGGCGACGCCGAGGGAGCCGACGGCGCCCCACAGGGCAAGCCCGGTGCGACGCTGCCTGCCGGTGTAGGTGGTCATGATGATCGACAACGCGGCCGGGGTCATGAGAGCGGCGGACAGGCCCTGGGCTGCGCGGGCGGTGATGAGCTCCGTTGCGCTGCCGGCAAACCCGCTGACGATGGAGGCACCGGTGAAGACGGCCAGGCCGCTGAGGAACACCTTCTTGCGGGACAGCAGGTCGGCGATACGACCGCCGAGCAGCAACCCGCCCCCGGACATCATGAGATAGGCGGTCACCACCCACTGCAGGTCGGAGCCGCCAAGATGAAGATCGCGGCCGATGCTGGGCAGGGCGGTGTTGACGACGGAGATGTCGAGGACGACGAGGATCTGCGCGGCGAGGGCGAGGGCCAGGACGACCCAGGACCTTGACGGCCCTTCGTCGCCTTCGCCATGGTGGGCGGTGTCGGGCGCGAGCGGTTCGGCGGCGGGTTTGGCGTGCATGTCTGCTCCTTGGCGAGTTGCTGACGGGCGAGCTCCGGGTGCCACCGCGATCGGCGGCGGCGGCGATGGGTCCACCGTCGTCGGAAGGCGCAGGACTCGCGCCGGTCAAATGGCCGGGGTGTGACGAGCTCCGCAGGGATGAGAGTCGTCCGGGGGCACGCGGGGACCGGCGCGGACCCGTGGCGTCCCGAGCAGGGAGTAGGTTCGCGACGTGCTCCATGGACGTGATGGGGAGCGGGGGCGTCTCGCTTCGTTGGTGGCTTCGGCGCGCGCAGGGCAGGCGGAGGTGCTTGTACTGCTCGGCGATCCGGGCGTGGGTAAGTCCGCCCTGCTGCAAGACCTGGTCGGAGTGGTCCAGGCCGACCCGGAGCAACCGGTGGCTCGGGTACTGACCACGGCGGGGGTGGCGTCGGAGGCCCCCTTGCCGTTCGCGGCGCTGCACCGACTCCTTCGCCCGGTCCTGGTCTGGGACCGGCTGCCGCTGCCGCAGGCGCGGGCCCTGGGCGTCGCGTTCGGGCAGCACGAGGACGGGGGTGTGGCGGTCGAGCCGTTCCTGGTGGGGGTGGCCACCCTGTCCGTGCTGACTGAGGCGGCGGATGAGCGGCCGGTGCTGTGCGTCGTCGACGATGCACACTGGCTGGATGCCGCATCGGCGGATGCGTTGCTGTTCGCCGCGCGGCAGCTCCGGGCCGACGGGGTGGCGATGGTGTTCGCGGCCCGGACGGGGGACTTCGGAGCGGGCGCGTTCCAGCCGGACTCGCTGCCGGTGCTGCACCTGGCGGGTCTGGACGCGGGGTCGGCGCGGCTCCTGTTGGGGCAGCGTCCCGGCTTGCCGACGTCGGAGCTGGTCGCCGACCGGTTGGTGGCAGAGGCAGGTGGGAACCCGCTCGCGTTGTTGGAGCTGCCGATGGAGCTCGCGGCCGACCAGTTGCGCGGGACCGCCGCCCTGCCGGCCCGTCTTGCGCTGACGGCCCGCGTCGAACGGGCGTTCTTGGACCGGGTCCGAGGCGCTGGGCCGGACGTTCAGTCGCTGCTGCTGCTGGCGGCGGCGGACGACACCGGCCGTGCCGGTGTGTTGTACGAGGCGGCGGGCGTGTTCGGGATTGCCTCGGCCGCGTGGGACGAGGCGGAGCGGCGGGGCCTGTTGGCCGTGGCGCAGGACCGGGTGACAGTGCGGCACCCGCTGGTCCGCTCCGCGGTCTACCAGGCGGCGACCGGTCTGGAGCGGCGGCACGCGCATGCCGCCCTCGCGCAGGCTCTGGTCGAGGACCCGGACCGGCAGACGTGGCACCAGGCTGCCGCAACCATCGGCCCCAACCGGTCGGTCGCGGACGCCTTGCTGGCCGTGGGGCGGCGGGCCGAGCTGCGGGGCGCGTACCGAGCGGCAGCGGACGCGTTCGAGCGGTCCGCCGGCATGAGCGCCGCCGAGGCGGACCGGGCTGCCCGCACGTTCGCAGCGGCACGGAATGCGTGGTCGAGCGGCGACGCGGTGCGTGCCGGCTCGCTGTGCTGTGAGGCCCGCGCGCTGGCGGACGATGTGGTGCTTCGCGCCGACATCGACCGCCTCCGCGGGCGCATCGAGATGAACGTGGGATCAGCGGTCGACGCCCACCGCATCTTCACCCAGGCCGCCGAGCGTGTCGCTCCGCTCGACCCGGTGCGTGCCTTGGAGATGGCTGTTGCGGCTGCAGTGGCCGGCAGCCACGGCATCGACAGCGGTGCAACCCTGCCGGCCGACGCCATCAACATCGTGGTGTCAGTTCAGGACTCGGCCCGCACCCGCTGCCTCAAGCAGCTGCTGGTCAGCACCCGGCACGACATCGCCGGGGACCACGGCCAGGCCATGGGCGCTCTGCGCGAGGCCATGGCGACAGCCCTGGGTGCACCCGACTCACGTGGCGACCTGGATCTCCTGGGCAACCTGGGCAACGCTGCGCTGCACCTGGGCGATGACGACGCGCAGCGCCAGTTCTACGCGCTCATGCTGTCCACGGCCCGGGAGAACGGTGACGGCATGACCGTCCTGTACGCGCTGCAACGCCTGTCCTTCGGTCAGTATGTGGCCGGGCATTGGGTCGCGTTGAGGGACTCGTGCGAGGAAGCCGTCGCGTTGGGTCGCAGCGTCGGACAGGGCGCACTGACCGTCGCCTCACAGGCGTGGTTGACCCTCCTTGCAGCTCTGGAAGGACACGACGAATACGCCACCCGTCTCGCAGCGTTGGAGGAGCAGGTCCGTGCACGCCCTCCGACGGGCATCTTCGCCCGGCCTGTGCAGGACCTGGTCTGGTGGGCCAAGGGCACCGCCGCCCTGCTGGGTGGCAACGCGGCGGGGGCCTTGCACCAGTTCCAGCAGATGCAACGTCCCGCGCTGACGTTGATGGCCGCAACGGACCGCATCGAGGCAGCCGTTCGCGCCGACGACCTCCTCCAGGCGCGAACGTGGGTGTCGGACCTTGACGCGTTTGCGCCGGGCTCCGACCTTGCCTGGAAACAGGCAACCGCCGCGTACGGCCACGCGATGACGGACGAGGGCGAAGGCAAGCACGATGTGGGTGCGGCCAGTTCCCTGTTCCAGAGGTCGCTGGCCCACCACGCCCTCGCGAACCGGCCATACGACCGAGCGCGGGTGCAGTTGGCGTTCGGGGAGTTCCTGCGTCGCAACCAGCGTCGCGTGGACGCCCGAACCCAGCTGCGCGCTGCGTTGGACACGTTCGAGGACCTGCACGCCGACCCACTCGCTGGGCGTGCCGCCGGCGAGCTCCGCGCGTCGGGCGAAACGGCCCGCAAACGTGACCCGTCGACCCTGTTGGACCTGACACCGATGGAACGCAAGGTTGCCGAGCTGGTCGCGCAGGGCCTGTCGAACAAGGACGTCGCCGCGCAGTGCTGGGTGTCGCCTCGAACGGTCGCGTTCCACCTGCGCAACGTGTTCGCCAAGCTCGGCATCTCCTCCCGTGCCCAGCTCGCGCAGCGCGACCTTGCCTGAGCGCCTCGGCCGTTCAGTAGCACGGAGGTTGACGGGCAGGCCCGAGGTCTGCCCTGACGAGGCGCGCACCTCACGGCCGGCGTCCGATCCCGGCCATGTGACCGGGGCGAGCAGGTCGGTTCAGCGCGACGGTGGTCCCATGGCCGACCACCCCGGTACGGCCAGGAACGGGGAACCCTCATGACCACCACGACTGGACGACCGACGTCGGCCGGCACGGACGCCTCTGCCACATCCACCGGCCCCGTCGGACGCATCACCTCGACTTCCCTGACCGCTGGCGCGGTGGGGGCAGCCGTCCTCGTACTCGGTGTCTTCCCGGGCGCATCCGAGGCCCACCTCGTCGGCGCAAGCCTGGTCGCCTTTGCGGCCGCGTGGGCGCTGCTGGCCTATGCCACCACCCGCTGGACCACGTCCCCGCAGCGGTGGGCTTACGTCCCCGCCGTGATCATGGCCGTCGGCGGTTCGGTCCTGGTGGCGGTGAATCCAGCCGAGCCGGCGATGACCCACCTGGCCTGGGTGTGGGCACCCGTTCTGGTGGTGCTGGCCGTATGGGGGGAGCGCCGTGCCCGTCGCAGCATGCCCGGGCGGGCACGCATCCTTCTCTACCCGGTCATCCTCGCGATGCTGCTTGCTGGTGTGGGCGGGCTGTACCAGGTGACGACGAGCGCCCCGCAGGACGAGGCCGGTCGTGTGCCGGGTCGGCTCGTCGACGTCGGCGGGTACCGCCTGCACCTGGACTGTGCCGGTACGGGGAGCCCGACCGTGGTGCTGCTCAACGGTCTCGGAGAGACCTCGCCCCAGTGGGCTCGCATCCGCCCGGTCATCGCTACCTCGACCCGCGTCTGCGCGTACGACCGCGCCGGGCAGGGCTGGAGCGAGGACTCGCCGAACCCGGCGGACGCGACCAACGCGGCCACCGACCTGCACGCACTGCTGACCGCCGCGGGTGAGCCCGGCCCGTACGTGCTGGCCGGGCACTCGAGCGGCGGCATTCACGCTCTCGCGTTCACCGACAGGTACCCCTCGGACGTGGCCGGGATGGTCCTGATCGACAGCGCCAGCCCCCGTCAGCTGGAGCTCGTGACATCGTTCGCCGGCGAGTACCAGTTCCTGCGCCGAGCCCTGGCGCCTGCGCCCACCGTGTTCCGGTTCGGACTGGGTCACCTCACGCAGTCGATGAGCACCCCGGTGCTGCCCGGTGACGCAGGACGCCGAGCAGCGGTCTTCGCGAACAGTCCTCGAGGGGTGGCGAACCTGCGTGCCGAACAGGCCGCGCTCCCTGAGTCGTTCCGCCAGGCGCGTTCGCTCACCACCTTGGGGAGCACCCCCTTGGTCGTGCTCACAGCGCGGGACAACGTCGACCACAAGCCGGGATGGGGCGCCGCCCAGGACCAGCTCGCCGCCCTTTCCACCACGACGCGCCATACCGTCGCGGACTTCGACCACGTCGGGTTGCTGCACGACCCGGAGGGTGCCGCCGTGTCGGTCGAGGCCATCAGCGACGTCGTCGCCGCAGTCCGGAACCCCACCACCGTCAGCCGCCGTGGTTGACTTGCGGATGGTCCACGACCTGATCCAGCCGAACCGGCTCGCCCCGGGGGACCGCGTCGCGGTCCTGTCGCCCTCGTGGGCTGCACCGGCGGCCTACCCCGCTGTGCACGAGCAGGCGATGCGCCGGCTGCGCGACGTGGTGGGCGTGGAACCCGTGGAGTTTGCCAGCACGCGTCGCCAAAGCTCGCCCCAGGAGCGTGCCGCCGACATCAACGCGGCGTTCGCCGACCCCAGCATCCGCGCCATCCTCGCCACCATCGGTGGCCATGACCAGATGACCGTGCTGCGTCACCTCGATCCCGCACTGGCACAACGAGATCCGAAGCCATTCCTCGGATACTCGGACAACACCAACCTGCTCAACTGGCTCTGGTTCCACGGAGTCGCCTCGGCGCACGGCGGCTCGACCCAGGTGCACATCGGACCCGGCTCTGGCATCGACCCTCACCACCTGGTGTCCTTGCGGGCGGCTCTGTTCGGAGGCGAGGTCCGGCTCGGGGCCGCGGAGCGCAGCCGGGACATCGGCATCGCGTGGGACGACCCGCGCTCCTTGGCAGAGTTCGCGCCGGACTCACCCGCAGACCCTTGGACCTGGTCGGGTCCAGAGCGCCGAGTCGTGGGTCCCACGTGGGGTGGCAACCTCGAGGTGCTGACGTGGACGATGGCAGTCGGCCGGTGGGTGCTCCCCAACGAGGCGTATGCCGGCTGCGTCCTCGTGCTGGAGTCCTCCGAAGAGCGACCTACCCCCCTGGAGGTGTACCGGATGTTGCGCAACCTCGGGGAGCGGGGGTTGCTGGGCGTCATGCCGGCCCTGCTGTGGGGTCGCCCGCCGGTCGGGGACCACGAGCACCACCCCACCGACGAGGAGGGTCGCGCGGTGCGTGCAGCCCACCGGGCGGCGGTGCTGAAGGCGGTCGGTGAGTACAACCCGGACATGGTCGTGGTGATGGACGTCGACTTCGGCCACACCATCCCGCAGTGGGTGCTTCCGTACGGGGGCCTCGTGAGCATCGATGGGCGGGGCCGCCACATCGATGCCCACTTCGGACCGTGAAGTCGAGACCGGAGCCTGCAGAGCTCGCTTCTCCACCGCAGACAGAACCAGCAGAGGTCGGCCGGGCGTTCCTGGTGCTCTACGCCCTCTCGTACTTCGGGACGTCCCTGCTGCTGATCGCCCCCTTGGCTGTCACTCTCGCCCTGAAGGTCAACGACCTCGTCGGCATCGCGTCGGCACCGGCAAGCCTGGCGGTCGTGGTCGGTGTCGGGTCGTTGGTTGCCCTGATCGGTAACCCGTTGTGCGGCAGGTTGAGTGACCGCACCTCATCGCGCTGGGGGATGCGCCGACCGTGGATGGTCGGCGGTCTGGTGGGCGGGACGGTCGGTGTGCTCGTCGTGGCGACCGCACAGAGCTTGGGACTGGTCGTGCTGGGCTGGTGTGTTGCGCAGCTGTCCTTCAACGCCGTGCTGGCCGTGCACGTCGCGGTGCTGCCAGACCAGGTCCCCTCGGCCCAGCGAGGTGTCGTGGCAGGAGTGCTGGGGGTATGCCTGCCGGTTGCCTCCGTCGGGGCCACCTTCATCGTGAAGGTGTTCAGCGGGCACCAGCTCGCGATGTTCCTCCTGCCGTGCGTGGTGGGCGGGCTGTTCATCCTGGTCTTCGCGGCGACGCTGCGTGACCGACACCTGCGGGCAACGGCGGCGCCGACCTGGACGGTGAGAGAGCTGGCCGGCACCTTCTACTTCGACCCGCGTCGTCACCCCGACTTCGCGTGGGCCTTCCTGAGCCGGTTCTTGCTGGTGATGGCCTACGCGTTCCTGACCACCTACCAGGTGTACTTCCTCCTCGACGAGCTGCACCGGTCCGAGGCGGAGATCCCCGACTTGGTGTTCCTGGGCACGCTTGCACAGGCCTGCGCCGTCGTCGCGGCGTCGTTGGTCGGCGGCCGGGTGTCCGACCGGGTCGGTAGGCGCAAGGTGTTTGTGCTGGTGGCGGCGCTCGTCTATGCGTCGGCGATGGTGCTGTTGAGCGTGGCGACCGACGTCGCCATGTTCGTGACCGCGATGGGCTTGAGCGGTCTGGGTTTCGGCCTCTACTTCGCCGTCGACCTCGCCCTGGTGGCGGACGTGCTGCCCGACCCGGACAACGCCGCCAAGGACCTGGGCGTCTTCAACTACGCCGGTGCCCTGCCCTTCGCGCTGGCACCCACCGTCGCCCCCGGCATACTCGCCCTGGGCGGCGGGAGCTACGGGTTCCTGTACGGGGTCGCAGCTCTGTGCGCAGGCGCCGGCGCGTTCGCTGTTCTCCCCATCCGGGCCGTCAGGTGACCTGGCAGTGGCTGTGGCAAGGTCCGGGGACGGCGATGGACCAGCCACAGCGCCCACACCGTCACCACGGTCACCAGGAGCAAGGCGAAAAGGGACGACTCCGGACCGAAGGTCCCGCCGGTGAGCCACCAAGCACCGCCCGGGCGTGCAGTGCTGACTGCCACCGACCCACCCAGGTCTCCTCCTGAGACGACGGCTCCGAACAGGTAGCCCTGGGAGAAGTTCCACGCGAAGTGCAGCCCGAGCGGGAGCCACAGCCGCCTGGTCAGTGCATACATGGCGCTGAACATGAGCCCGGCCATCGCGACCGTGGCCGCGGCGAGAGGGGTGGCCCCGGGGTTGGCCAGATGCAGCGAGGCGAACACCGCTGCGACCACTGCGAAGGCCGGGACGGGCCCGAGGACCCGCCAGAGAAGTCGAAGCAACAGTGCTCGCATCCACAGCTCCTCGGTGACTGCGGCCTGCATGGCCAGTCCGGCCCCGGTCCACGCGGGTGTCCACCCGGCCCACGTGACGTCGTACAGGTTCGTGGCGGCCAGAAGCCCCATGAGGAGGGCCATCATGGTCAACCCGAGGATGAACCCGGCGACGAGCTCCCGCCCGGCTGTCCCGAGGGCGAGCTCGCGGGCAGGGCGTCCTTCACCCAGGCACACCGCCAGGACGTAGCAGGCCACAGCGGCCGCACAGGCGACCAGCAACCCGACGAACTGCAGGGCGGCGTCTTCGGCTGGCAGGTGATCCACCACCCACTGCAACGGCAGGCCGAAAGCGCCTGCGGTGACGAAGAACAGGAACACCAACCAGGCGAGGGCGCGTAGCCAGAGCCAACGACCAGGACGCAGGATCCGCCGCCGGCCCAGAGGCACGGCCCCGGGCGACTCGAGGCGTTGCTCGCCCTCGTGTCCAGCTGTGCGGTTCATCGTCGCTCTCCTCGGTCGCCTGCCCCGATCGGCGGGACAGCTTCGGCGCCAACGCTCGTCGGCTGGCTTGAAACTAGGCGGCTTCGAGGTGGTGGGCGTCACCACATGTGGTGATCTGCACGGTGACGGCGGACCGGGCGATGACGGCGGATGG
>CAVSUT010000028.1:0-38065 GCA_963731235.1 uncultured Actinomycetota bacterium | reverse complement strand
CTCGACCGCGAGCGAGAGGACCGAGGCGCGCGAGTGCCCGACGTCGGCGGTGATGACGGCGCCGGTGTTGACGAACCCGGTGTAGCCGCTGGAAGAGTGCCAGACCGGGACCGGCTTGTAGGCCAACCCCGTTCCCGTGCCGCACGCGTCCTCGCTCCGCAGCCTCAGCTCCTGGCCGTTCTTGACCAGCCGGCCGAACTGTTCGCCGAACCCCACGATGTCCTCATCGGACCCGAGCTCCAGGTTGAGGGTGGTGACGCCATCGACCGCGACCACCGACGGTGCCGTGAGCAGCCCGGCCACCTGCCGAAGCCGATCTGAGGTGCGCAGGACGGTGACCCCGCTCTCGGTATCGGTCAGGACCAGGCTGAAGGGCGCCCGGCCGATCTCCAACCTCGACCGCCCCGCGGTCAGGACCACGTGGGAGTCGACCTCGCTCAGCTCGATCGGCACTGGTGAAGGTGCAGGGTCGATGACGATGCCCGACCTCGTGCCGTCCCCGTCGATGACCGCGTGACCGGCGGGCGCCAGGACCAGCCGCAGGGTGTCGGGCTGCGGCGCCGTCACCCGCAGGGTCCACGGGGTGACGGTGGTCGGTGGGAGGTCGATGGTGGGCAGGTTGGGCATCTGGGTCTCGACACCCTGCTCCTCCAGCGGCTCACCGGTCAGCCAGCCGGGCATGATGCCGAGCCGCACCCCGGGAAGGGCGTCGACGGCCACGGTGACGCCGGTGTCATCCGGAGTGACTGCGGTGACACGGCGGAGCAGCAGGGTGGGATCGGAGTGGGTCATGCCATCAGCCCTTCACGGCACCGGCGGTGATGCCGGCGACGAAGTAGCGCTGCAGGAAGACATAGGCGATGACGATCGGCGCCGAGGCGACGACCACGCCCGTGAACAGCAGCGGGTAGTTGGTCAGGAACTCGCCCTGGAACGAGAGCAGGGCGACGGGGATCGTGCGCTTCTCGGGGTTCTGGATGAACAGCAGGGGATAGAGCAGGTCGTTCCAGTGGATGACGAACAGGAAGATGGCGGTGGCTGCCAAGGACGGGACCGAGACCGGGACCACGATCGAGCGGTAGGTGCGCCATGGTCCGGAGCCGTCGACGGCCGCGGCCTCGAAGAGCTCTTTGGGCAGGGTCTTCAGGAACCCGGTCATGATGAAGACCGCGATGGGGATGGTGACGACGATGTTGATCAGCACGAGGCCGAGCAGTGAGTCGGTGAGGCCGAAGGCCTGGAACTGGACGTATTGCGGGATCATGTTGGCCTGTGCGGGAACCGCCATCCCGAGCACGATGAAGCCGAACAGCAGGCCGCTCCTCCAGCCACTGGTCCGGGTGATGCCGAAGGAAGCGAGGCTGGACAGGAACAAGGTGATCGGCACGGACAGGCCGGTGACGACGAGGCTGTTGCGGAACGCGACGCCCAGGCCGGACTTGCCGACGATCTGCGTGTAGTTGCCGCCCTGCCAGTCGGTGGGGACGCCGAAGGGTGAGGCGAACAGGGCTGAGCTGGTCTTGAACGAACCGAAGATGACGACGATGAGCGGCACGATGACGAGGACGGCGTAGACGCCGAGGACCGTGCGGCGGGTGGCCTGGTAGCTCATGGCTTGCTCCTCACACGTCCGGGTTGATGGCTTTGACGGCTCGCCGCTGCATCCACGTGATCACGGCGATGAGGGCCATGAAGACGATGGACTCCGCTGCGGCGTAGCCGAACTGGGAGTTGGCGAAGCCGGAGTAGATGCGGGTCGACAGGATGTCCAACGAGCCCTTGGGCGGGTTTCCCCCGAGTCCGAGGATCAGGTCGAAGGACTTGAAGGACTGGACGGTGGTGTAGGCCATGACGATGGCAGTGGTCGGGGCCACCATCGGCAGGGTGACGTTGCGGAACTGCTGCCAGCGGGTGGCGCCGTCGATCTCGGCCGACTCGTAGAGCTCGGCAGGGATCTGCTGCAGACCCGCGACGTAGATGATCATCATCTGCCCGACGTGGAACCAGACCTGGGTCAGTGCCACCCAGAAGATCGCCTGGTTGTCGTTGCCCAGGAAGGCGCCCTGGAACCGGTCCAGGCCGACGGCGCCCAGGACCTGGTTGATCAGGCCGAAGTTCGGGTCGTAGACGAACTTCCAGATGAAGGCGACCGAGACACTCGACAGGATGGTGGGGAAGAAGTAGATGGACCTCAGGGCCACCGAGCCCTTGGTGTTCTTCAGCAGGAAGATCGCCAGGGCCAGGCTGAAGAGCGTCTGGAAGACGACGACGACCAGCATGAACTTGATGTTGTTGGACAGGGCGTTCCGGAACAGGTCGTCGCCGGTGAAGATGGTGACGAAGTTGTCCACGCCGACGAACCGGGCCGTCGGGCTGAAGCCGTCCCAGTCGGTCACCGAGTAGACGATCCCCTGGACGGTGGGGACGATGAAGAAGACGCTGTACAGCAGCACGGCGGGGGCGGGGAAGAGCCAGAGCGCCGGGTGCGCCGCCATGGGGTTGCGTCGGGGGTTGCCGGAGGAGACCGGTGGGGCGTCCTTGCCCGGGTCGGTCGTTCCCGGCATGGCCAGGGTCGTGGACGCCATGCTCAGCCACCCCGCTTCTGGTCGACGATCTTCTGCGCGGTCTCCGCGGCCTCGTCGGGTGAGGTGCCTCCGACCACGGCGACGCACGACGCCTCGACGGCGGCCCGGACGTCCAGGTTGTTGAACTGGAACCGAGGAGCCAGCAGAGTCTTCTTCTCGAGCCACGGTGCGGTGTGCTTGAGGTCCTCGTTGGTGTAGTCGACGTCCCTGACCGTGACGTGCTGGGCGGTGCCGTTGGCGTAGACCGCGGCGTTGACCGGGTCGGACAGGAACTGCACCCACTTGAGCGCCGCCTCCTGACCCTTCCCGGCGGTGTTCACACCCAGGATGAAGGTGGCGTTGTAGATGCCCTCGTACTTGGCCTTGCCCGCGGCGACGGTGATCGGGGCGAGGAGGCCGATGGGGAACTTCGCACCCAGCTTGCGGACGGCACTGATATGGAACGAGCCCGTCGCGAGCATGCCGGCCTTCCCGCTGGCGAACAGCTGCTGCAGGGGCTCCGAGCTGGTGCCGGTCGAGTTGGGCTCGAAGTAGGGAGCCAGCTCTTGGTACTGCTTCAGCGTGCCGAGGAACCAGTCGTCGGTGACCTTGAGGGTGCCGGCTTCGATCTCGGCGAACGCCGTGTCGCTGGGCTGGTTGTTCATGACCATCGAGTTGATGAGCTGGCCCGAGTTGGCGGGTTCACCGCCCGGCCAGGCGATCGGCACCAGGCCCTTGCCCTTGAGCGTCTCGCACAGCGCCAGGAATCCGTCCCAGTCGGTGGGCACGTCGGAGACGCCGGCCGAGTCGAACGCGGCCTCGTTGTAGATCGGCATGTTGAACACGAGCTGGTAGGGCAGGCCCATCTGGGCCCGGCTGGCGGCCTGTCCGGCCTTGACCAACTCGGCGAAGTAGTTGTCCACGAACGGCTGGGCCCCCAGCCCTGCATACAGCCCTGCCTTGTTCATGCTGACGAACTGCGCGCCGCGGAAGGACACGAACGCGTTGCCGATGTTGCCACCCTTGATCTTCTGCAACCCGGTGCTCTGGTAGTCGGCCGAGGGGGCGATGTCCTGGGTCACCTCCGCCTTGGGGTTGGCCTTGACGAACGAGGCGATCAGGGTGTCGAAGACCTCTTTGTCCTCGGCGCGCCAGTGTGCGAACGACACGGTCCCGGTCGCGGGTGCCTCCTTCACGGGATCGAGCAGGGAGGCCGCCGCGCCCGCGGCGCTCCCACTCCCACGGGAGGTGATGGTCGGCCCCACGCAGGCGGTGAGCGAGGCGCCGACGCCGAGGGCGCCGAGTCCGTGCAGGAAGCTGCGGCGGGCGATGGGTTTGCGATCAGACATCTTTGTCTCCTCGGTTTCGAGCGGGAGCTACCAGTCGACGACGTTGAGTCCCAAGTGGTCGGCAACGGCCCGCAGCTGCGGGCGGATGTCGGTCCACGCGAGGACGGTGTGGTGCGGGAAGCCGCCGGTGACGAGCCCGGTGACGAGCTGGGCCGCATCCGCCTCCACGCGGACAGCGGCCGTGTTGCCCTGGAACCGGTTCGGCTCCGGGAGAGACTCGCCGGCGGCCAGCAGGAGGCGGAGCCGGCCGGGTGCATCCGGGTCCTCGGTCAGTCGAGCCATGACGACAGGCCCCGTGCGCAGGGGGAAGTTGCCCGCTACACCGAGCTTGCGGTTGCAGTGGGTGGACTGTGTCGCCTCGTCCGGGTCGGCGGCCAGGGAGGTCGCCGCCGCACCGCAGTGCCACAACCGGACCACGTTGCGGTCGGCGTCGAGGTCGACCGTGTCCACGAGATAGGTCGTGCCGGAACCGAGCGCCTCCATCAGGAGCATCGTCACGGCGCCGTACACGTCGCGTTCGCAGGCGGTCGGCGTCCCCTCGTCGGCCACCCGGGACAGCGACGAACAGGGGCAGGCGCCGAGCTGGGTCGGGAACTCGGGCCAGCAACGAATCGCCAGGCCAGACAACGACTCCTGTTCGCGCCAGCCCCGCAATGCGGTCGTGATGCGCGCCGACGTCCGCGCCTGTGAGGCATCCACCGCGCTGAGGGTGGGCTGGGCGGCGAGGGCGGCGGCATACTCCGACTCCGCAGCGTCGTCCGTCACGGCGGCCACGTCACCGAACATCGTGTCGACGTCGACCTGCTCGACCTGGATGCCGAACAGGCGCGCCAACAGCTCTGCGTCGTACTGGCTCGGGGTGAACCCGGGAGGTGCGTCACCGACCAGGCCCAGCCGCCGTCCCCGCAGCGAGGCGAGGGCCCCCTGGACGTCAGCGAGGTCGGCTCGCTGCCGGTGCTCGGTGGGCGCGACGACCGTCGGCGGCAGGTTGCCGGCCAGGGCCGCCGTGAGGGTCTCGCGGGTGCTGGGCTCGTCGGGGTTGCCGTAGAGGAAGTGAGGCGTGCGACCGGCGTGGACGACGAGGGCGTGACCGAAGAGGTTGGCTCCGCACATCGAGTTCAGCCACAGCCGGTCGCCGGGCTCACCCGGCTCGCGGAACGACCACAGCAGCACTGGCTGCTCGAGGTCGCGATAGAGCTCCAGCGCAGGGCTGGCGTCGGAGAAGGAGGCGCACACGTTGATCACGAGGTCGGCATCGGTGGCCAGGTGTGCCTTGGCGGCCTCGACGTCCTCGGGCGCCATCACCAGGTCGCTTGGTCCGGCGACCTGGGCGCCGAGCTCGACCAGCAGGTCGCGCGCGGAGTTCGCGAGCTTGCGGGCCACGTCGACCGCGAAGGTCGGACGAGCCGTCGGGATCAGGACGACCCTGGGACCGTCGACCCGGTCAGGCACGGTCTGGGTCATCGCTGCACCACGTCGTCGACCAGCGCCGCCAGACGCTGCAGGCGCGGGACCGCGATCTCATGCAGGTCGCGCTCGATGTCTTCGCTGCCGATGACCGAGGCCCACACGGCGCGACCGGCCAGGAAACCGGAGGCTCCTTCACGGCAGGCCAGCTCGACCGCGTGGGAGAAGAGGTCGGCGGGGACGCCGGAGGAGAGCACCACCCACGGCGACGCGACGGCCTCGGTGATCTGTGCGCATCCACGACGGATGTCCTCGTCGGACCCTTGCCCCTTGAAGGGCACCTCGGCCTTGTAGAGGTCGGCACCGAGCGAACCGAGCTCACGCGCCGCCTCGATGACGCAGCCGTCCCAGTCCCAGTCGCCCCCGGCGCGAGGGGCCTTGGCCACCGGCTCGATGATGCTGATCAGGTCGGCATTGCGACAGCGGTCGACGAACTCCTCGACCATCGAGATGCGCTGTGACGCGGGCTCATCGGGGCGGTGAATGACCAGCAGCTTCATGGCGACCGCGCCCTGGTCCCGCACCCCGATGGGGTCGACGTCGTGGTCGATCTCGACTGCGGTGACGAACTCGCCGTGGCCGGCGATGAAGTGGTCAGCCGCGGCGATCAACCCGCAGGACGGATCGACGGCGCCCTGGTCCACGACGGCGTCGAAGGCGAACTGCTTGTCGACCAGCACCGCCGAGGCGTGAGGGGTGAGGATGCGGGTCGCAGCCACCTTGAAGTCGCTCAGGTGGGCGTCGGTCACCGGCTCGGTGCTGTGCTCGGCGAACATGGCGCGCATGGCCTCGCGCTGGTCGACCGCGAGCATCGCGAACGCGCCGCTCGGGCGGGCGATGCGACCGAGGTCGCGGCGCGTCGTCGTGGTGGCTGGTGTGGGGTCGGTCATCAGAGGCTCCTGGATGTTCGCTGGATGGTGTTGCCGGAGGGTGCGGTCGAGGGGTGGGTCGGCATCGCTTCGAGGACCTCGGGAAGGCGGGGGATGCCCGAGCGGCCGTCGAGCCCACGACAGGAGAGGGCAGCGGTGATGTTGGCGAAGGCGAGCTGTTGGTCGAGCGGAAAGCCGCGCACCATGGCTGCGACGAGGGCGCCGTGAAAGACGTCGCCTGCGCCCAGCGTGCTCAGCACGTCGACGGAGTGGGCGGGGGCGTATGCCGTGACGCCGTCGGCGGTGCGCGCCCAGGAGCCTTGTGCTCCGGCGGTGGCGACCACGGTGTCGCACCCCTCCTTCAGCGCGAGGGCCAGCAGCTCGTCGACGTCGTGGGCCTCGCCGTGGATGCGGCGGAGAGCCTGGACGGTGGGGGCGTAGATGCCGACCCCGGCGGACTGGAACCCGGCGATGTCGTTTCCGGCGTCGACGGAGAGGACCTGTGCGCTGTCAAGCAGACCCGAGGCGTGGACCGGCGACCACCCCGCGTGGTCGACGTGGACCACTGGCGTTCTGGCGATCAGCGACCGTCCGGCGGAGATGTCGACCTGCGGAGCGGGACGGTTGGAGATCGCCCGGGTGTCGTTGGCCCGGTCGACCACGACCACGCTCGCGGCCGACGCCTGTCCGGTCAGCACACGGACTCCGCTGACGTCGATGCCCTCGGCCCGGAGGCCGTCGAGGATCGCTCGGCCGTTCTGGTCGTCGCCGACCGAACCGACGAAGGCGCAGGGGATGCCGAGCCGCGCGGCAGCGACGGCGGACGTGGCAGCGGGGCCGCCGCCGGCATACACCACCTCGGACGCTACGACGCGCTCGTCGGCGCCGGGATAGCGCTCAACGAGGGCGATGGCGTCGAGCGTGGCCACTCCGACGAACACTGCGCCGATGTCGGTTCGTCCCTGGGCCATGTCGCACTCCTTCGTGCTGTCCGTCCGGTAGATCTGTTGAAACCCTAACACTGCATGTTGGAAAGTCAACAAACTTCTGTGGTTAAGTTCACGTACCATGGCTGCCATGGAGACGCGCGATGACCAGAGCCCGGTGCCGAACCTGCGCTTCCAGAGTGCAGCTGAGCGGCGCCAGGGCATCCTGGCTGCGGTCGAGGCGGCCGGGTTCGTCTCGGTCACCGAGCTGACCCGGCGGTTGGGGGTCTCGGACATGACCGTGCGCCGAGACCTGCGACGGCTGGCCGACCGCGGAGCGGTGAGAGTCGTTCACGGAGGAGTGAGCACCCTGCGACCCCAGCGTCACTCCTCGGAGTTCACCGGCCGCGCCGAGGAGAACGCCGAGGCCAAGCGGGCGATCGGGAAGGCAGCTGCGCTGGCCCTGGCCCCCGGCAGCACCGTCGCGGTGGACGCCGGCACCACGACCTACGCTGCGATCGAGGCACTCCCGGACAGCTTCGACGGCACCCTGGTGACCCACTCGATCCCGGTCATGCAGCTGGCCCTCACCCGTGGGCTGCGCCGGGTGGTCGGGCTGGGTGGCGAGCTGCTCGTGGAGAGCCAGGCGTTCGTCGGCCCTCGCACCGTAGAGGCGACCAAGGGTCTGCGGGTCGACACCCTCCTGCTCGGGGCGGCCGCCGTCGACGACCACGGCATCTACGTGTCCACGGACAACGAGCGTGCGACCAAGCTGGCCCTCATGGGGGCCGCCGAGCGGATCGTGCTGCTCGTGGACGCGAGCAAGTTCTTTGCACCCGCGCCGGTGTTGCTGTGTGGCTGGGAGGCGGTCACCGAGGTGGTCACTGAGGGCCCTCCGCCCCCTACGGTTGCCGAGCGGCTGAGATCGCTGGGCAGCCAGCTCCACCTCACGGCCTGACCCAGCCCGGTCCTCCGCTGCTCACGCCGAGCCTCATGGCCGGCCCAAGGGGTCCGGGGAGCTCGGGGAACTCTACGGATGCCGTTCGCCGGGCAAGCCAGCCGACAATTTCAGGCGCGGACCAGTCAGCGCCTGGGTGGGGAGTAGCGCACCTTGACTAGCTGCTAGACAACGGGAGCGGTACGGGTGAATGCAGGCGCACGCCGGGGGATTGGTCTGTGCTGAGTCGGACGCCGACGCACGTCCACGGACGTCCTGAATCAGGGCGCCGGAGCTGGGGTGACTCACCGCTGACTTCTTCCGTGACGTTCGCGCATTCGAGCCGTGGCTTGGTCACGACTGCCCCAGGTAGAGCGGGTGCCGTCGTGCGGATCGCTCTTGCACTGTAGGACGTTTCCTCGGGCAGACTAGGGGCGTGGCCCGTCCTCCCCTGCCGTCCAAACCGTGTGCTCGATGCGGACGAACCATCACGTGGCGCAAGGTCTGGGCTCGCGACTGGGACTCGGTGCGCTGGTGCTCGGACAACTGCCGCAAGCACGGCCTCAGCGACGTCGACCGGCAGCTCGAGGCCTCCCTGGAGTCGCTGCTGGACGGGCGGTCGACCAGTGCCTCGGTGTGTCCGTCGGAGGCGGCGCGTGCCGTCGGCGCGGACGACTGGTCCGAGCTGATGGAGCCGGCGCGGATGGCCGCTCGACGCCTGGTGGCAGCGGGGCGAGCCGAGATCACCCAAGGCGGACAGGTCGTCGATCCCAGCAGGTTCAAGGGTCCGATCCGCGTGCGTAGACCACGATGAGAGCCACCGCCGGCGCAGCGTGACAGGGCACCGTGCGAGTGCGTGCGCCCCGAGATGTGCCAGCCGGGGACCTTGCCTCAAGGATCCGATGCAGTCAGGCTGGTCAGATCTGCGAGCCGGAGGAAGTCCACCGTGGAGGATCTGAGTCGGCGCACCGCGCGCGAAGTGCTGGATGACCACCTGAACCTGGCCAACGACTGGGTCGACAAGCCTCTCGATCGCATCCTCGAGGAGGACCTCAAGCGCAATGTTGCCGAGGACATCGTCATCCTCATCAACCGCGGAACGTTCCGCGGCCATGATGGGGTGAGGCAACTCGCTGAGATGCTCTCTGAGGAACTGCCAGCGCATGAGGCGTTTGACTACACGTATGTTGCCGTCGAGGGGCGGGTCGGCCTGCTGGAGTGGGCCTACAACGACACCACCGTCCGCGTTCGCGATGGCGTCGATTCGTACCTGATCGAGGGAGGCAAAATCGTGGCGCAGACGATCCACTACACCCTGGAAACGCCTTGATCCGTCGCACCAAGATCCTGCCGGGCAGCTGTGTGTTCCGACGGGCTGCTCCCGCCCAGCGGTTCGTGCTCAAGGGGAGATCGACAGACGTCCACGAGCAGGCCCGTTATCGATGACACGGAAGAGGTCCACTGCTTCAAACCCAGGGTGCTTGGCTCGTCTGGAACGATGCGCAGTACGAGGCAAGGGAGGTCAGATCCGTGAGCGCAGCCAAGACGAGGCCAGGTGAGTCGTTTGAGAACCCGCACTCTGGGGATCGGGCTCCGGCCTTGCACGAAGCGCTGATCGCGCAGCTCGACCGCCACCGCGAGCACGTGCTCGCCGGGATCGAGGGCTTGGGGGAGCATGCCCTGGATCGGGTCGTCGCACCGTCAGGGTGGACGTTACGGAGAATGGTCACGCATCTGCTGTACGACGTCGAGATCTTCTGGATGGGCGCCGTGTTGGGTGCTGACCGGTCGGCCATCGCCCGGGTGTGCGACGGCTGGTCCGCGCCATCCATCTCGGGAGGGCAGCTGCGCCACGAGTACCGCGCGGCCGCCTCGAAGGGCAACAGGTACCTCGCCGAGGCTGACCTGGATGCCGAGCCGCCATGGTGGCCCCCGCCCGATACCCTCAGCGGACCGCGGCTGAGCTCGAGCCTCGATGTGGTCTTCCGAGCATTGACCGAGACCGCTACACACGCCGGGCACATCGACATGGCGCGCGAGCGCCTCGACGGCCACCAGCACCTCGTGGTGACGTGACCCCACCAGGGCAGTGACGGCTGCGGGACGGGAAGAGGGCCAGCGGTCGGCCGAGATCCCTTCGGAACTTCGCCTCGCCAACCTGTCGGATTCTCGCTCGGCCGTTCGTCGTCACTGTGACCCGCCACTCTGGCATCGTCACGGTGGCCGGTCGGTTCGGTGGATCCAAGACGAGAAAGTAGGAACTTCGTGAGATACCTGATGCTGGTCTGTCAAGACGCTGATGACTCGGTCACGCCGCCCGGGGAGGCCGACCGTGACGGCGCTCCTGAGGTGTCGCAGTGGTGGCAGGCAGCAAACGACGCCGGGAACTACGTCATGGGTGACCGGCTTCGACCTGCGGCAGAGGCGATGACCGTGCGTGTCCGTAGTGGTGAGCTGCTGGTGACGCAGGGGCCATTCACCGAGGCCAGCGAGGTGGTTGCCGGGTTCGATGTGCTCGAGTGCGACTCGATGCAGCAGGCGGTCCAGATCGCGTCCGGTCACCCCATGGCGCACGCCGGCGTCATCGAGCTCAGGGCGATGTGGCCGTTCGACGGCGAATAGGGGTCAGGGAGTGATCGGCTCACCTGGATCGCCTCTTGATGCGGTGGTGCGGGCCGAGTGGCCGCGGATCGTCGCCAGCCTCATCCGCACCACGGGCGACTGGGACCTGGCCGAGGACTGTGCCCAGGATGCGACCGAGAGGGCGCTGCGGACCTGGCCACGCGACGGGGTTCCCGACAACCCGGGCGCCTGGCTCACGTCGGTCGCACGGCGGCGGGCGCTCGACGTACTACGTCGCCGGAAGACGGAGTTGCAGGTGCTCCAGGATGTGGGCGCCATGACCGACCGGGTCGCCTCGACGTTCGATGCCGGTGGCGGATATGCCGATGACCGGTTGCGGCTGCTGTTCACCTGCTGCCACCCGGGTCTGGCGTTGCAGGACCGCGTGGCGCTGACGCTGAAGACCGTCTGTGGACTGTCCACTCGCGACATCGCCCGCTTGCTCTTGGTCAAGGAGCAGACCTTGAGCCAACGCCTTCTACGGACGCGTGAGCGGATCACCCGGTCAGGGCTCGTCCTTTCCGTCCCACCGGCAGACGCGATCGACGACCGCGTGGCGTCAGTGCTGACCGTGATCTACCTGATCTTCACGGAGGGGTATTCGGCGACTGAGGGCGCCGGCGTGCGTGACGAACTGGCCGACGAGGCGATCGCGCTGGCACAGCTGGCGACCTGGCTGCTACCCGGGAACCGTGACGCGCACGCCCTTCGGTCGCTGATCCTGCTGCAGCACGCGCGCAGGCCAGCCAGGGTAGCCACGACGGGTGCGCTCATCCCGCTGGAAGAGCAGGACCGCACACGCTGGGACCGGCCCCTGATCGCTGCCGGCCTCGAGGCGCTCCGGCTCGCTCGCGCCGCGGACGATGCTGCTGACGGCCAGGCAGGGGTCTACCGAGCGCAAGCCGAGATCGCAGCCGTCCACTGCACCGCGGAAACGTCAGAGGCAGTCGACTGGGTCGCGATCGTCGCTTGGTATGACGCACTGCTGCACGCCACAGCCTCACCGGTCGTCGCGATGAATCGAGTGATCGCCATCGGGATGCGAGATGGACCGCAAGCCGGCCTTACCGCGCTCGAGTACGCCACCCACAACTTCCGCCTGGGTGACGCTCCCGAGGTTCCCGCCATTCGGGCCGACTTCCTCCGTCGGTCCGGCGACGCCAGCGCCGCCGCCCGCGCATACCGCGAGGCTTTGACTGCCGCTCGCACCGACGGCGTCCGCCTCTACCTCCAACGGCGGCTCGACGAGCTGAGCGCGGGTCGCCGACCACAACCCGACTGAACCGAGCTGCCCTGACCCACCACCTCGGATGAATCTGGCGCAGGCAGAAGGACATACCGATGTGTGGCAATGTGCGATCCAGCCGCTGCGCCACAGATGGATCCCTCGCGAACGTCCACCGACAGAAGGAACGATGATGGCCCAGTACGCCGTGCTCATCTACGACGATGACTCCGCGCATGCGCCGGGTGCCACAGCGGAGACGTCTGAGGAGGTCGCCGCCTGCGACGAGCACGCAGATGTCCTGACCTCCCGTGCGGTGATGACCGCAGCGTGGGCTCTCACACCGCGAGAGATGGCGCGGTCGATCCGGACGACGGGGACAACCGACGGTCCATTCATCAGTGCCGAGCACGTGGTCGCAGGGTTCTACATCCTCGAAGCGCCTGACCTGGACGCGGCGCTGGAGCTGGCACGGACCAACCCGGTCATCAGCCAGCGCGCAGGAGTGGAGGTGCGTCCGATTCACAGCGGCGGCTTCGTGAGCATGCTGCCTTCTGAGCGAAGTCCCGCCTCCGACTGAGCAGACCCATGCACGGCGGGAGGTCCCGGCCGGATATGGCTGAGACCTGAACCTCAAGGCGCGGCTCGGCTCCGGAGACCTGCGCTTGACGAACCGGTCGGCTGCACGGTCAAGTGACGGGTCGGGTCACGACTTCCGCTCCCACGGCGGGGTGGCGTCCATCTTCGCGTAGTACCGCGCCAGGTGAGCCTTGATCCGACCGACGTCCGAGGTGGGGACCTGAACCCCGCCCCGCGCACCGTCCATCACTGCGGCTGCTGCCTGAACAGCTCTCGGGACGACCTTGAGATCCCCGTCGACGACGTCGGCGATGAGGAGCTTGTAGGCGGTGAAGTTGTCAGGCTTCTCGCCGTCGTACCAGACGTGGGCGTCGCGGTATGCCGCGTTGGGCTCGTCTTGCGCGTTGGTGAACGAACGGACCCGCTTCTCTGCGGCTGCCCCGTCCCACTCATGGTCCTCGGCGGCCAGGGGAAGGTCCTGGAACCTGGTGACGGTCATTGGTGCTCCTCCTGCGATCTAGGCTCGGATCGGCGTGCCTGCGGCTGCCTGCACGCCGTCTATGGGTCCTGGGTACCCCATCCGTGGTGCAGGAAACGACGTTCTCGCAAGGTCCTTGTGGCGGGGTCCGCCTCGCTGGGGTGACCTGCTGATGACGCGCTCCCGGTGTCACCGTCACCGTACGGTCGACGCCGTCGACGAGCCTGACGCCGACCTGGCGGCAGGTGCCGGCCCAGGATGGATCGGACTGGATGGTAGTTGCAGTCCACGTTCCGGTTCCGCCGCTGAGTGCCCACATCCATCGCCGCCGGGCGTTCGGCGCCATCGGTCCGGCGCCTTGTGCCAATCTTGGAGGAATGCAGAGATTGTCTGGCGACTTCGAGCTGACGATGGATGAGCTGCGGGCCATCGCCGGGTATGGCGCGGCGTGCGCCGAGCCGGCCCTCGTCCTCTTCACCAAGGACCGGCCCGATGACCCCCGCCCAGCGGCGGCCATCCGGGCCGCGCGGGTCTTCGCCGAGGGTGCGCCGCGTTCGCGCCTGCAACGCACCGCCTCGGCTGACGCCCACCGGGCAGCCAGCGACGCCTCGGGCGAGGCCGCCCGGCACGCGGCGACCGCTGCAGCACACGCCGGTGCGGCGGCATACCTTCATCCGCTGGCCAAGGCGACACAGGTCCGCCACATCCTGGGGGCGGCGGCCCACGCCGCCCGGGCGGCCGAGGTCGCACAGCGGGAGGACCCGGTGGTCGCGGAGTACGTGATCACCGCCGCGGCCACCCGAGCCACGCCGGTCGTCCTCGACGTCCTGGCCCGCTACCCGCGAGCCCCGAAGGGGCGCACCAGGGTCGCGGTCCTCATGACACGGCTCGACAGCCTGCTGCGGGATCCACCGCCGACGCCGCGCGTGGTCGACGACCCCGGGCCGTTCTTCCACGGGACCAGAGCAGAACTGCGTCCGGGGGACCTGCTCACCCCGGGCTGGATGTCCAACTACGGTTCGGGCCGTGCGGCCAGACACATCTACCTGACGGCATCGAGCGAGGGCGCACCCCTGGCTGCCGAGCTCGCTCTCGGGGAGGGACCCGGACGGGTCTACCGGGTCGAGCCGGTCGGCACGATCGAGGACGACCCGAACGTCACCGACAAGCGCTTCCCCGGGAACCCGACCCGCTCCTACCGAACGACCGAGGCACTACGCGTCATCGAGGAGGTGACGGGTTGGAAACGTCCTGACCCGGAGGTGATCCAGCGGATCCGTGCGCACCTGGGCGAGCTCGCGGAGCTGGGGATCGAAGCCATGGACGACTGACCTCGGCGTCAGACGGCGCAGGAGTCACCGTCGCAGGACGGTGCCGAACCCTGCGGGGCCATGAGGGTGAGGGGCGACTGCTCGGCCCAGGCCTGGTCGAGGGCCTGCAGGACGGCGTCGGCGGGCTGGGCGCCGGAGATGCCGTAGCGGCCACCGATCACGAAGAAGGGGACGCCGGTGATGCCGTAGGCCACGGCTTGGGCCTCGTCGGCGCGCACCGCGTCGGAGTAGCGCTCCGAGGCCAGCACGTCATCCACCTCGCCCTCGGGGAGACCCACCTGCGTGGCAAGCGCGCGCAGCGCAGCGTGGTCCGAGGCGGGGGAGCCCTCCGTGAACGTCGCGTGGTCGAGGCGTTCCTTGAGCTCGTCCTGCAGGCCGTGCTCCAGGGCGAGGTGCAGCAGGCGGTGCGCGTCGAAGGTGTTGCCGGGTCGCGCGAGGTCGAAGCGGAAGTCGAGGCCCTCCTGGGCGGCCGCGGCCGTCATGGTGTCGATCATGGCCTGGGCCTGCTCGATCGAGCACCGGTACTTGCTCGCCAGCCGTGCTGCATACGTCCCTTGTTCGACGCTGCTCGGGGGCGCGGACACATCGAGCTCGAAGCTGCGCCAGACCAGCTCCACCTCGTCGCGGTGGGCAAAGCGCGCCAACGCCGCTTCGAAACGGCGCTTGCCGATGTAGCACCACGGGCAGACGACATCGGACCAGACTTCAACTTTCAGGCTCATGACTGGGGCAACAGCGCCAGTGCCCCGTCTCTTCCTGCGGTAGTGCGGGTGGCAGCATGCTCTCGGGCCGACCGAGAGGCGCGTCCGTCCAGACGGAGGAGAACTGATGGCAGACGTCGTCGTGCACGGCCCGGTCTCGTGGAACATGGTGGTCGACCTGGACGAGCTGCCCGACCCCCATCCGCACATGCGCTTCGCCAGGGCGCACCGGGAGGTCCTGGGCGGAACCTCGGCCGGCAAGGCCGTGCACCTGCGTGACCGCGCGATTGACGTCGAGCTGCACACGGTGCTCGGCACCGACGACGCATCGGTGTCCATCGAAGCGGCCCTGCGAGCTGCGGCAATCCCTGTGGTCGCAACGGTCGTCGAGGGACCCAGCGAACGGCACCTCAACCTGATGGACCGAGCAGGAGGTCGCGTGTCGATCTACCTCGACGTGCCCGCCGCCCCCGTCGTAGGTCCACCCCGCGGGCTGGCTCAGCTCCTCGAGGCCTGCGTTCGCGCGCGTGCGGTGGTGCTCGACCTGTCCCAACCCTCAGCAGAGGTCATCGACGCGGTCGCCGACACCGGTGTCCCGATCTGGACCGACCTGCACGACTACGACGGGCAGGGCGCGTTCCACCAGCCCTTCCTGGAGGCGGCCTCGTTCGTCTTCCTGAACGGTGACCGGCTCGAGGAGCCCGAAGAGTTCCTGCATGCGTGCGTCGACGGTGGGGCCCAGGTTGCCGTGTGCACCCTCGGCGCCGAGGGTGCCGTCGCCGTCGATGCCCGCCACCAGACGCTGCGCGTCCCTGCCGAGCCCGTGGCCGAGGTGGTCGACACCAACGGCGCGGGGGACGGGTTCATGGCCGGCTTCCTCGCCGCCCACCTCGCCGGCGAGGACGCGACGGGCGCCCTGAGGTATGGCGCCGCGCAGGCTGCGCGCGCACTCGGTACCGTCCAGCTCAACCCCCTTCTCGAGCGGTCCGAGACATAGCAAGGCCATGGTGAAGAGGTGCGCCTCGGCACGTCTGAGGCGAGCGCAGCATCAAAGCCGCCCGAGTGCGGTGACCTGAGATCGCCTTGTGTGATACCCATCACGCATGAGTCAGATCGCGGCCGACAAGGCGGCCGACCCGAGCGCTCCGATCGTCCTCGTCGTGGACGACGACGCCGCGATCCGCACCGTGGTCCGGTGGCAGCTCGACGACGCCGGCTTTCGGGTCGTCGAGGCCGACGACGGTGGCACGGCTCTGCGGCGGATCCGTGACGACCACCCGGCACTTGTGGTCCTCGACCTCTCGCTTCCGCGGCTGGGGGGGTTGGACGTCCTGCGCGCGGTTCGCGGCGGGAGGGCCGGCAGGTCCGACCTGCCCATCATCGTGCTGTCCGGGCGCGATGGCGAAACCGACCGGATCATCGGGCTGGACCTGGGCGCCGATGACTACCTGGTCAAGCCGTTCTCGCCCGGCGAGCTCGCCGCCCGGGTCCGCTCGGTCCTGCGGCGCAGCTCCCCGGAACTCTCCGCGGAGGCCGTCGTCGTCGGATCCCTGCGGATCGAGCCGACCAGCCGACGAGTCAGGCTCGCCGACCGAGACGTCGATCTCACCCCGAAGGAGTTCGACCTCCTCGTGTTCCTGGCCGTGCACCCGAGCCACGTCTTCACGCGCCGGGAACTGGTCGACCGGGTGTGGAACACGTCCCCAGAGTGGCTCGGCGAGGCAACTGTCACCGAGCACGTGCACCGCCTGCGGCTCAAGCTCGAGCAGGACCCGTCACACCCTCGGCTGCTGCGCACGGTGCGGGGTGTCGGCTACCAGCTGGTTGATGACGAATGAGGTCGGCGGAGGTGCCCGAACCGGTGGTGGAGCTTGGACCGGACGACGCGCGCGAGATGCTGGGCCGGCAGACGCAGGTGCTCGAGCTGATCGCCGCTGCCGCCCCCTTGGGAGAAGTGCTCACGAGGATCCTCACCTCGCTCGAGCATCTGATGCCGGATGCTCAGTGCTCGGTGCTCCTCCTCGACCGCGAACGCGGCACCCTGCACCACGGCGCCGCGCCCAGCCTTCCCGAGGAGTACGTCACCTCGATCGACGGCATGGCCATCGGCGAGCAGGCTGGCTCCTGCGGGACGGCGGCCGCACTCAACGCGCCGGTCGTCGTTAGCGACGTAGGCACCGACCCCAGGTGGTTGGGCTTCCGCGACGCCGCCGTCGCAGCCGGGGTACGAAGCTGCTGGTCCACCCCCATCGAGGGACGCGACAACCTGCCGGTGGGTACCTTCGCCGTCTACCACCGGTTTCCGCATCGCCCGACGGGGCGGGAGCAGCTGCTGGTCGACCAGTTCACGCACCTTGCTTCGGTCGCCATCGACCACGCCGGTGTCCTCGGCGACCTGGTCGAGAGCGAGGAGCGCTTCCGCAGGTCATTCGACGACAACTCGCTCGGGATGGCGATCCTCGGACTCGACCGCGACGTCGTCAGGAGCAACACCGCGTTGACGGAGCTGGCACGCCGTGACCTCGTGGGCAACGGCCTCGCCGACTTCATCACGCCGAAAGGCCGCTCGCTCGAGTCGCGGCTCGACGAGCTCGGACAGGCGAGTGCCGCACCGATCACCTTCGAAGCCGTGCTGCACCGCCGCCACCCCCGCGTAGACCGCCGTCACATCGCGGTCGAGGTGACGATCTCCCTGCTCCGCGGCCGCGGCGGGGATCCCGCGCAATACGTGGTCAACGTGTTCGACCTCACTGAGCGGCGAGCTGCCGAGCAGGACCGGCGAGCAAGGTTGGAGGCCGAGACGGCCCGCCGGACGGCCGAGGGGCTGTCTCACGCGAAGTCCGAGCTGCTGGCTGCCGTCGGGCACGAGGCCCGTACGCCGATCCAGGCCATCGTCGGCTTCGCGGAGCTCCTCGGCACGATGGACCTGGACGAGGCCAGGCGCCGAGAGGCGCTGTCCCACATCGGGGCCGCGGCCGGCCACGTCATGGACCTGCTCGCCGATGTGCTCGACCTGAGTCGCATCGAGGCGAATGCCCTGCCACTGGTGCTCGAACCCATCCGTGTGTGCGAGGTCGTCGAGGAGACGTTCGCTCTGTTGTCGGACACGGCGGATCGCCGGAATGTCGAGCTGTGGCACGACCGCGCCGACGATGTGGTGCGTGTCGACCGTCGCCGCTTGCGGCAGGTGCTGCTGAACCTGGTCACCAACGCCATCCGCCACGGCAACGTGGGCGGCCGCGTGGAGGTCCGCGCCCGGCCCTCCCTGGAGAAGGCAGTCGTCCTGGTCTCCGTCGACGACGACGGCCCCGGGATCCCCGGCGAGCTCCTCCCGCGCGTCTTCAGCCGATTCACCCGTGCCGGCCCGGCACAAAGTCCGACAACCGGACCGGGTCACGTCGCGCACGACGAGAGCGTCGGCCTCGGGCTGGGTCTCGCGCACGGCCTCATGAGCGCGATGGGTGGCGACCTCACCGTGCGCCTGTCCTCGCCGACCGGCACGTCCATGCTGCTGCGCATTCCGCGCGCGTAGCCGTCGACTGCCCGGGACGCGGTGGACGAGCCCGCGCGGAGGCGAGGCGGCCACGGCCCCGCAGCACACCGGCACAGGTCATCCCTGGCTGGCGGTCCACCCCGTGACCTTGACGATGCGGCACACCAAAATGCGGTGGAAAGGCTTGTCCTCGTACTGCGGGACGGTGCGGGCCAGCCGGTCGGCAAGGTCATCGGTCAGGGGTAAAGGCGGGTCCGGCACGTGCTCCAGGTCCGCCCGCACCCACCACAGCTTCGACCAGTCGTCGGTCTCCCAATGTTCGATGAGCAACGACGCCCGCGGGTCCGCGGCCAGGTTGTCCTCGCGCTGCAGCCGGGACGACGCCTTGGGCTTGACCCGGTCGATCGGCACCCCCACGTGGCCGTCGTCGCCGACGGCATACACCACCGGTTGCGGGTGGGGACCACGCTTGGGGTGCAGTGTGCACAGCACACCGTGGAGGTGCTCACTCAAGCGGGATCGTGCCGTGTCCTCGTCCAACCTCATCGCACTGCTCATCTCGGTCGTGGGTTCTGGGTCGTGCGGGGTGTCTCGTGCCAGCCTGACCCAACTCGGCCCGGCGAACAATCACGCCTTTCTCAACGCTGCAGCGGTTCCTTGACCCGTCGGCCCGTCGGCGGACAGGTTGTCCACATGAACCTCGCAACATGGGTCGAGAGGCACGCCCGGGACCTGCGTGACCGACCCGCCATCGCCGAAGGAAGGCGAGTGCACGTCACGTGGGCGCAGTTCGCCTCCACCGTCGCCGCCGCTGCCTCCGGGATGCGCCATGAGCTCGCGCTCGAGCCGGGAGACCGAGTCGCGATCGTCATGCGCAACCGCCCTGAGTACCTGGAAGCCATGTGGGCCGCGTGGCACGCGGGCCTGGTGGTCGTGCCGGTCAACGCGCGGCTGCACCGCGACGAGATCTCGTACATCCTCGACCACAGCGGGACGAAGGTCGTCATCACCGACCAGGAGCACGCCGAAGACGCCCAAGCTCTGATAGGCACGGTGGACTCGCTTCAGGCGCCGGTCCTGGCGCCCAGCCCGCAGTGGGACCGGCTCACTGGTGCTGCACCGATGAGGCTGGTCGACCGAGGGCCCGACGATCCGGCGTGGCTCTTCTACACCAGCGGCACGACGGGGCGTCCCAAAGGAGCCACACTCACCCACCACAACCTGCTGATGGCCTCGCTCAGCTACTTCGCTGACATCGACCCGGTGTCGCCGGGGGACAGCGTCCTGCACGCGGCACCGCTCTCGCACGGCTCGGGCCTGTACGGGCTTCCGCACGTGGCGCGTGGCGCTGTGAGCGTCTTCCCTTCGCCCGGCACCCTCGACGGCTCCGAGCTGCTGTCCCTGCTCGGGTGCTGGCCCGGAATGTCGTTCTTCGCCGCCCCCATCATGGTGAAACGACTCGCCGGCGACGCAGCCCTCGCCGACGCTGACCTGTCCGCACTGAAGACGATCATCTACGGCGGGGCACCCATGTACCTCACCGACCTCCAGGACGCCTTGGCGACGTTCGGCCCACGCCTGGCCCAGATCTACGGTCAGGGCGAGACGCCCATGACCATCACCGGCCTGTCCAAGGCCCACCACGCAGAGCGCGACCACCCCCGATGGCGTCATCGCATGCAGAGCGTTGGGTTCCCCCGCACCGATGTCGAGGTGCGGGTGGTCGACGACAACGACCATGAGCTACCCGCGGGCCAAGTGGGGGAGGTGGTCGTGCGCGGTGGTGTGGTGATGGCCGGCTACTGGGGGCAGCCCGACGAGACCGCTGAGACCATGCGCCGGGGCTGGCTGCACACCGGTGACGTCGGCACCTTCGACGACGACGGCTTCCTCACCCTGCGTGACCGCTCCAAGGACCTCATCATCAGCGGCGGCATGAACATCTACCCCCGGGAGGTCGAGGAGGCCCTGCTGTGCCACCCGGAGGTGCAGGCTGTGGCCGTGGTGGGGCGCCCGGATCCGGAGTGGGGAGAGTCCGTGGTGGCCTTCGTCGTCACCGATGGCACCAAGCCACCCGAGGAGGAGCTCGACCGGACCTGCCTGGACCGCATCGCGCGGTTCAAACGACCGAAGGAATACCGCTTCGTCGAGGCGTTGCCGACCAACAGCTACGGCAAGGTGCTCAAGCGCGAGCTGCGTGATCGGCTGCGCGACGAGCCGGTTCCCGGGCCAGCGTTGAGCAAACCATGAGCACGGTCGTCCTTGCGGACGACTCTGCGCACTGTGTTGAGTCAGTCCCAAGGGCCTGGACCGAACGTGTGGAAGCCACCATCGGCGATGCCCACCGTGACCGCACCCGAGGAGATGTGTGACCAATGAAGCTCGCCCTCTACCTGCCCACCTTCCGCGACCACGTGACGGTCAAGGAGCTCGCTGACCTCACAGACCTGGCTGAGGAACTCGACTTCGACTCCGTCTGGACCTTGGACCGCGTGATCGTGCCGGAGTCGTCGGACCGCGGTGAGCTCCAGTACCCGTTCGGGATGATGGAGCAGTTCCCGCTCCAGATGCCGGTGCAGTCCAAGGGGAAGTGGTTCCAGGGCTGGCCGTTGCTGCCCTGGCTCGCGGCCCGCACCGAGAAGGTGCGCATCGGGATGAGCATCACGGACACGCCATACCGGGCCCCAGGCGTCTTCGCGGCAGAGTGCGCGACCATCGACCACCTGTCCGACGGCCGGCTGAACGTGGGCGTGGGAGCCGGATGGATGCCCGAGGAGTTTGCCGCGGCGAGCGCCACGCACCTGTTTCCTCGACGGCACGCCCACGTCCGGGAGACGATCGAGATCTGCCAAGGGATCTGGCAGAACGAGACCTTCGAGTACCACGGTGAGTTCGCCGACTTCGGACCCTCCGGCTTCGGACACCAGCCCCTGCAGAAGCCGGGCCCGCCCATCTACTTCAGCGGTCTCAAGGACGCCAAGCGTTCGGCCCGGAGGGTGGCGAAGTACGGGCTCGCCGGGTGGATCGGCATCCAGGACACCCCGCGTGAGCTGAGTGAGTGGCGCACCGCCATCGCGGAAGAGCTCGAGGCGCTCGGCAAGTCGGTCGACGACCTCGACATGTGCAGCATGATCTGGTTCACGATCACCGACACCGAGGTTGACCAGACCGACAACCGCAAGCTCACCAACATCTTGGTCGGGACCGAGCAGCAGATCACCGATCGACTCAAGAGCTACCAGGAGGCGGGGCTGACCATGCCGCTCCTGTGGCCGCCGTTCGCCGACGTGCCGGTGTCCAAGACCCTCGATGATCTCAAGCGACTCAAGAACGACATCATGCCCAAGGTGGAGGCCTCCTGAGCTCAGGGCGTGCGCGGGGCGAGCGCGGCCAGGACGCGCTCCGCCTCGGCCGTCGCCACCTCGGCGTCGACGTCGGGGGAGCCAACCAGCGGCGAGAAGTTGAGGTCGACGAAGACGTCGGTGACGCCCTGGTTGCCGAGGTGGGCCAGGTCGTCGTGAACCTGCTCGTGCGTACCGTGAAACGGTCTGCGCCATGGGCCGGGGTCGTCGTCCACGAGGTCCACCAGTGCACGCACCACGACGCGTATCCGGTCGGGGTCGCGTCCAGCCTCGCGCGCACCGTCCCGCACCAGCCCGATGGAGTGCGGAATCCGGTCCAGGTCCTGCCGGCTGCTGCTGATCCAGCCTTGGGCGAGCCGCCCGGCCCGACGTAGCGCCGCGGGCGCGGCGCCACCCAGGAGCACCGGTGGGTGTGGCGCCTGGACGGGTCTGGGGCTGCTGTGGGAGCGAGGCACCGTGTAGAACTCGCCGTCGAACTCGACCGGATCCTGCGTCCATAGCGCGTGCAGGCACCGCAGGTACTCCTCCATGCGCGCGCCGCGCCGCGTGAACGGGATACCGGCGGCGGCGTACTCGTGCGGCAGCCAACCGATACCGAGCCCCACGGTGAGGCGGCCCCCGGTCAGGTGGTCCATCGTCGTCATGGACTTGGCCAGGAGCGCGGGCGGGGTGAACGGCGCGCAGACCGTGGCCGTGCCCAGACCGATTCTTTCGGTGTGCGCCGCTACGTAGGCGAGGGGGAGCAGCGGGTCGTGCACGGAGCGGTAGGACGGGTCGTCGGCCGGCCGCGCCCCCGGGTTGTGGACGGTGTCGAACGACGCTTCGAGCCCACCGTCGGCGGGGGACAGCAGGCGTTGGAACGTCCAGAGCGACGCGTACCCGAGCTCCTCAGCGCGACGGGCGATGCGCAGCATTGTTTCCGGAGTGGCCCAGCTGCCGGACACGGGCAGACCGAACCCCAGCAGGGGCAGGTCCTCGCTCACGCTTCCCACCACGCCATCAACACCGGCGGTGCAGCCAGCGGCTGAGGTCGCCACATCAAAGGGGCCTAGCGCTCGTCGACCATGATGTCGATGGAGTAGTCCTCCGCGCGGTAGCAGTGGTCCCCGAACTCCACGGCCTTGCCCGAGGCGTCGAACGCCATCCGGGTCATCGTCAGCACCGGCTGCTGCGCGCGGATTCGAAGGCTCTTGCGCTCGGCGGGGGTCGGCATCCTTGCGCCGATGGTCTGCTGGGCGACGACCGGACGCACGCCGCGAGCCCGCAGGGCGGCATACAGACCACCGTCCTCGAGCTCCTCGCGCGGGATGTCGGAGTACACCGGGGGAAGCCAGTTGTGCATGAACGCGATGGGGATCTCGTCGGCGGTGCGGAGCCGGACGACCAGGAGCATGGGGGTGTCCGGCTCGAGGTCGAGTGCGGCGGCGGCTCGTTCGTCGGTGACGATCTCGTAACGCAGGATGCTCGTGCTCGGGTGCCGCCCCTCGCGACGCAGGTCGTCGAAGAGGCTCGTGAGCTCGGCGCGGCGGTGGACCTTGCGGTTCGCGACGCGGGTGCCCAACCCCCGCCGACGGACGAGCAGCCCTTGGTCGACCATCTCCTGGATCGCGCGGCGCACCGTGGGCCGGGAGAGCCCGAGCCGCTCGGTCAGCGCGAGCTCGTTCTCGAAAGCGTCCCCGGGCTGCAGACGACCGTCGGAGATCGCGGCACTCAGCTGCTCGGCGAGCTGGTGGTAGAGGGGCACGGGGGAGTCGCGGTCGATCCCGACGTTGACCAGTTGGGCGCTCACGAGGGGAACTGTAGGCCATCGGTGGTCAGGACAGCTGATCTTCCTGAGGTGTTGATATAGGAATGTAAGGACAAACTCTTGACAGGCGGTGGCGACTGCGGTGAGAGTTGACGAAGGAACAGACCGGCGCCCCGACGACTGTGGTGCTCGACACGGAGGAGTTCGTATGCGAATCGGCGTCGAGCGGGTGAGCGCATCAGGTCTTCCACGCGGGGGCGTCATCACTGCCCCGATGCCGGGTCGAGCCCCGCTGGTGTGCGCCGGCCTCGCCAAGCACACGGCTACACCTTCCCGACGGACAGCAGGACCAGGCAACACCTAACCGCCCACAGGCACCGCTCGATGCAGCGGTGACGTTCGAAAGGCAGAACCACATGATTCGCAAGAAGCCCCTTGCCGTGACGGCGGTCTCCATCGCCGCGGCGCTCTCGCTCGCCGCCTGCTCCTCTTCCGGGGGGAAGCAGGAGACCTCGTCGGCCGGCGCCAACGCCGGCAAGGCCGACACCCCCGAGATGACCGTCGCGATGATCACCCACCAGGCTCCGGGTGACACGTTCTGGGACATCATCCGCAAGGGTGCCGAGGCTGCCGCCGCCAAGGACAACGTCAACCTCCAGTACTCCAACGACCCCGACGCGACCAAGCAGGCACAGCTGATCCAGGCCGCCATCGACAGCAAGGTGGACGGCATCGCCGTCACCGACCCGAACACCGGGGCGCTCGGCGCAGCCATCAAGGCCGCGGTCGCTGCCGGTATCCCGGTGACGATGTTCAACGCCGGCGGCAACGACGCCCTCGAGCTGGGCGCCATCGGCTACTTCGGCCAGGGCGAGACCGAAGCGGGCATCGGTGCCGGCAAGAAGATCGTCGACGAGGGCAGCAAGAACATCGTCTGCGTCATCCAGGAGCAGGGCCAGCAGCAGCTCGAAGACCGCTGCGACGGCGTGACCAAGGGCGCAGCCGGGGCCAAGGTCCAGCGGCTCTACGTCAACGGCCGTGACGACTCCGCAGTCACCACGGCCATCCAGGCCAAGCTGACCCAGGACAAGAGCATCGACTTCGTGCTCGCGCTCGGTGCGCCGTTCGCGCTCGACGCGGTCAAGTCGGTGGAGGGAGCGGGCAGCTCGGCCAAGATCGGCACCTTCGACACCAACAAGGAGCTCGTCACCGCGATCAAGGACGGCAAGGTCGGGTTCGCCATCGACCAGCAGCCCTACCTGCAGGGCTACCTGGCCGTCGACGCGCTGTGGCTGTTCAAGACCAACGGCAACACCCTGGGTGGCGGAACCAACGTCGCCACCGGACCGTCCTTCATCGACAGCTCCAACGTCGAGAAGGTGGCGGAGTTCGCCGCCAACGGGACGCGGTGACCTGATGTCATCGGTCACGACCACACCCGCCGACGACCGGGTCGGCACGCGCTCGGCAGCGTCGACGATCCTGGCGCGTCCGGAGGTCGGCGCCCTCATCGGCGCGATCGCGATCGCCGTCCTGTTCCTCGGCGTCGCCGCACCGTTCCGCAGCGTCGGGAACATCGGCACGGTCCTCTACGGCTCCTCGACCATCGGCATCCTGGCCGTCGTCGTGGCGCTGTTGATGATCGGCGGCGAGTTCGACCTGTCGGCGGGTGTGGCCGTGACCACCTCAGGGCTGATGGCCGCCCACATGGCGTGGTACTTCAGCCTCAACGTCTGGGTCGGCGTCTTCGCGGCCCTCGCCCTCGCCCTCGCCGTGGGGGCCTTCAACGGCTGGCTGCTGCACGTCACCGGGCTGCCCAGCTTCCTGGTCACCCTGGGTACCTTCTTCGTGCTCCAGGGCGTCAACCTCGCGATGACCCGGATCATCGCCGGAGGCGTCTCGTCCAACTCGATCAACGACCTGGACGGCTACGACAGCGCCCAGGCCGTGTTCGCGTCCTCGTTCACGCTCGGCCCCGTCGAGCTGAAGATCCCGGTGATCTACTGGATCCTGCTGACGATCGTCGCCTCCATGCTGCTGCTGCGCACGCGCTACGGCAACTGGATCTTCGCCGTGGGTGGCGACTCGGCTGCGGCCCGCGCCGTCGGTGTGCCGGTGGTGGTCACCAAGATCGCGCTCTTCATGGGTGTCGGGTTCGGTGCCTGGCTGCTCGGCATGCACCTGCTCTTCGAGTACAACAACGTCCAGTCGGGGCAGGGCGTCGGCAACGAGTTCATCTACATCATCGCGGCCGTCATCGGCGGCTGCCTGCTCACCGGCGGCTACGGCTCGGTGGTCGGCGCCGCGATCGGAGCGCTGATCTTCGGCATGACCCAGCTCGGCATCACGTACGCGGGCTGGAACGTCGACTGGTTCAAGACCTTCCTCGGCGTGATGCTCATCGCCTCGGTGCTGGTCAACATGTACGTCAAGCGAAAGGCGGAGGGGCGATGAGTGCTCTCGAGCAGACCGAGGTGCAGCGCAGCGACAAGCCCGTCCTCGAGCTGGTGGACTGTGGCAAGAGCTATGGCAACGTGCACGCGCTGCGGGGGGTGAACATCAGCGTCCGCCAGGGTGAGGTCACCTGTGTGCTGGGTGACAACGGTGCCGGCAAGTCCACGCTCATCAAGATCATCGCCGGCCTGCACGACTACACCGAGGGCACGATGAAGCTCAACGGGATCGTGCGCCGCTTCAACAGCCCCCGCATCGCGCAGCTGATGGGCATCGCCACCGTCTACCAGGACCTCGCGCTCGCGCCACTCATGGCGGTGTGGCGGAACTTCTTCCTGGGCAACGAGGTCCGCAAGGGCCTGTTCCTGGACGTCGAGGAGATGAAACGGGTCTGCGGCGAGGAGCTCACGAAGATGGGGATCGTCATCCCCGACCTCGACCGTCCGGTGGGCAGCCTCTCCGGCGGTCAGCGGCAGGTCATCGCCATCGCCCGTGCCATCTACTTCGGCGCCAAGGTCATCATCCTCGACGAGCCGACGGCCGCCCTCGGCGTCAAGCAGTCCGGGGTGGTGCTGAAGTACATCGTCAAGGCCCGTGATGCGGGCTTGGGCGTCATCTTCATCACCCACAACCCGCATCACGCCTACCTGGTGGGCAACCACTTCGTCATCCTCAAGCTCGGCCGGGTGGTGCTGGACGCCCACCGCCGCGAGCTGACCCTGGAGCAGCTCACCGGTGAGATGGCTGGTGGGCAGGAGCTCGACGAGCTGAGCCACGAGCTGCAGGGCATCGACCCCGGCAAGGTCGCCCAGCCTCACGACGCCAGGCCCGGCGCGGTGTTCGACACCGAGGCGGACAACGACCCCGACCCCGACGCTGAAGAGCCGGGGCGCCCCTGACCGGGGCGGCCTTCTTCAGGTTGCCCAGCGGGTCAGGGAGCGGGGGTGATGACGTCGCGGACGAGCTGGTCGAGCTCCTCGTCGGCGCCGAGGAACTGGCGCAGCGTCACGCGGGTGGCGCCGAAGTCGTCGAACTCGGCCGCGGTCATGCCGTCCGGCTCGTAGGCCCGGCGGAAGTCCTCGATGGTCTCCAGGGCGGCGATCGTCTCCGGGTCGACCGGGACGTCGATGCGCGGGACCGGCTCGATCCCGCTCGCCTGGAACTTCTGCTGCCAGGCGAAGGGCGGGGAGAGCACGAGGTCGCCGCCGACCAGCTCGGTCCACTGCAGCTGGTTGCGGTATGCCGCGGCGAGGACGCGGGCGCGCAAGCCGCGCTCCTGGAAGATCGCGTAGGTGCGCTTGACCGCGGCGACCCCTGCCCACTCGAGGTGCTCGGGGTCGATCTCGATCCCGTCGCGGGCGACGACGTGCTTCAGCCAGTCGTCGAGACGGCCCACCATGATCGTCACGACCGGGCCGATGCCGGACACGTCGAGGCCCTCGGCCTCGCGCCGCCGCAGCCCGCGCTCGATCGCCTCACCGGTGGCGAGTGCCTGCGGCACCGAGAAGGACACGGTGACGTTGATGTTCACCCCGCGGTAGGCCGCCTCCTCGATCGCAACGACCCCGACCGACGTGGCAGGGATCTTGACGATGATGTTGGGAGCGAGCGAGGCGAAGTGCTCGGCCTGGTCGGCGAGCGCCGTGGCATCGCGGCGCAGGCGTGGGTCGGTCTGCATCGACAGGCGGCCGTTGCGGCCGCCGTGGCGCTCGAAGGCGGGGAGCAGGAGCGCGGCGGCCTCCAGGGAGACCTCTTCGACGACCTTCCAGCCGATCTGCGACTCCGTGGCGGTGGGAAGGTCGCGCGCGAGCTCGCGGATCCGGGCCTCCCAGCGCTCGTGGTCCGCGCGGATCGCAGCGAGGGCGATGACGGGGTTGCAGGTGGCCCCGACAGCGCCCCAGCCGATCGCGGCGGTCAGCTCCTTGGGGTCCGCGCTGTCGTTCCACAGGGCCGTCGGGGTCGTCTGCGTCATCGTCAGCAGCGGTGACCCCGTCGCCGTCTCGGCTGCACTGGTCATGGGCGGCCTCCTCCATCGTGTGCGAATGTCAGAACATAGACACTAACCTATGGTGCATAACGGGGGAAAGGCGTGCGCACCGTGGAGGCCGCCTCGCCCGTACCCATACCGAAGGCGCGGGGCTCTTGCCCCCACCCGCTTCGCTGTGTCATTCTTGCTGGACCGTTCCAGCATCGCCGTCTCCCGCCACCCTCGTCATCCCTTGGAGCCCACATGCCCTTCGTCGACCGCATCGCCTCCGCCCCCATCTCGTGGGGCATCTGCGAGGTGCCGGGGTGGGGGCAGATGCTCCCCACCGACCGCGTGCTCACGGAGATGACCGACCTCGGGATCTCGGCAACCGAGTACGGGGCGCCGGGCTTCCTCCCCACCGAACCCACGGCCATCCGTGGCGTCCTCGACGAGCACGGGATGTCCCTCATCGGCGGGTTCACCCCACTGGTGCTGCACGACCCGGCACGTCGTCAGGGCGAGCTCGCCCGGGTGCGCGAGGTGGCCGAGCTGTTCGGCCGCTCGGGTGCCTCGACCTTCGTCTCCTGCCCGGTCATGGACGACGACTGGTCGGTGCCTCGCCCGCTGGACCGCGAGGAGCACAGCCACCTCGTGCGGATGCTCGCCGAGGTCGACACCATCTGCGAGGACCACGGCCTGCGCCAGGTGCTGCACCCGCACCTGCAGACCGTGGTGGAGACCTCTGCCGACGTCGACCGGGTGCTGCAGGACTGCGACGTCAAGTGGTGCCTGGACACCGGGCACCTCGCCATCGGGGGCACCGACCCGGTCCAGTTCGCACGCGACGCCGCCGACCGGGTGGGACACGTGCACCTCAAGGACGTGCGGATGGACCTCGTGCCACGGATGCTCGACCGCTCGGCCTCGATCATGGAGGGCGTCCAGGCGGGCCTGTTCCCACCTCTGGGGCAGGGGGACCTCGCCCTCGCCGAGGTGGTGCTCACCCTGGAGAAGGCGGGGTACGAGGGCTGGTACGTCATCGAGCAGGACACCGCCATCACCGGTGCGATGCCGACCGCCGGCGAAGGCCCCGTCTCCGGCGTCGAGACCTCCATGCGCTACCTGCGCGACGTGGTGGCGCCGATGCTCGAGCAGAGCGTATGACGGCAGAGCCGCTGGACCTGCTGGCCCTCGGGCGGGTCAGCGTCGACCTCTACGCCCAGGAGCCCCACGCCTCCTTCCTCGACCCCCAGACCTTCGTCAAGTCGATCGGGGGGAGCCCCACCAACGTCGCCGTCGCCGGTGCCCGCCTCGGGCTCCGCACGGCCGTGGTGACCGCTGTCGGTGACGACCCGATGGGTGACTACGTGGTGGCCAAGCTCGCCGCACTGGGGGTGCAGACCTCCTACGTGGCCAGGCAGGCAGGCGGCCGCACCCCGGTGGTCCTCGTGGCCCTGGAGGTCCCCGCCGAGCCGACCATCACCTTCCTGCGCGCCCCTGATGCACCCGACACCACCATCGAGGCGGATGCCGTCACCGAGCAGACCCTCGATGCGTGCCGCGTGCTGTGGATGAGCGGGAGCACCCTCGCCGTCGGCCCCACGGCGCGCACCGCGATGCAGTGGATGGCGCGACGCGCCCGCCGCGAGCACACCGTCCTCGACCTCGACCTGCGACCCACACTGTGGGCCGACCCGGCGCTGGCGGCCGAGACCGCGGCCAGGGCGATCGAGCTCTCGACCGTCGTCGTCGGCAACCGGGCCGAGTGCGACATGGCCCTGGGCACCTCCGAGCCGCACGAGGCCGCTGACGCGCTGCTGTCGCGCGGGGTGTCCATCGCCGTCGTCAAGATGGGTGCCGACGGGGTGCTCCTCGCCTCGGCCGACGAGCGCGTCGTGGTCGACCCGATCCGCATCGAGGTGCGCTGTGGGTCCGGGGCCGGTGACGCCTTCGGGGGAGCGCTCGCCACCGGACTGGTGCGCGGCTGGTCGCTGTCCAGGATCGGTCGGACCGCCAACGCCGCGGGCGCCCTGGTGACCTCGCGACTGACCTGCGCCGATGCGATGCCGACCCTTCCAGAGCTGGAGGCCTTCGAAGCGACGGCATCCGAGTCGCGGGCGGTCCATCGTGGCTGATCACCTGAAGTCGCTGAGCGACAAGGAGTTCCACGCCATCACCGACGCCCGGGTGCGCGAGCCGGCCCGCCTGCGCCGGGCGCTCACGAGCCGCAGCCGGCGTCCCCTCGTCGGTGAGGACGGCCGGATGCTGCTGCTCGCCGCCGACCACACCGCGAGGGGCAAGCTCGCGATCGGGTCCGACCCGATGGCCGCCTCTGACCGCCGATCACTGCTCGACCGCCTCCTGACCGGCCTCGCGGACCCCCGGGTCGACGGCGTGCTCGGCAGTGCCGACATCCTCGAGGAGCTCGCCCTGCTCGGGGCGCTGGACGGCCGCCTCGCCGTCGGCACCATCAACCGCGGAGGCATCGCCGGAGCCGACTGGGAGCTCGACGACCGGGTCACCGCCTACGACGTCGAGCACGTCCTGTCCCTGGGCCTGGACGGCGGCAAGACCCTGCTGCGTATCGAGCCCACGGACCGCGGCGTGCCCCGCACCCTGGAGATGGTGGCTCGGATCACGACGGCCCTGGCGGATGCCGGGACGATGTCCCTGATCGAGCCGCTGCCGTACCGCACGCGCCCCGACGGTGGTGTCGAGCTCGACCCCTCCGAGGACGCGTTGGTCCGCACCGTCGCCATCGCGAGCGGCGTGGGCTCGTCGTCGGCGCACACCTGGCTGAAGATCCCGGCCACCAGCGACCCGGCCCGGGTCGCGGCCGCGACGACCTGCCCCATCCTGCTCCTGGGCGGGGACGCGGGCCGTGACCACGACCGGGTCTTCGACGGCTGGGAGCGCGCCCTGGAGGTGCCCAACATCCGTGGACTGGTCCCCGGACGAGCCCTGCTCTACCCCGAAGTGCTCAGCGTCAGCGACGCCGTGGACCGGGCTGCCAGCCTCGTCCACCCCTCCGCCACACCAACTCTCGAGGAGACCCGATCATGAGCAACCACCACCGCGCGGGAGCGCTGGCCACCCAGGACACCCTGGTCACCGTGACCCCTGAAGGGGCCGGGTGGGACTACAGCGGGCTCGAGGTGTTCGACCTCGCGAACGGGTCGGTCAGTCGTGTCCTCGACGGCATCGAAGGCGTCCTCGTGCCGCTGTCGGCCACCGATGTCGAGGTCTCGGTGGACGGCCAGACCCACACCCTGACGGGTCGGACCGGGGTCTTCGAAGCGGTGTCCGACTGGATCTACCTCCCGCTCGGCTCGACGATCACGATCAGCGCGAAGTCCGGTGAGATCGCCCTGTGCACTGCCCGGGCCACGGAGCGCTACCCCGTCTGCGTGACACCGGCGCACGAGGTGTCCGTCGAGGTCCGCGGGGGCGGCCGCGCCTCCCGCCAGGTCACGAACATCGCCACCCCGGACTCCTTCACCGGCGCCGACCGCATCAACGTGTGCGAGGTGCTGACGCCCGGAGGCAACGTGTCCTCGTGGCCGCCCCACCGGCACGACGGCATCGGCGACTGCGAGCCGACCAACGAGGAGATCTACTACTTCCGGATGGGTCGCCTCGACGGGCCGCACGGACACCCGCACGGGCAGGGCCTCTTCCGGGTCTACACGGTGGACGGATCCTCCGACGAGACGGTCACGGTGCTCGACGGTGACGTGCACATCGTCGCCACCGGCTACCACGGGCCCTCCACGGCGCAGCCCGAGTACCCGATGTACTTCCTGAACGTGCTTGCGGGACCGGGTGCCGAGCGCACCATGGCGTTCTGCGACCACCCCGACCACCACTGGATCCGTGAGACGTGGGAGCAGCAGGGCCAGGACCCCCGTCTGCCGATGACCTCCGCCGCCGGCCGGGTGGGCGCGTGAAGCCGCAGATCCGGATCGCCGTGCTCGGGCTGGGCTGGATGGGCCAGGCCCACTCCCGCTCTGCGCGACGCATACCGGGGCACTTCCCGGACCGCTCCTACGACCCGCGCCTCGTCGTGTGCGCCGACCCCGTGGCGGACCGGCGACGCCAGGCCGTGGAGGACTTCGGGTTCGAGCGCGCCGTGGCGGACTGGCGTGAGGCGGTCACCGCCCCGGACGTCGACGCCGTGTGGGTGACCGCCCCGAACATGATGCACCTGCCGATGATCGAGGCGGCGGCCGCGGCCGGCAAGGCCGTCTTCAGCGAGAAGCCGATCGGTGGCAAGCCGGAGCACGCGGTCGCGGCCCACCGGCACGCGACCGCGGCAGGCGTGGCCACCGGCGTGGGCTACTGCTACCTGTGGTCACCCCTCGTGCTGCACGCCCGAGAGCTCATCGCCAGCGGCGCCCTCGGCGAGATCACCCACTACCGCGGCCGGTTCCTGTCGATGTACGGCAGCGACCCCATGGGCCTGCTCACCTGGCGCTTCTTCATGGACCAGGCGGGCTACGGGGTCACCAGTGACATCCTCAGCCACTCGGTCGCCATGGCGCAGTTCCTCGTCGGTCCGATCACCGAGGTGGTGGGCATGGCCAACACGACCATCCCCCACAGGCCGATCCCCACCGAGGCGGCCAGCCACTACGGCGTCGGCAGCCCGGACTCCCCGACAGGCGCCGTCGAGAACGAGGACTTCGCCTCGATGCTGTGCCGTTTCGAGGGTGGGGCCACCGGGACCTTCGAGGCCAGCCGCACCGTCGTCGGACCGGAGAGCCAGAACGCGTTCGAGGTGTACGGCACCAAGGGCTCACTGGCCTGGAACCACGAGCAGATCAACGAGCTCCAGTACTACTCGGTCACGGACTCCAAGAACTCCGGCTACACCACGATCTTCGGCGGCGAGCGCTTCCCGTTCCACGGTGCGTTCGTGCCGGGGCAGGCCAACAGCATCGGCTTCGAGGACCTCATCACGATCCAGGACCACGCGTTCCTCGAGTCCTTGGCCACGGGGACCCGGTTCAGCCCTGGCTTCTCCGAGGCGGTGGACGTCGTCGGCGTCCAGCAGGCCCTCATCGACTCGTGGGAGACCCGCGGCTGGCAGACCGTCCAGGACCTGAAGGAGAGCACCCGATGACCACCCTCCGCATCACCACCGCGGAAGCGCTCGTGCGCTACCTCGTCGCCCAGCGCACGGAGGTCGACGGCCGCGAGGTGCCCTTGTACCCCGGCGTGTTCGCGATCTTCGGCCACGGCAACGTGACGAGCCTCGGCCATGCCCTCGAGCAGCACCGCGAGGAGATCCCGGTCTGGCGGGGCCAGACCGAGGAGGGTATGGGTCTGGCCGCGGTGGCCTTCGGCAAGGCGACCCGGCGCCGCCAGGTCATGGTCTGCACGAGCTCGATCGGGCCCGGCGCGACCAACATGGTCACCGCCGCTGGTGTCGCCATGGCCAACCGCCTCCCGGCGCTGTTCATCTCCGGGGACGCCTTCACCTCCCGCCTGCCGGACCCGGTGCTCCAGCAGGTGGAGCACTTCGGCGACCCGACGACGACCGTCAACGACAGCTTCCGTCCGGTGGTCCGCTACTGGGACCGGATCAGCCACCCCGCGCAGCTCCTCACCTCGCTGCCGCAGGTGACCCGCACCCTGCTCGACCCCGCCGACTGCGGCCCGGTCTTCCTCGGACTGCCCCAGGACGTGGCAGCGACGGCCTACGACTACCCGGCCGCCTTCTTCGAGCCGGTCGTGCACCGGGTGCCCCGGCCCCGGGCCGACCGTGAGGAACTGGTCGCGGCAGCCGACGCCCTGCGTGCTGCCGAGCGTCCCGTCCTGATCGCCGGCGGTGGCGTCCACTACTCGCTCGCCGAGGCCGAGCTGGCGGACTTCGCGCTGCGGCACGGCATCCCGGTCGTCGAGACCGTCGCCGGCAAGTCCTCCCTGGTCGCCGACCACCCGCGGTATGCCGGTCCGGTCGGCGTCACGGGGGCCGCCGAGCCCAACGAGGCCTGCGCGGCCGCAGACGTGGTGCTCGCCGTGGGGACCCGGCTCAACGACTTCGTCACCGGGTCCTGGACCCTGTTCGACGACCGCGCCCGCATCGTGGCCCTCAACACGGCGCGCTTCGACGCCAGCAAGCACCTGGCGACACCGGTCGTGGGCGATGCCCGCGAGAGCCTGGTGGAGCTGTCCGCCCTGCTCGGTGACTGGTCTGCGCCGAAGGACTGGACCGACCACGGAGCGGCCCTGCAGCAGCGGCTCCTGGACTTCGTGGCCGACCGGGTCGCCGACGACGGCGGGCTTCCCCTCAGCTATGCCCAGATCGTCGGTGCGGTGCACCGGCGGGCGCGGGCCGAGGACTACGTCGTCGCGGCGGCCGGCGGCCTCCCGGGTGAGGTCAACGTCAACTGGCTGAGCCGCTCGGTGGCGAGCTTCGACTGCGAGTACGGCTTCTCCTGCATGGGATACGAGATCGCCGGGGCCTGGGGTGCGGCGTTCGCCCGCGAGGCGGGCGGCGGTGAGGTGTTCGCACTCGTCGGCGATGGCTCCTACCTCATGCTCAACAGCGAGATCTACTCCTCGGTCCTGTCGGGCAAGAAGATGGTCGTCATCGTCTGTGACAACGGCGGTTTCGCGGTCATCGAGCGGCTCCAGAAGAACCAGGGCGGCAACTCCTACAACAACATGCTGCGTGACTCCGCCGGGCCGGGCTCCGACGTCAGGGTCGACTTCGTCGCGCACGCGGCCGCGCTGGGCGCCCGGGCGACGAGGGCAGGCTCCATCGCCGAGCTCGAGGCGGCGGTCGACGCCGCGCGCAGCCACGACCGCACCAGCGTCATCGTCGTCGACGTGCGCGAGTCCGACTGGACCGAGGGCGGGCTGTTCTGGCAGGTGGGGGTGCCGGAGGTCAGCCAGCTCGAGACGGTCCGCGAGGCACGCTCGGCGCACGACGCAGGTATGGCAACCCAACGCCGCGGCGTGTGATGGCGACCAAGGGGGCGGCGCAGCCCCGGCAGGCGGGGCACGGGTCCCGTCCGACGATCCGTGACGTCGCCGCGCGGGCCGGGGTCTCCAAGTCGTTGGTCTCCCTCGCCCTGCAGAACGCACCGCGGGTCGCGCCCGAGACACGCGAGGCGATCCTCGTCGCCGCCGAGGAGCTCGGGTACCGCCGCAACGCCGCTGCCCACGCGCTGGGCGCGCACCGGACACGCACCATAGGAGTGTTCGTCCTCGACCTGCACAACCCCATCACCGCCGACGTGCTGGATGCGGTGCAGGCCGAGGCGAGGCGACGGGACTACCGGACCATCGTCGTCGTGGGTGGCGAGGACGCGGCCGCCGAGCGGGCCGAGCTCGTCAAGCTCCTCGAGTTCCGGGTCGAGGGGATCATCGCCGTGGGGCACCGCCTGCCCGACGGAGCGGACGAGGCGTTCACCGCCGACTGCCCGGCGGTGGTCATCGGCAGCGAGCACCCGGGGGTCGCGAACCTGGCGTCGATGAGCAACGACGACGTACGGGGCGCAGGGCTGGCGGTCGACCACCTCGTCTCGCTCGGCCACGAACGGATCGCCTTCGTCGCCGGCGGATCCAGTGCGGTCGCCCGGGACCGGCGGCGCGGCTACCGCGAGGCGATGCACCGGCACGGTCTGGGGAGGTCCGCGGTCGTCGTTCCGGGGTCGTTCACCGAGGAGGGGGGCTACCGCGGCGCGTCGGAGGCGCTCGACCTCGCACCGCGACCGACCGCCTTGTTCGTCGTCAACGACCTCGCGGCGATGGGGGCGATGGCAGCGGTGGTCGACCGCGGGCTGGCCGTGCCGCAGGACGTCTCGGTCGTGGGCTACGACGGGACCCGGCTGGCCGGCATCCGGCCGATCAGCCTGACCACGGTGGCCCAACCCCTGCAGGAGCTCGGCACCCGGGCGGCAGCCCACCTGTGCGGACAGCTCGACGGTGAAGCGCCCGGTGCGCCGCGGACCCGCCTGGTGCCCTCGCTCGTCGCGCGAAGGACGACCGCACTCGCCAACCAGGCGAAGGGAATCCACAACCCGGCACCGGGCGACCTCGCAGGCTAGCGGGCGACCTCGTCGATCCGGACCGGTCGTCCCTCGGTGGCCGAGAGGGTGGCGGCCTCGGCGATCCAGGCCGTGCCCATGGCGTCCTCGATGGTGCACGGTGACGGGGTCCTGCCGGCCGCGACCTCGCAGAAGGTCGCGAGCTCGCGGCGGAAGGCCTCCGCGAGGCGGTCCATGAAGAACGTGTGTGCGGGCCCTGCCGGCCACGTGATCCCGGGCTGGGTCGACTGCAGCGGCAGACCCTCGTCCAGACCGGCGGCGACAGCATCCTGCACCCCGTGCACCTCGAGGCGCACGTCATAGCCGCGGGCGTTGGTGCGGCTGTTCGACACGACTCCGATCGTGCCGTCGTCGAGCGTGATGAGCACCGACACGGTCGACCAGTCGCCGTTGTCGGCGTAGAGGTCTGCGGGGGCGTCGGGGTCGACCGAGCCGACGGCGTACACCTCGACGGCCTCGCGACCGGTGACCCAGCGGACGGCGTCGAAGTCGTGGACCGAGCAGTCGCGGAAGATGCCCCCCGAGCCGGCGAGGTACGCCGCCGGTGGCGGGGCCGGGTCCAGGGTCGTCGAGCGGACCGTGTGGACGCGCCCGAGCCGGCCGGCGCGGACCGCGTCGCGGGCCGCCACGAAGGCCGGGTCGAACCGGCGCGGGTAGCCGATCTGGACCGGCACGTCGGAGCCGGCGAGCCGGTTTCGCACGGCCACGGCCTCCGCCGCGGACCCGGCGATCGGCTTCTCGCAGAACGTCGGGATCCCGCGGTCCACGGCGGCGAGCAGCAGCTCGGCATGGGCGGAGGTGGCGGCTGCGATGACGACACCGTCGACGCCGGCGTCGAGCAGTGCCGCAGGGGAGTCTGCGCGCGTGGCCTTGCCGACCCGAGCAGTCACGGCCTCCAGCGCGGCAGCCACCGGGTCGGTGACGACGAGCTCGTCGACGTGGTCGAGGGCAGCGAGGGTGTCGGCGTGGAAGGCGCCGATCCGGCCGAGGCCGATGAGTCCGATTCGCATCAGTCGTGACATCCCTGGATGTTCTGGTCCCAGTCGATGACCGAGCCGGTGACGACTCCACTCCGGTCGGAGAGGAGGAAGACGACCATGTCGGCGATCTCGTCCACCTGGCCCAGCTTGCCCATCGGCAGGCCAGCGGCGGCCTTGGCGACCCAGTCGTCGCCGGCGCCGTGGAAGCGCCGTTGGATGGCGTCCTCGCCCTCGGTCTCGGTCCAGCCGATGTCGAGGCCGTTGATCCGGATGCGGTCCCAGCGGTGGGCGTGCGCGGCGTTGCGGGTCAGGGTGGCCAGCCCGGCCTTGGCCGCCGCATACGGGGCGAGGTACGGCTGGCCGCCGAGCTCGGTGGTCGAGATGATGTTGACGATGCTGCCGGGTGCGCCCCGCCCCACCATGTCTGCCACCGCCGCCTGCATCGTGAAGAACGGACCGCGCAGGTTGGTGGCGATGTGGGCGTCGAAGAGCTCGGGCGTGGTGTCCAGCAACGTGCCACGGGTCGTCAGCCCGGCGCAGTTGACGAGCGCGTCGATCCGCCCGAAGTGCGTGACCGTGGAGGCCACGGCAGCCGACGCGCTCGCGGCATCCGCCACGTCGCAGGTGAGGGGGAGCGCCTGCGTCCCCTCGGCGCGCAGCTCGTCCGCCAGGGCCTGCGCCCGGTCGAGGCGGCGCCCTGCGACGGCCACGTGGGCACCCTCACGGGCGGCAGCCCGGGTGACGCCTGCGCCCAGCCCGGCTGTGCCGCCCACGACCAGCACCACTCGGTCGGCCAGCAGCGAGGTCAGGCTCATCGGGGCTCCGTTGCTCGTGCCGTGGGCGGGGTCGGGGGGATGGGTGCCCATCTTCGCGGGAGTTCAGCCAGGCTGTCCACTCAATGTCCTGACATGCGGACGAAGCGGGTCGGGGGCGCAACGAAGCTCAGTGGCTCAGC
>CAVSUT010000027.1:0-74656 GCA_963731235.1 uncultured Actinomycetota bacterium | reverse complement strand
TGCACCCTTGATGGTGCGGTCGACGCGTTGGCCAAACCCCGACGCGACGCCGACACCGGCGACCTGGACTCCCGCACCCCGGCCGCCCGCCGCGCCGACGCACTGCTCGACCTCGTGTCCCGCGCCGTGTCCGCCCCGGACGGGGTCCCCCGCCAGGCCAAGACCAGCCTCGTGGTGACGATCAGCCTTGACGCCCTGCAGGGCCGGTGCCGCGGAGCCGGGGTGACGATGGACGACGAAACCCTCACCGTCGGCACGGTGCGCCGGTTGGCGTGCGACGCCCAGGTCATCCCCGTGGTCCTGGGCACCCACGGGGAGATCCTGGACCAGGGCATGGCCAGGCGGTTGTTCGACCGGGCCCAGATCCGCCACCTGTGGCTACGAGACCGGCACTGCACGTTCCCAGGCTGCTCCAAACCCGCCGCGTGGACCGACGCGCACCACCTGGTCCACTGGGCCGACGACGGCCCCACCGACATCGACAACGCCGCCCTGCTCTGCCGGGCCCACCACAGCGTCGTCCACACCCACCGCTACGGCGCCCGGATCACCCACGGACCATCCGGCAATGGCAGTGGCACCGGCAGACCCAGGGTCGAGTGGGACCTGACCACCGACTCCTACGACACCACCCTCACCGAATGGCGAGAACATCAACGCTGCCGCCCTCGAAGTCAGCCCCGCTCCCTACCCGCCACCGGCTGAGCGGGCCATGGGCCACGCCCTGCCGAGTCCCACCCGCGGCACACCTGCTGCTCGAGGTCACCCACCTGTCGTCGGCAGAATCCGTGCAGCTGCAGAGTCTTTGAGCTCCATACCGGGTCAGGACCGGGTCTGGCGCTCAAAGACCTGCCGGCGGGTCAGTTCTCGCGCATGGGGATGCGCACACCCTGCTCCTGCGCCGTGCGCTCGGCGATGTCGTAGCCCGCGTCGACGTGCCGGATGACACCCATGGCCGGGTCGTTGGTGAGCACCCGGGCGAGCTTCTGCGCCGCCAGGTCGGTGCCGTCGGCCAGCGACACCTGACCGGCGTGCAGCGAGCGGCCGATGCCGACGCCGCCACCGTGGTGGATGGAGACCCACGAGGCGCCGGACGAGGTGTTGACCAGGGCGTTGAGCAGCGGCCAGTCGGCGATCGCGTCGGAGCCGTCCAGCATGGCCTCGGTCTCGCGGTAGGGACTGGCCACCGAGCCGGTGTCGAGGTGGTCGCGGCCGATGACCAGGGGCGCGCTGACCTCGCCGGTGCGGACGAGCTCGTTGAAGGCGAGCCCGGCCTTGTCACGCTCGCCCTGGCCGAGCCAGCAGATGCGGGCCGGCAGGCCCTGGAACGCGATCCGGTCCTGGGCGCCACGAATCCACTTGTGCAGGCGCTCGTTGTCGGGGAACAGGTCGAGGACGGCCTTGTCGGTCGCCGCGATGTCCTTGGGGTCACCGGAGAGGGCCGCCCACCGGAACGGGCCCTTGCCCTCGCAGAACAGCGGCCGGATGTAGGCGGGCACGAACCCGGGGAACTCGAACGCGCGGTCGTAGCCGCCCTGGCGGGCCTCGTCCCGGATGCTGTTGCCGTAGTCGAAGACCTCGGCCCCGGCGTCCTGGAACTCGACCATCGCCTGGACGTGCTTGGCCATCGACTCGCGGGCGCGGTCGGTGAACTCCTCGGGCTTCTTGTCGGCGTACTCGTGCCAGTCCCCGAGCTCCATACCCTCGGGCAGGTAGGACAGCGGGTCGTGCGCCGACGTCTGGTCGGTGACGATGTCGATCGGCACCCCGCGGCGCAGCAGCTCGGGGAAGACCGTGGCGGCGTTGCCGACGACCCCGACCGACCAGGCGCGACGTTCGTTCTTCGCGGCGACGGCCTTGTCGATCGCCTCGTCGAGGGAGTCGGCGACCTCGTCGAGGTAGCGGTGCTCGACGCGGCGACGCAGCCGTGACTCGTCGACGTCGACGATCAGGCAGGCTCCCTCGTTCATCGTGACGGCCAGCGGCTGGGCGCCGCCCATGCCGCCGCACCCGGCAGTCAGGGTCAGCGTCCCCGCGAGGGTGCCGCCGAACCGCTTCTCCGCGATGGCGGCGAACGTCTCGTAGGTCCCCTGCACGATCCCCTGGGTGCCGATGTAGATCCACGAGCCGGCCGTCATCTGGCCGTACATCGTCAGGCCGAGGTGCTCGAGGCGACGGAACTCCGGCCAGGTGGCCCAGTCCCCGACGAGGTTGGAGTTGGCGATCAGGACGCGCGGCGCCCACTCGTGGGTCTGCATCACCCCGACGGGACGACCGCTCTGCACGAGCATGGTCTCGTCCTGCTTCAGCGTGGACAGGGTGCGGACCATGGCGTCGAACGACTTCCAGTCCCGCGCCGCCCGACCCGTGCCGCCGTAGACGACGAGGTCGTCGGGGCGCTCGGCGTTCTCCGGGTCGAGGTTGTTCATGAGCATCCGCAGCGGCGCCTCGGCGCCCCAGTGCGTGGCGTGGGTGAGCTGGGTGCCGCGCGGTGAGCGGACGGGGCGAGCGCCTTCCATGTCGTTCTCCTTCAGTGCTACGAGCGGGTCGGTATGGCGTGGGGTCAGTTGAGGGGGCCGGTGACGGCTTCGGCCGCAGCCAGGGCGCCGCCGCTGGCGACGAGCTGGAACGCGGTCTCGATCTCGGGGGCGAGGAAGCGGTCGGTGCCGGGGGCCGGTGCGCCGGCTGCCCGCAGGGCCGCCACCACCGCGGCGGTCGCGGGGGCAGGGGTGAGCGGGGCGCGCAGGTCCAGGGCGCGCGCCGCGGTGAGCAGCTCGACGGCGAGCACGCGGGTGAGGCCGTCGACCGAGCGACGCAGCTTGCGGGCCGCCGACCAGCCCATCGAGACGTGGTCCTCCTGCATCGCCGAGCTCGGGATCGAGTCGACCGACGCCGGTGCGGCGAGGCGCTTCATCTCCGAGACGATGGCGGCCTGGGTGTACTGCGCGATCATGTGACCGCTGTCGACCCCCGGGTCGTCGGCGAGGAACGCGTGCAGGCCGTGGTTGCGCGACACGTCGAGGAACCGGTCGGTCCGACGCTCCGAGATGGAGGCGAGGTCGGCGGCGACGATGGCGAGGAAGTCCAGGACGTACGCCACCGGCGCGCCGTGGAAGTTGCCGTTCGACTCGACCCGGCCGTCGGGGGTGACGACGGGGTTGTCGACCGCGGAGGCGAGCTCGCATGCGGCCACGGTGGCGGCGTGCTCGACGGTGTCACGCACTCCTCCCGCGACCTGCGGCGAGCAGCGCAGGGAGTAGGCGTCCTGGACCCGCGTGCACGCGTCGGGGTCGCGGTGGCTCTCGCGAATACCGCTGTCCTGCATGATCGTGCGAAGGTTCGCCGCCGAGAGCGCCTGGCCGCGCTGCGGTCGCAGGGCGTGCAGGTCGGCCGCGAACACGTCGTCGGTCCCGAGCTGGCCCTCGACACTCATCGCCGCGGTGACGTCGGCGACCTTGAGCAGCATCCGCAGGTCGGTGATCGCCAGGACGAGCATCCCGAGCATGCCGTCGGTGCCGTTGATGAGGGCCAGGCCCTCCTTCTCGCGCAGCTCCACCGGCGTGATCCCGGCAGCGGCGAAGGCATCGGCCGTGGGCATCTGCTCGCCGTTGGCGTCGCGCACGACCCCCTCGCCCATCAGGGCCAGCGCGCAGTGCGAGAGCGGCGCGAGGTCACCCGAGCAGCCGAGCGAGCCGTACTCGTGGACCACCGGGGTGATGCCGGCGTTGAGCATCGCGACGTAGGTCGTGAGGGTCTCCTCGCGGATGCCGGTGCGGCCGGTGGCCAGGGTCGAGATGCGCAGCAGCATCAGCGCCCGCACGACCTCGCGTTCGACCTCGGCGCCGGAGCCCGCGGCGTGCGAGCGGACCAGGGACCGCTGCAGCTGGGCGCGCAGCTCCACGGGGATGTGCCGGGTCGCCAGGGCGCCGAACCCGGTCGAGACGCCGTAGTGCGGCTGGGTGTCGTCGGCCAGCGCCTCGATGACCGCACGGGTGCGGCGCACCTCCACCAGCGACTGCTCCGAGATCTCGAGGCGGGCGTCATGGCGGGCCACGGCGACGACGTCCTCGAAGGACAGTGCGCCGATCCCGACGGTGACCGGGGCCAGTGCGGTCGGGGAGCCGGTGGCGGGCGTGGTGGTGGTCATGCCTCCATTGCAGCGGAGGTATGCCGCGTGCAGCAGCCCCGCACGCGGCATACCGTCTCGGATGCGAGACGATCGGTCAGGCGCGGGTCACGAGGATGCCGTCCTCGTCGGCCCACAGCTGCTGGCCGGGCACGAAGTCGACCCCGCCGAAGCTCACCGTGACGTCGCGCTCGCCCACGCCGTCCTTGGCGCTCTTGCGCGGGTTCGACCCGAGCGCGAGCGCGCCGAGCGGCAGCTCGCGAAGGGCGACCACGTCCCGGACGGCGCCGTGGATCACCACGCCCGCCCAGCCGTTCGCGACCGCGGCCCCGGCGATGAGGTCACCCATGAGGGCCGACTCCAGGGAGGCGCCGCCGTCGACGACCAGGACCTTGCCCTCGCCGGGCTCGTTGAGCCTGCTCTTGACGAGGGCGTTGTCGCGGTGGCACCGGATCGTGCTGATCACCCCGTGGAAGGCCAGGTGCCCGCCGTAGTGGCGCAGCTGCGTGGAGCAGGACTGCAGGTCCTCGCCGTGCTCGTCGTAGAGGTCGGCGGTGGCGGGGCTCCGGTGCCCGTCTGGGTGCTGGGAATGGGACGGGAACTCGGTTGTCATCGCGGTCACGCTACCTTCACGGCGAGGACCGGGCAGTTCGCGTCGAGCAGGATCTGCTGGGCCGCCGAGCCGAGCAACAGCTTGCCCACCGGCGTGCGGTGCCGCAGACCGATGACGATCACCGACACCTCCTCGCGATCGGCCACGTCGAGCAGCACCTGCGCCGCGTCACCGCCCTGGTCGATCTGGCGCACCTCGAACTCGAGGTCGAGCTCGTCGAGGTCGCGGCGCACCCGGTCGAGCTGGTCGGCTCCCGCGCGGCGGGCGTCGACGAGGACGTCGTCACGGGACATGTTGACCACGAGCAGACGCTCGTGGCGTCGACGGGCCTCGGCGACCGAGGCGGCCAGCGCGGCCTCGCCGAGTGCGGTGGGCACGAAGCCCACGAGCACGGTCATGCCACGCCTCCCGGGGAGCTGACCCTGTGTCCGGCATGGGCGTTGGTCTGCGGGGCGGGACCGTCGCCGCCCCCGACACCACCACCGGGACCACCGCGACCGCGCCGACCGCGAACCAGACCGAGGACCGGCCACGCGATGGCCAGGACGATGAGGGCGTAGCAGACCCAGGCGACCGGGCCACCGACGAGCCCCGAGAGGTCGCCCCCGGTGAGCTGCAGCGAGCGCCGTCCCTGGCGTTCCACGAGCGGTCCGAGGATGACCCCCACGATGAGCGGCAGGACGGGGAGCCCGAAGCGGCGCATCGCGAACCCGAGCAGCCCCAGCGCGAGCAGCAGCCACAGGTCGAACGGCTGGGAGTTCACGGCATACGCACCCATGGAGGCGAAGAACAGGATGCCGGCATAGAGGTAGGGCCGCGGGATCTGCAGCAGCTTGGCCCAGGCCGGGGCGAGCGGGAGGTTGAGCAGCAGCAGCATCGCGTTGCCGATGAAGAGACTGGCGATGAGGGCCCAGACCAGGGCCGGCTCCTTGGTGAGCAGGAGCGGTCCGGGCTCGATCCCCCACCCCTGCAGGGCGGCCAGCATGATCGCCGCGGTGGCGTTGGTCGGCAGCCCGAGGGCGAGCATCGGCACCAAGGTGCCGGCGGCGGAGGCGTTGTTGGCGGCCTCCGGACCCGCGACGCCCTCGATGGCGCCGTGGCCGAACTCCTCGGGGTGCTTGGAGAGCTTCTTCTCGGCCGTGTAGGAGAGCAGGGTCGGGATCTCGGCCCCACCAGCGGGGAGCGCCCCGAACGGGAATCCCAGCAGGGTGCCCCGCAGCCACGGCTTCCACGAACGCGACCAGTCGCTGCGACCCATCCAGGGGCGGCCGACGGGGATGACGGCGCCCGCGGTGCGGCGCAGGTGCGCGGCCACCCAGAGCGCCTCACCGACCGCGAAGATGCCGACGGCGACCACGACGACGTCGATGCCGTCGGCGAGCTGCGGGATGCCGCCGGTGAGCCGCTGCTGCCCGGTGACGAAGTCGATGCCGACCACCCCGACCGTGAGGCCGAGGAGCAGGGCGGCCAGCCCTCGGATCCGTGAGGACCCCAGCACCGCGGTGACCCCGGTGAAGGTCAGCAGGATGATCGCGAGGTACTCCGGCGCCCCGAGGCTGATGGCGAACTTCACGACCTGCGGCATGAGGAAGACGATGCCGAGGGTGCCGAGGGTGCCGGCGATGAACGAACCGATCGCCGAGGTCGCCAGCGCCTGCGAGGCGCGGCCGGCCTTGGCCATCTTGTTGCCCTCGATGGCGGTCACGACCGATGAGGACTCGCCGGGGGTGTTCAGCAGGATCGAGGTCGTCGAGCCGCCGTACATGCCGCCGTAGAAGATGCCCGCAAAGAGGATGAGTCCCTGCGTCGGCTCGAGGCCGTAGGTGATCGGCAGGAGCAGGGCCACGGTCATGGCCGGGCCGATGCCGGGCAGGACGCCGACCGCGGTGCCGACGGTCACGCCCAGCAGCGCGATGAGCAGGTTGATCGGCGACAGGACGTCGCCGAAGCCTCCGATGAGGCTGTTGATGTTGTCCATCAGAGGATTCCCTGCAGGATGCCCGCGGGCAGGTTGACGCCGAGGCCGATGGCGAAGGCGTAGAACGTGATGAGCGACAGGGCGACGCCGGCGGCCAGGCCGCGCACGTGGTGGCGGTTGCCGAGCGCAAAGGCCGAGCCCCAGAAGAGCAGGGCACCGCTGATCACCCACCCGAGCGGCTCGATGAGGACGGCGTTGACCGCGAAGGCAGCGATGAGCAGACCGATGGTGCGCCAGTCCGCACTGGTCGCCAGGTCGATGTCCTCACCCTCCTCCGCCTCGCCGGAGCCACCGCGGGCCACGTCGATGGCGTAGAAGACGGCGACGATGATCAGCAGCACCCCGAGCAGGATCGGCATGGGCTTGGGGCCCACCGGGTCGTTGCTGCTCGACACCGCACCGATACGGCTGGCGTCGAACAGGACGTAGGCACCGAGCACGCCGAGGCCGGCGCAGAGCCCGTACTGCGCACGGTCCTTGGTGTCGACGGGCCCTGTGCGCTCGGGGTGCTGCTGGCTCATGCGAGACCGAGCTGCTTGAGGATCTCCGCGACCGAGGCGTCCTGCTCCTTGAGGAAGGAGCGGAAGTCCTCACCGGTCTCGAAGGCGTCGGTCCAGCCGCGCTTGGCCTCCTCGTCCTTCCAGGCCTGGGTCCCGTGCATCTTCGTCAGGGCGTCGATCCAGACCTGCTGGTCGGCGTCGGAGATGCCGGGGGGCGCCACGATGCCGCGCCAGTTGGTGAAGACGAGGTCGATGCCCTGGTCCTTGAGCGTCTTGACGTCCTTGAGCGCGTCGATCGGCTGCTCACTGGTCACGGCGAGCACCCGCACGTCACCCGCCTCGACCTGGTCGAGGAACTCACCGAAACCGCTGGCACCGAAGGCGATCTTGTTGCCGAGCAGCGCCGGGAGGAGCTCGCCGCCGCCGTCGTAGGACACGTAGCTGACGGCCTTGGGGTCGATGCCCACCGCCTGGGCCAGCTGCATGGGGAGCAGGTGGTCGGGACCGCCGGGTGAGGAGCCGCCGCCGACGGCGAGCTTCTTCGGGTCGGCCTTCCAGGCGGCGACGAGCTCGTTGATGTCCTGGTAGGGCGAGTCCTTGGGCACGACGATGGCGCCCGCCTCCTCGATCAGCTTGGCGATCGGGGTGGTGTCGTTGAGGGTGGCGGCGGACTTCTGGGTGTAGGCCGCGCCGACGACGCCGAGACCCATCTGCATGGCCAGCTTGCCGTTGCCCTTCTCGTTGACCACCCGCTGCAGGCCGACGGTGCCTCCGGCTCCGGGGAGGTTGAAGACCTGGACCGAGTCGGTGATCTTGGCGGACTCGAGCACCTTGGCGGCGGTCCGCGCCGTGGTGTCGTACCCGCCGCCGGGCGAGTTCGGGACCATGAGCTGCAGCCCGCTGGCGGGCTTGCCGTCGGACGAACCGGTCGCGCCGGCGGCACTGTCGTTGCCCTGCTTGGCGGTGGCGCCGCAGGCGGCGACGAGGAAGGTGGAGGCCACGGCTGCCGCAGCAACCAGGCCGGTGAGTCGAGCTCTCATCGTTGAGGCCTCTTTCGCATGGAAGGGGTCGAGCGAGATGATCGTGCTCGCCCGGTACGTCCCAAGTCGCCCTTGTGTCAGCAGAGAAGGTTGAGTTCATAGTGGTCATGCGTGCGCTGCCCCGCCGGACGCTGGCCGGGCAGCTGCTCATCCTCCAGCTGGGCATCATCGCGGTCGTCCTCGTCAGCGTGGGAGCGGTGTCCCTGGCCCAGTCGCAGGCGACCTTCAACCGCGTCGAGGGACGTCGGGTCTCCGCACTGGCCGAGCAGGTTGCCGCCAACCCCCTGGTGCGCGCCAACCTCGCCGTCCCCGAGCAGCGCACCGGGCTGGCGACCCTGGCGCTGCAGACGGTGACCCAGTCGCGGGTCACCGCGGTCACCATCGCCGACGAGGACGCGTTGGTGCGCGTCTCCACGGACCCGTCGCTGGAGACCGGTCGACTGCCACTGGGCACCCCGGCCGTGGCAGCGGGGGCGAGCTGGTCCGGGACCCTGCAGGTCGAGGGCGACCGGCTCCTCGTCAGCCAGGTGCCGGTGCTGAGCATCGCCGGGGGGCACGTCGGGGAGCACCTCGGCACCGTGATGGTGGCCGAGGACTTCCCCTCCGTCTGGGAGCGGCTGCGTGGCGCCTCGTCCTACCTGCTGACCTACCTCGGCATCGCCCTCGCCCTCGGGGTGGCGGGCTCGTGGCTGCTCGCGCGGCGCATCAAGCGACAGACCCTCGGCCTCGAGCCGCACGAGATCACCGGTCTCGCCGAGCACCGCGAGGCCCTGCTGTACGGCATCGCCGAAGGTGTCCTCGCGCTCGACCCGCATGACCGCATCACCCTGGTCAACGACGTGGCCCGCCGGCTCCTCGACCTGCCCGAGCACGCCGCCGGCATGAGCCTGCGTGACCTGCGCGTCGAGGGCCGCCTGCTCGACGTCCTCACCGGTACCGGTCCGGACGGCGCCAGGGACGACACCGACGACCCGGACGGTCCTCGCGACGAGGTCGTCATCCGCCGTGGCAGGGTCCTGGTGATGAACCGCATGCGCGTCACCCGCGACGGCCGACACCTCGGCACCGTGACGACGCTGCGCGACCGCACCGCCCTGGCCAACCTGGAACGCGAGCTGGGGTCGTTCCGCAGCACCACCCAGCTGCTGCGCGCCCAGACCCATGAGTTCGCCAACCAGCTGCACACCATCGGTGGCCTGATCCAGCTCGGGGAGTACGACGAGGTGGTGCGCTACGTCGACGCCGTCACCGAACGCCGCCAGTCACTCGACCTCCTGGTCAACAGTCGCGTCCGCGACCCCGCGGTCGCCGCCCTGTTGATGGCCAAGGTGTCCTTGGCGTCCGAACGACGGGCCGACCTGCGGGTGTCGGAGGAGACCTCGCTGGACCGGCTCGAGGCGCAGGACGCCGCCGATGTCGCCACCGTCCTGGGCAACCTCGTCGACAACGCGATCGACGCCGTCAGCGGCGGTCCCGCCGGCCAGTGGGTCAGCGTCGAGATCCGCCAGGACGCCTCCAGCGTCGAGATCTCGGTCTCCGACTCCGGCCCGGGCGTACCGCCGGAGGTCGCGCAGGAGGTCTTCGCGAACGGGTTCACCACGAAGGCAGCCACCTCCGGCGACCGCGGGATCGGCCTCGCCCTGACCAGGCTGGTGTGCCAGCGGCGCGGTGGCGAGGTGCAGCTCGGAACCAGCCAGGGAGGTGGCGCCATGTTCGTCGCCCAGCTCGGCATCACGCCGGTGGCGGCCACGACCGAGGTGGCGCGATGATCCGGGTGCTGGTCGTCGACGACGACTTCATGGTCGCCCGGGTCCACACCGGGTTCGTCTCCCGCGTCGAGGGGTTCGAGGTCGTGGGCACCTGTCACACCGGTGCGGAGGCGATGGTCGCCGCAGCGGAGCTCGCCCCCGACCTGGTCCTGCTCGACCTCTACCTGCCCGACCAGTTCGGGCTCGACGTGCTGGCCGGGCTGCGCCGCGCCGGCCGGGAGTGCGACGTCATGGTGATCACCGCGGCGAAGGAGGCCGACGCCGTCCGGGGTGCCCTGCGCCAGGGCGTGGTGGACTACGTCCTCAAACCGTTCGGCTTCGAGGACCTCCGCGAGCGCCTCGAGCGGTATGCCGCGCGACGCGATGCCCTCCCGGACACCCAGGTGCGCGGCCAGGAGGACATCGACCGGGTCCTGTCCCGGGGCGGCGGGGGTCCGGTGGCCGCGCTCCCCAAGGGGATGAGCCCCCAGACCGCGTCCCTCGTCGAGGCCGCGATGAGGCAGGCGCAGGGCAACCTGTCCGCCACCGAGGCTGCCGAGCTGGTCGGCGTCAGCCGGGTCAGTGCGCGCCGCTACCTGGAGTACTTCTGCAGCATCGGCCAGGCCGAGGTGTCCCTGCGCTACGGCTCCACAGGGCGCCCCGAGCGCCGCTACCGCTGGGGCGCGTGACCGAGTGGCCAACGCTCCCGCCGCCCGGCACACCCTGGAGCTGCTGACGCTCCTCGCGCGCCATACCGAACCGCTGCCTGCCGGCGCCATCGCCCGCGAGCTCGGGCTGCCGAGGTCGACGACCTACCACCTGCTCGCCGTGCTGCGGGACCACGGCTTCGTGACGCACCTCGAGGAGGAACGCCGCTACGGCCTCGGGGTCGCGGCGTTCGAGCTCGGGTCGGCCTACCAGCGGCAGGCACCCCTGCAGCGCATCGCCCGGCCCCTGCTCGGCCGGTTGGTCGACACCACGACGCACAACGCCCACCTCGCCGTGCTGCACGGGCGCGACGTCCTCTACGTCATCGAGGAACGCGCGCCCGGGCGACCACTGCTCGTCACCGACGTGGGTGTGCGACTACCGGCGCCTCTCACGGCGAGCGGGTTGGCCATGCTCGCGCAGCTGCCCGCCGCGCAGGTGCGTGCCCTGTTCCCGCACCGCGACGCCCTCGTCCAGCGCGACGGCCACGGACCGACCACGGTGAGCGAGCTGCGGCGCGAGCTCACCGCCGTCCGCGCCCGGGGCTACGCGGTCGAGGACGACTCCGTGAGCGCGGGCCTGTCGTCCGTCGCCCGGGCGGTGCTCGACCACACCGGGCACCCGGTCGCCGGGATCGCGCTCACCTACCCGCGCGACGAGGTCGACGAGGCGGAGCGGGCCCGGCTCGTCGCCGCGGTCGGGCGTGCGGCGTCGACGTTGACGCTCCGCATCGGCGGGGTCCGCTGAGTTCGGCTCTCCTGCTGGCACACTCACGACGAGAGATCGAGGCACGGGCTCGACCTCGAGGACTGACGAAGGGGTGAGCTCGGTGGCGGGGGACAGACCGATGTCTGCGCGTCGTCGCGCCCGACTGCGGCGCACCGCCTCTGTCTTCGTCCTGCTCGTCGTCGCCACCGGTGTTGCCACGTATGCCGCGTGGCACGTCGACGACGCCGCACCCGCCGCGTCCGCAGGCCGTCCCGGACCGGCACCGGCGGGCACCCCCGCACCCGCAGCCACCGCGCAGACGGCGGCGGCAGCCGGGTTCGCGGCGGTCGTCACGGACCGGATCCCGGCTCCCACCACCAGCATCGCGATCGATGCAGCCGTCCCCGGCACCACCAACATGCAGCCGGCGGCCGCCGCCGCGTTCAAGGAGGCGTTCGCCGGGGCGAAGGCCGCCGGCCTGTCGCCGCAGATCAAGTCGGCGTGGCGCAGCGAGCAGTGGCAGCAGGTGCTCTTCGACCGTGCCGTCACGAAGTACGGCAGTCGCGCCGAAGCCGCCAAGTGGGTCCTGCCGCCGCTGGCCTCGGCCCACGTCAAGGGGTACGCCATCGACGTCCGCCCCGAGAATGTCGCGGCCTGGCTCGAGGACAACGGCGCGAGGTACGGCGTCTGCCGCATCTACGACAACGAGTGGTGGCACTTCGAGTACGTCGCCACGGACCACTGCCCGGCCCGCAGGCCAGACGCCGCCGGCTGACGTCGCCGTACGGCGTCGCCGTCTGACCGCGCCGCGTGGCGCCGCCGTCTGGCGCGGGACCGGCCCAGCCGGCCCCGCGCCATACGGGTCAGACGCCGATCTTCTTCCAGGGACCCCAGATGGCGAAGCTCATCCCCGCGCTGGCCTGGATGTTGACGAACAAGGTCTCGCCGTCCGGGCTGAACGTGGACCCGGCGAACTCGTCGTCGTAGCGGGGCTGTCCGGTGCGGGCGCTCTGCACGCGGTTGAGCGCGATGTCCCACAGCTGTCCCCGAGGGCTGAGGCCGCGGATGTAGTTGTCCTCGTCGTGGTCCTCACAGACCACCAGGGTCCCGCGGTCGCTCACGGTGATGTTGTCCGGGAAGTCGAAGGTCGCCTTGCCCGGGGACTGGTAGACCAGCCGCAGCCGCTCGGACCGCGTGTCGTACGCCCACACCTGGCCGAAGCCCTTGCCGTAGCCGTTGGAGTTGTCGGGCCCCGACATCGCCTCACCACCGCCCTGGGTGGAGGTGAAGTAGACGACGCCGTCGTCGTAGATCTGGCCCTCCAGTCGGGAGAACCCGGCAGCCCCCTTGGCGCGGCCCTGGGCACCGACGTGGACGATCGCCTGGTCGTTGGTCGTCGGCGCGACCTCGCCCGGCGTGTAGGGGAAGGTGGGGTCCGGGTCGTCGATGTCGACCCATTCGACGCGGTAGCTGGCGCCGCGTTCCTGGGCCGCCTCGAGGTGGGCGTTCGGGTGTCCCTTGACCTTCAGCATCTGCAGCCGGCCCTGGTTGTCCAGGCGCCCGGTCTTCATCGGGTTGCGCTTGGGCTTGTAGCGGTAGTAGCCCGAGGGGAACGCGAAGTTGTCCTCGGTGAGGTAGAGGTAGCCCTCGCGCGGGTCGAACGCCACGGCCTCGTGGGCGAAGCGCCCGGCCCGGGTGATCGGCTGTCCCGAGGCGCGACCCCGGGTCGGCACCTCGAAGACGTACCCGTGCGGCTTGGTGAGCGGGACGTTGGACGCCCCCGTGAAGTCCGGACCGACGTCGGGACCGTTGACGGTCTCCTCGCAGGTCACCCAGGTGCCCCAGGGCATCTGGCCGCCGCTGCAGTTCATCATCGTGCCGTTGAGCCCGGTCCAGCTGCGCCGCACCTTCCCGCGGTTGCTGACCTCGACGACCGTGCAGCCACCGCGCGCCATGGGGTCGTAGGTGTGGTCGCCGACGGGTCCGAACGCCGGGCCCGGGTTGTTCACCTCGTGGTTGCGGACGAGGACGACGGTGTCCTTGTCGTCGTGGTCGTGGTGGTCGTCGTGGTGCTTGCCGCGGCTGCTGTCGTCGTCGTGGTCGTCGTGGTCGTCGTGGTCGCCCTTGTGCCGGCGCGGACGGAACGCGCCCATGCCGTCGTGCCGACCCGGCAACGCGGTGCCGTCGTCGAGGGTCACGGGCGACTCGGTGTCGTGGAAGGACCGGTAGGAGAAGCCTTCCGGCAGGTGCAGCCGGACCTGGCCGTCACGCAGGTCCGGGGTCGCGCGCAGGCCACGGAACGCGGCTCCGCCCCTGGACTGCGGTGCTGCGGTGCCGGCTGGTGTCGCCGCGGCCGCCGGTCCGGCGAGGAGCCCGCTGAACGGACCCGCCAGGGCCAGACCCCCTGCCGTGGCGGCACCCCCCTTGAGAAATGTGCGTCGTTCGACTGCCATGGTCTCTCCCTTCCCAGAGTCCTTCGCGGACTGCGAATCTCGCCAACCTAACCGGCTGCCCCCACGGCGGGAACCCCCTCGGGGCAGCGCGACCCACGGCACGCCGTCGGTGCCCGCGGCGACGATCACCGACAATGACGGGGTGAGCCAGCCCCCCGACCAGTCCCTCGACCAGTCCCCCGACCAGCCCCTCGCCCCCACCGCCGTCGTCCTCTGCGGCGGCAGCGGGGTCCGGTTCGGCGGCGACAAGACCCAGGCACCGCTCGGCGACGCGACCGTCCTGGACCACCTCCTCGACGGCCTGCCGCTGGACTGGCGGGTCATCTGCGTGGGTGCCGCCCGCGCCACCCGTCGCACCGTCGCGTGGTGCCGCGAGGACCCACCCGGCGGCGGCCCGGTGGCCGGCCTCGCCGCCGCCCTCCCCCACGTCGGCACTCCCCTCGTCGTCGTCCTGGGCGGGGACATGCCGTATGCCGCCGCGGCTGCTCCCGGTCTCGCCGCGACCCTCGACGCCCAGCCGGACCTCGATGCGGTCGTCGGACGCGACGGGAACGGGCGCCTGCAACCGCTGCTCGCGGCATACCGGACCGCGGCGCTGCGGGCGGCGCTGCCCGACCCGCCGGAAGGGACCCCGCTCATGCGGCTGCTCGACCCACTGCGGTCGGTGGTGGTGCCGCTGGACGACCCGGACGCCCTGGACGTCGACACCCGCGACGACCTCGACCGTGCCGTCACCATCGCCCGGCTTAGGCTCCAGCCATGAAGGCCATCACCCTGCCCACGCCCGGCGACGCGGACGCCCTGGTCCTCGCCGAGGTGCCCGACCCGCAGCCCGCAGCCGGAGAGGTGCGTGTCGCGGTCGCCGCGGCCGGCGTGAACCGCGCCGACGTCATGCAGCGCCTGGGTCACTACCCGCCGCCGCCCGGGGCGCCGGAGTACCCGGGCCTCGAGGTGAGCGGCACCATCGAGGCCCTCGGCGAGGGCGTGACCGGGTGGTCGGTCGGAGACGAGGTGTGCGCGCTGCTGTCCGGGGGCGGGTACGCCGAGCTGGTCTGCGTCCCCGCCGGCCAGCTCCTGCCGGTGCCGGAGGGCATCTCGCTCGCCGACGCGGCCGCGCTGCCCGAGGTCGTCAGCACGGTGTGGAGCAACGTCTTCATGACCGCCAACCTGCTCCCCGGCCAGACCGTCCTCATCCACGGGGGGTCCTCCGGGATCGGCACCATGGCCATCCAGCTGGCGCGTGAGGTCGGGGCCCGCGTCGTCGTCACGGCCGGCTCCGCCGCCAAGCTCGAGGCCTGCCGCGAGCTCGGCGCCGAGGTCCTGGTCAACTACCGTGAGCAGGACTTCGTCGAGGAGGTCCGCGCCGCCACCGGTGGTGCCGGGGCCGACGTCATCCTGGACAACATGGGCGCGAAGTACCTCGCCCGCAACGTCGAGGCGCTCGCCCCCGGTGGTCGCCTCGTCGTCATCGGCCTGCAGGGCGGGGCCAGGGCCGAGCTCGACCTGGGGCTGCTGCTGCGCAAGCGCGGCGCCGTGATCGCCACCTCGCTGCGCGCTCGCCCCGCCGACGAGAAGGCAGCCATCGTCGCGGCGGTGCGCGAACACGTCTGGCCGCTGGTCGAGGCCGGCCGGGTGCGTCCGGTGATCCACTCCCGCCACGCGCTGGTGGACGCCCCGAGCGCGCACCGTGAGCTCGAGGCGAGCGGCCACATCGGCAAGATCCTGCTCACGACCTGATCGTCGTCGCACCGCCGCGGCGCCGGTAGACTGTGGTCGTCCGGTGCGATCGACCGCAGCCTCGAGCTGAGTTCCTCGCCCGGAATGCTCAGGGTTCCTGTGCGCCTCGGAGGTGGGTTCGGCGCACGCCGCTGTGCCGTACCCCGGCACCCGCCAGGACGAGAACCCCGTGTCGCCGATCGCCTCCTACCGCCACCTCCTGCACCTCGCCGGACCCTTCTACGTCGTCATCGCCTTCGTCGGTCGCCTACCCCTGGCGATGAGCCAGATGGGTGCCCTGCTGCTGGTGTCCGGCACCACGGGCTCGTATGCCGCGGGCGGCCTCGCCGCCGGTGCGCTCGCCGTCGCCAACGCCCTGTGCTCCCCCGTCGCCGCCGTGCTCTCCGACCGGGTCGGCCAGCGCCCCGTGGTGCTCGTCCAGTCCGTCGCCGGTGGCCTGGGGCTCCTGGCGCTGGTCGTCCTCGCCCACCGCGACGCCTCCGGGTCCATCCTGGCCGCGACCGCCGGCCTCACCGGTGCGTTCCTGCCCCAGATCGGCCCGCTCGCCCGCGTGCGCTGGCGCCCGATCACCCGCCACAGCGGCGCCCGTCAGCCGCGCCTGGTCGAAGCGGCCTTCTCCTACGAAGGGGCCGCCGACGAGGCGACCTTCGTCCTCGGCCCGGCCCTGCTCGGCCTGCTGCTCATCGTCGCCGACCCCGGCGCCGGTCTGGTCGTCGCGTCGGTCCTGCTCATGGTCTTCGGGTCCGCCTTCGCCCTGCACCCCACCGCCGGGCTCGCCCACGCCCCGCGCCGCACCGGCCAGGCCCGGGTCAGGGTCCTGTCGGTCACCCTCGTCGTGCTCATGCTCGCCCAAGGCCTCATCGGTGCCTTCTTCGGCTCGGTGCAGACCGGGACGAGCGTGCTCGCGACCTCGGTCGGGCAGGCCGGGGTCGCCGGTCTCGTGCACGCGGTGCTCGGGGTCGGCAGCGTCGCCGCCGGTCTCGCGATCGCCGGGGTGCCGCAGCGGTTCGGCTTCCCCCTGCGGATGCTCGTCGCGGCAGCCGGGTTGTTCGTCCTGTCGCTGCCCCTGCTCGCCGTCGACTCGCTGCCCGCCCTGGTGCTGGTCGTCCTCGTCCTCGGGTTCGTCGTGGCGCCCTACATGATCAGCAACTTCACCATGGGCGAGCGCAGCGCCCCCGCCGCCAAGGTCGGCACCGCGATGACGCTGCTCGCCGCGGCCACGGGTCTCGGGTACGCCGTCGGTTCGGCAGTCGCCGGACGCCTGGCCGACGACCACGGACACACGGCGGCGTTCGCCGTCACGGTGTCCGCTGCGGCCGGCGCCCTGCTGGTGTCGCTCGCCAGCCAACGCCTGCTGCGCCGACCGGACCGCACCGCGGGCGAGCAGCCCGACAGCACCGTCACCCTCCCCGTGGCGGCACCCGCGGACCGGCTGCTGCCCGACGACCAGCCCGGCGCGGAGGTCTCCGGCGCCACGGCCGGAGTCATCCACCCCTGACCCTTGACGCCGGGGCTCCATACTCGGTATACCTACTCCCACCAGTAGCAATACTGGGTATACAGGGGACACGGAACCGGGGCCACCCGGTGGGGACGAAGGGGAGGGGCGCCGGTGTCGGTTCGCCAAGGGCTGTTGGCCCTGCTCGCACAGCAGCCGATGTACGGCGCCCAGCTCCGGTCGGAGTTCGAGGCCCGGACCGGGGGCACCTGGCCGCTCAACGTGGGACAGGTCTACACGACCCTGGCCCGCTTGGAGCGCGACGGGCTCGTCGAGGCCGCCGGCGCCGATGACGACGGGCGGATCAGCTACCGGCTGACCCGGACCGGGCGGGCCGAGGTCGCCCGGTGGTGGATCTCGCCGGTGGACCGGCAGACGACCCCCCGCGACGAGCTCGTCATCAAGCTCGCCCTCGCCGTCACGGTCCAGGGCGTCGACGTCAACCGGGTCGTGCAGACCCAGCGCACCGCGACCCTGCGCCACCTGCAGGACCTCACCCGCCTCAAGCAGCGGGCCACCACCCACCTCGAGTCCGACGAGGACGACGGCACCGTCGACCTCGCGTGGCTCCTGGTCCTGGAGAACCTCATCTACTCCGGGGAGGCCGAGGTCCGCTGGCTCGACCACGTCGAGGCCCGGCTCATCCGCGAGGCGGCCCGGCCACGACGGCAGGCACGCGCCATACCGACCACCGACACGCAGGGGACCGGCACCACCGGTGCGCCGTCGGCCCAGCACGACATCATCTCCACCACGCTCAGGGGGGCACCGTGAACACCAAGGCACCGCACACCACCGGACCGGACCACGACATGCAGCACAGCACCGACCGCACCGGCACGGAACCGATCCTGCGCCTGGCCAACGTCACTCGCGTCCACGGCACCGACTCGACCGCCGTCCGCGCGCTCGCCGGGGTCAGCCTCGACGTGCACGCCGGCGAGCTCGTCGCCGTGATGGGGCCGAGCGGCTCCGGCAAGTCCACCCTGCTCAACCTCGCCGGCGGACTCGACGCCGCGACGAGCGGGCAGGTGCTCATCGAGGGCCAGGACATCGGCACCCTCAAGGCGGACGCGCTGGCCAGGCTGCGCCGGCGGCGGGTCGGGTTCGTGTTCCAGGACTTCAACCTCATCCCGTCGCTGACCGCGGTCGAGAACGTCGCACTGCCCCTCGAGCTGGACGGCCTGCGGGTCGGCAAGGCGCGACGGCTGGCGACGTACGCGCTCGAGCTCGTGGGGGTCGCCGAGCTCGCGGACCGCTACCCCGACAAGATGTCCGGCGGCCAGCAGCAGCGCGTCGCGATCTCCCGCGCGCTCGTCGGCGACCGACGGCTCGTCCTGGCCGACGAGCCGACCGGCGCCCTCGACTCCCACACCGGGGAGGGCGTGCTCCGCGTCCTGCGCGAGCGGTGCGACGCCGGGGCGGCCGGCCTGCTGGTGACCCACGAGGCCCGCCACGCCGCCTGGGCCGACCGCGTCGTGTTCCTGCGCGACGGGGTCGTCGTCGACAGCACCGGTTCGGCGCAGACCGCCGAGGCCCTGCTCGACCCGGCGGTCTGAGGCCACCATGACCACGCTGACCGAACCTCGCTCGGGGACCACGTCGCCGCAACGGCCCGACTCGCGAGCCGTCCGGCTCCCGGCTCGCCCGCTGGCGCGCCTCGTGGCGTGTCGCCCTACGGATGGCCCGACGTGACCTGCGCCGCCACAAGGGACGTTCGCTGCTCGTGTTCCTCATGGTCGCCATCCCGGTGGGTCTGCTCGCCGCGGCCGCCACCGTCGGCGCCACGGAGCAGACCGACGCCGCCGACCTGGTGACCGCACGGATGGGACCGGGCCAGGCCCTCGTCCAGGGCCCGGTCGAGGGCAAGGTGCTGCAGACCCCCGACCCCAACCAGGGCGGGATGTCGTGGGGTTCGGACAAGCCTGCGGTCGCCATCCCCGGCTATGTCGCCGACGCCCCCGTGGCGGTCAATGCCGAGGCCGTCGGCCGCCTCGTCGGTGGTCGGGCCGTCCCCGTCGCCGAGACCGAGGTCCGGCTGGTCAAGGGTGAGCGCCGCATCCGCGTCTCGGGTCTGGTCCTCGACCCGCGCTCGGTCGACCTCGGCGCCAAGGCGCGCCTGACGAGCGGCGCGTGGGGCAGCCGATGCCACCGAGATCGTGGTGACCCCCGCCGGAGTTGCCAACGGCCTGCCGACCTCGGGCACCACGGTGCTGTCGGCCGACGGCACCGAACGCACCGTCACCGTCGTCGGCACCGCCGACGCCCTCTCCGAGTGGGGGGGCCGCCCGGACTTCGTCGTCCCGTCACTGCCCGAAGGGGCCGGGCAGAACTTCTCCGGTGGCGGCCAGTTCAGCTGGGTCGTCCTCGGCGACGACCCGGTGACCTGGGCCGAGGTCCAGCAGCTCAACACCCACGGGCTGACCGTCTACAGCCGTGCGGTCCTGCAGGACCCCCCACCCGACAGCCAGATCCCGGCCGAGCTGCGCCCGCAGGGCGACTTCACCCAGGACACCGGTCGCATGATCGCCGTGATCGGTGGGGTCATGCTCTTCATCATCACGACCCTGCTCGTCGGTCCTGCCTTCGCGGTCAGCGCCTCCCGGCAGCGTCGCACCCTGGCCGTCGCCGCGACCAACGGCGCCGAGGTGCGCCAGCTGCGCCGTACCGTGCTCGCCCAGGCCGTGCTCCTCGGCGTGATCTCCGCGGTGGGCGGGGTGGCGCTCGGCGTGGCCGCGGTCCGCGCCGGCCTCTGGTGGTGGGTGCGCACCCACCCGTCGACGAGGTTCGCCTCGGTGCCGCTCGACATCCCGTGGACCGCGTTCGCGATCCTGCTGCCGTGCGCCGTGCTCAGCGCCGTCGTCGCAGCCCTGTTGCCGTCGTTGCGGCTCGGCAGGCTCGACATCATCGGCGTCATGCGTGGCCAGAGTGTCTCGCCGCCCCTGAACAAGGTCGTCCCCGTGGTGGGCCTCGTGCTGGCTGCCGCCGGCGGGTTCGTCGTGCTGTCGACGGCGATCTCCGGGGGCAACGAGATCCAGGTCGCCCTGGGGGCGATCGCACTGGTGCTCGGGACCCTCCTGCTCGTGCCGGCCCTGCTCGTCCTGTTCGGCAGGCTCGCCGCGCGCCTTCCCGTGGCGCCCCGGATGGCGACCCGCGACGCGGCCCGGCACCGCTCGCGGTCGACCCCCACGGTCGCCGCGATCCTCGCCGGGGTCACCGCCCTGACCGCCTTCAGCATCGGCCTGGCCAGTGACACCAAGCAGCAGATGGCGACCTACCAGCCGCAGGCGCTGCCCGGCGAGGGACTGGTCTGGACCGGCGACGCCGAGGTCCGGTTGTCGACGGCCGCGGCCCTGCGGCAGGCGCCGGAGCTGACGCAGACGCCGTACTTCACCGTGCGCCCCGCAGACGATCCGATCACCGGCCAGGGCGACGCCAGCGGGTCGGGGCCAGTTCCGTTCGTGTCGGTGCTGCCCGCAGGCTGCACCGCCGCCGAGACGTTGCCGGGGAACGCTGCGTCCCCCTGCCAGAAGATGGGGACGACCGTCTACGACCGTGGACAGATCGGCGTCCTCCCGGTGGCGGAGATCGCCCGCCTGCTGCGGCTCGACGAGGCCCAGACGAAGGTCGTCGCAGGCGGCGGGATCGCGGTGGCCGTGGACACGCTGGCCAAGGAGCCGTCGCTGCGGGTCGTCTCCGGGACCTTCGTCATGGACCAGGCCAACTACGTCGCGAAGGACGTCGTGCAGAAGTCGTCCGAGTCCCTGCCCGTGGTCGCCGTGCCGGTGGACCGGATGCGCGACGGCAGCCTCCCCGGCCAGTCCGGCGCCCTGGTCTCGGACGCCACCGCCACAGCGGCTCGGCTGGCCGATGGTGCAGGACCAGGTGCTGCTGCGCGACCCGTCCGGCTCGATCAGCGCGGACACCGAGAAGCGTCTCGACGAGCTGGTGGGCACCGATGGCGGGGTCTACGTCGAGCGCGGCTTCCAGCGCTACGACGAGACGGCGATGCGGATCATGATGGGTGTCGCCGCCCTCCTCATCCTCATCGTCACCCTCATCTCGACCGCCCTGTCCATGGCCGAGCAGCAGGCCGACCTCGGGACCCTGGCAGCGGTCGGCGCCACCCGGCGCACCCGGCGCGGCTTCGCGGCCTCACAGGCGATGGTCGTCGGGTTCATCGGCGCGGTCCTCGGGATCGCTGTCGGCCTGGTGCCGGGCATCGCGGTCTCCTACCCGCTCACGCGCAACAACAGCTACGACCCGGTCACCGGCCTCGACGCGACCACCGGCCCCTACCTCGAGATCCCGTGGACGCCCTTGCTCCTCGTCGTCCTGGGGGTCCCCCTGTTGGCCGGCCTGCTGTCCGCTGCCGCCATCCGCAAGGCCCCGACGATGAGTCGCCGGGCCGACTGAGGCAGGTCGTCGCAGGTGGCTCCCCCCGCTGTGCCGGTCGCGGTGCTGGGGCAGGATGGCAGGCATGAGCAGCCCCCTGACGCCGAACACCCCTGACGACCCCTCCCCCGAGGCCGGCGAGCAGCAGCGCGTCGTCGTCGTCACCCAGGACGGGATGGGCGTGCACCCGCACGAGAGCGACGAGGACGGACCGACCAACCCGGCCGACCTGGTCGAGCAGCCCGCCAAGGTGATGCGCATCGGCTCGATGATCAAGCAGCTGCTCGAGGAGGTGCGGGGTGCCCCGCTCGACGAGGCCGGGCGCGCCCGCCTCGCCGAGATCCACCGCCGCTCGATCAAGGAGCTCGAGGACGGGCTGGCTCCCGAGCTGATCGAAGAGCTCGAGCGGATCGCCCTGCCGTTCGACGAGGGGCACGCGCCCACCGATGCCGAGCTGCGGATCGCCCAGGCCCAGCTCGTGGGGTGGCTCGAGGGACTGTTCCACGGCATCCAGACGGCGTTGTTCGCCCAGCAGATGGCCGCCCAGCAGCAGCTCGCGCAGATGCGGCGGGCGCTTCCTCCCGGCCACCAGGGTCCGCCCGAGGCCGGGGCACCGGGCGTGCCCGGCGACGGCGGCCCCACCGGCCAGTACCTGTAGCCGGCCAGACACCCTCGCAAAGCGGGGGTTGCTCGGGATCACGGGACGTATACGCCCTGGTCTTGCCGAGCAACCCCCGCTTTGTCGTGTCGCGGGACCGGGTCGCGGGGCCGGGTCGCGGGGCCGTTTCGCGCGCGGGTCTTGCACTCACGGCAGCGGCACCATACTTTGGATAGTGTCACTATCTAACGGAAGGGCCGGTCATGGACCACTCGTGGAACGCACTCATCGCCATCCATGCCGTCGCCGCGACGTTCGCGATGGTGTTCGGCGCGGCCCAGCTCGTCCGCCGGCGCAAGGGTGACCGACCGCATCGCGTCATCGGGTGGGCCTGGTTGGGGTGCATGTACTTCACGGCGTTCAGCTCGTTCTGGATCCAGCAGCTGCGGCCCGGCAACTTCTCGTGGATCCACGGCCTCAGCGCCTTCACCATCGTCACGCTGTCCCTCGGGCTCTGGAACGCCCGCCGCGGCAACATCCGCGCCCACGCCGGCAACATGATCGGCACGTACGCCGGGCTGTGGGGCGCGTTCATCGGGGTCGTGGCGGTCCCGAGCCGCCTGGTGCCGTCCGCCTTCCAGTCCGACTGGCTGGCCATGACAGGGCTCACGCTCGGCATCATCGCGGTGGGCCTGGCCCTCGTGGCCGGTGTCGTGCGCCTGCTGGCTCAGGTCGGGGTGCCGTCGACCAGGCGCGAGCCCGCCGCGATCTGACGCAGCGGCGAGACCCACGCGAAGACCGCTGCCACCACCCCCACCGACACCAGCGTCACCATCGCCGGCTGCACCGCCGTCGCGGCCGCCAGGGCCCCGCCGGCGATCGAGCCGATGGTCCAGCCGAGCCCCCACGAGAGCATGCGGCCCGCCATGTTGACCCGGCCCAGGAGGTGCTCCGGCGTCACCTGCATGCGGTAGGTCATCGACGTGATGAGCACGAGCTGGTAGGCGATGCCCCAGATGACCATCCCGACGCAGGCCAGCACCCAGTCGCTGACGACGGCGGTGGCGATCCCCGCCACCGCTGAGACCGGTAGGGCGCTGAGCGTCACCCGCGCCACGGGGTACCGCCGCAGCAGCGGCGGCACGAGGGCCGAGGCGAGCACGCCACCCACGCCCCATACGGCGAAGAGCAGCCCGAACCGCCACCCGGAGGTGCCGACCCCCAGCACCCGGTCGGCCCACGGCACGAACAGGGCGACGAACCCACCACCGGCGGTCGACTGGAGTGCGCCGGCCACGGTGTTGGAGCGGACGCCGTCGTGTCCCCACAGGAACCGCACTCCTTCGCGGACGTCGCGCAGCACCACCGCGGGTCGCAGCGGTTCGAGGTTGGGGCGGGCCGACGACAGCGCCCGGCGGATGGAGCGCACCAGCAGCGCGGACACGAGGAACGTCAGGGCGTCGATGACGAGCAGGGTCGAGGGGTGCACGACGGCCAGCGCGACCCCGACGCCGGCAGGCACGACGAGGTCCAGGATCCCGCCGATGCCCCAGATCGCGGCGTTCGCGTCACCGACCCGCTCCCGGCCGACCAGGACGGGCAGGGCGCCGAAGTTCGCGCCGTCGAAGAAGGTGAACAGGCACTGCGCGACGAACCCGACGACCAGGACGTGCGGGACGGTCAGGATGTCGAGGAAGTGCGCGACGGGCACCGAGCCGATGACGACGACGTTGGCCACGTCGGCCGCGACCATGACGCGCTGTCGGTTCCAGCGGTCGCTGAGGGCTCCGGCGAACAACCCGATGAGCAGGTAGGGCAACGCGTCCAGGGTCGCGGTGAGGGCCGTGAGCGCGGCCGACCCGGTGAGTCGGTAGACCAGGACCGGCATGACCACGACGGTGATGAGCGACCCGCTGAGCGAGATGATGCGGGCCAGCCAGTAGCGGCGGAAGTCGCGGTCGTCGAGCAGTCGGCGTGGCGCGCCTGCGGCTCCGGCCACGTCGTCGGTCATGCTGCGGAGTCTGCCTCACGGCGGCGACGTCGGCGCGGCGAGGGTTCGCCAGGCCCCTCCGGGCGGGAGAGGTTCAGCCGACTGCGGCGGCGGCAGCCCGTCCGGCGACCCGGCCGGAGAACAGGCAGCCGCCGAGGAAGGTGCCCTCGAGCGCTCGGTAGCCGTGCATCCCCCCGCCACCGAACCCGGCCACCTCGCCGGCGGCATACAGACCGGGGACCGGCTCGCCCGACGCGGACAGGACCCGCGCGGACAGGTCCGTCTCCAGGCCGCCGAGGGTCTTGCGGGTGAGGATGTTGAGGCGGACCGCGATGAGCGGACCGGCCTTGGGGTCGAGGATCCGGTGGGGGGTCGCGGTGCGGATCAGCTTGTCGCCGCGGTAGCCGCGCGCGCCGTGGATCGCGGTGAGCTGCGCGTCCTTGCTGAAGCCGTTGTCGACCTGGCGGTCGCGTGCGACGACCTGGCGCTCGATGTGGTCCGGGTCGAGGGGGGCGTGCGGGGTCAGGGCGTTCATCCTGGCGACGAGCTCGCCGAGGGTGTCGGCGCTGACGAAGTCGGCGCCGCGTTCGAGGAACGCGCGGACCGGGGCGGGCATGTCGGCGCGGACCCGACCCAGGACGTCCTTGACCGACTTCCCGGTGAGGTCGGGGTTCTGCTCCGAGCCCGACAGGGCGAACTCCTTGCCGATGATCTTCGAGGTGAGGATGAACCAGCTGTGGTCGTGGCCGGTCCGGCGCAGGTGGGACAGCGTCCCGAGGGTGTCGAAGCCGGGGAAGAGGGGCGGGGGCAACCGGTCGCCGTTGCCGTCGAACCACAGCGAGCTCGGACCGGGCAGGATGCGGATGGCGTGCGAGGGCCAGATCGGGTCGTGGTTCTCGATGCCCTCGACGTAGTGCCACATGCGGTCGCGGTTGACCAGGCGCCCGCCCGCGGCTTCGGTGATGGCCAGCATGCGCCCGTCGACGTATGCCGGGACGCCGGTGAGCATGTGGGCCGGCGGTTCGCCGAGGCGCGCCGGCCAGTTCGCCCGGACCAGGTCGTGGTTGGCGCCGATGCCGCCGCTGGTGACGACGACCGCCTGCGCCTCGAGGCTGAACTCGCCCACCGCGTCGCGGGAGGTGGGCCGTCCTCGCTCGGCGCCGTCCTCGGCGAGCCGCGTCCCACGGACCCCGGTGACGGTGCCGTCGTGGGTGACCAGATCGTCGACGCGGTGCCGGTGCCGCAGCTCGACCCGGCCTGCGGCGACGTGGTCGCGCACGCGACGCAGGAACGGCTCGACGACCCCGGGACCGGTCCCCCACGTGATGTGGAAGCGCGGGACGGAGTTGCCGTGACCGGTGGCGGTGCCGTCGCCGCGCTCGGCCCAGCCGACGACGGGGAACCAGCGCATCCCCTGCTCGTGCAGCCACGCACGCTTCTCGCCGGCGGCGAAGTCGACGTAGGCCTGCGCCCAGCGCAGCGGCCAGCGGTCCTGGTCCTCGAGCCGGTCGAAGCCGGCCGAGCCCATCCAGTCCGCCAGGGCGAGCTCGGAGGAGTCCTTGATCCCCATCCGGCGCTGCTCGGGGCTGTCGACGAAGAACAGCCCACCGAACGACCAGAACGCCTGCGCCCCGATGTTGACCGGGCTCTCCTGGTCGACCACGACCACCCGCCGACCTGCGTCGGCGAGCTCTGCGGTGGCGACGAGCCCCGACAGGCCGGCTCCGACCACGATGACGTCAGCGTCCATGCCGGCCAACCTATGCGCCGGCGACCACGCCCGTCACGCGAACCCGACCGCCGACCACGCTGAACTCCACGTCGGCGAGGGTGCCGATCACGGCCTCGGCCAGCAGGTCGGCCGGCGCGGTGGTCGTCGTGACGGCGAGGGTCGCACACCCGGCCGCGCGGGCCGCCTCGAGCCCACCGGGGGCGTCCTCGACGACGAGGCACTCGCGGGGGTCGACGCCCAGGCGCTGCGCCGCCAGCAGGAACGGGTCGGGGTGCGGCTTGCCCTGTCGGACGTCGCTGGCCGTCACGACGACGCGAGGGGCAGGCAGACCGGTCGCGGCGATGCGGGCGTCGGCCAGGGGCTGGGTGCACGACGTCGCGATGGCGCACAGGTCGCTGCCGCCACGGCCGCTCCCGGTGAGCGTCGCCAACGCGATCAGCGTCCCCGGAAGCACCGTGATGCCCTCGGTGTCGGCGGTCTCGATCGCCTCGATGCGGTCCACCGCCGCATCGACCCGGTCCGCAGGAAGCAGCTTCTCGGCGATGCCGCGGGCCGGCACGCCGTGGAAGCCCACCAGCCGGGCGGGGTCGACGCCCTCCTCGTCGGCCCACCGCAACCAGCTGCGCAGGACGACGGGGATCGAGTCGATGAGGGTCCCGTCCATGTCGAACAGCACGGCGGCGAAGTCTCGCCCGTCCAGCGTCCCCAGGGTTCCCGGCATACCCGACAGCGTAGGGATAGCCCCCTCACGGGCTCCGCGCCGGATACGGTGAGGGCGTGAGCCCGCCCCCTGAGCGCCCCAGCAGCAGGCGTCGCCCGGTCCTCCTGCTCATGAACTCCGGAGCAGTCGTGGCCCTGGTGCTGGCGGCCCTCCTCGGTGGCATCGCCGCGACCACGCTCTTCCCGACCTCGGTGGACACGCTCAACTACGAGGCCAGGCTGCGGCTCTCGGTCAGTCCCGCCAACCTCGGCACGATCCAGAGCCCCACCCTGTTCGGTGACATCCTGCTCGACTTCGGTGGCCCGGTCCCCGCCCCCGGCGTCATCGCCGACGTGCAGGTCAAGCAGCGCATCACCGACCTGCTGGCCCGCCCCAACATCTCGGTCCGCTCGCTCCAGCCGGGGCCCCTGGAGCTGGAGCGGGCGGCGCGGGACGCGGCGATCGGGTTGGCGTTGCGGTTCATGGCCGGCGCACTGTTCGTCACCCTCCTCGCCGTCGGTGCGTATGCCGAGTGGATCCACCGGCGCCCGAAGGCGGGCCGGCTCGGGGTCGCCGCCCTGTGCTGGCTGGTCGCCTGTGGGGCGACCTTCGCCAGCATCGCGTTCGGCTACCGGCCCGAGCGGCTCGACCAGTTCACCACCACCGGCATCCTCGGCGCCGTGCAGCGCAACGCCGACCTGCTGGCCGGGGTCGAGACGCGCGCCGCGCAGACGACCCCCTACCTCAAGAACCTCCTGGCCCTGTCGGCAGCGTTGCAGGACAAGTACTCGCCGCAGTCGCTGAACGAACCCGTGGCGGCACGGCTGCTGCTGGTGTCCGACATCCACGGCGGGAACCAGTACCCGCTGATGAAGACGATCGTCGAGCAGGAGCAGGTGGACGCCGTCATCGACGCCGGCGACCTGGTCAACTTCGGCACCCTCACCGAGGCCGAGGCGTCCGGGGTCCTGGCCGGCATCCGGTCGCTCGACGTCCCCTACCTCTTCGTCAAGGGCAACCACGACGCCCGGTCGGCCACGGACACCGAGCTGCTGCGAGCCCTGGCCAAGATCCCCAACGTCGTCCTGCTCCAGCCCGACGACGACAGCTACACGGTGCAGAGCATCGGCGGCATCCGCATCGCGGGGTTCAACGACCCGCGGTGGTTCGGTGACGACAACAAGAACAACGCCGCGAAGCAGAAGGCGCCCGCGGCTCGCTACGTCGCGGCGATGGCCGACCTCGCTCCCCCGGACATCCTCGTGGCGCACGAGCCGGGAGCGGTGAACGCGGTCGCCCAGGAGTCGGGCATCAAGATCCACGGCCACCTGCACTCGGACCGCCTCAACGACAACACCATCGGGGTCGGCACGTTCACCGGCGGCGGCCCGTTCAGCCACTTCCTCCAGGCAGCCGAGGGTGAGGAGCTGACCGGGCAGCCGTCGTCCTTCGACATCGCGGTGTTCGGCGAGGACTGCCGGATCACCTCCCTGAGCCGCTACCAGTTCCGCAACGTCATCGAGGGTCGCCCGGCCTACGACGACGTCACCCTGATCAACGGCGCGCGGATCCAGTCGGCCCTCCCCGAGGTGCCGGCGCCCGCCGACGCCAACGGCGGTGCCGGCTCCACGCCCCCGCGGACCTGCTCGGCGGACCTGGAGCCGACGACCGAACACGTCGCCGCGCCTGCCCGGTGAGCATCGTCCCGATCCTGCGGGTCGCCGACGCCGCCGCCGCGCTGCCCTGGTGGGAACGCCTCGGGTTCGAGCACGTCCACTCACACCGGTTCGCCGACGGGATGCCCGTCTTCATGACGATCCGCCGGGGAGCCGACCACCTCTTCCTGTCCGAGCACCTCGGCGACGCCGTCCCCGGCGGCCTCATCTACCTCTGGGTCGAGGACGTCGACGCCGTGGCCCGGGAGTTCGGGACGCCCGTCGACGACAACCCGTGGGCTCGGGACACCGAGGTCGTGGACCCCGACGGCAACCGGGTCCGCGTGGGCCAGCCCTCCTGAGCCGGTCCGGGCTAGGGCGCGTCGTGGATGCTGGGGATCCGCAGCACCTCGACCGCATAGCTGTAGGCGCAGGACGGTGACTCGGCGCGACAGGTCAGCTGGGCTGGCGGGTCGACCCGCCTGCGGACATCGGCCTGCACCAGCACCGGCAGTCGACCGGTGCCGAGCACGGTGACCCGGAACGAGTCGTCGCCCGTGCCCTCGCAGAGCGCGTCGCGGACGTCCCCCAACCCGGCGGGACCATAGGTCGACAGCACCGCAGCGAGAGCCGCCTGCACCGCCGGTGGCCGGGTCGACACCCCGCGGAAGTAGCGCGTGGTCACCGTCCCACGCAGGTGGGCCTCGACCACGTCCACGGCCGAGCTGACGTCGAGGTTGCCGTAGTAGGCGCCGTCGGGCAGCAGCAGGACGTTGGGGGCGAAGCGATCACCCCCGATGTGCGAGCACTCCCACGTCCGGTCCGCCCAGCGGGCGGAGAGGGCCTCCACCACGGGTCGGCCGCGGATCGCGCAGCAGACGTCGTGCCGGCCGTGGGCGCAGACGAGGAGCAAGGGCGGGGTGGACCCTGCCCGAGCGGTCGGCGGCGGCTTCGGTCCCGAACGCATCACCTCGGCTGCGACGAGCAGGTCCTGCGGGTTCCGCCAGCTGCCCCACTGCTGGGTCCCTGCGTGGTCGACCACCGCCCACGCGCGCACTGCCCGATGGGGGCGACGTCCCGGACGGCGGATCAGCAGGGCGCGTCCCTGGACCGCCACGGCGGCCGCGTGCAAGGCCGCGCCGATACCCCCCTCGAACCCCGGGCTGTCCAACGCGGCGGGAAGCCACGGACCATCGTGCTCGACCAGCAGCCACCGGCGCGCGGGGGCTGCGGACCCGGAGAGCGAGTCACCCCTGATGCGCGCCTCGGTGGCGCAGTGGGCGGTGGTCACGGGGCGACTGCGACGCCGGCCAGCACCAGCCGACGCGCCAGCTCGACCCCCAGGTCGCCTGCCGTCGCCGATCCCTCCGCGAGGAAGGAGCGGGTCGCCGGCAGGTCGGCCCCCTCCACCCGGAGCGTGCCGGCGCGACTGGTCAGCACGCCATACCCGTCGCGGGAGGTGAGGTCTGCCGCGAGGTGGGGGCGCAGGCGCAGGCGCGTGTCGCCGCGCAGGTCGTGGGCGAGGGCGTGCTGGGCGAGCGGGGGCAGGGGGGCAGCCCGTTGCGAGCCACGGGCGCTGGCCGACAGGGCGGTGGACAGGTCGTCCGCATCCAGCGCGGAGAGTGCTCGCACCAGGGCGTCGCGCACGAGCTCGACGTCGGCCGCGCGCTCGGTCGGGTCCGCGAGCGCCGTACCCAGTGGGAGCGAGGCGCGCACGGCCGGGTCCTGGGCGGCGTGGGCGAGCGCGAGCGTGAGCATCTCGTCGGCCAGGTGGTGGCGCGTCCAGGAGTGCACACCGATCGTGAGGTGGGTGCTGACCCCGCCCTGCGCGGTCGCCGAGTGGAGGTAGCCGCGCGGGAGGTAGAGGCAGTCACCGGGCTCCAGCGTGGTCTCGAGCAGGGGGGTGTCGCGAGCCGCCTCCTCGACCTCGGCGCGACGACCGGTCCAGGGCTGGTCGCGCAGCGGACGGTCGTGCACCGGACGGCGGATGCGCCAGCGCTTGGCCCCAGAGATCTGCAGGACGAAGACGTCGTGCACGTCGTAGTGGTCGCTGAACCCGGTGTTCTGGGGTGGGGTCACGTAGGCGTTGACCTGGGTCGGGTGCCCGAGGTCGGCAGCGAGCTGCTGGGCGAACTCCACGATCGGCGCCCAGGTGCGGTGCAGCCCCTGGAGCACGAGGGTCGCGCCGTCGGCGAACTGGTGCAGCACCCGGTCGTCGCTGGCCTGGTCGCCGATGGATGCCCCCGTGCCACCGCCACCGGTGAAGGCCCGGTCGGGCAGTGTCGAACCCTCCTTGGCCATCCGCAGGAACGGCGTCCGCAGACCGCGGGTCGCGATGAGCTCGTCGACCGCCGCCTCGGAGAAGAGGTCGTCGAACGGCAGGGGCAGGTCGCGGGCCCGGGTGAGCAGCGGTTCCTGGTCCCAGTGGTCGGCGGCGAACGTGCCGGCGTCCGGCGCCACGAGGCGGCGCAACGCAGGGCACCCACTCGCCGGAGCGGGTGCCCTGCTGCTGGTCGTTGCGGTCATCGGGTCCTTGCGGTCGTCAACAGGTTCGGTCGTGGACCGCGGTCGGGCTAGTTCGCCCCGCCGTCGGCGCCACCGTCGTGACCACCGGCGTTCGCCCCGCCGTCGGCCGGGCCTTCACCTGCGCCACCGTCGGCGCCACCGTCAGCGCCACCGTCGGCTCCACCGTCGTGACCACCGGTGTTGGCTCCACCGTCGGCCACGCCCTCCTCGGTCTCGTCGGACTCCGTGGGGTTCATGGGCGTCTCGCTCATGGCTGTGCTCCTTTGCCTCGTCGTGTCGTTCCTGGGTGATGCCTCAGGTCGTGCCCGGCGGCAGAACCGCCGTGTCCTTCCTATTGCACTTCGCCGTCGAACGCCACCGCTGCAGCCACATCAGTGCAGGTCAGCGCCCGTCAGACTGACGCGACGCGGCGCAGCGCGGTGAACCCGTCCTCGGTCCCCCGCCAGTGTCGACGCAGCTCGGCCACGCCGACGGCCCGGACCACGGAGCGCAACGTCCACACGACGACGACCACGTCGTCGGCATACCCCACGACCGGGAGGAAGTCGGGCACCAGGTCGAAGGGCATCGCGAGGTAGGCCAGCAGCAGGCCGAGCCGCACCCGTACCCCGCGCGGCTGCGTCGGGTCCCTGGCGACATCACGCAGCAGGCGAAGCAGGTCGGGCAGCAGGCGCAGCGACTCCGCGAGGAGCGACCCCTTGGGTCGGACCACGAGCAGTGCCACGAGGAGCGCGAGCCAGGTCGCGACGAGCCCCGCAGCCAGTCCCACCAGCAGTTCGCGCCACACAGCGGTGAGTCTGGCAGGTGGGCCCACCCGGCTCCCGCCCAGCCCTTGACCCGGTCCTGCCGGTGGCCTTCCGGTCTCGCTGGTCAGTGCGCGGTAAGAAGTTGGCAAGCGTTCGGCCGCAAACCGTGAAAAAGCACCGCAGCGCCCTACTGTGCGAACCACCGTTCTCGTGGACCTCAGGGAGTAGTCGATGGCGATGACCCGGACGTTCGGCGCGATCACGGCCCTGGTGGCCGGTACCGCGCTCACGTTGTCAGCAGCACCCGCACACGCCGCGGGTTCCTATGTCGCACTGGGCGACTCGTACTCCTCGGGCACGGGGACGCGCACCTACATCAACGACGGCACGTCCTGCCAGCGGTCGGTGTACGCCTACCCCTCGCTCGTCTCGGCGAGCAAGGGGCTCACCCTGAACTTCCGTGCCTGTTCGGGCGCCACCGTCGCCAACGTGACCAGCACCCAGCTCAGCGCCCTCACGGCCTCGACGACACAGGTGAGCATCTCGGTCGGCGGCAACGACGCAGGGTTCGCCGACGTCCTGACCGAGTGCGCGCAGCCGGGTTGGGCCAGCGACTGCAACGGCGCCATCGACGGGGCCCAGGCCATCATCAACGGGTCGATCCCCGGCCGGCTGTCCACCCTGTACGCCTCGATCAAGTCCAAGGCCCCCAACGCCAAGGTCGTCGTCGTCGGCTATCCGCGCATCTTCATGGGCGAGGACTGCAACGCCTTCACGTGGTTCTCCCCCCAGGAGGAGTCGCGGCTCAACGCCACGGCCGACCTGCTCAACGCCAAGACGGCGTCCGCAGCCGCGGCCAAGGGCTTCACCTTCGTCAACCCGACGAGCCGGTTCACCGGCCACGCCGTCTGCGACTCCGTCGAGTGGCTCAACGGCCTGTCCAGCCCCGTCAGCGAGAGCTACCACCCCAACGTGGCCGGCCACCGGGACGGCTACACCCCGCTCGTGGGCGCCCAGCTGACCGGCAGCACCGCCAAGGTCTCCGCCGCCACGGTGCGCACGGCCGAGGCGAGCAGCGCCCGGCTGGCCGACCAGCAGCGCCGGTATGCCGCCGTCGACTCCGCGATCGCGCCCGAGGTGTTCCGCCGGCCCGACCTGGGCTCGCCCCGGGTCAAGGCAGCCGCCCAGCGCGCCGGCGTCGACCTGTCGAGCCGCGCCAGCATCGACGCCGCCGACCGCGCCTGGTCCCAGCGCCAGGCGCAGGAGCTCGCCGCCCGCTGAGGAACCCCGCCGGCTCCGCTCCCCACGACACGACAAAGCGGCAGTTGTTCGGCAAGACCGGGTGCTACAAGTCCCGGGTCGCCGAGCAACTGCCGCTTTGCGTGCAGGTCAGGCCCGATCGTCAGCCGGTGATGGCCGAGAGGGTCGGGTCGTTGGCGTAGGCCTCCTTGGCGTTCTCCTTGGTCACGATGACCGGGTCGAGCAGGTGGGCCGGCACGACCTTGACGCCGTTGTTGTACGACTTCTCGTCGTTGATCTCCGGCTTCTCGCCCTTCTGCAGGGCGATCACCATGTCGATGGTGTCCTTGACCAGGTTGCGGGTGTCCTTGTTGATGGTGGAGTACTGCTCACCGGCCATGATCGACTTGACGGACTCGACCTCGGAGTCCTGACCCGTGACGACCGGGATCGGCTTGCCCGCGGCCTTCACCGAGGTGATGATCGCGCGACCGAGGGTGTCGTTGGGGGACAGGACGCCGTCCAGCGTGGTGCTGGTGTAGTTGCCCGTGAGCAGGGTGTCCATCCGCTTCTGGGCGTTCTCCGCCTTCCAGCCCTGGGTGACGACCTGCTGGAAGTCCTTCTGCCCCGACGTCACCTTCAGCGTGCCGTCGTCGATCTTGGGCTTCAGGATGTCCATCGCGCCGTCGAAGAAGACCTGGGCGTTGGCGTCGTCGGGCGAGCCGGCGAAGAGCTCGATGTTGTAGGGACCCTTGGGCTTCTTCTTGGCCATGCCATCGAGCAGGGCCTGCCCCTGGAGCTGTCCGACCTTGAAGTTGTCGTAGGCGACGTAGTAGTCCACCGCGTCGGTGTTCTTGACCAGGCGGTCGTAGGCGATGACCTTCGCGCCCGAGGCCTCGGCCGCCTTGAGCTGGGTGCCCAGCTGCGAGCCGTCGATCGCGCCGACGACGATGACCTTGGCGCCCTTGGTGACCATCGCCTGGATCTGGTTCTGCTGCTCGGAGACGCCCCCGTTGGCGAACTGGACATCGCCCTTGAAGCCGGCAGCCGTCAGGCCGTCGTTGAACAGCTTCTCGGCCAGGACCCAGTTCTCCGAGGTCTTCTGGGGCAGCGCGACGCCGATCACGGCGTCGGCGGCGAAGCCCTTGGCCGAGCCGCTGCCGTCACCCGTGGTGGCGGTGTCATCGGCTCTGCCGCAACCGGCTGCGGCCAGGGCGACGATGGAGGTGACTGCCAGTACCTTCGCGAAGCTACGCATGTGTACTTCTTCCTGTGGTGCGCGTCATCGATGACGTGCGGCTGGTTCAGGCCGGACGGCGCCCGGCGCGAGTTGAGTGGAGCTCAGGCCCCGCGGCTGATCGATGCCGAGATCGGCTCGACCTGGGAGGCGGGATCCTGCGGAGGGCCACCGTCATTCGGGGGACCGTTGCGTCGCATGTTCCTGGTGAGCAGGCCGAGGATCGACGGCTTGCCCTGCAGCTTGTTGTAGACGTCGAAGGCGACCGCGATGAGCAGCACGAGGCCCTTGATGATCTGGGTGGAGTCGGCCCCGATGCCGAGGAGCTGCAGACCGTTGTTCAGCACGGCCATCACCAGACCTCCGATGATCGAGCCGATGACCGTCCCCACGCCACCGGTGACGGCGGCGCCACCGATGAAGACCGCGGCGATGGCGTCGAGCTCCCAGCCGACTCCGTCGAACGGACCGGAGGCGTTGGACCTCGCGACGAACATCATGCCCGGCGAGGGCCGCGAGGATCGCCATGTTCATCATGACGAGGAAGTTGACCTGCTTGCTCCGCACGCCGGACAGCTCGGCTGCGTGCCGGTTGCCACCGACGGCATAGATGTGGCGGCCGATGATCGTGCGGGTGGACAGGAAGCCGTAGAGCAGGACGAGCACGGCCAGGATCAGACCGGAGACCGGGAAGGACGTGCCGCGGCGGCCGGAGGCGAACAGCAGGGTCGCAGCGATGATGGCGACACTGATCAGCCCGAGCCGCAGCCACATGATCCAGGCCTCCTCCAGGTCCGCCCCCACCTTGCGGTGGGCACTGCGGTTGCGGATCGCACCGACCACCACCCAGGCGACCAGCAGCAGCCCGATGAGGAGGGTGGGGTTGTTGTAGCCCGTGCTGGGACCGACCTCGGGCAGGTAGCCGGCACCGATGACCTGGAAGTCCTCGCCGACCGGCACCGTGTTGGACTTGCCGACGAACTGGTTGGCACCTCGGAAGATCAGCATGCCGGCCAGGGTGACGATGAACGCGGGGATCCCGACGTAGGCGACCCAGATGCCCTGCCAGATGCCGATCAGGGCACCGACGACCAGTCCCAGGAGCACCCCGAGGTACCAGGGGATGCCCCAGTCGCGCATGGCGATGGCCACCACGATGCCGACGAAGGCCGCGATCGAGCCGACCGAGAGGTCGATGTGGCCGGCGATGATCACCAGGACCATGCCGATCGCCAGGACCAGGATGTAGGAGTTGCCCTGGAACAGGTTGATGACGTTGTCCGGGGTGAGCGTCAGGCCACCGGTCCTGACCTGGAAGAAGATGATCAGCGCCACGAGGGCGAAGATCATGCCGAGCTGTCGGGTGTCGCCACCGAAGATCTTCTTGATCGTATTCATGCTGCCGCTCCTGGCTGTCTGCGGTGGATGGGTGGTCAGGCGCTGGCGCGGGTCGGGGTGCCGTTGCCCGGCGCGGCTCGCGTCATGAGCTTCATCAGTGACTCCTGGTCGGCATGGCCCTTGTCGAGCACCCCGGTGATGGCACCTTCGAAGATCGTGTAGATCCGGTCCGAGAGACCGAGCAGCTCGGGCAGCTCGGAGGAGACGAGGATGACGCCCTTCCCCTCCTCGGCGAGCTTCTGGATGATTCCGTAGATCTCGAACTTGGCGCCGACGTCGATCCCTCGGGTCGGCTCGTCGAGGATGAGCAGGTCGGGCTCGGTGAACAGCCACTTGGCGAGGACGACCTTCTGCTGGTTGCCGCCCGAGAGCTTGGCGACCCCTTCGTCGACGGTCGGCGCCTTGGTCCGCATCGACTTCCGGTAGCTCTCCGCGAACGCATACTCCTCACGCTCGTCGACGGCGAACCGGTGGGTGATCTTGCTCAGGCGCGCGGACACCGTCGTCCGCTTGATGTCGTCGAGCAGGTTCAGGCCGAGGGACTTGCGGTCCTCGGTGACGTAGGCGATGCCCGCGTCGATGGCGTCCGAGACGTGGCGCAGGGTCAGCTCCTTGCCGTTCAGGGTCAGGGTGCCGCTGACGAAGGTGCCGTAGGACCGCCCGAAGATGCTGCGCATCAGCTCGGTGCGGCCGGCGCCCATGAGGCCGGCGAAGCCGACGATCTCACCCCGTCGGACGGTGAAGCTGCTCCCCTTGCAGACCAGCCGGTCGGCGACGCTGGGGTGCTGCACGGTCCAGTCCTTCACCTCGAACAAGGTGTCCCCGATCTTCGGGGTGTGGTCGGGGAAGCGCGACTCGAGGTCGCGCCCGACCATGCCGCGGATGATCCGGTTCTCGTCGACGCCGTCCTCCTTGACGCGCAGCGTCTCGATGGACTTCCCGTCGCGGATGATGGTGATCGCGTCGGCGATCTTCTCGATCTCGTTGAGCTTGTGGCTGATCATGATGCAGGTGACGCCCTTGGACCGCAGCCCGACGATGAGGTCGAGCAGGTGCTGGGAGTCGCCCTCGTTGAGGGCGGCGGTCGGCTCGTCGAGGATCAGGAGCTTGACGTCCTTGGACAGGGCCTTGGCGATCTCGACGAGCTGCTGCTTGCCGACGCCGATCTCCCGGACCTTGGTCTCGGGGTCCTCGACCAGGCCCACCCGGGCGAGCAGCTCGCGCGCCTTGGCCAGCGTGGTCATCCAGTCGATGACGCCACGTCTGGTGACCTCGTTGCCGAGGAAGATGTTCTCGGCGATCGACAGCTCGGGGATGAGGGCGAGCTCCTGGTGGATGATGACGATCCCGGCGTGCTCGCTGTCGCGGATGTTGCTGAACGCGACCGGCTTGCCGTCGAAGACGATGTTCCCGGTGTAGCTCCCCTTGGGGTGGACGCCGGACAGGACCTTCATCAGCGTGGACTTGCCGGCGCCGTTCTCGCCGCAGATCGCCTGGACCTCACCTCGGCGCACCACCATGGAGACGTCCGCCAGGGCCTTGACGCCCGGGAACTCCTTGGTGATGCCCTGCATCTCCAGGATCACCGAGCCCGGGTCGGTGGGCGCCGGCTCGGCCTGCGACCTGCCCTGCGAGCTGTGGGGTCCGACGTCGACACTCATCCTGGGCCACCCTTCCCCGGCGCGACGGCGATGCCGCACAGGGAACCGATTCTCACCCAGCAGTGGTTGAAAGGGTGATCATCGGGGGCTTGGGAGCGTCACAACGTGGTAACGATCCGACCAGACTGCTCAGGTCTCAGGTGGGAATGACGGGGGCCATCGCGACGTCGAGGGTGAGCCCGTGCCCGAAGGCGAACAACGGGTCCTCGAAGCCCGGCACGTCCTCACCGTGGCGACGGACGTCCTCCATCGACCGGGGCAGGTCGAACGGCAGGCGTCCCTGCGGGGCGACTGCTCCGGTGAGCGCGTCGAGGAGGGCCGTGTCGCTCGAGCCGTAGCTGCCCACGACCGCCGAGGCGAAGGGCAGCAGGGGGGTCACGATGGCCGGTCGGTCCAGGACGATGTCGACCACGAGCGGACACTGCGCCGCGATGCGGGCGAGCCGGGCGACCAGGCCGGGCGGGAAGTCCAGCGACCCCTGGTGGAACCACGACTCCAGGAACAGGTCGCTCCGGGCGTCGAACGGGGCCATCAGGCGCACGACCGCGACCTCGGCGTCCTGGGGGCTCGCCACCCGCACGCCCACCGCCTCGACGGCAGCGGTCGACACGTTCTCGGCGTAGATCCTGCACCCGGCGGCCAGCGGCAGGGGTGCGGCCAGGGCCTCGGCGCCCCCACGACCGTCCGTGCCGTCCGTGCCATCCGTGCCGTTCTGCAGGATGGTGACCGAGCGAGCCTGCGCGGCGTGCCCGACGGCGCGGAAGTCGGCCCGGCCCACGGTCGCGGCAGCGAGCTCCTCGTCGACGTAGGGGTCGTCGAACAGGCCGAGGCGGAACTTCACCGCGAGCAGGCGCCGGGCCGACTCGTCGACGCGCTCCGGCGTGACCCGCCCTTCCTTGACGAGGTCGATGAGGATCTCGACGCACTCCTCGCCGCCGAACTGGTCGGCCCCGGCGTGCAGGATGAGCTCCATCCTGCCGTGCGGGTCGAGGTGCTCGACACCCCACGCGCGGGCGGGGAGCACCTGGTCACCGACGTGGTTGTCGTTGACGAGCTCCCAGTCGGTGACGACGACACCGTCGTAGCCGAGCTTCTCGCGCAGCAGGCCGGTGACGATCTGGCGGTTGTAGCCGAAGCCGACCTCCTCGATCGGCTCCCCGTCGATCTCCAGCCCGACCGGCATGCCGTAGTAGGGCATCATCCCCGCGGTCCCGGCCTCGATCATCGGCGGGAACGGCTTGAGGTGGTCGGCGAAGCGGCCGCCGGGGTAGACCTGCTCGCGGCCGTACGGGAAGTGGGCGTCCTCGCCGTCCTTCTGCGGGCCACCGCCCGGGAAGTGCTTGCTGGTGCAGGCGATGCTGTCCGGTCCGAGCGTGTCCCCCTGGAACCCCTTGAGGTAGGCGACACCGAGCTCGGTGACGAGGTCGGGGTCCTGCCCGAAGGTGCCCGCCTGGCGCGCCCAGCGCGGCTCGGTCGCGAGGTCGAGCGTGGGGTGCAGGGCGGCGCGGATGCCGACGGCGCGGTACTCCTGGCGGGCGATGTCGCCGAACTCACGCACGGCGTCCGCGTCGCGCAGCGCCGCGAGCCCCAACGGCTCGGGCCACTGCGAGAACGCCTTGGCGGTGAACGAGACGCCGGCGTTCTCGATGAAGGCGTGCCGCGGGTCGGTCGAGACGGTGACCGGTATGCCGTGCGGCGTCTGCTCGGCCAGCGCCTGGAGCGCGTTGTGCCACCGGGCCGCCATCGTCGCGTCCTCGAGGGCGTGGACGTTGAAGTGGGTCAGGTGCTTGGTCAGCACCACCTCGCTCGTCGGCGACTTGCTGATCGCGCCGGGGTGCTCGAGGACGGTGCCGTCGGCGCCGGCCTCGATGACCGTCTGGAACATCAGGCCGACCTTCTCCTCGAGGCTGAGGCGGCCGAGGAGGTCCTCGACCCGCTGGTCGACGGGGAGGCGGGGGTCCTCGAAGGGGTCCATCCGGCCGTTGCCGTTGAGGTCGCGGTACTCGACACCATCGGGTGAGGTCTTTCGGGCCGGCTGCATGGAGGTTCCTCTCGAGGGGGTGGTGTACGTGGTGTCGGGGTGGTGACCACGATTTCAGGCATGGTCACCACCCCGCGATCAGGGGTGCGCGGTCGGGGTGGGGGGTCGCCCGACCGCGCACCGGTCAGGTGAGACCGGCGCCGAACTCCTCGGCTCCGATCACGGGGCGCAAGCGGCGCTCCACGTCGCGGGTGCTGAACGCACGGCGGATCACGTTGTCCGACAGGACGTTGCCGATCGCACCCATGATCATCGCCTGGTCCAGCGACAGGTAGCGGCGGGCGATCGTGCCGGAGCGCACGGCGACGGCGTCGAAGAAGCCACCCGCTCCGTACGCCCCCAGCTCGTCCTCGATCTTCGCGAGGTTGGCGAAGGCGTTGCCGGGCTCGTGCATCATCGCCAGGAACGAGGCGTGCGGGGTGACGACACCGTCGCCGAAGGTCGGCGTGGGGTTGGTCCCCTCACGGCACTCGCCGAAGCCCACGTCGACGTTGGTCCTCTCCCGGTCGGAGAAGTAGCCCTCGGGGTTCATGCCGAGCCGGTCGACGCCGTACTCGCTGTAGTTGGCGAACGGGTCGCTGGCCGGCGAGAAGCCCCAGTAGCCGTAACCGGCTTCGTCCAGGCCGTGCTCCCGCTGGGCCCGCACGTGCAGCGGGTGGTTCACGCCCCAGCTGCGCGGTGCCCAGCTCGCCTCGGGGACGAACACGTCGGGCATGAGCTCCTCGAACATCGAGCCGCCCCAGCCCGGCACGATGCGCATGCCGCGGTAGGTGTAGGCGCCTTCGTAGACGTCGACCCCCAGGTAGGTGCGGTTCTCTCCCACCGGCTGCGACTCGGGCCAGGCCCAGTCGCAGCTCGCCGGGAAGGTGCGCCACATGGCGAAGTAGTGGCTGGCGGGGACCTGTCCGGTCATGATGCCGAGGTAGCTCGTCATGCGGGTCTCGGACACCGTGGTGTCGTAGTGGTGGTTGGTCAGCCAGACGTCCGGGCCGACGCCGATGTGGTTGCCGTAGAAGCCGTCCGTGCGGTTCGGCGGCTGGACCACGAAGAAGCCGCCGTGCATCAGGCCGGGCTTCCGCGAGGCGTTGGTGTCGTAGAAGCTGTCCCAGCGCATCCGGCCGAACAGCCGCTTCGCCAGCGGGGCCGATCCCGGGTCTGCGGTGATGACCACCTTCAGGGCCGCACCCAGCCAGCCGTTGTCCACGCTCGACAGGAACGGGTCGACCCGGTCGCCGGTGCTCGGCCAGGAGGTGAGCTTGTCGCCGGTGGCCTCGTCGTACCAGTTGTAGTACATGCCGCTCGGCTCGTGGTGCTCCATGCGCAGCAGGGTCGTGAGCGTCTGGCGCAGGCGACGGGTGCACTCGCCACGCGTGATGAGGCCGAGGTCGCGGGCCACGACGGCGGACCACAGGTAGCCACCGATGTTGGTCGGCGAGGTGTAGCCCGAGCGGTCGCCGGCGGTGAGGCCCTCGTCGATGTTGTCGGCGGGAAGGCCCGTCCTGGGGTCGGTCATCGCCACCAGGCTGTGCCAGGTGTCCTTGGCCCAGCGACGGACCCGCTCCCGCTCCATACCCCTGCCGGCGGTGGCGCCGAGGAGGACCGGAGCGGCTGCGGGGGCGGCCGAGGCGCGCTGGGCGGTCAGGCCCATGGCGGCGACGGCGGTCGCACCGACCAGCAGCTGGCGCCGGCTCGGGGAGACGCGGCCCGCGGCCGAGAGTGCGGACGCTGCCGCACCGGGGACTGCGAGCGGGGACTGGGTGGGGAGGTGAAGCCTGGCCATGGGTGATGCTCCTTCTCGGGGATGGGTCACGTGGTGCCGTACGGGGGTGCGCCGGGTGCCGGCCCGGCGCTCACTTGATTCCGGTGGTCGCGATGCCTTCGATGAACTTGCGCTGGAAGGCGAGGAACACCGCGAGGACCGGCAGCACGACGACGGTGGCGCCCGCGAGCAGCAACCCGTAGTTCGTGCTGTTCTGGCCCTTGGAGTACAGGGCGAGGGCCACCGGCAGGGTGTAGGTGTCCTCGGACTGCGCCACGACCAGTGGCCACAGGAAGTTGTTCCAGCTGCCGAGGAAGGTGAGGATGCCGAGCGTCGCCAGGGCCGGACCGCACAGCGGCAGGATGATCCGCGCGAAGATGCGCAGCTCACCGGCACCGTCCACGCGGCCGGCGTCGAGCAGGTCGCGCGGGAGCCCGGAGATGAACTGGCGCATGAGGAAGACGCCGAACGGGCTGACGAGGAACGGCAGGATCAGGCCGGGCAGGCTGTCGATGAGGCCGGCGTTCGCCACCAGGACGAACAGCGGCACGAAGGTCACGACACCGGGGATCATCAACGTCGCCATGACGATGGTGAACAACGCCTTCTTGCCCCTGAAGTCGAGCATGGCGAGCGCGTAGCCGAGCATCGAGCAGAACAGCAGGTTGCCCGTGGTGACGACGACGGCGACGACGATCGAGTTGGTGAAGTACGTGCCGAAGTCCAGGCGCGAGAACAGCTGGGTGTAGTTGTCGAGCGAGGCGGTCTCGGGCCACCAGGTCGGCGGCGTCCTGCGCAGCTCCCCCTCGCTCTTGAAGCTGCCGAGCACCATCCACACGAACGGTGCGATGACGCCGACGAGGGCGAGGACGAGCAGGCCGTAGAGCCACCAGCGGCTGGACTGCTTGGCGCCGGCCATGGTCGCGTTCGTGCCGATGGCGGCGCGGTCGCCGCCCCCTCTCCCCGAGCGCTTCCTGGGCGACTTCGGGGTCGGTGCAGCGGCCTTGTCTGTGGTCGTGGTCATGGCGATCAGTCCTTCTCGCGCAGCAGTCGGAACTGGATGGCGGTGACGACCGCGATGACGATGAAGATGATGTAGCTGAGCGACGCGGCATACCCGTAGTTGCCGAAGCCGAACTGCTTGTAGGTGTACATCGACATCGAGACGGTGCTGTTCAGCGGGCCACCGTTGGTCATCACGAAGGGCTCCTCGAAGAACTGGAGGTAGCCGATGCCGGTGGTGACGGAGACGAACAAGATGGTCGGCTTCAGCATCGGCAGCGTGATGTGGCGGAACCGCTTCCACGCGCCGGCACCGTCGATCGCGGCCGCCTCGTGCAGCATCCACGGCACGGCCTGCAGGCCGGCGAGGAAGATGATCATCGCGGTGCCGAAGTTGCGCCAGGACGCCATCATGATCAGCGCGGGCATCGACCAGTTCGGGTCACCGAGCCAGTTGGGTCCGTTGATGCCGACCCAGCTGAGTGCGGTGTTGATGAGGCCGTACTCGTCCTGGAGCAGGAAGCGCCAGACGACGGCGACGGCGACGATCGAGGTGATGACCGGCAGGTAGAACCCGAGCCGGAACACCGAGCGGAACTTGCTGATCCCGCGGTCGAGGACGACCGCCGCGGCCAGCGCCATCGTCAGGGTGAGGGGCACCCCCACGAGGACGAAGTACGCGGTGTTGCGGGCGGCCTGCAGGAACTGGTCGTCCGACAGCGCCTTGGTGAAGTTGTCCAGCCCCACGATGTCGACGGCGAACGGCTTCTTGAGGTCCCGCGACCGCGTGTCGGTGAAGCTCATGAACAGGGACTGCAGGACCGGCCACACCGTGAAGGTGAGGAAGAGGAGGCAGAACGGCAGGGCCAGGATCCAGGCGGCCCGACCTTCCCCGAATGCGCCCCCGCGCGACTTCGCGGCCCCCCCGCGGGGCGACCGACCGGTCGGGTCGGCCTCCCCGCGAGTGGTGACCTCTGATGTGGCGGCCATGACTACTGGCCGGTCCCGATGGACTCGGCCTGGGCCTGGACGGCCTTCAGCGCAGCGCCGGGGTCGGCGCCCTGCTTGGTGACCTTCTCGAGCTCGGTGTCGAACTGGGCCACGACCTGCTCCCACGTCGCGAACGACGGCGGGGCCTGGGCGGTCTTGAGCTGCTCACCGAAGGTGGCGAGCTTCTCGTCGGAGCTGATCGCCGGGTCCTCCCAGGCGCTCTGCACGGACGGCAGGTCGGTCGACTGCTGGTACCACTTGGCCTGGGTCTTGGGGTCGGCCAGGAACTGGACGAACTTCCAGGCGGTGTCGCGCTCCTTGGAGTCCTTGAAGACGACGAAGTCGGAGCCGCCGACGAAGGACGAGGACGTCTTCTTCTCGGGCATGGTCGCCACGGCGTACTTGTCCTTGAAGCCGGCGCCGCCGACCTTCTCGACCGCGGACATCATCCACGGGCCCGAGATGAACATCGGGACCTTGCCGCTGGCGAAGTCGGGCTCGGTGGTCGGGGTGGCCGGAGCCGCCTTGTCCGAGATGCCCTCGTCGAAGAAGCTCTGGTAGTACTCGACGGCTTCCTTGATCTCCGGGGTGTCGAAGTTGTAGGCCTTGCCGCCGTCCTTGGTGAGGTCGGCGCCGTTGGACCACGCGAACGGCATCACGGTCTGCCAGGAGCCGGTGCCGCCGGCCTGCAGGCCGATGCCCCACTTGGCGCCGGCCTTGTCCTGCATGCCCTTGGCCATCGCCTTGAGCTCTTCCCAGGTCTTGGGAGCCTCGGTGAAGCCGGCCTTCTTGGCCAGGTCGGTGCGGTAGTAGACCAGGCGGGTCTCGACGTACCACGGGATGCCGTAGGAGGTGTCGCCCACCTTGGTGGTGTTCTGCGCGCCCTCGAAGAACTGCGAGGCGTCGATCGAGGCGGGCGTCGGGTCGAGCGCGTCGAGGCCGGCGAACTCGCCCATCCAGGTGGTGCCGACCATGGCCGCGTCGGGGGTCTTGCCGGCGGTGATGGCGGTGGTGAACTTGTCGTGCGCGGCGTCCCACGGGATGGCGGTGACGTTCACCTTGGCGCCGGGGTTGGCGGCCTCGAAGTCCTTGGCCAGCTCCGGGAGCTTCTCGCCCTCGGCGCCCATCGCCCAGACCGTGATCGTGCCGGTCGCCTTGCCGTCACTGATGGCCTTACCGGTCGTGGCAGCAGCGTCGCTGCTGCTGTCGCGTCCGCACGCGGTGAGCGTGAGGGCGGCGGCGGTCACGGTGGCGACCGCTATCGCAGAGGTGCGTCTCATCAGGGTGTCTCTCTTTCATCGGGGTGAGGGAGGGGACGGGGTATGCAGACGGGAGCCGGCGCGCACGGCGTCGCGGCAGGGGGCCTAGGGCTGGGCGCGCAGGGCCGCCGGGGGTGGCGGACAGCCGCACGAGGCGCGGATGACGAGGTGGGTCGGGATGACCTGCGCCCGCGCAGAGGCGGCCGAGCCGGTGATGCGTTCGTGGAGCAGGTCGGAGGCGCGGGCTCCCAGCTCGCGGACCGGCTGTCGGACCGTGGTGAGGCCGGGCTCGACGTACCGCGCGGTCATCACGTCGTCCCAGCCCACGACGGCGATGTCCTGGGGGACACCCAGTCCACTTCCGCGCAGCCGGACCATCACGGCGAGCGCCAGCTCGTCGTTGGCACAGACGAGGGCGTCGGCGTCGAGGTCACCGGACAGCAGGCGGTCGGCGAACGCCGTACCGTCCTCCTCGCGCAGCGCGACCGGGACCGCCGCGGCGGCGACCAGGCCGGCGGCGGCGTGCGCCGCGACGAAGCCGGCGTAGCGGTCACGGATGTCGGGCCCCGAGCGCGGGTCACCGACGAAGAGCAGTCGGGTGCGGCCGTGTCCGAGGACGTGGGCGGTGATCTCGTGGGCGCTGGAGGTGTTCTCGGCGCTCACCGTGTCGACCTCGGCGTCCTCGTCGCCGGCGATGAGGACGACCGGCTTTGACCCGCCCAGGGCCGTGACCGTCTCCTCGGGGATGGCGGAGGAACCGAGCATCGCCAGGCCGTCCACGCGGGTGGCGAGCTTGCGCGCCGCCAGGGGCAGGTCGGTCTTGCCCTCGGCGAGCATGAGGACGACGCTCTGGCCGAGCTCCGCGGCGCGGGACTCGAAACCCATGAGCAGCTCGGAGTAGTAGGGACCTGAGAGCTCGGGGAGCACCAGGCCGTGGGCCTCGTGGTGGCGCACGGCCAGGCTGCGTGCGGCGGCCAGGGGCACGTAGCGCAGCTCCTCGGCTGCCTCGAGAACCCGCTTGCGGGTCTTGTCGGAGACCGCCTGGCTGCCCTGCAGCACCCGGGACACCGAGGCGATCGAGACGCCGGCGCGCTCGGCGACGGAGTAGATCGTCGCCCCTGCGGGGTGTCTCGTCGGGTGTCCCGAACTGGTGACCATTGGTGCTGCCTTCCTCGTTGAAAGCGCTTACAAAGCTAGGTCGACTATGCCCGACTCCGCCCGGCAGCGCAAGGGCCGGACGACGTCGAGGTGTCCTCGGCGTCCGGGAGCGACCCTGCCCGGTCAGTCGGTGAGGAGGGTTTCGGCCAGCTTGTGGTCGACGACGAGGCCCTGCACGAGGTGGCCCTCCAGGGCGGCTCGCACGGCGGGCCCCTTCGCCGCGCCCGAGGCGACGGCGATGACCTCGGGTATGGCGGCGAGCACGTCCGGTTCGATGGTGATCAGGCGCCCAGCGACCTTGGGCCGCAACGCGCTTCCCAGTGCGTCGAAGAACACGCCGGCGACCTCGCCGACCACTCCTCGGCGGGCGAGGTCGGCCTGCTCGGAGGGCGTGAGGTAATCGTGGATGGTCGAGCCGCCCGGGGCCCAGTGGCCGATGCCCACGACCGCCTTGGTCACGACGCTGGCCCGCGCCAGACCCTCCGCGACCGCCGGCTGGCGACGCAGGACGTCGGCACTGGCCTTGGTGTCCAGGACGAAGGGCGCGTAGAAGACCCGTGCACTGCCGCCGCCGAGCCGGGCCGCTCGACGGACGATGTCGACGGCACTGCTGTCGAGCTCCGACACCGCGAGCGCGCCCGTCAGCTGGACCACCTCGACCCGGGGCAGGGAGGTGAGCGCTGCGACCACGGCATGGACGTTGCGCGACCACGGCAGACCGAGCACGTCGCCCTCGACGAGCACCTCGGACACGAGGTCCGCGGCGGCCTTGCCGAGCTGTTGCCGCACCATGTCGGAATCGGCATCTGCCGTGTCGACCACCATCGCGTGGGTGAGGCCGTAGCGCTCCTGCAACCGGGCCGACGCATCCACGTCGAGCGACCCCTGGCGGACGATCTCGATGCGGACCAGGCCGCGCTCACGTGCCGTGTCCAGCAACCGGGCGACCTTGAACCGACTGATGCCGAGCTCGTCGGCGATCTCGACCTTGGACTGGTCCTGCAGGTAGTGGCGGCGCGCCACGGCGGCGAGCAGGACGAGCTCGGCGGGTCCGTCGTCGGCCACGTCAGCACCACTTCCCTCAGGTCCTGCGCGGCCGGGTGCAGCGGGGCGCCCGACCGTTGGCGCGATCCGGACCGTTGACAGGTCTCGGTTGGCTCGGTTTACTCATACTTACTCGTTTGGGCATCATGGCGCTCATGTGAGCGCGAGTCAAGCGACAGCCGTCAAAGGCGATGGAGGAGGACACGTGCGTAGTCGAAACTCCCGGGCTGCATTGGTCGCATCAGTGACCGGCTTGGCCCTCGGCCTCTCGGCCTGTGCCGGGTGGGGCGGTGGCGGTATCGGCGGGGGCGGGCCCGACAGCATCAACGTGCTGATGGTCAACAACCCGCAGATGGTCGACCTGCAGCAGCTCACCGCGGACCACTTCACCAAGGAGACGGGGATCCGCGTCAACTACACGGTGCTCCCCGAGAACGATGTCCGCGACAAGATCAGCCAGGAGTTCTCCAGCCAGGCCGGCCAGTACGACGTGGCGTCGCTGAGCAACTTCGAGATCCCGATCTACGCCAAGGCCAAGTGGATCGCACCGCTGGACGAGTACATCGCCAACGACAGCGAGTTCGACCAGGGCGACATCCTCAAGTCGATGACGACCTCGTTGTCGAGCGAGGGCAAGGTCTACGGCGAACCCTTCTACGGTGAGTCCTCCTTCCTGATGTACCGCAAGGACGTCCTGGAGAAGGCCGGGCTGACCATGCCGGACAAGCCGACCTGGCAGGAGGTCGCGGACATCGCGGCCAAGGTCGACGGTGCCGAACCCAACATGAAGGGGATCTGCCTGCGCGGCCAGCCCGGCTGGGGCCAGCTCTTCGCGCCGCTCACCACCGTGGTCAACACCTTCGGCGGCACCTGGTTCAACGCGGACTGGACGCCGGGCGTCAACGCCCCGGAGTTCAAGGAGGCGGTGCAGTTCTACGTCGACCTCGTCCGGGCCCACGGCGAGAAGGGGGCCCCGCAGGCCGGCTTCACCGAGTGCCTGAACAACCTGGTCCAGGGCAACGTGGCGATGTGGTACGACGCCACCTCGGCGGCTGGTTCCCTCGAGGCGGATGGCTCCCCCCACAAGGGCAAGTTCGGCTACGTCGCCGCCCCGGTCGTCAAGACCGACAGCTCCGGCTGGCTCTACGCCTGGTCCTGGTCGATCCAGCAGGCCAGCACCAAGAAGGACAACGCCTGGAAGTTCATCTCCTGGGCCAGTGGCAAGGAGTACGAGGAGCTCGTGGGTGCCCAGCTCGGCTGGACGAAGGTGCCGGCCGGCAAGCGGGCCTCCACCTACGAGAACGCCGACTACCTCGCGGTCGCCTCGGCCTTCGCCGGGCCGACCAAGGCGGCCATCGAGGCCGCCGACCCGGAGAACCCGGGCGTGCAGCCCAGGCCGGCGATCGGCATCCAGTTCGTCGACATCCCCGAGTTCCCCGACCTGGGCACCCAGGTGAGCCAGGACGTGAGCTCGGCGATCGCCGGCAAGACCACCGTCAACGAGGCCCTCGACAAGGGTCAACAGCTCGCCGAGGACGTCGCCGAGCGCTACCAGTCGAGGGGGCAGTGATGTCGTCGAGCACCGCGACACGGACCAGGGCCGACCGGTCCCGCAACCCCGAGCCCAGCAAGGCTCTGAAGCGGTCCGGCAACTGGGCCCGCAGGGCGCCGTTGATGCCGGCGCTGATCTTCGTGATCATCATGACCCAGCTGCCGTTCGCGACGACCTTGGTCATCTCGTTCATGAACTGGAACGCCTACTACCCCGACGAGCGGGGGTTCACCGGGTTCGACAACTTCGCCCGGGTGTTCACCGACACCAACACCCGGCAGGCCGTGGGCGTCACGATCCTGCTCACCGTCTCCGTGGTGCTGCTGAGCCTGCTCCTCGGCCTGGGTATCGCCCTGCTGCTCGACCGCAAGTTCCGCGGCCAGGGCATCGTCCGGACGATGATGATCACGCCGTTCCTCATCGTGCCGGTCGCAGCGGCCCTGCTGTGGAAGCACGCGCTCTACAACCCCGAGTACGGGCTGTTCAACGGACTGCTCACGACGCTCTTCGGGGAGAACGCGCCACAGCCGGACTGGATCACCAACAACCCGCTCGCGGCGATCATCGCCGCGCTGGTCTGGCAGTGGACACCGTTCATGATGTTGATCCTGCTGGCCGGGCTGCAGAGCCGCCCGCTCGACGTGGTCGAGGCCGCCCGCATCGACGGGGCGAACTCGTGGCAGATCTTCCGGTCGATGACGCTGCCGCACCTGCGCCAGTACATCGAGCTGTCCGGGCTGCTCGGGGCGATCTACGTGGTGCAGAACTTCGACCACGTCTTCACCATCACCAGCGGCGGTCTGGGCACGGCGAACCTGCCGTACTTCATCTACCAGACCTTCTACACCGCCCAGGACTACGGCCGGGCTTCTGCCGCCGGTGTCGTGGTCGTCCTCGGCACCATCATCATCGCGACCGCAGCGTTGCGCACCGCGTTCAGCCTCTTCAAGGAGGACTCATGAGCACCGACACGTCCCGCCGCACCGACCCGAGCACCGACACGGACGGGGACGGGTCCGGATCGAGATCGGCCCCCCTGCAGATCCGGCACGCCAAGCCACCACGCAGCGGGATCCTGCTCTCCGCCGCGGCCTGGGTGATCGGGTTCCTGTTCTGCCTCCCGGTGCTGTGGATGATCCTCACCTCGTTCCACAACGAGAACGACGCCGCGAAGAACCCGCCGGACGTGTTCGCCCCGCTGTCGCTCGACGGCTACCGGAGCTTCTTCGACGCCGGCCCGTGGCCGCCGCTGCTCAACTCGATGACGGCCAGCGTCCTGTCGACGGTGCTCGTCCTGCTGCTGGCCTTCCCGGCGGCCTATGCCCTGTCGATCAAACCGGTGAAGAAGTGGACGGACGTGCTGTTCTTCTTCCTCTCCACCAAGATGCTGCCCATCGTGGCCGGCATCCTGCCGCTCTACCTCTTCGCGCAGGCGGTGGGCCTGCTCGACAACATCTGGTGGCTGATCCTGCTCTACACCTCGATGAACCTGCCCATCGCGATCTGGATGCTGCGCTCGTTCCTCGCCGAGGTGCCGGTGGAGATGCTCGAGGCGGCAGCGGTCGACGGTGCCTCGTCTGACGCGCACGCTCAAGGACGTCGTCGCCCCGGTCGTCATGCCGGGTATCGCGTCGGCCGGCCTGATCTGCTTCATCTTCAGCTGGAACGAGCTCCTGCTCGCGCGGGTGCTGACCAGCACCGTGGCGGGTACGGCCCCGGTGTTCCTCACCGGGTTCGTGACCAGCCAGGGCTTGTTCCTCGCGAAGGTCTGCGCGGCGTCGTTCGTCGTGTCGCTCCCGGTGCTCATCGCCGGGTTCGCCGCCCAGGACAAGCTCGTCCAGGGCCTGTCGATGGGCGCGGTCAAGTGATGGGGACCGACACCCAGACCGCAGGCTCCCCCGCGGCCGTCCAGCTCGCCGAGACGCACCTCGGCGAGCTGGACCCGCGGGTGGCCCGCCCCGCATACGACCGCTCGACGGTGACCGCGGGCATCGTCCACTTCGGCGTCGGTGGTTTCCACCGCGCGCACGAGGCGATGTACCTCGACGCCCTGATGAACGACGGGTCGGCCCTGGACTGGGGGCTCTGCGGGGTCGGGGCGCTGCCGCACGACCGGCGCATCATCGACACCCTCAAGGCCCAGGACGGCCTCTACACGCTGATCGTCAAGCACCCCGACGGTCGGCGCGAACCCAGGGTCATCGGCTCGATCGTCGAGCTGCTCTTCGCCCCGGACGACCCGCAGGCCGTCGTCGACCGGCTCGTCGACGAACGCACCCGCATCGTGTCGCTGACCATCACCGAGGGCGGCTACCTCGTCAACCAGGTCACCGGCGAGTTCGACGCCGACGACCCGGCGATCCAGGCCGACCTGGCGCCGGGGGCGACCCCGAGCACCGTCTTCGGCTACATCACGGCGGGCCTGGCCCGGCTCCGGGACGAGGGCCGCGACCCGTTCACCGTCATGAGCTGCGACAACCTCCCGGACAACGGTGACGTCGCCCGGCGGATGATCTGCGCGTTCGCGCGGCTCAAGGACCCCGACCTGGCCGACTGGATGGAGGAGCACGTCGCCTTCCCCAACGCCATGGTCGACCGGATCACCCCGGTCACCACCCCGGAGGACATCGAGCGGCTGCGCGAGGACTTCGGCGTCGAGGACGGCTGGCCCGTGGTCTGTGAGCCGTTCACCCAGTGGGCGCTGGAGGACCGGTTCGGGCACGGGCGTCCGCCGTTCGAGGACGCCGGTGTCCAGATGGTCGAGGACGTCGTCCCCTTCGAGCTGATGAAGCTGCGGCTGCTCAACGCCAGCCACCAGGCGCTGTGCTACCTCGGCCACCTCGCCGGGTACCAGTACGCCCACGAGGTGTGCCAGGACCCGCTCTTCGCGAACTTCCTGCTCGGCTACATGGAGCACGAGGCGAGCCCGACGCTGCCGCCGGTCCCCGACGTCGACCTCGACGCCTACCGCCACCAGCTCGTCGCGCGCTTCGCCAACCCCGAGGTCCGGGACACCCTCGCCCGCCTGTGCGCGGAGTCCTCCGACCGCATCCCCAAGTGGCTCGTGCCGGTGATCGGGGCCAACCTGCGCGACGGCGGCGAGATCGACCGCTCCGCGCTGGTCGTGGCGTCGTGGGCGCGGTATGCCGAGGGTCGCGACGAGCAGGGCGAGCCGATCGTGGTGGTCGACCGCCTCAAGGACCGCGTCATGGCGGCAGCAGCCCGACACCCTCAGGACCCGTTGGCGTTCATCCGCGATCGCGACCTGTTCGGCGACCTCGCCGACGACGAGCGGTTCGCCGCGGCGTACACCCGGGCACTGGAGCAGTTGCACGATCTCGGTGCACGGGCAACGCTGGAGGCCCGGTCCGCCGCCGACGCCCGTCCGGCCTGAACGACCTGAACCATCTGGACCACCAGCGAGGGAGATCCCTTGATGCGTGCTGCCGTCCTCACTCGTCCCGGGGAGGTCGACGTGGTGCAGCGACCCGACCCGAGCCCGGCCGCGGACGAGGTGCTCGTGCGTGTCCACGCGGTCGGTGTCTGCGGGTCCGACACCCACTACTTCGACCACGGCCGGATCGGCCGCTTCGTCGTGGAGTCGCCGCTCGTGCTCGGTCACGAGACCTCCGGCGTCATCGAGTCCGTGGGTGCCGACGTCGACCCCGCACGGGTCGGGCAGCGCGTCTCCCTCGAGCCCGGCGTCCCGTGCCGGGCCTGCGAGCAGTGCCTCGCCGGACGCTACAACCTGTGCCCCGACATGGTGTTCCACGCGACGCCACCGGTCGACGGGTCGCTCGCCGAGCTGGTCGCGATCCACCACGCGTTCGCCCACCAGGTGCCCGACACCGTGGGCGACGAGGCCGCCGCCCTGCTCGAGCCGCTGTCCGTGGGCGTCTGGGCCTGCCGCAAGGGTGGGGTCGGACCCGGCTCGCGGGTGCTCGTCACGGGCGCCGGCCCGATCGGCCTCGTCTGCGTCCAGGTCGCCAAGGCGTCCGGCGCCAGCGAGATCGTGGTCGCCGACCTCAACCCCGACCGCCTCGCCGTCGCCACCGAGCTCGGTGCGACGCGCACCATCACCTCGGGCTCGCAGTCCATCCCCGACGGGTATGCCGCGGGGCCGGCTCCCGAGGTCCTGCTCGAGTGCTCGGGGCATCCCGGCGCCACCGCCGACGGCATCCGGGCGCTCGCCCCGGCGGGCCGGGCGGTCCTGGTGGGCATGGGTGGCGACGAGATCACCCTGCCGCTGTCGATGATCCAGGAACGCGAGCTCGTCGTCACCGGGACGTTCCGGTACGCCGGCACCTGGCCGACCGCGATCGCCCTCGTGGCCTCGGGCCAGGTCGACCTCGAACGCCTCGTCACCGGGCGCTTCTCCCTCGAGGACACCGCCGCCGCCCTCACCGCTGCCCGCGACACCGCCGGCGCGATCAAGTCGGTCATCGACCCGCGCCCGACCGCCGGCAGGACCGCGGGCGGTCCTGCCGACCCGAGCGACCCGAGCGACCCGAGCGGGGCAGACCGTGGCTGACGGCGCACGCACCCTCGTCGCGGGCGTCGACTCCTCGACCCAGTCCACGAAGGTGGTCGTCTGCGACGCGGCCACCGGCGAGGTGGTGCGCACCGCCCGCGCGCCGCACCCCGAAGGCACCTCGGTGCACCCCGACCGCTGGTGGGAGGCCTACACCGCCGCCACCGCGGACGACCTGCTGGCGGACGTGGCAGCCATCGCGGTCGGAGGGCAGCAGCACGGCATGTGCGCGCTCGACGGGGACGACCAGGTGGTCCGCGACGCCCTGCTCTGGAACGACACCACCTCCGCGCAGGCGTCGCGGGACCTCGTCGCCGAGCTCGGCGGCGCCTCCGCCTGGGTGGACCGGGTCGGCTCGGTGCCGGTGCCCAGCTTCACGATCACCAAGCTGCGCTGGCTCGCCGAGAACGAGCCGGACCTGGCAGGCAGGGTCGCCGAGGTGGTCCTGCCCCACGACTGGTTGACCGGCCAGATCCTCAAGCAGGGCAACGGGTTCGAACGGTGGACGACTGATCGCGGCGACGCCTCGGGGACCGGCTACTTCTCCCCCGAGACCGGCGACTACGTGCCGGAGCTGCTGCGGCTGGCCTTCGGCCGCGAGGTGGCCACTCCTGCCGTCCTCGGCCCGCACGAGGCTGCCGGCCGGACCGCGAGCGGCATGCTCGTCGGACCCGGGACCGGGGACAACATGGGTGCGGCGCTCGGGCTTGGCCTGCTCCCCGGTGATGTCGTCGTCTCGCTCGGGACCAGCGGTGCGGTGTTCGCCGACCACAGCTCACCGGTCAAGGACCCCAGCGGTGACGTCGCCGGCTTCGCGAGCGCCACCGGCGGGCACCTCCCGCTGATGTGCACCCTCAACGCCGCCCGGGTCCTCACCGCAGCGGCGCAGCTGGTCGGCACCGACCTCGCCGGGCTGGACCGGCTGGCCCTGGCCGCGGATCCCGGCGCGCAGGGCCTGACCCTGCTGCCCTACCTCGACGGTGAACGCACCCCGAACCTCCCCGGGGCGACCGGCACCCTCGGCGGCCTCACCCGCACCAACGCCACCCCGGAGAACCTCGCCCGGGCCGCCGTCGAGGGGATGCTCGCCAACCTCGCCGCCGGCGTCGACGACCTGCGCCAGCTCGGGATCCCCGTCTCCCGGGTGCTGCTCATCGGTGGCGCCTCCGCCTCACGCGCCGTCCGCGCCGTGGCCCCCTCGCTGTTCGGCGTGCCCGTGGCGGTGCCCACCCCCGGCGAGTACGTCGGCCTCGGCGCCGCCCGGCAGGCGGCCTGGGCGCTGTCCGGTGACGACACACCTCCGGCGTGGACGGTGACCGTCGAGGAGACGCTCGACCCGCCTGCCGGTGGGGAGGGCACGGCGGTGCTCGACCGGTATGCCGCGCTGCTCGCGACGGTGCACGACCAGTCATGAGCTATCCACCGCCGCTGTACGACGGCGCCGGCGGCGAGGTCAGCGCCACCGTCCGCGCGACCGATGCCGGGCCGGAGCTGACCTACCCCAACGGCACCCGCGTGCACCACCTGTCGACGGGCGCGTCGACCGGTGGCCTGTTCGGCCTCTACCGCTGGGAGTTCGCCCCCGGGCGCAGCGGACCCGACGCGCACTTCCACCGCACCATGACCGAGTCGTTCTACATCCTGTCCGGTGAGGTCACGGTCTTCGACGGGACGGCTTGGCGCGTGACGCACCCCGGCGACTACCTCCACGTGCCCGCCGGTGGGCTGCACGGGTTCCGCAACGAGTCGGGCGCCGAGGCCTCGATGCTCCTGCACTTCGCACCGGGAGCCCCGCGCGAGGCCTACTTCGAGGGCCTGGCCCGGGTCGCCGCCGGCGAGACCATGACCGAGGCCGAGCGCGACGAGTTCATGCGCCAGCACGACACCTACTGGGTCGAGGACTGACCGGCCGCTGCGGCGGTGGGGCCTGCCTCCAGGAGGGCGGCGAGCTGCAGGCGCAGCGCCAGCCGGGTGAGCGGGTCGTCGAGGTCGAGCCCGGCGAGGTCGGCGATGCGGTTCATCCGGTAGCGCATCGTGTTGGGGTGCACGTGGATCGCCCGGGCCGCCCGCCCCGGCGCCCCGGGGTGGTCGAGCCACGCCGCGAGGGTCCGCAGGTGGTCGCTGTCGTGGTCACGGTCGTGGTCGGCCAGCAGGGCCAACGGGCCGAGGACCTCTCCGTCGCGCAGGGCGGCCGCCGCCCGGGCGACGGTCACCTGCGCCCAGACGTCCTCGTGGACCGCGGTGGCGCCGGTCTGGTCGAGGATGCGCTCGACCTCCAGGGCCTCGGCCTTGGACCGCTCCAGCTCGCCCACCGTGCGTGCCGTCCGACCGGCGCGGGCGGTCAGCTCCAGGGACTCCCCACGAGCACGGTCCACCACCGCGGTGAGCCAGCCCCACGTCCCGGGTGAGGGCTCGTCGCTGTCGCGCACCACGGCATACGCGCGGCCGTCGAGGTCGGCGAGCAGGGGCTGGTTCCAGGAGTGGCGACGGGACACCGACTCCCAGAGGTCCAGCAACCGCGCGGCCCCGCCCTCCCCACCCAGGCAGACGACCCGCCACGGACCGGGCGGCAGCCAGCTGTCGGCGCCCGCGGTGCTGCCGGAGAGGACGCCGCGCAGCCGGTCGGCGGCGACGCGGCGCGACAGGTCGGCCTGGGCACGCAGGCGCAGCAGGTGCAGCGCGACCACCGAGGAGGTCTGCACCAGCTCGGCGACGAGGTCGGGCGCCGGGCGCTCCTCGACGACGGCCCAGATCGAGCCCAGCCACTCGCCACCCGCCCGGACCGGGACCACGAGCCGGGGCAGGGTCCCGTTCGGGTCGGCGGGCACGAAGACCGGCTCGTTCGAGCGGGCCAGCCGCCGGAACACTCCCCGGGCCCGCAGGCTGGCCAGCACCTCGTCGGGCACGCGGCGGCCGACGATGGTGGACACCCGCGCAGGGTCGGTCACGTCCTGGCGCGAGGAGTAGGCCAGCACGCGGGACTGGGCGTCCTCGATGGTGACCGGGGCGTCGACGAGGGCGGCCGCCGCATCGGCGAGCGCGAACAGGTCGTCCTGCGCCGGGGCGTCCCCGCGACGGTCCCCCTCGGTGGTCGAGGCCCGGTCGATGACCCCCCGGAGCAACCAGACGACGTGCGCCCACGACGCCTGCTCGGCAAGGCCCACCAGGGCCAGGCCGTCGCGCCGGGCGCGGTCACGCACCGGTCGGCGGGTGGCGAGGCTGCGGCGCAGGACCAGGCCACCGGCACCGGCGGCCGCTGCGGCGCGGACGAGCGTGACGGCGTCCTCGGTGGACTCGACCCCCACGCCGAGCACGAGGTCACCGGGCTGGCCCACGACCCCGTGGCCGGGTTCGGCGATGGTGACGTCGTCCACCTCGCCGCCGGACGGGTCCACGCCGAGGGTGAGCAGACCGGCCAGGGTGGCCGAGAGGTCGGCGACGGTCAGCATCCGCCCAGCATCGCACGCTGTTGTGCCCAGAGCACCACAGAAGTCCCGGAATCTGTGCTCCGGGCTCAGTGCGGCAGCCACGGTCGGGCGGGAGCATCGCTACATGGCCTCCTCACGCACCGTCACCGCCGCCGGTCTCCCCGTCCCCCAGCGCGTCGCCGTCGTCGGCGCCGGCATGGTGGGACTGTCCACCGCCTGGTTCCTGCAGGAGCAGGGCGTGGAGGTGACCGTCCTCGACCGCGAGGGAGTGGCCGCCGGCTCCTCCTGGGGCAACGCCGGCTGGCTCACTCCGGGCATCGCGACCCCGCTGCCCGAGCCCGCTGTCCTCAAGTACGGCCTGCGCGCCGTCCTGTCGCCCTCCTCCCCGGTCTACGTGCCGCCGAGCGCCGACCCCAAGTTCCTCAAGTTCGTCACCGGCTTCACGAAGAACTCGACGATGAAGGCCTGGAAGAAGGCCATGGGCGCACTGGTGCCCGTCAACGACCTGTCGCTCGGGAGCTTCGACCTGCTCAAGGCGGGCGGCGTCCAGGCCGACACCCGCGAGGCGAAGTCGTTCCTGGCGTCCTACCGCACCGAGGCCGAGCGGGTGACGCTGCTCGAGGAGATCGAGCACATCCACGCCGCCGGCCAGGCCATCGAGTTCGAGGCCCTCACCGGCGACCAGGCCCGCGCCATCGAGCCGAGCCTGTCCGACGAGATCGGCGCGGCCATCCTGCTCAAGGGCCAGCGCTTCATCGACCCGGGTTCCTACGTCCACGCGTTGGCCGACTCCGTCAAGGCTCGCGGCGGCAAGATCCTCGACGCCGCAACAGTTTCCGACATCCGCGACACCGGCGCCGGTGTCGTCGTCACCACCGCCGAGGGGTCGGTCGAGGAGTTCGACGCCGCCGTCCTGGCGACCGGGGCGTGGCTCGGCAAGCTCGCCCGCAAGTTCGGGGTCACGAACGTCGTGCAGGCCGGCCGTGGCTACTCCTTCTCCGTCGCGATCGACCACGTCCCGAACGGCCCGGTCTACTTCCCCGCCCAGCGCGTGGCCTGCACGCCGATCGGCGACCGGCTGCGCGTCGCCGGGATGATGGAGTTCCGCAAGCCCGAGGCCGCCCTCGACCAGCGCCGCATCCAGGCCATCGCGGAAGCCGCCAGCCCGCTGCTGCGCGGCGCCGACCTCGACGACCGCCAGGACGAGTGGGTCGGCTCGCGCCCCTGCACCGTCGACGGCCTCCCCCTCATCGGCGCCACCAAGAGCCCTCGCGTGTATGCCGCCGGCGGTCACGGCATGTGGGGCATCACCCTCGGCCCGGTCACCGGCCGCCTGCTCGCAGAGGCCATGGTCACGGGCAAGCAGGTCGACGCGCTCCGCCCGTTCGACCCCCTGCGCTGACCCGCACCTCCCGCGCCCTCCCCCTCCCGCGCAAAACGCCGGTTGCGCGGCATACCTCGGGCCTGTGTCCCACGGTATGCCGCGCAACCGGCGTTTTGCCGTGCCGCCGGGGGCTGGGAGCCCTTGTGGAAATACCATAGGGGGGTATGGTGTTGGGCATGAGCATGAGCGAGACGCACCCGGGCTACCACTCCGAGAAGGCCAACCACCTCAAGCGGTTGCGCCGGATCGAGGGGCAGGTCCGGGGGCTGCAGCGGATGGTCGAGGAGGACCAGTACTGCATCGACATCCTCACGCAGGTGTCGGCGGCCACCAAGGCGCTGCAGTCGTTCTCGCTCGAGCTGCTCGACGAGCACCTGTCGCACTGCGTCGTCGACGCCGCCAAGAAGGGCGGCCCGGAAGCGCAGGCGAAGGTGCGCGAGGCGTCCGACGCCATCGCCCGGCTCGTCCGTTCCTGAGCCCACCCCACCCCATCCCCACCCGAGGAGATCACCATGAGCACCCAGACCTTCGACGTCGTCGGCATGACCTGCGGCCACTGCGCCAGCGCTGTCACCGAGGAGCTCACGTCCCTCGACGGCGTTCGTGACGTGCAGGTCGACCTCGTCGCCGGCGGTACCTCCGTCGTCACGGTCGAGGCCGAACGCGAGCTCACCCCGGCTGAGGTGACGTCCGCGCTCGACGAGGCGGGCGACTACAGCCTGGCGCAGTGAACACCGCCACTCGCGTCAGCGTCTTCGGCGCGGGACTGGTGCTGGCCTTCGGTGCAGCACTGGGTGCGGGCCAGCTGATCGGCCCCCTCGGCTCGGTCGGCCCGGCCAACGCCCAGGAACCGCACCCGGGGATGACGGCGGACGACCACGGCGACACCGGTGGCACGGACGGGCACGCCGCCTCCGATGGAGGCCACGACGCCCCGGGTGCCTCGGTCGCACCAGCCGGGCTCAGCGCCACCGACCAGGGCTACCAGCTCGTCCCCGGTGCCACGACCGTCGCGCCCTCCGCGGCTGCGCGGGTGACCTTCCGGGTCCTCGGACCCGACGGGCAGGCGGTCACCGGCTTCACCACCGCCCACGAGAAGCAGCTGCACCTCATCGTCGTGCGCCGTGACCTCTCGGGGTTCCAGCACGTGCACCCCACGATGGCCCCCGACGGCACCTGGTCGGTCGCCGTCGACCTGAGCCGGCCCGGCCAGTGGCGGATGTTCGCGGACTTCGACCCCGAGGGCCCCACCGAGGGCCTGGTGCTCGGCACCGACCTCGCCGTGCCCGGTGACTACGCACCGGAGCCGGTCCCCGCACCGCAGGACTCCGCCTCGGTGGCGGGCCACACCGTCCGCGCCGTCGGCGGCCTCGACCCGCAGGCCACCCGGCCGGTCGACTTCACCGTCACCCGTGGCGGCAGCACCGTCGACCTCGAGCCCTACCTCGGCGCCGACGGCCACCTGGTGGTCCTGCGTGAGGGCGACCTGGCCTATGCCCACGCCCACGCCGTCCCCTCGAGCGCCACGACCACTCCCGACACCGGATCGGTCGGCTTCCAGGTGGAGGCCCCCGGACCCGGCCGGTACCGGATGTTCCTGGACTTCAAGACCTCCGGCACCGTGCACACCGCAGCGTTCACCGCGGACGCGGGAAGGACGAACCCATGAGTGACACCACCACCGCCGCCGCGACCCCGTCCGCCACGAGCGATGTCGAGCTCGTCATCGGGGGCATGACCTGCGCCTCGTGCGCCACGCGGATCGAGAAGAAGCTCAACAAGCTCGACGGCGTCACCGCCACGGTCAACTACAGCACCGAGAAGGCGAAGATCACCTTCCCCGAAGGCCTCACGGCCGCCGACCTCGTGGCCACCGTCGCCAAGACGGGCTACACCGCCGAGCTGCCGCCGGAGCCGGAGGCGCGCGTCGACAGCGATGCCGCCGCACCGGCCGAGCACGACCCCACCGCCGAGCTGCGCCAACGCCTGCTCGTCTCGGTGCTCCTCGCGGTGCCGGTCATCGCGATGGCGATGGTGCCGGCGCTGCAGTTCCGCTACTGGCAGTGGGCCTCCCTGGCCCTCACCGCCCCGGTCGTGGTGTGGGGCGGGCTGCCGTTCCACCGCGCCGCCTGGGCCAACCTGCGCCACGGCCAGACCACCATGGACACCCTCGTCTCGGTCGGCACGATCGCCGCGTTCGGGTGGTCGCTGTACGCCTTGTTCCTCGGGACCGCGGGCGAGCCGGGGATGACCCACCCGTTCCGGTTCACCATCGAACGCACCGACGGTGCGGGCAACATCTACCTCGAGGCGGCAGCCGGCGTCACCGCGTTCCTGCTCGCCGGACGGTATGCCGAGGCCCGCGCCAAGCGTCGCTCCGGCGCCGCCCTGCGTGCCCTGCTGGAGATGGGGGCCAAGGAGGTCTCCGTCCTGCAGGGCGAGGGCGCCGCGGCCACCGAGGTGCGGGTTCCGGTCTCGGAGCTGGTCGTCGGCACCAGGTTCGTCGTGCGGCCCGGCGAGAAGGTCGCCACCGACGGTGAGGTCGAGGAGGGCACCTCGGCGGTCGACGCCTCGATGGTCACCGGCGAGTCCGTTCCCGTCGAGGTCGAGCCGGGCAGCCGGGTCGTGGGTGCCACCGTCAACGCCGGCGGGCGACTCGTCGTCCGCGCCACCCGGGTCGGGGCCGACACCCAGCTCGCGCAGATGGCGCGCCTGGTCGAGGACGCCCAGAACGGCAAGGCGCAGGTGCAGCGGCTGGCCGACCGCGTGTCCGGGATCTTCGTGCCCGTCGTCATCGTGCTCGCCGTCGCGACGCTGGGGTTCTGGGTCGGCATCGGCGCCGGGTGGACCGCAGCCTTCACCGCGTCCGTGGCCGTCCTCATCATCGCCTGCCCCTGCGCCCTCGGACTGGCGACCCCGACCGCCCTCATGGTCGGCACCGGTCGCGGAGCCCAGCTCGGCATCCTCATCAAGGGACCCGAGGTGCTGGAGTCCACCCGTCGCGTCGACACCGTGGTGCTCGACAAGACGGGCACCGTGACCACCGGTCACATGACCCTCGACGAGGTCGTCCCCGCGGCCGGCGAGGACGCCGCCGAGGTGCTGCGTCTGGCCGGTGCCCTCGAGGACGCGTCCGAGCACCCGGTGGCCCGAGCCGTGGCGGCTGCGGCCCGGGAGGCCCTGGCTGAGAAGGAGTCGTTGCCGGCCGTCGAGGACTTCGCCAACGAGCAGGGTCTCGGCGTCCGCGGCCAGGTCGAGGGCCGGGTCGTCCTCGTGGGCCGTCCCCGGCTGCTGGCCGACTGGTCAGTCGCCGTGCCGGACGAGCTCACCGCGGCGATGACCGCAGCCCACTCCCGCGGCGCCACTGCGGTCGTCGTCGCGTGGGACGGCCGGGCCCGAGGCGTCGTCACGGTCGCCGACACGGTCAAGGAGGGGTCCGCCGAAGCCGTCGCCGAGCTGCGCCGGCTCGGCCTGACCCCGGTGCTGCTGACGGGCGACAACGAAGGAGCGGCACGGCACGTCGCGGCCCTGGTGGGCATCGACGACGTCACTGCCGAGGTCCTGCCGCAGGACAAGGTCGATGTCGTCAAGGCGTTGCAGGAGCAGGGCCGCGTGGTGGCGATGGTCGGCGACGGCGTCAACGACGCGGCAGCCCTCGCCCAGGCCGACCTCGGGCTCGCGATGGGTACCGGCACCGACGTGGCGATCGAGGCCAGCGACCTGACGCTGGTGCGGGGCGACCTCCGGGTGGCTGCCGACGCCATCCGGTTGGCCCGTCGCACGCTGTCGACGATCCGCGGCAACCTGTTCTGGGCGTTCGCCTACAACGTCGCCGCGATCCCGCTCGCGGCGTCCGGACTGCTCAGCCCGATGCTCGCCGGTGGTGCGATGGCCCTGTCGTCGGTGTTCGTGGTGACGAACAGCCTGCGGTTGCGCACCTTCCGCTAACAGTCTGCCCACCGCAGTGCGCCCTGCCCACGAAGCTTCGTGGGCAGGGCGCAGTCACGTGGGCTGGGTGCGCGCGGCCTGCGGTCAGCGACCTCGACCGGGGTGCGTCACGCAGGTGCGTGCCGTGGGTCGCGCCTCGAGGCGCGCCTGCGGTATGGCGCGGCCGCAGACCTCGCACGCGCCATACGTCCCGTCGTCGAGGCGGGCCAGTGCTGCGGCGACCTCACGCAGGTGGGCCACCGCCGATGCGGCCAGCGAGCTGGTCTGGGCGCGTTCGAACGCGATCGTGGCGCCCTCCGGGTCGTGCTCGTCGTCGGCGTTGGAGTCCTGCGACGCCTCGACGATGAGCGCGACGTCGGCCTCGAGGTCACGCAACCGCGCCAGGGTCGCCGCCCGGTCGGCTGCCAGCAGCTCGCGGGCCTGCGCAACGCGGGGATCTGGGGTCACCACCCCAGCCTAGGAAGGCGCCGCGACCAGCGCCTCGCCACCAGTGCGCCGCGTCAGGCGGCGTACGGCGGCGCGGCGGGTGAGCGACCAGGCCAGCATCGACAGGCCACCGACCGGGATCTCCATGCCGAACGTGAACGCCCGGTAGAGCAGCACCCCGGCCGCCGACATCGTGGGGTCCACCCCGAGCGCCACGAGCACCCCCGTCATACCGACCTCGACGACCCCCGTCGCGCCCGGCGTGAGGACGGCCATCGACAGGATCCGCTCGACCGCGAACGCCGCCAGCACCACCGCGGGGTTCACCAGCTCCCCGAGGGCCCGCAACGACAGCCAGAGGAGCCCGGCCTGCAGCACGGCGTACGCGATCTTGCCGAACGCCATCCGCCACCACCCCGAGGCGATGAGCGCGGCGCTGTCGCGGCGGAACATCGCCGCGCGGGCGGCATACCCCTCGACGGGAGGGCGCAGGACGCGGACGTGCGCGCACACCCGGTCGGCCAGCCGTCCGAGGACGGTCACCGCGCGGTCGTCCCGCGCCAGCAACCACAGGGCGACCACGACGGCGGTGAGCAGCCCGAGCCCGACGTAGGCCGCGACACCCACCGCCCCGCCGGCCTCCACGCCCGCGGCGGCGAGCCACAGGAGGGCGATGCCGGGGAGGGCGAGCTTGAGGGCGGTGTCGAACAGGTTGGTGACCAGCGCCCACCGGGCGAACGCCGGTGAGGCGAACCCCCAGGAGCGCGCCATCCGCCAGTTCGCGACGGTGCCGGCGGCACCGCCGAGCGGCAGGAGGTTGGAGACGAAGCTGCCGGTGAGGTTGAGCAGCAGCGCCCGGCGGTGCGACAGCCCCGGCAGGGCCGCGGTGAGTGCCGGGGTGTGCGCCCACAGGCCGGCCAGCCACACGACCGTGAGCAGCACCAGCTGGGCCGACGAGAGCGAGGCGAGCGCCTGGGCGATGTCGTCCCACTGCGCGCCGGTGACCTTGGGCAGGGCGAGCGCGAGGATCCCGGCGGCCAGGACGCCGGAGACGAGCAGCTTGGCGGCCCTCCTCCCGCCGCGACCGCCCCCCGGCGCGCGGCGGGCGGCCTGGTCCCGCGAGGTCGAGCGCCGCAGTGGTGCGGTCGTCGCCAGCGGCGGGAGCAGTCCGAGGTGGAGGGCCATGGCTGGACTCTGGCGGTCGGGGGCAGGGCGCCACATCCGGGCTGGTACCCAGATCGACCCCCACTGTGACTAGTCCACTCAGGGGTCGACCCTGAGCCGGCCAGGGGGCGGTGGCGGCGCGGACGACCTAGCGTGGAGCCATGTCCCGCTTCGACGCCCACCCCGAGCCAGACCCGGTCGGTCCGGGCCAGGAGTCCGTCTGGGCCTACCCGAGACCGCCGCGCGTCGAACCCTCCTCGGAGTCGGTCGAGGTCTGGGTGGGTGGCGAGCGCATCGCCTCGACGACGCGGTCGTGGCGGGTCCTGGAGACGAGCCACCCGCCGACGTACTACCTGCCCCGCGAGGCGTTCGTCGACGGGGCGCTGCGACCGGCCGAGGGCTCGTCGTTCTGCGAGTGGAAGGGCGTCGCCTCCTACCTCGACCTCCTGGGCGGTGGCGAGGTCGCGGCGCGCGCGGGGTGGTTCTACCCGCAGCCGACGAGCGGGTTCGAGGTGATCGCCGATGCGGTGGCGGTCATGCCCGGCGCGGTCGACCGGTGCGTCGTGGACGACGAGGTCGTGCGTCCGCAGGAGGGCGGCTTCTACGGCGGCTGGGTCACCGACCGGGTCGTGGGCCCGTTCAAGGGACGCCCGGGCAGCTGGGGCTGGTGAGGCCGTTCAGTCGTCGCTGGCCGCGCGCAGCCGGTTGAGGGACTCCTGCGCCGTATGGCGCGCCGCCTCCGCCGCCTTGCGGGCCCGGACCGCGTCGGTCACGGCCTCGAGCGCCCGTTCGTCGGCCTCGCGGGCCTTGGCGAGCTGGCGCTCCACCACCGCGATGCGGTCGCGGGTGTCCTCGGCGCGCTCGCGAGCCCGGGTGACCGCGGCCTCGGCCTCGGCGTGGGCCGCGGCGGCTGCCTCGAGCTCGGCCTCGGCGCGGGCCAGCCGGTCGGCCGGCGTGTCGTCGTCCGGGCTGTCGTCGTCCGGGGCCTCGTCGTCCGGGGCCTCGGCGTCGGGGGCATCGGCGTTCGCGCGTCGAGCGGTCGCGGGTCGGGCGCTCGAACCCTTCCGCGCTTCCCCACCGTGGCGGCCCCGCGCCGGGGCGGTCACGGACCACCGACAGGATCGAACCGGATGACGTGCGCACCACGGCCTCGGACAGGTCGACCTCGCCGAACCCGCTGTAGGACAACGCCCGCGTGAGCTGGCCCGAGGTCACGGCGGTCGACGCCTGCTCGTCGGCCAGCGCTGCGATGACCGTGCCCCGGACGTCGTCCTGGCCCGAGGCCGAGAGCGTCCGTCCCGCCTCGGAGACCAGCGCGGCGGCCGCGGCGACCACCGCCGTGACGATGCGGTCGCGCTCGGGCCGCAGGGACGTGAGGGTGGCGGTGTCGAGGCGGGCCTGCGCACCGCGCATCCGCACCCCGAGCTCGACGAGCTCCTCGACGAGCTCGGGGTCCTGCCGGGCCAGGAGGTTGACCGCCCACGCCGCCATGCTGGGTTTGCGCAGCGTGCCGATCGCCTTGGCCCCGGCGGTGTCGCCGTCGGCCTTGGCGGCAGCCGCGAGCGTCTTGCGCACGGCCATGAAGTCGGTGGGACTCGCGCCGTAGACCTCGCGCAGGGCCTGCGCGAGGTGCGCGGAGGAGTCCTCGGCGGGGCCGTCGGAGGGGTGCGAGTCGGGCACACGGTGACGCTACGGCATACGCGGGTGACCGGGTGGAGCCCGGCTCAGGCGGGTGGGGCGCCTGCGGACCGATGACTTCTGTCCGCAGGCACGGTCCAATGGGTGAGGGTCGGCACCCGCCCGCCCCGCCCCGACAGCAGGAGCACGCCATGCCTCGTACCTACCCGTGTCTGTGGTTCGACACCGACGCACTGCCGGCCGCCGAGTTCTACACCTCGCTCTTCCCGAACTCCAAGATCGGCACCGTCACGCGCTTCCCCCAGGGATCCGGTGACCGGGAGGGCCAGGTGCTCACCGTGGCGTTCGAGCTCGACGGGGTGCCGTACGTGGGACTCAACGGTGGCCCCGAGTTCACCTTCGACGAGGCCATCTCGATCACCATCGACGTGCAGGACCAGGCCGAGCTCGACCACTACTGGGACGCCCTGGTCGCCGACGGTGGCCAGGAGAGCCAGTGCGGTTGGCTCAAGGACAAGTTCGGGCTGTCGTGGCAGGTCGTCCCCGCGAACTGGGACGAGATCGCCACCGGCGACCCCGAGCGGGCAGGCCGGGTGTTCGCCGCGATGCTCACGATGCAGCGCCTCGACATCGCCGCGCTCGAGGCTGCCGGGAACGGCTAGGCGCGCAGGCGGGGGCTAGGCGGCGCCGGACCGCCCGGGGGCCAGCTCGCGGGTGATGCCCTCGACGGTCTCGTCACCGAGCTTCTCGAACACCCGCTGCATGAGCGGTTCGGCCAGCTTGGCGATGCCGTTGAAGACGATGTTGGCGTGGTAGGTGATCTTCGCGCCGGCGGGGTCGGGCTTGATCGTCATGTCGTCGGTGGAGGTCGCGGTCTTGTTCGTCCCCGTGAGGACGACGTGGTCCGGCTCGAGGGTGGTGAGCACGTAGTCGAGGTCGGTCTCGCGGCCCAGGACCTTGGAGGTGTTCTTCCAGGTCGACCCCACCTGCACGGGTCCACTGCCCACGCGCTCGCACCGGACCGTCCCGGGATCCCAGTCGACGGCGTTGGAGAAGTCGCTGAGGTAGGCCACGACCTCCTCGGGGGAGCGGGGGACGGTGAACTCGCGGATGACGTCGACCATGCCTCGACGCTAACCCGGATGAAAGCCCGGTGCCCTGTCGAAGGCGCCCGGCTAGCGTGGCGCAGGTGCACCCCGCCGCCGACTTCTCGCTGCTCGCGGCCCGGGTCGCCCGCGACTTCGGGATCCGGGTCGCGCGGGTCGAGCCGGTCGGTCTGGGCGCGGACGCCCGTGCCGACCTGCTGCACGTCGTGGCCACCGACGGACGCGAGTATGCCGCCAAGACCGGCTCCGGGCCCCAGCCCGGCCTCGCGGTGGCTGCGGCGCTCGCCGACCGTGGGGTGCCCGGGGTGCCGGCACCGGTACGGACCAGGGGCGGCGGGTGCCTCTCTGACGGCGCTGCCGAGGATCGCGACGGGGACCGGCTGAGCCTCGTCCCGTGGGTGCGGGGCCACCGGGTGCTCGACACCGGTATGGCGCCGCGCGGGTGGGCGCTGCTCGGCGAGCTCCTCGGACGGATCCACACCACGCCGACGACGGTGCCGGCGCTGGCCGGTGTCCCGGTCGAGGACCACGACCCGGGGGCCGTGGTGGCGCAGGCGAGAGGTTTCGGCGGGTGGCTCGCGGGGGTGCGTGCGGCGACCCCTGAGGACCCGGTGGTCGCCGAGGTCTCCTCGATGTGGGCGACGCACGGGCCACGGCTGCTGGCCGTGGCCGACCGGGCCGAACGCCTCGCCGCAGCCACGGCCTGGCAAGCGACGACCCCCGTGCTGTGCCACGGCGACCCGCACCACGGCAACCTGCTGGTCGACGGGGACGGTCAGGTCTGGCTGGTCGACTGGGACGACGCAGTGGTCGCGCCCCGCGAGGCCGACCTGATGTTCGTGGTCGGGGGTGTCTTCTCCCACGCCCCGGTCACCGGGGAGCAGGTGCGGTGGTTCTTCGACGGCTACACCCCGGTCACCGGCGTCGGGCTCGGGGAGCTGGACCCCGACCTGCTGGGCTACCTGCGCTGCGTGCGGGCCCTGGTCGACGTCCTGGACCTGTTCGGGGCCGCCGCGTCCCCAGCCGACCACACCGTGGCGGATCGCCGGGAGGCCCTGGGGTACGCCTGCCGCACGCTCGCCCCGGGCGGGCTGGTCGCCCTGGCCCTGGGGTGAGCCTCGGGCGGTGCGCCGGTGGCGCCCGACCCTCTGGGAGCATGGACCGGTGAACCCCACCGACCTGCTCGCCGACCTCCCCCCGCACTGGTCGACGCGGGTCCCCTCAGCCCGGGACGTCACCGCCCTGGTGCGCCTGGTCGCCCGCCACCACGAGGCCACCCGGGGCTCGAGCTCGGCCGACGCGGCCACCGTGGCGCTCGAGGTCGCGGGGCACGCCTCGTGGACCCGGCGCCAGCTCCTGGTCGCCGACGCGCAGGGCGAGGTCCGGGGCTGGGTGCGCGTCCACGACCGCGCGGCAGGGCGCACCGTGGTCGACCTCACCGTCGACCCGGGCTGTCCCGAACGTCACGACCTGGCCGCCCTCGCTCTTCGCCTGGTCCGAGGCGACCGCCCTGGAGGTTGCCGCCCTGCGAGGCCTCGACGGCACCCAGCTCGACTCGGGTCGCCACGTCGGCGACGACGACCAGGCCCGCTGGCTGGCCGCGGCGGCATACACCAAGGTCCGCACCTGGCTGCAGATGTCGCGTCCGGTGGCGACGGCGGAGGCCGGCGCGGGGGTGCTGTCCGAGCCCAAGCCCGGGGTGACCGTCCGCCGGGTCGCCACCCACGAGAACGGGCTGCCGGTCGCCGGTGACCTCCAGACGGTGCACCAGATGCTCGAGGAGTCGTTCGCGGACCACTTCAACTCCTACCGCGAGAGCTTCCCCGAGTTCGTCCAACGGCTGCGGGAGGATCCCGGTCACCGCTGGGACCACTGGTGGATCGCCGAGGTCGAGACCGACGGCGTGGTGCTGCCGGGTGGCGCGATCGTCGGCTCGGTGCTGCCGGCCGATGCTGCCGGCGTCGAGGGCAGCTACATCGACTACATCGGGGTGCACCGGCGATCGCGCGGTCGGGGTGTCGCCAAGGCCTTGCTGCACACCGTGATCCGTGACGCCGCCGAGCGCGGCCGCAACCGCGTCAACCTCGAGGTCGACGCCGACTCCCCCACCGGCGCCGACGGCCTCTACGTGTCCATGGGTTGGCAGACCACGTACCGCACCGAGTCCTGGCACCGCGACGTGACGGTCGCCCACCCCGGAGGCACGCCCGGCGCCTGACGCGGCGCCCAGTGGTGCCCAGTGGTGCCGCCTCCCCGGCCAGGGGGCACAGTGGAGGCATGAGCTCCCCCTGGACCCCCGCCGCCATCCCCGACCAGACGGGGCGCACGATCGTCGTCACCGGCGCCAACTCCGGGATCGGGCTCGTCACCGCGCGCGAGCTCGCCGCCAAGGGCGCCCACGTGGTCTTCGCCTGCCGCGACGTGGACAAGGGCGAGCGGGCCCGCGCCGGGCTGCCGGGCAGCCACGAGGTCCGGCGCCTCGACCTGGCCGACCTCGACTCGGTGCGGGAGTTCGCCGACCAGCTGAGCGACTGGCGGATCGACGTCCTGGTCAACAACGCCGGCATCATGAACGTGCCGTTCGCCAAGACCCCGCAGGGCTTCGAGAGCCAGTTCGGCACCAACGTGCTCGGCCACTTCGTCCTCACGGCCCGGCTCCTGCCGCGGGTCACCGACCGCGTGGTGTGGCTGTCGTCGATGGCCCACCGGTTCGGCCGGATCGACCTGCAGGACCCCAACTTCGAGCGCCGCACCTACCGCGGCTGGACCGCGTACGGGCAGAGCAAGCTCGCCGACCTGATGCTCGCCTACGAGCTCCAGTGGCGGCTCACCGGCGCCGGCTCGACGGTCCGCTCGGTCGCTGCCCACCCCGGTTACAGCGCCACCAACCTCCAGACGCGCTCGGGCACCTGGCAGGACGCGGTCGGCCGCTTCGCGAACCGGTTCCCGGCCATCGCCTCCCCGCCCGAGTCCGGCGCCCAGCCCACCCTGTATGCCGCGACGGTGCCCGACCTCCCGGGCGCCAGCTACGTCGGGCCGGGGGGAACCGGGGAGCTGCAGGGGACTCCACGACCGGTGTCGTCGAGCTCGGCCTCGCACGACCGCGAGGTCGCCCGCGGCCTGTGGGAGCTGTGCGAACGCCTCACCGGAGAGACCTTCACCGTCTGAGCGACACGGCTGAGCGACACGGCTGGCCGGCGACGGCGACGGCGACGGCGGGAGCGCCGGGCCTAACGAGCTGCCGGGGGAAGCAGGGCGGGGTCCCCCTCGGGCCAGCGCCGGGGGTCCGCACCCAGCGACTCCAGGAGCCGCAGCTGGGTGGCCGACCAGGGCGACACCGACCGCAGTCCGAACCGCACCTGCTCGCACACCTCCTGCCAGGGCACCCAGGTGCGCTTCGTGGACCTCGCTCACGTCGAGCCGCAGCCGCTCCCCCGGAGCCAGCCACGCGGCATACACGGGGCACCGCTCGTGCTCGACCACGCCACCCATCTCGGCGCGGTAGGCGAACCCGGGCAGCACGAGCCGCACCCCGGTGAGGGTGACCCCGAGCTCGGTGAGGGCTCGGCGGCGTACGGCGTCGGCGAGGTCCTCACCCGGCGCCGGGTGGCCGCACACCGAGTTGGTCCAGACCCCGGGGAAGGTGGGCTTGTCGAGGGCGCGTCGGGTGAGCAGGAGGTGGCCGTCGCTGCCGAAGACGTAGGCGGAGAACGCGAGGTGCAGGGGCGTGTCGGCCGTGTGGACGGTGGCCTTGGGCGCCGTACCGATCGCCCGGCCTTCATCGTCGAGCAGCACCACCAGCTCAGGTGGCGTCGCGGTCGATCGGGCCGACGCTCGCAGCGGGGTTCATCGCACCCTCCCCAGCTCGTGCACCGCACCGGCGAAGACCGGTCGCAGCGCTCCTGCGGCAGGGACGATCGCCCGCCGCGCCCACGCTGGTCGGGTGGCCTGCACCAGCCCCTGGGTGAGGACCGTGTAGCGCCAGCTCGCCCGGCGCCAACCCCGTTCGTACCGCCCCGGATCGCCGGCCGCCACCGCGTCGACGGCTGCACCGGCCTGGGCGATCCCGAGCGCGATGCCCTCGCCGGTGAGGGCGTCGACGTACCCGCTCGCGTCACCGACCAGGAGCACCCGACCACGCACCCGGTGCCGCGAGCGCTGCCGCAACGGGCCGGCACCGCGCAGGTCGCTGCCGAACCCTGCAGCGCCGGCCAGCTGTGCCGTGAGCGCCGGGAACTGCTCGAGCAGGGCGTCGTACCCGCTGCGGCTGCGCGTGAGCACCGCCACCCCGACGAGGTCGGGACCGACGGGCGTGACGTAGGCCTCCGCCGTCGGGCCCCAGTGCACCTCGACGTGCTCGGACCAGGGCGCGGTGGCGTAGTGGCGGCGAAGGCCGAACCGCGCAGTCCCGCGCGCGGGGGCCTCCAGCCCCAGGGCTCGTCGCACCGGTGAGTGCAGCCCGTCCGCCGCGAGGACGTATCGCGCCCGCACCGGTGGCCCCGGACGCCGCCCGTGCTCGTGGGTGCTGACGGTGACACCGTGGTCGTCCTGGCTCAGGTCGTCCGCGGCCAGGGGCAGCACCTCGACGCCGGCCGCCTGCACCGCCTCGGCGAGAGCGGTGTGCAGGACGGTGCGACGCACTCCCCTGCCGGCTCCGTCGCGGAAGTCTGCCTGGGCGCTGCGGCCACCGGCGAGGTAGCGAATCCCCTTGAGCGGCCGTCCGATCGGGTCGACCCCCAGTCCCGCCAGTGCCGACACCGCGCTGGGCATCAGCCCCTCGCCGCAGGCCTTGTCGACCGGCCCGTCGCGGGGTTCGAGCACGACCACCGACAGCCCTCGGCGCGCAGCCGTCAGGGCGGCAGCGAGTCCCACCGGTCCCCCGCCGACCACGGCGACGTCGACCTGCGCCGCCGGCCCTGCGTCGGTCATGGCGCGTCCGCGAGCTCGTGCAGGTCGACCAGGGCCCGCTCCTCCGCGCGCAGCCGCACCGTGAGCAGGGCCGCGTTGGCCACCGTGAAGATGACGGCCGTGAGCCACGCGGTGTGGACCAGCGGCAGGGCCACGCCCTCGATGACGACGGCGACGTAGTTGGGGTGGGAGAAGAACCGGTAGGGCCCACCCGTCACCCGGCCTGCGCCCGGGCACGACGATGACCCGGGTGTTCCACTGGGGGCCCAGGGTGCGGATGCACCACCACCGCAGGCCCTGGCAGGCGAGGACGACGACGAGCATCGGCCACCCGAGCGCGGCGTGGAAGGGGCGGTCGGCCACCAGCACCTCGACGACCGCACCCACGAGCAGGGCGGTGTGCAGCACCACCATGACGGGGTAGTGCCCGAACCCGGTCTCCCGCCCGCCCCGCGCGAACGCCCACGCCGCGTTGCGCTTGGAGACCACCAGCTCCGCCAGGCGCTCGAGCCCCACGGCGAGGACGAGGGCGACGAACAGGGCGACCGACACCGGTCAGGCCCCCGGAGCCCGGAGCAGGACCATCTCGAGGCAGAATCCCGGCCCCATCGCGAGCAGCATCCCGTGGGTCCCGGCCGGCGGCGGTCGGTCGCGCAGGGTGTCGGCGAGGACGTGCAGGACCGAGGCCGAGGAGAGGTTGCCGATGCGCGCGAGGCTGTCCCACGTCATGGCCAGGGCGTGCCGGTCGACCTCGAGCGCCTCCTGCATCGCCTCGAGCACCTTGGGGCCCCCGGGGTGCGCCACCCACCAGGCGATGTCGTCGCGGGTGAGTCCGTGCCCGGCGAGGAACCCGTCGACGTCCTCGCGCAGGTTGTCGCGCACGAGGTCGGGCACCTCGACGCCCAGGACGATCCGAAGACCGCTCGCCCCGACGTCCCAGCCCATGGCGCGCTCGGTGTCGGCATACATCCGGCTGCGGGTGTCCAGCACGCGCAGACCCTGGCGTGCCGGGTGGTCGGCGCCGACCATCACCACGGCAGCGGCCCCGTCCCCGAACAGGCCACTGGCCACGAGGTTCGCCATGGAGGTGTCGTCGCGCTGGACGGTGAGGCTGCACAGCTCGGTCGACACGAGGACGGCGACGTCGTTCGGGTGGCCCAGGAGGTAGTCGTGCACCCGGGCCACGCCGGCGGCACCGGCCACGCAGCCGAGGCCGACGAGCGGCACCCGCTTCACGTCCTCGCGCAGGCCGATGCGGGCGGCGATCCGCGCCTCCACCGACGGGACGGCCAGGCCGGTGATCGTGGCGGACACGACGAGATCCACATCGCGGACGGTCAGGCCGGCCGCGGCAAGGGCTTCCTCGACCGCCTGGGCACCGAGGTCGACGGCGACGCGGATGAACTCGTCGTTCGACGCACCGAAGTCCTTGAGCTCGGGGTACCGCTCCAGCGGCAGGGCCAGGTGCCGGAAGTCGACGCCAGCATTGCCGTGCACGCGTTGCAGCAGAGGCAGATTGGGCTTGTGGGGGGCGAGCACCTCGGAAAAGACCTCGGTGACGTCGCTCTGGGTGTACCGGTGCTCGGGGAGCGTGCCGCTGACGGAGAGGAGGTGGCTCACCACTCCAGCCTAGGCATGGGGTGCCCGGGAGCGCCTGTCGCCGGCGGCCGTCCCCGAGGCTGCCGCCTACGCTGCGGGTATGGCTGAGCGCACCGGTGGTGGCGGGGCAGGACCGGTGACCACGCCCAGCGCGACGACCCAGGTGGCGGCCCTCGTGGCTGCCGCCCACCCCGCTCCGGCTGTGGCGGTCACCGTCCTGACCGCCCTGCTCGCCGTGGCCGCCGGCCACTCGCTCGGGTCCGGCGCCCTGGTCGTGGCAGCCGTCGCCACGGGCCAGCTGAGCATCGGCTGGTCCAACGACCTCATCGACGCCGGACGCGACCGAAGGGTCGGCCGCACCGACAAACCCGTCGCCACCGGCGCGGTGGCAGCCCCCACCGTCCGGGTCGCCACCGTCCTGGCTCTGCTGGCCTGCGTGGGGCTCTCCCTCGCCTGCGGCTGGCGGGCCGGACTGGTCCACCTCGGGCTCGGCGTGGCCTCGGGGTGGGCCTACAACCTCGGCCTCAAGCGCACCGTGTGGTCGGCGGTCCCGTATGCCGTCGCGTTCGGCGCCCTGACCGCGGTCGTCAGCCTCGCCCTCCCCGACCCCGCCTGGCCGCCGGTGTGGATGGTCGCCACCGGCGCGGTGCTCGGTGTCGGCGCCCACCTGCTCAACGCCCTGCCCGACCTCGCCGACGACGAGGCGACCGGGGTGCGCGGTCTCCCGCAGCGGCTCGGCGCGGGCGTGGTCCGCGTGGTCGCACCGCTGGTCCTGCTCGCCGGGTCGGCGGTGGCCGTGTTCGGCCCCCCGGGTCCGGTCCCGTGGTCGGCTGCCGTCGCGGGCGGGCTCTGCGTCGTCCTGGCCGCCGTGGCCGTCGGCGGACGGGGGCGGGTGCCGTTCTTCGCCTCGATCGGCATCGCCCTGGTCGATGTGGTGAGCCTGGTCCTGCGGGCCTGACGCGGCCGGCTCCCACGGTGGCGGAAACCCCGCGTGCGCGCCCGCGCCATACGACCATCGGTGGCACCAACGCCACGGATTGTCGCGGGTGACCGTGGGTCGCGACCATCGGTGGCACCATAGCCACCGACGGTCGACCGGTCAGGGCAGCGAGCCCGTGACCGACCGCTGCATCGGGCGTACGGTGTCGTCATGGCGTCGTTCGCGAGCGTCGAGGCGTACCTCGCAGCCCTGCCCGCCGGCACCCTCGCGGTCGTGGAGCAGGTCCGCGCGGCCGTCCTCGCCGAGCTGCCGGATGCGCGCGAACGGATCAGCTACGACATTCTCGCCTTCGTCGTCGACGACCGGATCGTGCTCTACCTCGCCGGCTGGAAGCACCACGTGAGCGTCTATCCGATCCCCGACGGCGACCCCGCGTATGCCGCCGCCATCGCGCCCTACGTCGCTGGTCGCGGCACCCTGAAGTTCCCGTTGACCGCACCGGTCCCGCTCGACCTGGTCGCCTGGACGGCGCGGCTGCACCTCAACCGGATCCGCGGGGCGGCACCGTCCAGCGCCTGACCGTCACCTCGGCGTCCTCGACCACGTCCAGCAGGTACGGCGACGCGAGACGGAGCGGCACAGCTCCCGGCGCTGTCACCTCGAGGGTCTGGCCCCGGCGACCGCGTCACGGTCAGCGCCAGGGTCCTCATCGCCCTGCTGGAGCCGCACCGTCGGGGACCCGCGCACCCGCACGCGGTCGCAGACCCGTTCGTGGCCACGTGTGCGGGAGGAGGTGTGGGGGTCAACGTCTCGGGTGGCTCGGTGACGACAGGTCGGGTCGCGGATCGGGCAGGATCGGCGCTCCCGGGCCGGCCGTCGCGGGGATGCGGTCGGGGAAGAGGTCGCGACGGACCCCAGCGACCAGGTCGTGGCCGAAGGGGGTCACGGCGAGGACCAACGCCCCGACCAGCGCGACGGACGCGGCAACGGCCACGGGGGCAGCGCTCGCCAGACCCCGCCGGCGCCACCGATGGGCGAGCAGCTGCTCGGAGGCCACGAGCGTGGCCGTGCCCGCTCCCGTCCCGAGGGCCAGGACGACCGGCACCAGGGCGAACATCGCCGACTCGGACCCGGGGCCCGCCGCGGTCGCTGCGGTCGCCGCGGCGACAGCAGCCGCGCAGCCGGCACCGATGCCGGTCACGGCGGCCGCTCCGGAGACCAGCAACGCCCCGAGGTCACCGTCGGGAGGGATGCGGCGACGGTGCCCACGGTCGAGCAGCCAGGTGAGCACGACGAGCCACACCACGGTGACGGCCAGGTAGATGGCCATGCCACCGAACAGCCAGAAGATCGCGGTGAGGACCAACAGGACGGCAGACCCGGCGCCCCTGACGAACGACGCCAATGCCAGCCCGGCGATCGAGGCACCATCCTGTGGTCCTGTCGGCTCGCCCTCCGGCACTCGCGGTGCCAGCCAGCGCCGCGTCGCGGTCACCAGCACGCCCACGACAACGAGGCCCATGGCGGCCAGATACCACCGGCGCAACTCACGTTGCGCCAAGGGGCCGGCACCGTCGTCACACCATTCAGGGCCCCTCGCACACGGGGTGTCGCCGAAGACGGTCACGAAGGTGCCGTACTGGTGGGCGACGGCGACGAGTCCGACGAGCCCGCTCAGGACGAGCCCACGACTGACCCAGCGCCCCCACGACTGCATACCTTGACCCTAACCGGGACGAACCGGTCAGCCGGCTGACGGCCCCACCGGCCCGTGGCGGGTCAGCCTGCGGAAC
>CAVSUT010000026.1:0-21410 GCA_963731235.1 uncultured Actinomycetota bacterium | reverse complement strand
CGAAGGGGACCCTGCGTATGCCGCCGCCATCGCCCCCTACGTCGCCGGTCGCGGCACCCTGAAGTTCCCCCTCACCTCGCCCCTGCCACTGGACCTGGTCACCTGGACGGCGCGGCTGCACCTCAGCCGGATCCGCGGGGCGACACCGCGTGGCGCGTGACCGTCATGCGCGGGTCCGCCTGCGCGCCCGGCGCATGTCCGGACGTCACCGCTGGGGCCGCCCCGCGGCAGGTCACCGGCCCCTTGGCGGGTCAGCCTGCGGAACCCTCGCCCTCGCCGGAGCCGGCGATGTTGACCATCCACGAGATGCCGAACTGGTCGGCGACCATGCCGAACTCGTCACCCCACATCTGCTTCTCCAGGGGCATCATCACCGTGCCACCCTCGGCCAGCTTGGCCCAGTAGCCGCGGAGCTCGTCCACGTCGTCACCGCTGAGGCTGATCGAGATGGCGCTGCCGGGTGTGTAGTCCATGCCGGTGGGGGTGTCGCTGGCCATCAGCGTGAAGCCTGTCTCCGTCACGAGCTGGGCGTGCATGATCTTGTCCTGGTCGGGCCCGTCGGCTGCGCCGAGCTCGCCGAAGGTGTTCATCGTCAGCTCTCCGCCGAAGACGTCCTTGTAGAACTCCATCGCCTGCCGAGCATTGTCCGGCAGACCGAGGTAGGGGTTGAGCGTCGAGGCCATGAGTGCTCCCTGGAGGCTGGGGCCCGGCCGTCGGGAACGGTCCGAGCGGATGAGATTTTCACGATAGACCCGATCGGACGCAGGGTCGAGCGCCTCGCTGACCCATGTGCAGTCCGAGGACTGCCGCGAATCGCTTTTCACCGCAATGGATTTCACTTCCGGACCAGACGCGCGGGTCTTCTCACTCGGGTTCCGTCAAGAATCATTCAAGACTTTCCCCGCTTACCCCTCCCAAAGCCACAATTGGGGTATACATGCCCAACCTGCAAGCCGTCCGAGGCTGCTCGTCCCACGAGGGGAGGGAATGAGAATGAAGGCCACCAAGCCCACGGTCCGTCCAGTCGCGACCGACCAGCTGTTCGCTTCGCGCACCTGAGCCGAGGCATGAAGCGAGGGCGCGGGCGGCGGATGCGCCGCCCGCGCCCCCGCGTGACCAACTTCTGCAGCACCACGAAGGACGTGATCAACATGTGCGGGATCTCAGGCTACGCACACACCGGGGGGATGCGGCCGGACAGAGCCCTCGAGACGGCGACACTCGACCGGATGACGCAGCTCCTGGCCCATCGCGGACCCGATGACTCGCGAACCAAGGTCATCGACCAGTGCGGTTTCGCCTTCACTCGCCTGACGCTGCTCGACCCAGAGTCGGGCGCGCAGCCGTTCATCGACGCCACCGGCCAGGTGATGGCGATGGCCAACGGGGAGATCTACAACTACCGTCAGCTGCGCTCGGCAATGTCGGGCCACCGGTTCGGGTCGGACTCCGACTGCGAGGTCCTGCTTCCGCTCTACCTCCAGTACGGCGTCGATCTCCTACGTCGCGTGCGCGGCATGTTCAGCCTCGCGATCTACGACGGCCGCACTCGTGAGCTGCACCTGGCTCGTGACCGGTTTGCGATCAAGCCGCTCTTCTACACCTGTCAGAACGATTCGGTGGCATTCGGCTCAGAGGTCAAGGCTCTGGCAGCAGCACCGGGCGTAACACTCGAGCTCGACTGGGACGCGGCGTTGCGGTCTGACTACGTTTCGGGCAGCCCGGCCATGCGCGAACGTCAGCCTGAGCGCTGGTTCAAGAACGTCGAACAGGTGCCGCCGGGCTGCGTCGTGACCATCAGGCTCGATGACGGCAGCACCAGGGTGCGTCCGTTCGACAACAGCACACTGATCGAGCTGCCGACGGAGCAGGCCTACGTCGACGCCTACCGAGACCTGCTCAGTTCCTCCGTCGCCGAGTGCACCCACACGGACGCAGAGGTGGGGCTCTTCCTCAGCGGGGGGATCGACTCCGCCGCGGTGGCCGCCCTGGCGTCCCGCCGTCGCGAGATCAGCAGCTACACCGTCCTGTCCGAGTCGACCTTGGCCACCGGCGACGCTCAGGCAGCCCAGCGCCTCGCCTCAGACCTGAGCATCACCAACTTCCAGGTCCAGACACTGCGGGCCGACCTCCCGTCCGTCGAGGCATGGCGCGCACACCTGTGGCACATGGAGTCCCCGGTCTGCGGCGCCGAACAGATCATGAAGCAGCGCCTTCACCAGTTTGCGCGACGCCGCGAACCCCGCCTCAAGGCAATGCTCCTCGGCCAGGCCAGCGACGAGTACAACGGCGGCTACACGTCCACGTTCACCGCCGAAGGGACGTGGTCCGGCTTCGCGGCCGTCCTGCACGGCTTTGCGGACAGCACGTTCGAGCGTCGCCACCCGGAACTCTCCCGCCTCACCGGCCCAGAAGGCATCTTCCGGCGGGACGGCGTGATGGACCGACTCGGCCTGACGCGGGACGGAGACGCATACCCACGCTTCGTCGACTGGAAGACCCATGACGTCCACCAGTACAACTGCTGGCACGAGGATCGGATGGCTGGTGCGAACGGCATCGAGGGGAGGGTGCCGTTCCTGCACGACGAGCTCGTCGACCTTTGTCTTTCCGTGCCTGAGGACTTCCGGCCGGCCCTGTTCACGGACAAGGCCATCCTTCGCCGAGCCATGGTCGGCATCGTTCCTGATTGGATCCTGGACCGACCCAAGGGGCCGTTTTACCACGGACAACACGCTGTCTACGCACACGAGCTCCTGGCAGCCATGCTCCTTCAGGATGACGGCGTTCTGGTCGACCTCGCGTGCAGTGGTGACGCCGCGGAGGTCCTGGACCGCGATCGCGCACTCGCGTTCCTCCGCAGCGGCGCCTGGCGCGGAGCAGGGTCGACGATGGACCAGCTCCTCATCCACCTCAACCTCGGTCTCCTGGCCCTCCAGTGCGAGGAGGACGGATTCCAGGGATCCCAAGTTCTCGACCCCCTTGGCCCCGACGAGGTGGTCATCGGGATCCCGACCGACGTCCAAGGGCTCGCCCAGCACCTGCCCAGCGGGGATCCAGAGGCGCAGTCGACCCAGAACACCGTGCTCGCCCCTGGCGCTCGGTTGCTGCAAGATGCTGTGCAGCCCGAGCTGCTGGTCATCGCGGTCGACGGGGAGGTGGTGGTCGACCTCGAAGGAGCGTCAGCGCAGACCATCAAGGCAGTCCGTCGCCTCTTCGACGAGGGGTGGTCGCCTGACCTGCCGTTTGCGCAGGACGAGGTGTCGCTCCTGTTCTCGACCGGTGTCCTGAGCCTCCGGGAGAGAGCCGCGTGATCGCCGTGGCCGATCTGGTCAGCGCGGCGGCGGAGGTCACCGCGCCGATCTTGGCCGAACACCCCCAGGTGCGCAGCGCCTACGTTGCCGGGTCCCTGGTGCAGGGTTTCGGCAACGCTCGCAGCGACGTCGACCTGTACCTGCTGTGCGACGCCCAACCCGACGCCGCGGGTGCGCACACCCAGGCCGTCAGCCTCAGCGATCCCTTCATCCATGTGGGCGCCGTCGAGACGGGGACGAGTCTGCGCTACGACGTCGAGTACTGGACGAGCGCCCAGGTCGCGGAGTCGCTGGCAAAAGTGTCCACGGAAGCCTTTGCCATGGGCACCGCCACCGGCAGCGACCTGTCCTACTTCGAGATCGACCTCCTGTCGCGGCTTTCCCATGGGCGCTTCGTCGCTGGCGACGAGTCACACTTCGCACAGACCGTGCAGGCCCTGCGCGACTCGTCCTTCCACGCGGTGATGGCGTCGCGGGCAGCGAATCACTTCGACATCCGCAGCGAGGACGTCCGAGGTCAACTCGAGGCGCGCGACCTGCACAGCGCGCTCATCTCGACACGCATCGCCTTCGGCGCCGCCATCGAGACCCTCCTGGCCGCCAATGGTGACTGTGGCGACAGCGAGAAGTGGAGGGCTCGCAGACTCCGCGCCAGCCCCCAAGACGTCATCTCCTTCGACGATTACTGGCAGATCGAAACGATGCAGGGCCTGGATGCCTCCGATCCGCTCCCGTGGATCCTGGACGTCATGGCATTCGCCCAACGAGTCCTCGGCGGGGTGAACTTTGAGCGGTGAACTCGGTCACGAAGCCCTGATCCGCTCGCTCGACCTGCGGATCCGCCGGCTCAACGGCCGGCTAATGGTGATGGCCGACCGACAGGCCTTCGAGCTCGAGGGTCTGGCCGAGGTGACCTTCTGGGGGGTCGACCGGACCCGGGACACGGCATTGGTCATCGCCCACGTGGCCCACGAGAGCGGACTCCCCCAGGGCGAGTGTGGGGACACGGTTCTCGAGACCCTGACGATGTTGACGGAAGAAGGGATCCTCACCCCGATCCCTGCGGTCGGCTGATGTGCGGCGTTGCCGGCCTCTCTGTCGGCGTCGAGGCACCCGCCGGCTGTCTCGCCTGCCCCTTGGGTCGAAGGGATCCGGAGGCTCCCGGATCCAAGGCGAGCCAGCGATGGCACGGCTCCTCCGGGGTCCGGAACGGACCAGTCCACTCGCTTGCGGCCACATCCCTCGAGCGCCCCTTGTTCCCCATTCACCGGGTTCCGGTTGCGCAGTCCGCCCTCGTCCGGGAGCTCTCCGAGGCGAGCCATCGCCTCATCGGAGCGCGCCACCTCTACCGCTACATGCAGTTCACGGCAGAACTGGAGGTGCTCGTGGTCAACCAGGTGGTGGCCACCATGGCGACCGGCCGCGCGCCGTTCGCCGTGTCCGACGAGTTGCGCATCGCCTCGATGCAGATCTACACCGATGAGGCCTACCACGCGCTGGTCGCCCAGACGATCGCCAACGACATAGGCCGCCTCGCTGACTACCAGGCTCCGAGTGTCTGGGTCGGTGTCGAACGGCGTCTCGGCGCCGTCATCACCAAGCACCCCGGGCTGCCACCCGAGTTCGTCCGGACCCTGTTCGTCTACCTGTCCGAGACGCTGATCACCGGCAACCTGCGAGACCTGAGCACCGCGCCCGACCTTGATGAGGGCGCCCGAGCGGCGATCAAGGAACATGCCCGAGACGAGGGGCGTCACCACGTCCTGTTCCGCGACCTGCTGCCCCACTTCTGGTCCTCCGTGCCCTCGCGGCACCGGACGGGCCTGCTCTCCCTCGTCGCCGATCTGGTCCTGTGCTTCTTCGCCCCGGAGAGGGCCGCAGTCGAGCTCGAGCTGCGCGACTATGGCCTCGCCCCAAGACAGTGCAGCGACGTGGTCGAGGAGGCGTACCTCCCAGAGACCGTAAGGGCATCCGCCCTGCTTTCCGCACGACAGAGCCTCGGATATCTGAGTGAGCTGCCAGGAGCAGACATGTCCGTCGTGTCAGCAGGTTTCGACCGAGCCGAGGCGTACTCGTGACTCTGAGGAGCTGGACATGACGCACGCCGTCTTCGTGCGGTCAGGAGATCCCGCTCTGGACAAGCACCTGCCGTGGCTGCAGCACAACGCCGAGCAGATCGGCACTCCACACCGCACAGTCACCGCCCCTGAGATCGAGCACCTCGAAGGACCGGTCACCGACGTCGTCCTGCTGGACCCCTCGGGGGAGGCGCTGACCGCCGTGGAGACCTCCTTCGGCCCCACGCTCCGCACGCTCGTCCTGCTCAACCGGGCTGCGGATCCCGCGTACCTGGAGCGCGTCCGCGTGCTGGGCCTGTCCGGCCCCTTGGTCCTCGGACCCGGTTCGAACGGCATGTTCGACGTCATCGACGGACTGTGCCTGAGCATCGCCCCGTACATCAACATGTCTCCCCCCGACCCCGGTCGAGTGTGGGTGGTGTCGCAGGGCGGGGCGCTGGTCTCGATCCTCGCTCGCGCTCTGCACAAGGCCGGGGTCGGGCTGGCCCGTACGCTGCACGTCGCCGGAGCTCCCAGCGGTCAGATGGAACAGGCCCTCGGACAGTTCGTCGAGCATGCCCTGCCGGACTCCGTGTTCCTCGCCTACGTCGAGGGCCTCGCGGACCCGGAGCGGTTCTTCGGCTTGGCCATGCGGGCGCGCCGACGCGGGCTCAAGATCCTCGCCCTGAGGGCCGGCACGACGGCGGCCGGAGCTGCACTCATCCGGGCCCACTCATCGTCCGTGGCAGGGGGCTTCGAGAGCTTCGCGGCGCGAGCGCGAAGCCACGCGATCCCGACGTTCCGCAGCTTCGCGGAGGCGGTGGAGGCCTGCCGCCTACTCCTCGCCCTGCCCACGACCGCGGGGGGGCACCTGGACCTGCGTCCCGCCATCGGATCGACCTCTGGCGGGTTGGTGTCGCTGATGCTGGACTCCGCGGGGGCGGCGGGTCTGGACCTGCCCGAGTTGCGGCACGCCGATCAACCGTGCTCACCCTTCGACCTCGATGACCTGGCGGAGGGTGCCGACCGGATCCGCATGCTGCGTGACGAGGGCGTGGCGGACCTCATCGTCTATGCAGAGCAGTACGGGCCGGCGGGGATCAGTACAGACGCCCTCGACGCCCTGCGTGAGTGCGTGCAGAAGTCCGTCCCGATCTTTGTCTGGACGACAGACGTCCACGCCGGCGACCTTCCACCCGCCTGCCTCGTCCATGACCTCGACGCGTTCTGGCGGGCCCTCGCCGAGCTGTGTGAAGTGGGCCTCCTCGGCGTCGCGCGGCCTGCGACTGAACTCACGTCGAGCCCTGCAGCCGTTCACCGGACCCTCACCGCCGAGGTGTACGACCACCTGGCCGGCCACGGCGTGTTAGTGGCCAGAGAGACCGAGGCAGGCCCTGAGCACGACTTCAGCACTGCAGACCGTTGGGTCGTCAAGCTGGCGGGGAGCGCAGTGCCACATCGCGGGGCCCTCCAGGGTGTCATCACGGACGTCACACCGGTCGAGGCGGCCAAGGAAGTCCTGGCAATGCGGGCCAAGGCAGCCACCTCGGGTGCGGGGGTCTACACCACCGTCCAGCCCCAGGTGGACGACGTAGTGTTCGAGCTCCTCGTCGCCGTGCACCACGATCCCCATGCGGGTCGGTGCGTCGTCGTCGGACCCGGCGGTCGGCTGGCCGGCACCGCCATGACCCCGACCTCCATACCCGAGGGTCCGGACCAAGGACGGGTTGCAGCCGTTCATCTTCTTTCTCTCGTGCCCCCCATGCTTCGAAACGCGCTGGTGCGACAGGTAGAGCAGCTGATCGGCGCCCTGATCGACTTCCCGCTGGTGCCAGGAGGCGGGCTGGAGATCAACCCGGCGACCGTAACCGTGCACGGCCAGCTCGTGGTCGTCGACTGCCTCCTGATCTAGTGCGACGCAGCGACGACCGGCGCATCCGAGTTGTCCAGACCGTGGACCGTTCGGCTGTCCGCCCACCTGATCGCGGCCGGGGCGAGCACGCCGGCCACCACGAACATCGTCACCAGTGCGGCCCCACCCCAGTGTGTGGTGGCAAGGAAGAGCCCGCCCACGACAACCGGTGACACAGCCATGGCGCTGCCGAAGAAGGCGTTGAACAGGCCAAAGTACTGACCTTGGGCCGCTTCAGGCGCCAGGCCGAAAGCGATCTGAAATCCGCCTGCGGCACTGAGAATCTCTCCCAGGGTGTACACGACGACGCTCACCGTCAGCACTCCGACGAAGACCACGGCATCGACCTTCTCGACGAAGCCGACGTACAGGATCGCCACGGCAAGACCCACGGCCAGACCCGCGCCCAGGAACGCGCGCCCGGCCTCCCGACTGTTGCTGACACGACGACTGAGGCGGACCTGCAGGAGCACGATGATGAGGGTGTTGAGGATCAGCGCAGCGGGCGCGACCCAGGCGTAGGTTCGATCGACGCGGAGAGCGACAAGGGGAACCACGAAGGTGAGGAACGCCGTGTGCAACCCGATGACCCCGTTCACCAGTGATGCGACGACGTACGGAACATCGCGAAGAACCTGAGGCGTCGCGACAGGCCGCTCCTCGACCTCGTCAACGCGCTCGGTGTTGACCTCAGGGGTGGTGGGCTTCGGCATCCGCCTCACCAGCAAGGCGGCTAGCACGAACGTCGCGGCGTTGAGGCCAAGCCCGACGACGTACGCTGCTTCGCCGCCGACCAGAACCACCAACGCCGCGACTGCGGCCCCACCGGCAACAGCAAGGTTGCTCACCGTGCGGATCCGCGCCCTGAACACTGCGGGTGACCCGCCACCATGGGTTCGGATGAGGGGTGCCGCAGCCGCCGCACTCGCCGGTGCGGCGAGCTCGACCAGAACGATGACGAGCCACATCGTGGCGTCGTTGAAGACCATCAGGAGTCCAAGCGCAGCCACTGCCTCGACCACCAGCGTGAGGACGTACATCTTCCGCGCACCGAGCCTGTCTGCCAGGTGGCCGAACGGTACCCCGGTGAACATGCCCACGATGCCCGCAGCCATCATCGCGAGGGCGAGACTCGTCGCCTCGAGGGACCTGACCTCGGTGAGGAAGATGACCACCAGGGCCATGAATATCCCCGTACCCGCCTTGTTCATGGCATAGGTCTGGAGAAGGATCCGCTGCGCTCGAGTTGTCTGCGCGGGCACCGAGGAGGTGTCGCCGGTCATGAGAGGAAGTTCACCGCCAGTTCCTTGAAGGCACTGGCGGCGTCCTCGAGTGCCACCGGACGACGGAAGGTCACATGCGAGGCACCGTCGAGGGGGCCGAGCGTGACCTCGTCGCCTCGCGCCGAGCTGTCGACGAGGCACAGCGTCGCGGCGAACTCACCTCGGGCCAGCGTCGACGCGTGGTAAAGGCCTACGGGTATCCGGTACACGGTGTGCTCGGCATGCTGGTCGATGACGTCGTCCTCGAAGCGGACCAATGTGTCGGTGGGCGTGATGTGGTCCTCTCCCCCCGCCCTTCGATGTCGTAGAGGCGGTAGTCGGCGTCCTGGGCATCTATGGGTGTCACGGTCGGCAGCTCGTTCTGCACCGATCCGGAGATGACGTAACTGGTGAGCGACCACGCGTGCTTGTGGTACTCCGAGGTGGTGGGGTCCTCGTACGTCCTGCCTGAGGGCCAGATGTGCAAGCGCAGGGTCTGCGTGTCGGTGCGGTGGAGGGGGAAGTAGAGGAAGGTGAGCGGGTGGATGACCCCTGCCGGGTAGTCCTGCGTGGCCAACCACTGCGCCAGTTGTTCCTGCAACAACGCGCGGACCCGTTCGACGTCGACCTCTTCGACGTCGAGAAGATCATGCAAGGCCTTCAGTCGCATCTTTCCCCCCGGTGGACACTTTCGTGGTGTTTTGCTATGTCTCGCCCGTTATGCGTCGGACGCATGGGGATGGACTTTAACGTCGCGGCGGCGATGTTGGATGGTGTTTTTCGTCCCCAAATCACCAAGTAACAGTAAATAAACCGCTATCCGGCCCGGCCCTGCCCGACAAGCGCCTCGTCGGCGTCGGAGTGTGCTGGGATTCAGGTCATGACCATCCTCGAGCTGCCGGATACGCGCCTGTACCAGTCCTGGGTCGAAGGAATGCAGGAGTTCGGCTCAGGGCCCTTCGACGGATCTGGATACTCGGGAACGCCTGACCACGAGCTCACCCTTGACGCGATGTCGGAGGTCATCAGGGACCGACTCGAGCAAGCCCGCCCTGGGCCACACCTGCCTGAGGGGTTCGTCCCCTGCACGTACACATGGATCGTCGAGGACGACGAGTTCATGGGCTTCGTCGCGATCCGTCACACGCTCACGCCCTTCCTGCGCGACGTTGGTGGACACATCGGCTACTCGGTGCGGCCCGGCCGTCGTCGTCAGGGACTGGCGCGAAACGCGCTGGCGCTGGCTGTGGTGCGGGCGCGGGATTTGGGGATCGAGGACGTCCTCGTCACCTGCGACGAGGCGAACACCGCGTCGCGACGCGTGATAGAGGCCAACGGCGGGTCCTACGAGGACAGTAGGTCCGGCAAGCGGCGCTACTGGATCCGCGAGGTAGTGCCCACCTGATGAGCGTCCCGAAGTGCAGACACCGTGGCACCGTGGGTTCTCGACGCAGTTCGCCGCTGCCCGTTCACCCGGCGCGCAGCTTCTCCAGCCGCGCCCGCAACGACGCCTCCCGGTGGGTGTTGCCATGCAGCCCGAGGTACCGCGCACCGAACACCGCGAGCAGCGCGTCGTCGAGGCGGCGGACCGCACCGGCGGGGTAGCGGTAGCCCATCCGGGCGTTGATGGCCGACGCGTCGATCGACTGGAGCAGCCCGGCGAGCTCTTCCAGGGAGGTGATGCCGAGCTCGAGGAGCAGCCCGGAGATCCACGCGTAGTGGTCGGTGCGCGACCAGCCGGCATCGGCGAACTGGCCGTCCAGGAAGGTCGCGAGGTCGGCAGCGCTGATGCGCGGGTCGCTGTCGTCGGCCGGGAGGGTGTGACCGCCCATGGTCGCCTGCAGCCGGTGCCGGATCTCGGAGAACTCCCGGTCGGCGAGCTCCAGCAGCCCCGCGGCCAGGGTGAACCGGCGGTCGAGGTCGCTGACGTGCTCCTCGGGGATGGTGCCCTTGTAGCGGATGTCGTGCTCGAACTCGGCCCAGGCGTGCTGCAGGATCGTGCGCACCTGCACCGAGGCGCTGTGCCCCTTGAGGGAGTCGTACTGCGCGGGGGCGCCCTTGATCCGGTCGATCGCCACGAGGAGGTGGCGACTCGCATACCCGAAGCGTCCCTGGCGGGCCGTCTCCTGGCCGAGGTCGCGGTCGTCCAGGACGCTCAGCTGGTCCGAGAGCAGGTCGGCGACGGCGGTGACGTCGTCACGCAGGTAGGTCACGACCCGTACGCCCAGCTGATCGGTGATCTGCTCGAACGGGTCGGGATAGAGCAGGACCCCGTCATCGTCGGTGCGGGCTGCCTTGCCGGCGAACGAGGAGACGCTCTTGGCGCGACCGGTCACCGAGACGTAGTTGATGCCCGCGTCGTCGAGCAGCGCGGTGATCAGGGCGACGAAGCCGTCCGCCGCCTCCTGCACCGCACCGTGCAGGTCGGCATACCGCTGCACGGCGTCGCGGATGCGCTCCTGGTCCTCACTCACCGGTGCGGCCGTCGATCCGCTCACGCAGGAGGTCCGCGTGGCCGCAGTGCCGGGCGTACTCCTCGATGAGGTGCACGAGCAGCTCGCGCAGCGACAGCCGGCCCCGGGTGGGGTGGGCGCTCATCAGCTCGAGCGACTCCGCCCGGTCGACGAACTCCTCGGCGTGCGCCACCTCCCGGCGCCACGCCTCCCAGGCCTCGGCCACCACCTCCGGGTCGGCGACCGCCCCGTCGAAGTCAGCCCCACGATCCTCGTCGGTGCCGTAGAGGCGCGGGATCTCGTTGCCCTCCATGGTGATCCGGAACCAGATGTGCTCGACCTTGGCGAGGTGGCGCAGCAACCCGAGCAGCGAGAGCGTGGACGGCTCGACCGAACGCATGGCCATCTGCTCAGGGGTCAGGTCGTCGCACTTCATGGCGAACGTCAGCCGGAAGTGGCGCAGGTACTCCACCAGCACCGAACGCTCGCTCGCGGGCGCCGAGTCACCCGGCTCCTGCTCGTCGCTCGAGGTCTGCGGCTGGTCCTGCACGAGACGGGGGTCGTCCTCGGGGTCGACCCACAGCTCGGGATGTGTGCGCGGCGTGGACGTCATGGTGCTGATCTTGTCAGTCGAGGACACGCCACACGCCGTGGGCGCAGGGATGCCAAGCGCGCGGCATACCCCGCTGTTGGCATCCCGCAGGCCCGGACGAGCGGGAGTTGACTGCTCCTGGGCGGCTAGTGTCGATGAGCGTGCGCCCCGTACTCGTGATCGTCGTCGCCGGTCTGCTGCTGGCGGCCTGCTCCTCCCCGCCGCCGCAGCGGGGCCCCGCGACGGCCGGCACGAGCCCCACGACGAGCCCCACGACGAGCCCCACCTCGACCACGGCACCGACGACGAAAGCCCCCACGACGGCCCCCGCGCCCACGACGTCGCCGGCGGAACCCGCACCCACCACCTCGACGTCCACTGCGCCGAAGCCGACCCGGTCGACCGCCGCGCGCCCCGCCGGGTTGGTGGGTGACACCCGCAACGCCCTGGCGTTCGCGCCGCTGTCGGACCCGGCCGCGGTGACCATCGAGGGTTCGGTGTCCAGCTCCAAGGCCTGGTCGACCTCCAAGGTGCTGGTCGTCGCGGCGTTCCTCGACACGGTCTGCAACGGTGACCCTGCCCGCGCGACCGCACAGCAGAAGCGCTGGATCACCGCAGCCCTGACCGCCTCGGACGGTGACGCGGTCGTGGCACTGCGGGACCAGATCCCCGGCAGCCCCGGCGCGGCGATCAACAGCGTCCTGCGCTCGATCGGGGACACCCGCACGGTGGCACCCGACACCTCACAGGGCGGGATGCAGTGGACGATCCGCGAGCAGGTGCGGTTCATGGCCGCCCTCGCGAACGGCCGCGTCGTCTCGAAGTCCTCGAGCAGCTACCTGCTGTCCTCGATGCGCCCGATCGGTGCGCACCGGTGGGGGCTCGGCACGATCGGTGCGGGAGCGTTCAAGGGCGGCTGGCTCCGCTCCGACACCGTGACCCGCCAGATGGGGATCTACGACGGGTATGCCGTCGCGATCATCACCGATGCGGTAGGGCCGGCGGTGGTCCAGACCGACGGCGACTCCGCCCACGTGCAGCAGATGAACCGGCTGGCGACCATCCTCAAGGCGCGCCTGGCCCGCGAGTAGTCGCCGGCCTCGCGGCCTCGGCGACCACTCGAGCAGCCGTCGGCTCAGGCCCGGCGGAAGTACGCCTCCAGCCCGTCGAGCAGGCGGTCGACGTCGTCGTCGTCGGTGTACGACGCCAGGCCGATCCGCAGCGCACCGGCGTCACCCAGGCCGAGGGCCCGGGACGCCTCGAGGGCGTAGAAGCTGCTCGCCGGGACGTTGACCCCGCGACCTGCGAGGAACCGGTAGATCGCGGAGCTGTCGTGCCCCGCGAAGTCGACGAGCAGGGTCGGGGTCCGGTGGGCGGCGCGGGAGTACAGCGTGGCGCCCGGCAGCTCGACGAGGGCAGCCTCGATGCGCGCCCGCAGGACCGACTCGTGCTGCTCGACGGCAGCCATCGACCGCACCAGCCGTTCGCGGCGCGTCCCCTCTCCCGGGACGAGGTCGGCCATGAAGTCGACCGCTGCGACCGTGCCGGCCATCAGCTCGTAGGGCAGCGTCCCCAGCTCGAACCGCTCCGGCACGGCGTCGGACGACGGCGCCAGCTTGTCGGGGTGCAGTGTCTCCAGGAACGCCGGGTCGGCCGCGAGCGCACCGCAGTGCGGACCGAAGAACTTGTACGGCGAGCAGGCCACCACATCGGCCCCCATGGCCTGCAGGTCGACCGAGGCGTGCGCCGCGTGGTGGACCGCGTCGACGAACAGCAGCGCGCCGCGGTCGTGCGCGAGCCCGGCGATGGCCGTGACGTCGGGGATGGTGCCGATGAGGTTGGACGCACCGGTCACGGCCACGAGCCGCGTCCGGTCGGACAGCACGTCGGCGAACGCCTGCGGGTCGAGCTCCCCGGTCGCCGGGTCGAACTCGGCCCAGCGCACGGTCGCGCGCACCGCCTGCGCCGCGAGCAGCCAGGGCCGGATGTTCGCGTCGTGGTCGAGCCGGCTGACGACGACCTCGTCCCCCGGACCCCCAGTCCTTGGCCAGGGTCCGCGACAGCTCGAACGTCAGGGCCGTCATGCTCCGCCCGAACACCACCCCGCCCGCCGGCGCCCCCAGCAGGTCGCCGAGCGCAGCGCGACCGGCGAGCACGTGGGCGTCGGAGTTCTGCTCGGCCGTGGTCACGCTGCCGCGGGTCGACATCGGCGCGGTCATCGCCGCCGCGACGGCATCGGCCACCACCGACGGGATCTGCGACCCGCCCGGCCCGTCGAAGTGCGCGGCGCCCCCTTGCAGGGCCGGGAAGTGGGCACGCAGGGCAGCGACGTCGAGGGTGGCGGTGGCAGCGGAAGGTGCGGTCGGCGGCATACCGAGCACTGTGCCATCCCCGCCGGGAGCCGGCCCGTTCAGGCGGCGCCGACCGCCCACGCGCGCCGCGCCTCGGAGTCCCACCGCCGCAGCACGGTCGCCTGCCCGGCGAGGTCCGGGACGGCGCCGTCCGTGCCCCGCAACACCCCAAGAGCGGTCCCGAGGGCGTCCACCGGTATGCCGCGGGCGAGCGTCACGTGCGGCACCCACCTCCCGGAGGCGGTGTGGGGCGAGCCACCCAAGGCCCCGGTCAGGGCGGCGCCGACCGCGGCATGGAGGTCGAGCAGCGCCCGGTCCACGACCACGAGCCGGGCGAGGACGAGCCGGCGGCCACCCAATATGGCGGCCGCGCCGAGCCGCAGGGAGATGGGCAGGGTTGCGGCGACCTCGGCGAGCGCCTCCTCCCCCGGCGACGGGAACCGGTCTGCGACCGCGACGGACACGTGCGGGGCGTTGGTCTCGCCGCGGTGGTCGGCCTGGCTCGGGAGACCGGCGGCCGACAGCGCAGCCCACTCGGCCCGGACCGCGGCGTCGGTGGCCGGGTCGAGGAGGAGCTCGACGGACTGCACCGGCCCATCCTCACCCGACCCGTGCTGGACGGCACCCCGGGTGGTGGGGGGCCGACCCCGGGTGACGTGCGGCACGTCGGGAGCACGGACTCGGGCGAAAGAGCCGAAATCTGGCCGTCTGGGGGAATCTGTCGCCTTCCACCCCGGTTGCCGCCCTCGTTGAGATTTTGACGATCGACTCCGAGGAGACTGCATGTCACGCGCATTCGAGAACGCCCAGGTCGGCCGGTGGACGCTGCCGCAGCGCTTCGTCATGGCCCCGCTCACCCGCAACCGTGCCGGTGAGGGTGGCGTTCCCACCGACCTCAACGTCGAGTACTACCGCCAGCGCGCCGGTGCCGGCCTCATCATCACCGAGGGCACCCAGCCCAGCGCTGTCGGCCAGGGCTACCTCGGTACCCCCGGCATCCACAGCGACGAGCAGGTCGCCGGCTGGGCCAAGGTGACCGAGGCCGTGCACGCCGAGGGTGGACGGTTGTTCATCCAGCTCATGCACGCCGGCCGCATCGCGCACCCGGACAACAAGAACGGGCTCGAGTCCGTCGCCCCCAGCGCCCTGCCCGCCCCCGGGAAGATGGTCACCGCGAACGGCCAGGTCGACCACCCGACCCCGCGCGCCCTCGAGACCGACGAGGTCCCCGGGATCGTCGCCGACTTCGTCCACGCCGCCCGTCAGGCCATGGCCGCCGGCGCCGACGGGGTCGAGGTCCACGCGGCCAACGGCTACCTGCTGCACCAGTTCCTCGCGCCGAGCAGCAACACCCGCACCGACGGGTACGGCGGCTCCCCCGAGAACCGGGCGCGCCTGACCATCGAGGTCACCCGGGCCGTGGCCGGGGCCATCGGCGCCGACCACGTCGGCATCCGCATCTCACCGGCGCACAACATCCAGGGCGTCCTCGAGCAGGACCCGGCCGATGTGCAGGCCACGTATGACGTGCTCGTCACCGGGATCGCCGACCTCGGCCTGGCCTACCTGAGCATCCTCGCCGACCCCGAGGCCGACCTGCTGCGCGACCTGCGCCAGCGGTTCGGTGGACCGGTCATCATCAACAGCGGGTTCGGGGACCTCACGACGCTCGACGCCGTCGAGGGACTGCTCGAGCGCGACCTCGGCGACCTGGTCGCCGTGGGTCGGCCGTTCCTGGCCAACCCGGACCTGGCCAGGCGCTGGCGCGAGGGCATCGAGCTCAACGAGCCCAACCCCGACACGTTCTACGGCGGCGGCGCCGAGGGCTACACCGACTACCCGGCCGCCTGACCCACGCCGGTCCCGGCGTCGACCCCGGGTGCTGTGCCCGCCGCAGTGCGCTCTGCCCATGAAGCTTCATGGGCAGGGCGCACTGCCACGGGCAGGGTGCGGCGAGCGCGCGGCTGTCGCCCGGTGAGGACCGTCGACGACCGGCGGTGACCGTCCCTAGGGTGGGCTCATGGCTCTCGCTCGGTTCAAGGACCTCTGCCTCGACGTGACCGACGAAGGACGCCAGGGCGCGTTCTGGGCGGCAGCGCTCGGGCTCACGCCGCGTACCGGCGCGTCCGACCCCGCCGTCCTCGACGGCGCGAGCCCCGAGCAGCGGGTGTGGCTCAACACCGTGCCCGAACCGCGGAGCGTCAAGCACCGGATCCACCTCGACGTCGACACCGAGTCGGTGGCGGCCCTCGAGGATCTGGGTGCCACCGTCCTCGTGCCGGCCACCCCCGAGCAGGGCTGGACCGTCATGGCCGACCCGGAGGGCGGCGAGTTCTGCGCGTTCGTCCGCACCCCCGAACGGCTGGGGTCCTACCGGTTGTACGAGGTCGTCGTCGACTGTGCGGACCCCGGGCGGGTGGCCCGCTGGTGGGGCGAGGTGTTCGGCCTGCCCGCCGGCAACGACGCGGACCACGGCTGGTGGTGGCTCGAGGCCGGCCAGACCCGTGAAGACGGGGAGGGCGGCGAGGACGGCGAGGACGGCACCGGCGCCGGCGCCGGGCTGCCCTTCGGGGACCTGGTCTTCGTGCCCGTCCCGGAGCCGAAGACCGTGAAGAACCGGGTCCACTGGGACGTGCTGACCCCGTCGGTCGCCGCGCTGGTCGAGGCCGGCGCGACCGTCCTGTCCGAGCAGCCGGGGTGGACCGTCCTGGCCGACCCCGAGGGCAACGAGTTCTGCGCCTTCCCGTAGGAGCCCGGCGCGTCCTCCCCACGGGTGTCGGTCGATGCGAGCCGGACGTAGCGTGGAGCAATGACCCAGACCGAACGCCCCGGGACCCTCGGCGAGCTCGTCGCCAGCGGCTACACGCACCGCAGCGTCAAGGCCGAGCTGCGCGAGAACCTGGTGGCGCGGCTGCGTTCCGGCGAGCCGGCGTTCCCCGGCATCGTGGGCTTCGACGACACCGTCCTGCCCGAGCTCGAGAGCGCCCTGCTGGCCGGGCACGACCTGGTCCTGCTCGGCGAGCGCGGACAGGGCAAGACGCGGCTGATGCGCACGCTGGGGCAGCTCCTGGACGAGTGGACCCCCGAGGTGGCCGGCTGCGAGATCCACGACGACCCGACCGCCCCGGTCTGCACCCGCTGCCTGAACCTGAAAGCCGACCTCGGGGACGAGCTCCCCGTGGTGTGGCGGCACAGGTCCGAGCGCTACACCGAGAAGCTGGCCACGCCCGATACGAGCGTGGGCGACCTCGTCGGGGACGTCGACCCGGTCAAGGTCGCGCAGGGCCGCACCCTCGGCGACCCCGAGACCGTCCACTACGGGCTGGTGCCGCGCGCCAACCGCGGCATCTTCGGGCTCAACGAGCTGCCCGACCTCGCCGAACGCATCCAGGTGGCCATGTTCAACGTGCTGGAGGAGCGCGACATCCAGATCCGTGGCTACTCCCTGCGCCTGCCGCTCGACCTGCTGCTCGTGGCAACCGCCAACCCCGAGGACTACACCAACCGGGGTCGCATCATCACCCCGCTCAAGGACCGCTTCGGCGCCGAGATCCGCACCCACTACCAGGAGGAGGTCTCCGACGAGGTCCGCCTGATCGAGCAGGAGGCGCTGACCGTGGCTGACGTGCCGGAGCACCTCATCGAGGTGCTGGCACGGTTCACCCGTGGCCTGCGCGAGTCCTCGGCGGTCGACCAGCGGTCGGGGGTCTCGGCCCGCTTCTCGATCGCTGCAGCCGAGAGCGTGAGCGCCTCCGCGCTTGCGGCGCGCGGCCCGCGCGGGCGAGTCCGAGGCCGTGGCCCGGATCTGCGACGTCCCCACCGTGGTGCCCACCCTGCTCGGCAAGGTGGAGTTCGAGATGGGTGAGGAGGGCCGGGAGCGCGACGTGCTCGACCACCTCCTGCGCCTCGCGACGGCCGAGACCTTCCGGGCCCGGCTCGGTGGCCTGGACCTGTCCGGCTTCACCGAGCGGTTCGCCGCCGGCGAGGTCGTCGAGACCGGCGAGCTCGTGCCCGCCGCCGACCTGCTGGCCCAGATCGGCACCACCCCCGGCCTGTCCAAGGTGCTCGACCGGCTCGGGCACGGCGACGACGCCGGCCAGGGCCAGGTGGCGGCGGCCGTCGAGTTCGTCCTCGAGGGCCTGCACCTGACCCGGCGCCTCGACAAGGACACCGTGGCCGGCCGCACGGTCTACGGAGCCTGACCGTGCCAGCCTCGGGAGGCCACGGACGCGGGGACGGCGGCGGACGCGGTACCGGTCGTGGCCCGGGATCGGGCGGCGGTCATCACGGCGACCACTTCCGGTACGGGCCGTGGCAGGGCGGTGCCGACCCGCTCGCCCCGCCGTTCGACGTGCGGGAGGCGCTGGACGAGATCGGCCGGGACGTCCTGGCCGGCGGGTCGGCGCGTGAGGCGCTGCGTGACCTGCTGCGGCGCGGGCTGGACGGCCGCCGCGGGCTCGACGAGCTGGCCGACCGGATCCGACGGGCGCGGGACGCAGCCCGGCGACGGGGCGACCTGTCGGGCACCCTCGACCAGGTCCGGGCGGCCCTGGACCAGGCCCTGGCCGCCGAACGCGACGCCCTCGCGGGCGAGGACACCGAAGACGCGCGCCTCGCCGAGATGGACCTCGCGACCCTGCCCGACGACGCGGCGGGGCAGGTGCGGGCGCTCGCGTCGCACGAGTGGCACTCGCCGCAGGCCAAGGCGATCTACGACTCGATCGCGCAGCTGCTCCAGCACGAGGTCCTCGATGCGCAGTTCGCGGGGATGGCACAGGCGCTGTCCGACCCGGACCCGGAGGCGATGGCAGCAGTCCGCGACATGCTCGCGGACCTCAACCGGCTGCTCGCCTCGCACGCACGGGGGGAGGACACCACCGATGCGTTCCGGCAGTTCATGGACCGGCACGGCGCGCTGTTCCCCGAGGACCCGCAGGACGTCGACGAGCTCATCGACGCCCTCGCCCGTCGTCAGGCTGCTGCCGCCCGGATGATGGCCTCGCTCAGCCCCGAGCAGCGCGAACAGCTCGCCCAGCTCATGAGCGACGCCCTCGCCGACGCCGACCTCGCCTCGGAGATGGCGCAGCTGAACGACAACCTGCGCGCTCTGCGTCCGGGACTGGACCGCGGCAGCCCTGTCGGCATGCGCCCCGGCGGGGAGCCGATGGGCTACAGCGCCGCCGTCGAGGCGGTGGCCGAGCTCGCCGACCTCGAGTCGCTGATGCAGCAGGTCGGCCAGACCTACGCCGGGTCCAGCCTGGACGACATCGACGTCGAACGCCTCGAGCAGCACCTCGGCGCCGACGCCGCCCGCGACCTGGAGGCGTTGCGGCAGCTGGAGCGCGAGCTCGAGCGCCAGGGGTACGTGAGCCAGGGCGACGACGGCCTGCGGCTCACCCCTCGCGCAGTACGCCGCCTCGGCGAGACCGCGCTGAAGAAGGTCTTCGAGGGCCTGTCGGCCGACGGTCACGGCGACCACGCCGACCGCCGCACCGGCCACGCGGACGAGCCCACCGGCCTCACCCGGCCGTGGGAGTTCGGCGACGAACAACCCCTGGACGTGCCCCGGACCGTCACCAACGCGTTGCGCCGCAACGGTATCCAGCCTGGCCGGGTCACCCTCGACGTGGCCGACTTCGAGGTGGTCGAGACCGAGCGCCGCACCACGGCCGCGGTGGCGCTCTGCGTGGACATGTCGTTCTCGATGGTCAACGAGGGCCGCTGGGGTCCGATGAAGCAGACCGCACTGGCGTTGTCGCACCTGGTGCAGACGCGCTTTCGGCAGGACGCGCTGCAGATCATCGGGTTCAACATCGCGGCGCGGCGGCTCACCCCGGTGCAGCTCGCCGACGCCGAGCCGGAGTGGGTGCAGGGCACCAACCTGCAGCACGCGCTGATGCTCGCCTCCCGCCACCTGCGCCGTCACCCCCAGGCGCAGCCGGTCGTCCTGGTGGTCACCGACGGCGAGCCGACGGCGCACCTCGGGGACGACGGCACACCCGAGTTCCAGTGGCCGACCACGCACGCCACCCTGCGCGCGACCGTGGCGCAGGTCGACGAGCTCCGGCGGGCGGGGGCGGCCCTCAACGTGTTCATGCTCGGCGAGGACCCGGGACTGGCACGGTTCGTCGACGCGATCGCGAGACGCGCTGGCGGACGGGTGTTCACACCGAGCGTCGACCGGCTCGGGGAGTACGTCGTCAGCGACTACCTCCAGGCTCGGCGCGGGCGCCGCGCCACCGGCTGACAGACGACGACCCGGTCCAGCGGTTGCCCCGCACCGAGCCGACATGGGTACGGTCGGGGGCCCACCCACCGCCGTGTGCCGCACCAGGCCGCCGCGGACGACGACGAGAGCGAGCCGATGGCCCAGCGACACCGCGACCACCTGCCCGAGGACTTCAGCGAGCGCAGCCTGAGCCAGGACGTGCGCGCCGGGCTCACCAGCAACCCCAAGACGCTGCCGCCGAAGTGGTTCTACGACAAGGTCGGCAGCGAGCTCTACGAGGAGATCACCCGGCTGCCGGAGTACTACCCGTTCGCCGCCGAGCGCGAGATCCTGCTGGCCCGTGCCACCGAGATCGTGCGTGCCGCCGGGTGCCGCCACCTCGTCGAGCTCGGGTCGGGGTCGTCCGAGAAGACGCGCGCCCTGATCGAAGCGGTCCTGGCGGCGCTCCCCGAAGGCGAGCAGGCGGCATACCGCGCCATCGACGTGAGCGTCAGCGCCCTGCACGCAGCGGCGGAGGACCTCTCCGTGCGCTATCCCACGCTCGAGCTGGAGTCCGTGCGGGCCGACTTCGAGCACGGGTTGGCGCAGGCCCTGGCCGTCGAGCCGCCCAGCGACGGTGAGCACCACGGCGGACGGCTGGTGATCCTGCTCGGCGGCACCATCGGCAACCAGACCCCGCAGCAACGCGAACGCTTCCTCGCCGACCTGCGCAGCGCCCTCGAGCCGGGTGACGCGTTCCTGCTCGGTGCGGACCTGGTGAAGTCGCCCGAGGTGCTCGTCCCCGCCTACGACGACGCCTCCGGGGTGACGGCCGCCTTCAACCTCAACGTGCTCGCGGTGGTCAACAGCCGGCTCGGCGCCGACTTCGACGCGCGCGACTTTCGCCACGTCGCCGTGTGGGACGCCGAGAACGCCTGGATCGAGATGCGGCTGGAGGCGGTGCGTGACGTGCACGTACGGGTCGCCGACCTCGACCTCGACGTGGACTTCGCGGCAGGAGAGCAGCTGCGCACCGAGATCTCGGCGAAGTTCACCCGCGAACGCCTGGAGTCCGAGTTCGACCGGGCCGGGTTCGCCGGCGCCGGGTGGTGGACCGACGAGGCCGACCGGTTCAGCGTGTCGCTCTGGACCCCGGCCTGAACCGGCGAGGTCGCTACCCTCACCGGTGTGGGGGACCTCCGGATCAGCAGGGCGCAGGCGCGGCGCATCGCCGTCCGCGCGGAGATGCTCGACCTGCCGC
>CAVSUT010000025.1:0-19634 GCA_963731235.1 uncultured Actinomycetota bacterium | reverse complement strand
TGGACGTCCTCCCGGGCTCCTGATCTCTCGGGGTCGGCACTGCCCCTCCCACCGGGTGACCCCACGCGGCACGGCAGACTGGGACGGTGCAGACGTTCCTCCCCTACGCCGACTTCGCGCGCTCCACCCGCGTCCTGGACCGCAAGCGGCTCGGTAAGCAGCGGGTGGAGACCATCCAGGTGGTGCGGGCCCTGACCCGCCCGGGCTACGGGTGGGGCAACCACCCGGCTGTCCTGATGTGGAGAGGGTTCGAGGAGGCCCTCGGCCGCTATGGGTTCGAGTGCTGCGACGCCTGGACCGAGCTCGGTTTCGGGGACACGTGCGCCCTGACGATCGCCACGGACCTGCGCGCAGCCGGCATCGAGCGCATCCGTACGCAGGCCGAGCTCGCCGCAGCGCAGGCTCTGCCTCCCTGGCTCGGAGACGAGTCCCTGCATCGCAGCCACCGGTCAGCGCTGGTCCGCAAGGACCCGCAGCACTACCGCCCGTTGTTCACGGACGTCCCCGCAGACCTGCCGTACGTGTGGCCCGTCAGGTCTGCGTCGGCCCTGGCCGCCGAACAGCGCAAGGCTGAGGCCGAAGTGCGCCGGCAGCGTCGGGCGCTGGAACGTGCCCAGGAGGAAGCTGAGCGGATGCGTCGCCGACGCAGCCGGGCCGCGAAGAAGGCCTGGCAGACGAGGCGGCAGAACTCCGCCGAGGAGCCACGGGCGTGAAAACGGGGTCCGACGTGTGTGGACACGTCAGACCCCGCTGGTCGGGCTGACAGTGTCGTGGTTCAGGACATAGGAAACTCATGTCTCGAGACATAGGAAACTTCGGCACGGTCGGATTCGGCCATGTCGAAAGCGCGTCTGGTCATCACCGCCGTGGTCCTCGAGGGACGTCAACCGGCTGAGGTCGACGCCGTCATGGACGTCCTTCCGGGCTCTTGATCCTCGGGGTCGGCACTGCCCCTCCCACCGGGTGACCCCACGCGGCACGGCAGACTGGGACGGTGCAGACGTTCCTCCCCTACGCCGACTTCGCGCGCTCGACGCGCGCCCTGGACCGCAAGCGGCTCGGCAAGCAGCGGGTGGAGACCATCCAGGTGGTGCGGGCCCTGACCCGGCCGGGCTACGGCTGGGGCAACCACCCGGCTGTCCTGATGTGGAGAGGGTTCGAGGAGGCCCTCGGCCGCTACGGGTTCGAGTGCTGCGACGCCTGGACCGAGCTCGGTTTCGGGGACACGTGCGCCCTGACGATCGCTACGGATCTGCGCGCAGCGGGCATCAAGCGCATCCGTACGCAGGCCGAGCTCGCCGCAGCGCAGGCTCTGCCTCCCTGGCTCGGAGACGAGTCCCTGCACCGCAGCCACCGGTCAGCGCTCGTCCGCAAGGACCCGCAGCACTACCGCCCGTTGTTCACGGACGTCCCCGCAGACCTGCCGTACGTGTGGCCCGTCAGGTCTGCGTCGGCCCTGGCCGCCGAACAGCGCAAGGCTGAGGCCGAAGTGCGCCGGCAGCGTCGGGCGCTGGAACGTGCCCAGGAGGAAGCTGAGCGGATGCGTCGCCGACGCAGCCGGGCCGCGAAGAAGGCCTGGCAGACGAGGCGGCAGAACTCCGCCGAGGAGCCACGGGCGTGAGAACGGGGTCCGACGTGTGTGGACACGTCAGACCCCGCTGGTCGGGCTGACAGGATTTGAACCTGCGACCCCTTGACCCCCAGTCAAGTGCGCTACCAAGCTGCGCTACAGCCCGTTGTTGAGTTGTCGCCCATGCAGAATCGCGCCGAAGCACGACCGCGGGAGCGAACGAAACACTAGCGCACGCCATACCCACGCTTGAAATCGGTATGCCGCCGGCGCCGTCTGCCGGTCAGCGCGCCGAGTGGGCCGTCACCGCGGCCAGCACCTCACGGGCCAGGAACGGACCCAGCGACCGGGAGTACACGGCGCTGAAGTGGTTGGTGTCGTGCAGCACGTTGATGCCGCCCACGACGCTGCGGCAGGTCTGCGGGTCGCAGACGCGGTCGGTGAGGTCGATCCGGGCCACGCCGCCCATGCGCCCCGCGAGGGTGTCGATGGCGTGTTCGAACGCCCCTGGTTTGACGACGGAGTCGCGCTCGACCGAGCAGGCGGACAGGTGCTCGAGGTTCTGGTTGGTGCAGGTCGAGTCCAGCACTCCCGGCTTGCCCGGGTTGTCGGTCATCCCGAGCACCACGGTGCCCTGGCGGGTCCACGACGAGACCACCGGCGTGAGGGCGTCGACGTACTGCTGCTGCTGTCCGTGCCCCGTGCCGTCGTCGATGCGCTCGCGTCGGCTGGACACCGAGATGATGACGACGTCCGGGCGTTCCCGGGTGACGGCAGCGTCGACGGCCGGACCGAAGTCCGGGCACACCGTCTCCGAGCGACCCTCGATGGCTCCCGGAGCCTGCTCTGCCGCGAACGGCAGGCACCCGCCGATGGCGAACGACGAGACGTCCCAACGATGCTTCCTGCCCGCCTCGGACAGGGCGGGCACGAGGTGCTGCGCGTGCGAGTCGCCGACCAGCCACACGGTGAGGGCCTTGCTGTCCCCACCGGAGTAGCTGCAGTCGGTGCGGGGCTTCCACCCGACGACCTGGAGGGAGTCGTCGGGCCGGCACCCGGGGAGGTTGTGGAAGTCCTTGTCCACCTCCGAGACGGGGGCGAGCAGCGCCCGCCGGTACGGGTCGCCGCAGTCCGGCTCGAGGGCGCCGGCGCCGAAGCACACCCCGTTGGTCACCGCGGAGATGAGCTCGGCGCGGACGGTGTCCGCTCGGCGGCCGGACTCGGCGCTCACCCCCGCGGACAGACCCACCACCACGGCCATCGCCGCAGCGGTGAGGCCCAACGACCGCAGCCGGCCCGCCCGGAGGAAGGAGGATCGCTGGGCGGCCTGCTCGACGTGGCGGCGGGTCAGCCAGGCCAGCAGCAGGGTGCCGCCCAGGACCGTCAGCCGCGCACCGAGCCCGTCACCGCCGACGGCATACGGCAGCAGCACCAACAACGGCCAGTGCCAGAGGTAGACCGAGTAGGAGATGTCACCCAGCCACTGCACGGGCCGCCAGGAGGTGACCGGGTCCAGTGGCGCCCGCAGGCGCGACTCCCCCGCGACCAGCACGGCCACGGCCCCGAGCACCGGCACCAGCGCGGGCGCACCGGGCACCGCGGTCGCGCCGTCGAACACCACCATGGCGACAGCCATGAGCACCCACCCGGCCACGGCCAGGGCCCCCGCCGTGGGAGTCCGCAGGACGGGACGGCCACGGCGCGCGCGGGCCAGCACGGCGACCAGCGCCCCCGCCCCGAACTCCCAGGCCCGCGTCCAGGTCAGGAAGTAGGCGGCGGTGGGCGAGGCCGCGGTCTGGACGACCGCGGCGACCCCGGACAGCAGGACGATGAGGCCCACCCCGGCCCCGACAGCCGCCAGGCTCGGCGACCCGGCCCTCGCCCGACGACGCCACCGACCGAGCGCCACGAAGCCCAGGAAGAGGGCGGGCCAGGCCAGGTAGAACTGCTCCTCCACGCTGAGGGACCAGTAGTGCTGGAACGCACTCGCCGCCTCGTCGTGGGCCTGGTAGTCGACGGCGAGGCGCACGAGCTGGAAGTTCTCGACGTACACGGTGGAGGCGATCGCCTCCCCCACGTTCCGGTCCCAGACCGTCGAGGGGACGAACAGGACCATGGCAGCAAGGCTGACCACGACGACCAGCAGGGCGGCGGGGAGCAGCCGTCGAGCCCGCCTGCTGTAGAAGGCGACCAGCCCGATCCGACCGGTGTCGGCCAGCTCGCGCAGCAGGTGGAGGCTGATGAGGTACCCGGAGATGACGAAGAACACGTCGACCCCGACGTAGCCGCCGGTCAGGCGTCCCGGCCACAGGTGGTTGAGGACGACGCCACCGACCGCCAGGGCCCGCATCGCCTGCACGTCCCGGCGAGCGGGCGTCGCAGCACGACTCGGCGTCCCGGCACGAACGGGCGTCGCGGCAGGAACGGACGGGCTGGTGCTGGCGAGCACCTCGTGAGGAGGGGGCGCCTCGCCGTCGGCGGGCGTCTCGGCGCGGTCGGCCACGCCTACTTGCGCTTGCGCTTCTCGCGGACGCGGACCGACACCTCGATCGGGGTGCCCTCGAAGCCGAACTCCTCACGCAGTCGGCGCTCGAGGAACCGGCGGTAGCCGGCCTCGAGGAAGCCGGACGCGAAGATGACGAACCGCGGCGGGCGCGTCGAGGCCTGGGTCGCGAACAAGATGCGTGGCTGCTTGCCACCGCGGACCGGGTGCGGGTTCGAGGCGACGATCTCGCCGAAGAACGCGTTGAGGCGGCCGGTGGGCACGCGGAAGTCCCACGACTCCAGCGACTTCTCCAGCGCGGGCACGAGCTTCTCGACGGCCCGGCCGGTCAGGGCCGAGATGTTGACGCGCGGCGCCCACGGGATCTGCACGAGCTCGCGCTCGATCTCGCGCTCGAGGTAGTAGCGGCGCTCCTCGTCGAGCAGGTCCCACTTGTTGTAGGCCACCACGACCGCACGCCCCGCGTCGATGACGTGCTGCACGACGCGTACGTCCTGCTCGGCGATGGGCTGCTCGGCGTCGATCAGCACGACGGCGACCTCGGCCTTCTCCAGCGCCGTCTGGGTGCGCAGCGAAGCGTAGAAGTCGGCGCCCCGAGCCTGGTGCACGCGGCGACGGATGCCCGCGGTGTCGACGAACCGCCAGGTCTTGCCACCGAGCTCGATGTACTCGTCGACCGGGTCACGGGTCGTGCCGGCGACGTTGTCCACGACGACCCGGTCCTCGCCGGCGAGCTTGTTGAGCAGCGAGGACTTGCCGACGTTGGGTCGCCCGATCAGGGCGACGCGGCGCGGGCCCCCACGCTGGTAGGCCTCGGAGTTGGCGGCGACCGAAGGCAGCACGGCGAGGACGGCGTCCAGGACGTCGCCGCTGCCGCGACCGTGCAGGGCCGAGACCGGCCACGGCTGGCCGAGCCCGAGGTTCCACAGGGCGGCGGCGTCGGCCTCGGTGCGCTGGTCGTCGACCTTGTTGGCCACCAGGACGACGGGCTTGCCGGAGCGACGCAGCAGCTTCACGACGGACGAGTCGTCGTCGGTCGCGCCGACGGTGGCGTCGACGACGAACATGACCACGTCGGCGAGGTCGACGGCCACCTCGGCCTGCTCGGCGACGCGCAGGTGGATGCCGGTCGCGTCGACCTCCCAGCCACCGGTGTCCACGAGGGTGAAGCGGCGCCCGGCCCAGTCGGCGTCGTACGCCACCCGGTCACGGGTCACCCCGGGCACGTCCTCCACGACGGCCTCGCGGCGGCCCAGGATGCGGTTGACGAGCGTGGACTTGCCGACGTTGGGTCGGCCGATCACCGCGACCACGGGCAGGGGGCCGCTGCCGACGACGAAGCCGTCCTCGTCGCGGTCACCGTCGATGAGGGAGCGGTCCTCCTCGGAGAGGTCGAAGTCCTCCAACCCCGCGCGCAGGGCGCGCTCGACGGTCGAGTCGTCGGTCGAGTCGTCGGTCAGGTGCTCACTCACGGCAAATCCTTGCGTTGGTCTGTGGTCGGGCCACGGCGCGCGGTATGGCGCGGGGCCGCCCCCCATTGTCGCGCACTTTTCGGCGCGGTCAGGACAGCCGTCGCCCCCACGGCGGACGAGGTGGCACTCACACCCCCACCTTCGCGGGGGCCTCCCGTCGGACCACGTCGATGACCGCGGCGATGCTCTGCTCGAAGTCGAGGTCCGAGGTGTCGACGAGGTGGACGCCGTCTGCGGCGTCGGTGAACTCCGAGACGGTCGAGTCGTCGGCGTCGCGGCGCACGATCTGGTCACGCGTCGCCTCGACCGCGTGGTCGGCAGCGTGCCCGTGCAGCTCCTTGGACCGGCGGCGGAGCCGGGCCTCGACACTGGCGGTGAGCAGGACGCGGACATCGGCGTCGGGCGCCACGACGGTGGTGATGTCGCGGCCCTCGGCCACCACTCCCCCGGTCTGCGTGGCGATCTGGTCGATGAGGTCGCGCTGCAGCTGTTGCAGGACGGGGCGCACGCCGGTGTTGGTGGCGACCTTGGACACGACCTCGCTGACCCGCGTCGTGCGCAGGTCGTCCTCGATCTCGCGACCGCTGACCTGCACGCTCGCGTGCGAGGGGTCGGTGCCCATGACCAGCGGGATGTCGCGGGACGCCTGCTCGACGGCAGCGACGTCCTCGAGGTCGACGCCCTCCTCCAGGCACCACCAGGTGACCGCGCGGTACATCGCCCCCGTGTCGAGGTAGCCGATGCCCAGCTCACGGGCGACGGCGCGGGACACGCTGGACTTGCCGGACCCCGAAGGTCCGTCGATCGCGACGACGAGGTGGTGGCTGCTCATGGGCGGCAAGCCTATGGGCAGCCCGGACGAAGCCGCGAGGCCGTCCGCCGGGAGCCCGGTCAACCCGGCCAACCCGTCCAACCCGGTGAGCCCACCAGCCCGGTCAGCCGTGCAGGCGCCAGCCGCGGGCCTCGAGCTCCTCGCCGAGGCGCTCGGCCACCGCGGGCAGCACCGAGACCTCGGCCAGCCCGAACGGCTGCCCCAGCCCGTGCTCGAGGTGGAGGTCCTCGAGGTTGACGCCGGCGTCGCCGACGTCGTGCAGCAGCCGGGCGAGCTCACCCGGCTCGTCCGGCACGAGCACCACCACGGTCGTGTATGCGGTCGGTGCGGCTCCGTGCTTGCCCGGGATCCGCGCGTGGCCGGCGTTGCCGTGGGCCACGACCCGGGCCAGCACCTCCCGCGCGCCGACGCCGTCACCGTCGGTCAGTGTGTCGAGGGCGGTGATGACCTCGCCCAGCTCGGTGTGCACGTGGGTCAGGACGGCGCGGACGGCGGAGGCGTTGCCGGCCAGGATCTGGGTCCACAGCTGGGGGTCGCTGGCGGCGACCCGCGTCACGTCGCGAATCCCCTGCCCCGACAGGGCGACTGCGGGGTCGGAGAGGTCACGAAGACGCCCGGCGACGAGCGAGGACGCCAGCTGGGGCACGTGGGAGACGACGGCCACGGCAGCGTCGTGGTCGGCCGGGCTCATCGTGCTGACGGTGCCCCCTGCTGCGGTGGCGAGCAGCCGCACCGCCTCGACAGCAGCCGCCGAGGACTCGTCGCTGGGCACCACGACCCAGGCCCGGCCGTCGAAGAGGTCACCGCGGGCCGCCACGGCACCGGACCGTTCCCGCCCGGCCATGGGGTGGGACCCGACGTAGCGGCCCAGGTCGCCGCCGAGGGCCCGGACCTGGTCGAGGACCGCGACCTTGACCGAGGCGACGTCGGTGACGACCGCGGACGGCCAGCGTTCGAGCTCCTGGGCCACGACCTGCCCGGCGACGTCAGGAGGTGCCGCCACGACAACCAGGTCAGGTGCCGGATCACCTTGCGAGGCAACCGAGCCCGCGCCGAGGTCTCGCGCCAGTGCGGACGCGGTCGGTGAGGGGTCGGTGAGCACGACGGCATACCCGGCACGGCTCAGGGCGATGCCCAGGCTGGTGCCGATGAGGCCGGTGCCGACGATCCGGACGCGTGGGGTCACGACGCGAAGGCTACCCACGCGCCGCGCCCCACGGGATCAGAGTCCAGCAGCGGAGTAGAGCTGCCCGACCTCGGCCTTGTTGAGCTTGCGCATCTTGCCCGGCTTGGTGTCGCCGAGGTGGATCGGCCCCACCTGTACGCGGACCAGTGACAGCACGGGGTGACCGACGGCCTCGAGCAGGCGACGCACGATGTGCTTGCGCCCCTCGTGCAGGATCACCTCGACGAGGGCCTTGCCCGGCTGGGAGTCGATGACCTTGAACGAGTCGACCGAGGCCGGGCCGTCCTCGAGGGTGATGCCCTCGCGCAGCTGCTTGCCGATGTCGCGCGGCACCGGGCCCGGGATCTGCGCCAGGTAGGTCTTGAGCACGCCGTACTGCGGGTGCTGCAGCCGGTGGGCGAGCTCACCGTCGTTGGTGAGCAGGAGCAGGCCCTCGGTGTCGGCGTCGAGGCGACCGACGTGGAACAGCCGCTCGTTGCGGTCGCCGACGTAGTCCCCGATGCTGATCCGGCCGAGCTCGTCGTGCATCGTCGTGACGACGCCGGTCGGCTTGTTGAAGGCGAAGTAGACGCGGCTCTCGTCGAGCTGGACCTTGATGCCGTCGACGTGCACCGTCTGGTCGGGGCGGATCCGCACGCCGAGCTCCCGGACCAGGTTGCCGTCGACCTCGACGCGGCCTGCGGTGATGAGGTTCTCGCAGACCCGGCGGGAGCCCACGCCCGCGGCGGCGAGGAGCTTCTGCAGGCGCACGCCATCGGGGTCGTGCATGTCGATGTCCGGCGTGGCCTGCTCGCGCGGCACCCGGGTGGGCTGGCTCTTCTTCGTGGTGCCGGAGCTGCCGCGCTCGGGACGCTGCGGACGCCCGCCGGAGGCTCCACCGCGGGGACCGGGACGACCGCCCTGACCACCGGCCGAGCCACGCCCTGAGCCGCCCTGTCCGGCACCGCCCCGGCCGCCGGCGGGGCGACCGCCGCCTCGTCCTGCTCCGGCTGAACCGTCTCTGCTGCGTGGGGGTGTCATCCGCGTCCCTGTTCTGCTATTTCGTCGAGCACATCGATTTCGGGCAGGTATGGCGCGAGCGCCGGTAGGTCGTCCAGGCTGCCCAGGCCCAGCCGCTGGAGGAAGTACGTGGTCGTGCCGTAGAGGACCGCACCGCTCTCGGTCTCTGCCCCGAGCTCCTCGATGAGCCCGCGGCTGAGCAGGGTGCGGACGACGCCGTCGACGTTGACGCCTCGTACCGCCGAGACGCGCGATCGCGAGATCGGCTGGCGGTAGGCGATCACGGCGAGCGTCTCCAGCGACGCCTGGGTGAGCTTGGCCTGCTGGCCGTCGAGGAGGAACTTCTCCACGACGGGCGCGTAGTCGGAACGGCTGTAGACCCGCCAGCCCCCGGCGACCGAGCGGAGGGTGAAGCCGCGCTGCTGCTCGGCGTACTCCTGCTCGAGCTCGTCGAGGTGGCCCCGGACGTCGTCCAGGGGCAGCTCGAGGGCGGAGGCGAGGGCCATCTCGGTGACGGGCTCGTCGACGACCATGAGGACGGCCTCGATGGCGCTGCGCGCACCGCCGGGGAAGTCGTGCACGTCGAAGGCGACCTGCTCCTGTGCCGGCTCCTCGACGACGGTGTCGACCTCGACCACCGACAGGTCGGGCTGGGAACCGGTCTCACTCATGGTCACTGTGCTCCTGGCTGTTCTGCGGCGAGCCCTGCTCGTCGTGCTGCTCGAGCTGCTCGTCAGGGCCGCTGTCGTCCCCGTCGTCCCCATCGTCCCCGGTCCGGGCGCCATCGTCGAACTCGTCGAGCTCGTCCGGCTCGTCCGGCTCGTCGAACTCGTCACTGACCTCGATGTCGCCGTCGTCGGCGCCGGTCCACCGGACCGTGAGCTCCCCGAGGGCCTCGGCCTGCTCGAACGCGATGGCCGCCTCGCGGAACAGCTCCAGCAACGCGAGGAACCGCGCCACGATCACCAGGGTCGAGTCGGCGTCGGCGACCAGCGACCGGAACGAGCAGACCCGCTCGGCGCGCAGCCGCACCCCGAGGATCCCGGCCTGTTCCCGGACGCTGACCTGGGGGGCGTGCAGGTGCTCCAGCCCGACCGTGGGGGCGACCTTCGGGGTCATCGCCCGGGCGGCGACCATCGCCAGCTGCTCGGGGGTGATCCCCATGATCAGCTCGGGCAGGAGCTTGGCGAACTGCGGCTCGATCCCGGCCTGGCGCGGGGTCATCCGCCCGGCGGTGGCCATCCGCTCCGCGAACGTGAACGCGATGTCCTTGAAGGCGCGGTACTGCAGCAGCCGGGCGAAGAGCAGGTCGCGGGCCTCGATGAGGGCCAGGTCCTCCTCGTCCTGCGGTCCGGTCTGTGGCAGCAGCCGGGACGACTTGAGGTCGAGCAGGGTGGCCGCGATGAGCAGGAACTCCGAGGCCTGCCCGAGGTCCCACTCGACGTCGGTCTTGCGAGCAGCCTTGATGTGCTCGATGAACTCGTCGGTGACCTGGGCCAGGGCGATCTCGGTGATGTCGAGCTTGTGCTTGCTGATCAGCCCGAGCAGCAGGTCGAACGGCCCGGAGAAGACGTCGAGGTGCACCTCGAAGGGCAGCCCGCCGCGACGGGTGATGACCCCACCGGGGGTGGCCTGTCTGGCGGGGTGTCCCTCGGCGGTGGTGGCCTCCTGGCTCACCGGGTCAGGCCGCCCCGCCACGGGCGATGAGCTCGCGCGCCAGCTGCCGGTATGCCGTCGCCGCACCGTGGGTGGGCGCGTACGTCGTGATCGGCTCGGCGGCCAGGGTGGCGTCGGGGAACTTCACGGTGCGGCTGATCACCGTGTGGAAGACCCGGTCACTGAAGTGGTCGACGACGCTGCGCACGACCTCCTTGCTGTGCAGGGTGCGCGAGTCGTACATCGTCGCGAGGATGCCGTCGACCTGCAGGCGGGGGTTGAGCCGGTCGGTGATCTTGTCGATCGTCTCGACGAGCAGTGCCACCCCGCGCATGGCGAAGAACTCGCACTCCAGCGGGATGACCACACCGTGGGCGGCCGTGAGCGCGTTGACGGTGAGCAGGCCCAGCGACGGCTGGCAGTCGATCATGATGACGTCGTAGTCGTCCATCACCGGACGCAGCACGCGGGCCAGGATCTGCTCGCGCGCGACCTCGCCGACGAGCTGGACCTCCGCGGCAGACAGGTCGATGTTGGCCGGGATGACGTCGAGGTTCGGCGTCGCCGTGCTCTGGATGACCTCGCGGACGTCGTGCCCGCGCTCGACCAGCAGGTTGTAGATGGTGACGTCGAGCTCGTTGGCGCGGACCCCCAGACCCACGGACAGCGCGCCCTGGGGGTCGAAGTCGACGAGCAGCACGCGTCGGCCGACCTCTGCGAGCGCGGCACCGAGGTTGATGGTCGTCGTGGTCTTGCCGACGCCACCCTTCTGGTTGCACATCGCGATGATGCGGGCCGGGCCGTGGCTGCTCAGCGGGGCGGGCTCGGGGAAGTCCGGCATCGGGCGACCGGTCGGCCCGACCAGTCCGGCCACCACCTCGGTGCCCGGGAGTCGACCGTGACCGCGCTCGTCGGTGTCGACGGATGACTCCGGGGTCCCCTGAGCGGACGGTTGCGACTGCGTGGTCACCTCAGGTTCCACAGGCGTTTCACTCCCGATGTGTTGGCGTACGGCGGTCAGCCTCTCGCTGATCGGGACGACCCTATCAGCGGGCGCGGGGGTGACTTTGGGCGTACACCTCCCGCAACCGCTGCACCGTCACGAGCGTGTAGATCTGGGTCGTGGTCACCGAGGCGTGGCCGAGCAGCTCCTGCACCACGCGGACATCTGCGCCACCGTCGAGCAGGTGGGTGGCGAAGGAGTGCCGCAGCGTGTGCGGCGAGACGTGGCCGGTGAGCTGCGCGCGCTCGGCCGCCGCCCGCATCACCGCCCACGCCGACTGGCGCGACAGCCGACCGCCGCGCTGGTTGAGGAAGACCGCCGGCGTCCCCCTCCCCTTGCCGGCGAGAGCCGGTCGGCCGCGGACCAGGTACGCGCCGATGGCCTCGGCCGCATACGAACCCAGCGGGACGAGCCGCTCCTTGCTCCCCTTGCCGAACAGCCGGACGACCCCTTCGTGCGTGTCGATGTCGTCGAGGTCGAGACCGATCGCCTCGGAGATCCGGGCTCCGGCGCCGTACAGGACCTCCAGGAGCGCCCGGTCCCGCAGCGAGGCGGGGTGGTCGCCGACGCTGGCCGCCTCGAGCAGCCGCTCCACCTCGTCCACGCTGATGGCCTTGGGGAGCCGGGACGGGGGGCGCGGCGGGCTGACCGCACCGGCCGGATCGGTCTGCACCTCCCCTTCCAGCGCCAGGAACTTGTGGAAGCTGCGCACCGCCACCAGCGTGCGGGCGGCCGAGGAGGCCGCCAACGGTGGGTGGTCCGCGCTGCCCTCGCGCAGCGTGGCGAGGAAGTCGGTCACGTGCCCCTCGGTCACCGCGGCGGGCTCGTGGACCCCCCGGGCGTCCAGGTATGCCGTGTAGCGGCCGAGGTCGCGCCGGTAGGACTTCAGCGTGTTGGCGGCCATGCCGCGCTCGACGTCGAGGTGGCCCAACCAGCTGCGGACCGCACGCTCCATCGCGCTGGTGGGGGGCACGAATGGGAGTGTAGGCGCCATGAAGCTCTACGCAGACCTGCCGGGTCGCCGCACCCTCCAGATCCTCGCCGACGTCGGCATCGTGGCCTGGGTGTGCGCCTGGGCCTTCGTCGGGCGGCTCGTCCACGACGCCACGATGGCCCTGGCCGAGCCGGGTCACCGCCTCCAGCGGGCGGGCTCGGGGTTCCGCGAGGAGATGACCGGTGCCGGCAACGCCGTCAACGACGTGCCGCTGGTCGGCGACAAGATCGCGGCGCCGTTCCGCCGGGCCGGCACGGCGGGGACGTCCATCGAGCGGGCCGGCGCCGACCTGGTCGACGCCGTCACCACCCTGGCGAACCTGCTCGGCTGGGTGACCGCCCTGGTCCCGATCATCATCGTCGGGCTGGTCTGGGTGCTCGTGCGCGGCCGGTTCGTGCGCAGGGCCACCGCGGCGCAACGGTTCATCGACCAGGCTGCCGACCTCGACCTGTTCGCCCTGCGGGCGATGGCCCGGCAGCCGATGCGCAAGCTCGCCGCCATCTCCCCCGACCCCACCGGTGAGTGGCGCCGGGGCGAGGCGTCGACCATCCGCGCGCTGGCGCTGCTCGAGCTGCGCGACTCAGGCCTGGCGCCGCCCGCGGCCTGAGTCGCCGGTGAGGTCCCGCAGCCGGGCGGCGTGCTCGGCCGTCAGGGCGCCGGGCTCCATCTGCCACGACCAGCCGCCTTCGATGCCGGGGGCGTTCATCCGGGCAGTCGACCCCAGGCCCAGCACGTCCTGGGCCTGCATCATCGCCAGCTCGCACGGCGTCCCGAGGGCCAGCTCGATCATCGCCCAGCTCGGCTCGTCGTCGCCCTCGGCATGCACACCCTGCTCGAGCCAGGCGGCCCGGACCAGCTCGCGCCGCTCCTCGGGCAGCTCGGCCCACCACCCGACGACGGTGTCGTTGTCGTGCGTGCCGGTGTAGACCACCTGGTCGGGCCGAAGGTTGACCAGGTCGTGGGTGTTGTACTCGTAGCCCGGGTCGAAGCCGAACTGCAGCACCGCCATCCCGTGGAAGCCCAGCGCCTTGCGCAGGTCGATGACGGGCTGGTCGATGTCCCCGAGGTCCTCGGCCAGGACCGCGAGAGGACCGAGCGCCTGGTTGGCCGCGTCGAACACCGCCCGCCCCGGACCGGTCTCCCAGCGCCCACCGAGCGCGGTCTCGTCACCGGCGGGGATGGCCCAGTAGGCGGCGAAGCCACGGAAGTGGTCGACCCGCACGAGGTCGAACAGCGCGAAGGTGCGCCGCAACCGCTCGATCCACCACCGGTAGCCGTCGTCGGCCAGCGCGTCCCAGCGGTACAGGGGGTTGCCCCACAGCTGGCCGGTGGCGGCATACGCGTCCGGTGGGCAGCCGGCCACGGCGTCGTCCCGGAAGTACTGCGGCCAGGCGCGCTCGTCGGCGCCGTCCGGCGCGACGTAGATCGGGACGTCCCCCAGGATGCGCACGCCTCGGTCATGGGCGTAGGCGCGCAGGGCCGACCACTCCCGGTCGAAGCGCACCTGGTCCTCGAGGTCACCACCGAAGCTGGTCCACGAGTCGACCCAGTAGGCCTCCCGCTCGGCGAACGCGGCGAGCTCGGCCCGGCTCACCGGGGCACCCGGCTCCTCGAGCAGCGCCGGCGAGGCCGCGAAGGCGGAGGGCGACTTGTACGGGGAGCGGTGCTCGTCCGGCACCGACACCGGCAGCACCTGCCACACCGACTGCCCCGCCTCCACGAGCCAGTCGACGAAGTCCCGGGCGGGCTGGCCGAGTCGGCCGCCCGGCAGGGACGTGATGTGCAGCTGGACCCCGCTGGAGCGGGCGTCGGTCAGTGGCTTGGTCGAGTCCATGGGAGTCAGCTCTCTGCGCGCAGGATCTGGGGGTGCAGGTCGTCGGCCGGGGGTTGCCACGCAGTGGGGTCCGCGTCCACCTGCTCGCCGGAGCGGATGTCCTTGACCTGGTCGCCGGTGCCGCCGTCGGCGCCCTCCCCCGTACCGGGGAACCAGACGTAGGGCATGCCCCGCCGCTCGGCATACCGGATCTGCTTGCCGAACTTGGCCGGCTTGGGCGCCACCTCGCACGGTATGCCGCGGGCGCGCAGCTCGGTCGCGATGCGGGTCGACGTGACGCGGCTGTCCTCGTCGTTGACCGCGACCAGGACGCACGCGGGCGTGGATCGGCTCGCGGTGAGCAGCTTGCGGCTCAGCAGCAGCCCCAGCAGCCGGGAGACGCCGATGGAGATGCCGACGCCGGGGTAGGTGGTCTTGCCGTCGGAGGCGAGCGAGTCGTAGCGACCGCCCGAGCAGAACGAGCCCCACGACTCGTGCCCCACGAGCTGGGTCTCGTAGACGGTGCCGGTGTAGTAGTCGAGCCCGCGGGCGATGCGCAGGTCGGCGACGAGCGCGCCGGGGGCGTTCGCCATGCCGGTGCCGATGACGCGGGCCAGCGCCTCCAGGCCCTCGTCCAGCGTCGGGTGGCTGACCCCCAGCTCGCGGACGCGCTCGACGAAGGACAGGTCCTGCGTGCGGATCGCGGCCAGCGCCAGGCACTGGTCGGCCTGCTCGCGGGTGAGTCCGGACTCGACGAGCAGGTCGGCGACCTTGGCCGGGCCGACCTTGTCGAGCTTGTCGACGATCCGCAGGGTGCCGACGACGTCGGAGACGCCGATGCCGAGGTAGAACCCCTCGGGGATCTTGCGGTTGTTGACCTGGATCACCATCGGCCCGATCGGCAGCTTCGCGAACACCTCGGCCATGACCAGCGGGATCTCGGCCTCGAAGTGCGGTGCCAGCTCGCCGACGTCGACGACGTCGATGTCGGCCTGGGTGAACTCGCGGTAGCGACCTTCCTGCGGGCGCTCGCCACGCCATACCTTCTGGATCTGGTGGCGACGGAACGGGAAGGCGAGGTGCCCGGCGTTCTCCAGCACGTAGCGGGCGAACGGCACGGTGAGGTCGAAGTGCAGGCCGAGCTCGGCGTCGGCGGTCTCCTCCCCCGCCAACCGGCTCACGCCGTAGATCTCCTTGTCGGCGTCACCGCCCTTGCCCAGGAGCCGCTCGACGGGTTCGACGGCGCGGGTCTCGATCGAGCCGAACCCGTGCAGCTCGAAGGTCTCGCGGATGATGTCGAGGAAGTGCTGCTCGACGATGCGCTCGGCAGGCAGGTACTCGGGGAAACCACTGATCGGGGAGAGCTTCACGTGCCCAATCCTTGCAAATGCGGGTTGGTCGCCCGCTCGCGGTCCATCGTCGTGGCGTCGTAGTGGCCCGGGAGCACCAGGGTCGTGTCCGGAAGGGGCAGGACGACGTCGCGCAGCGAGCGTCGCATCGCCTCCGGATCGCCACCCGGGAGGTCGGTCCGCCCGATCGAGCCGGCGAACAGCACGTCGCCGCTGAGCAGGGTGCGGTCGACGTCGACCTGGTCGGCGATACCGTCCGGCACCGCGTCCACCGCGAACATCACCGAGCCCTCGGTGTGTCCCGGGGCGTGGAGGACGTCGAAGCCGAGCCCGGCCAGGTCGAGGTGGGTCCGGTCCCCGATCTCCACGACGTTGGTGGGCTCGGTCCAGGTCGCCTTGGTGCCGAACTGCTGCTCGAGCATGGCCACCAGCCCGGGGTTGGACTGCTCGAGGAGGTCCACCAGCCGATAGCGGTCGTCGCTGTGGATGTATGCCGCCGTGTCGGCGCCGCAGACCGGGGTCACCGAGTAGACGTGGTCGAGGTGGCCGTGGGTCAGCAGGACCGCGGCCGGGCGCAGCCGGTGCTCGGTCAGCACCGCCCGCAGGGTCTCCTCGACCCCGATGCCGGGGTCCACGACCACGCACTCCTCGCCCGGCGCGGTGGCCAGGACGTAGCAGTTGGTGTCGAAGGCGGCAGCAGGAAAAGCGACGGTCAGCACGGGCGGCAGCCTAGTCACCGCGCTCCCTGCCTACACTGGCGCGCGTGACCAAGGAGCAGGAACGAGCCAGGGCGCATCGACGCCAGGAGAAGCTGGACGCGAAGGCGGCCCAGCGCGAACGCGACGCCGCGCGCAACCGCCAGGTCGCGGTGGTCGTCGCCGCGGTCCTCGTGGTCGTGGTGGCGTTCGTCGTCCTCGCCACCAGGCTCGGCGGCGACAGCACCCCCGCAGCCGCCCCCAGCGCGTCGAACACGCCCAGCGCGTCGAACAGCCCGAGCGCCAGCGCCTCGACCGCAGCGGTCGAGGGCTGCCAGGCGCCGCCCGCCACACCCACGGCCATCAAGACCCAGGGGATGCCGGACAAGGCGACGGCGGCGGGCAAGACGTTCACCGCGGTGCTGACCACGAACTGCGGTGACATCACCCTGCAGCTCGACGGCACCAAGGCGCCGCAGACCGTCGCGTCGTTCGTGGCGTCTCGCCCGGAGCAGCTACTTCGCCGGCGCCCCGTGCCACCGGATCACCACGCAGGGCATCTTCGTGCTCCAGTGCGGCGACCCCCTCGGCGGCACCGGTACCGGCCCTGGTTACACCTACGGCCTGGAGAACATCCCGAAGGACGGCACGTACCCCAAGGGCACCCTGGCGATGGCGCGCACCAACGACGTGAACAGCAATGCCGACCAGTTCTTCATCGTCTACAAGGACACCGACCTCAGCAGCGTTCCCGAGGGGTACTCGATCTTCGGCACGGTGACCGGTGGAATGGATATTGTCGAGAAGATCGCCGCAGCAGGTGTCAGTGGTGGTGCCACCGATGGCGCCCCGGCTGCACCCATCAGCATCCTCAAGGTTGCTGTGACCGAGAAGAAGGCCTGACGTGACCGAGCAGACGCCCCCGGCTGACCCGACCGAGCCGCAGGATCCCGCAGAGCCTCTGGCGGCCGAGGAAGCGCCTGCAGCAGAGGAGACGGCTGCAGCAGAGGAGACGCCTGCCCCCGAGGCGGCACCCCAGGCAGAGGAGCCGCCCACCGCGGAGGCACCGCCCGCGGCAGAGGAGACGCCTGCCCCCGAGGAGGCACCCCAGGCAGAGGAGACACCCCCGGTCCCGGTGCCGGTCCCTGCCGCCAAGCCGCGCCCGGTCCCCCGGCCCTCTGCCGTGCCCTCCCCGGTCGCGGTCCGCAAGGTGGCCCACGCAGCGCCCTCCCTCACCGCGGCCGCGCCGAGCGGCCCGCCGGCCGAGAGCTTCGGACGCGTCGCCGAGAACGGCACGGTCTTCGTCCGCACCGCCGAGGGTGAGCACGAGGTCGGGGCCTACCCCGGTGCCACCCCTGAGGAGGCGCTGCACTACTTCGCCCGCAAGTACGACGAGCTGTTCGCCTCCGCCGACCTCCTGCAGCAGCGCGTGACGACCACCGACCTCTCGGCCAAGGATGCGGCCGAGGGCCTGACGAAGCTGCGCGAGCACGCTGCCGAAGCCGGTGTCGTCGGGGACCTCGCGGCCCTCGAGGCGAAGATCGCCGAGATCGCCGAAGCCGTTGCCGTCCGCAAGAAGGCCGAGACCGCCGAGCGGAACGCCGCCCGTGCCGTGGCGGCCACCGAGCGCGAGGCCATCGTGGCCGAGGCCGAGAAGATCGCCGGCCAGCCAGAGAACAAGATCCAGTGGAAGAGCAGCGGCGCCAGGATGCGCGAGCTGCTCGAGGAGTGGAAGAAGCACCAGCGGGCCGGCACCCGCCTCGACCGGGAGACCGAGGGTGCGCTCTGGCAGCGGTTCAGCCAGGCCCGCAACTCCTTCGACAAGGCCCGCCGCATCCACTTCGCCCAGCTCGAGGGCACCCAGGGCGAGGCCAAGGCCGCCAAGCAGGAGCTGGTGAAGGAGGCCGAGGCCTTGGCGACCAGCACCGACTGGGGCTCGACCGCCGGGGCGTTCAAGAGGCTCATGGACCGCTGGCGCCAGGCCGGCCGCGCCTCCCGCTCCGACGACGACGCCCTGTGGGCGCGGTTCAAGGCCGCCCAGGACGCCTTCTTCACCGCCAAGGACGCCGAGGCGGCCAAGGAGGACGAGGAGTTCCGGGGCAACCTCACCGTCAAGGAGGAGCTGCTCAAGGAGGCCGAGGCGATCCTGCCCGTCAAGGACCTCGATGCCGCCAAGGCTGCGCTGCGCGCGGTCCAGGACCGCTGGGAGGCAGCCGGCAAGGTGCCCCGCGGCGATGTCGACCGGATGGAGAAGGGCATGCGTCGCATCGAGTCGGCGGTGCGCGAGGCTGACGAGAAGCGTTGGCACAAGACCAATCCCGAGGTCGCGGCCCGCGCGCAGAGCATGGTCGACCAGCTCGAGTCGTCGGTGGCGGCTCTCAAGGCCGATGTCGAGAAGGCCCGGGCGTCCGGCAACGAGAAGCGGGTCAAGGACGCGCAGGCCAAGCTCGAGGCGCAGGAGCAGTGGCTGGCCCAGGCCCGCGGCAACGTCGACGAGTTCGGCGGCTGACCGACGTGGTGGGCGGCGTGGTGCGCGGCGCCGAGTCGGACCGGTGAGCGCCGCGCCCACCGCCTGCGCACCCCGCGGCCGGCTCCCATGACCGGCTCCCCCGCGCTGGTGTCGCTGCTCGCAGCCACCACCCTGCACCTGGGCTTCCAGCTGACGGTGACGGTGCTCGTCTACCCCGCCCTCTCCCGCGTGCCCGTCGACCAGTGGTCGCAGGCGCACGCGAAGCACAGCAGGGCCATCGTCCCCCTCGTCGTCCTGACGTATGCCGCGCTGCTCGCCAGCGTCGTCTGGTCCCTCACGACGGCCCCGCTCACGGCGGGACTGCTGGTCGCTGCGCTAGGCATCGTCCTCGCTCTGGGAACGACGGCAGCGGTGGCCGCGCCCCTGCATGGCCGCCTCGGCCGAGATGGCCGTGGCGACAGGGCGATCCGGCGCCTCCTCGCTGCTGACCGGCTCCGGACAGTCGGTGCGGTCGTCGCCACCGCAGGCGCCGTTCTCGCCCTGGTGTAGCCGAGCGGGCGGGCTAAGCCTTGGCTGCCGTGGCCTTGGTGCCGGTGATGCGGTAGACGTCGAAGACGCCGTCGATCTTGCGGACCGCCTTCATCACGTGGTCGAGGTGGCTCGGGTCCCCCATCTCGAAGGTGAACTTGCTGATCGCCACCCGGTCCCGCGAGGTCTGCACCGACGCCGACAAGATGTTCACGTGCTGGTCGGACAGCACCCGCGTGACGTCGGACAGCAACCTGTTGCGGTCGAGCGCCTCGACCTGGAGCTGGACGAGGAAGACCGACGCGGCCGACGGTGCCCACTCGACCTCGATCATCCGATCGGGTTGCGAGAGAAGGGATTCCGCGTTGGTGCAGTCGGTGCGGTGGACGGAGACACCGTTGCCCCGGGTGATGAAGCCCATGATGGGGTCGCCCGGCACGGGGGTGCAGCAGCGGGCGAGCTTGACCCAGACGTCGGCGGTGCCGACGACGACCACCCCCGGGTCACCGGAGCGGCGACGCATCGCCCTCGTCGGGGTGGTGGCCTCGGCCAGGTCCTCGGACG
>CAVSUT010000024.1:0-168057 GCA_963731235.1 uncultured Actinomycetota bacterium | reverse complement strand
CACGAAGATCCAGGCGTCGCACCAGAAGTACCAGCGCGGGGCGGGCCAGCCGGCGCCGATCGCCGCGAAGACCCACTGGAGGACGACGACGCCGGCCACCCAGAAACCGAGGTAGGCCAGCCGCTCGCGGGCCGTCGCCCAGCGGGGCGTGATCGCGGGACGGTTGGTGCCCTCGGCGCGGTTGGCGCGGCGCACCTGTCGCCACAGCAGCCAGCCGTAGATGCTCGTGATGATGAAGAACACCTGCCGCCCGGCCTGGCCGTAGAGGGTGGTGTGCTGCGGGTTGGAGAAGGCGACCCCGAAGAAGACGGTGAACAGCATCGCGTTGCCGACGATGCCGACCGGCCACGCCCACACCCGGCGCCGCATGCCCCCGATGGCCGAGGCGAAGCCGAAGGCGTTGCCCACGACCTCACGCCACAGGATCTGTTGCGAGCCGATCGTCAGCTGGGCCTCGAAGAGCCGTTCGAGCAGGTTCATGCGTGGTCCTCCGGAGCGGCGTCCTGGCGGCCCTGGTGCCCCATGAGCCGCTCGACGTACTTGGCGATGACATCGACCTCGAGGTTGACCTGGTCACCGACGCCCTTGTGGCCGAGGGTGGTGAGGTCGAGCGTGGTCGGGATGAGCGAGACGGTGAACGAGGTGTCGTCGACCGAGGCGACCGTGAGGCTCACCCCGTCGACGGTGATGGAACCCTTCTCGACGACGTATCGCGCCAGCTCCGGCGGGAGCGTGAAGCCCAGCACCTCCCAGCGGTCACCGGGCGTGCGGTGGGTGATCGTCGCCGTGCCGTCGACGTGACCCTGGACGACGTGGCCCCCGAAGCGGCCGCTCGCCGGCATGGCGCGCTCGAGGTTGACGCGGGCGCCGGGGACGAGCGCCCCGAGGCTGGACCGGCGCAGCGTCTCGGCCATGACGTCGACGGTGAACTCGCCATTGGCATGCTCGGTGACGGTGAGGCAGACGCCGTTGACCGAGATGGAGGCGCCGTGGACGGCATCGGTCGTCACGAGCGGGCCGCTCACGGTGAGCCGGGCGGAGTCCTCGCCCGGGTCGAGGCCGACCACGTGGCCGAGCTCCTCGACGATTCCGGTGAACATCAGTGGATCTCCTTCAGGGAGGCGGTGATTCGGACATCTGTGCCGAGGACGGTGATGTCGGTGGGGTCGAGTCGCAGGGCGTCCGCGATCGTGGTGATGCCGAGGTCGCCCACCGACGGGCGACCACGGCCGAGGAAGACGGGGGCGACGTAGGCGATGACCTCGTCGACGAGCCCGGCCGCGAGGAACGCCGCCGCCAACGTCGGCCCTCCCTCGAGCCAGACGTGATGGATCTCCGCGTCGGCGAGTCGCGCGAGGACCTCCTTGGGGTCACGCGTCCTCAGGTGCCAGGTAGCGGCAGAGTCGTCGAACACCCGCGCGTCCTGGCTCAGGTCGCGCTCCCCCACGACGACCCGCAGCGGCTGGTCGTCGAAGAGCGTGCCGTCCGCACGCCGAGCCGTGAGGCGTGGGTTGTCGTTGAGGGCGGTGCCGGTGCCGATGATGACCGCACCGCACTGCGACCGCTTCGCGTGCACGTCGTGGCGAGCAGCGGGTCCGGTGATCCACTGGCTCGTGCCGTCGGCAGCCGCGCTACGCCCGTCGAGCGTCGACGCGAGCTTCCAGGTCACCCACGGCCGCCCGGTCGCCACCAGGTGGGTCCAGGTCGCGTTGAGCTCGGTGGCCTCCTGCTCCAGGAGGCCGCTCGTGACGTCGACCCCGTGGCCGCGCAGGACGTCGGCGCCGCCGGCTGCGCGGGGGTTGGGGTCCGACTGGGCGTGCACGACGCGGGCCACCCCAGCGCCGAGCAGGGCCTGCGCACACGGTTCGGTGCGGCCGGTGTGGTTGCAGGGCTCCAGCGTGACGTAGGCCGTGGCCCCTCGCGCGTGCCCACCGGCGTGGCTCAGCGCGTCGGCCTCGGCATGGGGGGTTCCCGCGCCGCGGTGCCAGCCCTCGGCGACCAGGTCACCCTCGGCTGACACGAGGACGCAGCCGACGCGCGGGTTGGGGTCCGGACGGCGACCGCGGGCTGCGAGCTCCAGGGCACGACGCATCCACGCGACATCACGGTCGCCGTGGACCTCGTCGCGCCGGTCGTCCTGCTGCTGCATGTCCTGCCCTCGTGCTCGAGACCGATGGGTCGAGCTCCGGGGGACGTGCAGGCAGGGGTCGACCGGTGCCCGGGGGCCGACATCGGACGTCGACACCACCGGACAGGACCGAGGGTCCTGCCTTTGCGTGCTGCCTACCATCCGGACTTTCACCGTCGGTCCTGGAGTTCCACCAGGTCAACCGGCCGCTGGCTGCGGCCGGGTCGCGGACTGTCACCGCCGGTTCGGAATTACACCGACCCCGGAGCACGTGCCTCCAGTATGCCAGTGTGCCCGCCACCGCGCGTAGCCCACGGCTGCGTGACGGTCCTCACCGGCCGTCACAGCCCGTCGGGACTCAGTGCTGGTGGCGGGTCGCGAGCTCGCGCAGCTCGTCCACGGCCGCGGCGGCGTCCTGCGCGCCGTAGACCGCAGACCCGGCGACGAAGACATCGGCGCCGGCCTCGGCGCACTGCTCGATCGTCGAGGCGGACACTCCCCCGTCGACCTGCACCCACACCTCGCCACCGAACCGGCGCACCGCCTCGCGGACCTGCGAGACCTTGGGCATCTGGTCGGCCATGAACGACTGGCCACCGAAGCCGGGCTCCACGGTCATGACCAGGACCATGTCGAGGTCGGGCAGCAGCTGCGCGTAGGGGGCGAACGGGGTCCCCGGCTTGAGCGCCATACCGGAGCGCGACCCCAGCGCCCGGATGGACCGCGCCACCGCACGGGGGTCGGCCGCGGCCTCCACGTGGAAGGTGACGGACGCACCGCCGGCCTCGGCGTACTGCGGCGCCCAGCGGTCGGGGTCGTCGATCATCAGGTGGCAGTCCAGCGGGATCGGGCTGACGCGAGCCAGTGCCTCGACGACGGGCAGGCCGAGGGTCAGGTTGGGGACGAAGTGCCCGTCCATGACGTCGACGTGGGCCCAGTCCGCGTTGCGGATGCGCGCGAGCTCGGACTCGAGGTTGGCGAAGTCGGCCGACAGGATGCTGGGCGAGATCTGCACAGCGGTCAGCCTAACGGTCGGTGACTTGGCGAAACGACTGCCCTGTTGGACGCCACCGGGCATGATTCGGGCATGCGGTGGGTCGTCGTGCTGGTGTGCATCGTGGTCGTCGGAATGCTCGTCGTGGCGGCGAGGGCGCTGCGCAGCCGTCGCGCCATCACGCGCCTGCGGTCCCTGCTGGCCGCTGGGCGCCACCTGCAGGTGCTCGAGCACGCCTTGCCTGCCACGTCGTTCCGGGACGAGGCCCGCTCGCTCCAGGCCACGAGCGCAGTGTTCACCGGCAGGTTCGGCCTGGCCCTCGACCTGCTCGCCGCATCCACCGATGACGGCACGGTCCCGCCGACGACCGAGCGCGCGGCGGGTGCTTCACGCCTGCGCGCGGCGAGCCTGATGGGCCTGGGCCGGTACGTCGAGACCGCACGACTGGTCGGCGACTCCCCGCCCGCCGGACCGCTGCGCCGGTTGCGGGCCCAAGCAGCCATCGAGGTGGGTGACGACACCTGCGCCGAGGCACTCCTCGCCGACCCGTGGGCCGACCCGCACGAGGAGGCCGGCCGGCTGCAGCTGCTCGGCGACCTCTGCCTGCGCCGCGGCCGGCTCGAGGAGGGGGAACGCCTCGTCCGGACCGCCCGGGCGAGCTACGCAGGGTCCGGCGTGGAAGGCACGCAGGTGCAGGTGGCCCTGTGCACCCTCCACCTGGCCCAGGCCCGACTGTCCGCCGGGAGGGCCGCTGCGGCCCTGCCCCTCGTCCGCGCCGGCCTCGACTGCCTGCAGGAGTGCCCCGACCACCAACCCGGCTACGTCCGGGCCCACGCCCTGGCGGCCAGGGTCCACGCTGCGCTCGGTGACGGGCCCGAGGCCGGGCGCCACCTCGCCGCCGCGCAGACCCACGCCTCCCGCTGCGAGTCCCCGCCGTTGGATGCCGAGGTGACCCGCTCCACGGCACTGGTCGCCCTCGAGCTCGGCGACCTCGAGGTCGGCAGTCGGCTGCTCCACGAGGCGATCGATGCCCATGCACGGCTGGGAGCCATACCGGTCGTGGTCGAGCTCCGCTCCACGTTGGCGCCGCTCGACGCCTGAGTGCGTCGGGTCGGGGCTACTTCTTGCGCAAGAGCGCGAGGAACATGCCGTCCGTTCCGTGCAGGTGCGGCCACAGCTGCACGGTCGGCCCCGACCCGGGCACGTCGACCACCTCGCCCGAGGCGTCCCGCAGGTACTCGCGTGCGTCGACGACCTCGACGTCGTCGCGCTTGCGAGTGACGTCACGGACCACGAACTGCGTCTCCGCCAGGTGCGGGCTGCAGGTGGCGTAGGCGATGACCCCACCCGGCGCCGTGGCGTCGATGGCCGACGTCAAGAGCTCGCGCTGGAGCTTGCCGAGGTCCGCGAGGTCGGTGGGCGTCCGCCGCCAACGCGCCTCGGGACGACGTCGCAACGCCCCCAGTCCGGTGCACGGCGCGTCGACCAGGACCCGGTCATAGTGACCGGGCTCGTCCTCGCCGTAGAACCGGCCGTCTCCGGTCCGCACCTCGATCGTCCGGCCGTGGGCACCGGCCTGGAGCAGTGCGGGACGCAATGTCTGGCGCACCAGCTCGGTCCGGTGGTCACTCACCTCGTTGGCCGTGAGGTCCGCGCCCGACTGCAGCGCGAGTGCGGCGAGCAACCCCGCCTTGCCACCGGGGCCGGCGCACAGGTCCAGCCACTGCTCGGGTCCGTCCGCGTCCACGGGGACGGCCGCGAGGGCCAGGGCGACCAGCTGGGAGCCCTCGTCCTGGACCGCTGCGCGTCCTTCGCGCACCGCCCGTATGGCGCCCGGGTCGCCTCCGGGGAGCACCGCGCCCACCGGTGAGATCCAGGACGACTCCGCTCCGTCGTCGACGAGCTCGGCGACGCTGCTCAGACCGGGCCGGGCCACGAGCGAGACCTTCGCGGGGTCGTTGTCCGCGGCGACGAGCGAGCTGAGCTCGTCGTCGATGGTCTCGCGGGTCGCCGCTCCGTGGCCGAGCAGCGCCGCGCGCAGCGCCTTGACCACCCACTCGGGGTGGGAGTGCTCGACCGCGAGCTGTGCTGTGAAGTCACCCTCGGTCGGCACCACCTCGGCCAGCCACTCGTCGAGGTCGCGCTCACTGATCCGGCGCATCACGGCGTTGACGAACCCCGCGGCACCGGCACCGTTGACCTTGCGGGCCAGGGCCACGGTCTCGTCCACGGCAGCGTGGGTGGGCACCCGCATGCCGAGCAGCTGGTGTGCGCCGAGGCGCAGGGTGTCGACGACGTTCGCGTCGATCTTGGTGATCGGTCGGGCGGCGGCGACGGCGATGATCGCGTCGTACAAGCCGTGCATGCGCACCGCGCCATAGACGAGCTCGGTCGTGAACGCGGCGTCGCGGCCGCGGATCTCCTTGTCGCGCAACACCCTCGGGAGCTCGAGGTTGGCGTAGGCGCCGTCGGCGACGGCACGCATCACGGTGTAGGCGGCCAACCGCTGGGGGTCGCTCGCGCGGCCCCGCTCGCTCGGCTTCTGGACCGAGCGCTCCCGTCCGCCGTGGGCCCGCTCGGGTCGTTGGCGTCCTTGGGCGTTGCGGCGCCCACCGCCGTCGCCGGCACTGCGCTTGTCGCCGGCCCCGCGGTTGTCACCGCTGCCACGGGTGTCGCCGGCCCCGCGGTTGTCGCTCATGCGTGCGCCCCGACCATGGTGAAGCACTCTCCCTCGGTGATGCGTGCGCCGCGGACCCAGTCGGGTGCGGCCATGTCCTTCTTGCCGTGAGGGCGAACCTGACCCAGCCGTACCGGGGTGCTCGCCGTCCCCACCCATACCTCGCGCTTGCCGGCGACGATCTCGCCGGGAGCCAGGGTGGTGGGGGCGTCGGTCGCGTCCATGCCCACCGGGGCGAGCTTGACCCGCTCACCCCGGAAGGTCGTCCAGGCACCGGGCGCCGGTGTGCAGCCCCGCACGAGGCGGTCGATGGCGGTGGCCGGCCGGTCCCAGCGCACCTGCGCGTCGGCGACCTCGATCTTGGGAGCCAGCGAGACCCCTTCCGGGCTCTGCGGGACTGGCTGCAACGAACCGTCCTCGATGCCGTCCATGGTGGCCACGAGCAGCCCCGACCCGCCCTCGGCCAGGCGTCCGAGCAGGTCGCCCGCGGTGTCGGTGGGCCGGACCCGTTCGGTCATCACGCCATACACGGGGCCGGTGTCCAGGCCCTGTTCGATCAAGAAGGTCGAGGCCCCGGTCATCTCGTCACCGGCCATCAGCGCGTGCTGGACGGGCGCGGCTCCGCGCCACGCGGGCAGCAGCGAGAAGTGCAGGTTGACCCACCCGTGGCGGGGCACGTCGAGGGCGACGCGCGGGAGGAGTGCGCCGTACGCGACGACCGGGCAGACGTCCGGTGCCAGCTCGCGCAGCCGCTCGAGGAAGTCTTCGTCCCCCGGTCGGTGCGGGGTGAGCACCTCGAGGTCGTGCGCCTGCGCCCACTGCCGCACCGGGGACTGCACGAGGCCGCGACCACGACCGGCTCGGGCATCGGGACGGGTGACCACGGCGACGACGTCGTGGGAGGACGCGTGGAGCGCCTCGAGCGCGGGCACGGCGACCTCGGGGGTGCCGGCGAAGACGAGGCGCAGGCTCACAGGCTCCTGCCGAACGTCGCGTGCGGGCTGACCTTGACCGTGGGGGTGGCTTCGCCCGACCACTGCGCCTCGCGGATGGCACGCATGGCGAGCTTGCGCTGCTCGCGGTCCATCCGGTCGATGAACAAGATCCCGTCGAGGTGGTCGGTCTCGTGCTGGATGGCCCGGGCCATCAGCGCGGAGCCCTCGAGGACGACCGGCTCGCCGAACTGGTTGAGTCCCTTGGCGACGACCCTCAGGGAGCGGGGGGTCTCGAACTTCATGCCCGGGGAAGGACAGGCAGCCCTCTTCGCCATCCTGCATCTCGTCGGACAACGACAGGTCGGGGTTGACGAGGTGACCGAGCTCTCCGTCGACCCAGTAGGTGAAGACCCGCAGGCCGACCCCGATCTGCGGTGCCGCGAGACCTGCCCCGGGGGCGTCCATCATCGTGTCGGTGAGGTCCTTGACCAGCTGGCGCAGCTCACGGTCGAAGTCGACGACGGGCTCGGCCGGGGTGCGCAGCACCGGGTCACCGAAGAGGCGGATGTTCTGGATCGACACGGCGACCAGTGTAGGTGCGACCGTATGCCGCCCTGCGCCCACCGGGGCGGGCGTGCCACCCGTCCGGGTGGGCCGTGGCGCTGAAGGGGGTGGACGACGACGCTCAGCGACGAATTCGGTTCTGCTGTGGGCGAATTCGTTGTGGACAACCCTTCCCGACTCGTTCGAACACCTGTACGATGAAGGTATGTCGACCAACCCACTCGTCCAGGCCCGGGAGTCCCGGCAGCTGGCGTTGTGGGAGCGCACCGCCGCGGTCGCGGGACGGTTGAACCGCGCCCAGGCCGAGCTGGTGCAGATCGCTGCCGAGCTGATCACCGACCGGCACTGGGGCGACGGCGGGTTCAAGACCCCCGAGCACTACCTCGTGGTCCGGGCCGGGCTGTCCCCCGGGCACGCCTCGGACATCGTGCAGGTCGCGAAACGACGCACCGAGCTCGTCGAGGCTGCTGCTGCGTTGGATGCTGGTGAGCTGTCGCTGGACCAGGTCGCCGTCATCGCCCGCAACGTCCCACCCGGCTACACGACCTCGGTGACCCACCTGGCCCGCAACGCCACCGTCACCCAGCTACGCCGAGCCACCTCCCGCCACGCGCTTCCCCGCAACCACACCCCCACCAGAAGGCACCACTCCCGCTGACGCCGATGGTGCAGGCCGTCACCGCCTGCGATCCGCGCGCCGAGGTGCAGCGCGCCCACGACGCAGCACGGGACGCGGCCGTCGGAGCAGCGGGCGTGCGCCCGGGCGGACCTGTCGATGTCCTACGACAGCGACGGCCGGTTCCAGCTGCGGTACTCCGCCCCCGCCACCATCGGCGCCCTGGTCGAGCAAGCGGTCAAGGAAGCCAAGGACGCCCTGTTCCTCCGCCGCCGCGACACCTCGGCCGAATCCGGGTCAGCCGCCACCGTCGAGTACCGGCACGAGCGCTGCCAGCCACCAGCAGGGACGCGCAGGACCCTCGGGCCGGCTTGCCGACCTACGCCGACGCGCTGGAGGAGATGGCCACCCGCTCCCTGGCCTCGGTCACCTCGACCAGTCGGGTCGTCGCGGTACCGGGTCTACCTGCACCTGTCCACCGACGGCGCCTGGATCAACGGCGGCCACGCCATCCCCCTACGCCTGCTGACCCGGTTCATCAGCGACGGGAAGGTCCAACCCGTCTGGGAAACCGAAGGCCGACCCATCTCCGTAGGACGGTCCATGCGGATCCTGCCCGACCGCACCCGACGCCTGATCCACGACCGCGACCGCGGCTGCCGGTTCCCCGGCTGCCCCACCACCCGCTTCGTCGAGATCCACCACCTCAACCCCTGGGCCGACGGCGGACCCACCGACGAACACAACCAGGCCAGCCTCTGCACCATCCACCACGACGCCATCGACCGCGGCGACTACACCATCACCGGCGACCCCACCCACCCCGACGGCCTCACCGTCACCAACCGGTACGGCCTACCCATCCGACCACCCCAACCAGCAGAAACCGCCCCACCACCCGAAGGTGACCCACCCATCCCCACCGACACCTACCACCCACCCAGCGGCGGACCCATCCGCTGGACCGACCTCGAGCTCCCACCCGACACCGACCTGCCACCCCACACCGCCACAGCGCCCCATCCCCGCGACGGGACCTAGCTGCTGACGAACTCGGAGACCGAGCGTTCCCAACGTTGCGGGTCGACGTTCCACTCCTTGGTGTGACGCGCGGTGTCCCACTGCTCCATGGTCACGAGGTCAGGACGGGCAGCTGCGAGCTGCTGCGACGGCCCGACGGGGACGAACTCGTCGTCGACCGAGTGGATGATCAAGGTGCGGTGCTTCAGCTCGGCCGCCCTGCTCACCCAGTCGGTCTGGGCCACATCGACGGGGTCGTGGACGCCGACGAGGCGTCGGGTGAGCCTGCGTCCCATGAGGAACCGGCTCAACCCACCGATGGGATCGGGGATGCCGTGCAGCCGGCCGTGGTGGACGAGCACGTCGGTCCAGTCGATGACCGGGGCGTCGAGGACCACGTGGCTGACGTGGTCGGCCAGCCAGGACCGGCTCAGCGTCTGCAGCACGATGGCCCCACCCATCGACCAACCGACGAGCAGGAGCTCCCGGGCCCCCTGCTGCACGGCGAAGAGTGCTGCGTCCTCGATGTCGCGCCACTCCGACAGGCCCAGGTTGTAGCGCCCGTCGGCGCCGTGGCGGGCACCGAGGTCGTTGCGGTAGGTCGGGATGATGATGTTGATCCCGCGTCGTGCAGGGGTCTTGCCGCGCGCAGGCCCTCGTCGCGCCTGGCCCCGCGACCGTGGACGAGGACCGCCCAGCGGTTCGATGGCTTCTCGGCGCGGATCACCCACGCGGGCATGGTGCCGAGCTCGGTGAGGACGTCCACGTACTCGGTGCGCAACCCCAGGGCCCGGTCGGGCGGTCCGACGTAGAAGTACTGGTCCCAGCGACCGTATCCGGGCGCCAGGTGACCCGAGTCGACCCCGAGGAGCTCACGGCGCACCCGTCCGCGGTCCTCGTCGACGTCGAGGACGTCGCCGAGACGCACGTGGCCGGCTGAGTCGTCGAGCCACAGCCCGTACCGCCCGGGGACGACGCTCTCCGGGGTGACGTCCAGGGTCACGACGCGGTCCTCGACCGCCAGGATCTGGGTGTCGTCCGGTCGTTGACGGTCGGGCGTCAGGGTGCGGCGGGCGATGTAGGCGGCGACGCCGACCGAGGACAGGGCCGCCGTGGCCGCCAGGGAGCCCGCCGTGATCCCCGCCACGGTCGCAGCCGTGCGCAGTGGACGCCGGTCCGACGCCCCTCCGAGCGCTGGTGGAGCCGCGTCACGCACGGGGGAACCCCGGTCCGTCGTCGTTGGCGCGGCTCATCGGCCGGCCTCTCCGAGGACGTCGGCGAGGTCGAAGCTCACGGGTTCCTCCAGCTGCTCGTAGGTGCAGGAGCGCGGGTCGCGGTCCTCGCGCCAGCGTACGAACTGCGCGGTGTGGCGGAAGCGGATGCCTTCCATGTGGTCGTACTTGACCTCCACGACCCGTTCCGGGCGAAGCGGCGTGAACGACAGGTCCTTGCTGGCGTTCCACCGGCTCGTGGCACCGCTGGTCGGGGTGCGCGTGCCCATCTCCTCCTTGGCCCACGCCCACGGATGGTCGTCGAAGGTCGTGACCAGGGGCTGCAGCTCCTCGAACAGCTCCTTGCGGCGGGCCATCGGGAACGCGCCGATCACGCCGATGCTCATCAGCGAACCCTCGTCGTCGTACAGGCCGAGCAGGAGCGAGCCGACGAGGTCGTCGCCGGTCTTGTGCGTGCGGTAGCCGGCGACCACGCAGTCAGCGGTGCGCACGTGCTTGATCTTGAGCATCGTCCGCTTGTTCTGCTCGTAGGTGCCCGCGAGCGGCTTGGCGATGACCCCGTCCAGACCGGCGCCTTCGAACTGCTCGAACCAGTCCTGCGCCACCGCCGGGTCACGGGTGGCCCGGGTCAGGTGGATCGGGGCGGCCACCTCGGCGAACGCCTCCTCGAGCAGCGACCGTCGCTCCTCGAACGGTCGCCCCGTCAGGTCGTCACCACCGAGGGAGAGCAGGTCGAACGCCACGAACTGCGCCGGTGTCTCGGCAGCGAGCTTCTTGACCCGGCTCGCCGCCGGGTGGATGCGCTGCTGCAGCGCTTCGAAGTCGAGCCGGTCCCCAGATGCACCGACCACGACGATCTCGCCGTCGACGACCGCCTGATCGGGGAAGCTGGCCAGCACCGCCTCGACGACCTCGGGGAAGTACCGGGTCATCGGCTTCTCGTTGCGGCTGCCGATCTCGACCGAGTCGCCGGACCGGAAGATGATGGAGCGGAACCCGTCCCACTTGGGCTCGAACAGGTAGTCGCCCTCCGGGATCGCCTTGACCGGCTTGGCCAGCATCGGCGCCACCGGCGGCGGGACCGGCCCCCACTGCTCCCGGAGCTCGGCATCCCGGTCGGCCTTCGGCGTCATGTAGTCGTCGTCGGTCTTGTCCTTGCGACGCTTGCTCGGCTGCACCCGCGGCGGCTCCCCCGGCATCTTCGGGTAGTCCGGCGGGAAGTTGAGCTCACCCAACCCGCGCTCGTTGATGTCCTTGTCCCACAACGCGATCGCGCCGGCGACATCGCCGATGGCGTCATCCATGCCGGCCCAGGCATCGCCTGCCTCGGCGAGGATCCCCGGCACGGTGCGGACCGTGAAGTCGCCGGGGTCGACACCGGCGAGCTGGTCCCAGCCCAGTGGCATGCTCACCGGCGCGCCGGGCAGCGGTCGCGGGCTGTAGGCGGAGGCGATGGTGCGGTCGCGGCACGCCTGGTTGAAGTCGACGAACACCCGCTCGCCCCGCTCCTCCTTCCACCAGGCGGCGGTCACGAGGTCGGGCAGGCGGCGCTCCAGCTCACGCGCGATACCGATGACCCCGTGGCGCACGTCGAGGAACTCGTGGGTCGGTGCGATCCGCACGAACACGTGGACCCCACGGTTGCCCGAGGTCTTGACCCACCCCGTGAGGCCGATCTCGGTGAGGAGCTCGCGCAACGCGAACGCAGCCTCCACGGCATCGGCGAAGGTGCGTCCCGGCTGCGGGTCGAGGTCGATGCGCAGCTCGTCGGGCCTGTCCACGTCGCTGGTGCGCACCGGCCACGGGTGGAAGGTCACGGTGTTCATCTGCATCGCCCAGACGACGGCGGCCGGCTCGTCGACGACGACCTGCAGGTGCTTGCGACCCGAGGGGTACGTGCACATCACCGGGGTGATGAAGTCGGGCATGCCCTTGGGTGGGTTCTTGGTCCAGAACTCCTCGCCGGCGATGCCCTCGGGGAACCGCTGCAGCGTCACCGGCCGGTGGCGCAGCGCGTTCAGGAACCCCAGGCGCGTATCGACGGCGTACTGCGCCAGGTCGAGCTTGGTGATGCCGTCCTCGGGCCAGATGAGCCGGTCAGGGCTGGAGATCCGCACCTCGCGCGCGTCCCCCCAGGGGCCTTCGGGCACCTCCACCGTCCTCGCCGCTGCCGCCATGGCGCGACCCTATCCCGCGACCGCGTCACCGACCCGTAAGAATTGCGGGTGCCCGGCCGGGACCATTTTCGAGGTCGTCGGCGTTGTGGTGGACGTGAGACTGATCCGAAGGAGTCGTGACGTGAGCATGGACCAGACCGACCGCACGTATGCCGTGACCAAGACCGAGGACGAGTGGCGGTCCGAGCTGAGCCCCGCCGAGTACCAGGTGCTGCGGCAGGCGGGCACCGAGCGCCCGTACGTCGGGGAGTACACCGACACCAAGACCGAGGGCGTGTATGCCTGTCGTGCCTGCGGCGCCGAGCTGTTCACCTCGGAGACCAAGTTCGACAGCCACTGCGGCTGGCCGTCCTTCTACTCCCCCCTCGCCGGGGACAGCGTGCAGTACCTCGAGGACGTCTCGATGGGGACCAAGCGCGTCGAGGTCCGGTGCGCCAGCTGCGGCAGCCACCTCGGGCACGTGTTCGAGGGTGAGGGGTACGGCACGCCCACCGACCAGCGGTACTGCATCAACTCGATCTCCATGACGCTCAAGCCGGCCGACGAGGGCTGACCCGGCGCCTCACCAGGTGCCGGCTGACGGCGCCGGCCCGGAGGGGCCGTCGCGCATCTCGCGGGCGAAGTCGGCGGCGGACCGCTCCTGGGCGGCCCGCTCGTCGGCCTCCTGCTCGGCCACGATCGCGGCCGAGCGCTCGGCCGGGGTCATCGCCTCGAACTTCTCCCAGCCCTGGTCGGCCAACGGCCCGACGAACGACCCGAACGACGGGTCGCGGGCCAGGTCGCGCAGGCTGGCGCGGTCCTCGAGGACGGCCGTGAGGCGTTCGCGCAGCTGGGGATCCGCGTGGTCGCGCAGCACCTGCATCGACTCGCGCAGCTTCTTGGCGAGGAAGGGGTGGTCCGCCAGCGTGGGCAGCAGCGGAGCAGTGGGCGTCTCGTCGTTCGGGGAGTGGGACATCAGACCGCCCGGTTGTCGTAGTCGCCGGGCAGGGACACGTCCACGGACTCGCTGATCGCCGCCGCGGCTGTGCCGACGACACCGAGGACACCGTTGGCGATCTGGAACGCCAGGTCGATCGCATCGATGACCACCTTGACCTTGGAGATGGCTGCGAGGATCGCCGCACCCGCGGCGGCCGCACCCGCCAGGCCACCCACGACGGTCCAGGACGAGGCAGCGGCCGCTGCGAGCGCGACGGCCGCCGTGATGACGAGGTCGAAGATCGCCTCGATCCCGTCCTCCACGGACTGGCTGCACTCGTACACGCCGAACGCCGCCTGGTTGCAGGCGTCGGCGATCGTGTCCAGCTGACCCTTGAGCCCGTCCAGCTGGGCGCTGACGCTCGCGAAGTACGTGGCCATGGCGTTCGCCGCCTCGCCCGTCCAGTCCGAGCGGGCCGACAGCGCCGCACTGTCCAGGCTGCTCGCGTAGGAGTCGCAGAAGCTGCCCAGGTTGCGCAGCGCGGAGGCGACCTTGCTGACGTCCCTCCAGTCGCCGGCGAGCATCTCGCTCCAGGCGTCGGGGATGCCGTCGCCGCCCATCTCCTCCCAGGCCTTCAGGGCCATCGAGCCGAACGACGGGATCTTGTCCCGGGCGTTCATGATGGCTGCCCACTCGGCAGGGATCGCGTCCTCGGCCACCGGAGTGGTCAGCCAACCGCTGGGGTTGTAGCCGCCACCGCCCTCGGCTGCGTGCACCATCAGGCGCTCCAGTAGGTGGAGTCGATGCGCTGGGCCGACTCCTCGTCGAGGGTGCGGTACAGCTCGCGGGTGTTGCGGATCTCCTGCGCCCCCCGACCGGTGATCTGGCCCAGCCGGTGGAACATCCGCTCGAGGTCGTCCGAGACGTGGATCGTGGCGTCCGCGAGCTTGACCATCAGGCCGCCTCCCGAGCTGTGCACGTCCGCATACGACGAGTAGGACCTCGCAGCGGCAGCGTGCCCCTCGAGCTCCTCGAGTGCAGCCGCCAGCTTCGTCAGCGCCGGCAGCTCGACGGAGAACCTGCCCGCGGGGCTGCCCCCGCCCCCCTCGTTGACCTTCATGACCCCTCCACCACCGAAACGGCGCCCCGTGCGGGCACCGGTGGCCCACCCTGCCCGAAATGTCGCCGCAGGGACAGGGGGAGCACTCCCCTGCGGGTCAGCGCAGCGAGGCCAGCAGGTCGGTGACCTCGACGCGTCGCCCGGTGTGGAACGGCAGCTCCTCACGGACGTGCATCCGGGCGCGGGACGCGCGCAGCTCGCGCATCAGGTCGACGATGCGGTGCAGCTCGTCGGCCTCGAACGCCAGCACCCACTCGTAGTCGTTCAGGGCGAACGAGGCGATGGTGTTGGCCCGCACGTCGGGGTAGTCGCGCGCCATCTGCCCGTGCTCGCGCAGCATGTCGCGGCGCTCCTTGTCCTCGAGCAGGTACCACTCGTAGGACCGCACGAACGGGTAGACGCAGATGAAGTCCTTGGGGGTCTCGTCGGCGAGGAAGGCCGGGATGTGGCTCTTGTTGAACTCCGCCGGGCGGTGCAGCGCGGCGGCCGACCAGGTCGGCTCGAGGAGGTGGCCGAAGTCGGTGCGCAGGAAGGCGCGGTAGGCCGCCTGCACGTCCTCGATCTTCTCGGCGTGCCACCACACCATGAAGTCGCAGTCGGCCCGCATGCCGCCGAGGTCGTAGACCCCGCGGGTGAGGACACCCTGCTCCTCCAGCTCGCCGAACAGGGCCTCGACCTGCTTGCCCATCTGCTCCCGGTCGTCGCCGAGCGGTGCGGTGACCCTGAACACCGACCACATGGCATACCTGATGGAGTCGTTGATCTCGCGGATCCGGGAGGGAGTGGGCTTGCCAGTCATGGGTTCATCCTCCCGCGTCCGCCCGGCGGGCGCGCAGGTGGGTGGTCACGGCCAGGGCCGCGGCTCGCCCGCTGGCGATGCAGGCCGGGACACCGACCCCCTCGTATGCCGCGCCGGCCAGCTCCAGCCCCGGCACGCCCGCCGCAGCGGTCCGGATGCGGGCCACCCGGTCGACGTGGCCCACGGTGTACTGCGGCAGCGCCCCACCCCAGCGCTGGACGTGGGCGTCGACGATCCGCGGCAGCTGGTGGCCCAGGGCCTCGCTGACCTCGGCCACCGCGATCGCCACGAGCTCCGCGTCGGGGCGTTGGAGCTCCGAGGTCTCCCCCCAGCGGCCGACCGAGGCACGCAGGAAGATCAGGTCGGGAGCGGCCTGCGCCGTCCAGGCCCACTTGGTCGAGGAGAACGTGCTCGCCTTGATGGTGCGCCCGTCCACGGCGGGCACGAGGAAGCCCGACCCGGGCAGCGCCGTGCCACGGGCCTCGACCGCGAGGGTCACGATCGCCAGGGAGGCGTACTCGATCTCCCGCAGTGCCGATGCCGCGGCGGCGGCGTGCGGGTCGAGGAGGCGGGCCGTCGCCGCGGCCGGGACGGCGAGGACGACGGCATCGGCCGCCAACCGGCGCGGCGTCGGACGCGCGCCGGTGACGACCGACCACCCCGCCCCCTCCCGGACCAGCTCGCGGGCGATGGTGCTGCTGAGGATGGTCACGCCCCGCGACCGCAAGGTCTCGGAGAGCGACTCGGCCAGGCGTCCCACCCCGCCCTTCACCCCGGCGAAGACCGGCGCCGAGGACCCGGCCGACGACAGCGCCGAGGTCTGTGCCGCGGTGGCCGCGGCCTCGGTGAGCGAGGCGCCGGCGGTCACGGCGGCATGCACCTGGGGGAGGCAGGCCCGCAGGGACAGGCTCCTGGCCTGTCCGGCGTAGACGCCTGCCAGCAGCGGCTCCACGAGCCGGTCGACCACGGCGTCACCCAACCGGGCGGCGACGTACTCCCCCACCGAGATGTCCTCGAACTCGCCCGAGGGCCAAGGCATCTCGGCCTCGGCACGGGCGACCTCCTCCGGTGAGAGCACCCCGCAGGCCGACGACGCGGACGACGGGATGCCCATCAGGGTGCCGCGTGGCATGGGGTGCAGCTCCCCGCGCGACCAGATGCTCGCCGTGGTCGCCTCCGGGTGCACCACCGCGTCGTCGAGCCCGAGCTCGGACATCAGGGCGAGCGCCTCAGGTCGCCGGGCCAGGACCGACTCCGCGCCCACGTCGAGGGCGACGCCGGCGATCGGCTCGCGTCGCAGCTTGCCGCCCGGACGGTCGGCGGCGTCGACCACCGTGATGTCGGCGTCCGGGAGCGAGCCGAGCAGCTGCCACGCGGCGGTGAGTCCGGAGATGCCGCCACCGACGACGACGACACGAGACCCGGCCATGCACCCACCCTTTCAACATCGTGACGGTTTCGACACCACGGGGTCGGAACGGCCCGGTCCCCCGCCGAGTCCGAGTGCCATCACCACTCGCCCGTCCCGTCGTCGACCTGGGGGTCGCCATGTTCCGTGATCGTCCGCACCGCTCTCTCGTCGGCCTCACGGCCGCACTTCTCGCCACGATGGCACTGGCCGCCTGCAGCGGCAACAGCTCCAGCGACTCCGCCGCCGGCTCGAGCGACTCCTCCGGTGGTTCGGCGGCGGTCAAGGAGAACTCGACGGGACAGCCCGGCTCCGCGCCCCGGGATGCGTCGGGGACCCCTGCGGGTGCCGACAGCGTGGACCCGGCGGTCCTGACCGCCCCGGGGTCCACCCTCGCCCGACGGGCCACGGTGGCCCTCAAGGTCAAGAACCTGGTGCAGACCGTCGCGGCCGTCCGGTCGCTGTCGGTCGCCTCCGACGGGGTCGTCCTCGCGGAGAACATCGGCACCGGCGGCGGGTACGTCCCGCTGGAGGACCCGTCCAGGGTCACCGCGACGACCTACGCGGAGATCACCCTCTCGGTCCCGAGCGCCAGGCTCGACACGGTGATGGCGGAGCTGGGCAAGCTCGGCACGGTGATCCGCTCGCAGAGCTCGAGCGAGGAGGTCGGCAAGCAGATCGTCGACACCGAGTCACGCCTGAAGACGATGCGGTCCAGCGTCGACCGGGTCCGCGCGCTGATGACCAAGGCGACCGACCTCACCCAGGTCGTCACCCTCGAGGCCGAGGTGAGCCGGCGCCAGGCCGACCTCGAAGCGCTCGAGGCACAGCTGGCGGCCCTGGAGAACAGCGTGGCCCGCTCCCCCGTCCAGATCAGCCTGACCACCGAGTCGAACGTCATCGCGGCGCCGCAAGGCGGACGACACCGGGTTCATGGCAGGGCTGACCGGTGGGTGGGACGCGTTCACCTCGTCGGTGCGGGTGGTCCTGACCATCGTCGGGGCGCTGGTGCCGTTCGTCGCCGCGGGCGCGCTGCTGGGTGTTCCCGGGTGGCTGGTGTGGCGCCGCCGCCACCACCGTCCGAGCGCGCCGGCCGTGCTGCCGGAGTAGCCCGGCGCGTCGCGGTCAGCGCGCGCCGACCTCGTGGACCAGCTCGACGACGCGGGTGAGGACCTCGGGGTCCGTGGACGGCAGGACCCCGTGACCCAGGTTGAAGATGTGGCCGGGGGCGGACCTGCCCTCCTCGACGATGGACCGCACCCTGGCCTCCAGGGCCGGCCACGGCGCGAAGAGCAGCGCGGGGTCGAGGTTGCCCTGGACGGCATACCCGTCGCCGATCCGGGCGAGGGCGTCGGTCAGCGACACGCGGTAGTCGACGCCGACGACGTCGGCGCCCGCAGCGCCCATCGCCGGGAGCAGCTCCCCGGTGCCCACCCCGAAGTGGATCGTCGGTGTGCCGTGGCGGGCCACCGCCGCGAGCGCCACCCGGGAGTGCGGCTGGACGTAGGTCTCGTAGTCGGCGCGGGGCAGGTTGCCCACCCACGAGTCGAAGAGCTGGACGACCGAGGCGCCGGCCGCTGCCTGCACGTCCAGGAACGCCCCGGAGATCTGCGCCAGCCGGGCGCACAGGTCGTGCCACAGCTCGGGGTCGCCGTACATCAGGGCCTTGGTGTGCTCGTGGTTCTTGCTCGGGCCGCCCTCGACGAGATAGCTGGCCAGCGTGAACGGCGCTCCCGCGAAGCCGATCAGCGGGGTGGCTCCGAGCTCGGCGACCAGGAGCTGCACGGACTCGGTGATGTCGGGGACGAGGTCAGGCGTGAGCTCGGGCAGGCGGTCGAGGTCGGCGCGCGTGCGGAACGGGTCGGCGACCACGGGACCGACCCCGGGCACGATGTCGAGGTCCACGCCGACGGCCGCGAGCGGGACGACGATGTCGGAGAAGAAGATCGCCGCGTCCACGCCGTGGCGGCGCACCGGCTGCAGGGTGATCTCGGTGACCAGGTCCGGGCGGCGGCACGACTCGAGCATCCCGACGCCCTCGCGGACCTTGCGGTACTCGGGCAGCGAACGCCCGGCCTGGCGCATGAACCACACCGGCGTGTGGGTCACGGGCTGGCGGCGGGCAGCCCGGACGAGGGCGGAGTCGAGGGGGGAGTTCACGCCGGTCATCCTAGGTTGCCGACACCGCGATGATCACGACGCCGGCCAGCGCCAGCAACGCCCCCAGCTGCTGGATCGGACGCAACCGCTCCTTGAGCACGAAGCGGGCCCACACGATCGTCGCCACGGGGAAGAGCGACCCGAGGACGCTGGCGACGCTGACCTGCCCACGGGACGAGGCGACCGCGAAGAGACCGTTGGCCGCCAGGTCGCCACTGCCGATGAGGAGCAGGGCAGGCAGCTCCCGGGTCACCACTCCCCCCACCGAGCGTGCCACGAGGGCGACCACCACGAAGACGACGACCGAGGTGCACCGCATCCCCCACAGCGTCATCAGCGTCGAGCTGCGGGCCCCGCGGTCGAGGCAGAACAACGCGAACCCGAAGCCCACGGCGGCGATCCCGGCCAGGACGACGGGCCGCACCGACACGGCGCCGCTGAGCTCGGGCCCGGATGCGAGCGTCACCCCGACGACGGCCACGACGATGCCCACCCAGGTCCACCCCGACGGTTCGTCACCGGTGGCCACGCCGAGCAGCACGGGCACCGCGACACCCAGCGCCGCGATGGGTGCCACGACGCCCATGGTCCCGGTCGACAGGGCGGTGTAGAAGCACAGCAGACCGGTGAGCCCGGCGAAGCCTGCTCCGATCGACCACAGCGGCCACCCCGACCAGGAGATGCTGCCGAGCTGGGTCAGCACGACGGCGCACAGCACCACGAACGCGAGCCCCTGCGTCCACCCGACCACGGCCACCGCGGGTCGCCGCCGGGAGAACAACCCGGCGAAGAAGTCGGAGGTGCCCCAACACACGCTGGAGGCGAGCGCGAGGAGGGTGAGCACGGGCGAACGCTACCCGGCGGCCCGCGACACGACACAAGGCGCAACCTCCCGGTCATCGACGATCGCGCGTCATACTCTCTGACAGTGGGCAGCAGAACGGTCCCCGGGGACCAGTCACCCGAGTTCACGCAGGCGCTGAGCGACCTGCGTGGCGCTCGGTTGCGCCCTGAGATCCGGCTCACCGAGGTGCCGGCGCCCCAGCGCATCGCCCCGTATGCCGTGGCCCTCACCGCCGAGGTGGTGGGTGCGGCCGCGGACGAGGACGAGCTGGCGTCGGGTCGCTTCGTGCTGCTGCACGACCCGTCCGCACCCGACCCGTGGGACGGTGCCTGGCGGGCCGTGACCTTCGCGCGGGCCGAGCTCGAACCCGAGCTGGCCAACGACCCGATGCTCGGCGCGGTGGGCTGGTCGTGGTTGATCGACGCCCTGGAGTCCCAGCACGTGGGCTACACGGCCGAGGCCGGCACGGTCACGCGGGTGGTCTCGGAGAGCTTCGCCGGCCTGTCCGACCGTCCCGCCAGCGTGGAGATGGAGGTCCGCGCCTCGTGGACCCCCGTGGCCGGCAACGTCGGTGCCCACCTGGTCGCCTGGTCCGACCTGCTGTGCACCATCGCCGGACTTCCCCCGCTGCCCGAGGGAGTCATCGCGCTGCCTGGGCCGCGGCGCTGACGACCGCGCCGGGTAGGTTGGGCCGGTGACCGACGCCGACGCCGAGATCCCCGCAGCGGGAACGGCGCCCTCCACCGCTGATGCGGACCACTCCACCCACGCCCCGTCCCCGGCTGCCGAGGTGGAGGCCAGCGCGGTCGAGCTGATCCCGCTCGACATGCCAGCCGACGGCGTACCGCCCGTCGTGGAGACCGAGCACGGGCTGATGGAGGCCGCCGCGGCGATCGCCGCCGGCGAGGGCCCGGTGGCCCTGGACGCCGAGCGCGCCAGCGGCTACCGCTACGGCCAGCGGGCCTACCTCGTGCAGCTGCGCCGCGAGGGTTCCGGCACCTGGCTCATCGACCCCATCGCCTGCCCCGACCTGTCACCGCTGGACGACGCCATCGGCAACGCCGAGTGGATCCTGCACGCCGCCACGCAGGACCTCGGCTGCCTCGCCGAGGTCGGGCTGCGGCCGCGGCAGCTGTTCGACACCGAGCTCGCCGGTCGCCTGCTGGGACTGCCCCGCGTGGGGTTGGCCGCCGTCGTCGAGCACTACCTCGGTCTGTCGCTGGCCAAGGAGCACTCGGCCGTCGACTGGTCGACGCGGCCGCTGCCCGAGCCGTGGCTGCGCTATGCCGCCCTCGACGTCGAGGTCCTCGTCGACGTGCGCAACCTCATGGGGGTCGACCTCGCCAAGCAGGGCAAGGCCGGCTGGGCGCGCGAGGAGTTCGAGGCGCTGCTCGAGTTCACCGGACCGACCCCGCGCGTCGACCCGTGGCGACGCACCTCGGGAATGCACAAGGTCCGCCAGCGCCGCATCGCTGCGGTCGTGCGTGAGCTCTGGGAGAGCCGCGACGCCATCGCCCAGGACCGGGACGTCTCCCCGGGCCGGGTCCTGCCGGACGCCGTCCTCGTCGAGATCGCCATGGCCGCACCGACCACCCCGGCGGGGCTGCCGTCGGGCCACCGGTCGGTGCGCCGCTACCAGCGCCAGTGGCTCGAGGCCGTGGCCCGCGCCAACACCATCCCGGAGGCCGACCTGCCCCCGATGACGTTGCGGTCGGACGGGCCGCCGCCGCAGCGCGCCTGGCCCGAGCGCGACCCGGTCGCGGCGGCCCGCCTCACCGCCACCCGCGAGGCCCTCACCGAGTTCGCCACCGAGCACTGCATCCCGGTGGAGAACGTCCTGTCGCCGGAGCCGCTGCGCCGCGTGATCTGGAGCCCCCCGCAGGACCGTTCGGCCGACGGCTTCGCCGAGGCCCTGCGAGCCCTCGGCGCGCGGGGCTGGCAGACCGAGGTGGTGGCCCCCCTGGTCGCGGCGGCCTTCGAGGCCCACCCCGACGAGTAGCCCCCAAGCGGCTCCCGATGGCGCTCGCGCCATACCGGGCTGGTCCGGTCCGGGGTGACGGCTCTCACGCGCAGGGCCGGGTGACCGTCTTGTTACCGGTAGGTAGCATCGGGAGTGGATGCACCGACGACCGTCGTGCGCCGCCCACCCGCCACTGCCACCAGGAGGCCACCGTGCCCCGCACCCTTCGTGAGGTCGTCTTCGTCGACGGCGTCCGGACGCCGTTCGGCAAGGCCGGGGAGAAGGGCATGTATGCCCAGACCCGCGCCGACGACCTCGTCATCCGCTGCATCCGCGAGCTCATGCGCCGCCATCCCGAGCTGCCGCCGGAGCGCGTCGAGGAGGTCGCCATCGCGGCGACCACCCAGATCGGCGACCAGGGCCTGACCCTCGGCCGGATGGCCGCCCTGCTGTCCGGGCTGCCCAAGACCACGCCCGGCTACTCCATCGACCGCATGTGCGCCGGCGCGATGACCGCGGTGACCACCACGGCATCGTCGATCGCCTTCGGCTCCATGGACATCGCCATCGCCGGCGGGGTCGAGCACATGGGGCACCACCCCATGGGTGAAGGTGTCGACCCGAACCCGCGCATCGTCGCCGAGAAGCTCGTCGACCCCAGCGCGCTGGTCATGGGCTCGACCGCCGAGAACCTCCACGACCGCTTCCCGACGCTGACGAAGGCGCGCTCGGACGCCTACGCGGTGGCCTCGCAGGACAAGCTGGCCCGGGCCTACGCCAACCACCAGGTCCAGCCCGACCTGGTGCCCGTCGCGACCCGCCACCAGGAGCTCGGCTACGGCCTGGCCACCCAGGACGAGCCGCCGCGCCCGGGCACCACCCGCGAGCAGCTCGACGCCCTGAAGACGCCGTTCCGCCCGCACGGCAACGTCACCGCCGGCAACTCCGCAGGCCTCAACGACGGCGCGACCGCGTGCATCCTCGCCTCGCAGGAGGCGGCCCACGAGCTGGGCCTGCCGATCCGGATGCGGCTCGTGGACTTCGCCTTCGTGGGGGTCGAGCCCGAGGTCATGGGTATCGGGCCGGTGCCGGCCGCCGAGAAGGCGCTCGGCAAGGCGGGCCTGGGCATCGAGGACATCGGCCTGTTCGAGCTGAACGAGGCGTTCGCCGTGCAGGTGCTCGCCTTCCTCGAGCACTTCGACATCGCCGACGACGACCCGCGCGTCAACCAGTACGGCGGCGCCATCGCCACCGGCCACCCGCTCGCGTCGTCCGGCGTGCGCCTGATGACCCAGCTCGCCCGCCAGTTCGAGGAGCACCCCGAGGTGCGCTACGGCATGACCGCCATGTGCATCGGCATCGGGATGGGTGGCGCCGTCATCTGGGAGAACCCCCACCACGCCGAGTACGGCAAGGAGGTCGCGGCATGAGCGACACCACCACCACCGCCACCACCCAGGGCGCCACCCCCGGCTTCGACGAGGTCGTGACGCACACCCCGGTGCGTGACATCACCCTCCCGGGTGAGGCCGGTGTCCTGGCCCTCATCACCTTGGACAACGGGTTCGACCACAGCAAGCCCAACACCTTCGGTCCGCAGACCATCGCGGGGCTCCTGCAGGTCGTCCAGGGCCTGGCTGCGCGCGCCGAGGCCGGGGAGATCCAGGCCGTCGGTGTCACCGGCAAGCCGTTCATCTTCGCCGTCGGGGCCGACCTCAAGGCGGTCGCCCGGGCGTCCAGCCGTGAGCAGGCGCTCGAGGTGGCCCGTGCCGGTCACGCCGCGTTCGGCGCGATCATGGACCTTCCGGTGCCGACGTTCGCCTTCGTCAACGGAGCCGCCATGGGTGGCGGTGTCGAGCTCGCACTCGCCGCCGACTACCGCACCATCTCCGCCGGCGTGCCGGCGATCGCGCTCCCGGAGACGTTCCTCGGCCTCGTGCCCGGCTGGGGCGGCTGCTACCTGCTGCCGCGTCTGGTCGGGCCGGCCAACGCGCTCACGGTGATCATCGAGAACCCCATGAACACCAACCGGATGCTCAAGGGCCCGCAGGCGTTCGAGCTCGGCATGGCCGACGTGATGTTCGCCCCGGCCGACTTCCTCGAGGAGTCCCTGCTGTGGGCCGCCAGGGTCCTCACCGGTGACACCACCGTCGAGCGTGCGGAGGTCTCCACCGACGAGGCGCAGTGGGCCGGCGCACTCAAGGCCGCCAAGGGCCTGGTCGACCTCAAGACCGGCGGCAGGTCCCCGGCGCCCTACCGCGCCCTCGAGCTCGTCGCGTCCGCCCGTACCGCCACCCGTGACGAGGCCTTCGCCGCCGAGGACGAGGCGCTGGCCGACCTGGTCATGGGGAACGAGCTGCGGGCCGGGCTCTACTCGTTCGACCTCGTCCAGCGCCGGGCCAAGCGCCCCGCCGGTGCACCCGACAAGGCCCTGGCCCGCAAGGTCACCAAGGTCGGCATCGTGGGCGCCGGGCTCATGGCCAGCCAGCTGGCGCTGCTGTTCGCCCAGCGCCTCGAGGTCCCGGTCGTGATGACCGACCTCGACGAGGAGCGCGTCGGCAAGGGCGTCGGCTACGTCCACGCCGAGGTGGACAAGCTGCTCGGCAAGCGCCGGGTCAGCCCCGACAAGGCCAACCGGATCAAGGCGCTGGTCACCGGCTCGACGAGCAAGGACGGGTTCGCCGACGCCGACTTCGTCATCGAAGCCGTCTTCGAGCAGATGTCGGTCAAGAAGCAGGTGTGGGCCGAGGTGGAGGCCGTCGTGTCGGCCGAGTGCGTGCTGGCGACCAACACCAGCTCGCTGTCGATCACCGAGATGGCCGCAGAGCTGCAGCACCCGCAACGGGTCGTGGGGTTCCACTTCTTCAACCCCGTCGCCGTGATGCCGCTGCTCGAGATCATCAAGGGTGAGCAGACCGACGACGCGACGCTGGCGACGGCGTTCGCCACCGGCAGGACCCTGAAGAAGACGACCATCCTCGTCAAGGACTCACCGTCCTTCATCGTCAACCGCCTCCTCGGCCGCTTCATGGGCGAGGTCGCCAAGGTGGTCGACGAGGGCACCCCCATCGAGGTCGCCGACCGCGCGTTCGCCGGCCTCGCGCCGATGCCGCCGTTCGTCCTGCTCGGTCTGGTCGGACCGGCCATCGCGTTGCACAACAACGAAACCCTCGCGAAGGCGTTCCCCGACCGCTTCTACGTCTCGGAGAACCTGCGCAAGGTCGTCGCGGCGAAGAAGTCGGCCATCTACACCTGGCCCGAGGGCAAACCGGTCGTCGACCCGGAGGTCGAGGCGCTGTTCGACAAGCCGACCGACCCGGTGGTGCTGACGACCGAGCAGGTGCGCGAGCGCGTCCTCGGTGTCCTGGCCGACGAGGCCCGGCGGATGCTCGACGAGGGGGTCGCGCAGGCCCCGATGGACCTGGACCTGGCGATGATCACCGGTGCGGGCTTCCAGTTCTGGAACGGTGGCCTCACCCCCCTGCTCGACCGCGAGGGCGTCTCCGAGAAGGTGACCGGCCGGCGGTTCCTGCCGGCCGGAGCGGCGAGCGTCCCCGCGTAGTCCGCACCCCGCCATACCCGACGACGACGCCCCGACCACACCTTGTCGGGGCGTCGCCGTCGGAGGAGCATGCCTGCCATGACCACAACAGGTGATGCGTTCGTCAACGCCCTGGCGGCCAAGGACGAGCAGGGACTGCGGGCGGTGCTCACCGAGGACGTCGACTTCCGCGGGCTCACCCCCGAGAAGGCCTGGCAGGGCACCGGCCACGACGCGGTGCTCGCCGTGCTGCTCGGCGGGTGGTTCGAGGCGCACGACGAGATCATCGAGGTCCGCGAGGTCGACGTCGACAGTGTCGGGGACCGCGACCGGGTGACCTACCGCTTCGGGCTGAGCTGCGCCGGTGAGGCACGGGTGACCGAGCAGCACGCGGTGTTCGAGACCGACGACCAGGGCCGGATCGGGTGGCTGCGGATGCTCTGCTCGGGGTTCCGCCCCGAGCACGCGAGCCGGTGACCGGCCGCACCACACAGAACCACCCCACAACTGTGGCCCGGCGCCACATGCTCGGCCCATCGCGGCGGACCTAGTCTCACCGCATGCCGACGACGCCAGCGCTGCTCGACCTGACCGGACGTACGGCCCTGGTGACCGGCGCGGCGAGTGGGATCGGCGCCTCGTGCGTTCAGCGCCTCGTCGCCGCCGGTGCGCGGGTGCACGCCGTGGACCGCGACAAGGAGGGCCTGGAGCGGTTCGCCTCCCTCGACGGGGTCGAGACCTTGCCGACCGACCTGTCCGACCTGTCCGCGGTCGACCAGCTGCCCGGTGACGTCGACATCCTGGTCAACAACGCCGGCATCCAGCACGTCAGCCCGATCCACGAGTTCCCCGTCGAGACCTGGGACCTCATCATCCGGCTCATGCTGACCTCGCCGTTCCGGCTCACCCGCCGCGTGCTGCCCCACATGTACGCGCAGGGCTTCGGACGCATCGTCAACGTGTCCAGCGTCCACGGCCTGCGGGCCAGCCCCTTCAAGGCGGCGTACGTGTCGGCCAAGCACGGCCTCGAAGGACTGTCGAAGGTCACCGCCCTCGAGGGTGCCGAGCACGGCGTGACGAGCAACTGCGTCAACCCGGCCTACGTGCGCACCCCCCTGGTCGAGAAGCAGATCACCGACCAGGCCAGGTCGCACGGCATCACCGAGGACGAGGTCGTCGCCAAGATCATGCTCGAGCCGGTCGCCGTCAAACGGCTCGTCGAGGCCGACGAGGTCGCCGAGCTCGTGGCGTTCCTCTGCGGTCCGTCGGCGGCGTCGGTGTCGGGCTCGTCCTTCGCGATGGACGGCGGTTGGACGGCCCACTGACGGCACCGGCCGCCTAGGATCCGACTCGATGGACGCCCACGACGACTCAGCGATGACCCTCCTGCGCCTGCTGGCGGAGGGCGCCCCCGCGTCGGAGCTCGGGACCGTGCCGGATCCGGGCGGTGAGGCCCGCGAGCTGGCCCTGCGGGTGCGCGCGGCCTTCGACTCGCGGCGTCGCCGCGAGGCCGAGCTCACGGCCCTGGTGGAGACGGCGCGCGACCTGGCCGCCCTGCGCGACCCCAGCGGCATCCTCGAGGCGATCGTGCGCCGCGCCCGGACCCTGATCGGCACCGACGTCGCCTACCTCACGCTCTACGACCCCGAGGCCGGCGACACCTTCATGCGCGCGACCGACGGGTCGGTCAGCGTCGAGTTCCAGAGCGTGCGCCTGTCGCTCGGTGACGGCCTCGGCGGCCTGGTCGCCTCGACGCACAAGCCGTACTGGAGCGCGGACTACCTGCACGACCACCGGTTCCAGCACACCGGCACCATCGACAGCGCGGTCGGGGACGAGGGCCTGGTGTCCATCTGCGGGACCCCGCTGACCGTCGAGGACGAGTTCGTGGGCGTGCTGTTCGCGGCGAACCGTTCACCGCGGCCCTTCTCCCCCGACCAGGTCGCACTCCTCGGTTCGCTGGCCGCCCTCGCGGCGGTCTCCATCGTGCAGACGCGCACCGCCGACGAGGTCCGCCGCCACACCGCCGGGGTCGAGCGTGCGGCCGCGGCCCACGACCGGTTCGCCGAGCTCGTCCTGGCCGGTGGTGGCGTCGACGACATCACCAAGGCGCTCGGCGACCTGCTCGGTGGCTGGGTCGTCCTGCTCGGCTCCGAGGGCGAGTGCCTGAGCACCCACGGCGACGCGCCCGCCACGGACGACGCCCGTGCGGGGTCGCTGGACGACTCCCCCGTCGTCCGCATGACGCAGGCCTCGGGCCGCCTCGCCCACGACGCCGCGGGCGACCGGTGGGCGATCGGGGTCAAGGCACCCCAGACCCCCCTGGGTGTCCTCGTGCTCGGCGGTGTCGGGGTGCTCGACGACGCCGACCGCCGCACGGTCGAACGCGCCTCGGTCGTCACCGCCCTCGTCCTGCTGTTCGAGCGCACCGCCGCCGAGGCCGAGCAGCGGGTGCGCACCGACCTCGTCGCCGACCTCGTCAGCGGCCGTGGGGACCCCCAGGCCCTGGCCAGCCGGGCCCGTGGCGAGGGCGTCAACCCAGCGGTCCCCCACGCCGTCCTGGTCGCCGACGCCGACGACCAGGTCCCGCGCCGCACCCTCCTGCTCGCCGCCCACGCTGCTGCCGGGCCCGACTCGGTCGTGGGTGAGCACGACGGTCGCGTGGTCGCCCTCGTCCCCTCCGACGACGCCCACCAGGCCGCGGGTGAGCTGGCCCGCCGCCTCAGCCGGCTCGGCCGGATCAGCGTCGGCGCTGCCGGACCGGTGAGCCTCACCGACGACGTCCCGGGCACCTGGGCCGAGGCGGTCCGCACCGTACAGGCCCTGGAGTCCCTCGGGCTGGGCGGCACCGGCGCCAGCTCCGCGCACCTGGGTTTCGCCGGGCTCGTGGTCGGCTCGGCGCCCGACGTCGACGGCTACGTCGCCGCCCACCTCGGTCCGCTGCTCGACTACGACACCAAGCGGGGCTCCGAGCTGGTCAAGACCCTGCAGGCCTACTTCGACGCCGGGGGCAGCCCCCGGCACGCCGCGACGCAGCTGCACGTGCACGTCAACACCGTCAGCCAGCGGCTGGAACGGATCTCCGCACTGCTCGGTCCGCACTGGCAGCAGCCGGACCCTGCGCTGGAGCTGCAGCTGGCGTTGCGCCTGCGCCGGCTCAGTGCAGGCGTGTCGCCAAGGACGTCGCCACCGCGTCCGCGGTGAGGCCGAGCTCGTCGAGGAGCTGACCGCGTGAGGCGTGGTCCAGGAACGTCTTCGGTATGCCGTGCAGGTGCACCGGCACGTCGAGGCCGGCGTCGCGCAGCGCGACCGTGACGGCCACCCCCACACCGCTGGTCACGAGGTTGTCCTCGACCACCGCGACCGCACCAGCGGTGCGGGCCAGCTCCACCAGGTCGTCGCTGACGGGTAGCACCCACCGCGGGTCGACCGCGGTGACGGACAGCCCCTGCGCCTCGAGCTTCCCGGCCACGTCGACGGACAGCGAGGCGAAGACCCCGACGCCGACGATGAGCAGGTCGCACGCCTCCGTCGAGGTCTCGTGCAGCACGTCCAACGAACCCGCCCGGCGCACGGCCGGCACCGGCTCGCCCACGTCACCCTTCGGGAACCGGATCACGGTCGGTGCGTCGCTGACCTCCACGGCCTCGCGCAGCAGCAGCCGGACCTGCTGGCCGTCACGGGGTGCAGCCAGGCGCAGGCCCGGGACGATCGAGGCGATCGCCATGTCCCACATACCGTTGTGCGACGCCCCGTCACTGCCGGTGACGCCCGCGCGGTCGAGGACGAAGGTGATGCCGGCGTGGTGCAGCGCGGCGTCCATGAGCAGCTGGTCGAAGGCCCGGTTGAGGAAGGTCGCGTACACCGCGACGACGGGGTGCAGGCCGGCGAACGCGAGCCCGCTCGCCATGGTGACCGCGTGCTGCTCGGCGATGCCGACGTCGAACACCCGGTCGGGGTGGACCGCGGCGAACCCGTCGAGCCCGACCGGGATGAGCATGGCCGCCGTGAGGGCGACCAGGTCGGGGCGCTCCGAGCCCAGGGCGACCATCTCGTCGCTGAACTCGTCGGTCCAGATGCGGCCGCTCACCTCGAACGGCAGCCCGGTCTCGGGGTTGAACTTGCCGACACCGTGGAACTGGTCGGCGTCGTCGTTGATGGCCGGGTCGTAGCCGCGGCCCTTCTGGGTGATGACGTGGACGAGCACCGGGCCACCGAAGGCACGGGCGCGGCGCAGCGCCGCCTCCACCGCGGGCTCGTCGTGCCCGTCGATCGGGCCGAGGTACTTCAGCCCGAGGTCCTCGAACATCCCCTGCGGGGCGACGATGTCCTTGATGCCCTTCTTCATGCCGTGCAACGTCTCGTACATCGCACCGCCGACGACCGGTGTGCGGTGCAGGGTGCTCTTGCCCCAGTCCAGGAACCGCTCGTACCCCCGGGTCGTGCGCAGCGTCGCCAGGTGCTCGGCCAGACCGCCGATGGTCGGGGCGTAGGAGCGCTCGTTGTCGTTGACGATGATCGTCAGCGGCAGGTCCTTGTCGGCGGCGATGTTGTTGATCGCCTCCCAGGCCATGCCCCCGGTCAGCGCGCCGTCCCCGATGACGGCGACCGTGTGACGACCCCGCTCGCCCTTGAGCCGACGCGCCTTCGCGATGCCGTCGGCCCAGGACAGGGCGGTGGAGGCGTGGGAGTTCTCGACGACGTCGTGCTCGGACTCGGCCCGGCTCGGGTAGCCCGACAGGCCGCCCTGCTTCTTGAGCTTGCTGAAGTCGTGGCGGCCGGTGACCAGCTTGTGGACGTACGCCTGGTGGCCGGTGTCGAAGACGATCGTGTCGCGCGGGCTGTCGAAGACCCGGTGCAGCGCGAGGGTGAGCTCGACGACGCCGAGGTTGGGACCGAGGTGGCCGCCGGTCTTGGAGACCGACTCCACGAGGAACGCGCGGATCTCCTCGGCCAGCTCACTGACCCGGGGCGCGGGCAGCGCCTTGAGGTCAGCGGGGCTCTTGATCGTCTCGAGCAGTCCCACGCAGGGCCGTCCTTTCAGGCAGTCGGTTCACCGGGTCCACCGGGGCAGGCCAGCGACTGAGTCTAAGGGCTGGGACCCCCTGCTGACGCCGCGCACCGTCCTGGTCAACGCTCACGGGGAGTGTTGCGTCCCCGGGGATGCCCACCGCGGGGTATGCCGCGCCCTTGGCATCCCCGGGCCCGCCAGCTCCTGACGCCGGCCACTCAGAGACGCGGCACGTAGCGCTTGCCCTGCAGTGCGTCGTAGACCAGGCCGGCACTGCGCCGGGCGGCCAGCAGCCGCACCCCCTCGGCCTCGAGGTCGGCGAGCACCTGGGCCAGGCCCTCGCTGGTGAGGTGCTCACCGAGCTCCACGCGCACCTCGCGGTAGGCCTGCCGCATGGCGACGAGCTGGGCGTCGATGTGGCGGGTGGCGACCCAGGCGAGGGCCACCGGCTGGCGTCGCCACCCGGCGTAGGACCGGTAGTCCGACGGGCAGTGGTCGAGCAGCCACGAGACGGCCGGCACCTGCCACCCTGGGCTCTCCGGCGGTGGCACCAGCGGCGGCCACCCCGGCGGGACCGCCCCGAGCACCTCAGCCCGGCGGGCGCGGCTCGGCACGACCTGCTCCAGGTGCCACGGTCGACGGCCGTACTGGCGGACCGTCGGATTCGAACATGTGTTCGAGTCTAGGTCATGGCGACCGTGACGGACAGCCACCCACGACCATCCGTGGCTCGGTGGCACGCCCCCTCAGGTATGCCGCGGGTGCGGCTGCCGCCGTTCAGGCGAAGGTCTCGCCGGTTGCCGAGGTGACGAAGTCCCAGAACTGCTGGCGCTGCGCGGTGGTCTCGACCCTGACCGGTGCGTAGTGGGTGGGTCGGCGACGGCGGTCGTGCCAGAAGCCGCCGGTCCCGATCGGGTCGTCGGTCGCCACGAGCCACGTCACGGTGTCCGCACCTTCGGCGGGTGAGCGCAGCAGGGGGCGCATCACCGTGTTGAAACCGGGCAGCGACTCGGTGACGCCGGGGGTGTCGGCCCAACCGGGGTGCATGCTGTGCACCCCGACCTGGCGTCCGCGCAGCCGGGCGGCCCACTGTTCGGTGATCACCAGCTGCATCCGCTTGGTGCGCGCATAGGCCGTCACCCCCGAGTAGTCACCCTGGGTGTACTCGAAGTCGTCGACCACGAGCTTCTGGCCGTAGGCGCCGCCCGAGGACACCACCACGACGCGGCCACCGCGGAGGCTGTCGGCCAGCAGCCCGGTCATGAGGTGCGGGCCGAGGACGTGGGTCGCCAGGGTCAGCTCGTGGTCCTGGGCCGTGGTGCGGCGTTCGGGAGGAAGGACACCGGCGTTGTGCACGAGGGCGTGCAGCTGGGGAACCCGCTCGGCGAAGTCGGCGCAGAACTCGCGGACCGCGTCGAGGTCGCTGAGGTCGCACGGGGCCAGCTCCACCCGGGCTGCCGGCTCAGCCGCCAGCAGCTCGGTGCGGGCGGACTCGAGGCGTTCGGCACTGCGTCCGAGCAGGTGCACGGTGGCGCCGAGTCCGGCGAGCTGCTGCGCGGTCGCGAGTCCGAGACCGCCACTGGCACCGGTGACCAGGACGTGGCGGCCTGCGAGCGAGGCCGGGCGCGGGTCGGACGGCCACCACGAGCGACGGATGCGCGGACCGAGGCGGGTGTAACCGAGGACCAGGGACTTGTCCATCACCCAGTCGAGGGCAGCGCTGAGAGGGGTGACCATGGGCCCACGCTACGGGACGGGCTGGGTGGACGCGGACGTCCCACCACCCACCGACGAGGGGTGGGTGGTGGGACGCAGGCGCACTCAGCTGTTGACGAGCGAGCGCAGGACGTACTGCAGGATGCCGCCGTTGCGGTAGTAGTCGGCTTCTCCGGGGGTGTCGATCCGGACGACCGCGTCGAACTCCACCGGGTCGGCGCCGTCACGGGTCGCGGTGACCTTGACCGTCTTCGGGGTGGTGCCCTCGTTGAGGGCGGTGATGCCCGAGATCGAGATGGTCTCGGTGCCGTCGAGCCCCAGCGAGTCGGCGTTCTGCCCCGCCGGGTACTGCAGCGGGATCACACCCATGCCGATGAGGTTCGAGCGGTGGATGCGCTCGTAGGACTCGGCGATGACGGCCCGCACCCCGAGCAGGGCCGTGCCCTTGGCCGCCCAGTCACGCGACGAGCCCGAGCCGTACTCCTTGCCCGAGAGGATCACCAAGGGGACACCGGCCTCCTGGTAGGCGGCGGACGCGTCGTAGATCGTCGCCTGCTCACCACCGTCGAGGAAGTTGCGGGTGAAGCCACCCTCGACCCCGTCGAGCAGCAGGTTCTTCAACCGGATGTTGGCGAAGGTGCCGCGGATCATCACCTCGTGGTTGCCTCGCCGCGAGCCGTAGGAGTTGAAGTCCTTGCGCTCGATGCCGTGCTCGGCGAGGTACTTGCCGGCCGGGCTGTCGGCCTTGATCGACCCGGCGGGGCTGATGTGGTCGGTCGTGACCGAGTCACCCAGCTTGGCCAGCACGCGCGCACCCTCGATGTCCTCGACCGGCGTGGTCTCCATGGACATGCCGTCGAAGTACGGGGGCTTGCGCACGTAGGTCGAGTCCTCGGCCCACTCGAAGGTCTTGCCCTCCGGGGTGGGCAGCGAGCGCCACCGCTCGTCACCGGCGAAGACGTCGGCGTAGTCCTCGGTGAACATCTCCTGGCTGATCGAGCTCGCGATGGTGCGCTCGACGTCCTCGGCCACCGGCCAGATGTCCTTGAGGAAGACGTCGTTGCCATCGGGGTCCTGGCCCAGCGGCTCGGACTCGAAGTCGAAGTCCATCGTCCCCGCGAGCGCGTAGGCGATGACCAGCGGGGGCGAGGCGAGGTAGTTCATCTTGACGTCGGGGTTGATCCGACCCTCGAAGTTGCGGTTGCCGGACAGCACCGACACCACGGCGAGGTCGTTGTCGTTGACCGCCTGCGAGACCTCCTCGATGATCGGCCCGGAGTTGCCGATGCAGGTGGTGCAGCCGTAGCCCACGAGGAAGAAGCCGAGCTTCTCGAGGTAGGGCCACATCCCGGCCTTCTCGTAGTAGCCGGTGACCACCTTGGAGCCGGGGGCCATCGAGGTCTTCACCCACGGGGGAACGGTGAGCCCGCGCTCGACGGCGTTCTTGGCCAGCATGGCCGCGGCCATCATCACCGAGGGGTTGGAGGTGTTGGTGCAGCTCGTGATCGAGGCGATCGCCACGTGGCCGTGGTCGATCTGCACGTCGGTGCCGTCGATGGTGACGTCCACCGGGTTGGTCGCGCGAAGGGTGCCCTCCGGCGCCGCTGCGGAGTGCGACGGGCGACCCGCGCTCTCGGAGGCCTCGAGGGCGTCGTGCGACGGCGGGTCGGAGGCGGGGAAGGTGCCGACGAGCTCCTGGTCGACCGAGCTCTTCTCGATGCCGTTGCCGTTGACGACATAGTTCTTGAGGTCGTTGCGGAACTGCTCCTTGGACTGGGTCACCGCGATCCGGTCCTGCGGGCGCTTCGGCCCGGCGATGGACGGCACGACGGTGGACAGGTCGAGCTCGAGGTACTCGGAGTAGCGCGCCTCGGGCTGGTCCGGGCCCGACTGGAGCCACATGCCCTGCTCCTTGGCGTAGGCCTCGACGAGCGCGACGGACTGCTCGGAGCGCCCGGTGAGGCGCAGGTACTCCAGGGTCACGTCGTCGATCGGGAAGATGGCACAGGTGGAGCCGAACTCCGGGCTCATGTTGCCGATGGTGGCGCGGTTGGCCAGCGGCACGGCTGCGACGCCCTCGCCGTAGAACTCGACGAACTTGCCGACCACGCCGTGCTCGCGGAGCATCTCGGTGATGGTCAGCACGACGTCGGTCGCGGTGGCACCGGCCGGGATCGAGCCGGAGAGCTTGAAGCCGACGACACGCGGGATGAGCATCGACACGGGCTGGCCCAGCATGGCCGCCTCCGCCTCGATGCCACCGACGCCCCAGCCGAGCACCCCGAGGCCGTTGACCATCGTGGTGTGCGAGTCGGTGCCGACGCAGGTGTCGGGGTAGGCGACGCCGTCGCGCACCATGACCGTCCGGGCGAGGTGCTCGATGTTGACCTGGTGCACGATGCCGGTGCCGGGCGGGACGACCTTGAAGTCCTCGAACGCCGTCTGGCCCCAGCGCAGGAACTGGTAGCGCTCGCCGTTGCGCTGGTACTCGATCTCGACGTTGCGCTCGAAGGCGTCGGACCGGCCGAACACGTCGATGATCACGGAGTGGTCGATCACCATCTCGGCCGGGCTGAGGGGGTTGATCTTGGCCGGGTCGCCCCCGAGGTCGGCCACGGCCTCGCGCATGGTGGCGAGGTCGACGATGCAGGGCACGCCGGTGAAGTCCTGCATGAGCACGCGTGCCGGCGTGAACTGGATCTCGGTGTCGGGCTCGGCGTCCTGGTCCCAGCCACCGAGGGCGCGGATGTGGTCGGCGGTGATGTTGGCGCCGTCCTCGGTGCGCAGGAGGTTCTCCAGGAGCACCTTGAGGCTGTACGGGAGGGTCTGGCTGCCCTCGACCGCGGACAGCCGGTAGACCTCGTAGGACTGGTCGCCGACCGTGAGTTCACCGTGGGCGTTGAAGCTGTTCGTGCTGGCCACTGCCTGCTCCTTCGATGCTCAGTTGTGTGCGTCGTTGCACTCTGCTGTCGATCTCGATTTATCTTGACGTCAAGATATCACGTTGGGTCGTGCGTGGTCAGGTTCGTCCTCGATCCTTGCCCAATGCGGTACGCAGCGGAAGTGGCAGTCCGCTTCTGGTCCGTCCGGGTCACCGCCGGGTCGGCACACAGAGCACCAGGGCGGCCAGGCAGGCGGCCGCGAGGAACGACAGCCCCGTGGGAAAGCCGGACGCTGCCGCGATCGCCCCCACCACGACGGCGCCGGTGGCCGTCCCGCCGTCGAACCCGATGTTCCAGCCGGCGCTGGCCACGGGGATGTGCGCCGCGTCGACCTGCCTGAACGCGACCACGAGCGTGAGGTTCTGCAGCGCGCCGTACGCGATCCCGGCGAAGGCGGCCCCGAGCACGAGCAGGCCCAGGTCTCCCCCGCGCTGGGCGCCCCAGGCGCAGAACGCCAGACCGGTGGCTCCGACCACGAGCAGCGGAGCAAGGAAGCGCTCGGCGCCATACCGGTCGGCCAGGGACCCGGCACCCCACCGGCACAGGGCGGTCCCCACCCCGAGCACGAGGAGCACCACCGCCGAAGCGGTGCCGGACCGGGCGATCTGCGGGGTGAAGGTGAGCAGTCCCCCACCGGCCATGGTCACCGCGAACAACACCGCGGTCGGCCGGGCGACCGCGAGCGCGCTGCGGCGGTCGAGGCGGGGCGCCTGCTCGGTGACGCGGTCGGCCGGACCGAGGGCGCGCGCCACGGTGAAGGCGAAGGGTGCCGCGAGCACCGGCAGGGCCCCGAGCGCGAAGACCCATTCGAAGCCCCACCGGTCGGCGATGGCGACGGAGGCGGGCAGGAGCAGCAGGTTCGGCACGGCGACCGCGAGCCCGTAGGCGCCGATGGCGGCACCGCGACGACGCGCCGGGACGAGGTGCGCGACCACCGCTGATGCGGTGACGGTCAGGATGCCGAAGCCGACCCCCCGCACCGCCGACAGCGCCAGCACCGGCGCCAGGGCGTCGGACACGAGGTAGAGCGGTGACGCCCCGCCCATGAGCAGCACCCCGGCCGCGATGACCGGGCCGTGCCCGAACCGGCGCAGCAGCACGGGCACGGCGAACTGCGTCAGCACCGTGGCCGCGAGCAGCACCCCGTTGACCAGCCCCGACCCGGCCGCATCCGCGCCGCCACGCACCGCCCAGAGCGGTGCCACCGACAGCAGTACGGCATAACCGCTGAAGCCGAACACCGACAACAGCCCCAGCGCCGGCATGCCGGGAAAGCGCCAGACCGACCCGCCGGCCCCGGCCGGGCTCGTCACGGCGTCCGCGTGACCGCCGGTCACCGCTCGAACAGGGCCACGCACTCGACGTGGTGCGTCATGGGGAACACGTCGAAGGCGCGCAGCTCCCGCAGCTCGTAGCCGGCCTCGCGCAGGTAGGACGTGTCCCTGGCCAGGGCCGCCGGGTCACAGGCGACATAGGCGACGGCCCGCGGCCCGAGCCGGGCCACCTGCGCGACGACGTCCTTGCCGGCACCGGTGCGCGGCGGGTCCAGCACCACGAGGTCAGCCGCGAGGGGCAGGAGCGGGTGGCGGCGCAGCTTGCGCGACCGCTGGCCGCGCCGAGCGGCCGGGCCCGACCTGCTCGCGCGCGGCACACCGAACGCGTCGTCCACCCGGGCGCGGATCGCCAGGACGGACGGGTACTGCGCGAGGTTGCCGGCCGCGGCCGCGACGGCTCCCGAGTCGGACTCGACCGCGACGACCTTGCCCTGCGGGCCGACGGCGTCGCCGAGGGCTGCCGCGAACAGGCCGACCCCGGAGTAGAGGTCGAGGGCGGTCTCGCCGTGGCCGGGGCGGAGCATGCCGAGCACGGTCTCGACGAAGGTGCCGGCCGCGCCGGGGTGGACCTGCCAGAACCCGCGCGCCGAGACCTCGAAGTCGGCCACGAAGGAACCGCCCTCGACGTGCTCGACGACCGTCGGGGTGTCGGCCTCCCCCGAAGGAACGGGAACGACGACCGCCTCGCCGACCGACGGGGCGACGACGTCGACGGCCTGCTCACCGTCCCAGTGGCCGCTCAGCACACCCGTGGCCAGGATCCGTGGGTCCGCGATGAGGCAGGTGTCCACGGGCACGACGTCGTGGGAACGGTGCTGGCGCAGGCCGGCCCGGCCCACCTCGTCGACGGCGAACTCCACCCGGGTGCGCCAACCGAGGCCGTCGTGGTCCCCCGGCACCGGCTCGACGACCACGTCGACCTCGAGCCGGGCCACGCGGGAGAACTGCTCCCTGACGACCAGGGCCTTGAGGTCACGTTGGTGGGCGACCCGGACGTGCTGGAAGTCGCAGCCGCCGCACAGCCCTGGTGCGGCATACGGGCAGGGTGCGGTGACGCGGTGCTCACTGGCGGTGAGGACCTCGACGCAGTCGGCCCGGACGAAGCGCTGGCCGTCCCTGGCCTCGGTGACCCGTACGCGGACGTGCTCACCGGGCAGGGCGTGACGGACGAAGACGACCCTGCCCTCGTGGCGGGCGATGCAGAAGCCACCGTGGGCGATGGGGCCGACCTCGACCTCCACCTCGTCGCCGACCCGCAGGTCGGTCTGCTCGCCGACGGTCACTGGCCGAGCCGGACCGAGCCGGCGGTGGGGCCGTCGAACCGCTCCTCCTGGCCCTCCGAGGAGGCGAGCTGCCAGGGGACGCTGGCGACCATCACGCCGGGTGTGAACAGCAGCCGGCCCTTGAGGCGCAAGGCGCTCTGGTTGTGCAGCACCTGCTCGTACCACTTCCCGAGCACGTACTCGGGGATGTAGACCACGACGACGTCGCGGGGGTGGCCGGAGCGCAGCGACTTCACGTAGTCCACGACCGGGCGGGTGATCTCGCGGTACGGCGAGTCGAGCGCCTTCAACGGCACGGGGATGTCGCGCCGGTCCCACTCGTCCTGCAGCAGCTTGGTCTCCTCGGGCTCGACGTTGACCGTGATCGCCTCGAGCTTGGAGGGCCGGGTCGCCCGCGCGTAGGCGAGCGCTCGCAACGTGGGCTTGTGGATCTTGGAGACGAGCACGATGGCGTGGACCCGGCTCGGGAGCATCTGCGCGTCGAGGTCGTCGTCGGAGACCCGGAGCTCGGCACGGACCCGTTCGTAGTGCTTGTGGATGCCGCGCATGAGGAAGAACAGCACGATCATCGCCGCGATGGCGTACCCGGCACCGTGGACGAACTTGGTGGCCAGCACGACGACCAGGACCGTCCCGGACATCGCCGCACCCACGGCGTTGATCGCCCGGCTGCGCATCATCTGGCTGCGGGCCCGACCGTCGCGCTCGAGGCGCAGGTGGCGGTTCCAGTGCCGGATCATGCCGATCTGGCTCAGCGTGAAGGAGACGAAGACGCCGACGATGTAGAGCTGGATGAGCTTGGTGACCTCGGCGTCGTAGATGATGATCAGGGCCACGGCGGCACCGGCGAGGATGAGGATGCCGTTGGAGAACGCGAGCCGGTCCCCACGGGTGTGCAGCTGGCGGGGCAGGTAGCCGTCCTTGGCCAGGATCGACCCGAGCACCGGGAAGCCGTTGAAGGCCGTGTTGGCGGCCAGCACGAGGATCACGCCAGTCACGATCGAGACCAGCAGGACGCCGGGGGGGAAGTTGTCGAACACGGCATGGGCGACCTGGCCCATGATCGTCTCCTGCACGTAGTCCTTGCCCACCGGGACCCCGTCGCGCAGCAGCTGGATCGCCGGGTCCTCCGCGTACTTGATGCCCGTCCAGCGGGCCAGGGTCACCATCGACAGCAGCATGGTGATCGAGATCAGGCCCATGAGCAGCAATGTCGTGGCCGCGTTGCGGCTCTTGGGCTTCTCGAACGCGGGCACGCCGTTGGAGATCGCCTCGACGCCGGTGAGGGCGGCGCATCCGGAGGAGAAGGCGCGCAGCAGCAGGAAGGCCATCGCGATGCCGCCGATGCTTTCGTACCCGGGCTCGGGCGCGAGCTCGAGCCCGGCGCTGCGGGCCAGGGGCAGGTCGCCGAAGTAGTGCCGGAAGAAGCCGATCAGCGCCATCCCGATGACGCTGAACATGAACAGGTAGGTCGGGATCGCGAAGGCGGTCCCCGACTCCCGGACCCCACGCAGGTTCATGGCGGTGAGGAGCGCGATGAGCGTCACCGCCACGACCACCTCGTGCCCGCGGACGAACGGCAGTGCTGCGGCAGCGTTCTGGACCCCCGAGGAGATCGACACCGCCACGGTGAGCACGTAGTCGACGAGCAGCGCCGAGGCGACGGTCAGGCCGGCCTTGGGCCCCAGGTTCGTGCTCGCCACCTCGTAGTCGCCACCACCGGACGGGTAGGCGTGCACGTTCTGGCGGTAGGACGCGACGACGACCAGCATGACGACGACGACGCCCACGGCGATCATCCACGAGTTGGTCAGCGCCAGGGCGCCCCCCGCGAGCCCCAGGGTCAGGAAGATCTCGTCCGGGGCGTAGGCCACCGAGGAGAGTGCGTCACTGGCGAAGACGGGAAGCGCGAGCTTCTTCGGCAGCAGCGTGTCGCCGAGGCGGTCGCTGCGCATCGCGCGACCGAGAACCACGCGCTTGAGGACGCGTCCGGGAGTTGCCACGGCCACACTCTAGGCGGCGCGCCCACCCACCGTGCGAGACCCGGTCACCGACCTGGGCGGCACCGTGCACGAGCCGGTATGCCGCGGTGTAGCGTCGGCGTCGTGCACTTCGTGATCATGGGCTGCGGCCGAGTGGGTTCGACCCTCGCGCTGAGCCTGGAGAACCAGGGCCACGACGTCGCGGTGATCGACCAGGAGGAGTCCTCGTTCCGTCGCCTGGGCTCGGCGTTCGAGGGTCGCCGGGTCACCGGGGTCGGCTTCGACCGCGACACCCTCGCCGAGGCCGGCATCTCCGACGCCTACGCGTTCGCCGCCGTGTCCAGCGGCGACAACTCCAACATCCTCGCGGCCAGGGTGGCCCGGGAGACCTTCGGCGTCGAGCACGTCGTGGCGCGCATCTACGACCCCGGTCGCGCCGAGGTCTACCAGCGGCTCGGCATACCCACCGTCGCCACGGTGAAGTGGACCGCCGACCAGATGCTGCGCCGCCTGCTCCCCCAGGGCCACGTGCCCGAGCTCGTGGACCCGTCCGGCAAGGTCGTCATCGCCGAGGTCACCGTCAACCCGGGTTGGGTCGGGCGGCTCCTCACCGAGCTCGAGAGCGCCACGGGCACCCGTGCCGCCTACCTCACGCGCCTCGGCTCGGGCATCCTGCCGACCTCAGAGACGGTCTTCCAGGAGGGCGACCTGTTGCACCTCGCCGCCATCGCGTCGGAGCTCCCGGCCGCCGAGCGCACCCTCGACGCCCCGCCCGCCCCGCACGGGCACTGAGCAGGAGGAACCACATGCGCGTCGTCATCGCCGGGGCCGGGAGCGTCGGTCGCTCCATCGCCCGGGAGCTGCTGCACAACGGCCACCAGGTCCTGCTCATGGACAAGGACCGCAAGGACATCCAGTCCAGCCGCGTGCCGGAGGCCAACTGGCTGCTGGCCGACGCCTGCGAGATCACCGCCCTGCACGAGGCCGGACTGGCCGAGTGCGACGTCGTCGTCGCCGCGACCGGCGACGACAAGGTCAACCTCGTCGTCTCGCTGCTGGCCAAGACCGAGTTCGGCGTGCCCCGCACGGTGGCCCGGGTCAACAACCCCAAGAACGAGTGGATGTTCGACGAGGCCTGGGGTGTCGACGTCGCCGTGTCGACGCCGCGGCTGATGACCGCTCTGGTCGAGGAGGCGGTCAGCGTCGGCGACCTCGTGCGCATCTTCCAGTTCCAGCAGGGCAAGGCCACGATGGTCGAGCTGACCCTCCCGCCGGAGAGCCCCTACGCCGGCAAGCGGGTCGGCGACGTCGAGTTCCCCGGCGAGACGGTTCTGGTCGGCATCATCCGCGAGGACCACCCGATCGCACCGAGCCGCGACGACTCGCTCGAGCCTCACGACGAGCTGCTGTTCATCTCGACGCCGGAGTTCGAGGACGAGCTCGAGGCCATGCTGAGCCCCGGCGACCGCAACCCGCGCGGCGAGGCCTGACCCAGCCCGTCAGGCGACCGGCGCCTCAGGCGACGTGGTGCCCGTCCGGCGCCGGCGTCTCCTGCGGGGTCTGACCGCGCACGAGCATCACGCCCATCACCGCGAGCCCGGCGAGCCACAGGGGCCAGCCCAGACCGACCTTGGCGACGCCGAGCCAGGCGACCTCGCCGGCGAAGTAGAGCGGCAGCATGATGGCGACGCGGACGGCATACATCACCACGAGCACCATGGTGAGTCGCTGGCAGACCCGGACCAGTCCCCGGTCGCGGTGCCAGGCGAACGGGTCCTCGGCGGCGCGGGGGTCACCGGCGCCGACCATGAAGCCGACGAGCGGCCAACGGCTGACGACCGAGACCACCGCCGCCACCCCCCAGCCAGCACTGGTGAGGATGCCGGGCAGGAACGCGTCCTGCGCGCGACCGCTGCGCAGCGCGAAGAACGCCGCGATGGCCGTCGCGAGCGCCGCGGTGCCGACGAACTGCAGGCTCTGGCGCTGGACGGCCCGCACGATCCCCAGCACGACGATGACCGCGGCGGCGGCGGCGACCGCCGTCCTGACGTCCTTGGTCCACGTCCACACCACCACGAACCCCACGGTCGGCAGTGCGGTCTCCAGGGATCCGCGCCAGCCACCGAGGGCCTTGGAGAGCCGCTGGCGGATGACCTCCTCCACCGTGGCGTCCACGGTGTCGGCGTCGGGCGCGGTGGTGTCCGTGCTGGGAGCGAACGCCTCGGTCCCGTCCGGCGGGGCGCCGACCCGGTCAGTGGGCACGCTGCGGCACGATCTCGTAGGGCGGGTTGAAGATGGTCGGGATGCCCCGGTAGTAGGTGACCCGGCCCTGCGCGCGCAGGTAGGTCCCGGGCTCGATGCCGGCGATCGACCGGCGGCCGAGCCAGACGAGGTTGATCGTGCGACTGCCGTCGTACAGGTCGATGACCAGCGCTGGCACGTTGACGCGCGGGCGCAGGGTGACGGCTCGGACCGTGCCGGAGACGATGGCCTGCTGACGGTCGAGCAGATCGCACATCGGGGTGCAGCCCAGGCGGGCCGCGTCCTCGCGCAGCTCGTCGGCCTCGATCTGGGTGACCGACTTGGTCAGTCGCTCCCCGAGCCGGGCGATGGCCGACTTGTGGTGGCCCTGCGGGCTCTGGGCCCCCTGGGGGTGGGTCGTCTGCGCGTCGCGAGCCATGGGCCTACCGCACCTCGGTGATCTCGGGGCCACGCTCGAACGGCTTGAGGTCGCCCGAGCGGACCGCGGGGTCGGCAGCGTCCTGCTCGGTGCCGGCGTCGGGATCGTCCTCGGCCGCCTCCGGCTGGACGGGCAGCGTCAGGGGCAGCATCTCCCGAGGGGCCATGGCGCTGTCACCGCGGACCACGACCACGCTGCGCACGACCTCGAGCAGTGGCGCGGCGGCCTCGTCGTCGATCGCGGCCCGGCCGGAGAAGACCGCGCGCAGGAACCAGCGGGGGCCGTCGACACCGGCGAAGCGGGCCGGCGCGAAGACCGTGCGTCCGTCCGGCCCGGCTGAGGGCATCCGGGTCCGCAGCTCGGTGCCGAGCTCGCCGGGCACCTCGTCGGCCGTGCCACCCTGCGCCAGGATGGACTCGGCGATCTCGGAGCGGATCTCGTCCCAGATGCCCATCGTCCTGGGCGCGGCGAAGGCCTGCAGCTGGACGGCGGAGTCGGCGATGACGGCAGTGGCGCCGACGACCTGGTCGGCTGCCTCGTCCACCTCGAGGCGCAGCTCCATGCCGGGCACCCCACGGATGCGCAGGGCACCGAGGTCGAGCCGGCCGTCGTCGGAGAGGTCCACCTCGGAGCTGTCGTGGGGACCGTTGCCCTCGCGGTCGAGCGGAGCAGCCTGCGTGCCGGCGGGCTCCCCGGACGGCGAGTCCCCGCCCTCCGCGTCGGCGCTCGGGTCGGCGGCATCGGCCGCGTCGGCGCTCGGTTCGTCGAGCCCGGTGCGGTCGAGCGTCGGGTCGACCTCGTCGGTCTGCTCGGACTTCTTGCCTCGTCGGAAGATGGCCACTGGAGTGTCTAGTCCTTCGTTGTGTGGGGGTGGTTGCCGAAGCCGCCACTGGCACCGTGTCCAGTGTCACCCCGGGAGGTGTCCTCGAGCGAATCAACCTCGATGAATTCTGCGACGGCGACCTGCTGGACCACGAGCTGGGCGATCCGGTCGCCGCGGTGGACGGTGAACGCCTCGCGCGGGTCGAGGTTGACCAGGTTGACCAGGATCTCCCCGCGGTAGCCCGCGTCGATCGTGCCCGGGGCGTTGACGATGGTGATGCCGTGCCGCGCCGCGAGCCCGGACCGCGGGTGGACCAGGCCGACGTACCCGTCGGGCAGGGCCAGGGCGACGCCGGTGGGGACCAGGGTCCGCTCCCCAGGCGCCAGCGTCACGTCGCTGGTGGCACGAAGGTCCGCCCCGGCGTCGCCGGGGTGCGCGTAGGACGGCATCGGCAGGTCGGGGTCGAGCCGCCGCACGGGCAGCGAGACGCGGATAGGGCCAGTCACGTGGACGGACCCTATCGCTGGTTGCCGCACGCTCAGGCCGCGCACTCCCGACACACCATCTGTCCGTTGACCTCCTTGGCCAGCTGGCTGCGGTGGTGGACGAGGAAGCAGCGCGAGCAGGTGAACTCGTCGTACTGCCGCGGGATGACCCGTACGGACAGCTCCTCGCCGGACAGGTCGGCGCCGGGGAGCTCGAAGCCCTCGGCCTGCTCCGTCTCGTCGACGTCGACGCTCGAGGCGCTCTTGTCGACCCGGCGGGACTTCAGTTCTTCGATCGAGTCCTCGGACAGCTCGTCATCGGTCTTGCGCGGCGCGTCGTAGTCAGTCGCCATAGTCGCTGTCTCGCTCCCTCTTCAGTCGCATCTGTGCCTGGTCGATGGTCGAGAAGGCAAGTCGCCGGTGTTAACGCTGATCGTCGTGGTTTTGTGCCCACCGCCGGCCGGGATTGTGCCCTATCTCGCTGCCCTCGTCACCATCGCGTCCAGAACGGCGCCGACGCCGGGCGCCCAGACCGTCGGCAACCGGACCAAAGCGACGCTTCCACCGGCCCCGGGCCCGGTCGGTGTTCACCCACCGTTCACCCACGGGTGGCCAGCCCGACTGGGCTTGCGACGACTCTGCCCGTAGAGTCCTACCTCCACCTGACCCGAATCCGCCCGAACCGACTCGTGACACGACTCAGAGAGGGGTGCAGCATGACCGAGTTCCACACCGAGATCACCCGCCGTGCCAGCCGCGCAGTGCAGTCCCTGCGCACCGCGCAGGAGTCCGGCGACGACTACCTGGCCTCCGTGCGCGAAGCCGAGCTGGAAACCCTGGCGCGACTGGCCACCGAGCACGGCCTGCACATCCCCGAGCTGGCGGGGTTCACCGCCGCCTGACCCATCGCGTTCGACCCGACGACGGCGCGACCGCCCTGGCGGTCGCGCCGTCGTTCTGTCCCCCCTGACTACTCCGCGCCCGCGGCCTCGGCTGCTCGGCGGACCAGGGCCTCGAGCTCGGTGTGCAGCCCGGGCGCTGCGCCCACGACCATCGACGAGCCGGGAGCCACGCCGTCCAGGCCGGTGAAGGCCCCACCGGACTCGGTGAGCACCAACCAGGCCGCTGCCATGTCCCAGGCGTTGAGCCCACGCTCGAAGTAGCAGTCGAGGGTCCCGACCGCCACCGCGCAGATGTCGAGGGCGGCGCTGCCGATCCGACGGATGTCGCGCAGGTGTGGCAGCACCTCGATGAGCATCGTGGCCTGCCAGAGCCGCCGACGGGTGTCGTAACCGAAGCCGGTGCCGGCGAGCGCATGCCCGAGCTGGGGCGGCTCGCCGATGACGAGGGGTTGGGAGTCCTGCTCGCCCCGCCGCAGCCACGCCCCGCCACCGAGTCGGGCGTGGAACAGCTGCCCCGTCACCGGGTTCACCACCGCTCCGGCGACCGGGCGCCACGCGCCGGGCTCCGTGGGGTCGCCCACGACGGCGGCGACGGACACGGCATACGAGGGGATCGCGTAGAGGTAGTTCACCGTCCCGTCGATGGGGTCGACGACCCAGGTGATCTCGGACCGGCCGACGGTGCCGCCCTCCTCCTCACCGAGGAAACCGTCCGCGGGACGGGCCGCCTGCAGCCGGGAGCGCAACAGGTCCTGGGCTCGTTGGTCCATCACCGTCACCACGTCGGTGGCCGTGCTCTTGGTCTTGGCGACCCCGAGGTCGACGGGTCGGTCGTCGACGATGAGGCGCCCCGCCTCGAGGGCGACCTCGACGGCCAGTCGTTCGAGCTCGACCAGGACCTCGTCGTCGGGGACGGGGAGCAGCTCCACGCTCAGTCCTGTCCGCACAGCGCCGGCTTGGCCACCCGCAGGTTGGGGCAGCACCCGGGGGCGCAGACCGACCGCAGCGCGTCGCGCCCCGGCCACGCCGGCTGCACCGGCTGTTCGCCGCGGGCCACCGCCGCACGCTCCTGCACGAGGTCGACGAGCCCGGACACGAACTCCGGGTCGACGCCCACGGTCGGCACCCGCACGAGCTGCAGCCCGAGCTTCTCCGCGGTCGCCGCCGCCTCGGTGTCCAGGTCGTAGACGACCTCCATGTGGTCGCTGACGAACCCGATGGGCGAGACCACGACGACCTTCGCCCCCTGCTCGGCCAGCTCCTCGAGCCGGTCGTTGACGTCGGGCTCCAGCCAGGGCTGGCTCGGCGGTCCGGACCGCGAGCAGAAGACCAGCTCGCCGGACAGGTCTGCGTCCAGGGTCGCGTTGACCTCGTCGGTGATCGCCGCGCCGAGGGCGATGTGCTGACGGCTGTAGGCGCTGCCGTCCTCGTCCCCCGGGCCGGAGGTCTCGTCCATGGCCGTCGGGATGGAGTGGGTCACGAACAGCAGGCGTATGTCGCCCGCGTCGGTGCCGCCGCGGAGCACCTCACGGACCGCCTCGGTCACCAGTCGGCTGTTGGTGCGGGAGAACCCGGGGTGGTTGGCATAGGTGCGGATCTTGTCGACCCAGATGTCGATGCCCGCCTCGGCCACCTGCGCCGTGGCAGCCGCGAGGTCCTCGCGGTACTGGCGGCACGAGGAGTAGCAGGAGTAGGCGCTGGTCATCACGGTCACGAGGCGGGACAGCCCCTGACTGTGGGCCTCCTGCAGGGCCTCGGGCACGAACGGAGTGAAGTTGCGGTTGCCCCAGATGACGGGGGTGGAGATGCCCCGACGGTCCAGCTCTGCTCGCAGGGCGGCGATGAGGGCGCGGTTCTGGTCGTTGATGGGACTGCGGCCACCGAAGCCGTAGTAGTGCTCACCCACCTCCTCGAGCCGCTCGTCGGGGATGTTCTTGCCCGCGGTGACCGTCCGCAGGAACGGCAGGACGTCGTCGGGCTGCTCGGGCCCGCCGAAGGACAGCAGCAGGATGCCGTCGTAGGGCTCGAGCGGCGAGGCGTCAGGCGTGGTGTCGGGGCTGGGTCGGGCTGGGGGCTGGGGGTGCTCACGTGAGTTCTCCGGTTCGCAGGGGCTGAGGGGCGTGCACATCGAGGACCACGGCGACCATTCTCACCGCGAACACCAGGGCCACGCAGCCCCAGATGACCAGCGGGCCGATGGCGTCGAAGTGGTGGGCGGTGACGATCAGGGCCGACCCGAGCAGGGCCGGCAGCGCATACATCTCACGGCGCAGCACCTCGGGCACCTGGCCGGCCAGGACGTCGCGGACGATGCCGCCGCCGACCGCGGTGATGCCGCCGACGATGACCGAGGTGAGCGGGTCCATCCCCGCCCCGAGCGCCTTGAGCGACCCGCCGATCGCGAAGACGGCGAGCCCTGCGGCGTCCAGCACGCGGACGAAGCGCGAGATGCGCTCGACGCCCGGGTGGTAGAGGAAGGTCACGAGGCCGGCGACCAGCGCGCTGGTCAGCAGCCGCCAGTCGGAGACCCCCACGGGGGGCAGGTCGCCGATGAGGACATCGCGCATCACGCCACCCCCGAGGGCTGCGGCGCCGGCCAGGACGAGGACCCCGAACAGGTCGAGCCGCTTCTTCACCGCGACCAGCCCACCGGACAGGGCGAACGCGAAGACGCCGACCAGGTCGAGGGCCAGCTGCAGGTGGGGTTCGAAGGTGAGCATCGCGAGGTCAAAACTACCCTCGCGGCGTGGTCACTTCCTCGGCGAGGCCGGTGATGGCAGAGTCGACCACGATGTGGCGATACGGGAGAAGGCAATGCGCGACCTGCGGCTGATCGGTGTCCATGAGGACGGTCGGCGATTGCTGCTGTCCGATTCCGGGGGCGAGCAGTTCAGCGTCCCCCTCGACGAGCCCCTGCGAGCGGCGGTCCGACGTGACCGTCCGCGCCAGGGCCAGCTCCAGATCGAGGTCGACGGTGGCCTGCGCCCACGTGAGGTCCAGGCCATGATCCGTGCCGGGCTCAGCGCCGAGGACGTCGCCGACCGCTCCGGCTGGACGGTCGAGAAGGTCCACCGCTACGAGGGTCCGATCCTCGCCGAGCGCGAGTACGTCGCCGGCCTGGCTCGGGCCGTTCGCCTGCGCGGCCGCTCCGGCGGCGGCTCGAGCACCCCCACCCTCGCGGCCCGGGTCAGTGCCCGCCTCTCCGGTCGCGGGGTGGACCCGGCTGCTGCGCTGTGGGACTCGGCGCGCAACGAGAGCGGCGAGTGGACCGTCGTCGTCACCTTCCCGGCGGGTGGCCGCGAGCGCGAGGCGCACTGGCACTTCGACGTGCAGGCCCGCACCGTCATCGCCGCGGACGACGAGGCACGGTGGCTCAGCGAGGAGGACACCGGCGACGGCTCCTCGCCCCTGCCCACCCCGCACCTCGCCCCGGGCCCCGCCCGCGCCACCACCGTGTATGACGTGGAGGCCGAGGGTGGCGTCCAGGCCGCCCCGCGCCGGACGGCTCCCCCGCGCACCGAAGAGCCCGTCGACCTCATGACCGCCATGCGTGAGCGCGCGTCGCACCGTGGGCGCCCGCGCCGCCGCGGCAAGGCGTCTGCGGCCCACACCCCCGGCGACGAGGCTCCCCGCGAGGACGCCCTCCCGCTCGAGGACCTCGCCTACGACCCCGAGACGATGCCGCCACCCCCTGCGGCTCGCGGCCCCCACCCGCTGGACCCAGACCCCGAGCCGCACGACGACGTGCCGCTGTCGGCCGAGGCGCCCGAGTCCGAGGCGACCGAGTCCGAGTCCGAGGCTGCCGACGACACCGAGCCCGCGACGGACGCCGGGGAACCGGAGCAGGCGACGGCCATCGCCGACCCCGAGCCCGCCATGACGGCCGAGCAACCCGAGCGCGAGCCTGAACCTGAACTGGACGTGCAGGCGGAGGTGGTCGGGGAGCCGGTCGCGGTCACCCCGGAGGCCGAGCTGCCGACCGAACGCCTCACCGCGGTCGAGGCGGCAGCCGACGACCAGCACGAGGACGTCGGCCCCGCAGCCGAGCCCGACGGACGAACCGACCCCTCGCGCGGCCGACCGGCCGCGACCGGCGAAGAAGTCCGGTCGGCGCAGCGTCCCGAGCTGGGACGACGTCATGTTCGGGGCCAAGTCCCGCGACTGAGCCGCGTCGGCCCGTCGCGCCGCCACAGCGGGGACGCGCTCAGCGCTGCGGCACCGGGCACAGGTCGAGGTCGAACGGCAGCACGTCAGGGGACGCCGCGGCGGCCCGCGCCGCCACCGAGTTCATCCGGCGCATGAAGTGGCGGCGGCAGAGCACCTCGTACTCCACGAGCGCCTCGGTGCCGGTCGTGGTGTCCCCGACGACGACCTGTTCGCCCTCGACGACCATGGTGCCGTCGACGACGCGCGCGTTGTGGGTCGCCCGTCGCCCGCACCAGCACAGCGCCTCGACCTGCAGCACCTGGACCTTGTCGGCGAGCTCGATCATCCGCCGGGAGCCCGGGAAGAGCTGGGTCCGGAAGTCGGCGGTGATCCCGAACGCGAAGACGTCGATGCCCATCTCGTCCACGAGGCGGGCGAGCTGCTCCACCTGCAGGGGCGTGTAGAACTGCACCTCGTCACAGATGAGGTAGTCCACCCTGACCCCCTGGGTGGCGAGCTCGACGACGGCGTCCCAGAAGTCGAGGTCGTCGCCGACCTCGAGCGCCGCGGTGGACAGCCCGAGCCGGGAGGACAGCACATCGGTACCGGCCCGGTCCATCTTGGTGTAGATCAGACCCGAGCGCCCGCGAGCCTGGTGGTTGTGGTCCATCTGGAGGGCAAGGGTCGACTTGCCACAGTCCATGGTCCCGGAGAAGAAGACGAGCTCAGCCACGAGGGGACAGCCTAGGCGCTGTCGCGCGCCGCGACGTGGAACAGGGGGATGGCGGACTCGTCGGGAGTCAGGGAACCGTGCAGGCCCACCAGGGCGAGCAGCTGGGGACGGGCCCGGCGGGAGTCCACGATGGCGAAGTTGTTGCGCATGGCGACCACGACGTCACCGATGCGCGGGAGGTTGACCGCGCTCACCGGCCCGAACCAGCCCTCCCTGATGGCTTCGTCCCGAGACCGGATCCAGGCACGTTCGCCGACCCGCTCGGTCCACACCTGCTCGACATCGGCGGCGGCACCGTCCTCGCAGTACAGCTGGAGGGCCCGCGGCTCACCCCCGACGTGGCGGACCCCGGCTGCCAGGTCGGGGTCGTGGGCCAGGTCGATGCGCAGGGCGTGCGGGGCGTCGACCATGCCGTGGTCGGCCGTGACGTAGACCGCGGTGTCGGAGGGCACCGACCGGCACAGGCGCGCCATCTCGGCGTCGATCGCCTCGAGCTCGTCCCCCCATTCCCACGACTGGCACCCGTGCACGTGGCCGACCTTGTCCAGCTCGCCCCAGTAGAGGTAGACCAGCGACCGCTTCGAGGCGCGCACCGCCGCGAGGGAGGCGTCGACGCGCGCTTCGAGGGTGTCGGCGGCCGTGAACCGGCCACCGCGGACCGCGGCCCGGGTCAGGCCGGACCCGTCGAAGAAGCCGGGCCCCACGCGGGTCACCGAGATCCCCGCGCGTTCGGCGTGCTCGAACACCGTGTCCTGCGGCTGCCAGGCGATCGGGTCCGGGCCGTCCTCCCAGGACAGCTCGTTGACCAGGCGGTCCTCCCCGGGGACGAGCACCTCGTAGCCGAGCAGTCCGTGGCTCCCCGGTGGCAGCCCGGTGCCGAACGTGCCCATGGACGTCGCCGTCGTGGACGGGAAGCCGGCCGTGATCCGGTATGCCGCGGGCAGCAGCGAACGCAGGAAGGGTGCGTGCCCACTGCGTCGCCTGATCAGCTCGTACCCGAGACCGTCGACGAGGACGACGACCGCCCGGCGCGACGGGCCGAAGGTGAGGCTGGCACGGCCCTCACGGTCCAGGCCGTCAGGACCGGTCGTTGCCGCCGAGGGTCGTTCGACGCCGTTGAGCGGACCGACATACCGGTCCACGCCGAGCGTCGCCGCCACGGCCGGGAGGACTCCGGCGAGCCCGGCAGCGTCGTAGCGGGGGTGCAGCAGTCCCTCGTGGGGCACGGTCAGGCCGTCGCGGTCGAGAGACGAGCGGGTCGGGGCTGCGGCGCGGGCGGTGCCACCGCGATCATGCGCCGATGCTCGACGAGAGGGCCTGGGCGAAGTCGAGCGCCTGCTGGAGGGCCACCTCGCCCTCGGCAGCGGCGCTGATGCGCAGGGAGATGTCGTCGGAGGCGACGCTGCCCTCGTAGCCGTGGTCGGCGTCGCAGTCGGGGTCGGCGCACGATGCCGGCATCAGGTCGATCCGGCTGACCGCACCCCAACCGAGCGTGAGCGTGATCTCACGGCCGAGCGAGCCGGGCTGGTAGTCCTGCGGGCTGGCCACCACGTGGGTGACCATCACTCCCCGGACGGCACTGAGGGGAACGCTCTCGGTGGTCGCCGTGGCGACGTCCTCGTGGCCGGGGCCACCGTCGGTGTGGTCGTCGGCGTGGGCGATGACCAGCCGGCTCGTCGTCAGCGCGAGGACGGTGATGTGGCGACGCACCACGTCGTGGTCGAAGGTCGTCTCCTGGTGGACCAGGTGCGACACGACGGCGTCCCCGCCGAGGGCGGCGCGGACCACGTCGCCCACGAGGGCCGGGTAGTAGCCGGCCTGCTGGATCGCTCGGGTGAGGTCGTCAGGAAGCGCCAACGGGACCGACGCGGAGTGGGAAGAGGTAGGGCCCATGCTGTCCATCTTGCCCTAGTAGGGCGTGCCCTGCCGCCGGCACACAGGTCGGCGTCAGGCGAGGGAGCGGCGACCGGCGTCCTTGCGCCGTTGGGTGGGGGCGACCACGGCCTCTGCGCCGAGGACGTCGACGCCGCCCGCATGGGCGTTCACGGGGTTGAGCACCAGGCAGCCGAGCTCGGGAAGGTTGTCGGCCAGCACCGAGATGCGGGCGATCAGGTCGGCCAGGGCGGCCCGGTGGACCGGCGCCGCCCCCCGGTGCCCGTGCAGCATCGGTGCGGCCTTCACCGAGGAGATGAGGTCGGAGACGTCGACGTCCGTCAACGGTGGGATGCGGTGCCCGATGTCGCCCAGGAGGTCGGTGGGTGGTCCGGCGATGCTGAACGAGACCACCGGCCCGAACAGCGGGTCCTCGTCGGAGCGGACCACGCAGGAGACCCCCGGGCTCGCCATCCGCTGGATGACGAACGAGTTCGCGGACAGCGGGGTGAGCCGTTCGGTGAGGCCTGCGAAGGCCTCGCGCACCTGGTCCTCGGTGCGCAGGTCCACCCTGATGCCGGACAGGCCGGGCTGGTGACGCATGAGGGGGGCCACCGACTTCAGGACCGCCGGGTAGCCGACGGCCTGCGCCGCTGCCACCGCGTCGTCGACGGTGCGTGCGGGCACACTCCCCCAGAGCTCGATGCCGTAGGCGGAGAGCAGCTCGGCGACCTCCGCGTGGGTGAGGCGGCGGCCCTCGGGCGACTCACCCAGGACCCGCTCGACGAGGGCTTCGGCCGCCTCGCGGTCGATCCCCACCGGGTGCACCGGAACACCGTGGTCCCTGGCGCGCCACTCGGAGTAGCGGGTCGCGGCCGCCAGCGCACGCACCGCGTCCTCGGGCATGGCGTAGGCCGGCACGACCTCGATACGCCCCTCGTCGCGCTGGTCGGACAACCGCTCGAGGACACCCCGCATGCCCAGGAACGTCGCGAGGCAGGGCTTGTCGGACGCGATCGCCGCCTCACGCACCGCGGTGGCGACCTCGACGTCCTCGGTCACGAGCGGCGGGATGAAGCAGGTGAGCACGCTGTCGACCTCGGGGTCGCCGAAGGCGTCGGCCAGGGCGCTGGCGAAGTGCTCACCCGTGGCGTCGCTCGGCAGCGACACCGGCCCGTGCGCGACCTCCAGGTCCCAGCTGACACACGCCTCGGCGGTGAGCGCACCCAGCGCGTCGGAGTTGCCGACGATGGCCACGCGGTTGCCCTGCGGAAGCGGCTGGTGCACCACGAGCTGGGCGACGTCGAACATCTGGTGCACGTTCTCGACGCGGATGACGCCCGCCTGGCGCAGCATCGCGTCGAACGCCTCCGGGCGCACCCGGGTGGGGCGAGCGCGGTGGCCCGGCGGAACGCCGTACGAGGAGACCCCCGACTTGACCACGATCACCGGCTTGGTCATCGCCAGCCTGCGCGCGATGCGGGAGAACTTGCGCGGGTTGCCCATCGACTCGAGGTACAGACCGACGGCGTCGGTGTCCTGGTCGTCGATCCAGTACTGCATGAAGTCGTTGCCGGAGACGTCGACGCGGTTGCCGGCCGAGGCGAACACCGAGATGCCGAGCCCGCGCCTGGCGGCCGAGGCGAGCACGGCGATACCCAGCGCCCCGCTCTGGGCGAACAGCCCGAGACGTCCCGATGGTGGCAGCTCCGGGGCGAGCGAGGCGTTGAGGCACAGATCCGGGTGGTTGTTGATGACCCCGAAGGAGTTGGGGCCGAGCACCCGCATCCCGGCGCTGCGCGCGGTGGCCAGCAGCCGGCGCTGCAGCTCCTCCCCCTCCGGCCCGGACTCGGCGAAACCGGCCGAGACGACCAGCAGCGTCTTGACGTTCGCCTCGGCGCAGTCGGCGACGACGTCGAGCACCTCAGCCGCCGGCACCGCGACCACGGCGAGGTCGACCTCGTCGGGGATGTCGGAGACGCGGGCATGGGCGCGCAGGCCGAGCACCTCCATGGCCTCGCGGTTCACCGCGTAGACCGCGCCGTGGAACCCCGCGGACTGGATGTTGGACAGGATGTGGTGCCCGATCGACTCGCTGCGGCGGCTCGCGCCGACGACCGCGATGGTGTCCGGGAACAGCACCGCGTGCATGCTCACCGACTCGGCGCGGTGCTCGCGCGAGAGGCGCACCGCCTCGGACCGTTCGGTGGGCTCGATCCGGAACCGCACCGAGACCACACCGTCCTCGAACCGGCGGCTCACCTCGTAGCCGGCCTCGCTGAACACCGAGATCATCTTGCGGTTCTGCGGGAGCACCTCGGCGGTGAACTCCGCGACCCCGGCCTCGTAGGCGATGACCGCGAGGTGCTCGAGCAGGACCGAGCCGATGCCCCGACCCTGGTAGGAGTCGGCGATGTTGAAGGCCACCTCGGCGCTGGTGGCGGTGATCCGGTCGTAGCGACCGATGCCGATGATCTCCCCGCGCACGGTCGCGACCAGCGCCACGCGGTCGTGGTAGTCGACGTTCGTGAACCGCGTGACGTCACGGTCGCTGAGCTTGCGCAGCGGGGCGAAGAAGCGCATGTAGATGGACTCGGCCGACTGCCCGGCGTGGAAGCGGTGGACCGCCTCGACATCGCTGGGCGTGATCGGTCGCAGGTGGGCCACCGAGCCGTCACGGAGCACGACGTCGGCTTCCCACTGCGCTGGATACCCCACGGGGTGCCCTGCGGCCTCGGTCATGCGGCCTCGTTCGCGGCCCGACTCATGAGCAAAGCATGGCACGGTCACCGACGGGGCGGGTGATCGGCTCAGCGGCGCAGCGGCACCGTCTCGAAGGTCGAGCCGGCATCGCTGCTGAGCCAGTAGGAGGAGCCGCCGCTGAAGGCGTACACCAGCCCGCCCCCGGCCGCCCCGGCCCAGGCCGTCGCGTCCGACCCACCGGGCGCGACCTGCTTCCACGCGGCACCGCCGGTGCTGCTCGAGAGCATCGTCGTGGGTGACGGCACCTCTCCGGTGCTCGCCGGGAGCGCCTGCCGCACGGCGACGAGGTGGTCGGCATCGGTGGCCGTCAGCCACACACCGCCGGCGCTCGGCGTGCCCAGCCCGGGAGCGGGTCGGGACCGCCAGGTGGCGCCGCGGTCGGTGGAGGTCACCAGGGTGTAGCGCCGGTCCGGCGCGTCGGAGGACGGACAGACCCCCACGAGGGTGCCCCGGGTGTTCGCCGTCCCTGTGAGCGTCAGCCCCTGCCCGGGGTCGCACCCCTGCGGCACCGGGAGGGCGGTGGGGGTGCCCGAGACGCGGATGGCGCGAGCAGGCTGCTGGGGGTCGGTGGCGGTCGCGTTGAGGTAGGCGTCCGCACCGTCCATGGCGATCCACGCGTTCTCCACCGCAGCGGTGGTGCCCTGGACCGCCACGGGCGCCGTGGTGCTGTCCGTCACCGAGCCGGTGCGCACCTGCAGGTCGGAGCACCCGCGCGGGACCGAGGCGGTGCCGGAGTGCGCGCACGACGCGGCGGTGGCCATCCAGACCCGCGTGCCGTCGGTCTCGAGGGACAGCACCGTGCGTCCGCCCACGTCGACCGGGGCCCAGCTGCGTCCCCCGTCGGCCGTGCGGCGCACCTCGCTGCCGAACACGTACCCGATCTGCGCCGTGGCGAACCGGATGCCCACCAGCTGGCGCGGTCCGGCCGGGGTGACCAGCGGGCCGCGGGTGGTGAGGTCGGTGAAGGAGGCCCGGGTGGACCAGGTGCGTCCGTCGTCGTCCGAGGCGGCCACGGCCGTGCAGTCCCCTGCGGCGCAGCGCCCCGAGCCCAGGGCGAACAGGTGGCCTCCTCCGGCGTTGGTCATCGACGCGAGGCCGAAGCCGACCGGCACGCGCAGGACCTCCGGCGCGGGAGCGGCGCTGCCCGACCCGGGCACCTTCGCCAGCGCAGACCCCGACGGTCGGGGCTGGACGGTCTCGGTGACCGTGACCGTCGTCGGCGGTGTGCGCGGCGTCGTCGCCGCGCTGGTCGTGGTGGTGGTGTCCGAGGCCTCCCGGAGACCGGGACCGTGCCCCGTGCCGACCACCACGGAGGCGGCGACGACGGCGGCAGCGGCCGCAGCGCCGAACCACAGGACGGCACCACGTCGGCGTGGACGCCGCGCCGCCGCGAGCAGCGACTCCCAGCGGTCCTCACCCGCAGGCAGCTCGCGGATCTCGGCGCGTTCGCGCGCGAAGAAGTCCTCGAGCGGGTCGCGGCTCATCTCGGCTCTCCCAGGATCGTGGCCATGCGGTGGCGGGCGTCGAACAGGTCGCGCTTCACGGTGCCCTCGGCCTTCTCGAGCTGTCGGGCCACGGTGGCCACCGGCAGGTCGGCGAAGTAGTGCAGCAGCACCACCACGCGCAACCGGTCGGGCAGCTGCTGCACCGCGTCACGGACCGTCAGCGAGGTGGCGAGGTCAGGGGCGGCGGTGAAGTCGTCACGGCCCGCCTCGTGCCGTCGGTAGGCCACCGCCTCGCGCCCACGCTTGCGCCAGTGGTCGCGCACGAGGTTCGCCGCCACGGTGTAGAGCCAGGCGCGTGGGTCCTCGACCGTGCCGAACTCGCGGAACAGCTTGAGGAACGCCTCGGTCGCCAGGTCGTGCCCGAGCTCGGGGTCGCTGACCAGGCGCGCGGTCCAGCCGGCGAGGCGGCCGTAGTGGACGTCGTAGACCTCGCGGACGGCAGCCTCGACGTCGACCCGGTCCCGCGTCGCCACCGCCACCCCTCCCGTGAGTGCCACGGCGGTCATCGTCGTCATGCCTGGTGGACGCCGCACCCCCGCGCGTGGTTGGCACCATCCTGTCAGCGCGTCTGCGGCGGGTCGCGACAGGATGGGGGGCATGGAGCTCTCGCAGGTGGTCCGACGGCGCCGGATGGTGCGCCGCTTCGACCCCGACCGTCCCGTCCCGAGGGAGGTGCTCGAGCGGATCCTGTATGCCGCGCAGCGCGCTCCCAGCGCCGGCTTCAGCCAGGGCTGGGACTTCGTCGTGCTCGAGGGACCCGCGCAGACCGAGGCGTTCTGGGCCGCCACCCGGGAGGGCGATCGCGCACCGGACGCCTGGCTGCGGGGCGTCTCCGCGGCACCGGTGCTCGTCCTGTGCCTGTCGGACCCGAACGCCTACCTCGACCGCTACGCCGAGCCCGACAAGGGCTGGACCGACCGCGACCCGGCCCGCTGGCCGGTCCCCTACTGGGACGTCGACACCGGCATGGCCGCGATGCTCATGCTCCTGACCGCGGTGGACCAGGGCATCGGTGCCCTCTTCTTCGGGGTGCCGCCCGAGCGGCACGAGCGGGTCCGGGAGGCCCACGGCATACCGGCGGACCGGCGCCTCGTGGGGGTCGTGGCCCTCGGGCACGAGCAGGCCAGGACCACCTCACCGAGCCTGCGGCGCGGCCGTCGCGAGGAAGGGGAGGTCGTGCACTGGGGCGGCTTCGGGGCCGGCCCCGGCGAGTCGGCCGCCGAGCCCGTCTAGCCGTGGTCCAAGATTGGGACGACCCCCGCGCCCCGCGGGACGACCGCTAGGAGTGGCACCCAGGTATGGCCCGCAAGACCCCGTCAGCCCCCGAGGACGAGACGTTCGTCGAGCGGATCGTCGACATCGACGTCCGCGAGGAGATGCAGGGGGCGTTCCTCGAGTACGCCGTCTCCGTCATCCACTCCCGCGCCCTGCCCGACGCCCGCGACGGGCTCAAACCCGTGCAGCGACGCATCCTCTACTCCATGAGCGAGATGGGCCTGCGTCCCGAGCGCGCCCACGTGAAGTCCTCGCGCGTCGTCGGCGACGTCATGGGCAAGTACCACCCGCACGGGGACACGGCGATCTACGACGCCCTCGTCCGCATGGCCCAGCCGTTCACGATGCGCCTGCCGCTCGTCGACGGGCACGGCAACTTCGGCTCGCTCGACGACGGCCCGGCCGCCTCGCGCTACACCGAGGCCCGTCCCGCCGCCGCGGCCATGCTCATGACGACCGGGCTCGACGAGGAGACCGTCGACTTCGTCCCCAACTACGACGACCAGCTGCTGCAGCCCGAGGTCCTGGCCGCGGCGTTCCCCAACCTGCTGGTCAACGGTGCCAGCGGCATCGCGGTCGGCATGGCGACCAACATGGCGCCGCACAACCTCGTCGAGGTCATCGGTGCGGCCCGCCACCTGATCGCCAACCCCACCTGCTCCCTGGACGACCTGATGAAGTTCGTCCCCGGCCCCGACCTCCCGGCCGGTGGCCGCATCGTCGGGCTCGACGGCATCCGCGACGCCTACCTCACCGGCCGCGGCAGCTTCCGCACCCGCGCCACCACCCGCATCGAGAAGACCTCGCCGCGACGCATGGGCATCGTCGTCACCGAGCTGCCCTACCTCGTCGGGCCCGAGAAGGTCATCGAGAAGATCAAGGACGCGGTGCAGTCCAAGAAGCTCCAGGGCATCTCGGACGTCAAGGACCTCACCGACCGCAAGCACGGCCTGCAGCTGGTCATCGAGGTGAAGAACGGCTTCAACCCCGACGCCGTCCTCGAGCAGCTCTACAAGCTCACGCCGATGGAGGACTCGTTCTCCATCAACAACGTCGCGCTCGTCGGCGGTCAGCCCCGCACCCTGGGGCTCAAGGACCTGCTCAAGGTCTACGTCGACTTCCGCACCGATGTCGTGCGCCGCCGCACCGCCTACCGCCTCGGCAAGCGCAAGGACCGCCTGCACCTCGTCGAGGGGCTGCTCGTCGCGATCCTCGACATCGACGAGGTCATCCAGCTCATCCGGACCTCCGACGACGGCAACACCGCCAAGGCCCGCCTCATGGACGTGTTCGACCTGTCCGACCCCCAGGCGACCTACATCCTCGACCTGCAGCTGCGTCGGCTCACCAAGTTCTCCCGCCTCGAGCTCGAGACCGAGAAGTCCGACCTCGAGCGCCAGATCGAGGAGCTCGAGGCGATCCTCGGTGACGAGAAGCTGCTGCTGAAGACGGTGTCGACCGAGCTCGCCGACGTCGCCAAGAGCCACGGCACACCGCGGCGCACCGTCCTGCTCGAGTCGGCCGGTGTCCCGGCGACCACCGCCTCACCGCTGGAGGTCACCGACGACCCGTGCTGGGTGCTGTTGTCCTCGACCGGGTTGCTGGCCCGCACCAACGGCGCCGACCCCATCCCGGCAGACAGCGCCCGGAGCAAGCACGACGCCCTGGTCGGCGCCGTCCGCACCACGGCCCGCGGCGAGGTCGGCCTGGTCACCTCACGCGGCCGGCTCATCCGGCTCTCCGCCCTCGAGCTGCCCACCCTCCCCCCGACCAACGGCGCCCCCAGCCTGTCCGGTGGCGCCCCCCTGGCGGCCTACGTCGACCTCCCCTCGGGCGAGGAGCCGCTGACGATCGTCAGCCTCGCGCCCGACGGCCCCGGCATCGCCCTCGGCACCGCGCAGGGAGTGGTCAAGCGCGTCAGCACCGACTACCCCGGCCGCACCGACTTCGAGCTGGTCTCGCTCAAGGACGGCGACCAGGTCGTCGGCGCCGTCGGCCTGACCACCGGCGACGAGGACCTCGTCTTCATCACCACCGACGCCCAGCTGCTGCGCTTCGGTGCGGGTGTGGTGCGACCGCAGGGCCGGGCCGCCGGCGGCATGGCGGGCATCAAGCTCGCGGCCGGCGCGAGGGTGGCGTTCTTCGGGGCCGTACCCCGAGGCGCTGACGCGGTCGTCGTCACCTCCTCCGGGTCCTCCGGTGCGCTGCCCGGCACCGAGCCCGGCTCGATCAAGGCCACGCCGTACTCCGAGTACCCGCCCAAGGGCCGGGCCACCGGCGGCGTGCGGTGCCACCGCTTCCTCAAGGGCGAGGACACCTTGGTCCTCGCGTGGGCAGGACCGTTGCCTGCCAAGGCCTCCGGCGCGAACGGCGTGGCCCTCGACCTGCCCGAGCCGACCGGCCGCCGGGACGGCTCCGGCCTGCCCGCCCCGACCGCGATCGCGCGGATCGCCGGGCCGCCGCAGTGACCGGCTCCGGGCACGGCGTCCCGGCCCCCGACGCCTGCTCGGTCGGGTTCGACCGCGCCGACGTCCCGGCCTTCGGCACCGCTGCCCGGGCGACCTTCTTCGTGGCGCTCGAGCAACCCGGCCCCTGGGGCCGCGACGCAGCGACGCAGTCGCACCTGCCGGCGGGGCTCGGGGCCGCACTGGCGGACGCCTGCAGCACCCGTGGTGGGCGGCTCAGCCTGATCCGGCGCCCCGGGCGCCACCCCGACGACGCCGGCGACGCCGGCCACCCGGCGCAGGGCGGCCACACGGCATACCTCGCCTGGGCGGGCGCGCAGCCCTGGCTGCTCGAGGTCCCCCTCGTCGACCCCACCGTCCTCCTTGACGCCGACCTGGACGCCCTGGCACGCGGCGACCGTGACGCCGTCGCCGCCTCCCTGCCCGGCGCGGTGCCGTGCCCGCCCGTGCTGCTGGTGTGCACCAACGGTCGGCGCGACGTCTGCTGCGCGGTCCGGGGCCGTCCGGTCGCCCTCGACTCCGGCGCCGCCCACCCCGGCCGGGTGTGGGAGGCCTCACACACCGGTGGCCACCGGTTCGCACCCACGGGCATCCTGCTCCCCCACGGCGCGACGCTGGCGCGGCTCGACGCCGAGCTCGCGGGCGCCGTCGTCGTCGCTTCCGACGCCGACGAGCTCCCGGCTGCGGTGCTGGGGCCGCGCCACGACCGCGGTCGCAGCTCCCTGGCGCCCGGCGCGCAGGCTGCCGAGTCCCACGTGCGCCACCTGCTGGGTGAGCGGTCCCTGACGGCGTTCACCGTGACCGAGGTCGCGGCCGCCCCAGCTCCGTCCGGCACCTCGTCGGAGAGCGGCGCTCCAAGGTTTCACCGTGACCCACCGCGACGGTCGCAACTGGGACGTTCGGTGCGAAAAGCGTTCGGCTGCAGGCGAACTACCCGAGTCCTGCGGGAAGTCGCCGGTCCACCACGTGGACTGGACCCCCGTCGTCACCTCCTGACGAACTCCTGCTGTGCGCGGCGCGTGCGAGTTACGCAATCGTTACCGCGTTGTCCTCACCTATGCATTGCGGTGGTCGAGCGCAAACGTTTACATGGAGCGAACCCACCTGACCGTGCGGACGCGGTCGAGGGCAGTGCAACCAGCAAATCCAGCAAGAGCCTCGCCGATGCGGCTCCCCGCCACGGTCTCTCTTGTTGTCGACCAAGGGAGACGAGCATGCGCACAGCAACCTTCACCAAAGCGGTAGCGGCTGGGGGGACCGTGGCATTGCTCACCAGTGGCTGCCTCGGCTCCAGCGACTCGGGCGGCGCCGGCAGCACGGGGACCGCCAGCGGCCCCGGCAAGTCGAGCGTCGAGGTGATGTACGGCTTCGGCGACGCGCAGGAGCGGGCCTTCCAGGCCGACCTCAACAAGTTCGCCGGCGAGAACGGCTTCACCGTGAAGTTCACCAAGGCGGCCTCCTGGGACACCGAGATCCGCGCCCGCGTCGCGGGAGGGGCCGCGCCCGGACGTGGGCCTGTTCCCCCAGCCCGGCGTCATGTGCGACCTCGCCACGCAGAACAAGGTCCTCGCCTATGACGACGCGACGGTCACCACTACCGGGGAGACGCTCGTGCCCGGCTTCGTCGGTGCCGGGACGTGCGAGGACGGCAAGGTCTACGGACTGCCCTCGGCCGTCAGCGTCAAGAGCCTGCTCTACTACGACCAGGCAGCCTTCAAGGCCGCCGGTTACACGACGCCCAAGACCCTCGACGAGATGCTCACGCTCACGGACAAGATCCGCTCGGACGGCAAGGTGCCGTGGTGCATCGCGGCGGAGTCGGGTGCAGCCACGGGTTGGCCGATCACCGACTGGATCGAGGACCTCGTGCTGCGGATCGCCGGCCCGGAGAACTACGACAAGTGGGTCAAGGGCGAGCTCAAGTTCGACAGCCCCGAGATCAAGCCGGCCTTCGACTACTTCGAGAAGATCGCCTTCACCCAGGGCAACGTCCTGGGCGGGACCAAGGCCATCGTCTCGACCAACTTCCTGACCGGTGGGAACGCCCTGTTCAAGCAGCCCCCCGGCTGCTACCTGTTCAAGCAGGCCTCCTTCATCGCCGGCCCCGGAGGCTTCCCCGACGCCGTGGTCGCCAAGCTCGACTCCACGGTCGGAGTGGCGGCGTTCCCGCCGAAGGAAGAGGGCAACAACCCCGTGCTCACCGGCGGCGACCTCGCAGCGGCCTTCAACAACGACGCCAACACGCTCAAGCTGCGCAACTTCATCGCCAGCAAGGAAAACGGCCAGGAGGCAGGCAAGGCAGGGTTCTTCTCCCCCCACAAGACCTTCGACGTCTCCCTCTACCCGAACGAGACGTTGCGGACGATCGCCAAGGACGTCCTCTACTCCTCGACGGCAGCGCGTTTCGACGGGTCGGACCTGATGCCCGCGAAGGTCGGGGCCGGCACCTTCTGGACCGAGCCCGTCGCGTGGATCTCGGGCCAGGAGGACCTCAAGAGCGCCCTGGAGAAGATCGACTCGAGCTTCCCGAAGTCCGGCATGACAGCCGGTCACGCCGCGGGGGCGACCTCTGGTCGCCCCCGCGGCTGACGATTTCATCCGACGCTTGAGAGGACGTGTGTCATGGCACTAAAGCTCGCGAACGCCGCGTTGGCGATCGTCGGGGGGATCGGCGGGGCGATGCTCCTCTACTGGATCCTGAACAAGCTCGTCGAGTCGCTGGGCCACCGGTGGGAGGACCGCATCAAGCCGTGGGCCTTCGCCGGTCCGGCCATCCTGGCGATCGGCGTCTACCTCATCTACCCGGCCGTCGTGACCATCCAGCTCAGCTTCGCGAACGCGAACTCGACTGCGTACATCGGCCTGCAGAACTACAAGGAGCTGCTGAGCGACCCGGACTTCCTGGGCGTCCTGTTCAACAACGTGCTGTGGATCGCGATCGTGCCCACACTCACGGTGCATCCTCGGCCTCGGCGTCGCCGTGTTGGCGGACCGGCTCCGACCCAAGGGGGAGAAGCTCTCCAAGACGGTGATCTTCCTTCCCATGGCGATCAGCATGGTGGGTGCCGTGACCATCTGGAGGTCGGTCTACGACTTCCAGCCGACCGGCCAGCCCCAGACCGGCGCGCTCAACGCCATCTTCGGCCTCTTCGACGCGGGGCCCTTCTCCTGGTACCAGATCAGCAACCTGCACCTCAACAGCCTGCTGCTCATGGTCATCCTGATCTGGACCCAGGTCGGGTTCGCCATGGTGCTGCTGTCGGCCGCCATCAAGGCGGTGCCCGAGGACACGGTGGAGGCGGGCCGGATCGACGGCGCCGGTGAGCGCAGGATCTTCTTCAGCATCATCGTGCCGCAGATCAAGGCCACCATGATCACCGTCTTCATCACCGTGCTCATCGGCGTGATGAAGATCTTCGACATCGTCTACGTGGCGACCAACGGCGCCTTCAACACCGACGTCATCGGGCGGCGCTTCTTCAACGAGCTGTTCACCAACGGCAACAGCGGTTATGCCTCGGCCATCGTCGTGCTCCTGATGATCGCGGTCATCCCGGTGCTCGTCTACCAAGTGCGCCACTTCCGGGCTGAGGAGGCCATGCGATGACCACCAACGTGCAACCCGCCGCAGGTTTGGGCGACAAGCAGCAGCAGAAGCTCCGTCAGACCAAGTTCGGCAGTGGACAGGGGAACGCGAGCTGGCCGGTCCGGGTCGGTCTGGCCGTCCTGTGCCTGGTGTGGGTCGTGCCCATCCTGGGTCTGCTCATCAGCTCGTTCCGCACCAGGGACAGCCAGTTCAGCTCCGGCTGGTGGAGCGCGATCGCCAACCCGCTCGACTTCACCCAGTGGACGGTCGACAACTACACCCGCGTCATCAGCTCGGACTCCTCCGGCGTCAACATGGGGCAGGCCTTCATCAACAGCTTCATCGTGACGGTGCCGGCGACGGTCATCCCCATCCTGATCGCCGCCTTCGCGGCATACGCCTTCACGTTCATGCAGTGGCGGGGTCGCGACATCGTGTTCGTCGTCATCGTGGGCCTGCTCGTGGTCCCCAACCAGGTCGCCCTGGTGCCGCTGCTCAAGCTCTACGCCCAGCTGGGGATGGGCCAGACCTTCCTGGCGGTATGGCTCGCGCACATCGGGTTCGGCATGCCGCTGGCGGTCTACATCCTGCGCAACTACATGTCGGGCCTGCCGATGGCGGTCATCGAGTCGGCCAAGATCGACGGGGCGAGCCACTTCACGACGTTCTGGCGCCTCATCATCCCCATGTCCACCCCGGCGCTGGCCTCGTTCGCGATCTTCCAGTTCCTGTGGGTCTGGAACGACCTGCTGATCGCGCTGCTGTTCCTCGGGCGTGGGGACAACACGGTCCTCACCGTGGCCCTGCAGGGTCTGCAGGGTCAGACAGGGCAGGGTCGAGAGCTCATCCCGGCGGCGGGGTTCGTCACCATCATCGTCCCGGTGCTGGTGTTCCTGGCCCTGCAGCGCTACTTCATCCGCGGCATGACCGCCGGGGCCGTCAAGGGGTGACCTACACCCGCGGCCCACTGCCACAGCGGAACAGGCCCGGTGGGGCGTCGATGCTCACGGAGAGCTCGGCGGCCTACCGGGTGGCTTGGCGCGACAGAAGACCGGAGTCTGACCTCTAGGACTGGTGTCATGACCAACATCGGCGATGTTGCCAAGGCTGCGGGAGTGTCCGTGGCAACCGTCTCGCGCGCCCTGCGCGGGGTGGACCGGGTCAGCCCCAGCACCCGCGACCGCGTCCTGGCCGCCGCGGCCGACCTCCACTACGTCGCCTCCCCGGCCGCCACCACCCTGGTCTCCGGGCGCAGCCGCGGCATCGGCGTCATCACGCCGTACTTCAACCGGTGGTTCTTCGCCACGGCCGTCACCGGCATCGAGAAGGCCCTGCGCGAAGAAGGGCACCACGTGCTGCTGTGCGACCTGGAGAGCCACACCTTCGAATCCCGCCTGCCGATCACCCAGAGCATGCTCTGGAAACGTGTCGACGGCGTCATCATGCTCAACGTGCCGCCCGATCCCGAGGAGCGCGAGCTGCTCGACCGCCTCGGCCTGCCGGTCATCACGGTGGGCAGCCGTCAGGCCGGGTGGCCCTCGGTCCGGATCGACGACCGGGCCGCGATGGCCCTGGCCGTCGAGTACGTCATCGGGCTCGGTCACCGCGACATCGCCTACGCCGGCACCGTGCCCGCCTCGGTCTCCCACCTCCAGACCCCCTTCGACCGCCGCGAGTCCTTCGACGCGGTGCTCGCGCGCCACGGCATCGCCAACCGACCCGAGTGGACCCTGCGCTGCAACTGGACGGCGGACGGCGCGGCCGAGCACGCCGACCGGTTGTTCGCCGGTTCCCGACGGCCCACCTGTGTCGTCGCGGCCTCCGACGAGATGGCCTTCGGGGTGATCAGTGCCGCCCGGCGCCACGGCCTCGTCGTCCCCGACGACGTGTCCGTGATCGGCATCGACGACCACCTCCTGTCGCGCATCCTCGACCTGACCACGGTGCGCCAGGACGTCGAGGCCCAGGGGCGCCACGCCGGCGCCCTCATGCTCTCGGCCCTGCGTGGGCACCCGGTGAGCACCACCTACGACGAGGTCCTCGGCGTTGAGCTCGTCGTCCGCGGGTCGACCGCACCTCCCCCGCCCCGTCGCTAGTTGACCGAGCCCTCTCGCTCCCCCAGCTCCTCGGGGTCGCGCAGGAAGGTCTTCTTGCCCCGCAGCGCGCGGTTGGCGAACCACGTGATCGCCCACAGCACGACACCGATCGCCAGCAGGATGCCGGCGACCTGGTACTGCTCCCCCGCCCTACCGGTCAGCGGCGTCACGAAGAAGGCGCAGAGGAGGGCTCCGAGGACCGGCAGGACGGTCGGCGCGACGAAGTGCTTGCGACCGATGGTGTCCTTCCTCAGCACCAGCACACAGATGTTGACGATGGTGAAGACCCCGAGCAGCAGCAACGAGGTCGTGCCGCCCAGGGTCTCGGTCGCCGTGCTGCTCGCCCCCGAGACGTAGGTGATCAGCCCGAACGCCAGCACGGTGGTGAAGACGATGGCTGCCCACGGCGTCCTGCGGGTCGGGTGCACCTTGCCCAGGAACGGCGGCAGCACCTCTTGGCGGGCCATCCCGTACAGGAGCCGGCTCGCCATGAGCATGTTGATCAGGGCCGAGTTGGCCACGGCGAACATCGAGATGAACGGCAGCAGCGTGTCGATCGGGACGCCGGGGGTGGCCCTCTCGACCACCATCACCAAGGGGGTCTCGCTCTGGCCGAGCTCACCGACGGGGACGATGGCGACCGAGAACAACGCGACGAGGATGTAGATGACGCCGGTGAGCGAGATCCCGGTGATCATCATGGTGGGGAAGTTCTTGACCGGGTCCTTGGTCTCCTCGGCCATGTTGACCGAGTCCTCGAAGCCGACCATGGCGAAGAAGGCCAGCGAGGTCGCCGCCGTGACGGCGAGGAAGGCGTTCTTGTCGCCCGAGCTGTCGAACACCATGGTGCGGCTGAAGTCGGTCCTGCCCGCGAACACGGCGAAGAACCCCACGAGGATGACCAGCAGCAGTCCGGACAGCTCGACCAGGGTCAGGACGATGTTCGCCCGCACGCTCTCCCCGACCCCGCGGAAGTTCACCAGGGCGATCAGCGCCATGAAGGCGAGCGCCACCACGAGGATCAACGACGTGTTGTCGCTGTCCAGGCCGAAGCCCTTGGCCAGGTTGGACGCGAACGCCCGGGACGCCGTCGACGCGCTGGTGATGCCCGAGCACATCACCGTGAACGCCACGATGAAGGTCAGGAAGTGCACCCCGAAGGCCTTGTGCGTGTAGAGCGCCGCTCCCGCCGCCTGCGGGTACTTGGTCACCAGCTCGAGGTAGGAGAACGCGGTGATCATGGCGATGCCGAAGGCCACGAGGAACGGCGCCCAGGCCGCACCCCCCACCTCCGCGGCCACCTTGCCGGTCAGGGCGTAGACGCCGGTGCCCAGGATGTCGCCCACGATGAACAGCAGCAGGAGCTTGGGCCCCATCACCCGTTTGAGCTCGGTCTGCTCTTCTCCCGTGTCGACGTCGGTCCTCGCGCCCATGCCGCTCCTCCTCCGGTCGCGGAGACCGCCCTTCACGGCCCCTGCAGGGCCCCACAGTGGCGCAGTTCGCGGTCCTCGGCAACGCGAGAAGCGTTTCCCCGGTAGGGCGCTCAGGCGTCGATGCGCTCACGGTCGAGCTCGGCCGCGGACTCCACGATGAAGTCCTTGCGCGGGCCCACGTCGTTGCCCATGAGCAGGTCGAAGACGTGCTCGGCCATCTCGGCGTCGGCCAGGGTCACCCGGCGCAGGGTGCGGTGTCGAGGGTCCATCGTCGTCTCGGCCAGCTGGTCGGCGTCCATCTCCCCGAGGCCCTTGTAGCGCTGCAGCGGCTGCTTGATGTTCTTGCCGCGCTTGCCGAGGGAGGCGACGGTCGTGCGCATCTCCTTCTCGGAGTAGGTGTAGATCAGGTCGTTCTTCTTGGCACCGTTGTTGACGACCTCGATGCGGTGCAACGGGGGCACCGCGGCATACACCCTCCCGGCCTCCACGAGGGGGCGCATGTAACGGAAGAAGAGGGTGAGCAGCAGGATCCGGATGTGGGCGCCGTCGACATCGGCGTCGGTCATGATGATGATCTTGCCGTAGCGGGCGGAGTCGAGGTCGAACGAGCGACCCGAGCCGGCACCGATGACCTGGATGATCGCGGCACACTCGGCGTTCTTGAGCATGTCCGAGACCGAGGCCTTCTGGACGTTGAGGATCTTGCCGCGGATCGGTAGCAGGGCCTGGTGGTCGCTGGAGCGGGCCAGCTTGGCGGTGCCCAGCGCGCTGTCGCCCTCGACGATGAACAGCTCCGAGCGCTCGACGTCCGAGGAGCGGCAGTCGGCGAGCTTGGCCGGGAGGGTGGAGGACTCCAGGGCGTTCTTGCGACGCTGGGTCTCCTTGTGCAGCCGCGCGCTGATCCGCGACTTCATCTCGGAGACGACCTTCTCGAGCAGCAGGGCAGCCTGCGCCTTCTCGCCACGCTTGGTCGACGTCAGCAGTGCCGTGAGCTCCTGCTCGACGACCTTGGAGACGATGGCCCGGACCGCGTTGGTGCCGAGCACCTCCTTGGTCTGGCCCTCGAACTGCGGCTCGGCCAGCCGCACGGTCACCACGGCGGTCAGGCCGGCGAGCACGTCGTCCTTCTCGGGCTTGTCGCTGCCGACCTTGAGCCGGCGGCTGTTGACCTCGAGCTGCTTGCGGAACACCTTGAGCAGCGCCTGCTCGAACCCGGCGATGTGGGTGCCGCCCTTGGGGGTGGCGATGATGTTGACGAAGGAGCTGACCTTGGCGTCATAGCCGGTGCCCCAACGCACGGCGATGTCGACAGCACACTCGCGCTCCACGGCTGTCGGCGTCATGTGCCCCTTGCCGTCCAGCACCGGGACCGTCTCGGTGAACGTGCCCGTGCCCTGCAGCCGCCAGACCTCGGTGACGGCGGAGTCGGGGGCGAGGTACTCGGCGAACTCGGAGATGCCTCCGTCGTGGACGAAGGTCTCCTCGTGGGGGCCCTCGGCGCCCGGCGTGCCGGGAAGACCCCGCTCGTCGCGGACGACGATGGTCAGGCCGGGCACGAGGAACGAGGTCTGTCGGGCCCGTGCGGTCAGCCCGGCGTAGTCGAACGCCGCGTCCTTGAGGAAGATCTGCTCGTCGGCCCAGTAGCGGACCCGGGTGCCCGTGACCCCGCGCTTGGCCTTGCCCACGACCGCCAGCTCGCTGGACCGCTCGTACGGGGTGAACTCGTGGTCGGGCGCCTTGTCGGCCGTCGCGACGTCCGGGAAGTAGCCGGGCTCGCCACGGCGGAAGCTCATGGCGTAGGTCTTGCCGGTGCGGTCGACCTCCACGTCCAGGCGCGCGGAGAGGGCGTTGACGACCGACGCGCCGACACCGTGCAGACCACCGGAGGCGGTGTAGGAGCCGCCACCGAACTTGCCACCGGCGTGCAGCTTGGTGAAGACGACCTCGACCCCGGTGAGGCCGGTGCGCGGCTCGATGTCCACGGGGATGCCGCGGCCGTTGTCGCGGACCTCGACCGACCCGTCGCGGTAGAGGATCACCTCGATGCGGTCGCAGTGCCCGCCCAGCGACTCGTCCACCGCGTTGTCGATGATCTCCCACAGGCAGTGCATGAGGCCGCGGCCGTCGGTGGACCCGATGTACATGCCGGGACGCTTGCGGACGGCCTCGAGGCCCTCGAGGACCTGCAGGTGGTGGGCGCTGTAGTCCGACGTGGACTTCGTCGTCGCGGCCTTCTTCGCGGTGGTGGCTTCAGCCACGGTGTTCCCTTCTCGGTGCTCTGGCGGCCAGGTCGCTGACCGGTCCCCGCAGGGTAACCCCCGGCCCGGACGGGGGTGCGCAGGCACGCGGCACGTCCCCGGGCCGGCATACGTTGGACACCTCGCAGTGCACGGAACCGGCCCTGGACCCATCCACCGGACACCCGACCTACGAATCACCTGATGCGACATGACATGACCCACATGGTGACCCAATGCGCGCGGGGAAGAACATGGCGTGCTTGACTGTTCTAACCGGCGCTGGACTCGGCACGTTGTCTCACCCCTGTGACAACCCCGAACCGGCGGAGGACGTCTCATGGAGACAGACGAATGAAGGAAGGCTGACGTGACCACTGCACTGGCACCCTCTCTGAACGCGGCCGACCGCTGCGACCGCTGCGGCGCCCAGGCCTACGTGCGCGCTCGCCTTCACGCTGGTGGGGAACTGCTGTTCTGCGCCCACCACGGACGCGAGCACCTGCCGAAGCTGCGCGAGCACGCTGACATCCAGGACGAGAGCGAACGGCTCCACGCGACGCCGTCCACCGTCCCGGACGAGGAACGGTAGACCGGCCTCCTCGCCCCTCCCGTCGTGGAGGCGACCCTGTGGGTCCCCGCCGTCCTGATCGTGATCGGGCTGGTGGGGATCGTCGTTCCCGTGCTCCCCGGCCTCCTGCTCGTGCTCGCTGCGGTGCTGGTGTGGGCCATCGACACCGGGTCGACCCCGGGATGGTGGGTGTTCGCGCTGTGCGCGGTGCTCTACGTCGCCGGTATGGCGCTGCAGTACGCCCTGCCCGGCCAGCGGCTGCGGGCTGCGGGCGTGCGGCGCACGACGCTGCTGCTGGCGGTCCTGCTCGCCATCGTGGGGTTCTTCGTGATCCCCGTCGTGGGCGCACCGCTGGGTTTCGTCGGGGGGATCTACCTCGTCGAGCTGAGCCACTCCCGCGACCGGTACGGCGCGTGGGCCTCGACCAGGACCGCCCTCGGGGCCGTCTTCTTGTCGATCGGCATCGAGCTGCTCGCCGGTCTGGCCATCGCGACCACCTGGGTCGTCGCCGTGCTCGTCACCCGGTGAGCACGCCGCGGCGGTAGGTCCGGCCGTCTGGACGGGGACGTGCGCTCAGTAGCCGCCGCCCTTGCGACGGTCCCAGCGCTCTTCCATCCGGTTCATGAACGACCCCGTGCCGCGGCGTGACTTGGCGCCCTTGACGGCGCCCTTGGCCTGGGTGGCCTTGGGCCGGGGTCCCTCGCGACGGACCGTGCCGTCGGGCTGCACCGCGCCGAGCGCTGCCTTGCCGCGTCGCGGCGGGGTGAGGGCGAAGGCCACCGCGCCGACCATGATCGCGAACCCGGCGGCACCGAGCCACATCGTCGTGTTGACGCCGACGAGCACCAGAGCCAGCCCGAGGATCACCCCGACCACACCGATGGCCACCCGCCGCCGGGCGGCGGCACGAGCACCGGCGCCCTGCATCTGCGACGCGAACTTGGGGTCCTCGGCGTACAGAGCCTGCTCCATCTGCTCGAGCAGCTGCTGTTCGTGCTCTGAGAGCGGCACGGTGACCTCCTGGCATTCGGCGTGCATGTGCTTCAACGCACCAGGCCGCCGATTGGTTGCGCCTGCGAAGGAGCATCTTTGCCGGTCAGTGGCCTAGCGCTGACTCCATCAGGATATGTCTCCGGGCGGTGGAGCACCATCCGTTCGCCGGCACCGGTCGAGGTGATCTGCGCCAAGGACCAAGGTCCCGCTCACTGCGACCGGGGCGGTCCGGCCTGGGGACGGCCCGGCGCCGGATGGCTTCGGGCCTTGTCGCCGATCAGCGCAGCAGGGCGGACACTGCCGGCCCCGAAGCGTGCGCTGGCACGGTCCACGGCCCGGTCGGCCTCGCGCCAGCCGTGGTCGGGCTCGTCGAGCAGACCCTGGATGGGAGCGCCCTCGCTGTCCACGAGTCCCTCCATGCGCACCCCCACGAGGCGGATGCGGGCGCGCTGCAGGCCCAGCGCGTCGTACAGGCCCCGAGCGGTCTCGTAGATCTCCCGGCTGACGTCGGTGGGGTCGCGCAACGTCTTGCTGCGGGTGATCGTCGTGAAGTCGGCGAACCGCACCCGGATCGTGACGGTGCGCCCCAGCATGGCGGCCGAGCGGACCCGGGCCGCGGTGCGGTCGCTGAGCTTGAGCAGCTGGCGGTGGATGTGCACGGGGTCGTCGATGTCGAACTCGAACGTCTCGTCGGAGCCGATGCTGCGTTCGCGTCGCAGCGGCTCGACCACGCGCGGGTCACGCCCCCACGACAGGTCGTGCAGGTGCGGGCCGGCCGACTCCCCCAACGCCCGCCGCAGCGTGTCCAGCGGGGTGTGCGCGATGTCGGCGACGGTCTGCAGCCCGAGGCGCAGCAGCGCCTCCTCCGTCTTGTCGCCCACGCCCCACAGCGCCCCGACCGGGAGCTGTTGGACGAAGCTGACCACCTCGTCGCGGGGCACCACGACCAGGCCGTCCGGCTTGGCGAGACCGGAGGCGAGCTTGGCGACGAACTTCGTCGGGGCGACACCGACCGAGCAGGTGATGCCCTGCTCGTCGTGGATCGTGTCGCGGATCTGCTGGCCGATCCGCGCCGGGTTGCCCAGGCGCCGGACCGCCCCGGAGACGTCGAGGAAGGCCTCGTCGAGCGAGAGCGGCTCGACGGTCGGGGTGATGGTGTCGAAGGTGGCCATCACCGCGGCGGAGATCTGGCTGTAGAGCGCGTGGTCGGGAGCGATGACCGTGGCCTGGGGGCACAGCCGGCGGGCCCGCGACATGGGCATGGCCGAGGCGACACCGAACCGGCGCGCCTCGTAGGTCGCGGACAGCACCACACTGCGGTTGCCGCCCCCGATGATGACCGGGGTGCCGACCAGCTCGGGACGGCTGAGCAGGGACGCGGAGGCGTAGAAGGCGTCCATGTCGACGTGGAGCACCGTGCAGCCGGTGTCGTCAGGTGGCCGCTGCGCACTGCGTGACGGCAGGGTGAACTGGCGACGGCTCACGTGCGGGCGAGGACGTGGACCGCTGCGCCGAGCTGGCCGAGGAACGCGAACTCGGGGTGCCGGCTCGCGGCCGCCTCGAGGTCGAGCAGCGCGGTGCGGTCCGCGTCGGAGTCGATGAGGGCCGAGGGGACGAGGTCGCTGAACAGGCGGACCCCGTGGACGTCCTCGACGACCAGGCCGGTCTGCTCGACCATCGCCCGGAGGGTGCTCGCGTCGAACCGCCTCGGCAGCGGGTCGGCCGCACCCCAGCGACCGTCGTCGCTGACCAGCGCCTCGTGGGCCTGGGTGAACTGGCCGGCCAGGACGCGCGCCAGGACGACAGCCAGGCGCTGGGCGGCGACGATGCTCAGGTGCCCACCGGGGGCGACCACCCCGGCGAGGGCGGCCAGGGTGGCCTGGGGGTCGTCGACGACCTCGAGGGTGCCGTGGCAGCAGACGAGGTCGACGAGGCGGTCACCGACGATGTCGGCGAGGGAGTCGGCGTCGCCCTGCACGGCGGTGACCGCGTCGGCCACCCCACGCTCGGCGCTGCGCCGGGACAACGACGCCAGGGCATCGGGGCTGGGGTCGACGACGACGACCTGGTGGCCGAGCTCGGCGAGGGGGACGGCGAGGCCACCGGTGCCCCCACCGAGGTCGAGGACGCGCAACGGCCGGTCGTCACCGGCCGGACGGGCCGCCTGCTTGGCGGCGAGCAGACCAGTCACCGCGGTCCACACCGCGGAGGTCCGCAATGCCGTCTCGACGCCACCGCGCCGGGTCCGCCACTGCTCGTCGGCCACCGTGGCCACCTCCTGTGCTGGGGTGCTGGGTCTGGTCCTGCGGTCGGCGAACCGGGTGCTGTGGACCCTGCCGAATCGTCATGCTCACCCTAGTGGCCGGAGCTGCCGGGGCTGGAGTGCCACAGCTTGCGCGGCGGGGCGAGCTGTCCCCCGCCGGCGCCGTCGGGCACCTGCTCGCCCTGCGCCAGGGCCCGGGACCCGCGCACGTCCTGCCCCGGGGGCTTGATGTCGGCGTAGGGCGACTGCCGAAAGCCCGAGGCGTGCACCAGCACCCGACGACCTCCCGGACCGGTGGCGCGCTGGACCTCCTCGGCTGCTTCGGCGAGCTCGGTGGCACTGCGTTCGCTGTCCTCCATGGCAGCGTGCACGGCCTCCAGCCCGCCACGGGTCCACGCCTCCCACAACGGCGTGAGCTCCCAGGCACCGGTCGCCCGCAACGAGATCCCTCGCGGTCCGGTGCGGCGGACCACACCGCGCACGAGCATCATCCAGGAGTGGAAGACGGTGGCGGCGTAGGGCCCCTGCACGTCCTCGAAGAAGGTCGCGTCGACCGGCCCCGTGGAGTCGTCCAGGGTGAGGAAGACGACGCGTCGCCCCGACCGGATCGGCGGGGTCTGGGTGGCCACCTTGACCCCGCACACCCAGACCGTCGACCGGCTGCGTGAGCGCAGCAGGTCACGGCTGCGGGTCACCCCGAGCGCCTCGAGCAGCGGGGCGTAGAAGTCGACGACGTGGGCGCTGGCGTCCAGGCCGAGGATGTCGAGCTCGGCCCGGACCCGCTCCGGGCCGGTCAGCTCCGGCAGCCCCGTGCCGGAGGTGAGCTCCGGGCGGTCGCCGAGGTCGAGGGTGAGCTGGGTCGGCTGCTCCTGCGCAGCCGTCACCGGCAGCGCGGCCTGCGACTGCCCGGCTGCGAGCGCCCGCACCGTCGAGCCGTCGCCCACCCCGGCGTCCGGGGACCGCCCACCCACCGGTATGCCGCGGGCCCCCTTTCCGCGGCGCGGCGCTGCCCGCCGCGCCGACCGGTCCAGCGCCCGGCCGTACCGGTCGAGCTCGGCGACGTGCAGGAGGAGGTCACGGCGGGTGGTGCGCCCGCGGCGCCCGAGGCCACCACTACCCATACCGCGTGCTGCTGCGGTCCCGCCCCATGCTCCCCCCGCTGCTCCCCCCGCTGCTCCCCCCGCACGGGCTCCCCCGGGACCGCCCAGCGAACCCATGCCGTAGAGGGCGTCGAACCCCCCGGCGAGCACGAGACGTTCGGCGACCGGCCGGGAGACGTGCGCCCGGTGCCAGAAGTCGGCGAGCCCGGCATAGGGCTGGCCGGCCACGATGCGGGCGACCTCCGCGTCGCTGATGCCCCGGACGTCGGCCAGCGACAGCCGGATGCCGTAGCCACGGGCGTCGGGGAGGTCCGGGTCGGCCGGTCCGGGTCGGACCCGGTCGAAGGCCACCGACGGCTCGTCGAAGACCTGCACCTGCAGGTCGGTGGCGAGGTCGTCGAGGCGTTCGACGCGGTAGGCACCGGTCGAGGCGTTGACGTCCAGCCCGAGCACCGCGATGCCGAGCGACCGGGCGTCGTCGAGGATGAGCCGCTTGGGATACATCCCCGGGTCGTGGGTGAGCACCCCGGACAGGAAGGCCGCCGGGTGGTGGGTCTTGAGCCACGCCGAGTGGTAGGTCGGCAGGGCGAAGGCTGCGGCGTGGGCCTTGCAGAACCCGAAGGACGCGAAGGCCTTGAGCACCTCCCAGATCCGCTCGACATCGGCCGGGCTGTAACCACGGGCCAGGGCAGCCGGTCGCCACCAGGCCTCGATCTCCACCTGACCTCGAGGGGTGCCGAGGGTGCGACGGACCTCGTCGGCCTGGGCCAGGGAGACCCCGGTCGTCTCGGCGACGATCATGAGCACCTGCTCGTGGAAGACGACGACCCCCTCGGTCTCCCGGAGCGCCTCGATGAGGGTGGGGTGCAGGTAGCTGGGCTCCTTCCACCCGTGCCGTGCCTCGAGGAACGGCGTGATCATGTCGGACTTCACCGGGCCGGGTCGGAACAGCGAGATGTCGATGACGAGGTCCTCGAAGCGCTGGGGCCCGAACTTGCCGATCAGCTCGCGCTGGCCGGGGCTCTCGATCTGGAAGCAGCCCAGGGTGTGGCTCGTGCGGATCAGCCGGAAGGTCGCCTCGTCGTCGAGCGGCACCTGCTGCTGGTCGTCGAGGTCGACCGCCACCTTGTCGACCCGCGCCACCTCCTGCACCGCGTGGGCCATGGCCGACTGCATCCGGATGCCGAGGACGTCGAGCTTGAGCAGGCCCAGTGCCTCGACGTCGTCCTTGTCGAACTGGCTCATCGGGAACCCCAGCCAGCTCGCCTCCACCGGGGTCCGGTCGAGCAGCCCGCCGTCGGACAGCACCACCCCGCACGGGTGCAGCGCGATGTGGCGCGGCAGCCCGTCGAGGCGTTCGACCAGGTCGAACAGCACCCGCATCCGGGGGCTGTCCAGCCCTCGCGAGCGCAGCTCGGGCAGCTCGGCGATGGCGTTGCGGGCGTCCTTGGCCCGGATGTGCGGGAAGGCCTTGGCGATCTCGTCGATCTCCACCGGGGGCAGGCCGAGCGCCGCTCCCACGTCACGGATCGCGTGGCGCACCTTGTAGGTGTCCATCATCGAGACACAGGTGACGCGCTCGCCGCCGAACCGGTCGAGGATGCGTTCGTAGACCTCGGTGCGCCGGGCGGACTCCACGTCGATGTCGATGTCGGGCAGCTCGGCCCGCAGCGGCGAGCAGAACCGCTCCATGAGCAGGTTGTAGCGGATCGGGTCGACCCCGCTGATGCCGAGCAGGTAGTTGACCAGCGATCCTGCGCCGGACCCACGCGCTGCGACGCGGACCCCCATGCCGCGGATCAGGTCGACGACCTCGGCGACGGTGAGGAAGTAGGTGGGGTAGCCCAGCTCGGCGATGACCTTGAGCTCGTCGGTGAGCCGGCGTTCGACCGCGGCGAACTCCTTCTCCCCGATGCCGGGGTAGCGGGTCGCGACCGCCGCACGGCACCGCTGCTCCAGCCTGGCCTGTGGGCTCTCCCCCGGCCCGATGTCCAGGGTGTGGGGCTCGGGCAGGTGCACCGAGCCGATGCCCAGGTCGTGCCGGGCGCTCTGGGCGCAGGCCAGCCCGAGGGCCAGGGTGCGCTGGAGCAGCTCGTCGGCACGGCCGCGGTCACCACCGGTGACCTCGAGGGCGACGGCATACATCGTCGTGGTCGGGGCGAGGTGGGCGGCGTCGGTGACCCGGTCGAGGTGGCGGGTGTCGAGGGCGACGAGCCGTCGGGCGGCGTCGAGCAGGTCGACCACCGCCGACTCCCCCGGGTCGACGTGGCGCACCGCGGCGGTGAGCACGGCAGGAACCCCTTGCTCATCGGCCAGACCGAGCATCCGGCGGGCATGGCCGCGCGAGGCCGGCGTGCCTTCGGGGCCGCCGTGGCAGACCACCTCGAGCACGACCGCACCCGGGGGCAGCCGTCGTCGCCACCCGTCGAGCAGGACCCGCGCCCGGTCGACGCGCTTGGCCTGCAGGGCCCGGCCCACGTCGGAGTCGGGCCCGAGCAGGACGAGCAACGGACTGGGGTGGTCACGACTCGACCGCGGGTCGCCACCGCTCCAGCAGCGGGCGGCGACGACCGCGGCCGAGGTCACCGGCGCCCCCCGCTCCCCGCGCAGGTGGGTCTCGGTCACCAACCGGCACAGTGCCGCCCAGCCGACCCCGGCCGGCACCCCGGCGGCCCTCCCCCGGGCCAGCACGGTGACCCGGGGGTGACGGGGGTCGCGGTCGGCGCCACCCCGCGCCGGTGTGCGGGCCGGTCGGGGCGGGGACTGCGCGGGAGGGCGGGACGGGTCTGCCGCGTGGCCACCCGGGCCGTCCCACGAACCACCGTGGTCGCCCGGGGCGTCCGGTCCCACGGCGAGGTCGACCCCGAGGACCGGGGAGATTCCTGCAGCCGTCGCCGCCTGGACGAACCGGACCGCGCCGTAGAGGCCGTCCCGGTCGGTGAGGGCGAGGATGGGCTGCCGGTGCTGGGCAGCGCGTTCGACGAGGGCCTCGGGGGTGGAGGTGCCGTAACGCATCGAGAACCCCGAGGCGACGTGCAGGTGCACGAACTCCGCCGCCGGGCCCGGGCCGGTGCTCATGGTGTGGCGCGGGTCGAGATGAGGCCGCCTGCGAGGGCGGTGGGTACGAGCACCTCGTGACCGCTGGGCGGCACGGGCAGGCCCAGGCTGCGGCAGACGAGGTCGAGGAACACCTCGGACTGACGGATCAGGTCGTCGGCCTCCCGGGCGTTGTGGGGCTGGCCGCTCCGGGCCGCCACGAGCTCGAAGAACTCGGCCCACTCCGCCAGCTCCGGGGCCACCGTCGGCAGCAGCTCCCACAGGGAGCGCGGACCGCAGTGGCCGTCGGGGGTCGCCCGGGCAGCGACGAGCGCTGCGGCGGCCCGCAGCGCCCCGAGCTGGGCCTGCAGGTAGCGCTGGGACACCTCCCGGCTCTGGCATGCCTCGAGCAGGGAGTGCCGGGACCGGTCGAGCAGGTCGAGGCTGGCGCCCGCGTTGCGCGTGGTGCCGGTCGGGGTGTCGGTCGTCATGCCCACCACGTCAGTCCGCCACGCGCAGCAGGCGCCAGCGCAGGTCGAGGTCCTGGTGGTCCGCACCGAGGTCGTAGACACCGACCGCAGCACACCGGCCGGCACTGGCCTCCACCCGCCACACCTGGCGCTCCCGGGCGTCGGTGAGGACGTCGCCGCTGCCCTGCTCGCGCGCCTCGCGCCACCAGGGCCGGCGCTCCTGCCAGCGGTCGAGGACCGCCCGGACGACATAGAGGCGGCCCCGCCACACGAACGCCTCGGGACCGGGAGCCGTGGGACCGCCCTCGGCGAAGGCACGGTCGGCGCCGGCCCCCGCTTGGCGGACCTCGATGGGTTCTTCGTACCGGCGCACCACGAGCAGGCTCCTTCGTCACGGGCAGGGCAAGATGGGGTGCGCTCTGGCCCGGCAGGGGCGGGGTCGAGGCGCCCCTGCGGGCCAGAGCCGCACGGTGGTTCCTGGCGTGGACGGCAGTGGTGGGAGTGCCCACCCTGCTGGATCGTCCGGGCCCGGTGTTCGGAACCATTCGAACAGGTGTTCGATAAGAAGAACCGTACACCCGGCCTCGGACACCGCGTCAAGACCGACGGCGCGTCGCCGTCACCCGGGCGCGTCGCGCCGGCCCGGCCAGGCCACCCCGCTCCGGCAGCTCGTCCACGCCAGCGCTGGTGGCCGTCGGTGGCCGCCCCTAGGCTCCGGACATGAGCTCGCCCGAGCCGGTGGCTCCCTCCCCCGCACCAGCCTCCCCCGCAGCAGCCCCGCCCCCTGCCGCGCACGCGTCTGCGCCGGCGCCCACGCAGGTTCCCGCCCCGACCCCCGCGCCCGGTCGCGACCTCACGCAGCACCCCGCCGTGCAGCGGGTCCTGACCGCCCTGGCGGTGCACGGCATCGACCCCGAGCTCGTCAGCCTCCCCGATGCCGTCCGCACCGCCGCGGCGGCCGCCGCCGCCATCGGGGTCACCCCCGCCGAGATCGCCAACTCGCTGATCTTCCGCGCCCACGACGAGCAGGGCGCGACCACCCCGCTGCTGGTCCTCACCTCGGGGGCGCACCAGGTCGACCTGGTCAAGGTCGCCGAGCTGCTCGAGGGCGTCGACCACGTCGACCGCGCCGATGCGGACTTCGTCCGCCGAGCCACCGGGTTCGCCATCGGCGGTGTCGCCCCGGTCGGCCACCCCGACCCCGATCCGCACCGTCGTCGACGTGTCCCTCAGCCGCTACCGCCACGTCTGGGCCGCTGCGGGTCACAGCCACACCGTCTACCGCACCACCTACGAAGAGCTGCTGAGAGCCTGCGGGCCGGGGACCACCGCGATGGAGGTCTGTTGAGCTACGACGCTGCGGACCACCTCCTGTCCCCGGGGAGCGGTCAGAGAGCACAGGTGGACCGGTGACCGACAACCCGTTCTGGCTCGCGATGGGCGCGTTCCTCACCTCGTCCGGTGTCGGCGGACTGGCCGCACTGGTCGCCGCGGTGCTCGCCTACCAGGGCATCGCCCGCCGCATCACGTTCGACCGACAGCAAGACCGGGTCGCCGACGCCCGAGAGCGGTGGTGGGCCGCCTACACCCATCTATGGGCGAACCAGTCGACGATCCCGGTCGAGGCGCTGACCGAGGGCGTAGCATCGTTGGAGAAGCTGGCAGAGACCGAGCAGCAGTCGATGATGGTGGATCTGTTCTACGACACCCTCGCGAAGGACATCGAAGAGGCGACATGAGTGAGCAGGCGAGAAGCTCAGGGAAGCATCCCGAGGGCGAGCGACGTGACGAGACCCCGCGGGTGCGACTGCCTCGCCTCGCGCTGCCCGAGGCCGCACAGTCGCTGGCCAAGCTCACCGACCAGCCCGCACCGATCGACACCCGCCGGGTGAACGCGACCCTGGCCCGCATCCATGAGCTGCGCGAGAAGGCTGCCGAGCGGCGCAAGACCCTGCCGAGCGGCATCTGACGTCGAGGCGATAGGGGCCTGACCGGGCCGGGCCGTCCGGGACATGGCCAGTCACCGAGGGTGCGATCGCCCTGCGCCAGAATGGGCGCCATGACCAGACCCAGACCCGTCGAGTGCTGGCTCACCGACATGGACGGTGTGCTCGTCCACGAGGAGAGCGTCATCCCGGGAGCCGCCGAGTTCCTGTCCGCCCTCGCCGAGCACGGCCGGCCGTTCCTCGTCCTGACCAACAACTCGATCTTCACCCCGCGCGACCTGCGGGCCCGCCTGCTGTCCGGTGGGCTCGACGTGCCCGAGGAGTCGATCTGGACCTCGGCCCTCGCCACGGCGCAGTTCCTCGACGACCAGCGGCCCCGGGGCAGCGCGTTCGTCGTGGGCGAGTCCGGCCTGACGACGGCGCTGCACGAGGTCGGCTACACGATGACCGAGCGCAACCCCGACTACGTCGTCCTCGGCGAGACCCGCACCTACTCCTTCGAGGCCATCACCAAGGCCATCCGGCTCATCGAGGGCGGGGCGCGGTTCATCGCCACGAACCCCGACGTCAGCGGCCCCAGCCAGCACGGCACCCTGCCCGCGACGGGTTCGGTCGCCGCGCTGATCAGTGCCGCGACCGGCCGCCAGCCCTACTACATCGGCAAGCCCAACCCGTTGATGATGCGCAGCGCCCTCAACCGGATCGACGCCCACTCGGAGTCGACGGTGATGGTCGGCGACCGGATGGACACCGATGTCATCAGCGGCCTGGAGGCGGGCCTGCGCACGATCCTGGTGTTGACGGGCTCGACCCGCCCGCACCAGGTGGACCAGTTCCCCTACCAGCCGACCCGGGTCGTGGACTCGGTGGCCGACATCGTCCCCCTGGTGGCCGAGCTGCGTCCGCTCGACCGATCGTCCTGACCGCTAGTGCAGGCCGAGGTTGCGGTGCACCTCGAGCGTCGCCGTCGAACGGTTCATCGTGATGAAGTGCAGGCCGGGGGCACCCTCGCCGAGCATGCGGGTCGCGAGCTCGGTCGCGATCTGGACCCCGACCTCACGTGTCGCGGCAGGGTCGTCCGCGACGGCCTGCAGCCGCGACACGACGGCGTCCGGCAGCGGGGTGCCCATGAGCTGGGACATCCGGGCGACCTGCTTGAAGTTCGTCACCGGCATCAGGCCCGGGGTGATCGGCAGCTCCGGGCGGCGGGCACCGACGGCGTCACGCAGGCGCAGGTAGCTCTCGGCGTCGAAGACCATCTGGGTGATCGCGAAGCTCGCGCCGGCATCGGCCTTGCGCACCATCACCTCGACGTCGTGCTCGAGGCTCGGCGAGGACGGGTGGACGTCGGGGAACGCGGCGACACCGATGGTGAAGTCCCCCAACGTCCTGACGAGCTCCACCAGGTCGGTGGCGTGGTTGAGGCCCTCGGGGTGGGGGACCCACTCCCCGCCCGGGTCGCCCGGCGGGTCACCACGCAGGGCGAGGATGTTGCGCACCCCTGACGCGGCATACAGGCCGACGACCTGGCGCAGCGCGGCGATGGACGCACCGACGCAGGTGAGGTGGGCCAGCGGGGTCAGGGTCGTCTCACGGGCGATCCGTTCGGTGACGCGGACGGTGCGGTCCTGGCCGGTGCCACCGGCGCCATACGTCACGGACACGAAGTCGGGCCGCGCGGACTCGAGCCGGCGGATGGCGTCCCAGAGCAGGGCCTCGCTGGCGTCGTCCTTGGGCGGGAAGAACTCGAAGCTCACCGAGGGGCTGGGCGAGGAGAGCATGCCGGGGATCGACGCGGTGAGCTGCGCCGGTCGAGCGAGACGAGAGGGCTGCCCCAGTGCCATGGCGGTGAGACTAGTCGAGGCCCCACGCCGTAGGCTCAGGGCCAGCACACGGTGAGACACCAGCGGTGGGACCGCCGGTGCTGACGAAACCATGACCGAGCAAGGCCCGGGAGGAACGCGTGGTGGTCAGCCCCCTCGATGCCGCGCAGTTGCGCGAGCGCGTGCAACGGTGCGTCGACGACGTCCTCGCCCACCAGTCCGACGTGCTGGCCGAGGTCGGCCCCGATGCCCAGGAGCTGCTCGGCGCGGTGGCGCGCCTGCTGACCGGCGGCAAGCGGCTGCGCGCCGCCTTCCTCTACTGGGGTTACCGCGGCGCCGGCCAGCCCGACTCCGACGCGCTGGTCCGCGTGGCCACGGCCATGGAGTTCTTCCAGGCGGCCGCCCTGATCCACGACGACGTCATGGACGACAGCGACACCCGGCGCGGCATGCCCGCCGCCCACCGCTCGCTCGCCGCGCGGCACGAGGAGGAGTCCTGGTCCGGGGACGCCGGTCGGTTCGGTGTGGCCGGGGCGATCCTCGCGGGCAACCTGTGCCTCAACTGGACCGAGGAGCTGTATGCCACCTCGGGCCTGGACGCGGAGCACCTCGCCCGCGGCCGTGCGGTGTTCGACCTGATGCGCACCCAGCTGATGGGTGGGCAGTTCCTCGACGTCGTCGAGTCGGTCCGGCCCTGGGACGGCGTCCCGGCCGCGGAGCGCATCGAGCGCGCCGAGCGCGTCATCCGGTTCAAGAGCGCGAAGTACACCGTCGAGCACCCCCTGCTCATCGGGGCCAGCGCAGGCGGTGCCGACAGCGACGACCTCGCGGCCCTGTCGCGCTACGGCCTCGACCTCGGTCAGGCCTTCCAGCTGCGCGACGACCTGCTCGGGGTGTTCGGCGACCCCGTGGCCACCGGCAAGCCCGCGGGCGACGACCTGCGCGAGGGCAAGCGGACAGTCCTGGTCGCCCACGCCCTCGCCGGGGCCGGCCCCGCCGGGCGCACCCTGGTCGAGTCACGCCTGGGCGACCCCGGGCTCGACGCGCAGGCGGTCGACGAGCTGCGCTCGGTCATCACGGCCAGTGGCGCGGTGGATGCGGTGGAGGCCGACATCGCCCGGCTGGCCGGCTCGGCGCGCATGGCGCTGAAGTCGACGCGCGCCCTCGACCCCGAGGCGGTCGAGGTGCTCGACCAGCTCATCGACAGCGCCACCACGCGCGAGCACTGACCGGCGCAGCCCGGGCCCACCCCGGACTCCACCCGGGCGGTCGCGCTAGAAGGCCTGCTCCATGGCCCGGCGACGCACCTCGGTCTTGAAGCCGGCCGCGAGGTTGTCGACCGGGGTGCCGGGGACGCGCAGGGTCGGGTCGGGGGTGAAGAGCCACTCGAGGATCTCCTGGTCGTCCATCCCGCCGTCGGCGAGCACGGTGAAGGTGCCGCGCAGGTAGGGGTAGACCTCGTCGAGGAGGAACTGCTCGGGCACGGCGACGACCCGGCGCTCGCCGATGCGGGCGCTGAGCAGCTCGCGCTCCTCGATCAGCCGCCGCACACCGGACAGCGGGATCCCGAGTCGCTCGGCGATGTCGGGGACGGTCAGCCAGGCCCCGACGAGCTCCTCGAGGGACTGCTGGGGCGTGGCGGAGGCCTCGTCAACAGGGGGGTCAACAGTGGGGTCAGGGGTCGGGTCAGGGGTCTGGTCGGTCACGAGGACAGCCTGCCAGCACGCGGGTGCATTGCAAATTACATCGATGTAAGTCGATATAGCCGCGCTGGTGTGGTGTACCTTTCACTCTCGTCACAATCGCCACACCCCGCACTTGTGCACCTCCCCCCACACTGCAGTCGCCGCTCCGCACGCGGTAGGCACCCCGAAAGGCTCCCGATGTCCCCAGTGATCGCTCCCGCGGCGCTCCCTTCGGCCTCGACCCTCGCCCCCACCGCGGTCGTCCAGAAGGCCAAGCCCGCTCCCCACGGCTGGACCTCCTACACCGTGCGTGGCGGCGACAACCTCGCTGCCATCGCCGACCGACTCGGCACCACCACCGGGGTCCTGGTCGCGCGCAACAAGCTCTCCGGCGGCGGAGGGCACCTGGCGATCGGCCAGCGCCTCTCGGTCCCCAGGTCGGCCGCCCAGGCCCGTGCCGAGGCGGCCAGGGCCCGGGCCGCGGCCAAGGCCAGGGCGGCGGCGATCGCCCGCAGCACCTACGTGGTGCGTTCCGGTGACACCCTGGGCGGCATCGCCGCGCGCAAGGGCGTCTCGCTGGCAGCACTGCTCAAGACCAACCACCTGTCGACCCGCTCGGTGATCCACATCGGCCAGAAGGTACGGATCCCCGGTAGCGGTGCCGCGAGCGCGAGCCGCCCCTCGAGCGGCGGTGGCGCGACCTCGACGACGCGATACACCGTGCGCAGCGGCGACACCCTGGGTGCCATCGCGACGCGGACCCGCACCCCTCTCGCCACGCTCTACGCGATGAACCACCTGAGCGGCCGCAGCACCATCCACCCCGGGCAGAAGCTCAAGGTCCGCGGGACCAGCGCCGTGGCCAGCGTCTCGACGTCCGGCTACACCGTCCGCAGCGGTGACACCCTGAGCGCCATCGCCGCGCGCCACGGCGTCTCGATGGCCGCCCTGCTCAAGGCGAACAAGCTCGGCAACGCCAACCACCTGCGCATCGGCCAGAAGCTGCGTGTCCCGGCGAAGAAGGCGTCCTCGGCCAGCAGCGCCAACACCTTCGCCGGGCGCACCTACCCCAGCTCGATCGTGGGCGCCGCCAACCGCAACCGCGACACCCTCGCGCGCTCGTCGGTCCCCAGCCGCAGCGCGACCCGCGACATGATCATCGCCACGGCCCGGCGCCACGGCGTCGACCCCCGGCTGGCCCTCGCCGTGGCGTGGCAGGAGTCCGGCTGGAACCAGCGCCAGGTCTCGGTCGCCAATGCCATCGGCGTCATGCAGGTCATCCCGTCCTCCGGTGAGTGGGCCTCGCAGATGAGCGGGCGCAAGCTCAACCTCCTGCGCACCCAGGACAACATCACCGCCGGGGTCGTCATCCTGCGCTCGCTGACCCGTTCGGCCACGAACCTGGACCAGGCCATCGCGGGCTACTACCAGGGCCTCTACTCGGTCCAGCACCAAGGGATGTATGCCGACACGAAGGTGTACGTGAAGGCGATCAAGGCCCATCGCAGCCGCTTCTAGGAGGGTTCCGGACCCACCTCCCCGCCCCGCCTGCATGAGTTGGCCGGTTTGACCTCCTACACTTTGGGAGTGTCTTCAGGTGTCACCGAGTCCCTGCTCGGTCGTGTGGTCGACGGGCGCTACCGCGTCCAGTCGCACATCGCCGACGGCGGAATGGCGTCGGTCTACCTCGCGCTGGACACCCGGCTGGACCGTGATGTGGCCCTGAAGGTGCTGCGCCGCGACCTGGCCCAGGACGAGGCGTTCGCCAGCCGGTTCCGTCGGGAGGCGCGTTCGGCGGCCCGCCTGTCGCACCCCAACGTCGTGTCGGTCTTCGACCAGGGCGACGACGACGGCCACATGTTCCTCGCCATGGAGTACGTCCCCGGGCAGACCCTGCGCGAGGTGATGAAGGCCGAGGGGCCGCTCACCCCACGAGCGGCCCTGGACCTCATGACGCCGGTCCTGCAGGCGCTCGGTGCCGCGCACCGCGCCGGGATCATCCACCGCGACGTCAAGCCCGAGAACATCATCCTGCGCGAGGACGACGGCACGGTGAAGGTCGCCGACTTCGGCCTGGCCCGCGCGGTGAGCAACCAGACCTCCTACTCCCAGACCGGGGTCCTCCTCGGCACGGTGGCCTACCTGTCCCCCGAGCAGGTCGAGCGAGGCATCGCCGACGCCCGCAGCGACGTGTATGCCGCCGGCCTGATCCTCTTCGAGATGCTCACCGGCACCAAGGCGTTCGTCGGTGACACCCCGATCCACATCGCCTACCAGCACGTGCACGGCTCGATCCCGGCCCCGTCCTCGCGGGTGCCCACCGTGCCGGCCGAGCTCGACGCCCTCGTGGCCCTGGCCACGTCGCGCGACCCCGACCAGCGACCCGCCGATGCCGGTGACTTCCTGGCCGAGGTCCGCAAGTCCCGGGCCATGCTCACCCCGACCGAGCTCGACCGCCGGCCCGAGGGGTCGTCGGCGATGGGTGCCGGTGACAGCACCGTCGCCGTGGAGCGCACCAGCGCCCTGCCCGTCGAGGCCTCCCACCAGGCCTCGGACCGGGCCCGCCGGTCACGCCCGGTCGGTCCGGTGGCCCTGCCGATGGACCACACCCCCACGGTTCCTCCCGGCCCCGACCCGTACGTCGAGGACCGCGGCCGAGCCCTCGAGGGCCGCGTGGTCGGCGCTGGCCGCCGGGGGCCGTGGGGGTGGGTCCTGGCCGCCCTGTCGGTCGCTGCGATCGCCGGCATCGCCGCCTGGTGGTTCATCGCCGGTCCCGGTTCACCGACGACGGTGCCCAGGGTGACCGGCCAGCCCTACGCCCAGGCGCAGAGCGCCCTGCAGAGCGCGCACCTGTCCCCTGACCGGGTGGACGCGTTCGACGAGACCATCCCGGCGGGGGTGGTCATCTCGACCGACCCGGGAGCCGGCAGCGAGCTGCGTCGCAGCCAGGACGTGACGGTGACCGTCTCCAAGGGCCCGGAGCGGTATGCCGTGCCGCAGGTCGTGGGGGCCAGCGCCAACGAGGCGACCGCGCGGATCAGGGCCGAGAAGCTCACCGTCGGCGACACCAAGCGCGCGTTCAGCGAGACCGTGGCCGACGGCCTGGTCATCAGCGTCAGCCCCAAGGAGGGCGCGTCGCTCAAGCGCGGCGCGAAGGTCAACCTCGTGGTGAGCAAGGGTCGCGAGCCCATCGAGGTCACCGACTTCACCGGCAAGCCTGCCGATGACGCCGTCAAGGACCTCACTGGCAAGGGCCTGGAGGTCGACGCGACCCAGCAGGAGAACGACGACACCGTCCCCAAGGGCAACGTCATCTCCCAGAGCCCCTCGAGCGGCACGGTGTTCAAGGGCGACAAGGTCACGCTGGTCGTGTCCAAGGGCCCGGAGCTGGTCAAGGTCCCCGACGTGCAGGGCAAGCAGGAGGCGCAGGCGCGCAAGATCCTCGAGGACGCCGGTTTCCAGGTCAAGGTCGAGCGTTTCATGGGCGGCATCTTCGGCACCGTCCGCAGCCAGAACCCCGCCGCCGACAGCGAGCAGCCCAAGAACTCCACCGTCACCCTCGTCGTCGTCTGAGTCCGGTCCGACCCCCGTGCGATCCCTGTCGGCCAGCCGTCTGGCCACCCTGCTCCTGATCGCTGTCACCGCGGTCTGGGGCTCGACGTTCTTCCTCATCCGCGACCTCGTGGAGCACGTGCCGTCGGCGGACTTCCTCGCGGTGCGGTTCGCGATCGCCGCTGTCGTCATGGCTGTGGTGTTCCGACGCCAGACCCTGGCCCTGACCCGCCGTCAGGTGCTCATCGGCGTCGGTCTCGGCATCCTGTACGGCTTGGCCCAGCTGCTGCAGACGGTGGGGCTCGAGCACACCGACGCCTCGGTGTCCGGCTTCGTCACGGGGACCTACGTCGTGCTCACACCCGGTCCTCGGTGCGGTCCTGCTGCGCGACCGCATACCGGGCTCGACCTGGCTGGCCGTCGCCCTGGCGACGGTCGGGCTCGGCGTGCTGTCCCTGCGCGGCCTGTCCGTGGGCTTCGGGGAGTCCGTGACGCTGGCGGCCGCGGTGCTCTACGCGCTGCACATCATCGGCCTCGGCCGTTACTCCACCGCGTCGTCCGCGACCGGCCTGGCCACGGTGCAGGCCTTCGTCATCACGGCGGTGGCCTCGATCGGCGCGGTCCCCGACGGCATCACCCTGCCCCAGGACGGCGGCCAGTGGACCTCGCTGCTCTACATGGCGCTGGTCGCCGGGGCGGGGGCGCTGTGGGCGCAGACCTGGGCCCAGTCGCACCTGCCGGCGACGCGGGCGGCGATCGTCATGACGATGGAGCCGGTGTTCGCCGCCTTCTTCGCCGTCCTGTTCGGCGGCGAGTCGCTCACCGCGCGGATGCTGCTCGGCGGAGGGCTCGTGCTCACCGCGATGTACGTCGTGGAGATCCTCGGCCGGGGCTCTCCCGGGGCCACGGCCGAGCAGGACCGCCCCGCTGAGCTGCTGCACCACGAGGTCTGAGGCACGGACCCGGACGCTCGCGACTCGCGCGCACGAGGGGATGCCAAGGGCGCGGCATACCCCGCTCCTGGCCTCCCTGACGCCGGATCAGGCCGCGGCCGGGCCCCGCTCGAGCAGGGGGGCCAGCGCCTGGACGGCGCGGTCGGTGGCCGCGTCGTCGACGTCGAGGTGCCAGACCAGCCGGACACCGGTGGGGCTCACCGGATAGAGGCGTATGCCGCGCCGGCCCGCCTCCTCGACGAAGGCGGCCGAGGTCCAGCCCGCGACGGACACGTCGAGGACGACGATGTTGGTCTGCACCGTCGCCGGGTCGATGGAGCCGGGGACGGCCTGCGCCGCCGCGGTCGCGAACCGGTGGGCCCGGGCGTGGTCGTCGGCGAGGCGCTCGACGTGGTGGTCGAGGGCGTGCAGCCCGGCTGCGGCGAGGATGCCGACCTGGCGCATGCCGCCGCCGAAGCGCTTGCGCCAGATGCGGGCGGTCGCCATGTGGTCGCGCGACCCGACGAGCAGCGAGCCCACCGGGGCGCCGAGGCCCTTGGACAGGCAGACGCTGACGGAGTCGAAGTGCCGGCCGTAGTCGGCGAGCGCGATGCCCGTGGCCACGTGGGCGTTCCACAGCCGCGCCCCGTCGAGGTGCATCGCGACCCCCCGCGGCTGCGTCCCTGCGCGGAGCGCCTCGATCTGGTCCAGGGGCGCGACGGTGCCGCCACCGAAGTTGTGGGTGTTCTCCACGACCACGAGCCGCGTGTTGACCTGGTAGGCGCCCCCGTCGGGGATCATCAGGGCCAGCGGCTGGGCCGCGTCGAGCAGCCCGCGCGGGGCGACCCACGAGCGCGACGACAGACCCGACAGCGCAGCCGCCGCCCCCATCTCGGCGCGCAGGACGTGGGCCAGCGAGTCGGCGATGAGCTCCTCACCGGGGCTGACGTGCAGCCGCAGCCCGAGCTGGTTGGCCATCGACCCGGTGGGGGTGAACAACGCGTCCTCGTGGCCGAGCAGGCCGGCCACGCGCTCCTCGAGCTCGCGGACGGTGGGGTCCTCGCCGAACACGTCGTCGCCGACGACGGCGGTGGCCATGGCCCGGCGCATCGCCTCCGTCGGTCGCGTCAGGGTGTCGGACAGCAGGTCGACGTCGATGGTGTTCGTCATGCGGGCGGTCAGTCCTTGGAGAGCATCTCGGCGACGAGGAACGCCAGCTCCAGGCTCTGCTGGTGGTTGAGCCGGGGGTCGCAGACCGACTCGTAGCGCTTGTTCAGGTCGGCGTCCAGGATCTTCTCGGCGCCACCGATGCACTCGGTGACGTCGTTGCCGGTGAGCTCGACGTGGATGCCGCCGGGGACCGTGCCCAGGCCCTGGTGGACCTCGAAGAACCCGCGCACCTCCTCGACGACGTCCTCGAAGTCCCGCGTCTTGTAGCCGCTGGCCGACTCGAAGGTGTTGCCGTGCATGGGATCGCAGATCCAGGTGACCTGCGCGCCGGACGCCGTGATCTTCTCGACCAGCGGCGGCAACGCCTCGCGCACGGTCTTGGCGCCCATCCGCGTGATGAAGGTCAGGCGGCCCGGCTCGCGGTCGGGGTCGACCTTGTCGATCAGGCGCAGGACGTCGTCGACCTCGGCCTTGGCGGACAGCTTGACGCCGATGGGGTTGAGCACCTTGGACACGAAGTCGACGTGGGCGCCGTCGAGGTCGCGGGTGCGCTCGCCGACCCAGATGAAGTGACCGCTGGTGTCGTACAGCTCCCCGGTGCGGCTGTCGACGCGGGTCAGCGGGCGCTCGTAGTCCAGCAGCAGCGCCTCGTGCGCGGAGAAGAACTCGGTCGTGCGCATGGCGTCGAAGTCGGCGCCACAGGCCGACATGAACTTCATCGCCTTGTCGATGTCCTTGGCCAGTCGCTCGTAGCGGCTGTTGGCCGAGTTGGACACGAACCCCTTGTTCCAGTCGTGGACGTGGCGCAGGTCGGCGAAGCCACCCATGGTGAACGCGCGCACGAGGTTCAACGTCGCCGAGCTCGCGTGGTAGGCCCGCACGAGCCGCTGCGGGTCGGGGGTGCGCGACTCGAGGGTGAACTCGAAGTCGTTGACCATGTCGCCGCGGTAGGCCGGCAGGGTCACGCCCTCGCGGGTCTCGTCGCCGCTGCTGCGGGGCTTGGCGTACTGCCCTGCCATCCGGCCCACCTTGACCACCGGCACCGACGCGCCGTAGGTGAGGACCGCCGCCATCTGCAGGATCGTCTTGACCCGGTCGCGGATGTTGTCCGCCGTCGCCGCGGCGAACGTCTCCGCGCAGTCGCCGCCCTGCAGCACGAAGGCCTCACCACGGGCGGCAGCAGCCATCCGGGACTTCAGGACGTCGCACTCCCCGGCGAACACCAGCGGCGGGTACGACGCGAGCTCGGCGACAGCGCTGGACAGTCGCGTGGCGTCCGGCCACACCGGCTGCTGGGCGGCCGGGAGGTCGGCGCCGGCCGCGAGGCCGGCGAGGGGGTCGAGGGAGTCGAGGGAGTCGTGGTGCTGGGTGGTGCTCACCGGTCAAGGATAGGTGCGGGCCCGACCGGTCCGTCCCCCAGCCCGCATCGCGGTCACCGCTGCACACCACCGCGGGCCGGTATGGCGCCGAGCTCAGGCCTCGGGGGTGTCCAGGCCCTTGGCGATCGCGAACCGCACGAGCTCGATGCGGTTGTGCAGCTGCAGCTTGCCCAGGGTGTTCTGGACGTGGTTCTGGACCGTGCGGTGGGAGATGAACAGCTCGGAGGCGATCTCCTTGTAGGACATCCCCGTCGCCACGAGCTTGAGCACCTCGGTCTCGCGTTCGGTGAGCTCGGGGATGGGTCGCGACGGGTCGACCTGCGGCTGCGTCGACAGCTTGCGGAACTCCCCCAGCACCAGTCCCGCCAGACCCGGGGTGAACACGGCCTCTCCGCGTGCGGTCGCCTCGACCGCCGCCACGATCTGCTCGCGGGACGCGGACTTCACGAGGTAGCCGGCGGCCCCGGCCTTGACCGCCTCGAGCACGTCCTGCTGCTCACCCGACGCCGAGAGCACGAGCACCCGCGTCTGCAGCGAGCCGAGGGCTGCGCACACCTCGTGGCCGCGCATGCCGGGCAGGTTGAGGTCGAGCACCAGCACGTCGGGCCGGGTGGCCTTGGTGCGGTTGACCGCGGACGGCCCGTCGTCCGCGGTGGCGAGGACGGTCATGCCTGCCTCGGCCAGGTCGCGGGCCACCGCGTCCCGCCACAGGGGGTGGTCGTCGGCGACGACGACCTTGAGGGGAGCGGTCGGCTCCGGGCCCGGTTCGGTTCCCCGCGCCTGCTGCTGCTCGGTCATGCCACCCCTCCGCCGGGGGCGCCCGTCCGGGGCGCCCGCATCGTCACCGTCGTCCCGGAGCCCTGCCGGCCCGAGTACACCGCTTCTCCCCCGAGGTCGGCCAACCGTCCGCGGATGCTCGAGGAGGCACCCAGTCGCCCTGCCGAGGCAGCCTCCGCGAGGCGACCGGACGGCATACCGATGCCGTTGTCGCGCACCGTCAGGGCCACGGTCTCCCCCTCGTCCTCGACCAGCACCCACGCCTGCGCCGCCTCACCGGCGTGCTGGCGCACATTGTCCAGCGCCGCACCCACCGCGGCCACCAGCTCGCCCGCGACACGCGGCGGCACCAGGACGGGGTCGGCGGGGGCGACGAGGTGGACCCGGCCCTCGGCGAAGCGGCCGAGCTGCTGGCGCAGGTCGACGTCACCGTGGACCGCGGACGCCGACTCGTCGGGGGTCGTGCCGCTGACGAGCGCCCGCAGCAGGCGTTCCTGGTCGGCAGCCATCTCGCCGAGCTGCATCGCCTCGCCGCCGAGCTGGGCACCTCGCCGGTTGATGAACGCCAAGGTCTGCAGGACCCCGTCGTGCACGGTCCGGGCCAGGCGCTCGCGTTCACGCACCTGCGCCTCGAGGGCCAGGGCCTCGCGCAGCTTGAGGTGGCCCTCACACGCCAGGTCGACGGCATACCCGATGAGGGCACCGAAGAGCAGCAGCAGGACGATGTTGTTGATGGTGTTCGGCGTCGCGCGCCCGACCTCGACGAGGTCGACCGCCCCGATGAAGGCAGCGGCGACGATCCCGCCCTTGCGGCCCAGCAGCACCGCGGCCGAGACCACCCCGGCGGCCGGCCAGAAGGTCGCCAGGGTGCGCGATCCCGCCTCGATCGACTCCGCCGAGTCGACCAGGCGCGTGGCCAGGATCGCCCCGGCCGCGAGCAGCAGCTCCACGACGACCAGCCAGAGGCGGCGCCGCCGGTAGACGACGAGGAACACCGTCCAGACGCCGAGCACCGCGAGGACACCCCAACCGAGGGCCGGGCGCACGAGGTCCTGCGGCCGGTCCCAGAGCGAGTACGCGGCGTACGCCAGGGCGATCGGGCGGAAGACGTCGATGCCCTTCCAGAAGGCGGAGACCACCGCCGGCTGGGAGTCGGGCACCGACAGCAGCCGCAGGCGAGGGCCGCTGCTACCCCCGGCCCCACCCCGCGCGCGCGTCACGTGCTCCCCCGCCGTCAACGGCTCAGCTGGCCTCGCGACGGTGCCGCCGGTGCGACTCGTCCTGCCCGTGGTCCGGCTCCTGGTTGTGGTCCTGGTTTTGGTCCTGGTTCTGGTCCTGGTCCGGTCCCCGGTCCTGCTCCTCGTGCGGGCGCTCGTCCTGCGGATCGTCCCCGAGCTCGGTGGTCTCGTCGATGTCCGCGGTGGCGTCGTCCACGCGACGGCGGGCACGCCGGATGGCCTCGTCGTCGTGGGCGTCGAGGGCCTCCTCGAGCTCCTTGGCCGCCGACCCGGGCAGGGCCGCCTCCTGCAGCTCGCGGGCCTTGGTCTTGGCGGCGGCGAGGATGCGGTCCTTCATCGAGGTGGCATACATGTCGACGTACTCCTGGCCGGACAGCAGCATGAGCTCGTACATGATCTCGTCGGTGATCGAGCGCAGGACGAACCGGTCGTCCTCCATGCCCTCGTAGCGCGAGAAGTCCAGCGGCTTGCCGATCTTCACGCCGATGCGCATGAGCTTGGGGATCTTCTTGCCCGTCGGCTGGGCCTTGTCGGTCCCGATCATCGCGACGGGCAGCACGGGCACCCCGGCCTCGAGCGCCATCCGGGCCACCCCGGTGCGACCGCGGTAGAGCCGGCCGTCGGGGCTGCGGGTGCCCTCGGGGTAGATGCCGAGCATCTCGCCACGACGCAGCACGCGCAGGCCGGAGCGCAGCGCTGCCTCACCGGCACCGCCTCCCGACCGGTCGACGGGCAGCTGGCCGACACCGCGGAAGAAGGCCGCCGTCAGGCGCCCCTTGATGCCCCGACCGGTGAAGTAGTCGGACTTGGCGAGGAAGGTCATCCGCCTCGGGACGACCAGCGGCAGGAAGATCGAGTCCGAGAACGACAGGTGGTTGCTGGCGAAGATCGCCGCGCCGTCCTCGGGGATGTTCTCCTCCCCCTCGACCCACGGCCGGAACAACAGCCTGAGGATCGGGCCGAGCACGACCGTCTTGAGCACCCAGTAGAACAACCGTTCACCTCCATGTGACGCGGTGAACTCTACGGCACCGCGGGGGTCGAACAGGGGCGACCTGCACCGGCGCCGGGCAGGTCCGGTGCACGGCGACAGGGACCAGCCCTAGGCGAAAGGCCTGTGCACGGTGTTCGATGAGGCTGTTGCGCACAAGGGGGTGGTTTGCGTGGGTGACGGTCGGGTATGGGCCGTGGTGACCTTGGTGGTCGGGTTCTGGGTCGGGTACAAGGCTGGTTACAGCAGCGCGGTCCGGCGCAGTGGGGTCAACTCCGTGAAGTCCGGCCTCCGACGGATGCGCACCGGCCGGTGGTGACGACGAGCAGACGTGCCGCTCGTGGGTGGCGAACGGACGCACCCTCGACGGCTGCCGTGGTGCGTGCGAGGATTCGCGCCAACGTCCGTCACCCGTCGGCGGCGGGGCTCGGGACCAGCCGGTCCCCGTGACCCCGTCCGACGCCCGTCCAGCGGTGCCCATGCGGCGCCGCCAAGGAGCGCCCCTCGTGTCCGTCCGACCCGGTGCAGAGCCCTACTCCCACGACGGGACGGGCGAGCGCGGCCGGACCGGTGTCGTCCTGGCCCACGGGTTCACCGGGAGCCCGGCGAGCATGCGCCCCTGGGCCGAGTTCCTCGCCGACGCCGGCTGCACCGTGCGCCTCCCCCGGCTGCCCGGCCACGGCACGACGTGGCAGGAGATGAACCGCACCACGTGGCAGGACTGGTATGCCACCGTCGACGGTGCCTTCCGCGAGCTCCACGAGCAGTGCGACCAGGTCTTCGTCGGCGGCCTCTCGATGGGGGGTGCGCTCGCCACCAGGCTGGCCCAGGAGCACGGCCCGCGCGTGAAGGGCCTGATGCTCGTCAACCCCGCCTACAAGGTGGAGGACGTGCGGCTCAGGGCGCTGCCGCTGCTGCAGGCCGTCCTGCCGTCGCTGCCCGGGATCGGCAACGACATCAAGAAGCCGGGCCAGGACGAGATCTGCTACGACCGGGTCCCGCTCAAGGCGCTCTACTCCCAGACCCAGCTCTGGGCGACCGTGGTTCGCGACCTGCCCGAGGTGACCCAGCCGCTGCTGCTCTGGCACAGCGTGGACGACCACGTCGTCCCCACCTCCAGCTCCGAGCTCTTCCTGTCGCGGGTCTCGAGCACCGACGTCACCGAGAACGTCCTGCACGACAGCTACCACGTGGCTACCCTCGACAACGACGCGCCACGTATCTTTGAGGAGTCGGTGCAGTTCATCGAGCGGCTCAGCTGACCGCACAGCCCCTCTCCAGCAGGAAGCAGGACCGCCATGGGCGACAAGGACGTGGACGCACAGTTCGCGGACATCGTCGCGCGTTGGGACGACGTGCAGTCGCTGCCCGACAAGCCGCAGGACACCGGGGTGAACTCCGCGCTCGAGCCGAGCACGGGCGTCAACCCGCCGCCCACCCGGCCGTTCGTCGTCTGGCGCGGCGCCGAGCAGCACCCTGAGCCCAGCCCCGACGAACCGGAGCAGGACCCGCCGCCGGCCGAGCTGGTCGACGCCGACGACGAGGAGCACTTCGAGCCCGGGCCCACCGCGCCCCTGCCGCCCCAGGAGGACGTGCAGTTCTGGGGCATCGTCGTCGGTTTGGTGGTCGGACCGCTCGTCCTGCTGTGGCTCGTGCTGTTCCGCCCGGACGTCAGCAACTGGTGGACCCTCGGAGCACTCGCGATGACCGTCGGTGGGTTCGTCCTGCTCGTCATGCGCCAGCCGCGCGACCGCGACGAGAGCGACCCCGACAACGGGGCCCGCGTCTAACCCGCCCCGAGGCCGAGGTCTGGGCCGAGGTCGACGTCGACCCAGGTGGGCCGGTGGTCGCTGGCTGCGACGAGGTCGGCCTCGTCGAGCTGCACCGGTGGGTGCGGCAGGACGGTGAGCTCGGGCGAGGCGAAGATGACGTCGAGCACCCTTCGAGGTGCCCTGGCGGGGTACGTCGGGGTGGTCGGGGAGACGAGGCGCAGCGGCGCAGCGAACAGTCGCCACGCCTGCCCGGTCTCCCCCTCGTTGAGGTCACCGGCGAGCAGCACGGGTCCACCGCCCGACACGGCGGTGAGGATCTGCCCTGCGTGTCGTTCACGTTCGGCGGCGTCGAGGCCGAGGTGGACCGAGGCCACCACGACCGGCTCGTGACCAGCGGGCGCGACGCGCGCCACGGCATACCCGCGGGTGCGTTGGAGGGCGGACACGCGCAGGCGGTGGTGCCGTGGCTCCCTGACGTCCACCCGCAGCGAGGTGAGGATGGTCGTGCCGCCGCTGCCACGGTGCCGCCCCGACCAGTACAGACCGCACTCGGCGGCGAAGGAGGAGACCTGCCACGCCCCGAACAGGCGGCGCGGCACCTCCTGCAGACAGAGCACGTCGGGGTCGATCGCGCGGATCACGCGGGCGGCCGCGTGCCGGTCGAGCGTGAGGTCCTTGAGGTTGTAGGACGCCACGCGCATCAGTGCTCATGCGTCGCGACGGGCCAGGTCGGCCGCCCCGATCAGCCCCGCGTCGTTGCCGAGCTGCGCTGCCACGATGCGTGCCTCGGGCCGGTAGCCACGACCGGTGAGGTGGCGGCGAAAGGTTGTGCGTGCCGGCTCCAGCAGCAGGTCCCCGGCCGCGCTGACCCCGCCGCCGACGACGAACGTGCCCGGGTCGAAGGCCGCGGCGAGGTTGGCGATGCCGACCCCGAGCCAGGTGCCGATCTCCCCGAGCAGCTCGGTGGCCGTGGGGTCGCCCTCCTGCGCGGCCTGGGTGATGAGGGGTCCGGTGAGGGCCATGGGGTCGCCCTCGACGCGAGCGAGCAGGTCGGAGGCCACGGGGCTGTTTGCGGTCATGAGCGAGCGGGCCTCGCGGACCAGGGCGTTGCCGGACGCGTACTGCTCCCAGCAGCCCCGGTTGCCGCACTCGCACCGCTGGCCGCCCGGCACCACCTGCATGTGCCCGAACTCCCCGGCGATGCCGTACTTGCCACGCACGACCTGGCCGTCGAACAGCAGGGCACCACCGATGCCGGTGCCCAGGGTGATCATCATCAGGTGCGTCTCGCCCTGGGCCGCCCCGAACCGCCACTCGGCCCAGGCCGCGGCGTTGGCGTCGTTGTCCACCGAGATCGGGACCGGTACCCGGCGCTGCAGGTTGGCCTCGAGTGGCTCACCGCGCCAGGACAGGTGGGGGGCGAAGACGACGGTGGCCCGGTCGGCCGCGACGAACCCGGCCGCACCGATGCCCACGGCGACGACCTCGTCCTCCGCGCGGTCGAGCAGCTCGGCGACGACCTCGACGATGGTGTCCTCCACCACCCCGGGGCTCTTGGAGCGGTGCGGGGTGTCGCGCCGGGCCCGCCCGACGATCGTGCCGTTCTGGGCGACGAGCCCTCCGGCCACCTTGGTGCCGCCGATGTCGATGCCGACCGCGAGCCGCTCGCTCATGAACCGATCCCCTCCGCCGCGAGCGCCGCGGCGCCGATGAGGCCCGCGTCGTTGCCGAGCGTGGCCGGGACGAACTCTGCCACCGGCCGGTGCCCGCGACCGGTCAGCTGACGGCCGTATGCCGCCCGGGCCGGCCCCATGAGCAGGTCACCTGCGGCGACCACGCCACCGCCGATGACGATGAGCTCGGGGTCGAGGATGGCCGACACCGAGGCCGCACCCTCGCCGAGCCAGCGACCGAGGTCGGCGAGCAGCTCGATGGCCGCGGCGTCGCCGTCCTGCGCCGCCGTGGTGACGTCGTGACCGCGCAGGGCGGCGGGGTCACCGCCGCACGCGTCGGCCAACGCCGCACCGTGGGGTGTCCCGGAGGCGACCAGCTCACGGGCCTCGCGCACGAGGGCGTTGCCCGAGGCGTAGACCTCCCAGCAGCCGCGGTTGCCGCAGCCGCACCGGATCCCGTCGGGCACGACGCGCATGTGGCCCAGCTCGCCGGCGACGCCGTAGGCCCCTCGCAGCAGTCGGGAGTCGATGATGGCCCCACCACCGATGCCGGTGCCCACGGTGACCAGCACCATGTCGTCGACCTCGTGGGCCGCGCCGTACCGGAACTCGCCCCATGCGGCGGCGTTGGCGTCGTTCTCGATGATGACGGGGTGCTCGACCAGCGCTTCGAGGCGGCGCTTGAGCGGCTCGTCCCGCCAGGCGAGGTTGGGGGCGAACAGCACCGTCGAGCCGGTCCGGTCGACGAACCCGGCGCACGCGACACCGACGCCGACGACGTCCGGGCGTGGCTCGGCGAGCTCGATGACCAGCGCAGCCACGTCGTGCGCGATCTGGTCGGGGTCCTGGGCCGGGGTGTCACGACGAGCCCGTGCCAGGATCTCGCCGGTCGCCGAGACGACACCGGCCGCGATCTTCGTGCCACCGATGTCCACGCCGATCGTCACGCTCATGGCGTTTCGCCCCCTTGGTCCTCGTCGTCGATGGTGATGTCGTGCACCCGTGGGCCGCGGGTCCCGGGGTCGTGCGGTGGCGGCGGCCCCTGCGGGCGGTCGGTGCCGCGGGTGTGGGTGGCCACGTCACGCAGGGCCGTGGCCAGTGCCCCGGCCAGGTCCGCGAGCCGGTCGACCGTCTCCGGTCGCACCGATCGCAGCAGGCCGATGCCCTGGCACACCGGGCACCACTGACAGGCGACCGGCCGCCCGGCACCGGTGGCAGCACCACAGTGCTCGCAGTGGCCTGCCCCCTGCGTCTTCGTCTCACCCGGCGGCACCTCGGGGTGGGGGACGGCGGGGTCGGGTACGGCGGGGTCGGGTACGGCAGGGTCCGGCGCATCCTCGCGGGCAGGCTCGGCGGCATACCCGCTCGTGCTCACCCAGCCCCCGAGGGCGTCGAGCAGCCGCGCTGCCTCCTCGGCCACCGACCCCACCGATCCCGCCGGCGAGCCGCCGTGCTGGTGCGCGTGCTCGTGCGGAGCGCGCTGCCCGGCACCCTCGTCGGGGGGGCGCGGCTCGGATCGGCCGGTCTCACCGGTCTGGTCAGCCACGGGGCCACACCTCCTCGTCGGGGACGAAGCGGACCCGCAGCATGCCGTCGCGCACCGCCGCCCCGTCGACCACGCATCGTTGCAGAGCCGCGGGCAGGGTGAGGACGCGGCGGTGCTCCCCCACGGCGACGAGCAGCTCGTCGTCCCGGCGTTGCAGGCCAAGGTCGCGGGCGTGGGCCAGGGGCAACGGCAGGCTCAGGGTGAACCCCCAGTCGGTGCGTTCGACGGCCATCCCGCGGTGGGTCACCGGCGCGAGGAGGTCCTGCGCGTCGTCGGCGCCGTGGGCCCGACCCAGGGCAGCGAGGGCCTCGACACCGATGGGCTCTGCGGCGAGGTAGGGCGCGACCAGGACCGGCAGCCCGGCGAAGGACTCCCGCACCTCGACCAGGCCTGCCTGCTGGGCGGCGTTCCACCCGCTGCGCCACGGGTCACCGGTCGGGGTCGGTGACGACGGTGCGGCCTCGTCCGGCTCCGCAGCATCCGGGAAGACCCGGTTGACGACGACCGCGTCGACCACGAACCCGTACAACGACAACGACGTCCACGTCCGGCGCGACTCGGCGATCACGACGCGCTCGGGTGTCAGCACGAGGCGCACCGACGTCTGCTCGCCGGTGAGGATGCGGTGGACCTGGCGCATCTGCCGCTGCCACCCGGTGACCGCGTCGACCACCTCGGGCGTCGGAAGCGGCACCCCTGCAGCGGCTGCTGCGGCCGGCCGCAGGGAGCGAATCAGGCCACGCTGGGCGGGCAGCAGCCGGTCGAGGTGCCAGGCGAGCGCCTCGGGCAGGGCCAGGAGGCGCAGGGTCTCCGCGGTCGGCGCACAGTCGACGACGACGAGGTCCCACGGGCCCGACTCGACCTGCGAGCGCATCTCGAGCAGCGCGGCGATCTCTTCGGCGCCGGGCAGGCGCGTCAGCTCCTGCGCCACGACGGTGTCGATACCCACGGTGTCGAGCACCGACAGCAGGTAGTCCTGGACCACCCGCCACGACTCCCCCAGCAGGTGCGGCGGGCTGATCTGCAGGGCCGACAGCCCCGGCTCGACCTCGACGGGTCGGCCCGCCGCCGCTCCCGCGAGGTCCACCCCCAGCGCATCGCCGAGGGAGTGGGCGGCGTCGGTCGACATCACCAGCGTCTTGACGCCGCCACGGGCGGCGCGCACCGCCGTCGCCGCGGCCGTCGTGGTCTTGCCGACCCCGCCCTTGCCGGTGAAGAGGATGACGCGCATGTGGTGTGCCCGGGAGTCGCCGGGTCAGCCCTCGACGCGCTTCTTGAGCTCCTTGAGCGCCGTGTCGATGATGACCTTCTCGGCCTTGCGCTTGAGCATCCCGAGCATGGGGATCTTCACGTCGACCGCGAGCCGGTAGGTGACCGTGGTGCCCGTCGCGCCTTGCGCCGCAAGGGTGTACGAGCCGTTCATGGCCTTGAGGACGTTCGCCTCGACCAGCGTCCAGGACACGACACCGGTGCCGTCCTCGGTGACGTCCCACTGGTAGTCCAGGACGTAGGTGTCCTTGATCGCGCCGGCGTCGAGGGTGAACTGCACCTGGTCGGCCCAGCCGTCGCCCTCCTCGGTCAGGACGCTGACCTTCTTCACCTCGGTGGCCCACTCGGGGTAGCTCTCGAAGTCGGCGATGACGTCCAGGACGTCGCCGGGGGTGGCGGCGATGTCGATGCTGGACTCGGTGCGGTCGGCCATGCGCCGAAGGCTACAACGAGTTCCCTTCGAGCCTGTCCTTCAGTCCGTGCACGGCCCGCTTCCACCGCAGCGTGTGCCGCGTGGCCACGTCACGGGGCGCCGTGGGCTGCCGGTGTCCGCGCAGGTAGTGGTGGACGATGGCGCCGTCCCACCAGGGCTCGAGCCACACCTCCATCTCACCGACGACCTGACCCGTCACCGTCCAACGGATGCCCTTGGTCCCACGGTCCCGCACGAGCTCGCGCTGCAGGTGCGGCCAGACCTGGCGCGCCCACACCTCGTCACCGAGGTGTGCGCGGATCAGTGCCGGTGGCGCGTCGACGAAGGTCTCGTCGACGACGTCGATGCGTGAGTGCCTCACGAGAGCCAGTGTCCCGCACCGCAGGGGGAAGGTCGTAGCGCGCCCTCCCCACGGCGTCTACCCATCGGTAGGCTGTCGGTCGAAGGCAAGTGATCCGCCGTCAAAGGAGACTCTGTGCAGGAACACGTCGCGCCCCCACTCGTCGAGCCCACGACGGAGGGCAGCCTCGCCGACCTGCCCGCCCGCAACGCGGCCCACAACCCCACGAACGTCGCGTTCTCCCGCAAGGAGGGCGCCGCCTGGGTCGACGTCACCGCGGGCGAGTTCAACGACGACGTCCGCGCGGTGGCCAAGGGTCTGATCGCCGCCGGCATCGCCCCGGGTGACCGGGTCGCCATCATGTGCAAGACGCGCTACGAGTGGACCCTGACCGACTTCGCCGTCTGGACCGCCGGCGGGGTGACCGTCCCGATCTACGAGACCTCGTCCGCCGAGCAGGTCGCCTGGATCCTGGAGGACTCCGGCGCCCGCGGCATCATGCTCGAGACACCGTCCCACCAGAGCACCCTCGAGGAGGTGCGGGGCCAGCTGTCCGACCTCGACCACGTGTGGCAGGTCGACGCGGGGGCCATCGCCGACCTGTCGGCCGCCGGGGCCGACGTGAGCGACGAGGACCTCGCGGCTGCCACCGCGGGGGTCGACCGTGCGAGCACGGCCACGATCATCTACACCTCGGGCACCACCGGGCGCCCCAAGGGCGTGCAGCTGACGCACGACAACTTCATGGCGCTCACCGAGAACGCCGTCACCAAGCTGCACGAGGTCGTCAAGGCCGACAACGCCTCGACGCTGCTGTTCCTGCCCCTCGCCCACGTCTTCGCGCGGTTCATCCAGATCCTCTGCGTCACCGGTGAGGCGAAGATGGGCCACAGCGCCGACATCAAGAACCTCCTCGCGGACTTCGCCGACTTCAAGCCGACCTTCATCCTGTCGGTGCCCCGCGTCTTCGAGAAGATCTACAACTCGGCCGAGGCCAAGGCCACCGCCGACGGCAAGGGCAAGATCTTCGCGACCGCCGCCGAGACCGCGATCGCGTGGTCGACCGCCCAGGACACCGGTGGCGCGGGCCTGGCCCTGAAGCTGCGCCACGGGGTGTTCGACAAGCTCGTGTACGGCAAGCTCCGTGCGGCCATGGGTGGGAAGGTCATGTATGCCGTGTCCGGCGGCGCCCCGCTCGGCACCCGCCTCGGCCACTTCTTCCGCGGGATCGGCGTCATCGTCCTGGAGGGCTACGGCCTCACCGAGACGACCGCCCCGGCGACGGTCAACGTCCCCGACCGCGTCAAGATCGGCACGGTCGGTGCGCCCCTGCCCGGTGTCGGCATCCGCATCGCCGACGACGGTGAGATCCTCATCCGGGGCAACAACGTGTTCGCGAGGTACCACAACAACGACGACGCGACGGCCGCCACCATGCAGGACGGCTGGTTCCACACCGGTGACATCGGTGAGCTCGACGAGGACGGCTACCTCAAGATCACCGGCCGCAAGAAGGAGCTCCTGGTCACTGCCGGTGGCAAGAACGTCGCGCCGGCCGCCCTCGAGGACCGTCTGCGCGCCCACCCGCTGGTGTCACAGTGCATCGTGGTCGGCGACCAGAAGCCGTTCATCGCGGCCCTGCTCACCCTCGACGAGGAGATGTACCCCGGTTGGGCCAAGAACAACGGCGTCACGGGCGTGAGCTTCCAGCAGGCCCGCACCGACGAGCGGGTGCTCAAGGCCCTGCAGGACGCCGTCGACGACGCCAACAAGTCGGTCTCCAAGGCCGAGTCCATCCGCAAGTTCGCCGTGCTGGAGAACGACTTCACCGAGGAGAACGGCTACCTCACCCCCAGCCTGAAGCTCAAGCGCAACATCGTCATGAAGGACTTCCACGAGCAGGTGGAGGGCCTGTACTCCGGCGCGAAGGAGTGACCTCTACGGTCTAGGCATGCCCTCCGGCGCCCGCACGCACCGTCCCAGCCAGGCCACCGCCTTCGCGGTGGCCTGGCTGGTGTTCTTCACCGTGCTGCAGTGGAGCGTCGTCCGCTACCGCATCCCCATCGTCGCCACCCTCGCCCTGGCCACGCTCGCCCTCGCGCTGTGGCAGTGGCGCGGCTGGCAGGTCCGGCTGACCGGGCCTGCAGTCTCGCTCGCGCTCGCGGGCTCCGCCCTCGCGACCCTGACCGTCCCCCTGTTCAGCTACCTCGCGCCCACCGGCCTCGCGGTGGCCACCAGCCTGCTCGTGGCGGGACCACTGCTGTGCGCGGGGCTGCTGTGGTCCCACGGCCGGGCTGCGCGCCGGGCGGCGCAGGCGGCCGGCGCTGTCGCCGTGGTCGCGTATGCCGCCGCTGCCGCAACTGCCATCGTGTCCTCCCCGCGCCCACGCATCGACGTGTGGGTGACGCTGCAGCAGGCCAGCGACGGGCTGGGCCGGGGCGAGAACTTCTACGCCATGACCTGGACCGACTCCCCGGGCATCCAGGATGCGTTCACCTACCTGCCGTGGACCGCCGTGCTGCTCGCCCCCGGCCGTTGGGTCGCTGGTGACGTCCGGTGGGCCCTGGCCTTCTGGACGCTGGTCGCGGTCGTCGGTGTCTGGCTCCTGGCCCGACACACGGGCACGTCGGGCGACGCGGTCCTCGACGACGGCACCGAGGGTGACGCGCCCGCGGCCGGGTCGGGGAACGGGGCCTGGACGGCCGCAGCGGTCACCGCCCTGCTCCTGCTCGCCCCCGGCACGCTCACCCAGCTCGACCAGGCCTGGACCGAGCCGTTGCTGCTGACCGGCATCGTGGGGTGGGCCGTCCTGGTGCAGCGCGACAAGGCCTGGTGGGCGGTGGTCCCCCTGGCGCTGGCCTGCGCGAGCAAGCAGCACCTGGCGTTGGTGCTGCCGGTGCTGCTCGTGTGGCGGCCGTTCGGGTGGCAGCGGACCGTCGCCACCGGCGCGCTGACCGGACTCCTGCTCGCGCCGTGGTTCCTCGCGAGCCCGTCCGACTTCGTCCACGACACCATCACGCTGCTGCTGTCGTTCCACCCGATCAAGTTCGCCAACACGCTCTACCTGTTGGCGCTCAACACCTTTGGTGTGACGCTGCCCTTCTACGTCACCGGTGTCGTCGTCCTCGGCGCGCTGGCCGCGGTGGTGTGGACCGTCGGGCGGCGCCAGCCCGACCTCGGGTCGGTGCTGCGCTGGCTGGCCGTCGTGCTGCTCGTGGCCAACCTCGTCAACAAGCAGGCGTTCTACAACCAGTTCTGGCTGGTGGGGGCCCTCGTCGTCGTCTCGCTCGCCGTGCCCGTGGTCGCCCGCACCCGAGGGGCCGCGACGGCGACGACCTCGGCGACCAGCCGTTCGAGGTCGACGGGGTAGATCCGCGCGCCACCGGCCCTCGTGGTGGCCGGGTCGATCCAGTCCATCCGGAGGGTCGAGCGGACCTCGAGGTCCTGCAGGCCCGCGGACACCACGTCGAAGCGCTCGGTCACCCAGCCGTAGTAGACCTGTTCCTGGTCGATCATGCGCCCCTCGAACGAGAAGCAGCTCCGGTCGTGGTGGACCGGACCGAGGAGATCCTCGGCCGTGATCGTGGCGCCGGTCTCCTCCCAGACCTCGCGGACCGCGGCCTGCTGGTCGCTCTCCCCGTGCTCGACGCCGCCGCCCACGGTGTACCAGTAGGGGTGCTGTGCGTGGTGCGGGTCGAAACCTTGGATCATCAGGACGAAGCCGGCGGTATCGACGACCACGACGCGGGCTGCCCGCCGGCGCTCGACGACGGGCGCCCCGTCCGAGGTCGTCACCGGTTCCCCCGTCACGCGCCCGCCAGCTTGCGCAGGTAGGCCAGCCAGTCGCGGGTGAAGGTGGCCTCGGTGGTCCCCAGGACCGATTCGAAGGCAGCTGCGGCAGTGGCGTCGGCATCGCCTGGGGTGCTCCCGGAGCTCGGAGCCGTCGCCACGGCGAGGTAGAACCTCACCAGCGCCGCCTCCCCCTGCCGATCGACGATCCGGCTGACGGCGAGCCACGCAGCGTTGTAGCTCGGGGCGATCGTGGAACGGCCCGGATCGAAGTCACCGGCCGAGGGCAGTGCGGTCGGCCCGGTCCCGGCCCGGACCTGGTGCAGGAGGGCCGCGGCGATGCGCTGCCGGGTGGCGTCGACAGCGCGGTAGCCGACGTAGTCCGCCATGCCCTCCGACAGCCACATCGGCACCGGACGGCTGGTCGTCGCCCGGACGGCCACGTGGGTCGCCTCGTGCGTGGTGACGACCTGCTGGCCGGTCTGCTCGAGCGTCGCGAACGCCTCGGGGTTGACCACGACCCGGTCGGCCCCGGCCCGTCCGTTCCCGTCGAAGGGCCCGTCGGTGACGGCCGCCACCTGGGCCACCTCGGTCGGGTCCTGGCCGACCTGCTCGGCCATCTGGGCAGCGCTCGCCGGGACCACCAGGACCAGTCGGGCGTTCCACGACGCCGTCCAGACCGCGCGCACGCTGGACACCGCCCGATCGCCCAGCGCGAGGTAGGGGCGCAGCCGGCTCGCCGGGCCCGACCCGAGGACCAGGGTCGTCGCACTGCGGACGACCGTGAACCTCGGCAGGTCCCACACCTGCACCTGGGTGCCGCCGTCGGTGTCGTCGACGAGCTTCCAGCCGTCGGCCCGCCGGACCACGGTGAAGTAGGACTCGAACTCCCGGGTCCCGCTGTCGAACCCCGCGAAGCCGTAGCGACCGCCCACCCGCGACACCCAGGCACCCGGGCCGAGCTGGGCGACCCGTTCGGCGGACAACGCCGGGGCCGGCTCCGGGGTGCCGTAACGGAACGCGGCGAGCGGCAGCTTGGCGAGCGCCTCGAACTGGGCGAGCTGGCGCAGTCCGAAACCGGAGGCCGGATCATCGAGGGTGGCGCTGAACCCGGCTCGGTCGTGGGACAGGACGGCTGCGGCACGGCGCGCGAGCAGGGCCGCGAGGGCCTCCTCGCGCTCGACCGTCGGCGTGACCGAGCCCTGCCGGGTCGCTGCGGTGGTGGCGGTGGCAGTGGTCGCGGTCGTCGTGGGAACCGACGACGTCGTCGAGCCTGGCGCGGGGTCGGCGCAGGCACCGACTCCCAGCACGAGAACGAGACCGGGAACGAGGCGCAGGAGCGCGAAGCGGGACCTCAGCAGCACCGCGCCGCGTCGCTGCCCCGCCCTGGTCCGCACCCGCCCATCGTAGGCAGGGGTGCCCGCAGCAGCCGGCAGGCGGGACCTCGGTCAGCCGACGGCCCGGGCGTGGGCGGCCCACGGCTCGCGTCGAGCCGTGGCGCTGCCAACCTCCTGGGCCGACACCAGCCCGGCTGAGGCGAATCGGCTCAGGGCCAGCCGCTCGGCGGCGTCGAGCGGCAGCTCTGCACTGGCGGGGGTGAGGAACGCCGTGACCATGCAGTCGTCGCAGTGCAGGTCACGCACGGGGCAGCTCTGGCAGTCGATGATCATCGCGATCACCCCTTCCTGTTCGGCACCGGTGGACCACCTCCACCTGCCGAGGACGCTACGAGACGGCACCGACAACGCCCCCCGACGCCATACCACCCGCACCGTCCGCACCCCTCTGGCACAGTGGCGCGCGTGAGCTCGCTGATGCCGCGGCTGGACCGCGCGACGCGGACGTTCTGGCGCACGGTGGGACGTCCGGTGGACCTCGGCGGGGCCGAGCGGTGGCTCGACGCACCCGTCCACGACGGCGCGACGATCGGCGACCACTGGCTCGAGGCCGAGGCGGCCCGCCTGGGTGGAACGCTGGTGGAGGACCCGGCAGCAGGCCTCATCCCCGACCTGGCCGCACTCGACGGCCCGGCCTTCCGCGCTCGTGACCTCGCCCCCGAGGTCAGGGACTTCTACGAGCACACCGCAGGCTGGCGGATGGAGGTGTGGACCCAGTGGAACACCCTCTTCCAGCCCGGGGGCGAGCTCGTCTCGCGGTACTTCGGGCGCCGCGTCCACCAGCTCGCCCTGCCGACCCAGCCGCTGGACGTGGCCCACGGCATGGACAGCCGGGTCGTGGCCATCCTCGACCCCTTCGGGCAGCAACAGGCCGCCGGCTGGCTGCGCACCCTGCGCTCCAGCGGCGGGTACGTCTACAGCGGGTGCTACTCCAGCCGGACCCTGCCCGGTTCGCGACAGCCGAGCGTGCACGTGGCGTTCCCGCTCGAGGCGGGCAACGTCCAGGTCTTCCTGCGACCCGCGGTCCTGCCCGGAGGCGGCCTCGAGCTGCGTTCCCCCGCAGGCGGGTTCGGCCAGGACGGCGCCTACGTCCTGGTGGGCGACGGGGGCCGGGCAGGGTCCGGCCCACAGGACTCGGCACGGGACTCGACACAGGACGCGGCACGGGTCGGTCGGCCGTATGCCGCCCGCGTGCCCATCCACGAGCACTTCCGGGTGTACGTCGACGACGAGGGCGTCCTGCGCACCGACCACCTGCTGCAGCTGTGGTCGGCCACCGTCCTGCGGCTGCACTACAAGCTCACCCCCACCAGCGCCTGACGCTGCAGGCGCGCCTGCGTCGGGCTGTCACACCACCGGCATACGGTCGGGGACATGCAGATGGTCCAGGGCACGTTCGACGACTTGGGCACGGCGCTGGCCGATGTCACGTTCGTCGTCGTCGACCTCGAGACCACCGGCGGCAGCCCCGCAGACTCCGCGATCACCGAGATCGGTGCCGTCAAGGTGCGCGGCGGCGAGGTGCTCGGCGAGTTCCAGACCCTGGTCAACCCGCACCTGCCGATCCCGGCGTTCATCCAGGCCCTGACCGGCATCACGACCGCGATGGTCGCCGACGCCCCGCGGATCGAGACAGCCCTCCCCGCGTTCCTGGAGTTCGCCCGGGGCACGGTCCTGGTGGCGCACAACGCGCGGTTCGACATCGGGTTCCTCAAGATGGCCGCGTCCCTGCAGGGCATCGAGTGGCCGCGCCACACCGTTCTCGACACCGTCCACCTCGCGCGCCAGCTCGTGACCCGCGAGGAGGCGCGCAACCACAAGCTGTCCACCCTGGCCGCCCTGTTCGGCGCCCAGACCACCCCCGACCACCGGGCCCTGCACGACGCGCGCGCCACGGTCGACGTGCTGCACGCCCTCATCGGCCGGGTCGGCAGCCTCGGGGTCCACACCCTCGAGGAGCTGTCCAGCTACACCTCGCGGGTCAGCCCGGCCCAGCGGCGCAAGCGGTGGCTCGCCGACGGGCTGCCCGACCAGCCGGGGGTCTACCTGTTCAAGGACGGCGCCGGCCGGGTGCTCTACGTCGGCACCTCGGTCAACATCCGCACCCGGGTCCGCAGCTACTTCACCGCCTCCGAGCACCGCACGCGGATGGCCGAGATGGTCCGCCTCGCCGAGAGCGTGACCCCGGTGGTCTGTGCCACGACGCTGGAGGCGGAGGTGCGCGAGCTGCGCCTCATCGCCGAGCACAAGCCTCGCTACAACCGCCGGTCCAAGACCCCCGAGCGGGCCACCTGGGTCAAGCTCACCGTCGAGGCGTTCCCGCGGTTGTCCATCGTCCGGGAGGTGCGCTCGGACGGCGCGAAGTACATCGGCCCGTTCGGCAGCCGCTCCTCGGCCGAGGCCGCGATCGCTGCGGTGCACGAGGTGATCCCGTTGCGCCAGTGCGTCCAACGGCTCTCCCCCACCCGGTTCGTCGGGTCGTGCGCCCTCGCCGACATGGGGCGCTGCGGTGCTCCGTGCACCGGGGCCCAGTCCGTCCAGCAGTACGACGTGGTCGTCCAGGACGCCGTGCACGCCCTCGTCGGTGACTCCCGTGCGGTCGTCACCGCCCTGCGCGGACGGATGGGCACCCTCGCCGAGCAGGAACGCTACGAGGACGCCGGCACCCTGCGTGACCGCCTCCTCGCGCTCGTCCGGGGTATGGCGCGCGCCCAGCGGATCGCGCCCCTCGCCGCCAGTCCCGAGATCGTCGCCGCCCGTCGGGCCGCGACCGGTGGGTGGGAGCTCGTCGTGGTCCGCCACGGCAGGCTCGCCGCGTCGACGGTGTCCCCCCGCGGCGCCGACCCGATGCCCTACGTCGAGGCGATGCGCCAGGCTGCCGAGGTGGTCCTGCCCGCACCCTGGCCCGCGCCGGCTGCGATCCCGGAGGAGACCGAGAAGATCCTGCGCTGGCTGGAGCAGCCCGGGGTACGGGTCGTCGACGTCGAGGGTGAGTGGACCTGCCCGGTCGGGGGCGCTGCCGGTGCCCGCGCGGCCCTCGAGGGCACCTCGGAGCGCTCCCAGCACTCCGCCTTCGTCGCCGCGTCGTAGCCGCGCGGGTCCGACGGCTCGACCACGACCACCACGACGACCGGGTGGGTCGAGCACCCCACTTCGGGGACCGCGCGCCGATACAGTGGGCCTCGTGATCTCCGCCATCGTCCTCATCAACGCCGAAGTCGACCGGATCCCCGAGGTCGCCCAGGCGATCGCCGAGCTGGACGGGGTCAGCGAGGTCTACTCCGTGGCCGGCGACGCCGACCTCATCGCCCTGGTGCGGGTCCGCGCCCACGAGGAGCTGCACGACGTCATCGCCGGGCGGCTCAACAAGGTCGAGGGCGTCACGGGCACCAACACGCACATCGCGTTCCGCACCTACTCCAAGCACGACCTCGAGGCTGCGTTCAGCCTCGGGCTCGACGGCGACTGACCGCCGCACCCGTTCACCGGCTGCCGCGTCCCCGTCCGGCGCCTGCTGCCGCCCGCCCGCCCGGCCCGCCCGCCCCCGTCGCTCTGCCCACCACAGTGCACTCTGCCCGCGAAGTTCCACGGGCAGAGTGCACTGTGGTGGGCACAGTGGTGGACACGTCGACCCGGCGTCGACCCTGGCCCGGCTGCGCGACCTCGCTGAGCGGAGGCGCCAACCGGCTGATCTGAGTAGCAAACCCCATCCCCCCGGGCACCACAGGCGCCACACTCGTGTCACCGCGCACGGTGCGCGCCTTTCCCTGGAGGACCGATGCCCCCGATCCCGTGCCCGTCGTGCGGCGCCCTCCTGCCCGCGCAGCCAGTCCAGTGCCCCGCCTGCCGGCTCCCCCTGACCGGACCGGACGCGGCACGGCTGTGGGAGCTCGACCAGCGCCTGGCCGTGCTCCAGACCGAACGCATGGAGGTGCTCGCCGCCCTGCGCTCCCGCGGCGCACTGCAGGCCAGGTCCGCGTCCGGCGCGGCGGGCGACTCCTCGACCGCCGCACTCCCGCCGGCTCCCCTGGCCTTCCCCGCGCCGACCCCTGTCCACGCCGATGCCGATGCCCCTGCAGCGAGCTCTGCCCCTGCCGCCTGCCCCGCGGCAGCGCTGGACGACGCAGCAGACCCTGCTCGCCGTCGGTGTGCTCCTCGTCCTCGTCGCCTCCTCCATCGCCTTGGCCGTCGCGTGGTTCGTCATCGGCCGCTACGGCCAGATGGTCGTCATGGGCGGGCTGACCGCCCTCGCCGCGGTCGCCTCCTTCCGCCTCTCCCGGCGTGGCCTGTCCAGCAGCGCCGAGGCCCTGGCCCTCGTGTCCGGTGGACTCATGCTCCTGGACACCACCGCTGCCCGGCGGTTCGGCCTGCTGGGCCTGGACCGGCTGGACTCCCGCCTCTACACCGTGGTCGCCGGCCTGCTCGTCGCCGTCCTGCTCGCGGGCCTGCACCGTCGTGACCGTCGCGTCGCCGCCTTCGCGCTCCTGTCCCTGACCTCCGCCTCGGTCGGGTGGGCCGGGGTGGTCGCCTTCGCGGACGACGCAGCCACCGGTGCGGCCCTCGCTGTCCTGGGCGCGGTGCTGTTCGGCGCCGCCCGCTTCCTGCTGCCCGAGTCGCTCGGCCTGACCCGACGTGCTGCCGCCGGCCCGGCCTCCGGCTGGGTCGTCCTGGCGTGGCTCGCCGCCACCGCGGGAGCCCTCGACGCCGCAGGCGCGGAGCCGGGCACACCTGCCTCACCCTCCGGCCTGGCCTCGGTCGCCGTGCTGGTGCTGCTCGCGGTCGCGGGCGCCCTGCTCGTCCGCCGGGTCGTCGTCATCCGGGCCACGGCCCTCGGCTCACGGGCGGCGGTCCGCGCGGACTGGGCGGCTCGCGCGTTGACCGGCGACTGGCGGGCGATCGGCGTGGTCGCCCTCGTCGCCAGCCTCGCGGTCCCTGCTGCGGTCGTGACCCTCGGCCTGCAGGTCGCGGGGACCGGCACCGCCGTCCTGGCCGTGGTCGTCGGCGCCATCGGCCTGGGGCTGCTGGCCCTGCGTCCGGTGAGCCGGTCGGTCGGTGACCTGTGGCTGCTGGGCCAGGCCGGCCTCGGGCAGCTGCTGCTCGTCGGTGTGGCTGCCGCGCACGGCTCGGACATCCCCACCACGGTCACCCTGCTCGTGGTGGCCCTGGTCGCAACGGCCACCGCGGTGCTGCGGCCGGCGTGGCGCGCCGCCGCAGCCGGAACCGGCGCTCTCGCCCTGCTCGGCGCCGTCACCGTCGCCTCCGGGCTGGGCTCGCCCACCGCTCAGGTGCTCGCCGTGACCGCCCTCGGACTGGTCCTGGCCGCGACGGCGTTGGCCCGCCCCGCCCGAGCCGAGGAGGCGCCCGTCGCCGTCGTCGCCGGCTTGTCCTTCGCCCTGGCGCTCCTGGCGTCGGTGAGCGAGCCGCTCACCGACGGCATCATCGCCACGGTGCTGGCCGCCGTCACCGCGGCCACCGGCGCCACCGCCGCGCTGCGCGAACGGGTCCGACCCGCTGCCGAGGCGGTGACCGTGCTCAGCGGCACCGCCGCCCTGTGGCTCGTCGGCGGTCTGGCCTCCCCGGACGTCCAGTGGATCCTGCTCGCCCTCACCGCCGCCCTGCTCGCCGCGCTCGCCAGCTGGCGGCGGGGCACCCCCGACGAGCTGGTCCTCGGGCTCGGCGCGGTGCTCACCTCCCTCGTCGCCGTGGCTGTCGCGCTCGACCGGTCCTGGCCGCACGCCGCGGCCGGCGCCGCGGCCGCCTACGCCCTCATCGCGGTCGGGTATGCCGCCCTGCCGCACCGCCGGGGTGTCGTCACCGCGGCCGTGGTGGGGTTCACCAGCGCCACGTGGATCGAGCTGCTCGAGGCGGACGTGACCCGGTTGGAGGCCTACACCGTGCCGTTGGCCCTGCTGCTGCTCGCGGCCGGCCTCTGGTCGCACCACCAGCTCGGTGACCGGTCCTGGTCGATCGCCGGGCCTGCCCTGGCCGTCGGCCTGCTGCCGTCGGCCCTGGCCACTGCGGTCTCCGACGACCTCCCCCGTGCCCTCGTCACCGTGACCGTCGGTGCTGCCGTCCTGGCCCTGGGTGCCTGGCGGCGCTGGCAGTCCCTCGTCGTGGTCGGTGCCGTCGCTGCGGCGCTGGTCGCGGTGACCCAGCTCGGGCCGGTCACCCTCCAGGCTCCGCGCTACCTGACCCTCGGCACGGTCGGCGTCGCGCTGTTGCTCCTCGGCGTCCGGTACGAGCAGAGCCGGGCAGGCGCCCGTCAGGCCGTGAGCTGGCTCAGCTCGATGTCCTGAACCGGACGCCCGGCCTGCGGCCGTGACTGCGTCAGGCCATCGTGGCTGCGGCCCAGGCGGCGAGCTTCTCGGCTGCCGCGCCGGAGTCCAGGGCCTGCTCGGCGCGGTCCATCCCGGCCCGCACCCCGGCCAGGAAGTCCTCGTCCGAGGAGCCCCGGTCGGGCTCGGTCAGGGCCAGGGCGATCCCGGCGTTGAGGACGACGGAGTCACGGACCGCGCCGTGGCCGCCGTCGAAGAGATCACGGGCGACCTGGGCGTTGTGTGCGGCGTCGGCGCCACGAAGGGCCTCGATGGGCTGGCGTTCGAGGCCGAGGTCGAGGGGGTCCAGGGTGCGCTCGGTGACCGAGCCGCCGCGGACCCACCACACGGTGGACGTGGTGCTCAGGGTCAGCTCGTCCAGTCCGTCGTCACCCCGGAACACCGCGGCGTCCTTGCCCCGGTCGGCGAACACCCCGGCCATGAGGGTGGCCAGCCGACGGTCGGCGACACCGACGGCGGCATACGTGGGCTGGGCCGGGTTGGTGAGCGGGCCCAGGGCGTTGAACGTCGTGCCGACCCCGAGGCCGCTGCGGGCCGCGGCGGCATGGCGCATCGCCGGGTGGAACGTCTGCGCGAAGCAGAAGGTGATGCCCGCCTCGCCGGCGACCTGCTGCACCCGCTCGGGCGACAGCGTGAGGCTGACCCCGAGGGCCTCGAGGACGTCGGCGGACCCCGAGGACGAGGAGGCGGCACGGTTGCCGTGCTTGACGACCCGGATGCCGCTGGCGGCGATGACGACCGAGGCCATCGTCGAGATGTTGACGGTGTGCGAGCGGTCGCCACCGGTGCCGACGATGTCCAGGCTCGGCTCGGGCACCACGATGCGGTTGGCGTGCGCGAGCATCATGTCGGCCAGGCCGCGCAGCTCCTCGACCGTCTCACCCTTGGCGCGCAGCGCGATGAGGAACCCGGCGACCTGCACCGCGGTCGCCTCGCCACTCATCACCTGGTCCATCGCCCAGGAGGCCTGGTCACCGGTGAGGTGCTCGCCGGCCAGGAGCAGCGAGAGCAGGTCTGGCCAGGTGTACGCGGACCCGACCGGTGCGGACACGGCGGTCAGGACGCGCTCTGGCGCCCGCGCCGACCGAGCTCCGCCACGGCACCGGCCAGGGCGATCGGGTCGAGCGGGTGCGGGACGGCCAGGTCGGCCAGGGACCACGTCGCGAGCCAGCCGTCCTGCGGACGGCCGGTGAGGACCAGGACCGGCGGGCAGCCGAAGATCTCGTTCTTCAGCTGGCGGCAGAGCCCCAGGCCCCCGACGGGCGCGGTCTCGCCGTCGAGGATGAGCAGGTCGAAGTGCGTCGACTCGACGGCCTCGATGACCGCAGCCGCGGTGGCGCACTCACGCCAGGAGGTCACCTCGACGTCGCGCGCCGGTCGGCGACCCACGTTGACGCGCACGGCGTCGCGGGTGGTGCTGTCGTCGCTGTAGAGCAGCACCGAGATCTGGTGAGCCGTGGACCCCGTGGAGGCGGTCGAGCCGGCGGTGGTCGCGTGCGAAGCGGTCATGGCGCAGATGCTACCGGTGCGGCCCGCACCAGCCGTCGCACGCCCGTTGCGGGGTGTCCACGGTCGTTGCACCGGCTTTGTGGAGCACCTGTCAGGCGACTGTCCGGCACCTGTCGGGGACCCGCCGGGGGGTCGGCGGCACGCCCGTCCGGGAATGGGCAATAATAACGCTCGTGGCGACAGCATCCGTGACTTCCGACGTCCCCCGATCGACCGGGAGCATTCCCGGTCACGGGCCCGTGTCCCGACCCAACATGGTGTCGGTCGGCACCATCGTGTGGCTCTCGAGCGAGCTGATGTTCTTCGCGGGCCTGTTCGCGATGTACTTCACGATCCGCTCGGTCGAGCCCGACCTGTGGGCGGAGAAGACGAACACCCTCAACGTCCCGTTCGCCACGGTCAACACGATCATCCTCGTGATCTCCTCGGTGTGGTGCCAGCTCGGCGTGCACGCCGCGGAGCACGGCAAGCCGCACCGCGGCAGCGCCAGCCTCCTGTCCGTCAAGGAGTGGGGCATGCGCGAGTGGTACGTCCTGACCTACCTGTTCGGCGCGATCTTCGTCTCGGGACAGGTGCTGGAGTACTCCGAGCTCGTCCACGAGAACATCACGCTCTCGTCCGAGGCCTACGGCTCGGTCTTCTACCTCACCACCGGCTTCCACGCGCTGCACGTGACGGGTGGGTTGCTCGCCTTCCTGCTCATCATCGGCCGCACCTTCACGACCCGGCACTACAGCCACGCCCAGGCCGCCGGTGCCGTCGTGACCTCCTACTACTGGCACTTCGTCGACGTGGTGTGGATCGCGCTGTTCGCGACGATCTACCTCTTGAAGTGACCGGCACCGACATGCCCTCCTCCCTGAGCCTCCTGACCGCCCTGCCCGCCACCACCGACAGGACCGCACCGTGAACGCCTTGGCCGCCCGCCGTCGACACCCTGCCGCGATCGCCCTGCTGATCCTGCTCGGCCTCGTCGTGACCGGTATCGCCTACTCGACCTTCGCCCCGAAGCAGGCGGAGGCCGCCACCGCCTCGGCGAGCCAGGTCCAAGACGGCAAGAAGCTGTTCCTCGCGAACTGCGCGACGTGCCACGGCCTGCAGGCCCAGGGCAGCAAGGCCGGCCCGAGCCTCGCCGGCGTCGGCGCCGCCTCGGTCGACTTCCAGGTGGGCACCGGGCGTATGCCGTTGGCCGCCCCCGACGTCCAGGCGCCGCAGAAGAAGGTCCAGTTCAGCGACGAGGAGACTGCCGCGCTCGCCGCCTACGTCGCCTCCCTCGCCCCCGGCCCCGCGATCCCGGATGCCGAGTACTCCAACGGTGAGGGCGGCAACGTCGCCAAGGGTGCCGAGCTGTTCCGCGTCAACTGCGCGATGTGCCACAACTTCGCCGGATCCGGCGGTGCACTGACGCGCGGCAAGTACGCGCCCTCGCTGCGCGACGTCGAGGGCAAGCACATCTACGAGGCCATGGTCAGCGGCCCCCAGTCGATGCCGGTCTTCAGTGACGACAACATCGCCCCGGAGTCCAAGAACGACATCGTCGCCTACCTGCACTCGATCGACGAGCAGGAGAATGTCGGTGGCATGGCCCTGGGCAACCTCGGCCCGGTCTCCGAGGGACTGTTCGTCTGGGTCTTCGGGCTCGGCATCATGATCGCCTTCGCCGTCTGGCTGGGCAGGAAGGCCGCGTGATGCCAATGTCACACCAGGTGGCCACCTCGGCGCCCTTGGCGCACCATGGAACTCACGACTGCAACGCGACAGGATCGATCTCACGATGAGCGACAACGACACGCCACACGGTGAGGTCGTCGGCACGGGCTCGGACGGCTACGGCGCTTCGGCGGTGCGGCTGGACCAGGGTCACGTCGAGGGCACCGGGGGTCTCCCCGAGCGCTTCGAGAACCCCGGCCTCCCGCCCCACGTGGCCCGCATGGCGGACCTCGACGAGGGTGCTGCCAAGCGCGCCGAGAAGCAGGTCGCCACCCTGTTCGGTCTCTCCAGCGTCGCGACGGTCGCCTTCGTCATCGCGTTCTTCGCGATCGACCCGCAGACCAATGCCTATATTCCGGGCATCGGTTCGGCCAACCTCTACAACGTGGTCATCGGGGTGACCATGGCGGTCGCCCTCCTCGGCGTCGGTGTCGGTGCGGTGCACTGGGCCAAGACGCTGATGCCCGACGCGGAGTCGGTCGAGGAGCGGCACCCGCAGCGGGCCAAGGACGAGGACCGCCAGCGCGTGGTCACCGGCCTCACCGAAGGTGGCGAGAAGGCCCAGCTCGGCCGGCGCCCGCTGATCAAGTACTCCCTGCTCGGCGCCCTCGCCCTGCCGCCGCTCACCCTGGTCATCCCGCTGGCCGCCGGTCTGGGTCCGGTCCCCAAGGACGAGCTCTCCAAGACCATCTGGAAGCAGGGCGACCGCCTGGTCCGCGACCCGGAGCGCACGCCGATCCGTGCCGACCAGGTGACCATCGGCTCGGTCTTCCACGTGCTCCCCGAGTCCATCAAGGACTCCGAGCACGTCCTCGAGGACAAGGCCAAGGCCGCGGTCCTGGTCATGCGCCTCAACCCTGAGGAGATCAAGCCCCAGAAGGAACGCGACTGGGGCCACGAGGGCATCGTCGCCTACTCCAAGATCTGCACCCACGTGGGTTGCCCCGTGGGCCTGTACGAGCAGCAGACGCACCACCTGCTGTGCCCCTGCCACCAGTCGACCTTCGACGTGACGCAGGACTGCAAGGTCATCTTCGGCCCGGCCAAGCGGCCGCTGCCGCAGCTGCCGATCACCGTTGATTCCGAGGGTTACCTGGTGGCCGACTCCCCGTTCCACGAGGCAGTCGGCCCGAGCTTCTGGGAGCGTGGATGAGTACTCACACCGCAACAGGCGCTGACCGGCTGCGCGCCGACGACCAGCCTCCGGAGGCCCCGGCGAACCCCGGCATGAAGGCCGTCGGCGGAGTCGCCGGCTGGATCGACGACCGTACGGGTGCTGCCAAGCCCGTCGGCTACCTCATGAAGAAGGTCTTCCCCGACCACTGGTCCTTCATGCTCGGCGAGATCGCCATGTACTCGATGATCATCTGCCTGATCTCGGGGACCTTCCTGACGTTCTGGTACGTCCCGAGCGCCGGGCAGGTCGTCTACGACGGCTCCTACCTCCCGCTGCGGGGCATCACCGTCTCCGAGGCCTACAGCTCGACGGTCGACATCTCCTTCGACATCCGTGGCGGTCTGCTCATCCGGCAGATGCACCACTGGGCCGCGCTGATGTTCATCGTCGCCCTGTCGGTGCACATGCTGCGGGTGTTCTTCACCGGCGCGTTCCGGCGCCCCCGGGAGATCAACTGGGTCATCGGCACGATCTTGTCGATGCTGGCCCTGATCGAGGGCTTCGCCGGCTACTCCCTCCCGGACGACCTGCTCTCCGGCACCGGGTTGCGCGCCGCCGAGGGCTTCATGCGCTCGGTTCCCGTGGTGGGTTCCTACCTGTCGTACTTCTTGTTCGACGGCGCCTTCCCCGGCGAGGCGATCATCCCCCGGCTCTTCTCGATCCACGTGCTGCTGCTGCCCGCCATCCTGGTCGGCCTGTTCGTCGCCCACATCGGCCTGGTGTTCGTCCACAAGCACACGCAGTACCCCGGTCCGGGCAAGACCAACGAGAACGTCGTCGGCTTCCCGATCATGCCGGTGTATGCCGCCAAGGCCGGTGGCTTCTTCTTCATCGTCTTCGGCGTCACCGCGTTGATCTCCGCGTTGATCACCATCAACCCGATCTGGGCCTACGGACCCTACGACCCGACAGCGGTGACTGCCGGCGCCCAGCCGGACTGGTACATGGGCTTCGCCGACGGTGCGCTGCGCCTGCTGCCGGGCTGGCTGGAGTTCGAGGCCTTCGGCAACACGTACTCCTTCAACGTCATGATCGGCGCCATCCTGCTCATCCCCGTGATGTACGGCCTGATGGGGGCCTATCCGTTCCTCGAGCGCTGGGTCACCGGCGACACGCGGGAGCACCACCTGCTCGACCGGCCGCGCAACAACCCGACGCGCACCGGGCTGGGCGTCGCCGCCCTGACCATGTACGGCGTCCTGATGTTCGCCTCCGCCAACGACCTCATGGCGATCAAGCTGGGGCTGTCCATCAACGACCTCACCCACCTGTTCCGTCTCGGGTTCTTCGTCTTCCCCGTGATCGCCTTCTGGGTCACCAAGCGGATCTGCCTGTCGCTGCAGCGTCGCGACCGCGACCTGGTGCTCCACGGTCGTGAGACCGGGCGCATCGTCCGCACCGCCGACGGCCAGTTCTTCGAGCAGCACGAGCCGCTCGACGAGTACACCCGCTGGCTGCTGGTGCAGCACGACAAGCAGGAGCCGCTGCAGCTCACGGCCGGGGTCGACGAGCACGGGGTCGCCTCGCCGACGGCCCGCAAGGAGAAGGTGCGCGCCGCGCTGTCGAAGTTCTACTTCAACGACCGCATCGACCCGGTCACCCCGGCCGAGCTCGCTGCGGCGCACCACGACGGCCATGCCCTCGAGGCCATCGAGTCCACGTTGCAGGAGGAGACCTCCAGGCGAGCTCTCGAGAGCTCGCGTCGCGAGCCCGGTAAGCGCCCCTGACGCCTCCCCCGGCCAACGATCGTCCGGTATGCCGCCCGCTCCTTGGAGCGGGCGGCATACCGTTGTCCGGGGCCGGTCTCTGGCAGGCTGGGGGCGTGGTCGAGATGGGCGCGCGGGAGTTCGAGCAGGCGGTCGGTGACGCGCTGGACGAGGTGCCGGCCGAGCTGATGGCGCTGCTCGACAACGTGGTGTTCCTGATCGAGGACGAGCCACCGCCGCAGGACCCCGACCTGCTGGGCGTCTACGACGGCACTCCCCTGACCGAGCGCGGCGACGGCTGGGCCGGCTCGCTGCCGGACCGGATCACGATCTTCCGGGGGCCGCTGTCGCGGATGTGCGCGGACCGCGACGAGCTGCTCGACGAGATCGCGGTGACCGTCGTCCACGAGATCGCCCACCACTTCGGCATCGACGATGCCACCCTGCACACGCTCGGCTGGGGCTGAGCGGGCTCAGGCGAGCGCGCTCTGCGCCTTCCAGCCCTTGTAGGAGTACTGCCACACCCCGATGCCCTCGGTCGGCAGGAACGGACGGTTGGACCCGGTGAACTTCACGACATCCCCCACCTTGGAGTTCTCGAACATCCAGCGGGCGTTGGCCGGGGCCATGTTGACGCAGCCGTGGCTGACGTTGGAGCTGCCCTGGGCGCCCACCGACCACGGGGCCGAGTGGAGGTACTCCCCCGTCCAGGTGACGCGCAGGTTCCACTTGGTGTCGAGCTTGTAGTAGCCGGGCTCGCCCTTCGGGATGCCGATGGTGGTGGAGTCCATGGTGACCTCCCCCTCCTTGCCGATGATGACCTTGGTCCCCGACCTGGTCTCGGTCAGCTCGCCGGGACGGCCGGTGCTCACCGGGATCACCTTGACGACCTGGCCCCCGCGCCGGACGGTCATGGTGTGGGCCGCGATGTCGACCGTGGAGACCGTGGCCGACCCCACGGTGAAACCGGCGCTGTCGTCGTTGGCGATCCACTTGTCCGGACCGGTCTGCAGGCCCGTGAGGGGAGCGCTGACGGTGACCGTGGTGCCGGGCTTCCAGTAGGTCGCGGGGCGCCACATGAGCTGACGGCTGTCCAGCCAGCCCCAGGCCCCGGCCTGCTTCGGGTGGGTGGTGACCTTGACGCGCTTCTCGACCTCGGCACGCATCTTCGCCGTCGTGACGGCCGAGTCGAACTGGATCGCGACCGGCATGCCCACGCCGACGGTGGCGCCGGAGTTGAGGATGCCGTAGGTCGCGGTGACCTTGGGCTTGAGCGTCGTGAACGTCGCGGTGGTGGTCGACGGGGTGCCGTCGCTGCCCTTGGCGACCGCGGTCACGGTGTAGGTGCCGCTGGGGGCGAGGCGAGCGGTGGTGGACCACGTCCCGTCGCCGGAGAGCGCGCCCGTCACCTGCGTGCCCTTGGCGTCCTTGACGGTGACCGTGTCGAGCTCACCGGTGACGGCCTTGACGACGACGGGCTGGTCGGGCTGGACGCCCTTGGTGCCGTCGGCCGGCAGCACGGTGAGCTCGGCGGGGGTGCTGGTGGGGCTCGAGGTGCTCGCCGCGGTGCCGCTGGTCGACGAGCTGCCGCCGCTCGACGGGCGACCGGCCACCGGGGCCGTCGCCGGGCTGGAGCTGTTGCCCGTGCACCCTGCGAGCAGCGCGGCAGCCGTCACGGCCCCCAGCGCCGCCGTCAGGCTGCGCGATCGGTGTGTCGTAGGCACCACGAATGAACTCCCTGGGTCGCTGCGCCGCCGCGGCCACGCATCGTGCTCGGTCTCGGTCATCAGGGGCCGGTTCGGCCGGGCCCCTGCTCGACAGACGCCGCAGGACCGCAGAAGGTTGCCGGTCCCGTCGGATCTGTGGCCGCCCACCCCTCGGGCCACCGCCACCACCGTACCTTCCCCGGGGGACGACGACGGCGCCCGCCCGCAGAGCAGGAGGCGCCGTCGTCAGGAGGCAGTGCTCGGACAGCCGCGGGAGCTCAGACCGCGTGCGGACCCTTGAAGTACTCGAACGTCCACCCGACCAGGGCGACGACACCGAAGGCGGCACCGATGATGAACAGCCACCAGCCCACCGCGAGGCCGAGGAAGACCAGCGCCCCGGCAGCAGCCAACGGCAGCGGCCACCACGAGTGGGGGCTGAAGAAGCCGTACTCGCCCTCCTGCTCGGAGATCTCACCGCCGGGGTTGTCCTCGGGGCGCTCGGGCAGCCGCCGGGCGGTCGCCCACAGGTAGAAGGCGATCATGATGCCCAGCCCGGAGGACAGGAACAGCCCGGCGGGGCCGACCGGCTCGCGCCACTGCGTGAAGATGCCGTAGATCAGGCCGACGGGCGCGAAGAACGCGGCCAGGATGACGAAGAGCTTGTACTCGATCTTCATGGTCAGTCGCGCTCCTCGTGGAACCGGGGGTGCTTGTCGTGGTCGAACTCGCCGGTGGTGTGGGCATGCTCGCCCACCCCGACCTCGGCCGGCCCGATGATCCGCGTCAGGGTGTCGGCGTCAGCCTGCAGCCCGCCAGCGGGCGCCGCCTCGGGGTGGTGCAGGTCGAAGGCCGGACGCTCCGAGCGGATGCGCGGGATGGTGTCGAAGTTGTGCCGCGGCGGCGGGCAGGAGGTCGCCCACTCGAGCGAGGCGCCATACCCCCAGGGGTCGTCGGTCTCCACGAGCGGCGCCGTGCGCCAGGTCTTCCACACGTTGTAGAGGAACGGCAGCGTCGAGGCGGCGAGCAGGAACGACCCGTAGGTCGACACCTGGTTCTCCCACTGGAAACCGTCCTCGGGCAGGTAGTCGGCGTAGCGACGGGGCATGCCGTCGACACCGAGCACGTGCTGGATCAGGAAGGTGATGTGGAAGCCGAAGAACAGCATCCAGAAGTGGATCTTGCCGAGCGTCTCGTCGAGCATCCGCCCGGTGAACTTCGGCCACCAGAAGTAGAAGCCGGCGAACATCGCGAACACCACGGTGCCGAAGACGACGTAGTGGAAGTGCGCGACCACGAAGTAGCTGTCGGACAGGTGGAAGTCCAGGGCAGGGCTGGACAGGATGATGCCCGTCAGACCGCCGAAGAGGAAGGTCACCAGGAAGCCGATCGCCCACAGCATCGGGGTCTCGAAGGACAGCTTGCCGCCCCACATGGTGCCGATCCAGTTGAAGAACTTCACCCCGGTCGGCACGGCGATGAGCATCGTCATCACCGCGAAGAACGGCAGGAGGACCTGTCCCGTGGCGTACATGTGGTGGGCCCAGACCGTCACCGACAGCGCGGCGATGGCGATCGTCGCGAAGACCAGGGTCTTGTAGCCGAAGATCGGCTTGCGCGAGAAGACAGGAAGGATCTCGGAGATGATGCCGAAGAACGGCAGCGCGATGATGTAGACCTCGGGGTGGCCGAAGAACCAGAACAGGTGCTGCCACAGCATCGGGCCGCCGTTGCCGGGGTCGAAGATGTGGGCGCCGAACTTGCGGTCGGCGCCGAGCGCCAGCAGCGCGGAGGCGAGCACCGGGAAGGCCATCAGCACCAGCAGCGAGGTGACCAGGATCGTCCAGGTGAAGATCGGCATCCGGAACATCGTCATACCGGGTGCGCGCATGCAGATGATCGTGGTGATGAAGTTGACCGCACCCAGGATGGTGCCGAAACCGGCGAGCGCGAGACCGAAGACCCACAGGTCGCCACCGAGGCCGGGGCTGTTGGTGGAGTCCGAGAGCGGTGCGTAGGCGAACCACCCGAACGACGCCGCTCCCGACGGGGTCAGGAAGCCGCCCGAGGCGATGAGCCCACCGAACAGGTAGAGCCAGTACGCGAACATGTTCAGTCGCGGGAACGCGACGTCGGGCGCACCGATCTGGATCGGCATGAGCGCGTTGGCGAAGCCTGCGAACAACGGCGTCGCGAACAGCAGCAACATGATCGTGCCGTGCATGGTGAACAGCTGGTTGTACTGCTCGGGGTTGTCGACGATCTGCAGACCCGGCTGGAAGAGCTCGGCGCGGATGAGCAGCGCGAGGATCCCACCGAAGATGAAGAACGCGAACGAGGTGATGAAGTAGAGGTTGCCGATGATCTTGTGGTCGGTCGTCGTGACCCACTTCACGACGGTCTGGCCCTTGGTGAGTCGACGGGTCGTCGTGGAGTCCGTGGACCGCAAGTAGGTCCCGGTCGTCTCGGTGGCGGCTGCCATCACTTGCTCCCTGCACTCGGCACGAGGTTCTTGTCCTCGTTCATCAGCTTGTTGACGTTGAGGCTGTTGTCGAGCTGACCGGTGTTGCCCTTCGCCTTGAGCTCGGCGATGTGCGCGTCGTACTCGGCCGGCGGGACGACCTTGACGTTGAACAACATCTGCGAGTGGTAGGCACCGCAGAGCTCGGCGCACTTGCCCTTGAACGTGCCGACCTCGGTGGGCACGACCTGGAACTTGTTGACGCGGCCGGGGATCATGTCGAGCTTCTGCAGGAACGCCGGCACCCAGAACGAGTGGATGACGTCGCGCGAGGTGAGCACGAACTCGGTGCGCTGGCCCACCGGCAGGTAGAGCGTCGGGAGGCTCTCCTCCACGCCCGGCTCGCCGGTGAGCTCGGCCTGCGTGCCGGTCTCGTAGGTCTGCTCGTTGACGTAGTTGAAGTCCCAGCTCCACTTCTTGCCGACGACGTTGACGACCACGTCGGGCTGCTTGGAGGTGTCGAGGAGGGCGGCCTCGTCACGGGCGGTGTAGTAGAAGAGCACCGCGATCATGAACACCGGGACGACCGTGTAGAGGATCTCCATCGGCACGTTGTAGCGCAGCTGCACCGGGAGCTCGGTGTCGTCCTTCTTGCGGCGGTAGGCCACGACGCACCAGAGGATGAGTCCCCACGTGATCACCCCGACCCCGAGGGCCGCGATCCACGCGCCGTTCCACAAGGACGTGACGCGCTCACCGTTCTCGGTGACGGCACGCGGCAGGAACCCGTCCTGGGGGCGACCCGCGCATCCGGACAGGACGAGGGTGGTGATCGCCAGGCCCAGGGCCGTGGCTGATCTCCTGCTAGCAGACCGACGCCGGCTGGGGCGCGGAGCAGAGACGTCGAGCTGACGCAACGGGTGCACCTTCTTCGAGACAGTGATGGGCCATCAAGCGCAAACCCTACTCCAGCCCGGACCGGTCAACAGGTCAGGGTGCCACTAACGTCGGGGTGTGGCGAACCCCCTCCCGAAAGGCCCGCGCAGGGCGTTGCTCGATGCGGGGCCGGGTCCGATGCACCCCGTCGCCAGGGCGACGCTCACCGCCGCCGTCGAGGCCGGCTGGGCCGACCCGCGACGCCTGCACGCCGAGGGCCGCGCAGCCCGCCGGCTGCTGGAGGACTCCCGCGCCGTCCTCGCCGACGGGATCGGGGTGCGCCCCGAAGAAATCGCCTTCACCCCCGACGGCCCCACAGCCGTGCGGTGGATGGCCCGGGGCCTCTCGTATGCCGCGCGGCGGCGCGGCGCCCGCGTGGTCACGTCCGCGGTCGAACACTCCGCGGTCCTGCTGCCGGCCCGTCACGAGGCAGCCCAGGCCGGGGACCGCTCCCTGGCCAGCCTCGTGCCGGTCGACCGCCTCGGCCGGGTCGACGTGGACACCTGGGCGCAGGAGGTGCTGGTCCCCGGCACCGTCGCCGCCCTGCTGCAGCACGCCAACGGCGAGGTCGGGACCGTGCAACCCCTCGCTCGCGCCCACGACTCCTGCCGCGCGGCCGGGGTGCCGCTCGGCGTCGACGCCCAGGCCTCCTTGGGCCGCGTGCCGCCCCCGCACGACTACGACGTGCTGGCCGGCGACGCCCAGTCCTGGGGCGGGCCGGGCGGGCTCGGTGTCCTGGTCGTGCCCGACCGGACCCGCTGGCTGCTGCCCGGGCCGGCCGACCCGGACGCTGCGCTGCACGGCCCCAGCCGCCACACGCCGTGGGTCCCGCTGGCCCTCGCCGCCGCCGAGGCCTGGCAGCAGACCTCGGCCACCCGGGCCACCGACGCCGCCGAGGCCTTCGCCCTCGTGGACGAGCTGCGCACCGCCGCGGCCACCGTCGCCGACGTCGAGGTCGTCGGTGACCCCGTCGACCGGCTCCCCCACGTGCTCACCTTCTCGGCGCTGTATGCGGACGGCGAGGCCCTCGTGCGCGCCTTCGACCGCAGGGGTTTCGCCGTCGCCTCGGGCTCGGCGTGCACGTCGAGCACCCTCGAGCCCAGCCACGTGCTCGCCGCCATGGGCGCCCTGACCCACGGGAACACCAGGATCACGCTGCCCCTGGCTGCGGTCTCCCCGGACCGGGACCGCGAGGTCCGCGACTTCGCGGCCGTCATCGCGGTGGTGGTGGCGGCGGTCCGTGCCGAGCTCGGAGCCACCCAGCTGTGAGCACCGAGCCACCGGTCGGCCCGGACGTCGTGGTCGTCGATGCCCGGGGACTGCGCTGTCCCCTGCCGGTGATCCGGCTCGCCCAGCGCGTGCGCGATCTCGCGCCGGGGACGCTCGTGGAGGTGTGGGCCACCGACCCCGCGGCCGCTGCGGACATCCCGGCCTGGTGCCGGATGCGCGGTCAGGAGTACGTCACCGCCCGCGACCGGGAGGCGGGCGAGGACGGCGCGCACGCGGCATACCTCGTCCGGGTGCTGGCGCCTTGAGGTGGCGCGCTGAGGTGGTGCCCTAGGAGTCGAAGGCAGGGGGCGCGAGATGGCTGGCCTGCTCGAGGCGGCGCAGGTAGTCCTTGCGCGACACCGTGACCACCCCCAGCGTCTGCAGGTGGTCGGTCGACCACTGGACGTCGATGAGGCGGTGGGGGTCGCCGTCGGCGTAGACGTAGCCGGCCATGGCCACGACGGCAGCCTTGGAGGCGTCGGCGACCCGGTGGAACATCGACTCACCGGCGAACAGGCCGCCCACCGCGATGCCGTAGAGCCCGCCCACCAGCTCGTCGTCGAGCCACGTCTCGATGCTGTGCGCCCAGCCCAGGGCGTGCATCTCGGTGTAGGCGTCGACGATCTCCTCGGTGATCCAGCGCCCCTCACGGCGGGGGTCCGCGCAGGCGGCGATGACCTGGTCGAACGCGGTGTCGACCCGCATCTCGAACTTCCGCAGGGACCGCCGCAGCGACCGGCTCGCATGGACGCCCCCGGGCAGCAGGACGCCGCGCGGGTCCGGCGACCACCAGCCCATCGGACGGTCCCCGTGCTCGCCCAGCCCCATCGGGAACAGCCCGCTGCGGTAGGCCGACAGCAGGGTGCCGGCGCGCAGGTCTCCCCCGACGGCGACGAGGTCCTCGCCGTCGTCGACCTCGGTGAGGTCGAACTCCCAGGACGTCGGGAGCGGTTCGATGGGCTGCTTCACCGTTACGGGGCGACGCAGGCGATGTGGGGCTCGATGGCGTCGGCGGAGTCCTGGCCGTAGGCGTCCGCCAGCCGCTGCAGGAAGCTGCGCTTGCCGAGGGTGTACTCCTGCGTGCCGATCGTCTCGATGACGTAGGTCGCGAGCATCGACCCGAGCTCGGCGGCGTGCCGCAGCCCGAGGTCGACGGCGAGGCCGGTCAGGAAGCCGGCCCGGAACGCGTCACCGACGCCCGTCGGGTCGGCCCGGCGCACCTCGCGGGCCACGTGGACCTCGATCGGCTCCTCGTCGCGCCGCTCGATGACCACGCCGTCCTTGCCCTTGGTGGTCACCCGGGTCGTGACCCGGTCGGCGATCTCCTCGGGGCTCCAGCCGGTCTTCTGCGACGCGAGGGCGGCTTCGTACTCGTTGGTGAGCAGGTAGTCGGCGCCGTCGATGAGCTGGCGGATCGTGTCGCCGTCGGCGAACGCCAGCTGCTGGCTGGGGTCGGCGGCGAACGGGATCCCCCGCGAACGGCACTCGCGGGTGTGGCGCAGCATCGCCTCCGGGTCGTTGGCGCCGATGACGACGAGGTCGAGGCCGCCGACGCGGTCGGCGATCGGGCCGAGCTCGATGGCCCGGGCCTCGCTCATCGCCCCGGCGTAGAACGTGGCGATCTGGGCCATGTCCTCGTCGGTCGTGCAGACGAACCGGGCCGTGTGCTTGGACTCCGAGACGTGCACGGAGGTGCAGTCCACGCCATGGCGCTCCAACCAGCTGCGGTAGTCGGCGAAGTCCTGTCCCACCGCGCCGACGAGGATGGGGCGCTGGCCCAGGCCCGCCATACCGAACGCGATGTTGGCGGCGACCCCACCGCGGCGGACCTCGAGGTCGTCGGCGAGGAAGGACAGCGAGACCTTGTCGAGCTGCTCGACGACCAGGGAGTCGCGGAACCTGCCCTTGAAGGTCATGAGGTGGTCGGTGGCGATGGACCCGGTGATGGCTATCTGCACAGTCCGGCAACCTACCCCGTCCGCAGCACCCCGGCACCCATTGCCCCCGCGGCCTCCGGCACGGGAGCATGCCCTCATGAGCGACCTCCAGCACGACTTCTCCGGACTGCGCGCGGTGTTCGTCAACTGCACCCTCAAGCGGTCCCCGGCGCAGAGCCACACCCAGGGCCTCGTCGACGCGAGTGCGGCGATCATGCGCCAGCACGGGGTCGAGGTCGACGTGATCCGGGCCGTCGACCACGACATCGCCACCGGGGTGTACCTCGACATGACCGAGCACGGCTGGGACCGCGACGAGTGGCCGCTGCTCTTCTCACGCATCCTCGCGGCCAACATCCTCGTCATCGCCGGGCCCATCTGGCTCGGCGACAACTCCTCGGTGACCAAGCAGGTCATCGAACGGCTCTATGCCGGCTCCTCGATGACCAACGCCGCCGGGCAGTACGTCTACTACGGCAAGGTCGGCGGCGCGATCATCACCGGCAACGAGGACGGCATCAAGCACTGCGCCTCGAACATCCTCTACAGCCTCCAGCACATCGGCTACTCCATCCCGCCGGCCGCCGACGCCGGCTGGATCGGGGAGGCAGGGCCGGGCCCGTCCTACCTCGACCCGGGCAGCGGCGGACCGGAGAACGAGTTCACCCAGCGGAACACGACGTTCATGACGTGGAACCTCATGCACCTCGCCGCGATGTACCGCGATGCCGGCGGCTTCCCCGTCGGCGGCAACCAGCGCACCGAGTGGGACGCCGGCGCCCGCTTCGACTACCCCGAGCACCCCAACCCCGAGTACCGCTGACCCGGGCCGACCGGTCCGGACTTCCTGACCATGCCCGGTACTTGACGATACCTACTACTGGGCATAACCTCCTGCCATGGCGCACGACGCACAGATGCTCAAGGGCGTGTTGGCCCTGCTGCTGCTGAGCCTGCTCAGCGAGGAGGACGGCTACGGCTACAGCATCGTCACCCGGCTCAAGGCGGCGGGGTTCGACGACCTCGCCGAAGGCACGGTCTACCCCGCGCTCACCCGGCTCGAGGCAGCCGGCCTGCTCAGCTCCCGCCTCGAGCGGTCGGCGTCCGGCCCGGCCCGCAAGTACTACCGCACCACCGAGCTCGGCCGGGCCGAGCTGGTGACCCGCGCCGAGTCCTGGCGCGCCCTGGTCGCCGCCGTCGACGTCGCCACCGCACCCGCGGTGGCGACCAGCTCCACCACGCCATCGCCACAGGGGGTCCCGTCATGAACCTGCTCGACCAGTCACGCATCGCCTGGACCGTCAGCCGCTACGACTTCTGGATGGACCGCCGAGGCGTGCCGCGCAAGGTCCGCAAGGGGCTGCTCCAGGAGCTCACGGCCAACCTCAGGGAGGCCGCCGCCCACGACGGGGCGCGCGCCGCCGTCTCCGCGGTCGGGTCACCCCGCGCGCTGGCAGAGGCCGCCGGTGAGGCCCACGAGGGCCGCCCGCGCTGGACCTACGGCGCCAGCATGGGTGGTCTCGCCCTCGCGGTGCTGTCCTACGCCTGGATGTTCAGCCTCTTCGGGTTCGCCGACGGCGTGCGCGCCAGCGGTGTGACCGGTCGGGAGCTGTCGGGCACGAGCTTCCCCTGGGGCACCGAGCTCACCGCCCGGGTCGAACCGGGCGCGACCGGCTTCGCCGTCGGGGGCACGGTCCCCTGGGCGATCCCGGTGCTGGTGCTGCTGGTCTTCGTCGTGGCCGCCCAGCCGTGGCGTCCGTTCACGCACCACCGGCGCACCTCCACGGCAGGGACGACGCAACGCGCCTGAACCGGCGACGCAGCGCGCCTGAGCCGGGCTCGGCGGCATACCCACGACGGCCCTGCCCACCGAACTGCGCCCTGCCCCTGGAACGTCGGGGGCAGGGCGCAGTCTCGTGGGCAGAGCGGTGCAGCTGGGATCAGCTGAAGGAGTCCCCGCAGGCGCAGGAGCTGCCGGCGTTGGGGTTGTCGATCGTGAAGCCCTGCTTCTCGATCGTGTCGGCGAAGTCGATGCTGGCGTTCTCGAGGTAGGGAGCGCTCATGCGGTCCACGACGACCTCGACACCGTCGAAGTCCCGGACGAGGTCACCGTCGAGGGTGCGCTCGTCGAAGTAGAGCTGGTAGATCAGGCCCGAGCAGCCACCGGGCTGGACGCCGACGCGCAGGCGCAGGTCGTCACGACCCTCCTGCTCGAGCAGCGACTTGACCTTGGTGGCGGCGACGTCGGAGAGCAGGACGCCATGGGTCGTCTCGGAGGCCTCGGCCGGAGCCGTGGTGCTGGCCGCAGCGGTCTGGTCCTGAACACTCATCGTGATGCGCCCTTCATGTCGGTGGTCGGGGTCAGCTGACCATCTGTGCCAACCCACGGTCTGCGGGAAATGTTCCCTCCCGCACGCACCACTGTACGTCGTGGTCAGCGCGGGGGGGACCAGGTGGTCGCAACCCGGGCGGCGCGTGCTGACAGCGTCCCCACGGGGTCGGCCATGGCGGCCTCGACCTCGCGGGCCGAGTCGGCCACGGCGTAGGTTCCCGACAGGCCCAGGGTCATGGCCTCCCGCCGCCCGACGAGGGTCTGCCCGGCGATGACGACGCTGGGGGTGCCCGTCTCGAGGGCCACGCCCGCCACCCCGGCCACGACCTTGCCCTGCAGGCTCTGCCAGTCGAAGCTGCCCTCGCCGGTGATGACGAGGTCGGCGGCGGCGACCAGCTCGCGCAGCCCCACCGCGGCCAGCACCTCGGCCACCCCGCTGACGCGGCGCCCACCGAGGAGGTACAACGCGTAGCCGAGCCCACCGGCGGCGCCGGCGCCCGGCAGCTTGTCCAGGCGCAGCGGCTTGCCCGTCATCAGGTCGGTGGCCTCGGGAAGGGTGCGCCGCACCACCTCGACGTACCGTCCCAGCGCCCCCTCGAGGGCCTGGGCCAGCTCGGGGGAGGCGCCCTTCTGGGGCGCGAACACGGCGGAGGCGCCCTGCAGGCCGAGCAACGGTGACTCCACGTCGCTGGCGATGACGAGCTCGACGCCGGACAGCTTGCGCCGCACGTCCTGCAGCCCGGTGAGGGCGTCGTCGGCGAGGTCGGCCAGCGCCATACCTCCGCGGGCGAGGTCGGCCGGTCCGCCCACCCCGAGGGCGGCCAGCAGCCCGGCTCCCCCGTCGTTGGTACCGCTGCCGCCGAGGCCGACCACGATGCGGTTCGCCCCTGCCGCGAGCGCGGCCTCCAGCAGCTGCCCCACCCCCCAGGTGCTCGTCACACCGGGGTTGCGTTCGTCGGCGGCCAGCAGGTGCAGCCCTGCGGCCTGTGCGGACTCGAGGTATGCCGTGGTGCCCCCCTCGTCGTCGACGAGGAGGACCGCGGCGGGCACCTCGCGACCGAGCGGGTCGGCGACCGTGACGGCGAGGGTGCGGGCCTCGGGCCGACCACCGGCGAGGACGTCGAGGAAGCCGGGCCCACCGTCGGACAACGGCACCAGCGTCAACAGGTCGTGGGGCGCTGTCTGGCGCCACCCCCGGGCGATCGCCTCGGCGGCCTGCTGGGCCGTGAGGGTTCCGGTGAAACAGTCCGGGGCGATGACGACGTGCACCCGCGCATTGTGGCAGCGTCCGCGTCGGCGGCGCCGAGGGGTGTGATGCGGCGCCATCGGCAAACCCGACATTCTGGGCGCGCGGACCACACCACGGGACCCGCCACGTCCCTAGCCTGCGGACGATCGGGGCGTCAACGACGACGCCCCCGAGCAGGAGGTCTCCTCGTGGTCGTGTCCCTTCCCCTCCGCTGGCTGGCGAGCCTGGCCGCCGCCGCGCTCGCCTGCACCACGGCCTTCGTGGTGTTCGCCGCCGGCCCCGCCCAGGCCGCGACGTTGCAACCGGTCGCCTCGTTCGGGTCCAACCCCGGCGCCCTGGCGATGTACTCCTACCGACCCGACGGCCTCCCCTCGGGGGCTCCGCTCGTCGTCGCCCTGCACGGCTGCACCCAGGACGCCACCACCTACTTCAGCAACTCGGGGTGGCGACAGCTGGCCGACCAGCGCGGGTTCGCGCTCGTGCTGCCGCAGCAGTCCACCGCCAACAACAGCAACAAGTGCTTCACCTGGTTCGACAACGCGGACACCGCACGCGGCTCGGGTGAGGCGGCCTCCATCGCCGCGATGGTCGACTACGCGATCGCCAACTACGGCACCGCCGCGAAGAAGGTCTACGTCACCGGGCTCTCGGCAGGCGGCGGGATGAGCGCGGTGATGCTCGCGACCTACCCCGACAAGTTCGCGGCCGGGTCGATCGACGCCGGCCTCCCCTATCGCTGCGCCACCACCGTGAGCCAGGCGTACTCGTGCATGAACCCCGGCGTGGACAAGACGCCGCAGGCCTGGGGTGACCTCGTCCGGGCCGCCTACCCGGGGTACGCCGGGACCCGCCCCCGCGTCGCGATCTGGCAGGGCCAGTCCGACACCACGGTGGCACCGAGGAACGGCGTCGAGCTGCGTGACCAGTTCACCAACGTGCTCGGGGTCTCCCAGACGCCGAGCTCGAGCGGGTCGCTGGACGCGAACACGACGTGGCAGGAGTTCGGTGCCAGCGCCGTCCGGCTGACCACGATCACCGGTATGGGTCACGGCACCCCCGTCGACCCCGGCACCGGGCCGACCCAGTGCGGCACCGCAGGGGCGTACTTCCTGGACACGGTCTGCTCGGCCTACTACGACGCGGCGTTCTTCGGCCTCGGTGGCGGCGGGGGTTCGACGACCACCACCTCCAGCACCTCGACACCTCCGAGCACGACCTCGAGCACGACCTCGACGACGCCTCCCCCGACGACGACGACCGCCACCTGCGTCACCGCGACGAACTACGCGCACGTGCAGGCGGGCCGCGCGTACGTCTCCGGCGGCTATGCGCTGGCCGTGGGGTCGAACCAGAACCTGGGCCTGTACAACACCTACTACACCGCGACCCTCAAGCAGACTTCTCCCGGCTACTGGGTGAAGTGCTGACCGGGTCGTGGGGCACGATCACCGCGTTCTCGCAGGTCAGGCGTTCGCTGCTGGCCTGCGGGACGGGGTCGTTGCACCGAAAGAACCGATTCGGACGGCCCGGCGTTCCCCAGAGGGACACCAATAGGAGGAGACTGGACTGATGCGCCCCCGACAGCCCGCCAAGAAGCCCGTCCTGAAGAACAGCCCGTTCCAGGCAAAACCGGCCCCCGAGCTGCACGACTTCGCGGTCAACGACCGCGTCACCCACGACCGTCACGGTCTGGGCTCGGTCCTGCGGATCACCGGCGACCGCATGGAGGTCCGCTTCGGCCAGACCACCGTGAGCGTCGCCCTCAACAGCAGCAAGATCCACCCCCTCTAGACCGACCCGCAGCCGCGCTGCGGTGCACGGCATACGATCGGGTGGTGAGCACCTCGACGGACGCCTCCCCCACCTCGCCGCTGCCCCTGCTGGTCCTCGGTCAGGGTCGAGACCTGCACAGCGAGCGTGGGGTCGAGTGTCCCGGCGACCTTCCTGCCGCCTCCGACCCCGGCCTGGTCGAACGGGCCAGGGCTGCCAAGGCCGCCCTGGGCGACCGGGTCTTCGTGCTCGGCCACCACTACCAGCGCGACGAGGTCATCGAGTTCACCGATGTCACCGGCGACTCCTTCAAGCTGGCCAAGGACGCGGCGGCCCGGCCGGACGCGCCCTACATCGTGTTCTGCGGTGTCCACTTCATGGCCGAGTCCGCCGACATCCTCACCAGCGACGAACAGACCGTGATCCTGCCCGACCTCGCCGCCGGGTGCTCGATGGCCGACATGGCCGCGATCCGGCAGGTCGAGGACGCCTGGGAGGACCTGGTCGAGGCCGGGGTGGCCGACCGGACGGTCCCGGTGACCTACATGAACTCGTCCGCCGCGATCAAGGCCTTCACGGGCCGCCACGGCGGCACCATCTGCACGTCCTCCAACGCCCGGACCGCGCTCGAGTGGGCCCTGGCCGAGAAGGGCGAGGGCGCCAAGGTGCTGTTCCTGCCCGACCAGCACCTCGGCCGCAACACCTACGTGCGCGACCTGGGAGGTTCGCTGGACGGGTGTGTCGTCTTCGACCCGCACCAGCCGATGGGCGGGCTGACGCGCCAGGAGCTGGCGGACGCCACGATGATCCTGTGGCGCGGCCACTGCTCGGTGCACGGCCGGTTCAGCCTCGAAGCCGTCGAGCAGGCTCGCCGCGACATCCCCGGCGTCAAGGTCATCGTGCACCCGGAGTGCCGGCACGAGGTCGTCGAGGCGGCCGACGAGGTCGGCTCCACGGAGAAGATCATCAAGACCATCGCGGCCGCCCCGGACGGGACGTCGTGGGTGGTCGGCACCGAGCTCAACCTCGTGCGCCGCCTCGCCGCGCAGTTCCCCGCGCAGCACATCGCCTTCCTGGAGAAGAACGTCTGCTACTGCTCGACGATGAACCGCATCGACCTGCCCCACCTCGTGTGGACGCTGGAGTCCCTGGTCCAGGGACGCGTCGTCAACCCCATCCGGGTCGACCCCGAGGTCGCGCACCACGCGCGGGTGGCGCTGGACCAGATGCTCGCGCTGCCCGGGGAGACCCACAGGGACTAGTCCTTCGCCGCGCGCAGACTAGTCCTCGTGCCGGAGGCAGACCCGGGCCTGCATCAACACACTGGGTGGCCTGCAGGGGTTCACCGATCGCAGGAGACCCGGATGACCACCATCGACACCGTCGCCAGACCACGAGCTCGACACGCTCTGCTCACCTGCGGCAGTGTCGCCGCCCTCGTCGCAGCGACGGTGGGCGTGACCGCAGCACCGGCAGGAGCCCACGGCGACGACCGGGCCGCGAAGCCGACCAGGATCGCCCGTGGTCTGGACAACCCCCGCCAGCTGACCGTCACCGGTCACGGCGAGGTCTACGTCGCCGAGGCCGGGCGCGGGGGCGACGGGCCGTGCATGCCCGGGCCCGAGGGTGGCGAGGTCTGCCTCGGCACCTCCGGCGCCGTCACCAAGGTCCCCACCCGGGGCCACCAGTACCGCGTCGTGCGTGGGCTGCCGTCGCTGGCCGCACCGGACGGATCGGCCGCGATCGGTCCCGCGGACGTCGAGGCCCTTGGCGGCCGCAAGCTCGCCGTGCTCATCGGCCTGGGCGCCGACCCCGCGGTCCGCGCCGGCCTGCCGAAGGCGGGCGCCCGCCTCGGGACCCTCCAGCTCGCCCGGGAGGGCCGCTACCAGACCCACACCATCGCCGACCTCGCCGCGCACGAGGCGACGGCCAACCCGATCCACGACCCCGACAGCAACCCGAGCTCGATGGTCAGGTCGGGGTCCGGCTTCGTGGTCACCGATGCGGGGGGCAACGACCTCGTCACCGTCAAGCACGGCAAGACCTCGACGACCGCGGTGTTCCCGGACCAGATGGCGCCGGCCCCGGACTTCCTCGGGCTGCCGCCGGGGACCATGATCCCCTCGCAGGCGGTGCCGACCGCAGTCGTCAAGGGGCCCGATGGGGCGTGGTACGTCAGCCAGCTCACCGGCTTCCCGTTCCCCGCCGGCGGCGCGAACATCTACCGCGTCGCCAAGGGCCACGCACCGACGGTGTGGGCCACCGGCCTGACGAACGTCACCAGTCTGGCGTTCGACTCCCGAGGACGCCTGTATGCCGTGCAGCTCGCCGACACCGGGTTGCTCGACACCGGCGACAACCTCCCGTCCGGGTCACTGCTCAAGGTCTCGCGCACCGGTGCGCACACCGTGGTGGCCGACAACCTGGTCGCACCGTACGGCGTCGCCGTGCGGGGCTCCTCGGCCTATGTCTCCACCTGCTCGGTGTGCCCTGGCGGCGGAGAGGTGTGGAGGTACCGGCTGTAGGCACCGACGCCGCGCGGGTGGGGCGCGCGGCGCCGGCACAGAGCTCAGGGGGCACGGTCCGACTCATCCCGGACCGTAGATCACCAAGGGGGACGGTCCCCGTCACGACGCCGCAGGGGCGACGTCGTGACGGGGACCAGCACGTGTGCTGGTCCCCGTCAGGCGACGCCCAGCAGGGCGTCGTCAGTCGTGCGTGGTTCAGCGGCCCCGACCGGCACCGCCGCGGCTGCCCGCGGAGAAGGCTGCAGCGCCACCGGAGGAGGTGGAGTACGCGGTGGTGGAACCACCTGCGGCACGGGTCCCGGAGCGCTGGCCCCCGGAACGCTGGCCACCGGCCGACCCCTGGCCACCGGCGCGCTGTCCACCGGAACGGCCACCGGCCGAGCGGGGACCGGCCGAGCGCGGCCCGGTCGTCGAGTCCTGGGCCCCTGCCGGACGACCGCCGCGGCGGCCACCACCGGCGCGGGCGCCGTCGTTGGAGCGCGCCCCGTCACCGGTGCGGGCACCGCCGCCGGAGCGACCGGACCCACCGCGCCGGGACTGCCCCCCGCCGGAACGGCCGGGTCCCGAGGGCTGGGTGGGCGTGGTCAGGACGAGCGGACCGGTGGTGATGCGCTCCCCCGGTGCGACCTCGAGCAGCATGGGGTGGCCGAGGCCGAGCCGCGTGGTCGTGGCGCGGATACCGGCCTTGTTCGTCAGGACGCGGACGTCGGCGACCTGGTCGTCGGTCATCAGCGTGATGACGGTGCCGGCCGCGCCGGCCCGTGCGGTGCGGCCCGAGCGGTGCAGGTAGGCCTTGTGCTCGACCGGCGGGTCGGCATGGATGACCAGGGCGACGTCGTCGACGTGGATGCCGCGCGCGGCGATGTCGGTGGCCACCAACGTGGAGGCCTTGCCCTCGTGGAACGCGGCCATGTTGCGGTCGCGCGCCCCCTGGCCCAGGTTGCCGTGCAGCTCGACAGCGGGCACACCCGAGGCGTTGAGCTGCTTGGCGAGCTTCTTGGCACCGTGCTTGGTGCGGGTGAAGACGACCTTGCGGCCGGGGGCCGAGGTGAGGTCCAGGAGCACCTCGAGGCGGGCGTCGCGGTGCACGTGGAAGATGTGGTGCGCCATGGTCGAGATCGGCGACTGCGCCGAATCTGCCTGGTGGGTCACGGGGTTGGACAGGTACCGCTTGACGATGACGTCGATGCCGGCGTCCAGGGTGGCCGAGAACAACAGCTTCTGGCCGTTGCGCGGCGTCTTGTCGAGGATCCGCTTCACGCCGGGCAGGAAGCCGAGGTCGGCCATGTGGTCGGCCTCGTCGAGGATGGTGACCTCGATGCCGTCGAGGGTGAGGGCGCCCTGCTGCAGCAGGTCCTCGAGGCGACCCGGGCAGGCCAGCACGACATCGACGCCCTTGCGCAGGGCGGAGACCTGCGGGTTCTGGCCCACGCCACCGAAGATGGTGACCGAGGAGATCCCGAGCGGCTCAGCGAGCGGCGCCATGGCGGCCTGGATCTGCGTCACGAGCTCGCGGGTCGGGGCCAGGATCAGCGCGCGGGGGCGGCGCGACTGGCGCGGTGCCTTCGAGGCCGACAGGCGCGCCAGCATGGGCAGCAGAAAGGCGTAGGTCTTGCCGGAGCCGGTACGGCCCCGGCCGAGGACGTCCCGACCGGCGAGCGAGTCAGGCAGCGTCGCCGTCTGGATCGGGGTGGGAACCGTGATGCCGCGTGCGGCGAGGACGGAAGCCAGGGCGTCGGGGACGCCGAGGCTCGAGAAGGTGGTGTCGACAGACACAGAGGTACTCCAGAGAAGTCAAAGGGGTGTTCCGCCCGGCGCGAAACCGACGGTGGGTTCGCAGCGCAAGAGCTTGATCACGTGCCACGGCCCGAGGCAGAACTGTGCGGGCCGGTGACACCACCCTATCGCCCCGCAGGCCTGCGTTCGTCCACATTGGACGCATCTGCCCCTCGGGTGCACGCGACGGTCTCCCAGGTCGGTCCCCGCGCTCGGTCAGGTGCCCGGGATCTCCTCCACCCGCAGCGTGAAGTCGCGGCCACGCAGCCGATCCACGAGCGCATCGCCCAGGGCCGTGGCCGGCGTCAGCACCCCGGCCGCTGCGGGCAGTCGGTCGCCATCCAGGGCCAGGGCCAAGGCGGCCTCCCCGAGCATGACCGTGGTGGCGGCATACCCAGGATCTCCCTGCGCCGTCACCGTGGCGAGGTAGCGGCGACCGGTCTCGGTGGTGGTGCGCACCTTCATCGAGAACCACCCGGTGCGCTGCGTGCTCTCGCTCGGTCCCTCACCGGGAGAGGGCGCCAGCCGGTCGAACACCGGCCGCGTGCGCGGGTCGGCCATCGCCTTCATCGCCAGGCCCAGACCGGCGGTGTGGACCAGGGCACGCTGGCGGGCGAGAGGTCCCGTGCCATACGCGGAGAGCTCGCGGTAGCGGAAGCGGCGACCGTAGGCGTAGTCGCGAAGGGCGTTGCTGCGCCTCACGATGCGGGAGTTGAAGCTCGCCATGACGAACGGGCCCACCCAGTCGCCGGTCTGCGCGTCGCGGAAGACCGACACGGGGTCACGCTGCTTGCCGAGGTCGGGTTCGGCCGTGCGGTCGGGACTGAGCGAGTACGGGTCGAAGAGGGTCTTCACGGCGCGACGGTCCGCCGTCACCGCCTCGAGCTGGGCGCGCGACGAGTCGACGGTGCCGCCGCTGACGCCACCCTTCGCACGGGCGTGCAGGCTGGTGTCGAGCAGGCCGCCCGCGGCATCGTGCTGGGCCCGCTGGTGCAGCAGGTGGACGGCGAGGTCGGAGGGCACCGAGTCGTAGCCGCACGCGGTGACGATGCGCGCGCCGCTGGCCCTGGCGAGTGCGTCGCACTCGTCGATGGCCTTGCGCACGAAGAGGATCTCGCCGGTGAGGTCCGCGTAGTGGGTGCCCGCCTCGGCGCAGGCCCGTGCGAGCGGCAGCCCGTGGCGCAGGTAGGGACCGACGGTGGTGGCGACGACTGTGGTGGACGTCACCATGGTCCGCAGCGCGTCCTCGTCCGTGGCGTCGGCCACGACCACCGGCCAGTCGCGGGCGGCGCGGGGAAGCCCACGACGCACCTGCTCGAGCTTCGCGCGAGAGCGGCCGCCCAGGGCGATCCTGGTGCCGGCCGGGGAGTTCCTCGCCAGGTAGGCGGCGAGGAGCCTGCCGACGAACCCGGTGGCCCCGTAGATGACGATGTCGTACTGCCGGGCGGTCATGCGCGTCCCTCCGGGGGCACGGCCTCGCCGTCACGGACCGGGCCGGGCGGCGTCCCGTCGCCGAACGGGCTGCCGCCGAGGGCCTCGCGGCCGTGCTCGGTCAGCCACGAGGTCGAGTCGGGACCGACCGGCACGATGCCGGTGGGGTTGATGTCGCGGTGGACCACGTAGTAGTGCCGCTTGATCTGCGCGAAGTCCGTCGTGTCGCCGAACCCCGGCGTCTGGAACAGGTCTCGCGCATAGGCCCAGAGAACCGGCATCTCGCTGAGCTTGGACCGGTTGCACTTGAAGTGGCCGTGGTAGACCGCGTCGAACCGCGCCAGGGTCGTGAACAGCCGGACGTCGGCCTCCGTGATCGTCTCGCCCATGAGGTAGCGGCGGTCGGCGAGGCGGTTCTCCAGCCAGTCCAACGCCGTGAACAGGCGGTCGTAGGCCTGCTCGTAGGCGTCCTGCGTCCCGGCGAAGCCGCAGCGGTAGACCCCGTTGTTGACCTCGGTGTAGACGCGCTTCATCACCTCGTCCATCTCCTCGCGCAGCAGCACGGGATAGAGGTCGGGCGCGCCCTCGCGCTGGTGCTCACGCCACTGCGTCGACAGGTCGAGGGTCAGCTGGGCGAAGTCGTTCGTCACGACCTTCCCGCTCTCGACCTCGACGATCGCGGGCACGGTGATGCCCCGCGGGTACCCGGGCTGGCGCTGCTCGTAGGCGTCCTTGAGCCGGGGGATGCCGAGCACCGGGTCGACGCCACCGGGGTCGAGGTCGAACGTCCAGCTGTCCTGGTCGTGGGTCGGGCCGCACAGCCCGAGCGAGATCGCGTCCTCGAGGCCGAGCAGGCGGCGCACGATGATCGCCCGGTTCGCCCACGGGCAGGCCCGCGCGGCGATCAGGCGGTAGCGCCCCGGCTCGACCGGCCACTCCTCGCCACCGTCGCCGTCTTCGACGCCGACGCCGTCGCCGTCGCCGTCGCCGTCGCCGCTGGGGGTGGTGAGGATGCGGTCGTCGATGTACCGGGTGTCCCGCTCGAAGGACGGCTCGACGTAACCCTTGTTCTGCGCCATGTCACGAACCTAACCGCACGCTCGGGTGCGTGCAGCGGTGACGATCGTCAGCGGGGCAGGGCACCGAGGCGGGCCAGCAGGATCGCCTCGGCCACGCAGACCCTCTCGAACTCGCCGAGGTGCAGCGACTCGTTGGCGCCGTGGGCCCGGGTGTCCGGGTCCTCGACACCGGTGACGAGGATCGCCGCCTGCGGGAACTTCTCGGCGAAGGCGGCCACGAACGGGATGGAGCCACCGACCCCGATGTCGACCGGCTCCACCCCCCAGGCATCGGTGAACGCCGCGCGCGTCTGGTCGTAGACCGGGCCGTGGGCATCGGCGGCGAAACCGGCACCCTGGTCGTCCAGGTGCACCTCGACCTTGGCCCCCCACGGGATGTTGGCCTCGATGTGGCGCTGCACCGCGGCATACGCGTCCAGGGGGTCCTCGTCCGGGGCGAGGCGGATCGAGACCTTCGCGCTCGCCGAAGGGACCAGGGTGTTGGAGGACCTGGCCACGGAGGGCGCATCGATGCCGATGACCGTCGCGGTGGGCTTGGCCCAGATGCGGTCGAGCAGCGAGCCGGTGCCGATGACGTCGACGCCGTCGAGCAGGCCGGACTCCTCGCGCAGGCGGGCCTCGTCGAAGTCGAGGTCGCTGGCCGTGCCCGAGCGCAGGCCCGCGATGGCGACGTCACCGGCGTCGTCGTGCAGGGTCGCCAGCAGCCGGACCAGCGCGGTGATGGCGTCGGGGACAGCGCCGCCGAACATGCCCGAGTGGATGCCGTGGTCGAGGGTCCGCACCGTGACGACGACACGGATCAGGCCGCGCAGGGTGGTGGTGAGGGCAGGTTCGCCGATGGCCCAGTTGGTCGAGTCGGCCAGGACGATCGCGTCGGCGCGCAGCTTCTCGCCGTGGCGCTGCAGGATCGTCGGCAGGGAGTCGGAGCCGATCTCCTCCTCGCCCTCGACGAAGACGGTGACCCCGACGGGCAGCCGGCCGCGGTGGGCGCGCAACGCGGCCAGGTGCGCCATGATGCCGGCCTTGTCGTCCGCCGCGCCGCGGCCGTAGAGCCGTCCGTCGCGCTCGGTCGGCTCGAAGGGGGCGCTGTCCCAGTCCTGGTCGTCACCGGGCGGCTGCACGTCGTGGTGGGCGTAGAGCATCACGGTCGGCGCGCCCTGCGGCCCGTCGAGGTGGCCGATCACCGCCGGCCGACCGCCCTCGCGCACGATCTCGACCTCGAGCCCCTCGGCGCGCAGCAGCTCGGCGGTGGCCTCGGCACTCGCCTCGACGTGGGCCTGGTCGAACGCGTCGAGGCTGACGCTCGGGATGCGGGTCAGCGCCTCGAGGTCGGCGCGCAGGCCGGGCATGAGGTCGGCCACGGTGGCCTTGAGGGCGGAAACCTGGTCGGTGCTCAGAACGTCGTCGGTCACGGCGGGAGCCTAACGGGTGCGACGGCCACGCCTGCACGCTCGCGATGCCGGGGAAGTCGACCGCACGGCATACAGTGGGGTGGTGTTTGGACGCAGCAAGACCCTCAACGAGCAGCAGGCCGGAACGATCGACCGCGCGCCCCGCGAGGGCGCCAAGAACCGGCCCACGCCCAAGCGCAAGGCCCAGGAGGCGGCCCGTCGTCGCCCGCTGGTCGTGGCCGACCGCAAGGAGGCCAAGAACCTCGACCGCGCGAAGCGGCGCGAGGCCCAGATGCTGCAGCGCGCGGCCATGGCGACCGGTGACGACGCCCACCTGCCGGCGCGTGACAAGGGCCCGGTCCGGCGCTACATCCGTGACCACGTCGACGCCCGCTGGAACGTCGGCGAGTTCATGCTGCCCGTGATGATCCTCGTGCTGGCGCTGTCCTTCGTGCGCGTGCCCGCGGTCTTCCTCATCGTCTCGGTCGGGGTCTACGGCCTGTTGCTCGCCGCCGCCATCGACTCGTGGTTCATGTGGCGGGGCCTCAAGAAGCGTCTCGTCGACAAGTTCGGCGCCGACAAGGTCGGCCGTGGCCTGGCCATGTACGCCGTGATGCGCGGCTTCCAGATCCGCCGCTCCCGCATGCCCCGCGCTCTCGCCAAGCGCGGCGAGTACCCCACCTGACCGGTCGGTCGGGACCAGCCCGTCGGGGCTGCCGCGGCGGGCTACTCCGCTGCGCGCAGGCTCATCGGGCCGTAGACCACCGCGCCGTCGCGGTGCAGCACCACGGCGTCGACCCCGGCCTCGCCGAGCTCGTGCCAGGTCTCGCCGAACCAGTTCTCCGCGTCGGACTGTGAGGGGAACGCCGTCGCGACGAGCTCCTCGCCGGTCAGCTCCTTGCCCTCGACGTCGAGATAGGTCCACGTCCACGCTTCGCTCATGGCGGCCACTGTAGGCCGGTGGTCCGACGATCGCCCCCGCAGCTGCTTTGACACCCATGGTCGCCGGTGCAACGGTCGGGCACTGTGATCGTCCTCGAGGGTGTGTGCCTGGCGTATGGCGGGCAGCCGGCCCTGCGGGACGTCACCGTGAGCGTGCCCGAGGGTGAGCTGGTGCTCGTCGTGGGCCCGACGGGGTCCGGCAAGACCACCCTGCTCCGCGCCCTCTCGGACACCGGGCACGCCCGCTCGGCCGTGACCGAGGGGTGCCTCACGGTCGACGGGACCGACCCGCGCACCGGGGACCAGGCGGCGCTCTCGGCCCTGGTCGGCTGGGTGGCCCAGGACCCGTCGACCGGGTTCGGCGCCGAGACCGTGCAGGGCGAGGTCGCCCGCCGCGTCCGCCCTCGTGCGGGCGACCAGCACGCGGGCCAACGCCGCATCGAGGAGACGCTGGACCTGCTCGCGCTGACCGCCCTGCGCGACCGGTCGCTGGCGGACCTGTCCGGCGGCGAGCAGCAACGGGTGGCCATAGCCGCCGCTCTCGTGACCGGCCCGCGGGTCCTCGTCCTGGACGAGCCGACGTCGGCGCTCGACCCGGTCGCCGCCGAGGACGTGCTCGCCACGCTCCACCGACTGGTCCACGACGTCGGCGTGACCGTGCTGGTCTCCGAGCACCGCCTCGAACGCGTCGTGCACCACGCGGACGCCGTCCTGCTCGTCGGCGACGGCAGGGTCAGCCCGCTGCTCAGCCCGTCCGAGGCGATGGCCCGTTCAGCGATCCACCCACCGCTGGTCGACCTCGGCCGCAGCCTCGGCTGGGACCCCCTGCCGCTGTCGGTGCGCGACGCCCGCCGCGCCGCGCGAGGTCTGCGCGAGACCCTCGACCCCGCAGCCGACACCGGGTCAGCCAGAGCGTCCGTGCGAGTGGCCGCCACGGTCAGCACCGGGGTCGAGGTGGACATCGAGGCCGGGGTGGAGGTGGGGACCGACCTCGCCACGACCCGCGGCCTCGGCGTGCTGCGGGGCGACACGGTGGCCCTGCGCGACGTCGGGCTGGCCCTGGCCCCCGGCGAGGTCATCGCCCTGATGGGTCGCAACGGCGCCGGCAAGTCCACGCTGCTGCACGCCCTCGCCGGCGACCTCCGGCCTAGCACCGGCCGGGTTCGCCATCGGGCGGGGACCGTGGTCGCCCTGTCGACCCAGGACCCCGCGGCCACCCTGGACGAGATGCCGCTCGTCGCGACCGGCCGCAACCCGGCCCACGCCCCACTGCTGGGTGAGGTGCTGGCTTCCGCCGACCGCCACCACCTGCTGGTGGTCGGAAGCACGGCGGCCATGTTCGAACGCCTGGCCCCGGGTGTCGACCCCGGACGACGCGTGTCCTGGCTGTCCCAGGGACAGCGGATGGCCTTGTCCCTGGCGACGGTGCTGGCCCGTCGCGCCCCGCTCACGCTGCTCGACGAACCCACCCGCGGCCTGGACTACGGCGTCAAGGCCCGGCTCGTGACCGTCCTGCGCGAGCTGGCCGCTGGGGGCGCTTCGGTGCTCGTCGCGACCCACGACGTCGAGCTGGCCGCCGAGGTCGCCGACCGCGTGGTCGTCCTGGCCGAGGGCGAGGTGGTCGCCGACGGCCCGGTGGTGACCGTGCTGCTCGACTCCCCCGCGTTCGCCCCGCAGGTCGCCAAGGTGGTGCGACCGGCGCCCCACCTCACCGTCGCCTCGCTCGTCGCCGCCCTGAGCCGCGCGCAACCGGCCGACGGGCTGGACGGGCTGGACGGGCCGGACGGGCCGGACGCGCGCTAGCTCCTGTTCGCGCCGGGTGGTCCTGCCTCGACCCGGCGACGCACCTCCGCCAGCCCCTCGGGACCGGGTGTGACGCTCCACCAGCTCTCCACCCACCAGGTGGCGCCGGCTTCCTCCCAGTCGGCCGGTGTCCCGTCGAGCTGGACGAACTCGCGCGAGCTGTCGGCCTCGACGACCCGGTCGTAGCCCTCCCACGGCAGGCCCGCCTCCTCACGCATCTCGCGCACGATCCGCAGCACCTCGGCGAACGAGTCGAGGTCGTAGGAGGGTGCGCCCTCCTTGGCGTGCTCGTCGACCACCGTCGGCAGCAGCCCCTCCCATCGGGCCGCTCGCTCCAGCGACCGCTGGCGGGATGCGCCCACGACGTGCGCCCCGACCACCCAGACCGGTGGGTGGGGTTGGTGCACCGGGGGTCGCGGCAACATGAACTCGGTGGGCCTGGCGCTGTAGTGCTGCCCCTCGTAGGTGAAGGGCTGGCCGTGGAACAGGCCGGCATAGATGGCGAGGCACTCGTCGAGCTTCTGGGCCCGCTCCCGACGCCCCTCGTCGGCCTCGAACGCGGTCCAGCCCTCGTGCAGCGCGCCGAGCCCGACCGACATGACCGCCCGCCCACCGCTGAGCCGGTCCACGGTCCCGACCCGCGAGGCGAGGTCCCACGGCCGGTGCCGGGACGCCGGGGTGAGCAGCGTGCCGAGTTGGATGCGTGAGGTCGCCATGGCCGCGGCTCCCAACGTCACCCAGGCCTCGCTGCCCCACAGGGTCTCCCAGGAGAACACCCCGTCCCACCCGCGCTGCTCACCCAGGGCGGCCAGCTCGGTGAACTCCAGGGCATCGGCGTACGGGACCACGAATCCGAACTTCATCCTCCGCAGGCTAGCCGCGGCCACCGACACTGCCCGCCGACACCAGCCACTCACCGGGCCGAGCCCCCAGCGTCGAACCCTCAGCGTCGAACCTTCAGCGTCGAACCCTCAGGCGTGCAGGACCCGGGGCTCGAGCACGACCTCGGTGGTCAGCGAGTTCGCGATGTAGCACTGCTCGTGCGCCTCGTGCAGCAGCCGGTGGACCTCGTCGTCCGGGACCGGCCCCGACACCGTGACCACGGGCCGCAGCACGATCCGCGTGATCCGCATCGGGGTCACGTCCTGCGGCATCTCCCCCGTGGCGTCGTCGGCGTACCCGACCACGTCCACCTTTGCCTGTGCCGCCACCGCGAGGAACGACAGCAGCTGGCAGGACGACGCCGCGAGGACGAGCAGCTGCTCGGGGTTGGGCAGGTCGGCGTCCCCGCGAAAGTGCGGGTCCGCCGACAGGTCGAGCCCCTCGGTCGCAGGCGGCAGGAAGGCCGAGTGCGCCCGCCCGTAGTCTGCGGTAGCCCACGCCCGTCGACCCGTCCCACCGCACCTGTGCGCGGTACTCGTGCGGCGCCATACCCGATCTCCTGCCCGAAGCGCCCCCTCAGCCCTCGCGGACGTCGACCGTCACGAACGGGGGCTTGACCACGGTCGCGGCGACCTCGCGGCCGCGCACGTCGATGACCACCTCGTCGCCCTCGGCGACGGAGGGCTTGAGCAGGGCGAGCGCGATGCCCTGCTTGAGGGTGGGGCTGAACGTCCCCGAGGTGACCTCGCCCACGACCGTCCCGTCCACCAGCACGGGGCAGTGCGCGCGGGGTATGCCGCGGCCGGTGGCGAGCAGGCCCCAGGCCACCCGCTCGGCGCCGGCGGCCTTCTCCGCGGTGAGCGCGTCCTTGCCCCAGAAGGCGTCCTTCTTCCAGCCGACCGCCCAGCCGACGCGCGCCTGGACGGGGGTGATCTCGGTGGACAGCTCGTGCCCGTGCAGGGCGTAGCCCATCTCGGTGCGCAGCGTGTCGCGGGCGCCCAGGCCGCAGGGCAGTCCGTCGTAGGGGGCGGCCGCCTCGGTGAGGGCGTCCCACAGCTGGGCGGCGACGTCCCACGCCGGGACGAGCTCGTAGCCGCGCTCGCCGGTGTAGCCGGTGCGGCAGACGATGACGGGCAGGCCGTTCCAGTCGGTCTCGACGAACGACATGTAGTCGTGGCCGGTGGGCAGGCCGAGGGCGTCGAGCACCTCGTCGGACCTGGTGCCCTGGACGGCGATGACGCCGTAGGACTCGTGCAGGTCCTCGACGACGATGCCCTCGGGGGCCGCCGCGGCGAGGCGGCGGACGACCTCGGCGGTGTTGGCGGCATTGGGGATCAGGAAGACGTCCTCGTCGCTGCGCAGGTAGGCGATCAGGTCGTCGACGACACCACCGTTCTCGTCGCAGCACAGGGTGTACTGCGCCTTGCCCTCGTGGATGCGGCCGAGGTCGTTGGTGAGGCACGAGTTCACGAAGTCCCGAGCACCCGGCCCGGACACGCGCGCCTTGCCCAGGTGGGAGACGTCGAAGATCCCCACGGACGAGCGAACGGCCGTGTGCTCGCGCACGACACCGCCACCGGGGTACTCGATGGGCATCTCCCAGCCACCGAAGTCGGCCATCTTGGCGCCCAGCGCCACGTGCCGGTCGTGCAGGGGGGAGGTCTTGGGGGCTGCGTCGCTCATGCGCCGAACGCTACCGTCCCGTCCCGCAGACACCACAGCCACAGATATCCTGCGGCAAGCAGGGCCAACCCCACACCACGCAAAGGATGCGAACGTGACCACCGTCAGCGTTTCCGACCGATCCGCCCACGACCTCAAGGCCGACGTCGTCGTGCTCGGGACGGTCGACGACTCGGGCTCCGCGGCCCTGGCCGCCGGCCACGGGCTCCCGACCGACGCCGCCGCCCACGTGGCCGCGCAGCTCGCCGCCCTGCACGCGACCGGCAAGGCCGAGGAGGTCCTGACCCTCGCGGCAGTGCCGTCGGTGGCTGCGGCACGCGTCGTGCTCACCGGTCTGGGGTCCGCACCCTCGGGCGGCTCGTTCGAGGCCGAGGTGCTGCGCCGCGCGGCCGGCGCCGCCGTCCGTTCGCTGAAGAAGGCCGCCAAGGTCGTCGTCGCCCTTCCCACGCCCGACGTCGAGTCGGTCGCCGCCGTCGCGGAGGGCGCCGCACTGGGCGCCTACCGCTACACCGGGATCCGCGGTCCGGGCAACGGCAGCAAGGCCGGCAAGGGCGCCACCGGCAGCAAGGCCGCCACGAAGGACGATGGCGTCACCGCGATCACCGTGGTCACGGCCGACGCGCGGCTCAAGGCCGTCAAGGCCGCAGCCACCCGCGCCGCCGTCCTCGCCGACGCCAAGGCCTACGCCCGCGACCTGGTCAACACCCCGCCCAACAAGCTCTTCCCGCAGTCGTTCGCCGAGTCGGTCAAGGCGCGCAACACCGCTGCCAAGGCCAAGGTCACCATCAAGGTCCTGGACGAGAAGGCCCTCGAGAAGGGCGGCTTCGGCGGCATCGTCGGTGTCGGTCAGGGCTCGGTCAACCCGCCCCGCATCGTCACCCTCACCTGGGCGCCGGCCAGGGCCACCCACTCGGTCGCGCTCGTCGGCAAGGGCATCACCTTCGACTCCGGCGGCCTGTGCATCAAGCCCGCGGCAGGGATGCTCACCATGAAGTCCGACATGGCCGGCGCCGCCGTGGTCGCCGCGACGGTGTTCGCCGCCGCCGAGCTCGGCCTGCCCGTCAAGGTCACCGGCTACCTCTGCCTCGCCGAGAACATGCCGAGCGGCACCGCCCAGCGCCCCGGCGACGTCGTGACGATGCGCGGCGGCACCACCGTCGAGATCATCGACACCGACGCCGAAGGACGCATGGTGCTCGGTGACGGCCTCGTCCTCGCCGGCGAGTCGAACCCCGACGCCATCGTCGACATCGCCACCCTCACCGGCGCGCAGATGGTCGCCCTCGGTGGTCGGGTCGCCGGGATCATGGCCAACGACGACGCCTTCCGCGACCGCGTCCGCGCAGCCGCCGACGGGTCCGGCGAGGCCGCGTGGCCCATGCCCCTGCCCGAGGACCTGCGCCCCCAGCTCGAGTCGGCTGTCGCCGACCTCTCCCACAAGGGCGAGCGCTGGGGCGGCATGCTCACCGCCGGCCTGTTCCTGCGCGAGTTCGTCAAGGACGGCATCCCGTGGGCCCACGTCGACATCGCCGGCCCGTCCTTCAACGAGGGGTCGGCCTACGGCCACACCCCCAAGGGCGCGACCGGGTACGGCGTCGCCACCCTGCTCTCGCTCGTGGAGGACTACGCCGGCTGACCCGGCCCCGCGGTATACGCCGCAGCACACCGCAGAGGGGCCCGTCCGGATCGGACGGGCCCCTCTGCGGATATATCTCGGCTCACACCGGCGCTGGTCAGCCGCCGCTCTTGCGGCGGAACATCTGCTGCGTGGCGGACGTCGCCGCACCCTGGGCGTGGTCGACCTTGCCGTGCTCGCTGTCGTCGGACACGTCGCGTCCGGCGTGCGACGTCTTCTTGTCCAACGCCTCGCGGAACTTGCGCTTCATCTCTTCGCTGGGTCCCGATGCTCCCTGGGACTTCGCACCGTCGGACTTGGCCATCGTGCCCTCCTGCTGCTCGTGCGACGCGGGTCTCGTGCGGACCCGCCGTGGGTCAACCTTCGCATCCTCGCAGCGGCGCGCACCACCGCATATGTCCCACCACCCGACGACGCCACCCGACCACGCCACCCGGCTGCGCAGGGGTATGGGGCTCAGCCCTTCTTGCGCTGCCTGGAGTTCCACTCGCGCATGCGGCTCGGGTACCCCGTCTGGAGGACGTCGTAGACCGGGACCCCGAGGCTGCCGGCCAGCTCGAACGCGGCCTGCCGCGAACCGGACGCCCGGCGGGTCCACTCCCCGTCGTGGGCGATGAGGATGACCGTCGTCGCGGTGACGTTGGTGGGTGGCTCGACGTAGGCCTCGACCCCACGCCGACTCTGCGCGAACTCAGTGAGGTGCTTGCGCACCGCCTGCTGGTCGACGCTCATGTTGGGTCCGTCCGAGGGACCACGTTCGGAGCCCTTGCGTCCCCGCTTCCACCAAGCCATGGCCCCACGATAAGGGGACGGGAGCCCCCGTCGCGGCCATTACCCCTGACGTGGACCTCCTTGCGCCTCGCCCGGCAATCAGTGACAAGATGCACTGTGTCGATTCCGGGCTGGTCACGACCTGACCGCTCCACGGTCGACGAGGTCCGTCCAGTGCCCACGACGCAAGGGAGCGAGCATGTCGGCTGACGCCGAGACCACCTTCGATGTAGTCATCCTGGGCGGAGGAAGTGGCGGCTACGCCTGCGCGTTCCGCGCAGCCGAGCTCGGACTGAGCGTCGCGCTGGTCGAGAAGAACAAGCTCGGCGGCACCTGCCTGCACGTCGGGTGCATCCCGACCAAGGCCCTCCTGCACGCGGCCGAGGTCGCCGACACCGCCCGTGAGGGTGCGAAGTTCGGCGTCAAGAGCACGTTCGAGTCCGTCGACATGTCCGGCGTCAACGCCTACAAGGACGGCGTCGTGGCGCGCCTGCACAAGGGGCTGCTCGGCCTGGCCAAGGCCCACAAGATCGAGCTGGTCGAGGGCGCGGGTCGCGTGGTCGACCGCTCCACCGTCGAGGTCGACGGCCGCCGGATCCGCGGACGCAACCTCGTGCTCGCCACCGGTTCCTACGCCAAGTCCCTGCCCGGCCTGCAGATCGGGGGCCGCATCATGACCAGCGAGCAGGCCCTCGCCCTCGACTTCGTACCGCCTCGCGTGGTCGTCCTCGGTGGCGGCGTGATCGGGGTCGAGTTCGCCTCGGTCTTCTGCTCCTTCGGGTCCGAGGTCACCATCGTCGAGGCGCTCCCCCGGCTCGTGGCAGCCGAGGACGAGGCGGTCTCCAAGACCCTCGAGCGCTCGTTCCGCAAGCGCAAGATCGCGCTGAAGACCGGGGTCAAGTTCGCGGGTGCCACGCAGTCCGGTGACACGGTGACGGTCTCGCTCGAGGACGGCGCCAGCATCGAGGCCGACCTGCTGCTCGTCGCGGTCGGCCGTGGTCCGGTCACCGAGGGCCTCGGGTACGCCGAGGTCGGCGTGGGGCTGGAGCGCGGGTTCGTCACCACCGACGAGCGGCTGCGCACCGGTGTCGAGGGCGTCTACGCCGTCGGCGACATCGTCCCCGGCCTGCAGCTCGCGCACCGCGGGTTCGCCCAGGGCATCTTCGTCGCCGAGGAGATCGCCGGGCTCGCGCCCGCGGTCATCGACGAGATGGGGATCCCGCGGGTCACCTACTGCGACCCCGAGATCGCCTCGGTGGGCCTGACCGAGAAGCAGGCCGCCGAGAAGTACGCCGACATCGAGACCTACGAGTACAACCTCGGCGGCAACGGCAAGTCCCAGATCCTGCAGACCCAGGGGTTCGTCAAGCTGGTCCGCGAGAAGGACGGTCCCGTCGTGGGCGTCCACATGATCGGCGCCCGCATGGGCGAGCAGATCGGTGAGGCGCAGCTGATCTACAACTGGGAGGCCCTGCCCTCCGACGTCGCGGGGCTGATCCACGCGCACCCGACGCAGAACGAGTCCCTCGGCGAGGCGCACCTGGCGCTCGCCGGCAAGCCCCTGCACGCACACAGCTAGGTTTACTGCTGACCTGCCAGCGAACACGAAACAAGGAGATAGAGGGACATGTCTGAACGCGTGACCATGCCGGCCCTGGGTGAGTCGGTCACCGAAGGCACCGTGACGCGCTGGCTGAAGAATGTCGGCGACACCGTCGAGGTCGACGAGCCGCTGCTCGAGGTGTCCACCGACAAGGTCGACACCGAGATCCCCTCCCCCGTCGCGGGCGTCCTGCAGGAGATCCTGGCCAACGAGGACGACACCGTCCCCGTCGGCGCGGACCTCGCGGTGATCGGCGACGGCAGCGACAGTGGCGCCAGCGACTCCGGTGACACCTCGGGCGATACCTCAGGCGACACCTCGGACGACGCCGGCCAGCAGGACTCGGGCGAGCAGGCGTCGCAGGAGCAGGCCTCCGCGGAGTCCGAGGAGCCGCCCGCAGAGGCCCCCTCGACCGAGCAGGCCCCGCAGGAGTCCACCGCCGAGCCCGAGGCCGAGGCCGCGCAGGGTTCGGACAGTGGTTCGAGCGAGAGCAGCTCCAGCGACGACGACAGCGGCTCTGGCGACAGCGGCTCTGGCGGCGGCAGCTCTGGTGGCGGCGAGACCGTGACCATGCCGGCGCTCGGCGAGTCCGTGACCGAGGGCACCGTCACCCGCTGGCTCAAGGCCGAGGGTGACACCGTGGAGGTCGACGAGCCGCTGCTCGAGGTGTCCACCGACAAGGTCGACACCGAGATCCCGTCCCCGTTCGCCGGAACGCTGAGCAAGATCCTCGTGCAGGAGGACGACACGGTCCCCGTCGGCGGCGACCTCGCCGTCATCGGTGGCTCCGGCTCGACCGGTGGCTCCGGCGACAGTGCCCCCGCGCAGGAGGCCCCGAAGGAGGAAGCCCCGAAGGAGGAGGCCGCCCAAGCAGGAGGCCGCCCCCGCCGAGAAGCCCAAGGCCGAGGCACCCAAGGCGGAGGCACCCAAGGCGGAGGCACCCAAGGAGCAGCCGAAGCAGGCGGAGTCGGCGCCGGCACCACAGGCCCCGTCCAGCGACAGCCAGGACGCCTCGGCCTACGTCACCCCGCTCGTGCGCAAGCTCGCGTCGGAGCACAAGGTCGACCTCGGCTCGCTCAAGGGCACCGGGGTGGGCGGGCGCATCCGCAAGCAGGACGTGCTCGAGGCCGCCAAGGCTGCCGAGGAGGCGACCAAGGCCGCCTCAGCGCCGGCACCGGCTGATGCCAAGGCCACGTCCGGCTCCGCAGGCTCGTCGGCCGCAGCGCCGTCGTCGGGATCGCCCAAGCGGGGCACCACCGAGAAGATGTCGCGGCTGCGCCAGACCATCGCCAAGCGCATGGTCGAGTCCCTGCAGGTCTCGGCCCAGCTCACCACGGTGGTCGAGGTCGACGTCACGAAGATCGCCCGGCTGCGGGCCAAGGCCAAGGCCGAGTTCGAGCAGCGGGAGGGCACCAAGCTCAGCTTCCTGCCGTTCTTCGCCCTCGCCGCGGTCGAGGCCCTCAAGGCCCACCCGTCGGTCAACTCCAGTGTCGAGGGCACCGAGGTGACCTACCACGGCACCGAGAACCTCGGCGTGGCCGTCGACACCGAGCGCGGTCTGCTCGTCCCGGTGATCAAGGACGCCGGCGACCTCAACATCGCCGGGTTGGCCCGCAAGATCGCCGACCTCGCCGAGCGCACCCGTACCAACAAGATCGGTCCGGACGAGCTCGGTGGCGGCACCTTCACGCTGACCAACACCGGCAGCCGGGGCGCCTTGTTCGACACCCCGATCATCAACCAGCCCAACGTCGCCATCCTCGGCACCGGCGCAGTCGTCAAGCGCCCGGTGGTGGTGTCCGACGGTGACGGCGGCGAGACGATCGCGATCCGCTCGATGATCTACCTGGCCCTGTCCTACGACCACCGCGTCGTCGACGGTGCCGACGCGGCGCGCTTCCTCACCACGATGAAGACGCGTCTCGAGGAGGGCGGTTTCGAGTCCGACCTCGGACTCTGACCCCACCCCCTCACCTCGCAGGAGCACCCATGCCGCAGCGCGTTGCCATCACCGGTTCCACCGGTCTGATCGGCAGCGCGCTGTCGGCTTTCCTGCGTGAGCGCGGTGACGAGGTGGTGCGCCTGGTCCGCCGTGCGCCCGAACAGCCCGACGAGGTGCGCTGGGACCCGGCATCGCGCAAGCTCGACCCCAAGGAGCTCGCGGGCGTCACCGCTGTCGTCCACCTCGCCGGCGCGGGGGTCGGCGACCACCGCTGGACGCCGTCCTACCAGCAGCAGATCCTGGCGTCGCGGGTCGACGGCACCACGACGATCGCCACCGCGCTGGCCGACCTCGGCGAACCGGTGCGCCTGGTCAGTGGCTCTGCCGTCGGTGTCTACGGTGACCGCGGCGACGAGGTCCTCACCGAGGACTCCCTGCTCGGTGGCGGGTTCCTCAGCGAGGTCGTGCGCGCGTGGGAGGCTGCCGCCGACCCCGCGCGTGCGGCCGGGCTGTCCGTGGCCCACCCCCGTACCGGCATCGTGCTGTCCCCCAAGGGCGGCGCACTGTCGCGCATGCTCCCGCTCGCGCACTGGGGCATCCTCGGCCCGCTCGGCAACGGTCGGCAGTGGTGGCCGTGGATCTCGTTGCGCGACACCGTCGCCGGCCTGGCCCACCTCGTCGACCACCCCGACGTCGAGGGTCCGGTCAACCTCGTCGCACCCACCCCGGACCGCCAGATCGACATCGCCCGCGAGCTCGGCCGGCAGCTCCACCGGCCGGCGATCTTCCCGGCACCGGCCTTCGGCATCAAGCTCGTGCTCGGCGGCTTCTCCGACGAGATCCTCACGAGCAAGCGCGTCGTCGCCCGGGCCCTGACCGCATCGGGCTTCGAGCACCGCGACCCCGACATCGCGTCCGCGCTGCGGGGAGTGCTCGCCGAGCGGTCCTGACGCAGCGATCCTGAACTGCCCGTCCGAGCCGCTACCGCGCCGGTTCGATGCGCTCGACCAGCCACCGCCCGCCCGACCACACCAGCGTGAACCGCAGCGCCTGCCCCCGCACCGCCGGCTCGGTCCGCACGACCCGGTGGTCGTCGGCCGCCGACACCACCCGGTATGCCGCCGTGTCCACGACCGCCTCGACCGTCGCCCTCCCCCCGGAGCTGCCGATCGTGCGGGCGGACCGCACCGTCAGGTGCACCCCGGCATAGGTCGACCCCGGCAGCCCGGACCCGGCGCAGGGTGTCGGAGTCGCTCGCGAGCGCCGGCGATCCGGGGGCGTCGAACGCCTCGAGGTCGGTGGCCCGGCCGCTGACCATGGCCCGGGCCCGCAGGGTCGCGAGCTCCTGCATCAGGGTCCGGACGGTCGAGGTCGGCGCCCGGCGGTCTCGTTGGACGGGGACGGATGACGTCGACCCAGCAGCGGCCGGCGAGGACGGTGTCACCGACGTGGACGGTCTCACCGACGGTGACGGTCGCACTGACGTGGACCGCGCCACGGGAGTGGTCCGGTTCTCGACCGGCTCGGGATGGCTCTTCGGGGCGACGAGCCACGCGGGTGCAGCCAGCACGCCGGTGGCCAGAGTGCGCCGATCGCCAGGACGGCCACCAGCCCTGCGCCGGCGAGGGCCGCTGGGGCGCGACCGGCCGGTGCGGCTCGGGCGAACCTGCGCTGCTTCGCCGGCCTGCGGACCTCGACGGCCTCGGACTGGGGCCTGCGCAGCCGGTGGGTGAGCAACGACGTCTCGTCGGTGCCGACGACCAGCCGCAGCGGCTCGCACGGCGCAGCGTCGAACCACGCGAGCGCGAGCTGCGCAGCAGAGGGTCGAGCCGCAGGGTCGCTGGCCAGCGCCTGCGTCGTCGTCTCGCACCAGGCCTCCGGGAGCCCCGGAGCCAGCGACTCCAGGGGAGCGCGCCAGGAGGCCGGCCCGGGGACCTGCCCGGTGACGCACCACCAGGCCAGTGCGCCCGCGGCATACACATCGGCGGCGGGGGTCACGGCGCCGCCGTCGACCACCTCCGGTGCCACGAACCCCTCGGTGCCGACGGCCTCCCCCGGCGCCTCGCCGACGAACCGGGCGACCCCGAGGTCGGCCAGCAGCGGACGACCCGTGCGTTCGAGCAGGACGTTGCCCGGGGTGACGTCGCCGTGCACCACCCCGGCCGCGTGCAGTCCGGCGAGTGCCTTCGCGACCGGGGCCAGCACCGTCACCGACTCCCCCACGCTGAGGGTCCCGCGGGCGGCGAGCACGCCCTGCAACGACCCGCCGCCGACGTGGTCCAGGACCAGCGCGACCCGGCGGTCCTGTCCCGGCAGCGACACGGCCTCGTGGAAGCGCACCAGCCCCTCGACGTCGACGCGCGCCAGCACCCCGAGCTCGCGGACCGCTGCGTCGGCCTGCTCCCCTGCGCCGACGGTGACGACCTTGACCGCCACCGGCGTGCCGTCGCGGTCCCGGGTGCCGGCCCACACCACGGCGCTGCCGCCGGTCCCCAGCCGCGTGCCGAGCGCATACCCGGGCACCACCGGCGGCACCGGCTCGTCAGGTGGGAGGTCGTCGCGCAGGTCCACTCCCCCAGTGTGGCCACGACGCCGTAGCCACCTCCCCGGTTGTCCACAGGCCCCCGAGCTCGGCCTAGAGTCGAGCCCATGCCAGCAGACCAGCCCACGATCCTGGCCACCTCGGGTGGCTACCGCGAAGGCTCGCGCACCCCCCTGGAGCTCAACTCACTGGTCCACCACGCGGTGGAGCTCTCCGGCGCGCAGGGGCGATCGCCGCGGATCACCCACCTCGGCACCGCTGGCGGCGACCAGGCCTACTTCAACAGCTGGATGGACGAAGCGGCCCGGATCGCCGGGTTCGACCTGAGCCATCTCAACCTGTTCTCCATGCCCAGCGTCGACGACATCGAGGGACACCTGCTGGAGCAGGACGTGGTCTGGGTCAACGGCGGCTCGGTCGCGAACCTCCTCGCCGTCTGGCGGGTGCACGGCCTGGACGGCATCTTCGAACGGGTCTGGCGCGCCGGCGTGGTCCTCGGCGGCATCTCTGCCGGGTCGATCTGCTGGTATCGCGGCGGCACCACCGACTCGTTCGGTCCGGAGCTGCGGGCGGTCACGAACGGCCTGGCCCTGCTCCCCTACGGCAACGGCGTGCACTACGACTCCGAGGAGCGCCGTCGCCCCCTGGTGCACCAGCTCGTCGCCGACGGCACCCTGCCGACGACGCACTGCACCGACGACGGCGTCGGCCTCGTCTACCACGGCACCGAGCTCGTGGGCGCGGTCTCCGAGGTCGACGGCAAGGGCGCCTTCGTCGTCACCCGCGAGGGTGACACCGCCGTCGAGGAGCGCCTCGAGCCGGTCCGGCTCAAGGCCCCACCGGCGCGGGCGTAAGGTCGAGGACATGCGGTTCGAGCACGTCGGCTTCGCCCCTGACCTCGTCGACTACGAGCAGGCCTGGGCACACCAGCGCGAGGTCCACGCGGGCGTCGTGGCCGGCAACGAGGACACCGTCCTGCTCCTCGAGCACGCCGCGGTCTACACCGCCGGCAAGCGCACCGAGCCCGCGCAGCGTCCGGTCGACGGCACCCCCGTCATCGATGTCGACCGCGGCGGCCTCATCACCTGGCACGGCCCGGGACAGCTCGTGGGCTACCCCATCGTGCGCCTGCACGGGGTGCCGATCGACGTGGTCGCCCACGTGCGCCGCCTCGAGGAGGTGATGATCCGCACCTGCCGCGAGTTCGGTGTCGAGACGGTGCGGGTGGACGGGCGCAGCGGCATCTGGGTCCTGGCCGACGACCGTGGTCCCGACCGCAAGCTCGGCGCGATCGGGGTCCGGGTCAGCCGCCAGGTGACGATGCACGGCTTCGCCCTCAACTGCGACGCCGACCTGTCCTGGGCCGACAACATCATCGCCTGCGGCATCCAGGACGCCGGGGTCAGCTCGATCAGCCGCGAGGCCGGGCGGGTGGTCACCGTCCAGGACGTGCTCCCGTATGCCGAGAAGCACCTCGCCGACGTCCTCGCCCCCGCCGCCTGAGCTCCGTCCGCGCTGCCGGACCTCCGTCCGGACCGACGTGCGGTGGTCCGGTACGCCCTGCACCAGCCGGACCGACGTGCAGTGCTCTGGTACCCCCTGCACCAGCCGGGGTGCCCCGTGCTCACGCCGGTCCCGCGCCGCGACGCACTGCACGTCGCTGTGGCGGCGACCGGCCCGAGCAGGGGCCGGGAATAGTCCTCCACCGCACGGCGTAGTCTTCAGTGACGCCCGGTGACCTCCGGGCGCACCCGTGCCCCGCGGCATACCGGCCGCCGGTGGCGCACCGCAATCAAGGCGAGGGAGTCTTCGTGACCGTGGCACCCGAGGGCAGGCGCATGCTGCGCGTCGAGGCGCGCAACGCCGAGACCCCGATCGAGCGCAAGCCGGAGTGGATCCGGACCACCGCGAAGATGGGCCCCGAGTACACCAAGCTGCACTCGATGGTGAAGACCGAGGGCCTGCACACGGTGTGCCAGGAGGCGGCCTGCCCCAACATCTTCGAGTGCTGGGAGGACCGCGAGGCGACCTTCCTCATCGGCGGTGACGTCTGCACCCGGCGCTGCGACTTCTGCGACATCGCCACCGGCCGCCCCGAGTCCCTGGACCGCGACGAGCCCCGCCGGGTGGCCGAGTCGGTCGCCCAGATGGGCCTGCGCTACTCCACCGTCACCGGCGTGGCCCGCGACGACCAGCCCGACGGCGCCGCCTGGCTCTACGCCGAGACGATCCGCCAGATCCACGCCAAGAACCCCAACACCGGTGTCGAGATCCTGCCCCCCGACTTCGGGGCCAAGCCCGAGCTCGTCGGCCAGCTCTTCGAGGCCCGTCCCGAGGTGTTCGCCCACAACCTCGAGACCGTCCCGCGCATCTTCAAGCAGATCCGGCCGGCCTTCACCTACGACAAGTCGCTCAAGGTGCTGTCGATGGCGCGCGAGGCCGCGCTCGTGACCAAGTCCAACCTCATCCTCGGGATGGGCGAGGAGGACCACGAGGTCGAGCAGGCGATCCGCGACCTGCACGACGCCGGCTGCGACATCCTGACGATCACCCAGTACCTGCGGCCCTCCAAGCTGCACCACCCGATCGACCGGTGGGTCAAGCCCGAGGAGTTCGTGCACTGGTCCGACGTCGCCCAGGAGATGGGTTTCAAGGGCGTCATGGCCGGACCCCTGGTGCGCTCGTCCTACCGGGCCGGACGCCTGTGGGCGACAGCCATGAAGAAGTGGGGCCGCGACATCCCCGAGCACCTGCAGCACCTCGCCGATGCCGCGGGTGACCCGGCGCGGCAGGAGGCTGCCTCCCTCGTCGCCGCGCGCACGCCGGCCGCGTTGGGTGCACCCGCCTGACACCCGTATCCTGACCCCCATGGCCTTCAGGAAGAAGCAAGCGTCCGGCACGCCCAAGAAGCCGGGTCGGCTCGCCCAGATCCGCCAGGTGTTCACGGCGGCCCGCAAGGCGGACCCCACCATCCCCTGGTGGATGCTGCTGGCCTTCCTCGCGGTCCTCGCGGTCGGCACGAGCATCGGGGTGCTCGTCGGCCACTGGAAGTACGCGCTCGTCCTCAGCATCCCGATGGCGATGCTCGCCGCCACCCTGGTCCTGAGCCGCCGCGCCGAGCGGGCTGCGTACGCCAGCCTCGCCGGCCAGCCCGGTGCCGCCGGGGCAGCCCTCGGGGCGCTGCGCCGAGGCTGGTTCTACTCCCAGGAGCCCGTGGCCATCGACGGTGCTCGCGGCACCCGCCCCGAGGACATGATCGGGGCGGCGTTCGTCTACCGCGCCGTCGGTCGGCCCGGGGTCGTCCTCCTGGCCGAGGGACCGGACGCCCGCCGCACCAAGCTCATCGCCCAGGAGCGCAAGAAGGTGGAGCGGATCGCCCCCGGCGTCCCCGTCACCGCGATCGTCGTCGGAGACGGCGCCGGCCAGGTGCCGGTCCGCAAGCTCAGCAACAAGATGACCCGCATGAAGGCGGTGCTGACCAAGGACGAGGTGTCCGCGGTCAACAAGCGGCTCAAGTCCCTCGGCGGCATGCGGCCCCCGATCCCGAAGGGCATGGACCCGCAGCGCCAGCGCGTCGACCGCAAGGCGATGCGCGGCCGCTGAGCGCGGCCGCCGGTCGGCCCCTGCCGGTCAGGCGCGCGGGAGCTGCGCCTCGATGACGTCGACGAACCGCTCGAGGGCGTGCTCGTCGAGCCGCAGGAACAGGTCGGGCTCGATCAGCTCGAGCTCCATGACGGTGGGGACCCCCTCGTGCTCGACGAGGTCGACGCGGGCGTAGACGACCCCCGCGGGTGCCAGCGCCAGGGCAGCCCTGGCCGTGGCGAGCTCGGCCTCGGTGACCGTATGGGGCAGCTCTGCTCCGCCGTGGTGGGCCTGGACGCGGTAGTCACCTGCTGCGGGGACCTTGCGGACCGCGTGCGACACCTCGCCACCGAAGACGACGAGCGAGACCTCGCCCTCCTCGATCCCTGCCGCGTAGGGCTGGACGACGACATCACCGAGAGCGGCGATGCGCTGGGCGTGCTCGAGCAGTGGGGCCGACGCGGCCCCACCCAGGGCCGCCTGCCGCGCTCCCCCGTCGACGGCAGGCTTGACGACGACCTTCTCCCACCCGGTGGCGGCGATGGCTGCGGCGACCTCCTGCGACCCGTGTGGCAGCACGAGCATCGGCAGCACCGGCACCCCGGCAGCACCGAGCTCGGCGAGGTAGCCCTTGTGGACGTTCCAACGGATCACGCTGGCAGGGTTGACGATGCGGCTCTCCACCTCGACCCGGTCGACCCAGGCGAGGAACTCCGCAAGTCGCTCGAAGTAGTCCCACGTCGAGCGGATCACCACCAGGTCGAACGCGCTCCAGTCGAGGTCGTCGTGCCAGACGACGACCTGCGCCTCGTGACCCCGCGATCGCAGCAGCTCGGCGGCCTGCCGGGGCTCGGGGTCGACATGGGCCGGGTTCGACCAGGTGCACAGGGCGATGCGGTGGGAGGTCACCGGCCGAGTCTGCCAAACCGCGAAAGGACCTTGCCAACGCGCCATACGCGATATAGCGTGAATCCAGAACGCGATATAGCGCGTCACTGACCGCATGGACGAGAGGAACTCCCATGAGCGAGGACTGGTCGATCGACTCACCCCGGGTGCTGGACATCGGCGGGGACGGCGAACAGGTGCGCACCCTCAGCGTCGCCGTCGTCGGTGGACGGGTCGACGTCGTGACCCACACCGACTCCCCCACGGCTCGTGTCGAGGTCGCCGACATCCAGGGCATGCCGCTGCGCGTGGTGTGGGACGGCACCAAGCTGAAGATCACGCACGGCGTGGACGGTTCGCGGATCATGGACAAGGTGCGGCAGGCGTTCGACGGGCTCGAGCACAACCGGGTCGCCCTGAGCATCTCGGTGCCCGAGGACACCCAGACCACGGTCAGCACCGTGAGCGCGACCGGGTTGCTGGCCGGGCTGCGCAGCGGCGTCCGGGCCAACACGGTGTCGGGGTCGATGACCCTGGACGACATCGCCGGACCGGTCGACGTCAACACCGTCAGCGGCGACGTCGAGTGCGACGGCCTCGCCGGACCGCTGAAGGTCAACACCGTGTCGGGGTCGGTGACCGCCCAGCGCAGCGACGTGCCCGAGGTGAGCATCCACACCGTCAGCGGTGACGTGACGCTCGACCTGGTCAACGCCGCCACGTCGATCGGCTCCAACTCCGTCTCCGGTGACGTCACCGTGCGCGCGCCGCACGACGGGTACGACGTCAAGGCCAGCCTCGCCTCGGGCCAGGTCGTGATCGACGGCCGGACCTTCGACAAGCACTCGCGCCCGGCCAACGGTCGGCTCTGCGACGGCAACGGCAGCCTGCGGCTCAAGGCCAACGCCGTGTCCGGCAGCGTGGTCGTGCTCCAGTCCACCACCGGGAGCCGGGCATGAGCCCCGTCTTCGCCCACGGCCAGCTGCGCCTGTACGTCCTGGCCCTGCTCGACGACGGTCCGCGCCACGGGTACGAGGTGATCCAGGACCTCGAGCAGCGGTTCAACGGGCTCTACTCCCCCAGCGCCGGCACGGTCTACCCGCGGTTGGCCAAGCTCGAGGAGGAAGGTCTGGTCGAGCGCACCGAGGAGGGACGCAAGGCGGTCTACCGGATCACCGACGCGGGACGGGCCGAGGTGCGGGACCGCCAGGAGGACCTGTCCAGCCTCAAGTCGGACCTGGACCTGTCGGTGCGCGAGCTGGCGGAGCAGGTGCGCTCACGGGTGCGCGGGCAGACCAGCGACCTGCGGGCCGAGCTGCGAGCTGCGGCCCAGGAGGCACGGCGCACCGCGACGCCTGTGGGCGGGCACGAGGGGTCGGGCGACAAGAACGCGTCGGAGGCCAACGGTGGTGGCGACCTCGAACGAGCCGTCCACCAGCTGCGGCAGGAGGCACGAGATGCGTGGAAGCGCCATGGCCTGACGAGCGACCAGACGCGTGAGATCGTCGACATCCTCGGGGACGCCTCGGCCCGGATCCGCGAGGTGGTGCTCAGGTCCGGACGATGACGGTGCCGGCGGCCTTGTCGTGCAGCCCGCGCCCGTCCCGGTCCCAGAACATCGCCGGGACGAACAGGCACAGCAGGACGGTCCGCACCAGCGTCTGGAACGGACGGGCCGTCCTGCCATCCATCGACTGCACCCGCAGACCCACCATGCGGTGGCCGAGGGTGTAGCCGATCGTGCTGACCAGCAGCAGGTTCTCGACCGCGAAGATCGCGAGCAGGACGGCGGTGTCCCGGCTCGTGGCCACCGCGGTGAACGGCAGCGGCACACTGAACAGCGCGTAGGCGATGAGCTGGCAGACGGTCCAGTCGATGACGACCCCCACCACGCGCCGCCCGAACCGGCCGAGCGAGCCCGGGCCGCCACGCGGCATACCGAGCCGCTCCCCCGGGTATGCCGCGGGCTCGCCCGAGCGCGAACCCGGCCCTTCGAGCCAGGAACCGATGTCCTTGCGGTCGACCACACCGAAACCCTATGCGTCGGCCCGGCGGCAGGCGCAGGGGGTGTAACACCCACGAAACATTCGGGTCATGGCCGGGCAACCTGCAGCCGTTAGGGTCGAGGTCGACAGCAGCAGTTCAGTCATGGGCGGATCCCTCCGTCCTCCCCAACAGGAGGCCCCAATTTGTTCAGCAATGCTGACGAGGTCCTGAAGTTCATCCAGGACGAGGACGTCAAGTTCGTCGACGTGCGCTTCTGCGACCTGCCGGGCGTGATGCAGCACTTCAACGTGCCCGCGAAGACCCTGGACGCGGACTTCTTCAAGGAAGGCCAGATGTTCGACGGGTCCTCGATCCGCGGGTTCCAGGCCATCCACGAGTCCGACATGAAGCTGATCCCGGATCCGACGAGCGCGTACGTCGACCCGTTCCGCAAGGAAAAGACGCTCATCCTCAACTTCTCCATCGTCGACCCGTTCACCGGCGAGGAGTACTCCCGCGACCCGCGCAACATCGCTGCGAAGGCTGAGGCCTACCTCAAGTCGACCGGCATCGCGGACACCGCGTTCTTCGGCGCCGAGGCCGAGTTCTACGTCTTCGACGACGTGCGCTTCGAGACCAAGCAGAACGCCAGCTACTACTACATCAACTCCGTCGAGGCGGCCTGGAACACCGGGCGCGAGGAGGAGGGCGGCAACAAGGGCTACAAGACCCGCTACAAGGGTGGCTACTTCCCCGTCCCGCCGACCGACCACTTCGCCGACATGCGCGACGACATGTCCCTCGCCCTCGAGGCTGCGGGCCTGGTGATCGAGCGCGCGCACCACGAGGTCGGCACCGCCGGTCAGCAGGAGATCAACTACCGCTTCAACACGCTGAAGCAGGCGGCCGACGACGTGCTGAAGTTCAAGTACATCGTCAAGAACGTCGCCTGGGAGGGCGGCAAGACCGTCACGTTCATGCCGAAGCCCATCTTCGGTGACAACGGCTCGGGCATGCACTCCCACCAGTCGCTGTGGAAGGACGGCGAGCCGCTGTTCTACGACGAGCGCGGCTACGGCGGCCTGTCCGACCTGGCCCGCTGGTACATCGGTGGTCTGCTCAAGCACGCCCCGGCGCTGCTCGCCTTCACGAACCCGACGGTGAACTCCTACCACCGCCTCGTCCCCGGCTACGAGGCGCCGGTCAACCTGGTCTACTCGGCGCGTAACCGCTCGGCCTGCATCCGCATCCCGATCACCGGTGACAACCCGAAGGCCAAGCGCGTCGAGTTCCGCGTGCCGGACCCGTCGGCCAACCCCTACCTCGCGTTCTCCGCGATGCTGATGGCCGGCCTGGACGGCATCAAGAACCGCATCGAGCCCCCGGAGCCGGTGGACAAGGACCTCTACGAGCTCCCGCCCGAGGAGCACGACGCCATCGAGCAGGTGCCCGGCTCGCTGCCGGCCGTGCTCGACGCACTCGAGGCCGACCACGAGTTCCTGCTCGAGGGCGACGTGTTCACCCAGGACCTCATCGAGACCTGGATCGAGTGGAAGCGCAAGAACGAGGTGGACCCGATCCGCTTCCGCCCGCACCCGCACGAGTTCGAGATGTACTACGACATCTAGATCCCTACATGGGCCCTGACCTGCGGAAATGCGGGTCAGGGCCCCGTCTGGGACACAACGGGGACACAACGCAGCGCAGACGCGATCGCGTTTCGCGTACTTTCGTCGTTGTCGGGCCACAGATGCCCATAGGTGTTGAGCGTCGTCGTCGCGCTCGCGTGACGCAGCCGAGACTGGACGACCTTGACGTCGCAGCCCTTGCCGATGAGCAGGCTGGCAAGGTAGTGACGGAGGTCGTGGAAGCGAAAGCCCTCCGGGAGTCCTTCGACCTGGCCCCGACTCGAGCGGATCGCCCTCTCGATCGCCCACGGCGACGATGCCATGCCGATCTCGTTGGTCACTACGGTGTCGCCGGCGTACTGCTGCACATTCGCCGCAAGCATGAGAGCAAGCTCGTTGGGAATCGGGATTGGCGCCTTGCTGGTCTCCGTCTTCAGCGGTTGCGCCGGGTACTGGACCGCTGGCTTGACGACGGCGCGCGTGAAATCGACGTCGGAGACCCGCAGCGCGGCAGCCTCTGCCACTCGCAGGCCAACGAAGGCGCCGAGCAGCACGGAGATCCGCAGGTGCTCGGGCATCGCGTCGTGGAGCGCCCAGACCTGCTCGGTCGTGGCCACACAGGGGCGCTGCTTCGCCGGCCCCGGCGACGTCTTCCTGGAACACGGTGAACGGGGGACGATGCCGTCCTCGACCGCGCCGCCCATGACTTGGGCGAATCTGCGGTAGGTCGCGTACACAGTGCTCGGCGCGTAGTCGCCTGCGAGTCTGCTCGTCCAGCGCTTCACGTCGGACGGCTTCACATCGGCGACCCTGGTAGTGCCGAACGCCGCCTCGATCAGCTTGATGTGCACCCGAGCCTGACGCACTGTCGACGGGCGGTTAGTGCCGTAGCCCTCGAGCCAAATCTCGCACCACTGGCCTACCGTGATCTTCGCCTTTTTGGGGTCCACGTGCTCGTTGCGGATGAGCGCCGCGACCTGCCCGTCGAGCCATGCGACTGCGTCCTTCTTCTGCTTGTCCGCGAACGATCGGTAGTGCATCCGGCCGTGGGCGTCGCGATACCGGGCGCGGTAGCGCAAGCCTCTGCCGTGACGTGGCGTGGGGATCTTCTCCCCCGTCTTCCGGTTAACGATGAACCAGCGATCGTCGATGCTCCTGCTCGCCATTGGACACCACCCTCCTCTCCGCGCGCCCGAACGGCGGCCGAGTCAAATTGACCTCATCGTTCCCACCATTAGCAGTATGGCGGGCACCCTCAGCGGCGAGGCTTCACCCACGAGACGTCACGAGCTCAAGTGTTCTCGGCCCCACCTTTCGTCCGAGTCCGCATCACGAGTCCGCATGCCGATCGACCATCGCGCCCTTGGAGCACGTTGCAGCTCAGTCATTGTGCGCTCGCGCAAGGGCGCTTGCGGTGTCCTGGCAAGCAACCTGCGCGGCAGCGGACTGGCTATCGAGCCACGTGTAGACCTCAGTACGCCAGTAGCGGACGGAGCGTCCGATCCGGAAGCTACGCGGTCCCGTTCCGAGGTGCCGCCAGTAGCGCAGGGCTGCGATCGGCGCACGCGCGACGTACGAGACCTCGTGCAAGGTCGGTAGTCCGTCATCGGTGTGCGCGGGTAGGGGCGTGCTGTGGGCGTGGTGGTGGCGCTACGATGGATCCTCCTTGTCCTGGCATCGACCACTCAAACCGACCCGTCTGCTGTTTCTCCCCAAAGCCCATGAGACGGCCGATGTGGCCAACTTCTGCCGATCAAACGCGACCGCACTCCCAGTGACATTCTCCACCCATGGACATACTCTTCGTCGCTGGCGTGGCGGTGATCAGCAGCACGCTGACCCGAGACGTCAGCCTCTTCGTCGAGACGATGGGTCTGCCACTACGGCCTCGAAGCGGTGTCCCGGACTCGGAGTTCCGCTATTCGGAGACCCTTGGACGGCACCGGAGCGCTTCGGGGTGTCGCCCCTGTCAGAGGCCGCGCAGACATGCTTCAGGGTCCTGAGTGGCCGGCCGGCGCCCGATCCCGCAGACCACGATCGAGTTCGAGGTGAACCGCCCCCCCGAGTCCGAAGACTGGGCTTGGACGCCATTGTGTCGACGTCTCGGACGGATCGGTCGGGACGCATCGATAATCGCGAACGTCTGCTCGGGCTTGAGTTATCCGTGGTGAAAAGGTCGCCTTTTCCAGGAACTCCCGGTCCACCCGCAGCTCGGCGTTCTCACGGCTCGACCGCTTCAGCTCGGCCCTCAGCGACGTCGATCGCCTCGGAGGGGCCGTACTTCCAAGATGGTACGATCACGACCCACCGGCCCAGCAACTATTCACCGACCTGATCTCCAGGGGTACCTCCACGACCACATGACCGACGTCGATCGCCAGATCAGCGGCGACCTACAAAGTAGGTGGCATGTAGCAGTTCCTCTTGGCACCCGATAGGGCATCCAGCCCTGCCAGGCCAACCCTGACGATCAGGATGCCCGCCGAACGGGGTCAACCTCGCTCCTCCTTAGAGTCACGGGCAAGTACCAAACATGAAAGCTTCGACAGGTTCGGTAGGGTTCCCCACCGGCGAGGAGTCGCAGAGTAGGGTCTGCCCGAACAAACCCCCTGGAAGGAACCCATCATGAGCATCAAGAAGATCGTCATCGGCGGCGCTGCCGCCGCGGCCCTTGGCATCGCTGCCCTGGCCGGAACCGGAACTGCGTTCGCCGCCGGCACCGCACCGGTCGCCAACTCGGCCTCGAGCAGCGTCGCCCAGCCCGGCCGCCAGAGCGCCGCCAAGGCCGCGGCGTCGACCGAAAAGGCCGGCATCGAGACCGCGGACGGTCCCAGCTCGACCGAAAAGGCCGGCATCGAGACCGCGGACGGTCCCGGCTGACCGAAAAGGCCGCAGTCGAGTTCGCGGACGGTCCCGGCTCGAGCCGAAAGGCCGGCGTCGGAGCCGCGACGTCCGTCGACCGGAAAAGCCGGTGAGTCCGGGTCTCCGATGGTCCAGGGGACGCGCCGGTCCCCGGCAGCAACGTCGACCACCGGTTCGAGGGGCAACAGGTGGGCGAGACCGCAGCGTCAGCGGCCGAGATGATCCTCGGCCGCCCACGGCGCTGTCCGTAGATCTACTGTGACGTACGACAGAGCCAACGGCAAGGAGGCGATTGTGCGGGTCCTGGTCGTGGAGCAGAAGCAGGCCCCTGGCAGCGGCGCTACGCCGCACCTTGGAGGCCAACAGGTCAGCGTCGTGCTGGCCGCGATCGAGATGACGGCGACTGGGCGGCTCGTGAACATGACTTCGACGTGATCGTCCTCGACGTGATGCTTGCAGGATGTCCGGTTGCCGGACGTTGTCCCGCAATCTGCGACCTCGGGCGACAACACGCCGATCTTGTTCCTGACGGGGCGAGGACGGAAGTCGACGGCGGGAGCGGCGAGCTGGACGTCGGGAAGGCCGTCGCTTCGTCTTCCAGCCTCCCAGTGGTGGAGTCGTCGGCGCGGCCAGGTCGACGGGCGTTGCTGCGCCGCAGCAGCACGGGCCCGCACCCCACACTGACGGTGGGGTCGCTCCACGTGGAACCGGAGCGACACCAGCCGCTCAGCGACCAAGAGTTCTGCATCTCACCGCCCGCGAACTCGGGTCTGCTCGGCCTACCTGGCACGCGGCGGACCACGTGGTGAGCGAGGCCGAGATCCTCGGGCGCGTCTGGGACCAGGCCTTCGACGGCGACGCGAACGTCGTCGAGGTCTACATCGGCCACCTACGACGCAGACTCACGTCGTCCGGATGTACTGCATCGAGACGGTCCGTGGCGTCGGATATCGCCTCCGTGGAACCGGAGGCGATGACGTGGACGAGGCTGAGTGTCCGCGGCAGGATCACGAGCAGCAGCCACGATCGCGGTCGCGGTGGACCTGGCCCTGATCGGGGCCGCCTTCATCGTCTTGTTGCAGAACGCGACCTGCTCAGGAGGATGAACACATCGGCGCACAGCCGGGCACAGGACATCATGACGCTCAGCAGCGGCACGCTGCCATCGGTCCTGCCAGCAGCCCCGGACGACGGCGGCATCGTACAGGTCCTCGACAGCACCGGCGCCGTCGTGAGCGGCGAGCGGGAACGTCGAGGAAGAGCGCGCTGGTACGACCCGGACCAGCCCCACCAAGGGCTCAGATCAGCACGCTGTCCACGCTGCAATCAGCACGGTCAGCGCTTCGGTGCTGAAGGAGACGGTCGGAACCAGGACGCAGCAGCGAACGATCGTCGTCGCCCTGTCTTCGCCCCGGTCGACGAGCGGTCCAGAGCGCCCGCTCCTGCTGTTCGAAGTCCTGCCTGCGGCACTGTCGCTGACCGCGCCTGGTCGCCCTGGCTGGGGTGGGCCGCGCGCTGGCCCCCGTGAGCCGATGCGTCACAAGGTCGCCACGATCGGCGCCGGTGACGTGTCGGAACAGGATGCTGCCTTCTCGGCGGCGCATGACGAGGTCCGCGCCTGGGCGAGCCATGAACTCGATCCTCGACAGGTCGGAGGCCGCCGCCGGGCGCCAGCGCCGTTTCGTCGCCGACGCCTCCCACGAGTTGCGCAGCCCACTGGCGAACATTGGGCAGCCCCTCAGAAGTGGCCCTGACCGTCACGACCTCGACCTGTGGCAGGAGACCGGCAAGACCTTTTCCAAGGTCGAGACGACCGCATCCGACATCTGGTCGAGGATCTGCTCCTGTTGGCGCGCCTCGATCAGCATCTCCCGTTGGCTCAGGACGAGGTCGACCTGGACGACCTGGTGCACGCAGAGGCCGAACAGCTGCGTCGGCACGCCGCCGGTGACCGTCCACGTGCTCCCGTTGCCGGCATCCGCGTCCACGGCGACGGGACGAGGCTTGCCCACCATGATCGGCGACTTCGCTGACGACGCGGCCCGCCACGCAGCCACCGCCGTATCGCTGTGCGCTTACGCCGCCACGGCGACCTCGCTGTCGTCCCAGGGATAGTGGAGCGACGGCCCGGGTGTGTCGCCACCGGACCGGATACGGATCTTCGACCCGATTCACCCGCCTCGACGAGGCGCCGAGGCCGCGACGAAGGCGGCAGCGGGCTCGGGCTGGCGATCAGCCGCGAGATCGCCCTAGCCCATGAGCAGCTCTACCTTGATCTCGTCCCTGCCGCGGGAATCGGAGGGGCGAGAGCACCATCTTCGAGCTGAGGCTGCCGATGGCGCCCACCGATGACTCGAGCCCCCTCTGAGCATGTGCCACCGCCCGCGTTCTCCCCACATGCTCCAGGCGCTGCGCCCTGCGACTTCTCGCACGCCGCCTCGTCAGCGACCACGTGCTCCAGCTTCTCGGCCGGGGTCGAACGGACCGGTGGCGCGACGGCCCGCCAACTGGACTCGACTCGCCCTGACACGCAGGCATGGGGGACCGAGCGGTCGAGCACGGCCGGCTGCGGTCGGTGATGATGGCAACCAGAACGTGGCAGGTCGAACGGACGGTGGAGGTGGAGGCGCTGAGGCGCTGGCGTCGGTGGGTCCCTGAGGGGCCGCATGGTGGTCGTGTCGGCCGCGCTCCTGACTGTGGCGATCACGCTCGGCGTGATTGCCTTTGGGTGAGCTCTGGATCCAGATCCTCTACAGGTCGGCTCTCGATGCCGGCAAGTGCGCGCGGGGGCCACCCAGATCGTCGCATCGGTGTCAGGCGGCGATACGGAGGCGGGTGACGCGGTGCGGGACCTGCCCAGCCAAGGTTCGCTTCTGCAGTTGCTTGAGCCCGGCTGGGTCCGTGGTTGCCGCGTCCGACCGCGCTGCTGAAGCGCACCCGACTGACTACCTTGCGGCCAAATCCAGGGTGACAGTGACACAACAGATCACCGGTGTTCCCGGCGAGCGCGGCGAGCCGTATGCTTTGGCGGTCAGCGGATTCGTGATCACGTCGGCAAGCAGTACATCCTGGTTCATCACCTCCCTCGATGTCGAGGCGAACACGGTGCCGCGGTCTCCACCGCCCTGCTGGCCGTCAGTTCCGCCTTGATGCTGATCCTGTTGCTGGCCCTGATCTCCCGGACGGTGACCCGATCGCTTCAGCCTTGTCGAGCGGATCAGACGAGGTCGCCCAGGATCAGACCGTGCTGGTGCCAGCGATCGGATCACGGTCCACCAACGCGCGACGAGTCCGGCTGGCTCGACCCCATGAACCAGATCCTCGCGAGATCGGAACGCACGGATGAACTACCGTCAGTTCGTATCGGACGCGTCGGCGTGGAGCTGCGCAGCCCGCTGGCGACCGTCGGGGCAGCTCTGGAGTCTCGCCAAGAGGTACAGCAACACCCGGACCGCGACGGAATGATCGTCGAGGCAATGCGGATGCAGAGGCTTGTCGACGACCTGCTGACCTTGGCCAAAGCTGACGACCAGGGCCTGCGGTTGGCCGCCGACGAGGTCGACCTCGACGACCTGGTTGACGCCGAGGTCCGTCGAGTGCGCGCAACCGCAGAAGTCCCGTGCAGTCTACGACATCGAGGCCACCAGGGTCATCGAGTACACCGCTCGATGTCGCAGGTCCTGCGCGACCTGGTGGACAACGCCGTTAGGCACGCCGCGAGCTGGATGGCCCTGTCGGTGTCGACTAGCAGGCTCAGATCGTCGTAAAGATCAACAACGAGGTACCAGCAGTCCCGGAGCTCCTGCGGCAGCAGATCTTCCACCGTTTCGTACCAGTGGAGAGCGCGAGCGCGGGACGGCGGAGGACAGCGAGCTACAGGCTCGCCATCGCGCAAACTCGTCGTGCAGGCCCACGGGGAAGCATTGTCACTTCCGACCGAGACAGGTGGCTGCCACCTTCGAGGTGCGGCTCCCGGCCGCACACGTATGACCGCCAGAGTCACGTGGGTTGTTCGCAGCACTGCGCTCTGTCGCCGTCAGGCCGCCCAGATCATCCTCGACCTCGTTGGCCAAGGCGTGTTCGAGGCAGTCCCACCAGAGCCGGGCAGCCAGAACACAGTTGCCTTGGCTGCGACCGAGAGTCTCCTGACGGGCGGCGGAGTCGCGTCCAGCGACCGGTTCCTCGGGCGAGAACGACGCCAGACAGGAGCAGGCCGACGCACGCTGCGCGAAGAGTCCAGTCGGAACGGTGAATGGGACCGCGTTCATGGTCAGGTCTCCTGTCCGGGCGCCTACATGGTGAGTAGATCGTAAGGCCGAACGCACTATGCGCCGCGGACGCTGAGCGCGGCCTCGACCCGGTGGGCCTGTGGTCGCGGAGCTATGCGCCGCACGTCGTGCACCTCGCGCACCATGAGGACGTGCGCGGCGAGCAGCACGGCGGCCAGTGCGGCGACATACGCCACCAGCCCTGGTTCGGACCACGAGTCAGGCAAGC
>CAVSUT010000023.1:0-76830 GCA_963731235.1 uncultured Actinomycetota bacterium | reverse complement strand
GGTCAGAGAGCCGGTGAAGGGACTCGAACCCTCAACCCCCTGTTTACAAGACAGGTGCGCTGCCAATTGCGCCACACCGGCACGTCCGTGCCGACAACCGGGTCGGCAGACGGCGACGATGCTACCCACGACGGCGACCGAACCCCCAAACCAGGCCCGCCACCAGAGCGCTCCTGACTGGGCCCCCACCAACGAGTCGAGGTGAACCCGCCCGTCTGGGCGAGTTCACCTCGAGTGCTCGGCGGCCGAGCGCCACCGCGTGGGGTAGCGCCTCAGCAGCGGGTCAGCGGCGGTTCAGGTAGGACTGCAGGGACTTCACCGTCGCGCTGTCCAGGCTGCGGGCGCCGTTCTTCCGGGCGCCGATCTTGGTCTGCAGGGCGCGGACCGTCTTCGGACCGATGACGCCGTCGGGGGACGAACCCACCGTGCGCTGCAGGGCCTTGACGTCAGCGTTGGACAGCGAGCCGTTGACCGACCCACCGACCCAGCGCTCGATGGCGGCGTTGGTCTTCGGGCCGCGGACGCCGTCGACGGCGAGCTTGCCGCCGGAGACGGCCTTGGCGGGAGCCTGGCGCACGGTGGAGCGCGAGGCGCGGACCGTGGTGGTCGACCCGGTGGAGGCTGCGCCACCGTTCGACTTGGTCAGGCCGGCGCGGGCACCGCAGGTCGGCCAGGCGCCGGGGCCCTGGACGGCGAGGACCTTCTTGGCGATGGTGATCTGCTCGGCCTTGGTGGCGCGGTGCGCGGAGGAGGCGTAGCGCTCGCCGCCGAACCCGTCCCACGTGCGGTCGGAGAACTGCAGCCCGCCGTAGTAGCCGTTGCCGGTGTTGATCGACCAGTTGCCACCACTCTCGCAGGCGGCGACGCGGTCCCACACGGTGGCGGCCGACGCCGAGCTGGCGGTGACCATGCCACCGGCGATCGTGGCTGCGCCGACGACGGCGACGCCTGCGAGGCGACGACGGACGGGCTGGGGCTTTCGGACGGAGTGCTTCGGGGCATAGAACATTGCAGGGGGTCCTTCCTGACCGGCGCCTGCGAGGTGAGCTGTCGGGTTCGGGCTGTCAGGTGCCCGGCCGGCGTGAGCCGGCTTCACCCCAAGACCGCCGTGGCGGTCGGGTTGGTTCCCCCGTCCTCGTCGTGCCCGGAGCTGTTCCGGTAAAACACCCGCCTGACGAGGCTCGGCGCTGCGGGTGTGCATGGATGGGAATGCGGTGATGTGCAGTTGTTGGCGCGAATGCGCAGGTCAAAGGTAAGGGTCCGGTCCACCTGCCACAACCCAGCCCGCGAAAAACGGCCCGAAGGAGGTATGGCGCTTTCGTCCCCTAGGTGCTTCGGCGAAGGCGTCAGCGGCGGCGGGCTCGGCGCTTCTGCACCATACGACGGTCGAACGGCGCGGCCAGGAGCTCCCCCAGCACGCTGCCGGCCGCGATGGCCAGCAGCACCGCCATCGCCCCGAGCAGCGTCGTGATGCCACCTTGCTGCGACAGCGAGCCGGCGTCGGACGACGACCCGTTGACCATCTCGTAGAGGCCACGGAAGATCGCCAGACCCGGCAGCAGGCCGTACGACGCGGGGACGGCCAGCACCATCGCCGGAGCCCCCATCCGCAGCGCCAGCAGCCGGGCGGCGAACCCGAGCACCGTCGCGGCGACGCCGGCCGCCGCGAGCTGGCCGAGCGTGTCGAACCGGTTGACCCCCAGCGAGACCGCGACCCCCACCGCCGAGAGCAGCCCGGCGGGCACGACGAGGTTGCGGCGGCTGCGCAGCGACACCGCCCCCGAGATGCCGACGACGAACGCCCCGATGACGGCCACGGCCACCGGCGCGCTCAGCGCCCGGGTGGCCATCACCGACGGCGACACCAGCTGCAGGTCGAACGTCGAGGTCAGCGCCAGGGTGACCGACAACCCGGTCGCGACGCCGAGGATGATCCCGGCCGTGGTCAGGAACACCCCGAACATGCGGCCGGCGCCGGTCACCGAGTAGCCGGAGATGGCGTCCTCGAAGGCCGAGGCGACGGTCCGCCCCGGCAGGAGCACGGTGATCCCGCCGGCGACGATGAACGCGAAGTCCTCCGACGACACCGGTATCCAGCCGTTCGCCCCCATGCTGAACGCGCTCCAGGCGATCGCCGTCGCCAGGAACCCGCCGATCGCGTTCTGGTAGAAGTCCGGCAGCCCGCGCCGCCCGGCGGCGCGGGCGGCGGACCCGACGAACAGGGCGGACACCCCGGCCACGAGCGACGCGACCGGGCCGGCCCCGAGCATCACGGCGACTGCCGCCGACAGCAGGCCGAGCGACCCACGCACCATCCACCGCGGCCAGAACCGCGGCGCCCGCCGGATCTCGCGCAGCCGGGCGGCAGCAGCCTCGAGGTCGTAGCTGCCCGCGACGAGGCTCTCGACGAACTCGTGCACGGCGGTGAGCCGGTCGAAGTCGCGGGTCGCCGACCGCACGACGCGCAGCATGGTGATGGGCGAGCCCGACGCCGACGTGCACTGCACGAGCAACGACTGGAGCGTGATGTCGACCTCGAGGTTGTCGAGCCCGGCGGCCGCGGCCACCGCGATGACCGACGACTCCACCTGCGGTGCGCCGGCGCCACAACGCAGCATCAGCTCACCGACGCGCAGTGCCAGGTCGAGGGAGGCTCGCGCCTCGCGCTCCTCGGCAGCCGCCTGCCGGACGCGGGCGTTGCGGTACGGCGTGTGCCGCAACGAGTCGATCATCGGCAGCGTGTCGGTGATCTCCTCACCGCGCCAGATCCGGCTCTCGCGCAACACCGGGCGCCTGACCGGCCGACGCGGGGGAAGCGGAGGGGGTGGGTTGATGCCCGAGGTCATCAGGCGCCCGACCCCGGGAGCAGGCCGGACGGCGACTGCGCCGGCCACCACTGCGGGGTCAGCCCCTGCTGCAGGTTCCAGACCGCGAGTCCGGCCGCGGCAGCCAGGAGCAGCACGACGACGACCCGGCTGGCCCGCGGTCCCGGGCTCGTCCCGCGGACGATGCTGCGCGAGCCACGGCGCAGCCCCGCTCCCCCCGGGCCCCACCAGGCCATCAGGCCGGCGACGACCGCGCCGACCGCGACGGGTCCGGCCCGATCGGGCTCCGGCGAGCCACCGGTCACCGCGACCATCGCCAACGCCGCGCTGAACGCCGCGGACACGCCCACGACGGCGGGCAGGAGCGCGCTGACCAGGGTCGCGACCAGTCCGACGACCAGGTGCCACGGGCTGGCGGCGACGGCCCGTGGCACGTCGGATCGACGGCGCCCGCGGTGGTGGCGACGCAGCACCAGCGAGGTGACGGAGCGGTCGGCGGTGCGGGCCACCCAGGACCACAGCACGGCCACGGCCACCGCGACGACCGGGAAGGCCGCCGCACCGGCCACCAGCGCGGCGAGCAGCGCGAGCAGCGTGCCGGTCCGTCCGGCGCGACCGATGCGCGGGTCGGGCTCGCCTGCCCCGCCCTCCCAGGCAGCCTGCCGGTCCGACGGCTCCTCCTCGGGCTCGTCGAACCCCAGCAGGTCCGCACCACCGTTCCAGGGACGCTCGTCCCGGTCCACGGGCAACGCGACCGGTCCGACCGGGCCGCGGGGCGCGACCTCCGGTCGCTCCCATGCGGCGGTGGGCCGTTGGGCCAGGACCTGGGTATGGCGCGCGGGTGCGCTGAGCACGGCGGTCACCGGTTTGCCCTCGGCGTAGTACTCCAGCGCCTCGAGCACCTCGTCTGCGTCCGGGCGCTGGCGCGGGTCCGGCGACAGGGCGGCATACAGCAGGGGGGCGAGCCGGGGATCCACCCCGGTGAGGTCGGCCTTCCCACGGCTCACCCGGTCGAGCACGACGTCCATCGGCCCACGGCCGAAGGGCGGCACACCGCTCGCGGCGAAGGAGAGGGTCGCCGCCCAGCCCCACCAGTCGGTGGCCTCGGTGACGGGAGCACCCTCCACGACCTCGGGTGAGAGGTAGCCGGGAGTGCCCATGACCAGACCCGTCATGGTGATGCGGACGTCGTCGGCGACGTGGGCGATGCCGAAGTCGATGAGCACCGGGTCGCCGTCCAGGAGCAGGACGTTGCCGGGCTTGAGGTCACGGTGGATCACGTCGGCGGAGTGGATCGCGTCGAGGGCCTCCGCGAGCCCGCGGCCGAGGGAGAGCAGCCCACCGCCGGTGATCGGGCCGTGCTCCTTGACCACGTCGTCGAGCGCGGGACCGGGCACGTAGCGGGTCACGAGGTAGGGACGCTCACCGTCGAGGTCCGCGTCGATGACGGCGGCGACGCGCCGGTCCCGGATGCGCCCGAGCACGTCGACCTCGCGCGCCAGCCGGGCCCGCGCGTCCTGGTCGTGGGCGATGTGGGGGCGCAGCAGCTTGAGCGCGACGGCGCGGCCGTGCGGGTCCAGGGCGAGGTGGACGACCCCCATGCCGCCCTCGCCGATCTGCTGGATCAGGCGGTACGGCCCGACCCTCGGCCCCTCGGGCGCACTGGTCCCCTCGCCGCCGTCGCTCCCCTCGATGGCCTCGGTCCGCATCCTCCTACGGTAAGGGAGGGGGCTGGGGGAATCGGGTGAGGCTACTGCTGGATGTAGCCAACGAGTTGGTCACGCTCGGTCTGGAGCTCGTCGATGCGGTGCTTGACGATGTCGCCGATGCTGACGATCGCCTGGAGCCGGCCGTCCACGACGACGGGGACGTGGCGGATGCGCTGGTCGGTCATCGTGCGGGCCAGCTCCTCGATCGGCACGTCGGGTTTGCAGGTGGTCACCTCGGCCGTCATGATCGCCGAGATGGGCAGGGCGAGCACGGCAGCACCCTTGCGGTGGAGGTGGCGCACGATGTCGCGCTCGCTGACGATCCCGTCAACGGACGCCTCGTCCGCGCTGACCACGACCGCACCGATCCGGTGTTCCTCGAGCAGCTGGAGGAGCCGTTCGACCGTCTCGTCCGGACGGACGGTCACGACCTGGTCACCCTTGCTACGCACGACATCCGAGATCTTCATGTTCAGACGTTAGTGCGCCCAGAGGGTCCTCGCTAGAGCAGAACCACGACGTCCTCTCCTCGGCAGCCGATCCCGGGCGTGGGTCGCCGGTCACGCACACACCCGCGCCGCGTCATAGGGTTGGGGCCGAATCAGACCCCGGAGTTGATGAAACAGTGCCCCGCACCAGCACAAAGTTCGATCTCGTGATCGCCGCCAACCGACTGCCCGTCGACCGCTTCGTCGACGCCGACGGCACGCAGTCCTGGCGCACCAGTCCCGGTGGCCTGGTCACCGCCATGGAGTCGGTGATGCGCGGCCGGGACGGTGCCTGGGTGGGATGGGCCGGCGAGGCCGGCGACGCCCCGGAGCCGTTCGAGGAGGACGGCATGTACCTGCGTCCCGTGGCGCTGTCCGAGGACGAGGTGGCGCACTACTACGAGGGCTTCAGCAACGACACCCTGTGGCCGATCTACCACGACGTGATCGTCTCGGCGACGTTCCACCGCTTCTGGTTCGGTGCCTACGAGGCGGTCAACCGCCGCTTCGCCGAGGCCGTGTGCGACGTCGCTGCGGAGGGCGCCACGGTCTGGGTCCACGACTACCAGCTGCAGATGGTGCCGGCGATGGTCCGCGAGATGCGGCCCGACGTGCGGATCGGCTGGTTCAACCACATCCCCTTCCCGCCCGTCGAGCTGTTCGCCCAGCTCCCGTGGCGCCGCGCGATCCTCGAGGGGCTGCTGGGTGCCGACTACCTGGGCTTCCAGCGGGTCGCCGACGCCCAGAACTTCATCCGGGCCTGCCGCCAGCTGCTCAGCCTGCCGTCCAAGGGCGACATCGTCTCGGAGTCGCGCACCGAGGGCGCGCGCCGCGTGCGCGCCAGCGCCGTGCCCATCTCGATCGACTTCGCGGGGCTCGAGGAGCTGGCGAAGCGGCCCGAGACCAAGGCCCGTGCCGCCGAGATCCGCCAGTCCCTCGGTGACCCGGAGACCTTGATCCTCGGTGTCGACCGCCTCGACTACACCAAGGGCATCGGCCACCGCATCAAGGCGTACGGCGAGCTGCTCGAGGAGGGCAAGGTCGCCCCACCGAAGCAGATGTTCGTCCAGGTCGCGACGCCCAGCCGGGAGCGTGTCGACGCCTACCGCGACCTGCGGGCCGAGATCGAGGGCGAGGTGGGACGGCTCAACGGCGAGTTCAGCGACATCGGCGCGCCGGCGGTCCAGTACCTGCACCACTCCTACCCGCGCGACGAGATGGCCGCCCTCTACCTCGCGGCCGACGTCCTGCTGGTCACCCCGCTGCGCGACGGCATGAACCTCGTCGCCAAGGAGTACGTCACCTGCCGCTACGACGACGGCGGCGCGCTGGTGCTGTCCGAGTTCACCGGCGCGTTCCACGAGCTGCACCAGGCATTCGTCTGCAACCCCCACGACATCGAGGGGCTCAAGCAGACGATCATGCGGGCCATCGAGACCCCCGACAAGGAGAAGCGTCGCCTCATGCGCGCCATGCGCCGCCGGGTGGCCGACCACGACGTGCAGCGCTGGGCCGCCCGCTTCCTCGACAACCTCGCCAGCGCCCCAGAGAAGGGTCGGTCATGACACCTGCCGACGACTACCGCGACGCCGCCCGGCGGTTCGCTGCCCGCGACCGTGTCCTCGTGGCGACCGACTTCGACGGGGTGCTGTCCCCGCTGGTGCACGACCCCTCGAAGGCCGCTCCCCTGCCCGGGACCGTCGAGGACCTGCTGGCCCTCGCCGCCCTGCCCCGGACGTATGCGGCCGTGGTGTCCGGCCGCGACCTGGCCACCCTCACCGAGCTCACCGGGCTCTCCGGGAGCCCCGTCACCCGGATCGGCAGCCACGGTGGTGAGTCCAGCGCCACCGAGGGCGACCTGACCCTCGACGAGGCACAGCACCAGCACCTGTTGACGCTGACCGCCGAGCTCGAGGAGCTCTGCGCCGGGCTCCCCGACGGGGTCTACCTCGAGCACAAGCCGACCGCCGTCGTGCTGCACACCCGCCGCATGGAGGACGGGACCGCCGACGAGGCCGAGGGGGCGGCGCTCGAGCTGGCCGCGCGGCATACCGGCCTGCACGTCCTGCACGGCAAGCAGGTGGTGGAGGTGAGCGTCCACCAGGCCGACAAGGGCACCGCGCTGGTCGCGCTGCGCGACGCCGTCGGGGCGAGCCATGTCGCCTACTTCGGCGACGACGTCACCGACGAGCACGCCTTCCGGGCCCTGGGTGAGGACGACCTCACCGTCAAGATCGGCGAAGGTGACACCGCGGCGCACTTCCGGCTGGCGGGCCCGCAGGACGCGGCCGAGGCGCTGGCCCTGCTGCGCGAGCTGCGCGAGCGTCACGCCAACGACGCCGGCTGACGACGCGGGCGGGTCAGCGCCGCGGCGCTGCGCCGGTGGACCCGCGCACCACGAGCTCGGGCCGGAACACGTACTCCGCTCGCGGGGTGGGCTCCCCCTGGATCTCGTCGAGCAGCGCACGCACGGCGGCCTCCGCCATCGGCTGCACGCTCTGGCGCACGGTCGTCAGGGGCGGGTCGGTGAAGGCGATCAGCGGCGAGTCGTCGTAACCCACCACGGAGACGTCCTCGGGCACCCGCAGGCCGGCCCGACGGGCGGCCCGGATCGCCCCGAGCGCCATCAGGTCGGAGCCACAGACCACCGCCGTGCACCCCTTCTCGAGCAGTCGGGCACCTGCGGTGTCGCCCCCCTCGACGGAGAACATGGTCCGCTCGATGAGGTCGTCGACGTCGTCGCGACCGAGCAGCGTGCGCATGGAGGCCCGGAACCCCTCGATCTTGCGGATCACCGGGACGAGCCGGTCGGGGCCGACGGCGAGCCCGATCCTGGTGTGCCCGAGCTGCACCAGGTGCGTCAGCGCGAGCTCCATGGACGCGACGTCGTCGTTGGAGATGAAGGGGGCGTCGATGCCCTCCTGGTAGCCGTTGATCAGCACGATGGGCAGGCCGCGATCGCGCAGCTCGGTGTAGCGCGTCGGGTCGCTGGTGACGTCGGCGTGCTTGCCGGAGATGTAGATGATCCCGGCGACGCCGCGGTCGAGCAGCATCTGGACGTACTCGTCCTCGTGGATCCCGCCCGGCGTCTGGGTGCACAAGACCGGGGTGAACTGGTGTCGGGCCAGGGCCGTCTCGATGATCTGGGCGAACGCCGGGAAGATCGGGTTGCTCAGCTCGGGGACGATCAGGCCGACGAGGTCGGCGGACTTGCGCCGAAGCCGGGACGGTCGGTCGTAGCCGAGGACGTCCAGGGAGTACAGCACCGCCTGGCGGGTGGCCTCGGCGACACCGGGCTTGGCGTTGAGCACCCGGCTGACGGTCGCCTCGCTCACCTCGGCATGGACGGCGATGTCGGCGAGCCTCGCCTTCACGGCGCCACGTCCCAGGTCCAGACCGACACCTGCGGTCCGTCGGCTGCCAGCGTCAGGGTCCCGTCGCCCAGCACCGGTGCCGGTCCGTAGACCTCCCGAGCCCCCGCGATACCCGGGAGGTGCTGCGTGCTGAGCGTGACCGGGGCGTGGGCGGCCCGGGCGCAGTGGACCAGGGCCACCTCGCCGGGCGACTCGCGCAGGAACACCAGTGCGTCGTCGTCGGCGTGGACCCAGCGCATCCCACCCTCGCGGAGCGCGACCGAGCCGCGCCGTGCCCCGATGAGGCCGCGGTAGGCCGCCACGAGCCGGGCGTCCCAGTGCGACTCGTCCCAGGGCATGGGGCGGCGGCCGTCCTCGCCGAACTCGCCGGGCATGCCGATCTCGTCGCCGTAGGTGAACATCGGGATGCCGGGCAGGGTGAAGAGCAGGCCCGCGGCCACGTCGACCTGGCGCGGGTCGTCGCCGACCAGCGTGCGGATCCGGGTGGTGTCGTGGGAGCCGACGAGGTTGAAGCTGTGCCGCACCGTGGTCCACGGCACGCCTGCAGCGAACTCGCGCATGGTCTCCATCACCGACCAGCCGCCGAGCCGGGGAACCATGAGCGGCGACCCCAGGAACTTGGGCGCGTGGCCCGGGTCCCGCAGCCAGGTCCAGACCGGACGGGTGAAGCCCGCATAGTTCATGATGCCGTGCCAGCCGTCGCCCTGGGCGTCCCTGGTGTAGTCGTGGCAGTGCTCACCCACCAGCAACGCGTCGGGGGCGGCCTCCTGCATGGCCAGCCGCATCTGGCGGGCCAGGTCCTGGTTGCGGTCCTGGCCGCGGTAGCGGCCGGTCATGTTGGCGACGTCCACCCGCCAGCCGTCCAGCGGGCTGTCCCCGCTGATCCAACGGCGGACCACGCCGCCCTCGTCCTCGAAGACCCGGTGGCGCAGCTCGGCACTGTCGTAGTTCAGCTTCGGCAGGGACGGCACGCCGAGCCAGGCGACGTAGTCGCCGTCCTCCCAGAAGTAGTAGCCGTGCTCCTCGCTGTCGGGGTCCTCCCGCGCGGCCGTGAACCACTCGTGCGCGTCGCCGGTGTGGTTGGTCGTGAAGTCCCCGAGGACCCGCATGCCGCGTTCGTGCGCCGCGTCGACCAGTCGGTGCAGCGCCTCGTCCCCGCCGAGCACCGGGTCGACGTGGTCGAAGCTCGAGGCGTCGTAGCGGTGGTTGGAGCGGGCCGGGAAGAACGGCGTGAGGTAGACGACGTTGGCGCCGAGCCCCGCGATGTGGTCGAGCCGCTCACGGACCCCGTCGAGGTCGCCGCCGAAGAACTGGGTCCCGATCACGCCCGGCTCCAGCCGCGGCGAGTCGCCCCACTGAGCCGGCACCGCCCAGTCCGGCACCTCGCGCTCGTCCTGACCTTCAGAGCGCGCGAACCGGTCGGGAAAGACCTGGTAGACCACGGCGTCGCTGGCCCAGGCGGGCGGGGCGCCATACGCGGTGAGACGGAAGTCGGCAGCATCCGGCACGTCCCGCTGGTGCACGCCGGTGCCGTTGAGCCACTGGTATGCCGTGGGGCCGCCCTCGAGGATGAAGCGGTAGTTGGTGACGGGGTTGTGCACCGCGATGTCCGCCGCCCACCACGTGTCGGTCTGCGTCGTCCGTTCCACCCGGGCGTCGGTGAACACCGGCTCGGCGTCCGGGGTGGTGCGCACGTGCACCGCCGTGACGTCTGCCCCGTGCGGCACCCGCACCCGGACGGTGACCCGCTCACCGAGGCCGGGGTAGGGGTTGGAGACGTACAGCCCCGAGCCGTCGTGGTGCGGCTGGCCGAGGAGGTCGAGCGACGGCTGAGCGGGAGTCACTTCACCGAGCCCTGGGTGAGGCCGCCGACGAGCTGGCGCTGGAAGCTCAGGTAGAGCAGGACGACCGGGATCGAGGCCAGCAGGGCGCCGGCGGCGAACTGGCCGAAGAGCCGGTTCCGCTCGTTGCCGCGGGTCATGCTGTAGAGCCCGACGCCCAGGGTCTGGCTGTCCACGTCGCGCAGGAAGATGCTGGCCAGGAGGAACTCGCTGAACAGTCCGACGAACGAGAGCATGAAGACCGTCACGAGGATCGGGGTGACCAGGCGCAGGGTCATCGTGAAGAAGATCCGCGCATGGCTCGCGCCGTCGACCTTGGCCGCCTCGTCGAGCTCCCTGGGGACGGTGTCGAAGTACCCCTTGAGCAGCCAGACGTTGGCGCCCATGGCGCCGCCGAGGTAGATGAGGATCAGGGCCCACACGCTGTTCAGCCCGATGAAGGGGAAGATGTCCCCGACCTGGGCGAAGGTGATGTAGAGCGCGACGAACGTCAGCAGGGCCGGGAACATCTGCAGCAGCAGGAGCGCGAGGAGCCCGGGCCGGCGGCCCCGGAACCGCATGCGCGAGAAGGCGTATGCCGCGCAGGCGCCGATGAAGACGGACCCGAAGGACCCGACCACGGCGATGATCATCGAGTTGGCGTACCACGACGCGTAGGGCCGGGCGGGGTCGCTGAACAGGGTGTCGAAGTTGATCATGGAGAAGCCCGACGGCATCAACGAGGCGGTGTTCAGCGTGCCGGACGGGTTGAAGGCGGCCGAGACGATGAACAGGATGGGGAACAGCGACCAGACCAGGGCCAGGATGCCCAGCGCATGGCGCCACCACACCCCACCCCCGCGGGACCGGGGCGCCGGCTGGTTGGCCCGGGTCACGCCAGGCGCCGCCACCGACTGTGGCTCGACGGTGCTCGTCATGTCAGTTCACCTCTTCGAGTGCCTTGGTCCGGCGGAAGCCGGAGTAGCTGAGCAGGGCCACGATCGCGAAGATGAAGATCGACACGGTCGAGGCGAGGCCGTAGTCCGGGTTCACGCCGCTGAAGGCGAGCCGGTAGGCGTAGGTGATCAGCAGGTCCGTCGAGCCGATGCTGGTGTTGTCGGACTCGAACGGCCCGCCCCCGGTCAGCAGGAAGATCAAGCCGAAGTTGTTGAAGTTGAACGCGAAGGAGGCGATGAGCAGGGGCCCGACCGCCACGAGGAGCAGCGGCATGATGATCGACCACAGGGTCCGCACCGGACCGGCGCCGTCGATGCGGGCCGCCTCCCGCACATCGCCGGGGATCGACTGCAGCGCACCGGTGCACACGATGAAGGTGTAGGGGAAGCCGAGCCACAGGTTCGTCACGAGGATGGCGGCCTTGGCCGCCCAGGGGTCGCCCAGCCAGTCGATGTTGAGCCGCGTGAGGCTGTTGATCAGCCCGAAGTCCTGGTTGAACATGAACGCCCACACCAGCGCGGTCACGAACCCGGGGATGGCGTACGGCAGGATCAGGATCGACCGGTAGATGGCCTTGCCCTTGAGCCGCGGGTCGTTGAACAGCAGGGCCAGCAGCATCCCGAGGATGAAGGTCGAGATCACCGAGAGCAGCGAGAACGCGACGTTCCAGACGAAGATCTTGATGAAGCCCGCCCGGATCGTGGGGTTGGTCAGCACCGTCTGGAAGTTCTTGAGCCCGACGTTCTCCTTCCAGCCCTGCGCGTAGGCGTCACCCTGGCCGTCCTGCGGCGCCCACTGCGCGTTGCGGGGCACGTAGGTCTTGCCGGTCAAGGTGTTGGTGAGGGTGTCGGCGGCCTTGTCGTAGGTGACGGTCGCCCTGCCCTCGAAGGCCTCGCTGAGCCCGACGGCCTTGATGCCACCGTCGCCCGTGGTGGGGACCGCGAACTCGGACACGTCCGGGGATCGGTCGTTGACCTGGCGCGCGTTGAGGATCGTGTAGCCGGGCGCCTTGGTGATCTTGCCGGTCTCCGTCTTCTCGAGCCCGTCCGCGGGGAGCTCCGCGAGTCCCTTCAGGGTGCCCACCGAGCTGACCCCCTCGGGGTCGGTCAGCAGGTAGACGAGGTCGCCGGTCGCCAGGTCCGCGCCTTCCTTGACCGCGATGCTCAACCGGTACCGGGGCGCTCCCTCGACCTCGCGGACCGAGTTGGCGAGGATCGAGTCGACGCTCTCCTGCTTGGTCAGCGCGTGGCCGTCCCCGAAGTTCGTGAAGGAGGTCGCGACGGTGTAGGCGATGGGCCAGATCTGCAGGAAGATCAGGAAGAGCAGCCCGGGGAGGAGGTACTTCATGGGAACGGCTCGGTGCGTCGCGTAGACCGCGATGATCGCCGTGGCCACGAGGGCGACACCGACGACGGCGAGCCACAGCCCGGCCTCGATGAGCCGCTGGACGGCCAGCAGGACCAGTGCTGCCAGCAGGCCGAGCAGGGCCCACTTGAGCACCACCGCCCACACCGGGGTCTTGGCGGGCTCGCTGCGCAGGACCTTCCCCTGCCTGCTGTCCGTGCCAGTCGTGCTGTCGACATCCGTACCGCGCGCCATTGCGCCTCCTGAGACTGCGGTCACGACGGCCCGGCCGTCGATCCTGGGGTGAACACCCGCCGTGCGCCCGGACGCTCACGCCGAGCGGGAACGGGTGGCCGGCTCCGTGGGGAGCCGGCCACCCGACATACCTGGGTCAGCCCTTGGCGATGTTCGCCACGATCTCCTTCTGGGCGGCGTCGAAGCGCGCCTTGGCGGCCGACTTGCCCGAGATGACGTCCGCGGCGGCCTGGCCGAGCGGGCCCCACACCGAGTTCATGGCGGGGATGTTCGGCATGGGCTTGCCGTCCTTGCCGGCCTCGAACCACGCCTTGACGTCCTTGTCCTTGGCCGCGACCTCGTCGTAGGCCTCGGTCAGGGCCGGGGGACGACCGCCGGCCTCGAACAGCGCCAGCTGGACCTCCTTGCGCGGCACGTAGTTCGTCACGAACTCCTGTGCGAGCGTCGCGTTCTTGGCCTTGGAGGAGACGTAGAACATCTGCACGCCGAGGAACGGCTGCATCTGGCCGCCACCGGCGAGGGAGGGCAGCGAGGTGATCTCGTACTTGATGCCGGCCTTCGCGGCGTTCGGCACCGCCCACGGACCGGTGATGAAGAACGGAGCCTTGCCGGAGTCGAAGAGACCCTCGGCGTTCTCGTCGCCCACGTTGGTCGACAGGACCTTCGCCTTGCCGAGCTTGGCGAGCACCTCGGCGCCCTTGATGGAGCCGGGGCTGTTGACGATGACCTTGGACGCGTCGTAGTCGCCGTTGGCCTTCTCCGCGAAGATGCCACCGTCGAAGGCGCTCAGGTAGGGGTAGGAGTAGTAGGCGTTGCCGGTCTTGCCCACCTGCTGGATGAGCACGTTGGTGACCTTGCCACCGCTGCCGGACTTGATCTTGGTGCCCATGGCGACGAGCTCGTCCATGGTCTTGGGCGCGGTCGGCGCGAGCGCCGTGTTGCGCATGAGGCCGATGTTCTCCACGGCGTAGGGCACGCCGTAGGACTGGCCGTTGAACTTGGTGGCGGCGATCGCCTGCTCGGCGAACTTGCCGGCCGTGTCGGACGAGAGCTGGACCGGCGCGACCGTGTCGTTCTGCACCAGCTCACCCAGCCAGTCGTGCGCGCCGACGATGATGTCGGGACCCTTGCCGACCTTCGTGGCGTCCTTGAACTGCTGGCGCGTGTCGGTGGCGACCTGCACCGCGACCTTGATGCCGTTCTCCTGCCCGAACTGCTCGGCGTACTTCTGCAGGATCGGGGTGCGGTCCGCGTCGGCCCAGATGACCAGGTCGACGTTCGCGTCACGGACCGGCGGGCCGGACGTGGTCGGGGACGGCGCCGCGGTCGTGGTGGTCGCCGCGGACGACGACGACGCGGGGGCGGCGCTGTCGCCACCGCCGCAAGCGCTCAAGAACAGGGCTGCGACACCCGTCACGGCCACTGCGCCAAAGGCACGCTGGTGCATAAAGTCTCCTCACAAAGCGCAGGGCGCACCATTGCGGCCCTGACGGTGCCGTGAAGATAGCAAGTTCTTGCAGAGCCGTCAGGCCCGTGCTGCAAAAACTTGCAGCACGATTTGGTAACGGGGGGTCCGCAGCGCCGACCAGACCGCGGACCGGACGCTGGTCAAAACCTGCCGGGTGCGCCAGACTGGCGCCACCGCTCACACCGACGTGCGCGGCGCAGCACCTTTACTACGGATCGTCCGGCACGTTCCTGCCGGTGAAGGAAAGGCTCAGACACTCATGGCAACTGTGAAGTTCGACGAGGCCACCCGCCTCTACCCCGGCAACGACAAGCCCTCTGTCGACAGGCTCAACATCGACATCGAGGATGGCGAGTTCCTCGTCCTCGTCGGCCCGTCCGGTTGTGGCAAGTCCACCTCCCTGCGCATGCTGGCCGGCCTCGAAGAGGTCAACGCCGGCAAGATCTGGATCGGCGACCGCGACGTCACCAACCTGTCCCCCAAGGACCGCGACGTCGCCATGGTCTTCCAGAACTACGCGCTGTACCCCCACATGACCGTGGCCGACAACATGGGCTTCGCGCTCAAGATCGCCGGCGTGGACAAGAGCGAGATCCGCAAGCGCGTCGAGGAGGCCGGCAAGATCCTCGACCTGACGCCCTACCTCGAGCGCAAGCCCAAGGCCCTGTCCGGTGGCCAGCGCCAGCGCGTCGCCATGGGTCGCGCGATCGTCCGCAGCCCGCAGGTGTTCCTCATGGACGAGCCGCTGTCGAACCTCGACGCCAAGCTCCGCGTCCAGACGCGCACCCAGATCGCCTCCCTGCAGCGCCGGCTCGGCGTCACCACCGTCTACGTCACCCACGACCAGGTCGAGGCCATGACGATGGGTGACCGCGTCGCGGTCCTCAAGGACGGCATCCTCATGCAGTGCGACAGCCCGCGGCACATGTACGAGCACCCGAACAACGTCTTCGTCGCCGGGTTCATCGGCTCCCCCGCCATGAACCTGCTCGAGGTCGAGTCCACCGACGGCGGTGTGCTGGTGGGTGACTCGACCGTGCCCGTCGAGCGCGACCGGATCGCCGGGGCGTCGGGCAAGAACCTGACGCTCGGTGTCCGCCCCGAGGACCTCGAGCTGCGCACCGATGGCCACGGGATCGCCGTGACCGTCGACGTCGTCGAGGAGCTCGGAGCCGACGCCTACATCTACGGCACCACCCAGGCCGCGCAGCACGTGGACGAAGAGGACGCCGACGCCCCGGAGAAGCCGTTCATCGCGCGCGTCGACGGTCGCAACCCCCCGCGCAAGGGCGAGACGGTGCACCTGGCACCGAAGACGGGCCACGTGCACCTCTTCGACGCCCAGTCCGGCCAGCGCCTCGGCGACTGACCCCAGCAACACCGTGTATGCCGTGTGGCCGGCTCCCGTCGAGGGTGCCGGCCACACGGCTGTCCGGGCGCGCCCCGAGCGTCCAGCCCGGACCGACGACGCGTCTGGGAGCATGGACCCGTGCCGCTGAACATCACCGCATCCCGGCCCGACCCGGCCATGCTCGACCTTCCGTGGGAGCTCCCGCTCGAGACCTGGCCGGAGGAGTACCTCGCGGCGCTGCCCCGCGGCATCTCACGGCACGTCGTCCGTTTCGTCAAGCTCTCCGGCCGGGTGCTCGCGGTGAAGGAGATCAAGGCCGACATCGCGGCGCGTGAGTACCAGATGCTGCGGGTGCTCAACAAGATCGAGGTTCCGTGCGTCGAGCCGATCGGGGTGGTCAGCGGCCGCCTCGACCGCGACGGCAACCCGCTCGACGCCTGCCTGATCACCCAGCACCTGCAGTTCTCGCTGCCCTACCGGGCGCTCTTCAGCCAGTCGCTGCGTGAGGGCACCTCGACCCGCCTCATCGACGCGCTGGCGGTGCTCCTGGTCCGGCTGCACCTCACCGGGTTCTGGTGGGGCGACGTGTCGCTGTCCAACACCCTGTTCCGGCGCGATGCCGGTGCGTTCGCGGCATACCTCGTCGACGCCGAGACCGGGGAGCTGCACCAGTCGCTCACCGACGGCCAGCGAGACCACGACCTCGAGATCGCCCGCGTCAACATTGCCGGCGAGCTGATGGACCTCGAGGCCGGAGGCTTCCTCGAGTCCGGGACCGACGCCGTCGAGACGTCCAACCGGATCCTCACCCGCTACAACGAGCTGTGGGACGAGCTCACCGGTCTCGAACGCTTCGAGCGCGGTGACCGCTGGCGCGTCGACGAGCGCATCCGCCGGCTCAACGAGCTGGGGTTCGACGTCGACGAGCTCGCCATCTCCACCGACTTCGACGGGACGACCATCCAGATCCAGCCCAAGGTCGTCGATGCCGGGCACCACTCCCGGCGCCTGCTGCGCCTCACCGGCCTGGACGTCGAGGAGAACCAGGCCCGCCGCCTGCTCAACGACCTCGACTCCTACCGCGCCGGCAGCGATCGTCAGAACGACGACGAGGAGATCGTGGCCCACGACTGGCTGGCCAAGATCTACGAGCCGATCACCCGGACCGTCCCGCGCGAGATGGCCGCCAAGCTCGAGCCGGCCGAGCTGTTCCACGAGGTGCTCGAGCACCGCTGGTACCTGTCCGAGCGCGCCGGTCAGGACGTGCCCATCGAGGACGCCATCCGCGACTACGTCGCCACGGTGCTGCCCACCAAGCCCGACGAGGCGACCATCGTCGGCGTCGACACGGTCGAGATGCCGGTCGTCGCCATGTTCGACGACCGGTAGCTCGCCGGTCAGGTTCCACGTCGGGACAGGCGGCGCACGGCGGCACGTTCGGTCCTGAGCCACAGGTCAGGCCGGTGAAAGCCAGGCCCAGCCCGGGACGTTCCGCAGCACCCAGAACACCAGCACGATGCCCGACAACGTGTAGATGGTCCAGGCAGGGGCAGCCCACGTGCGCTCCCGCCCCTGCCACAACCGACGCGCCCACCAGGCCCAACCGAAGGTCAGGGCCACCAGGGTCACGACGGCGAAGGGGTTGCGAGCCATCGCGGTCGCAGGGTCGCCGTGGGCCAGGGCATGGATCGCCCGGAGGGAGCCGCACCCCGGGCAGTAGGCCCCGGTCACCGCCAAGAAGGGGCACGTCGGGTAGTGCCCGGGCTGGTTGGGATCGAGGGCACTGATGACACCAACACCCGCGAGCGCGAACGCTGCAACGGTCAGGGGGCCGAGCACGCCACGCACCCGTCCGGTCAGGACGGGGTGGGTGGCGTGCTCGAGCATCACGGGCTGGTGGTGCTCGCGTTCATGCCGGCCATGACGCCCATGGCCACGAGGATGCCGTAGATGATGATGGTGATGATCCCGGCGACAGCTGCCCAGATGGCCCACTTCTTCGCCTTGGCAGACGACTCCTGCGCTCCGGCCACATCGCCCGCAGCCCACTTGCCGTTGACCTGCGCGGCAAAGACGATGGACACGATACCGAACGGGAGGCAGCACAGGACCGTGCTGAGGATCGCCCAGATCAGGTAGTTCGGCGGCGGGGTGGACCCAGCTGCGGGCGAGCCGTAGTCGGGTGCGGGCGGCGGCGGGGTGCCGTAGTCGGACATGGGTGATTCCCTCCAGGCGGATGCGCCGCTCCCCCCATGGGCGCGACACCGGGAACGCTAGCGGACGCCCACCAGGCATGGGGACGATTCCGCACCGGTCCGCCCGGTCAGCCCCACCCCGGATCCGGCCCCTCCGTGCTCAGGCCTTCTTGGCCTCCGCGCGGCGACGCGCCACCTCGTACAAGGTCACCCCGACGGCGATGCCGGCGTTGAGCGACTCGGTCGTCGACGACATGGGGATCGACACGATCTGGTCGCAGTTCTCCCGGACGAGGCGGGACAGGCCCTTGCCCTCCGAGCCGACGACGATGACGATCGGCTCGGTCGCCAGGGGCAGGCCGGGCAGCTCGACGTCACCGTCCATGTCAAGGCCGAGGATGAAGAAGCCCGCCTTGCGGTACTCCTCCAAGGTCCGGGTCAGGTTGGAGGCCATCGCGACCGGCACCCGTGCTGCCGCACCGGCGGAGGTCTTCCATGCGCTCGCGGTCATGCCGACCGAACGACGCTCGGGTACCACGACGCCGTGGCCGCCGAAGGCACCGACGGAGCGGATGATCGCGCCGAGGTTGCGAGGGTCGGTGATCCCGTCGAGGGCGACGACGAGCGGGATGCCCGGGACCTGCGGGTCGATGAAGTCCTGCGGGTGTGCGTACTCGTAGGGCGGCACCTGCAGCGCCAGGCCCTGGTGGACCGCGCCGTCGGTGAGACGGTCGAGCTCGCCCCGGGGGGTCTCGAGAATGGCGATGCCCTTGGCCGTCGCGGTCTTCAGGGCCTCGCGGACGCGGTCGTCGGAGTCGATGCGGCCCGCGACGTACATCGTGGTCACCGGGATGTCGGCACGCAGCGCCTCGACGACGGAGTTGCGACCGGCGACGATCTCGCTCGACGCCTTGCCACCGCGGCGGGTGCCACCGCTGCGCTGGCCGGAGCCGCGCGGACCCGTCGGGCCGCCGCTCTTCGCTGCCGCCTTGGCCATCTTGTTGGCCTTGTGCTTGGGGCGGTCCTCGGCCCGGGGCGTCGGCCCCTTGCCCTCGAGACCACGACGACGCTGGCCGCCGGAACCGACCGACGACCCCTTCTTGGACGCGCCCTTGCGGATCGCGCCGCGGCGCTGGGAGTTGCCTGCCATCAGATGTCGCCTGTCTCTTCGTTGTCCCGTCGGGCCAGCGACCAGTTCGCTCCCGACGCGGTGTCCTCGATGACGATGCCGGCCAGACCGAGCTGGTCGCGGATCGCGTCTGCCGTGGCGAAGTCGCGCGCGGCTCGCGCCGCCGCGCGCGCCTCGAGCTGGACCTGCACCAGGGCGTCGAGCGCGCCCTGCGCGTCACCCGAGCCCGAGGTGGTGTCGACGCCCCAGTGCGGGTCGAGCGGGTTGATGCCCAGGAGGTCGGTCATCGCCACGACGGCTGCGAAGGCCGAGGCCAGTCCGTCCTCGTCACCGTCGTCGAGCGCGGTGTTGCCTGCGCGCACGGTGTCGTGGACGACAGCGAGCGCGCCGCTGACGTTGAGGTCGTCATCCATCGCGGCGGCATACGCCTCGGGCACGACGGTGGGGTCGGGTGTCGTCGACGTGCCGGCGGGCAGTGCGCGCAGGGCGCGGGTGAGAAAGCCCTCGAGGCGCTCGACGGTGGCCTCGGCCTCGCTCAGCGAGCCCTCGTAGAAGTCGATCGTGGAGCGGTAGTGGGCCGCGGTGAGGTAGTAGCGCAGCGCCAACGGGCGGGCGACCTTGGTGACCTCGGAGACGACCAGGCTGTTGCCGAGGGACTTGCTCATCTTCTCGCCGCCGAGGGTCACCCAGGCGTTGTGGAGCCAGAAGTGGGCAAAACCCAGACCGGCCGCATGCGACTGCGCCTGCTCGTTCTCGTGGTGCGGGAAGCGCAGGTCGACGCCGCCGCCGTGGATGTCGAAGGCGTCGCCGAGGTACTTGCGCGCCATCGCCGAGCACTCGAGGTGCCAGCCGGGGCGACCCGTCCCGAACGGCGTCGCCCACGAGGCGGTGGCCGGCTCCGAGGCCTTGCGCCCCTTCCAGAGGGCGAAGTCGCGCGCGTCGCGCTTGCCGCGCGGGTCCGCGTCCTGCGCCGCCTCCATGTCCTCGATCTTCTGGTGCGTCAGCGAGCCGTACTCCGGGAAGCTCTTGACGTCGAAGTACACGTCACCACTGTCGTCGGGAGCCGCGTAGGCGTGGCCCTTCTCGACGAGCGTCTGCATGAGCTCGACCATCTCCGGGATGTGGCCGGTGGCACGCGGCTCGTACGTGGGCGGTAGGACACCGAGGGACTGCAGCGCCGCGGCGGTGGCGACCTCGTTGCGGTAGGAGAGGGCGAACCACTCCTCCCCGGCCTCCGCCGACTTGGCCAGGATCTTGTCGTCGATGTCGGTGACGTTGCGGACCAGCGCCACGTCGTAGCCATACCGGCCCTCGAGCCAGCGACGCAGCACGTCGAAGGCGACGGCGAAGCGGACGTGGCCGATGTGCGGCTGGCTCTGGGTCGTGAGCCCACAGATGTAGATCCCCACCTTGCCGGGCACAAGGGGGGTGAAGTCGCGCAGCTGGCGCGCGGCGGTGTCGTACAGGCGAAGACTCACCGGGCAAGGCTACCGGCGCGAGCACCACCCACCGAAACGACGGATGGCACCACCGCCCACGCATCGGCACCGGCGCCCGGCTCTGGAACGCGCGTCCGCGCGCCCGGTGCCTCCTGTCAGGGCCGCTCAGGTCGAGTAGACGAGCGCTGTCGCGATGGCCGCGACGCCCTCACCGCGGCCGGTGAGCCCCAGCCCGTCGGTCGTCGTGCCGCTCAGCGACACCGGTGCATCGACGGCAGCGGACATGACCTGTTCGGCGAGGTGTCGCCGTGCGCCGATCTTGGGGGTGTTGCCGATGACCTGCACGCCGATGTTGCCGATCTCGTACCCCGCCTCCCGCACCAGCCGGGCTGCCTCGGCGAGCAGGACGCGCCCGGCCGCACCGTCCCACTCCGGCAGACCGGTGCCGAAGTGCTGCCCGAGGTCCCCGATCCCCGCGGCGGAGAACAACGCGTCGCAGGCGGCGTGGCAGGCCACGTCGGCGTCCGAGTGCCCTTCGAGCCCCTGTCCCGGCCAGTGCAGCCCCGCCACCCACAGCTCGCGGGTCGGGTCGGCGGAGAAGGCGTGGACATCCACACCGATCCCCGTGCGCGGCATACCGGTGGGCACCATGGCGCCATCCAACCACCGTCACGGATATCGAGGTGAACTGCCGAGGGCAGACGGCTAGCGTTGCCCCGCATGAGCGACCCTCTGCCCGTCCCCGTCCTCCACGGCGAGCTGGTGACCCTGCGCCAGCACCGGGAGTCCGACCTCGAACCCGTCTTCGAGCGGTGCCTGGACGACGACACCCGGCGGTACACGACCATCCCGCTGGAGTACACCCGTGAGATGGCGCAGGAGTACCTGACCGGGCTGCTCGAGCCGTCCCCCGCCCTGATCTCGTGGGCGATCGAGGTGGACGGCAGCTACGCCGGGACGATCGACCTGCGTGCCATGGCGGTTGCCGACGGTGCGGGAGACCTGGGGTTCGTCACGCACCCGGCCTTTCGGGGACGGGGCGTCATGTCCGAGGCCGTTCGACTGGCCGTGACCCACGCCGTCGACGGGCTGGGGTGGCAGAAGGTGCGCTGGGAGGCCCACGCGGGCAACTGGGGCAGCGCCAAGACGGTCTGGCGGGCGGGGTTCCCCGTGCCGACGTTCGTGCCCGACCTGCTCGTCGAACGCGGGCGGCTCGTCGACGGGTGGATCAGCACCCTGCACGCCCCGGCGCCGACCGAGCCCGTGGTGTCGTGGGACCAGGTGCGAGCCGCGTTGGCCGGCACGGTCCCTACCCCGGTCTAGGCGGGTCCCGGTCAGGCGTCGTGCAGGTGGCGCAGGGCCGTCGCGAGGTCGTCCGGTGTCGTCACCTTGAACGCCAACCGGTCGCCCTCGACGACGCGGACGTGGCCGCCCACGGCCTCCACCAGCGCCGCGTCGTCGGTGGCGTGGGCCCCCGAGGAGTGCGCGTGCTCGAGGACCTCGCGCAGGAAGGCCTGCGGCGTCTGTATGGCGCGCAGCCGGGCCCGGTCGGGGGTCGCCACCACGACCCCGTCCGCATCGACCTGCTTGATGGTGTCGGTGACCAGCAGGCCGGGCACCACCGCCGGGTGACCCTGCCGCACCTCGTGCACCAGTCGGCTGAACAGCGAGGACGGCGCGAGGCAGCGCGCTGCGTCGTGCACCAGCACGATGCCGTCGTCGTGGCGCAGCGCGGCGAGCCCCGCGGCGACCGAGTCGGTGCGCTCGACCCCACCGGTGACGACGTCGACATCGTCCGGGCGAGCGCTGCGGGACGCGATCGCGCCCGCCTCCCTGAGGTGGGAGACGGGCGCGACGATGACGACGTGGGACACCTCAGGTGCCCCGAGCGCTCGAGTCACGGCGTGCTCGAGCAGTGACATTCCGTCGAGGTCGACGAATGCCTTGGGCTGGGAAGCCCCGAGCCGGGTCCCGCGGCCACCGGCCACGAGGACCACGGCGGCGCTCAGGACGCGAGAACCTCGTCGAGGATGGCCTCAGCCTTGTCCTCGTTCGTCTTCTCGGCCAGAGCCAGCTCGGAGACCAGGATCTGGCGTGCCTTGGCGAGCATGCGCTTCTCGCCGGCCGACAGGCCACGGTCCTTGTCCCGACGCCACAGGTCGCGGACGACCTCGGCCACCTTGATGACATCGCCGGAGGCGAGCTTCTCGAGGTTGGCCTTGTAGCGGCGCGACCAGTTGGTCGGCTCCTCGGTGTGGGGGGCGCGAAGGACGGCGAAGACCTTGTCCAGGCCCTCCTGTCCGACGACGTCACGCACACCGATGTCCTCGCAGTTGTCCGCGGGAACCTCGATCGTCAGGTCGCCTTGGGCCACCTTGAGCTTGAGGTAGATCTTCTCCTCGCCCTTGATCGTGCGGGTGTTGATTTCTTCGATCAGTGCAGCCCCGTGGTGGGGGTACACGACCGTCTCGCCGACCTTGAAAACCATGTGCTGTTTTCCCCTTTCGCGACCCTCAGAATATCACGCCACGCCGGTGACAGGAAAGCCACTGTTTTCGCGTTTGCGCTGGTCAGAGGCATGGAATCCCTTGACGAGGCACTGTTTTCGGTCTTGACAGGGAGCGGCTGTCCGTGCAACGCGCACGGGTGCACGCCTTCCACCGGGGGCCGCTAGGCTGTCACCGTGATGCGCCGAACCCCGCTGGCCGCCCGCTCCGCAGGCCGCCCCTCGCCCCTGCGTCGACTCGTCCCGGTGGCTGCACTCGGTGCCGCCCTGGCCCTGTCCGCGTGCCAGACGCAGTCGCCGATCCAGACCGACGCGGCCTACGCCCCCGCCGACGGGGTCGCCGTCGACCTCGGCAACGTCCAGGTGCGCGACCTGGTCGTGATCAGCTCCGGCAAGGACAAGCCGGGCGTCCTGTCGGGCTCGGTGGCCAACGCCGGGTCGGAGGCCGAGCGCATCGCGTTCGCCCTCCCCCAGGCCCAGCCCGTCTTCGCAGAAGCGGCTGCTCACTCCCAGGCGCAGCTGTCCAACGGCACCCAGGTGCAGCTGCCGTCGGTGCCCGCCAACCCCGGCGACGTCGTCCAGCTGACCGTGCAGTCCGCGAACGCGCCGGCTGCCGTCGTCACGGTGCCGGTGCTCCCGGCGTCGGGCTACTACGCGACGCTCGCGCCGACGTCGAGGCCGTCGACCGCCACGACGACGGCTCCCTGACCGTCCCGCCTCGCGGCGGCCCTGCGACTCAGTCGGACTCGAACTTGTAGCCGAGTCCGCGCACGGTGACGATGAAGCGCGGCTCGGCCGGGTCGGGCTCGATCTTCGCGCGCAGCCGCTTCACGTGCACGTCCAGCGTCTTGGTGTCGCCGACGTAGTCGCTGCCCCACACCCGGTCGATCAGCTGCATCCGGGTCAGCACCCGCCCGGTGTTGCGCAGCAACATCTCCAGCAGCTCGAACTCCTTCAGCGGCAGCTGGGTGGTCTCGCCGGCCACGGTGACGATGTGCCGCTCGACGTCCATCCGCACCGGGCCCGCCTCGATGGTCGCCGGCACCAGGTCCTCGGGCTCGGACAGCCGTCGCAGCACCGCCTTGATCCGGGCCAGGAGCTCGCGGGAGGAGTAGGGCTTGGTGACGTAGTCGTCCGCCCCGATCTCGAGCCCCACGACCTTGTCGATCTCGCTGTCCTTGGCGGTCAGCATGATCACCGGCACGTTGGACCGCTGGCGCAGCGCCCGGCAGACCTCGGTCCCGGACAGGCCGGGGAGCATGAGGTCGAGCAGGACGAGGTCGGCCCCGGCCCGGTCGAAGTCCTCGAGGGCCTCCGGCCCGGTCTCGGCGACGGCCACCTCGTAGCCCTCCTTGCGCAGCAGGTAGGACAGCGGGTCGGAGAACGACACCTCGTCCTCGACGACCAGGATGCGGGTCATGCGCGGGGGTCTCCTTGTGACGGCGTGGGTGGTGAGGAGTCGTGGGTGCCGTGGCCGCCGGAGCGGTCGGCGGCGGCGGGCAGGCGGATCGTGAACGTCGACCCGCGCCCTTCCTCGCTCCACACGGTGACGTCACCCCCGTGGTTGGCGCAGATGTGCTTGACGATGGCCAGGCCCAGCCCGGTGCCCCCGGTGGCCCGGGAACGCGCTCCGTCGACGCGGTAGAAGCGCTCGAAGATGCGGGCCTGCTCGGCCAGCGGGATGCCCCGACCCTGGTCGGTGACGGTGATCTCGACCATGTCGCCGTTGAGGCGCCCACCCACGGCGACGCGGGTGCTGGTGTCGGAGTAGGCGACAGCGTTGCCGATGAGGTTGCGGACTGCCGTGACGAGCAGGTCCTCGTCGCCGAACACCTTGAGGTCCGGAGCACACGCCTCGGCGATCTCGATCTGCTTGGCGTCGGACCCGACACGGGAGTACTCGATGGCTTCGCGGACGGCAGCGGTCACGTCGACCAGCCGGGGTGCGTGCAGCGTGTCGGCGACCTGGAGGCGGGACAGGTCGACGATCTCCTTGACCAGCTGGGCCAGGCGGTGGCTCTCCACCTGCATGCGACCGGCGAACCGCTCGACCGCCTCGGGGTCGTCCTTGGCGTCGAGGATGGCCTCGGACAGCAGGCCGATGCCGCCCACCGGGGTCTTGAGCTCGTGGCTGACGTTGGCGACGAAGTCCCGGCGCACCTCCTCGACCCGGCGTGCCTGCGTGTGGTCCTCGACGAGCAGCAGGACGTGGCTGCTGCCGAGCGGGGCGACGCGGGCCTGCATGATCGAGCGACCCTGTCCGAGGGGACCCCGGGACAGCTCGAGCTGCGACTCGCGGATCACCCCGTCGCGGCGGACCTGGCGGGCGAGGTGGCGCAGCTCGGCGTGGACGAGCTCCCCGTCCCGCACGAGCCCGTAGGCGACGGCCGCGGGCGACATCTTGGTCACCGCGTCGGCGGAGTCCACGACGATGGCGCTGGAGCGCAGGACCGCGAGGACGTCGCCGACCCCGGGCGGCAGGGAGGTCACGGACCCGGCCCCCGGCAGCTGCGTCTGCTGTCGCTCGGAGTAGCGCACGGCAATGACCGCCAGGGCGCCGGTGAGCACACCGGCGAAACCGGCCAGCACGGCGGCAGTGGTCGCATCCACGATCCCAATGTACGGTGCGCGCCATACCTGTCGACGCCGGAAACCGGGCCCGCCGCAGGGGAGGCCCCAGATGTTCACCTAGGGTCATCCGACCGTTCACTGCCCCGTGGGAGCCTCGGCTCGCACGCACGACCGCACTCACGCTAGGGAATTGATGCGCAACGCATTCCACGAGGACCTCGACACCATCTCCGACCAGCTGGTCGAGATGACCCGCCTGGCGGGTTCGGCCATGTCCCGCGCCACCACGGCCCTCCTCGACGCCGACATCCAGCTCGCCGAGTCGGTCATCCAGGCCGACAAGGAGCTCGACCGCATGCGGGAGGAGCTCGACGCCCTCTCCATCGACCTCCTCGCCCGCCAGCAGCCGGTCGCCACGGACCTGCGCATGGTGGTCACCTCGATGCGCATGAGCGCCGACCTCGAGCGGATGGGTGACCTCGCTCGCCACGTCGCCAAGGTCGCCCGGCTGCGGTACCCCGAGTCGGCCGTGCCCGCGGACATCCGCGCCACCATCCTGCAGATGGGCCAGGTCGCCGAGCGCATCGTCGCCAAGTGCGGCCAGGTCATCGCGGCCAAGGACGTCGAGGACGCCAAGACCCTCGAGCGCGACGACGACGCGATGGACGAGCTGCACCGCAACCTGTTCGGGCACCTGATCGACGGGACGTGGAAGCACGGCACCGAGGCTGCGGTCGACATGACGCTGGTCGGGCGCTACTACGAGCGGTTCGCCGACCACGCCGTCTCGGTGGCCCACCGCGTCGTCTACCTCGTCACCGGCGAGTGGGACGTCGCCGAGGACCACGAGGAGCAGGAGGACCACAGCCCCACGCTGTGACCGCCGCGGCCCCTGATCCGCAAACTTTCCCTCGCGCGCTCTCAACCTGCGTCATGCTGGCCAGCGTCTAGGGGGTAGGTGCCGACACCGGTCGGGCCACGGGTCGGGGGCGGTGGGACGTGGACGCAGGGGCCGAGGAGGAGTTCCGCCGCTTCGTGCAGGTGCGCTGGCAGGCGCTGGTGCGGACGGCATACCTGCTGACCGGTGACCAGGGACGCGCCGAGGACCTCGTGCAGCAGACCCTCGTCAAGGTGCACCGCCGCTGGGAGCACATCTCGCGCGACGAGAGCAGCGGCGGGCCCTACGCCTACACCCGGGCCGCCCTGGCGAACGAGTCCGCGTCCTGGTGGCGCCGCCGCCGGGTCGCCGAGACCCTGGGCGAGGTCCCTGCGCACGCGGACCGGGCCACCGGCGACGCGTATGCCGCGTACGACACCCGCGACGAGGTCGCCCGGGCGGTCCTCGCCCTCCCACCGCGGATGCGCGCCGTGGTGGTGCTGCGCTACTTCGACGACCTCTCCGAGGCCGCCACCGCCGATGCCCTCGGGATGTCGCTCGGCTCGGTGAAGAGCCAGGCCTCCCGCGGGCTCGACCGCCTCCGCGGCGTCCTGCGCCAGAACAACGGCACCCCCGAGAAGAGCCTGTCATGAGCCTGGAGACCCAGCTGCGCGACGCCCTCGCCGCCCGCGCCGACGACATCGACGGACCCGCGGCCGACCCGTACGAGCGGGTGAGCGGTGCCGTGACCGCCAGCCGGCGCCGGCGCAGGACCGCTGCGGTGGGCGCGGTCGCGGCGGTGGCGGCGCTCGCCGTGCTGGTGCCGAGCCTGGGCCAGGGCGGCGACCGACCGACCCAGCCGGCCAAGCACACCCAGGTCGTGGTCCCGGGGCCGGACGACTCGCGGTGGGGCTCGATCTCGACGTGGCCGACCCGTGGGTCGCTCGCGGCCGACACCGCGTTGCTGACTGCCGTCGGCAACCGGTTCGGCAGCGCGCACGTGCTGTACGCCGAGGACCTCCCCACCTCGCGCGTCGTGGTCACCTGGGACTCCGGGACCGACAGCGACGAGAAGCTCACGATGTTCGCGGGTCCGCGCGGCGGGTCCGCCCAGGACCTCGTCGAGGTGTCGTCCGCGGGGGGCGGCCTCTCCGACGTGGTGCTCCTGCGCGAGCACGCCGACAACGACTCGACGCTGGTGGTCCTGGCCCGTCCCGACGTCGCCGGAGCTGCGATCTCCCGCTCCGTGCAGATCGGGCTCGACGGCTCGGTGACGCGCGACGCGTTCCGCCCCGTGCGCCTCACCGACGGGATGTACTCCGAGCTCCTCCAGGACTCACCGCCCTCCCTCACCCGGGTCACGGCAGGTGACCTGCCGAGCACCCGGGTCACGTTGACCGGCCTCCCGTCGGTGAGCGTCGAGGACCGCGGCTCGATCTGCCTCAACTGCACCGGCGACGACGTCCGCGCGCAGGCCGAGAAGGCCATGGGCTCTGCCGTCGCGGTCACCCTGGGCCTCGACCCGGCCACCGTCACGGCGACGACGCGGTACCTGGGCCCCGTCGACCGCGCCCTCGCCAGTCGTCTCGGGATGGGCGAGTCCTCGGGCGGGACGACCCGCCTCATCGTGGTCGACTCGACCCTCTCGACCGGACAGGTGCTCCGGAGCTCGGTGGTCATGACCCAGGCCAAGGACGGCAGCGCCGCCTCGACCATGGAGCTGGCGAGCGGCGTCCCGATCGACGCCGCCACCGCCGGTGTCCGACCGTTCGTCCTGCACGGGTCCGCCTCGGAGGCGGCGACCATGTCCTACGAGGTGTTCGCACCCGATGCGGCCACGGTCCGGCTGGTGTCGTCGTCCCCGAGCATCTACCCGCCGACGCCGATGCTCACGCCCCGAGGGGGCGCGGTCCTGGCCACGACGCCGTCGTGGTCGCCGGACACGACGCCCTACGAGGTCGAGGCCTACGACGCCTCCGGCACGTCGCTGGGTCGGTGGCCGGTGGACCTCCCGAGGGAGGACGTCTGGGCCGAGGGGACGCAGCCCTAACGGCTACCCGAACACACCCTGCAAAGCGGGGGTTGTTCGGCAACACGGGACTTGTAGGTGCCCTGTATGCCGAACAACCCCCGCTTTGCTCGTGGCGCGGTGGGGACGCAGCCCTAACGGCCCTGGTTGGCGACAGCGGCGGCCGCAGCGGCAGCAGCCTCGGGGTCGAGGTACTCGGCCGGCTTCGTCGGCATGAAGTCCTCGCCCAGGGTGTAGACCAGCGGCTGGCCGGTCGGGATGTTGAGCCCGGCGATGTCCTCGTCGCTGATCTGGTCGAGGTGCTTGACCAGCGCGCGCAGGCTGTTGCCGTGCGCGGTGACCAGGACCGTCTCGCCGGCGCGCAGGTCGTCCTGGATGGCACCTTCCCAGTAGGGCATCATCCGGGTGATGACGTCCTTGAGGCACTCGGTGCGCGGCACCTCGACGCCGTCGTAGCGCGGGTCGCCGGACTGGTCGAACTCCGAACCCAGCTCGATCGCCGGCGGAGGGGTGTCGAACGAGCGACGCCACAGCATGAACTGCTCGTCGCCGTACTTCTCACGCGTGGCGGCCTTGTCCAGGCCCTGCAGCGCGCCGTAGTGGCGCTCGTTGAGCCGCCAGTCCCGGCGCACGGGGATCCAGTGGCGGTCGGCGGCGTCGAGCGCGAGGTTGGCCGTGCTGATGGCGCGGCGCAGCACCGACGTGTGCACGACGGTCGGCAGGACTCCCCTGTCCTTCAACAGGTTTCCGCCGGCGACGGCCTCCTCACGCCCCTGGTCGTTGAGGTCGACGTCGACCCACCCCGTGAAGAGGTTCTTGGCGTTCCAGTCGGAGTGCCCGTGGCGCAGCAGGATGAGGGTGTATGCCATGGGCACCAGCGTAGTGACCGCGCCCAGCCGCGCGCAGCGCCCGACTCAGGAACGCTCGAGCAGCGGGCGGAACGCCTCGAGGTTGCGCAACGACTCCCCGCGCGAGACGCGCCAGTCCCACTCCTTCTGCATGCTCGTGAGGAACCCGATGGCGAGCAGCTCGTTGAAGTGCGAGTCCGCGGCGTCGAGCAGCGCACCCAGGAGCTGGTCGAGGTATGCCGCGTCCACCCCGGCCGCGGGAAGCCGCCCGGTCACGTAGACGTCGCCGGCGTTGTCGACGGCGTAGGCGAGTCCGGGCAGGCGGAGGTTCTTGCGCAGCAGGTAGCGGTAGAACTTCTCGTGGTTCTCGTCGGGGTTGCGGATGACGAAGGCCGACACCGACAGGGAAGCCTCGCCTGCCACGAGCGATGCCACCGTCTTGAGCTTCTTCTCGCCCGGCAGCGTCACGACGTACTCGCCCGGACGGGCACCCGGCTCCCACTCGATCTCGGCCTCGGCGAGGTAGCCCTCGACGACCTCGGCGAGCCCACTCACGGGACCACCGCCGACGGCACGCCGGTGAGCGACCCGTTCGGTGAGGACCCGTCGAGACCTCGCTCACGAGCCCGCATCGCCTCGATGTAGACCTCGTAGAGCCGCTCGGCCGTGCGGTCCCACCCGAACAGGGCAGCATGCTCGACAGCCCTGCGGGAGAGCATCTTTCGGCGGTCCGGATCCATGAGCAGTCCTTCCAGGGCATCGGCCCAGGTGGGGATGTCGTGTCCGTCGACGAGCACACCGGCCTCGCCCACCGCGGTCGGGAGTCCGCCCACGTCGGCGGCGACGACCGGGGTGCCGCACGCCTGCGCCTCGACGGCCACCAGTCCGAACGACTCGGAGTAGGAGGGCACGACGACGAGGTCGGCGGCGCGGTACCACCGCGCGAGCTCGGGCCGCGACACCGGTGGGACGAACCGCACTTGCGCGCTCAGACCCAGTGCGGCAGTGAGCTCCTGCAACGACTGCGGGTGCTCCAGCCCCGAGCCACTGGGCCCGCCGAGCACGGCCACGACCAGCTGCCCGCGCCAGTCCGGGTGGCGGCCGAGCAGCTCGGCCGCCGCCTTGACGAGGACCTCCGGCGCCTTGAGGGGTTGGATCCGGCCGACGAACAACAGCAGCCGGGCCTCGGCTGCGACCCCCACCGCCGCCCGCGCCTCACGCTGGTCGCCCGGCGAGAAGACGGACAGGTCCACCCCCGGTGGCACGACGACCACCTTGCTGGGCTCGGCGTCATACAGGTCGATCAGCTCGCCCCGCTCCCCCGACGTGTTGGCGATCAGGCGGTCGGCGGCCTCGACCACCTGCAGCTCGCCGATCTCGCGGCCGGAGGGCTCAGGGGCATCGCCCTGCGCGAGGTGGCGGTTCTTGACGCGCGCCATCGTGTGCATGGTGTGGACCAGGGGCACCTGCCAGCGGTCCGCAGCCAGCCACCCGACCTGGCCCGAGAGCCAGTAGTGGGAGTGCACGAGGCTGTAGTGGTCCTCGGGTGAGTGCGCGCCGGTCCGCATGACCCCGGAGGCGAACGCACACAGCTGCCCGGGGAGGTCGTTCTTCGCGAGCCCCTCGTAGGGACCTGCCGTCACGTGGCGGACCAGGACGCCCGGCTCCAGCTCGACCGTCGGCGCGAGCTCGGCGGTGGTGGTGCGGGTGAAGATCTCGACGGAGACGTCCCGCTTGGCCAGCTCGCGGGCCACCTCGACGACGTAGACGTTGAGGCCACCGGCGTCCCCGGTGCCCGGCTGCTCCAGCGGCGAGGTGTGGACGCTGAGCATGGCGACGCGGTCGATGCGGTCGCGGGTGGCCATGTCACCGAGTCTGCCACTGCGCGGCGCTCGCGCTACGGCGAGGGGGAGGGCTGCGGGCGCGCGTGCGACGACACGGTGAGGAACCCCGCGTCGGACCAGATGTGGATGTCGATGCGCCCGTCGAACCGCACGTCGACGCCGCGGGCCACCCGCCCCGGGCCGACTCCGATGTCGGTGCCGAGGATGGTGGAGAAGGCGGCCTGCCCCTCGACGCTGCCCCGGGAGAGCCAGGCCGCCGAGCCACGCAGGTTGCGGTCGGGCAGGGCTGGGCGCAGACCGGTCGTCAGGGGTCGGTGGTCGAGGTGCCAGACGATGCCGTCCGCGCCGATCACCGAGGCGCCGACGCGGATCACCGAACCGGCCAGCTCGACCCGGATCAGGAGCGGCAGCGACCCGTCCCCGTCGGAGATGGACCCGAAGTACGTGGCCCGACCGGGCAGGAAGACCAGCTCGTCGATGGTGATGTTGCTCAGCGTCCGGGTCACCTCCTCCTCGGTGTCCCTGCCGGTGCCTGTCGCCCGGCCCTCCACCGCGCTCAGCATCGACCCGCTGATGACGGTCTGGGTGAGCAGCGTCCGGCCGCGCACGATCCGCATGCCGTCGGCATACAGGGAGACCGACACCCCACCACCGAGGGTGGCGACGCCCTTGGCGTCCGGCGCCACGCGCAGCAGCCCCGGCGGCACGTCGGCGAACCCGGCGTCGCGACCCAGCCACCCCGGCAGCTGGGTCCACAGCCCGAGCAGGGCGAGGGCGCTCAGCGAGGCCACCAGCGCGACCATGCTGCGGCTGATGTTCCTCTCGCGCCAACGCACGCAGCCAACCCTAGGGTGCTGCGCCGCGTACGCTGCTGCCGTGGTGGTGCAGCGGCCGGTCGGGACGATCACCCGCGGGACCACGAACCCCAACCGCCTGCGCCGCGTGGACCGGTGGCTCGCCGGCCCGCAGGCCTGGCGGTTGCGCCAGGGTGTGCGACCGCCCGTCGTGGTGGACCTGGGCTACGGCGCCTCGCCCGTCACCGCCGTGGAGCTGCACGACCGGCTCCGTATGGTGCGTGCGGACGTGGAGGTGGTCGGCGTCGAGATCGACCCGGCGAGGGTCGCCCTCGGTCAGGCCCTGGCCAGGGACGGGCTGACCTTCCGGCGCGGCGGGTTCGAGGTGCCGCTCGGCGACGACCGCCGCGCCACCGTCGTGCGGGCCTTCAACGTGCTGCGCCAGTACGACGAGGCGCAGGTCGAACCCGCCTGGGCGACGGTCCGCGAACGCCTCACCGAGGACGGCCTGCTCGTCGACGGGACCTGCGACGAGCTGGGTCGGCGCAGCACCTGGGTGGCCGTGGAGCGCTCCGGGCCGGTGTCGTTGACGCTGTCCTGGCGGTTGCGCGGACTCCAGGCACCATCGGACATCGCCGAGCGCCTGCCCAAGTCCCTGATCCACCGCAACGTGTCCGGCGAGCCGGTGCACGCCTACCTCGAGGCTCTCGACCGGGCCTGGGCCCACGCGGCGCACCAGGCGAGCTTCGGTGTGCGGCAACGCTTTCTCGCGACGGCCGCTGCGCTGCGTCACGACGGCTGGCCACTGCTCGACGGCCCGAGCCGCTGGCGCCTCGGTGAGCTCACCGTCGCCTGGGACGCGGTCGCACCCGGGGCCCCGGGAGGGCGGGCTGTCGCGGCAAGCGCGAAGGGCTCGGCGCCCGACGATCAGCGGGCGTAGTCGTCCTCGAGGCGGACGATGTCGGCCTCGTCGAAGTCGCCGAACGCCACCTCGAGCAGCCGGCCCGCCGCGTCGCCCTTGTTGGCCATGCGGTGGACCGAACCCTGCGGGACCCACACCTTCTCGCCCGGCTGGGCGCTCCAGGTCTGCTCACCCACGGTGACCTCGATCGCGCCGTCGAGGACCTGCCAGAACTCGCCACGGTGGTCGTGGGTCTGCAGCGAGAGCCGGTGCCCGGGCTGGACGGTGATGATCTTGACCGTCACCCGCTCGTTGGACACGAACTGCTCGAACTGCCCCCACGGTCGTTCCTGCACGAAGATGTCGTCGCGCGGGTCGCGCACGGGTGCCCCGCTGTCGTCCTTCACCACGGTCCGTACGGTCCCATGTGCTGGTTGCCGTTGCCCCTGCCACCACTGACCTGTCGCAGGGCCGGCCGGACGTCGACGAGGTAGACGGCGGCTGCGACCACGGCCAGGAGACTGAAGATGTTGAGGGGGTTGCGGATCGAGACGAAACCGAGCGCGACCGCCACCGCGAGCACGATGACCCACAGCTTCTTGGTCCGCTTGGAGGCGGCGAGGAAGGCGTCCTTGCGATAGCGGGTGGCATCGACCAGCGCGAACACCTGCATCACGAACGCGAGGAACCCGAGGGCGAGCAGCACGAGGTTCTGTGCCCCGTCGAGGTTGAACATGGGGGACAGCCTAAGGGTCAGACCTCGACGACGAGTGTCACCGGGCCGTCGTTGACCAGTGAGACCTGCATCATCGCGCCGAACCGTCCGGTCGCCACCTCGACGCCCCGTTCGCGCAGGGCCGCCACCACGGCCTCGACCAAGGGCTCGGCCACGGCTCCGGGAGCGGCGTTGTTCCACGTCGGCCGGCGCCCCTTGCGGGTGTCGGCGTAGAGCGTGAACTGGCTGACGACCAGCACCGGAGCACCCTCGTCGAGCACCGACCGCTCGTCGTGCAGGATCCGCAGCTCACTGATCTTGCGGGCCAGGGTCGCCACCTGCTCGGGGCCGTCCTCGTGGGTGACGCCGACGAGCGCCAGCAGACCGGGTCGGTCGATCGCCCCGACGACCTCACCCTCGACCGTGACCGACGCGGACGTCACCCGCTGCAGGACCGCACGCACGACTGGTTCAGCCCGTCGTGGTCAGAGGTTGACGGCGATGATCGAGCCGACCGGCTCTCCGTGTCCGAGGACCGGGGAGTGCTCGAGCTGGGCCAGGGCCGGTGACTCGACGCCGAGGTGGCGCAGCACGGCGGCCAGGATGACGGGCTTGGCCCGCGGGAAGCCGTCGGCGACCTTGAGCGCGACACCACGGCCGTCGGCCAGGCCCACGGCATACACGGACTCGGCACCGTCCTTGGCGATGAGGCCGGGCGTGTGCTCGATGAGGGCGGTGACGTCCCGCCCGGTGCCGCCGAGGTAGGCGGGGTTGGCCCGGATCGCGTCGGCGACCTGCGCCTCGTGGGTCCCGGCGGGAGCCGACGCCATCGCGCCGAAGGCGCGGGCGAGCCCGGCGAGGGTCACGGCCATGACGGGCGCCCCGCAGCCGTCGACCGCGGTGGCCGTGATCTGGTCACCGGTCAGCTCGGCGAGGGTCTCGGCGATGGCGACCTGCAACGGGTGCGACGGCTCGCAGTACGTCGCGGTGTCCCACCCGTTGACGACACAGGTGGCGAGCATCGCGGCGTGCTTGCCCGAGCAGTTCTGGGTGATGGGGAGCTTGCCGCCACCGCTGCGCAGAACCGCCTCGCGGGCCTGCTCGTCCACCGGGTAGTCCGGGGTGTTCTGCAGCGCACCCTCGGTGAGGCCGACGGACGCGAGCATCTCGCGCACCGCCGCGAGGTGGAACTCCTCACCGGAGTGGCTGGCCGAGGCGAGCGCGAGGTGCGCCGGTGGCATGCGCAGTCCGGCCCGCACCATCGCCAGGGTCTGGACCGGCTTGTTGGACGACCGCGGGAACACCGGGTCGTCCACGGCACCGAGCGCCAGCAGGTGCTCGCCACCGTCCGGGGAGGTGGCGACCACCGAGGCCCGGTGGGCCGACTCCACGAATCCTCCGCGCACGTAGTGCGCGAGGACGGGGGCGTCGGCGAGGGCGGGCGGGGTGACGGTATGCAGCGTGCTCACCCGGCCGAGCCTAGCCACGCCGCGCCGGACGGCGAACGACCCCCACCCGTAACGGGTGGGGGTCGTCCTGTGCCTGCTCAGCGCCGGGTGGCGATCAGTCGCCGACCTTCGTGGCGGCCGTCGAGCTGGCCTTCTTCGCGGTGGAGGCGGTCTTCCTGGCGCCGGTGGTGGCGCGCTTGGTGGCCGTCTTCGTGGCGCCGGCCGACTTCTTGGTGGTGGTGGAGGTGCGCTTGGCAGCGGTCCGGGTCCGCTTCGCGGACGCCTTGACGGCGGTGCCCACCTCGGCGGTCTCGACCGCGACCGAGTCGGCGACGACGTCGGCGACCGTGGCGGCCTCCTTGCGGCCGGTGGTCAGCGTGGCCTTGGCCGAGCGCTGGATCCCGGTGGCGGACTTGCGCACGGTCGTGACCGCACCCTTGCCGAGGGCGACGGTCGTCCCGGCCTGGGCGATGAGGTCCTTGGTGGCCTTCTGGGTGCGCACGCGCTCGACGAGCTTCTCGCCACGGGCGGCGACGGACTCGTAGGACTCCTGCGCCTTGCCGGCGATCTCGAGGCTGCGGTTGAGGGCGAGGGCCGGGAGCTCCTGCGCCTGCTCGGCCACCCCGAACGCACGGGCCTGGGCCTTGGTCTGCAGGACGCTGGGCTTGAGGTCGGCCTTGAGGTCGGTGGTGAACACCGCGCCGACGGCGGCGGCGCGGACGCGGGCGTCGCGGACCTTCTCGACGGCGAGGTCGGTCAGGCCGACCACGGCGAACACGGGGGTGGTGTCGATGACGTTCTTGCGGATGTCGGCAACGAGTGCCATGTCAGTCTCCTTGGGTTCGGGTGGTGGAGGTCTTGGTCGTGCGCGTGCCCTTCGCGGCGGTGGAGGACTTCGGGCTCCGGGGAGCTCTGGGTGTCTTCGGACCGGCGGTGCGAGGGGTGGTGGCCTTGCGGGCGCGGCTCGTCGCGGCGGCGTCGCCACTGACGAAGGAGTCGTAGATGTCCAGCAGGGCGGACTTCTGGCGGTCGCTGAGTCGCGGGTCGGCGCCGATGACGGCCCGGGTGTCGGGCGCACCGGCCGGGTGGCCGTGGCGCTCGTCGAGGATCCCGGCCCGCACGTAGAGCGACTCCGCAGAGACCTCGAGGCCCTTGGCGAGCTGCTGGAGGATCTCGGCGCTGGGCTTCTTCAGGCCCCGCTCGATCTGCGACAGGTAGGGGTTGGAGACGCCGGCGAGCTCGGACAGCTGGCGCAGCGACAGCTTCGCGGACTGGCGCTGGTCGCGCAGGTAGTCCCCGAGGCTGTCACCCCCCAGGGGTCCAAGTGGAAGTCGGCTCATGCCCCCATCATGCTTGCTGTAGTTAGCAAAATGCAAACTGCAGGCAGCGTGTCTCCCATCACACGGCATACCTCTCCCGCAGAACCCCGGTTGCGCGACCTCCCGCGCGGTGCCAACCCGAGGTACGTCGGGCAACCGGCGTTTTGCCGGGCAGGGTCGGGCGGGTCAGGCAGGTATGGCGGTGGCGCGGCGGTCCTTGACGCCCAGCAGGGCGCGGGCGTCCTGGGTGGACATCGCGGGACGCTGCATGACCTCGGCGAGGTGCGCGGCCCGCTCCACGAGCTCGCGGTTGTGCTCGACCGGCACCCCGCGGGCGAACACCACGTTGTCCTCCATGCCCACCCGCAGGTGGCCACCGGCCGCGAGCGCGGCGGCGGCGATCGGCAGGTGGGTGCGCCCGATACCGGTCGCCGCCCAGGAGGTGACCTGGGGCGGGAGCATCGCGACCCCGGCCAGCAGGGCCGCCGGGGTTCCGGGCATGCCGCCGGGCACCCCGGTGACGAAGTCGACGTGGACCTTGCCGCCGAAGGGCAGCCCGTGGGCGTCGATGAGGCGCGCCAGGGCGGCCACGTGCCCGAGGTCGAACAGCTCGAACTCGGGGACGACCTCGCGCTCCTGGGCCTGCACGTAGAGGTCGGACATGAAGCCGTAGGGGTTGAGGAAGACGTCGTCGCCGAAGTTCGTCGTCCCGCAGGTCAGCGAGCAGGAGTCGGGCTCGGCATCCAGGACGGTCAGCCGCTGCTCGAGCGGGTCGTGGACGCTGCCCCCGGTGGACAGCTGCACGACCAGCGACGTCGTCTCGCGCAGGGCGTCGACCGCGGCCTTGAGGTGGCCGTGGTCGAGGGTCGGGCGGTGCTCGCCGTCACGGATGTGCAGGTGGATCATCGACGCGCCGGCGGCCTCGCACGAGGTGGCCGTCTCGACCAGCTCCTCGAGCGTCGTCGGCAGCTGCGGGAAGTCACCCTTGGACAGCTCCGCACCCGTGGGTGCGACGGTGATCAGGGTGCCGGGGGTGGTGGCCATGGCGGACATCATGGCAGGACTCAGGGAGCGACGACCTCGGTCTGGCTGCCGCTCACGCCGCCGACGACGAGCGTCGCGTCCAGGGGGGTGTTGCGCTTGACGAGGGCGAGCCCGATCGGACCGTCCTCGTGGTGGCGGGCGACCGAGGTGAGCAGCCCGACCGACCGGTCGCCGAGCATCACCGGTGCGCCGCGCTCGGGCAGCGTGTGGCCCGAGCCGTCGAGGTGCAGGAACACCAGGCGCCGCGGCGGGCGGCCCAGGTTGTGCACCCTCGCGACGGTCTCCTGGCCGCGGTAGCACCCCTTGTGCAGGTGGATGGCGGTGCGCAGCCAGTCGGTCTCGTGGGCGATGGTGCGGTGGTCGGTCTCGAACCCCAGCCGCGGACGCCACGCGGCGACGCGCAGCGCCTCGGCCGCCCAGGACCCCGCCAGGTCACGGTCGCCGACGGCCGCCTCGAGCTCGGCGACCGGGACGAGGACCTCGCGCCAGGCGCGGCCCTGCGCGGGGTGCCCCTCGACCGGCCCGTATGCCGCCGTGTCACCGACCAGCCCGGGCCACGGGTCGCGCCAGGCCAGCAGCTCGCCGGGCTTGGCCTCGGCGCCGGAGGGCTCACCGAGGACGGCCCAGTCCGCGCTGACGTCGGCGACCTCGACCCGGAGCATGAAGCGCATGCCGTCCAGCCAGGCGACCAGCGCAGGGGCGGTGCCCGGCTCCGTGGTGATCCACGTCGTGGCCCCGTCGTCGACGAGGTGCAGGTCGTGCTCGATGTGGCCCTTCGGGCTGAGCACCAACGTCTCGCGCGACTCCCGTGGCGGCAGTCCGGTCAGCTGCTGGGTCGTGATCGAGTGCAGCCAGGACAGGCGGTCGGGCCCGGTCACCGTGACGACGCCGCGGTGGGAGAGGTCGACGACGGCGAGCCCCTCGAGCAGGAGTCGCTGCTCGCGCAGCGGGTCGCCGTAGTGGGCCGCGACCGTGGCGTCCGGGCCGTCCCCCTCGACCGCGCCGGGTCGCGACAACAGCACCGAACGGGGCGCCCGGGCTGCGGTGGTCTCGGCGGTGGGCTCGGCGGTCGGCTCGGTGGTGGGGGTCGTCGGGGTCGGTGTCATGCGGGGTGCACCTCTGTCATCGGGTGGCCGGTCACGGCCGTCAGGGTCGGCTCGCGCAGGCTGCGCACTGGCCGTGCACCGCCATGTGGGTCACATCTGCAACAAAGCCGGTGGAGGCCAGAACATTCCCCGTGAAGGCGTCGGCGAGCGCCCGGTCGCACTGCTCGACCCGGCCACAGGTCCGGCAGACGAGGTGGATGTGGTCGGCGTGGTCGGCCAGGTGGTAGCTCGGCGCGCGGTGGTCGAGGTGGGTGTGTCCCACCACCCCGAGCGACTCCAGGGCCTCCAGGGCCCGGTAGACGGTCGAGGGGACCAGCGTGGCCCCACCATCGGCCGAGACCCGGGCGACGACGTCGTCCGGGGTGGCGTGGCCGAGCGTCGCCACGGCATCGAGGACCCGCTGGCGCTGGGGCGTCATCCTGCGCCCCTGCGCCCGCAACTGGTCACCGACGTCCTGCACGGGCACCACTCTACGGTCGCCGAGCACGCGGACCTGCACGATCTGCCCCGGCGCGCAACCTACACTGGCCGGGTGCTGGACCAATTCGAAGAGACGCAGACCCCTCCCGCGCGCCCGAAGGGTTCCCGCCTGAAGAGGACGGTGGCGATCCTCCTGGCGCTGGTGCTGCTCGTCGTGGTCGGTGGCGCGGCGGCATACCTGCTGTTCCTCAACCACACGGTCAACTCGAACGTCAAGCACGAGGCCCTCCTGCCGGCGCCCGGTGCGGCCGACGCGCCCACGAAGAGCCCCGCGGCCAAGGACGCCCAGAACTTCCTCATCATCGGGTCGGACGCCCGGACAGGCCTTGCCGGCTCCCGCTCCGACGTCATCGTGCTCATGCACGTCGCCAGCGACCGCAAGACGGTCAACCTCATCCACTTCCCCCGCGACCTCTACGTCGACATCCCCGGCCGGGGCAAGGACAAGATCAACGCAGCCTTCGCGTATGGCGGCGCCCCGCTCCTCGTGCAGACGGTCCAGGGCCTGGTCGGGGTGCCGGTCGACCACGTGGCGATCATCGACTTCGAGGGTTTCAAGAAGATGACCGACGCGGTCGGCGGCGTGAACGTCTACGTCGAGGAGCCCAGCTCGGGCAGCGGCTACACCTTCACCAAGGGCTACCAGCAGATGGGCGGCACCGAGGCGCTCGCCTTCGTCCGGGAGCGCAAGGACCTCAGCGAGGGCGACATCTCCCGCGGTCGGCGCCAGCAGGCGTTCATCAAGGCCCTCATGCTCAAGTCGCTGAGCAAGGACGTCCTGGGCAACCCGATCAGGCTCGCGGAGTTCGTCGACGCCGGCACGTCCAACCTGACCGTGGACCAGGACTTCTCCACCGGTGACATGCGCAGCGAGGCCCTGGCCATGCGCAACCTGCGCGGCAAGGACATCGCGTTCATCACGGCGCCCTTCACCGGGTACGGCACCTCACCCGTGGGTGGCTCCATCGACATCCTCGACGAGCCCGGCATGGCTGCTCTGGGCGAGGCGTTGCAGAACGACGCCATGGACACCTACGAGGACGTCACCCGCACCCCGTAGCCCGGCTAAGCCGGGCCGGGCTCGCTGCGGGAGCGCCCAGACCACCGCCACTGGTGCGGTGATGCGTCAGCCGACTCGCTTGAGCTCGGCGGAGACGTGGCTCTGGAGCGGTTGGCCGACGGCAGCCATGTCCATCGCCCACAGCAGGTTGGAGCTGACCAGCCCGTAGAGGCGGGTCGCGGCGTTGTACTCCTTGGCGTGCGGGCTGCGCAGCACCCCGTCGGTGCGCAGCTCGATCTTGGCCGGCTCGGCCTTGCCGAAGTACAGCTCGACGATGCCCGTGGGGTGGGTCAGCACCAGCTCGACCTCACCGTCCTCGACCGGACGCCAGAACCCGAGCTCGGTGGCGAGGGGGCGCACCTGCTCCCCGGCGTCGTTGAGCAGCCAGGTGCGGCTCTGCCAGGTGAGGAAGGGGCGGCCGTCGTGGCTCACCTCGATCTCCTGGCCGAAGTTGGCCGACTCGATCGTGGGGTAGCCGACGACACCGGCGCCCTCCCACCGACCGATCAGCCAGGCCAGCGGCGCGAGCTCCCGAGGCAGGTCGGTGTCGAGGTGGAAGACCATCAGCGGGGCGTCTTCACCAGGCGGTACACGACGAACCCGGCGAACCAGGTGATGGCGACGGCTGAGGCGACCAGGAGGCCGATGTAGAAGTAGTGCACGCCCCAGATCGTAGCCTGTGGGGCATGACCGCTCCCCGTACCCGTCTGGTCGTCAAGGCCACCTGCGGCGCCCCGCTGGACCCCGACGCAGCCGGCACCGACTCGACCGAACGCCTCAACCAGGCGTTCACGGTGGCCTCGACCGCCGCCGCGAGCGGGGTCGAGGTCAGCCTCTGGCTCACCGGTGACGCCGCGTGGATGGCGGTCCCCGGTCGCGCGGAGCAGGTCTCGCTCCCGCACGCCGCGCCGCTGCGGGACCTGCTCGACGCGGTGCTCGCCACCGGGACCGTGACGGTGTGCGGGCAGTGCGCCGCCCGTCGCGACCTCACCGAGGCCGACCTCGTCGAGGGCGTGGTCGTCCGCGGCGCGGCCTCGTTCGTCGAGGAGGTCATGGCCGAGGGCACGCAGGCCCTCGTCTACTGACCTGCGCCGACACCCCGCTCAGACGAACAGCGGCGAGCGGACCACGACATAGGCGACCACGCCGACCAGCAGGGACGACGACGCGCCCACGGCGAGCTGGGCGCGTGGCATGGCCGTCGCCGGCAGCACCGCCATCACGCGCCGGGCGGCATGCGACACGGCTGCGGCGAGCAGACCGAGGAGCGCAGCGGGCCAGGGCTTGGGGTGGCCGGCGGCGAGGGACACGACCATCCCGGCGGCGCCACCGATGAACATGGAGACGAACAACGCCCACTGGCGCAGCCGGTCGACCTTGATCAGGGGGTCGGCGAGGACGCCGACCCCGAGTCCGGCCATCGTCGCCGCCAGCGCGTGCTCGCCGTTGAGGAACTGCGGGAGGGGGCCGAGGGCGACGCCGGCGGAGATGACGGCCAGCCCGGTGACGCTCGCCGAGACCGACTCGGTCAGGCGGGGCCGTCCGTCACGGCGCATGAGCTGGTGCAGGAAGGCGGCGATCACGGCGACGGCCATCGCGGCCGGCATCCACTGCAGGTAGGGCGCCTCGCGGGTCAGCAGCACGGTGCCCGTCATGAGGACCGTCCCGACGGCCAGCACGGTCATCGTGCCCCGTGGGCTGGGCAGGCTGAGCAGCTGGGGCCAGCCCCAGGCGACGACGAAGCCGGCGAGGGCCACCGCGAGCGCGACGAACTCGGGGCTGGCATACCCCGTGAGCCCGACCAGCGCCGCGAAGGCGATGGTGGTCGTCATCGTCAGGGGGCGGGCGAGCAGGGCCCGGCCGGGCAGGGTCGCCGGGGTGTTGCGGCTGCGGGCCCGACGTTCGCGTCGGGTCATCGGGGCGGCAGGCGTGGGCGCCTGCTGCTCGGGAACGTCGGACACAGCCCGCATCCTCGCATCACCCACCGGCGAAGGGGGGCAGGATCTCCAGCACCGCCCCGTCGGTCAGGGCGGCCTCGCGGGTGACGGCCCGGCCGTCGAGCAGCAGGGTGCTCACCGCCGCAACCGGTTCGAGCGCAGGGTGCAGGGCGGTGGCGGCGGCCACGGCCTCCCCGACGGTCCCGCCGGTGAGGACGTCCTGCTCGGTCCCGGCCGCAGCCCGGGCCCCGGCCCAGTAGCGCACCGTCACCGAGCTCTGACCCGGCACGCGAACCTGCTCGGACGGCATACCGCACTCCTCCCGGCCCGACTCCCTCGCGGAGCGTGCCTCATCGTGAGACAAGGGTCTCAGCATGTGTTCGGCTGCTCGATGGCACCCCCGGCACCGTATCCTTCACGGACATGGCCCGTCTGCTCCTGCTGACCAACGCCTTGGCGCCCAGCGCCGAGGTCTTGCCGGCGCTCGGGCTCCTGTCGCACCACGTGCGGATCATCCCGGCGGAGCCGACCGCCCTGGTCGATGCTCCCCCCGCCGACGCCGTCCTGCTCGACGCCCGTCGCGACCTGGCCGTCGCCCGCTCGCTGTGCCGGGTGCTGCGCGCCACCGGCATGTCGATCCCCCTCATCGCGATCCTCACCGAGGGCGGCCTGGCGGGCATCACCGCCGAGTGGAGCGTCGACGAGGTGCTCCTGGAGTCCGCGGGGCCGGCCGAGGTCGAGGCGCGGCTGCGGCTGGCGACGGGTCGCCTGCAGGAGAAGCAGGAGCCCGACGAGGTCCAGATCACCAGCGGTGACGTGACCATCGACGAGGCGACGTACTCCGCCCGCGTCCGCGGTCGCCTGCTCGACCTCACCTACAAGGAGTTCGAGCTCCTCAAGTACCTCGCGCAGCACCCGGGACGCGTGTTCAGCCGCGCCCAGCTGCTGCAGGAGGTCTGGGGCTACGACTACTACGGCGGCACCCGCACCGTCGACGTCCACGTGCGGCGGCTGCGCGCCAAGCTCGGGTCGGAGCACGAGGTCCTGATCGGTACGGTGCGCAACGTCGGCTACCGGTTCGTGCCGGCCGAGGACAAGCACGTCGACGCCTGACCCGCCGGCTCGCTCCCCGGTCCACCACACGAAAAGCGCCCCTCCCGGACGGGAGGGGCGCTTTCGTCGTTCCTGCTGGGTCAGTTCTTGGTGATGCGGTCCAGCGGGAGCGGGGTGTACGGCGAGTGCGCCTCGAGGTAGTTCGCGAAGGCGTCGATGTCGAGCCCACCGAAGTACTTGTCCGTGGCGGTGGTGAAGGCCGGGAAGCCGTCACCGCCGTCCGCGAGGAAGTTGTTCGTCACGACCCGGTAGGACTGGGTGTCCACGAGCGGGGTGCCGTTCAGCGTCACCGTGCCGAGCGTGGTGCCCGAGTAGGTGTAGCTGAAGCCCTGGGAGACCTGCAGGACCTTGGGGGCGGCTGCGTTGAGGCCGGTCCACTGCTGGGTCAGCAGGGACTTGATCTGGGCGCCGGTCATGGTCAGGGAGACCAGGTAGTTGTTGAACGGCTGGACCGTGAAGGCCTCCTCGTAGGTGACGACGCCGTCACCCTCGGTCTTGCTCGCGGCGTAGTTGAGGGGGGCCCGGATGCCGCCCGGGTTCATGAACGCGATCTGCGGCGTCTGACCGCCGGTCACGACCGAGGGGTCGGCGAGCTGGGCGTCGGCGATGAGGTCACCGAGCTGGGACTCGCCACCGGCGTTGACGCTGCCGGGGTTCTCGGTGTTGGACCGGCCCACGTCCGTGGTGATGGAGCCGAGGACGCGGCCGGCGATCGGGGCGACCAGGGCCTGGTAGCGCGAGATCAGCTCGGTGAGCTCCGGCGCCTTGGTGGTGCGGTCGACCGGGACGTTGGTGCTGGTCACCGAGGGGCGCACGATGTCCTGGGTGCGACGGTCGTACTTGAAGCTGGTGTCGGTGACGAGGCGACCGAACGACGACGCGGAGGTCACCAGGCGCTGCTGGCCGGCCGGGTCCTTGATGTCGCAGACGTAGGGGGCGTGGGTGTGCCCCGAGACGACCATGTCGATGGCGGGGTCGAGGGCGCCGGCGATGTCGACGATCGGTCCGGACAGGACGCCACCCTTCTGGCAGGTGTAGTCGTAGTTGGCGTTGACGGAGTACGTCGTGCCGGTGGCCGGGTCGGTCCAGTTCTGCTTCGACGCGGGGAAGCCGCCCTCGTGGACCAGGACGACGATCGCGTTGACGCCCTTCTTCCTCAGGACGGGGACCAGCTTGTTGGCGGTCTCGACCTCGTCGGCGAAGCTCAGGCCCTCGACACCGGACTTGGTGACGATGTTGGGGGTGTTCTCCAGGGTCATGCCGATGAAGCCGATCTTGGCGCCGTTGACGTTCTTGATCGAGTACGGCGGCAGGATCGTCTTGTCGGTGCCGGCGTACGTGACGTTGGCGGCCAGGAACGGGAAGTCCGCCCCCTTGAACATCTTGCCACCCGGGCAGGAGTCCTGGTTGTCGGCACCGGCGCCGTCGTCGAGGCAGCCACCGGCGTCGAGGCGCTGCAGCTCCTTGTAGCCCTCGTCGAACTCGTGGTTGCCCACGGAGGTGACATCGAGCCCGACCTTGTTCATCGCCTCGATGGTGGGCTCGTCGTGGAACGCCGCGGACAGCAGCGGGCTCGCGCCGACGATGTCCCCGGCCGCCACGGTGAGGGAGTTCTTGTGGCCCTTGCGCAGCTCGCGCAGCTTGGTGGCGAGGTACTCCACACCGCCCGCGTCGACGGTCACGTCGACCGGCTTGCCGGTCACGGGGTCGATCTTGTGGTCGGTGATGATGCGACCGCCGGACCCGGCCGGGGGCTCGAGGTTGCCGTGGAAGTCGTTGAACGACAGCAGCTGGATGTCGAGGGTGGGGCCGTTCTTCGAGGCACTGGAGGTGCCGCTCGCGAAGGCGACGCCGGTGGCTGCCAGGGCGGCGACAGCGACCGCGCCGGTCAACCGCCGGGTACGGGATGAGGTCATGGGTGCGTCCTTGTGCGAAAGGGGTGTTCCGGCGGTAGCCGGACCCGTGCACGCTAACCGCGCATGCCACCGAAGGGAAGGGCATGGTGCAATGCCTGCGTGCCCCCACCTCGCATCCGCACCCTCGACACCCTGACCGACACCCAGCGGCAACAGGTCCGTGACCTGCAGGTTCGCGCCGCTGCCGCGGACGGTGTGGGCGCCCTCTCCGAGCAGACCCTGCTGCACCTCGCCTCCGGTCCCGGTCGGGTCCGCCACCTCCTGTCGTATGCAGCCGAGCAGCTCACGGGGTACGCCCAGCTCGAGGGCACCGACGACGCCGACGCGTCCGGCGAGCTCGTCGTCGACCCCGGCGCGCGTCGGGCCGGGGTCGGCACCGCCCTGGCGCAGGCCGCGCTGGGCGTGGCTCCACGGGCCAGGTTGTGGTCGCACGGCCGGCTGCCCGGCGCGGTGGCCCTGGCCGAGCGCCTGGGCCTGACCGCGGTCCGCGAGCTGCACAAGATGGCGCGGCCGCTCGGTGAGGCCGACCTCGACCCGGCTGCGAGCGCCCTGCCCGACGGGTTCACCGCGCGTCCCTTCGAGCCGGGCCGGGACGAGCGGGCCTGGCTGGCCACCAACGCGGCGGCGTTCGCCCACCACCCCGAGCAGGGCCGGCTGACGCTGTCCGACCTGCAGGAGCGGATGGCGCTGCCGTGGTTCGACGCCGCCGGCTTCATCCTCGTCGTCGCCGACGGGCAGCCCGACGACGTCGCGGCGTTCCACTGGACCAAGGTCGACGCCGAGGAGACCTCGTCCCTCGACCCGACCCGGCCGCCGGGCGAGGTGTACGTCGTCGGGGTGCACCCGGCATACCAGGGGCGCGGGCTGGGCCGCCCCGTCACCGCGCTCGGGCTGGCCCACCTCGCCTCCCTCGGGCTGCCCGAGGTGGTGCTGTACGTCGACGGTGACAACCAGGCCGCGATACGGACCTACACGGGGCTGGGTTTCGCCAGCATCATGGTGGACGTGATGTATTCGCGCGCCAGCCACGAACCACTGTCAGGATGAGTGCATGAGTGTGACCAGTCGTGCAGCCGACGAGGCCGGTGTCCTCGCCGCGGCGTCCCACGACGGCCGGGACGACACCGACTCCCCCGGGCAGGAGGTGTCGATCGCGAGCGCCCAGCCGAGGGCCTCGAACGGTCGCTTCATGCGCGTGGTCCACGCGACCAGCCAGCTCGACGAGAGCGGGCTCCCGGGCGACCGGTTCCTCGACCGCGAGATCTCCTGGCTGCAGTTCAACGAGCGCGTCCTGCAGCTCGCGGCCGACGAGTCCGTCCCGCTGCTCGAGCGGGCGCGCTTCCTGGCGATCTTCACGTCCAACCTCGACGAGTTCTTCATGGTCCGGGTGGCGGGGCTCAAGCGCCGCGTCGCGACCGGCCTGGCGATCCGTTCGGCGTCCGGGCTCGAACCCCGCGAGGTGCTGGAGCAGATCTCGCTCGTCGCGCACGAGCTCCAGTCCATGCAGAGCCAGGTCTACAAGGACAAGGTCCAGCCCGCCCTCGAGGACGAAGGCATCTCCATCGTCCGCTGGGACGAGCTCAGCGGGTCCGAGCAGGACCTGCTGACCGAGCTGTTCGCGGACCGCGTCTTCCCGGTGCTCACGCCACTGGCCGTCGACCCGGCGCACCCGTTCCCCTACATCTCCGGGCTCTCGCTCAACCTCGCCGTCGTGCTGGTGAACCCCAAGACGGGCAAGGAGCACTTCGCCCGGGTCAAGGTGCCGCCGCTGCTGCCGCGCCTGCTCCACATCGAGCCCGAGAGCGGCGAGCCCGCCACCTCCGACCTGTTCTCGACGCGGTTCGTCCCGCTCGAGGACGTCATCGCCTCCCACCTGGACATGCTGTTCCCGGGCATGGAGGTGCGCGAGCACTTCACCTTCCGGGTCACCCGCAACGAGGACCTCGAGGTGGAGGAGGACGACGCCGAGAACATCCTGACCGCCCTGGAGAAGGAGCTGACGCGACGTCGGTTCGGGCCACCGGTGCGGCTCGAGGTCGACGAGCTCATCGACGACCACGTGCTCGACATGCTCGTGCGCGAGCTGGGGGTCAGTGACAGCGAGGTCTACCGCCTGCCGGCCCCGCTGGACCTGCGGGGCCTCAACCTGGTCGCCGACCTGGAGCGCTCGGACCTGCGGTTCGAGCCGTTCCGCGGTCAGTCGCACCCGGACCTTGCTCCGGCCGAGACCGCCAAGGCCGCCGACATCCTCGCCGTCGTGCGCGACAAGGACGTCCTGCTCCAGCACCCCTACGACTCGTTCTCCACCTCGGTCCAGGGCTTCATCGAGCAGGCCGCCGCCGACCCGAACGTCCTGGCCATCAAGCAGACGCTCTACCGCACCAGCGGCGACTCCCCCATCATCGACGCCCTCATCGACGCGGCCGAGGCCGGCAAGCAGGTGCTGGCGATCGTCGAGATCAAGGCGCGCTTCGACGAGCAGAACAACATCTCCTGGGCCCGCAAGCTCGAGCACGCGGGGGTCCACGTCGTCTACGGCATCGTCGGCCTCAAGACCCACGCCAAGCTCTGCATGGTGGTGCGCCAGGAGGCCGACGGCACGCTGCGCCGCTACTGCCACATCGGCACCGGCAACTACAACGGCAAGACGGCCCGCATGTACGAGGACTTCGGCGTGCTGACGTCCGACCCGCAGGTCGGCGACGACCTGGCCCGGTTGTTCAACCAGCTGTCCGGGTTCGCACCGCGCAGCAAGTTCAAGCGGCTGCTCGTGGCGCCGCGCTCGCTCCGCTCGGGGCTGGTCGACCGCATCGAGACCGAGATCGAGCACGCCCGGTCGGGGGCCGGGGGGCTGGTGCAGATCAAGGTCAACTCGATCGTCGACGAGCAGGTCATCGACGCCCTCTACCGCGCCTCCCAGGCCGGGGTCCACGTCGACATCTGGGTGCGAGGCATCTGCGCCCTGCGTCCGGGGGTCAGGGGCCTGTCGGAGAACATCGAGGTCCGGTCGGTCCTCGGCCGCTTCCTCGAGCACTCCCGCGTCTTCCTCTTCGGTGGCGGCGGTGAACCCGAGGCCTACATCGGCAGCGCCGACATGATGCACCGCAACCTCGACCGCCGGGTCGAGGCGCTCCTGCGCATCTCCGACCCGCGCCACGTCGAGGACCTGCAGTCGCTGATGGCGCGCGGCATGAGCGACGAGTTCGCCCACTGGCGGCTCAGCGGCGACGGTCGCTGGACCCGCATGAGCCTGGATGCCGACGGCCAGCCGTTGGCCGACCTGCAGGCAGCGATGATCGAGCTGCATGCCAAGCGCCGGCGCAAGGCTCGCCGGCGTTGACCGCCCCCATCCCGGCCGCGGGCACCATCCCGTGGCGCCGGCGCCAGGGAGAGCTCGAGGTCGCGCTCGTCCACCGGCCGAAGTACGACGACTGGTCGTGGGCCAAGGGCAAGCTCGACCCCGGTGAGGCCTGGCCGGTGGCTGCCGTCCGCGAGACGCAGGAGGAGACCTCGCTGGAGATCGGCCTCGGCCGACCCCTGCCCCCGGCGGAGTACACCATCCTCGACGACGCCGGGACCCCGGCGACCAAGACGGTGCGCTACTGGGCCGCCGAGGCCACCAAGCCGGCCGGCGCCCTGCGCAACGAGATCGACGAGGTCCGCTGGCTCGACGTCATCAGCGCCTCCGACCGCCTCGACTACGCCCGCGACCGCGACCAGCTGCGGGCGCTCGTGCGGGCCGACAAGGCCGGCACGCTCACCACGTGGCCGCTCGCGCTCGTGCGCCACGCGCACGCGGTGGGCCGCGGCTCCTGGTCCCGCGACGACCGGCTGCGGCCGCTGGACCGGGCCGGCAGGTCCCGTGCGGCCGAGGTCTCCCGGCTGCTCGCGGCATACGCCATCACGCGCCTGGTCAGCTCGCCCTCGGTGCGCTGCGCCGACACCCTGCGCCCCCACGCGGTCGCGACCGGTGCCGCGCTGAGGACCAAGGACGCCCTGAGCGAGGAGGGGTATGCCGCGGACCCGACCCACGCGCCGCGGCACCTCCTGCGCCTGCTCGAGCGCGGCGTCCCGGCAGCGTTGTGCAGCCACGGACCCGTCCTGCCCGACCTGCTCCTGACCCTGGTCCCCCTCGTGCACCCCGACGAGCCCGACGCCGCATCGGTGACCGACGCCCTGACCGCGGCGGCCACCCACGCCATGGCCAAGGGGGAGGTCCTCGTCGCCCACCTCGTCGGGCACGGTGAGGCGGCACGGGTCGTCGCGGTGGAGCGCCACCGGCCCTGACCTGTTGCTGACCTCCCGTTCACCGCAAACCCGCCGGGGGACGGTGCGCCGCCCACCAATGTCTGGCTGGTGTTCACCCTGCGTTCACCCACGACGGGCCACTGCGTCACCCGCCCTGCCTACCTTCACAGTCGTCGGGCATACCGCCCGCCCCCCACTTTCCCCTGTGAGAGGTTTCATTCCCGTGAAGATCCAGCGTTTCGGCCTCCTGGCCAGCGTCGCCGTGGTCGGCTCACTCGTACTGACGGCCTGTGGCTCGGACAACAACTCCGGCGCGGACACCGCCGCCGGTGGTTCGTCGGGCTCCAGCTCGTCCGACTGCCCCTCGGGCACCTTGAACGCCGAGGGCTCCTCCGCACAGAAGAACGCCATCGAGGAAGCGATCGCCGGCTTCCAGGAGACCTGCCCCGCAGCCACCGTCAACTACAACCCGACGGGCTCCGGCGCGGGCATCAAGCAGTTCCTCGCCGGCCAGGTCGACTTCGCCGGCTCCGACTCCGCACTGAAGACGGTGGAGAAGGACGGCAAGATCGAGGCCGACGAGGCGGAGAAGTTCTGCGGCTCCCCGGCATGGAACCTGCCCATGGTGACCGGGCCCATCGCCGTCGCCTACAACCTCAAGGGTGTCGACAAGCTCGTCCTGACCCCCGAGGTCATCGCCAACATCTTCAACGGCAAGGTCACCACCTGGGACGACGCCTCGATCGCCAAGGTCAACCCCGGCGTCACGCTGCCTTCGGAGCCCGTCAAGGTCTTCTTCCGCTCGGACGAGTCCGGCACCACCGAGAACTTCACCAAGTACCTCAACGCGGCCGCCCCGTCGGCCTGGACCGCCGAGCCGGCCAAGGGCTGGACGGGCAAGGGTGAGGGCAAGGAGAAGTCCGCCGGTGTCGCGGGCGCCGTGCAGTCCACCGAGGGTGGCATCACCTACGCCGAGTGGTCCTACGCCAAGGACAACAAGCTCGGCATCGCCCAGGTCGACAACGGCGCCGGCGCCGTCGAGCTCAACAGCGAGACGGTGGGCAAGGCCATCGCCACGGCGAAGGCCGACGGCGAGGGCAACGACCTGCGCCTCAAGCTCGACTACGCCACCAAGGAGGCCGGGGCCTACCCGATCAACCTGGTGACCTACGAGATCGTCTGCTCCAAGAGCAAGGACGCGGCGAAGGGCGCGCTGACCCAGGCCTTCCTGAAGCACTTCGCCTCCGAGCAGACCCAGGCCTCCTTCGAGGAGATCGGCTACGCGCCGCTGCCCGACGAGGTCCGCACCAAGGTCGACGCGGCGATCGACGCCCTGTCCTGACCCACGGACGAGCCGGGGCTGGCCCCCACCAGCCCCGGCTCGCCCCCCTCCCCCTCCCCTCCCGCGATAGGCAGCACGTGTCATCAGTGACCGGCGTATCCCTGGCCGACGAGACCCCCGGACCCCACGGCGGCGCACCGCTCACCGGTGACGGCGCAGGCACCGGCCGACTCGGCGACCGCCTCTTCGGCGGAGCCGCCAAGGGCGCCGGGGTGCTGGTCATCGCCCTCGTGACGCTGGTCGGCGTGTTCCTGCTGTGGCAGGCCATCCCGGCCATCGCGAACGACAAGGCCAACTTCCTCACCTCGCGCGAGTGGTCGGTCAACGACAGCAACAACCTGCGGTTCGGCATCGTCGAGCTGCTGTGGACGACCGTGAGCGTCAGCGCCATCGCGATGCTCATCGCCGTGCCGGTCGGGGTCGCGGTCGCCCTCTTCATCACCCAGTACGCGCCCGCCTGGCTGTCGCGGCCGGCTGCGAGCCTCATCGACCTGCTGGCCGCCGTGCCCTCGATCGTCTTCGGCATCTGGGGCCTGCGCACGTTCGGGCCGGTGTTCGAGCCGGTGCAGAACTTCCTGCGCGACACCCTCGGCTGGATCCCGATCTTCAGCGAGGCAGGGATCAGCGGTGGCAGCACGATCCTCTTCGTCGGGATCGTGCTCGCCATCATGGTCCTGCCCATCGTCACCGCGCTGTCGCGCGAGGTGTTCGCGCAGACGCCGCTGACCCACCGCGAGGGCGCCCTGGCGCTGGGCGCGACCAAGTGGGAGATGATCCGCACCGCGGTGCTGCCCTTCGGCAAGCCCGGCGTGATCAGCGCGGCGATGCTCGGCCTCGGCCGGGCACTCGGCGAGACGATCGCCGTGACGATCATCCTGTCCACCCTCCCCGACGGGTCGAAGTGGACCTGGTCCCTGCTCAACGGCGGTGAGACGTTCGCGTCGCGGATCGCCAACAACGCCGCCGAGTTCGACACACCCCAGAAGGCCGGGGCGTTCATCGCCGCGGGCCTCGTGCTCTTCATCCTGACCTTCGTGGTCAACGCGATCGCGCGCATCGTGATCGAGCGCAGGAAGGCCTTCAGCGAATGATGACCTCGACCTCCGCTGCCACCACGGACTCCGGGACGGACCAGCCGCCTGTCACCCCTGCCACCGCTTCGCCGTCCTCGCAGGGGGGTGGCCCGAACGGGCTGGGCCACAAGGCGCGCGGACGCGCGGTCAAGGACCAGGTCGCCCGGCTGGTGATGTGGGGAGCGTTCCTGCTCGCCCTGGTCCCCCTCGTCTGGATCCTGTGGACCGTCGGCTCCAAGGGCTACCACCTCCTGCTCGACGCGCAGTGGTGGACCAACTCCCAGCGCGGGATCACCTCGCGGCGGGCCGGTGGCGGTGCCGTCCACGCCATCCAGGGCACGCTCATCCAGGGCCTGACGACAGCGGCGATCTCGGTGCCGATCGGCATCCTCACCGCGATCTACCTCGTCGAGTACGGCCGGGGTCGGCTGGCCAAGACCGTGTCGTTCATGGTCGACATCCTCACCGGTGTCCCGTCGATCGTCGCCGGCCTGTTCATCTACGCGCTCTGGGTGACCACCTTCGGCCTGCAGCGCGTGGGGTTCGCGGTCTCCCTGGCCCTCGTGCTGCTGATGATCCCGGTGGTCGTCCGCTCCACCGAGGAGATGCTCAAGCTCGTGCCGAGCGAGATCCGCGAGGCGTCCTTCGCCCTCGGGGTGCCCAAGTGGAAGACGATCATGCGGGTCGTCCTGCCGACCGCCTTCTCCGGCATCATCACCGGCGTCCTGCTCGGCCTGGCCCGCGTCATGGGTGAGACCGCTCCGCTGCTCATCCTCGGTCCGTACACCAAGTCGATCGCGACGGACCTGTTCGGTGGCCTGATGCCGACACTGCCGACGATGATCAACCAGGACCGCACCGAGGTCCTGCAGCCCGCTGTCGACCGCATGTGGGCGGCAGCGCTCACCCTGATCCTGCTGGTCCTCCTGCTCAACATCGCCGGTCGCGTGGTCTCGCGCTTCGGCTCCGTGAAGCGGTAGCCGGCTCCGCGGCATACCGCCCCCGCACGGGTGACCACCCGGCACCGAGCACCACCCCCGAACTCGAAGCTCCCTGCACCCTCCGCAAGCGAAGGACGAAACCCCCTCATGGCCAAGCGAATCGACGTCACCGACCTGAACGTCTACTACGGCGCGTTCAAGGCCGTCGAAGGCGTGACGATGACCGTGGAGCCGCGTTCGGTGACCGCGTTCATCGGCCCCTCCGGCTGCGGCAAGTCGACGTTCCTGCGCACCCTGAACCGCATGCACGAGGTCATCCCCGGCGGCCGGGTCGAGGGCAAGGTCCTGCTCGACGACCAGGACCTCTATGACTCGAGCGTCGACCCGGTGGCCGTGCGACGGACGGTCGGCATGGTGTTCCAGCGGCCCAACCCGTTCCCGACGATGTCGATCTACGACAACGTCGCCGCGGGCCTGAAGCTCAACGGCGTCAAGGGCAAGAAGCGGCTGGACGAGGTCGTCGAGAAGTCGCTGCAGGGCGCGAACCTGTGGAACGAGGTCAAGGACCGGCTGACCAAGCCCGGCGCGGGTCTGTCCGGCGGGCAGCAGCAGCGCCTGTGCATCGCGCGCGCCATCGCCGTCGAGCCGCAGGTGCTGCTGATGGACGAGCCGTGCTCCGCGCTCGACCCGATCTCGACGCTGGCCATCGAGGACCTGATCGGCGAGCTGAAGAGCACGTACACGATCGTCATCGTCACCCACAACATGCAGCAGGCGGCTCGGGTCTCGGACCGCACGGCCTTCTTCAACCTCGCCGCGACCGGCAAGCCCGGCAAGCTGATCGAGATCAACGACACCCAGCGGATCTTCAACAACCCGGGCGTCAAGGCCACCGAGGACTACATCTCCGGCCGCTTCGGCTGAGGCGGACCGACGGGGTCACGCCGCGAGGCGGTGCTATCCGTCGCCACCGTCCCCGCCGTCGGAGGAGCTCGTCTCGAACGCCGGGGCGCCGCGTGAGCACCGGGCGTGCACCTCGGACTCCTGTCCGCCGCCGCCCTGCCGGAAGGCCACCTCGATCTCGCTCTCCGAGCGGTCGATGACGTAGGACCACCCGTTGCGCGGTGTGGCGAAGCGCAGGGTGAGCGTCGCTCCCTGGCAGCTCACGCCGACCGAACCCCCGGCGACGCTGACCGAGTCGCTGACCACCGGTGGCCGTGGCGGTGCCGACGTCGACGGCGCGTGCGCGGTGGACGGCGACGGGCGGGGGGTGGGACGGCTCGCGGTCCCGTCCGGCGTGGGTCGGGCCGAGGTCGGGGCGGGGGCCGCGCTGGTCGGCGTGGTCCGGGACGGCTGGGGTCGGCTCGAGTGGGTCGAGGACTTCACCGGCGACGACCTCGACGGGGTGGCGGAGGTCGCGCCGCCGGTGGTCGGCTCCGGGCTCGTGCGGGGAATGGTCTGGGTGAGCTCGGGTCGGGCGCCGTCGGTGAGGTAGACCCCCCGACCGGCGCGGTCGATCACCTGCCAGGCCACGGTCGAGGTGCTCGCGACGATGACCAGCCACAGGGCGACGGCAGCCACGACGGTGCCGGTACGACGGCTCACCCGGACCTCCGTTCCGCCCGGGGGCCGGACCGTTCGAGGTCCCGTGCACCACCCTCGGACACCGGCCCCGGTGCCGTAACGTTACCGCCGTGGCCCGCCTCCTGGTCGTCGAGGACGATGGTGGCATCCGCACTGCCCTGGTGAGGGCCCTGCACGAGCGTGGGCACGCGGTCAGCTCCTGCTCCACCGGTATGGCCGGGCTCCAGGAAGCCCTGGACCACCAGCCCGACCTGGTCATCCTCGACCTGGGCCTGCCCGACGTCGACGGCCTGACGCTGCTGTCCATGTTGCGGGGTGTCAGCCAGGTTCCCGTCATCGTCGTCACCGCGCGCGAGGAGGACGCCGCCCTCGTCCGCGCCCTGGATGCCGGCGCCGACGACTACGTCACCAAGCCCTTCGGCTCCGACCAGCTCGAGGCCCGCATCCGCGCGGTCCTGCGGCGGACCAGCGGCGCCAGCACGCCCGCCGGCCCCATCGAGGTGGGTGAGCTGGTCGTCGACCCGACGACCCGCCAGGCGACCCTGGGCGGGGACCCGCTCGACCTGTCGCGCAAGGAGTTCGACCTGCTGCTCCTGCTGGCGCAGCGCGCCGGGGAGGTCGTCAGCCGTCGCGAGATCCTCAGCGAGGTGTGGCAGCAGGCGTATGGCGGTGGCGACCGCACGCTCGACGTCCACCTGTCGTGGCTGCGCCGCAAGCTCGGCGAGACGGCGGCTCATCCGCAGTACCTGCGCAGCGTGCGTGGGGTCGGCCTGCGCCTCGCCGCGCCGGACCGGGCCTGACGGTGCGTCGACGGATCAGCCTCCTCGTGGCTGCCACGAGCTCGGCCATCATCGTGGCCTTCATCGTCCCGATGTGCCTGCTCGTGCGGACCCTCGCCGAGGACCGCGCCACCGCGACCGCCCAGCAGCAGGCCCAGGGCGTGGCGGTCATCGTGTCCAGCCTCGGCTCGACGGCCGACATCGCCGGGGCGGTCAGCCAGGTGGCCCAGGGCCGCGGGTACCACACCACGGTCGTGCTGCCGACGGGCCAGACCATCGGGTCGCCACCCACGACGTCCCAGGCCACCCTGGTCCGGGACGCGCGAGAGCTCGGCTCGGCCTTCACCGACCGTTCGGGATCTGGCGCGACGGTCCTGGTCCCCATCGCGCTGGAAGCCGGTACGGCGGTGGTGCTCACCAGCGTGACGGGCGAGGCGATGCACGCCGGCGTGACCACGGCCTGGGCCAGCATCGGCGGTCTCGGCCTGGTGCTGCTCGCGCTCGCGCTGCTCATCGCACGGCGGCTGGCGGAGCGCATCGCCACGCCCGTCACCGACCTGGCGCGGGTCGCCCACCTCCTGCGGACGGGCGACCTGGACGCCCGCGTGCGGCCGGCGGGACCCGAGGAGGTGCAGGAGGTCGGCACGGCGTTCAACCAGCTGGCCGAGCGGATCCACGACCTGCTCGCGGCCGAGCGCGAGGTCGTGGCGGACCTGTCCCACCGGCTGCGCACCCCGGTGACCGCCCTGCGGCTCGACAGCGAGTCGGTCCGCGACCCCGAGACGGCAGATCGGCTCCGCGCGCACGTCGACCAGCTCCAGCGCACCGTCGACGCGGTGGTGCTGGAGGCCCGGCGTCCGGTGCGGTCGGTCATGCGCGGCGAGTGCGACGCCGTCGCCGTCGCAGCGGACCGGGTGCGGTTCTGGGAACCGTTGGCGAGCGACCAGGAGCGGACCATCACGTTCGTCGCCCCCGACACGCCGCTTCGGGTCGCCATCGCGGACGTCGACCTGCGTGACCTGCTCGACAACCTGCTCGACAACGTCTTCGCCCACACCCCGGAGGGGGCGGACGTCGTCGTCACGGTCCGGTCCGCGCGGACGCGGCGCCGACGGTCGCGAGGGGTCTGTGGAGGTCCTGGTCGCCGATGAGGGGCCGGGGTTCCCCGAGCACGACGACCCGGCCCGCCGGGGTCACAGCGGCAGCGGGTCCACCGGCCTCGGCCTGGACATCGTGCGACGGATCGCGCGGACCTCCGGCGGCAGCGCCTCCCTCGGACGCACGCAGGACGGCGGGGCGCTGGTCACCGTCGTCCTCGCGCGGGCCCACTGAGCTCAGTCGTCCCCGTGGTCGCCCGCGTCGTCACCGGGCTCGTCGCCGTGGTCCTCGGGGTGCTCGGCCTCCGGCGCGTCCTCGTGGTCGGCGTCCTCGTGGTCGGCGTCCTCGTGCTCGACCTCACGCGCGTCCTCGGTCGAGCTCTCGGTCGAGCTCTCGTGCTTGGCGGCTGAGGGGGCCGTCCGGGGGGTGGCCGCCACCGCCGGGCGACGGCTGGTTCCAGCCTGCGACGGGGTTGCCGCGACCGCAGCGACCGCCGCCTGCACGACCGGGCGGGCCGGGGCGGGGGCCGGGATGACCTTGGTGACGACCTTGTGGGTGACGCAGGCGCCGTGCTCGAGCTTCGCCGGTTTCACGCACGGGGCGAGGCTGACGACGGGCTCGGGCGTCACGACGGCCACCGCGGGCACCGGCTGCGGCTTCGCCGTGGCCGGTCGAGGTGCGTCGGCTCCGGCGGCTGCGGTGTAGAAGCCGATGGCGGCCACCAGTCCGGTGGCGAGGCCGATCGACACGGCCAGGGGGCGGCTGAGCGACATGAGGTGGTCCTCCGAGCGAGCGACGGGTGGGGCTGACGGGAGGAACCCTGCCGTGGCGGGCGTCAAGACCATCTCGTCTGCAGGTTAAGCCCGCCTCAAGACCGGACCCGGCCGGCGCTGCGCGACCTCGGCCATGAGGTTCTCTTAGGGCGCTCCTGAGGACCGCTTGGGGGGCCTGCCCCGACGATGGGCAGGCACCACCGCCGCGCCCCCCACCCCTGCTGGAGAGCCCGAATGCCCCCTCCCCCCGTGTCCGCACGCCACCGCGACCGGTACCGCACGCTCGTCGTGCTGATCACCGGAGCCGCTGCTGCCGCGTCGGTCGCCGCCGTCGGCGCCGTCTCCGGCGCGGCAGCCCAGGCCACCGAGCAGAAGCAGGCAGCCAAGGAGGCGCAGGTCGCCGCGGCGCGCGCGGCGTACGACCGAGCGGTCCGGGCGCAGCAGCTCGCCGTCGCGCGGGCCCAGGCCGCGCTGAGCCCGCGCGTCATCGTCAAGCAGCGGCCGACCCGCACCGTGGTCACCACCCGGGTGGTCCACGCGGCTGCCCAGCCGGGCAGCGCGGCCGTCGGCGGTGGCTCCGCCCAGGTCCAGAGCAGCCCCGGACAGCCTGCTCGGACGACCGTCCGGTCCAGCCCCGCAGCGGCCAGCGCTCCTCGCACGGCGACAGCCCCACGGGCCGCCACGCCCGCTCCTGCCCCTGCTCCCGCGGCGCCCCCGCCGCCCCCGCCGCCCCCGCCGGTCGTCTCCACGGGCTCCTGACGTGCCGCCGGTGACCGTCCCCGAGGTCGGCCACTCGTCGTGGTCGGCACTGGGCACCACGGTGGGGCTGCACGTGCTCGACCCGAGCGAACTGCCCCGGGCCACGGCCCGCGCCCGCGACGTGCTCGACGAGGTCGACCTGTCGTGCAGCCGCTTCCGGACCGACTCGGACCTCGCCCACGCCAACCAGCGCGCGGGGCGGTGGACCGTGGTGTCCCCGGTGCTGGTCGGTGCCGTACGGGTCGCCCTCGAGGCCGCGTGGCAGACCGGTGGCCGGGTCGACCCGTCGCTGGGCGCCGCCATGGAGGCAGCCGGGTACGACCGCACCTTCGCGCTGCTGTCCCGGGCCAGCGACCTCCCGGCCGCCCTCCCCGGGGTGGTCCGCCCCGGGGCCTGGCAGGAGATCGAGGTGAGGTCCGACGCCGTCTTCGTCCCGCACGGCGTACGCCTCGACCTCGGTGCCACCGGCAAGGCGTATGCCGCCGACCTCGTGGCCGCCGACCTCGCCACCTCCCTCGACGCGCCCGCCGCCATCAGCGTCGGTGGGGACGTGGCGGTGACCGCGGCCCCGCACCACCGGCCGCACCGCTGGCCCATCGTCGTCGGGGAGACCCGCACCGACCTCGCCGAGCGTCCCGACGAGACCGTCCACCTCCTGCTGCGGTCCGGCGGGGTGGCCACGTCCACCGTCCGCGCCCGGCGCTGGACGCGTGGTGGCCGCAGCTGGCACCACGTCCTCGACCCGGCCAACGGCCTACCCGTGGCCGGGCCCTGGCGGTCGGTGACCGCGCTCGGCCGCACCTGCGCCGGCGCGAACACCGCCACCACCGCCGCCCTGGTGCTCGGCGCCGAGGCCCGCGACTGGCTCGAACAGCGCGACGTCGCCGCACTCCTCGTCGACGAGCACGACGTGCGCCACCCCACCACCGCGTGGATCGCCGCCACCTGCGACGACGCCCCTGCCCCCGGTGGCGCCCACCCGCTCCAGGGAGGCCTGCGATGACCGGCCCCGTCCTGTGGTACCTCAACCGCGGCACCGGACTCGTCCTGCTGGCGGTGTTCACCCTGACGGTCGTCCTGGGCGTGCTGTCCACGGGTCAGGGCGGGCGGCTGTGGCCGCGGTTCGCGACCCAGTCGACCCACCGCGGGCTGAGCCTGCTGACGACCATCCTGCTGTTGGCCCACGCCGTCACGGCCGTCGTCGACGAGTTCGTCGACATCCGGTGGTGGCAGGCGCTCGTCCCCTTCGGCGGCAGCTACCGACCGCTCTACCTCGGGCTCGGCACCCTCGCCCTCGACCTCACCGTCGCCCTCGGCCTCACGAGCCTCCTGCGGCAGCGCCTCGGGGAGCGCACCTGGCGCGTCGTGCACCTGACGTCCTACCTCGCGTGGGGAGCGGCCGTCGTCCACACCCTCGGCATCGGCACCGATGCGGGAACCCCCCTGGGCCGGCCCGTCGTGCTCGCCTGCGTCGCCGCCCTCCTGGCCGCCGTGGTGCTCCGGCTGACCATTCGGGCGCGGATGGCGCGAGCCACATGAGCCTCGCCGTCGATGCCTGCGTGACCGACGTGGCGGTGCTGCGCGGTCCGCGCCTGCTCGCCACGACGGCGGACCCCCCGTCCCTCGCCGCGCACCGTGAGCGCTTCGGCGCCCTGCCCTCGCTGACCCTGGCAGCGGTGCTCGAGCTCGCCGGCGACGTCGACGTCCGGGGCCGCGGAGGAGCAGGGTTCCCGCTCGCCACCAAGCTCGCCGCCGCCGGACGCGGCCGGCGACCCCTGGTCGTGGTGAACGCGGCCGAGGGAGAGCCGCGCAGCGCCAAGGACTCGACGCTGGCGGTGGTCAGCCCCCACCGCGTCCTCGATGGCGCGGTCATCGCCGCACGAGCCCTGGGCACCAAGGAGATCCACGTCGTGACGCCGCGGGAGCGGCCCGCCACCGGGGAGTCGCTGGGCGAGGCGATCGCCGAACGCGTCGCCAGCGGGGAGCGCCTGCGCTGGCGTACCCACCTCGCGGCCCCCGGTTTCGTCAGCGGCCAGGCCCGTGCAGTCATCGAGCTCCTGTCGGGTCGGCCCGGCCTGCCGGTCACCGCCTGGCAGCCCGAGGCCGTCAGCGGTTACCGGGGGCGCCCGACCCTGCTGTCCAACGCCGAGACCTTCGCCCAGCTCGCCGCCCTGGTCCACCTCGGTGCGAGCGGGTATGCCGCCCTGGGGCTCCCCGAGGAGCCCGGCACCGTGCTGCTGACCGTCAACGACGAGCGCGGTGCCCGCGTGCTCGAGGTCGCCACCGGAACTCCGTGGGACGTCGTGCTCACCGAGGAGCAGCTCGACCGACCGGTGCTCGTGGGCGGCTACCACGGCACCTGGGTGGCTCCGGGACAGCTCCAGGGGCAGCGGGTGGCTCGCGCGGCCATGCGGGCTGCGGGGCTCACCCTCGGCGCGGGCGTCGTCGTCGTCCCTGCTGCCGGCGCGTGTCCCTTGGAGGTCACCGCCGAGATCGTGTCCTACCTCGCCGCCTCCACCGCAGGACGGTGCGGGCCGTGCTTCAACGGGCTGCCGGCCATGAGCCTGACCCTCGACCACCTGGCGTCCCGGTCCGGCCACCCCAGCGACACCGGTCGACTGCTCGACCTCGCGGGCGTGGTCGAGCGACGGGGCGCCTGCGCCCACCCCGACGGCACCGCCCGTCTCGTGCGCTCGCTCCTGACCGCCTGCCCCGACGAGGTCGCCCGGCACGCGGCCGACGGCTGCGGGTACCGGCGATGAGCGCGAGCAGCACGCGGCGCATCCGGGTCGACTGGCCCGCCTGCCGGGCCCGAGGCCTGTGCGCCGAGCTCCTGCCGGAGGCCATCTCGCTGGACGAGTGGGGCTACCCCGTCGTCACGGCCGACGTGACGCCCGAGCTCCTGCAGCTCGCGCAGGAGGCCGTGGTCTCCTGCCCGCACCTGGCGCTGCGACTGGTGCCCGTGCCACCGACCCAGCCCTGACCGGCGCTGGTGCTGGTGCTGTCGACCTCAGATGAACAGGTCGATGGCCCAGAAGCTGAGCGCTGCAGCCATGCCCGCGCCGGGGAAGGTCAGCACCCAGGCGCCGACGATGTTGCCGGCCACGCCCCAGCGCACCGCGGAGAGGCGCTTGGTGGCACCCACACCCATGATCGCCGAGGTGATCGTGTGGGTGGTGGAGATCGGCGCGCCGAAGGCCAGGCCCGCGACGTACAGGATCGAGGCCGCGGTGGTCTCCGCCGCGAAGCCCTGCGGGGGGTCGAGGTGGATGATGCGGCGGCCGAGGGTCCGCATGATGCGCCACCCACCCGCATACGTGCCGAGTGAGATGACCACCGCCGACATCACCAGGACCCAGATCGGGATGGAGTCGTCGCCGGCCTCGCGGTAGCCACCGACCGTGAGGGCGAGGACCACGACACCGGCGGTCTTCGCGGCGTCCTGCAGGCCGTGGCCGAAGGCCATCGCCGCAGCCGAGGCGGTCTGTGCGTAGCGGAAGCCACGCGAGACCTTGCCCGGCTGGGCGTTGCGGAAGATCCAGAAGATCGCGGTCATCACGAGGTAACCCGCCCCGACACCGACGATCGGAGACGCCACCATCGGGATGATGATCTTCTCCAGCACGCTCTGCCAGTGGACCCCGGCCGACGCGGCCAGCGCGGCTCCACCCAGCCCACCGATCAGGGCATGGGAGGACGAGGAGGGCAGGCCGTACCACCAGGTCAGCAGGTTCCAGCCGATGGCGCCGACGAGGCCGGCGCCGCAGATCATCAGGCCGACACTGCCGTTGGGCGGGTCGATGACCCCCGACCCGATCGTCTTGGCGACCTTGGTGCCGAAGAACGCGCCGAACAGGTTGGCGACGGCAGCCATCGCCAGGGCGACACGGGGCGTGAGGGCCCGCGTGGAGACGGAGGTCGCGATCGCGTTGGCCGCGTCGTGGAAACCGTTGGTGTAGTTGAACCCCATCGCGAGGGCGATGACGATGCCGATCGGAAGCCATTCCATGGGAGGGCTCAGGACTCCTTGACCGCGATGCTCTCGACCTTGTGCGCGACCGCCTCGAAGGCGTCGGCGGCGGCCTCGAGCTCCTCGATGACCTCCTTGAGCTTCATGATGGTGATGGCGTCGGCGCCGTACTCACCGTTGAAGAGGGCCGCGAGCAGGCCGCGGTAGATCTGGTCGGCCTGGTTCTCGAGGCGGTTGATCTCGATCCAGTACTCCGAGAGGTCCTTCATCGAGCGCAGCCGTGGCATGGCCTCGGCCGTCAGCTCGGACATCCGCGACAGCACCTCGACCTGGTCGGACACGCCGGCCGGGAGGTCACCGATGCGGTAGAGCACGATCAGGTCGACCGCGGCGTCCATGAGGTCCATGCAGTCGTCCAGGGTGGATGCCAGCCCGTGGATGTCCTCACGGTCGAACGGCGTGATGAACGAGCTGTTCACCTTGCGGATGATCTCGTGGGTGGCCTCGTCCGCCGCGTGCTCGATCTCGCGCATCCGCGCCGCCACGACGTCGCGTTCGTTGTGGGCGACCCCGAGGATGGTGGTCAGCTCACGAGCGCCATCGACGAGGTATGAAGCGGACTTGGCGAACAGGTCGTAAAAGCTGTTCTCTTGGGGGGTGAGGCGAAAGCCCACGGTGCTCTCCGGTCATACAGGGGGATGGCCGGGGATGATGCTACGGGCAAGTCGGCTCGAACGTGCAACCTGACGGATACCCGTCGTTCACCGGTCGTTCAGGCGTTCTGGCGGTTCCGGCTGCGGTGGGGGCCGTCCGCGCCGTCGTCGGGGGTCCCGCACCGGGTGCGCTCGATCCCGAGGGCCTGGTCGATCTCGTCGTCGGTGAGGGGTCGCTCGATCGCCGAGGCGGCGACGACGAGGTCGCCCACCAGCTCGATCTCGTCCTGGAGCGCGTCGTCGGTGAGCTCAGCACCGGCGTGCGGGTCCGTGGTCATGGCAAAACGCTAACGGAGTCTGGAGACGACCCGGACATTAGTTTGCGATGTCTTGACCTGCACGAGTCACTAACCACCCGTCTGGGTGATGCAGTGGCTATAGGGACTAGTCACTTAGTTCTATGTCCGATGATGGAGCAATGCCGCACGAGGTCGACGGCGCCGGGGTGGGCGAGCCGACGCAGGTCGAGGACCGAGGGTCCTTCAGCCACGCCGTCTGCCGGGTCTGCGGGTGGAGGGGGCCAGGGCGACGGTCGCGACAGGTGTCGCGCCGTGACGCCGAGCGGCACGAGCCGGACTGCCCCGGCGTGGCCTCCGAGGGCTGATCGGCGCCACAGGCTGCTGCTGGGCACACGCTGCAGGTATGAGATGTGCGCCGGGCCGGGAGCGCCTCACGGCGCGTGGCCGCTCGTAGCGGCTTCAGTTGGGACCCGGGGCTACCGCGGCCCGGCGCACACCAAACCATAACCCCGCGCAGGCCCGCGGTGTTCCCCCATTCGGCCCCTTGTGGAGAACCCGAGGTGGGTGTTCTGGAAGCGGCTCGGAGAGGTATGGCGCGCCGCCCGGAGCCGTCGCCCGGCATACGCGCCCGGACGCCGCCGCGCGGCCTACCCTTCAGCGCAGCTCACCGGAGCGCCAGAGGTTGGCGCACGCCTCGAGGTCTCCCGCCGTCGAGAGCATCGAGGCGGCCCGCTGGGTCTGGACCCCGGCGGCATCGCGGTCCTGGGCGTCCGTGGTGTGCGCGCGGTCGGCGCGACCGGCGGCGACGACGCGGCAGAACGCCGCAGCTCGTTGCAGCGCAACGGCGAAGTCGCCTTCGAACACTCCCCGCAGGATCGAGTCGGTGAGCTCGCGCAGCTCGGTGGGCCCGGGCGGCTCGGCGACGCCGGCCACCACGTGGTTGACGTCGGTGAACCGGATGCCTGCCGCGTAGTCGGACGCCGCGTCCTCGGGGGTGCGCTGCACCCACTCCCGCAGCGCGTAGAGCCGCCACAGGGCTCCGGGGAGGCTGCGCGGAGGGCGGTCGGCCCACAGCTCCGCCACGGTCGAGAGCCCGAGGTCGTCGACGAGCGCGACGAGCCGCGCGGTCACGGCCGGGTCGTCGGACGCGCGACCCGTGCCGACGAGGACGGACGCGGTCTCATGGGCGATCTCGGTGACCTGCGCGGGGTCGGGGACGGTGCCGCCCTGCGCCTCCATGGCCGCAGGACTGAAGAACGCGGGACGACGGGGACCGGAACGGTCGCTGGGCTCGTTTCTCATCGGGACCAGTGTCCCAGCAGCACCCGGTGTCCGCCCTGTTTCCCGACATCGTCGCGACGCGCCAGCTCCTTGGCACCCCAGCCCCGGGGCGGTGAGCCCCCTCCCCCACCCGGCACGCGGGATACGCCATGGTTGGAGGCATGACCGACGCGAGCCCCTCCGCGCCCCCGTCCGCTCGACCCCGGGCGGGGCGCATCGTGGCGACCGTCGCGTCCGCGCTCGTGATGGTCGTCGGAGCAGGGGGTTTCGCGCTCTTCGGGTTCCTCGCGTGGTTCGGGATGTGCGGGGTGTCGGGCTGCTCCGGTGGCGGGTTCGGCCGGTCGACCGACCCCGGCGGCACCCGGCTCATGCTGCTGCTCGCCGGCGCGTCCCTGTTCGTGGCGTTGCTGGTCCGGGCAGCGTTGCGGCGCAACGTCCGCAGTGCCGCGTATGCCGTGGTGCTGGCGCTGGTCGCCACCGTTGCCCTGGGCGCCCTGATCGGGTCGGACTGGCACGGTTGCCCGCGTTCCGTCCCCTACGAGACGTGCCTGGCGGAGAGCCGCTGACGCGACGCGCTTCTCGGTTGCGGAGTGCGTTCCCTTTTGTCGCTTTTGTTCTCGTACCTTTGGATCATTCCGAGGGCGAACCCTTCGGGATGGCAGCGCTGCGACCGATGTGGCGACAACGTTGTCACCATGGCATGAGCCAGCACGACACCGAACCAGTACGAAGGGCAGGTCATGGCGGTAGCTCTGGTCGTCGAACACGACGACGACATCAGGCACCTGGTGTCCCTGTCCGCGGCCAAGGCCGGCCTCGACCCGGTGTCGGCGGACTGCGGCGAGGCGGCCATGACGCTCATCGAGGACGGGCTCAAGCCCGATGTCGTCGTGCTCGACGTCCGGATGCCGGGGCTCAGTGGTTTCGACGTCATGCGAGCCATGCGTGCCCACCAGTACCTCGAGACGACCCCCGTCGTCATGCTCAGCGCCATGGCGCGACCCGAGGACCGCCAGGACGGGCTGGAGGCGGGCGCGGACGAGTACGTCCTCAAGCCGTTCAGCCCGCGGGCCCTCGCCGTCGTCCTGCGCGACCTCGTCGCCCGCACCCGCCCCGCGTCCTAGCGCCCGCGCCCTAGCCCCTGCCCCGCGTCCGACGATCGGTTGACGTCCGGGTGACCCCTTGGTCACCCGGACGTCCTGCGTCGACGGGCCTGTCGTCGCGGCCTGTCGTCGCGGCCTGACACGAGCGATCTCGTTCGGGCTGACCGGGCTGACCGGGCTGGCGCCTGCGCCAGCGGCCGTCCGCTCGGGCCAGCTCTGCGCTGCTGCGCTAGGAGACCGTGAAGCTGGTGCTGACCGCGCTCGTCAGGGACGTACCGGTGGCAGTCACGGTGTAGGTCCCGGGGAGGTCGACACGGCAGCCCCCGAACGCCGCCACCCCTGCGGAGGCGGCCAGCGGGTTGGTGGTGCACGTCAGCACGGCGCCGTTGGGGGTTGTCAGCGCCAGCGTGACCGAGCTCGAGCTGCTGGTGACGGTGTTGCCGGAGGCGTCCTGGACGGTCACCGTCGGCTGGGAGGCGAACGGCGTCGACGTGGCCCCGCCACCCGGCTGGCTGGTGAACGCCAGCTTGCTCGCAGCGGCGGGGTTGATCGCGATGCCGGTGCTGACCGCCGAGGTCAGCGACCCGTCCGTGGCGGTCAGCGTGTAGGTCCCCACCTTGTCGATCTTGCAACCGGCGAACGTTGCCGTGCCCGCCGAGGCGACCCGGAAGTTCGAGGTCGTGCAGGCCAGGATCGCGCCGTTCGGCGTGGTGAGCGCGATCGTCACCGTGCTGGTGTCGGTCGTCACGACGTTGCCGCCGGCGTCCAGGACCTTGACGATGGGCTGGGTGGGCAGCGCCACCTGGCTCGTGCCGGAGGCGCTCGGCTGCGTGGTGAAGCCCAGCTGGGCGGCCGGACCCACGGTGATCGTGATGTTGGTGCTGGTCCCGAGGGTGAGCCCCGGGGCCGTGGCCTTGAGCGAGTAGGTCCCGATCTTGTCCACCCGGCAGCCCGTGAAGGCTGCCAGACCCGACGAGGCCACCACACTGGTGGTGTCACAGGTGAGCGTGGCGGTGCCCGGGGTGGTCAGGGCAAGGGTGACGGTGCTGCTGTCGGTGGTCACCGTGTTGCCGCCGGCGTCCTGCACGGCCACGACCGGCTGGTTGGCCAGGGCCACCTGGCTCACCGCGCTCGAGCTCGGCTGCGCCGCATACCCCAGCTTGGTCGCGGGCCCCACCGTGATCGTGAAGCTGGCGCTGACCGCCGAGGTCAGCGACCCATCTGTGGCTGTCAGCGTGTAGGTCCCCGTCTTGTCCACCTTGCAGCCTGCGAAGGTGGCCGTGCCTGCGACCGCGGCCCGGAAGTTCGAGGTCGTGCAGGTCAGGACCGCACCGTTCGGCGTCGTGAGCGCGATCGTCACGGTGCTGGTGTCGGTCGTCACGGTGTTTCCATAGACGTCCTGGATCCTCACCACCGGCTGCACGATCGGGGCGACACCTCCGGTGCCATTGGACGGTTGCGTGGTGAACGCCAGGCGGGTTGCCGGCCCGGCTGAGACCACGACGTTGGTGCTGGTCCCGAGGGTGACGCCGCTGGCGGTGGCCGACAACGTGTACGAGCCGGACTTGTCGATCTGGCAGCCGGTGAACGCAGACACGCCCGACGACGCGGCCACCGTGGTGGTGTCGCAGGTCAGGATGGCCCCGGCCGGCGTGGTCAGCGCCAGGCTCACCGTGCGGCTGTCGCCGACGATCGTGTTGCCCCCGGCGTCCTGCACGGTCACGACCGGCTGGGTGCCGAGCGGCACCTGGCTCGTCGCCGTGGCGCTGGGCTGGGTGGTGAAGCTGAGCTTGGACGCGGGGCCCACCGTGATCGTGAAGCTGGTGCTGACCGCCGAGGTCAACGACCCGCTCGTCGCGGTCAACGTGTAGGTCCCCGGCCGGTCCACCTTGCACCCGACGAAGGTGGCGATACCGGAGACCGTCGTCAACGGGTTCGTCGTACAGGACAGCGCAGCGCCGTTCGGCGTCGTCAGCGCGAGCGCCACCGAGTTCGTCGGCGTCGAGACCGTGTTGCCGTAGCTGTCCAGCGCCTTGACCACCGGCTGCGTGGTCAGGGCGACGCCGCCGGTGCTGTCGGACGGCTGGGTGGTGAACGCCAACCGGGTCGCCGAGCTGGCGGAGACCACGACATTGCCGCTCGTGGCGGTAGCGATGTTGGTCGCCGTGGCCTTCAACGTGTAGGTAGCGGCCTTGTCGATCTTGCAGCCCGCGAAGGCCACCACCCCCGACGACGCCGTCACCGGGTTCGTGTCACAGCTCAGGATCGCGCCGTTCGGCGTGACCAGGGCCAACGTCACCACCGTGGAGCTGTCCGCGGTCACGACGTTCCCACCGGCATCCTGCAGGACCAGGGCCGGCTGGGTCGCCAACGCGACGCCGCTCGTGGCGGTCGAGCTCGGCAGCGTCGTGTAGACCAGCTTGGTGGCCGGGCCCACCGTGATCGTGAAGCTGTTGCTGACCGCAGGGGTCAGCGATCCGTTGGTCGCGGTGAACGTGTAGGTCCCCGGCTTGTCCACCTTGCAGGCAGCGAAGGTCGCCACCCCCGAGACCGTCGACCTGGGGTTCGTCGTACAGGTCAGAGCAGCGCCGTTCGGTGTCGTCAGCGCGAGGGTCACCGAGCTGACCGGTGACAGGACCGTGTTGCCGTAGCTGTCCAGCACCTTGACGATCGGCTGGGTGGTCAGGACGACGCCGCCGGTACCGCTGGATGGTTGCGTGGTGAACGCCAGCCGGGTCGCCGGGCCCGCCGACACCGCGACACTGGTGCTGGTCGCGGAGGTCAGGCCGCTGGTGGTGGCCAACAGCGTGTAGGTGGCCACCTTGTCCACGTCGCAGCCGGTGAAGGCCACCACCCCCGACGATGCCGTCACCGCGTTGTTGTCGCAGTTCAGGATCGCGCCGCCCGGCGCCGTCAAGGCCAGCGTCACCAGCGTGGAGCTGTCCGTGGTCACGGTGTTGCCACCGACGTCCTGCACGGTCACGACCGGCTGGGTCGCCAAGGCCACCTGGCTCGTCGCCGTGGCGCTGGGCTGCGTCGTGTAGACCAGCTTGGTGGCCGGGCCCACGGTGATCGTGAAGCTGTTGCTGACCGCGGGGGTCAGCGATCCGTTCGTCGCGGTGAACGTGTAGTCGCCGGGTCGGTCGACCTTGCACGCAGCGAAGGTGGACACCCCCGCGGACGTCGTCTTGGGGTTCGCCGTGCACGTCAGCGTGGCCCCGTTCGCAGGAGTCAGCGCGAGGGTGACTGAGCTGACCGGTGTCAGGATCGGGTTGCCGTAGTTGTCCAGCACCTTCACCACCGGCTGGGTGGCCAGCACGACGCCGCCGGTGCTGTTCGACGGTTGCGTGGTGAACGCCAGCCGGGTTGCCGGGCCCGCCGACACCACGACACTGGTGCTGGTCGCGAGGGTGATGTTGGGGGCCGTGGCCTTCAACGTGTAGGTGGCGGCCTTGTCGACCTGGCAGCCGGTGAACTCCACGATCCCCGACGACGCCGTCACCGGGTTCGTGTCACAGCTCAGGACCGCGCCGTTCGGCGTGGTCAGGGCCAGCGTGACCTGCGTGGAGCTGTCGTCGGTCACGACGTTGCCGCCGGCGTCCTGCAGGACCAGCGCCGGCTGGACGGCCAGATCCACCTCGCTCGTGGCGGTCGTACTCGGCTGCCTCGTGTAGAGCAGCTTGGACGCGGGGCCCACGGTGATCGTGAAGCTGTCGCTGACCGCAGGGGTCAACGACCCGTTCGTCGCGGTGAACGTGTAGTCGCCGGGCCGGTCGACCTTGCACGCAGCGAAGGTGGACACCCCGGCAGACGTCGTCTTGGGGTTCGCCGTGCACGTCAGCGTGGCCCCGTTCGCAGGAGTCAGCGCGAGAGCCACCGAGCTGACCGGTGTCAGGATCGGGTTGCCGTAGTTGTCCAGCACCTTCACCACCGGCTGGGTGGCCAGCACGACGCCGCCGGTGCTGTCGGAAGGTTGCGTGGTGAACGCCAGCCGGGTCGCCGGGCCCGCCGACACCACGACACTGGTGCTCGTCGCGGAAGTGACGCCGGTGGCGGTGGCCTTCAACGTGTAGGTGGCGGCCTTGTCGACCTGGCAGCCGGTGAACTCCACGACCCCCGACGACGCCGTCACCAGGTTCGTCGTCACAGCTCAGGACCGCGCCGTTGGCCGCGGTCAGGGCCAACGTGACGTCCGTGGAGCTGTCGTCGGTCACGACGTTCCCGCCGGCGTCCTGCAGCACCAGCCCCGGCTGGACGGCCAGGTCCACCTCGCTCGTGGCGGTCGCGCTCGGCTGCGTGGTGTAGAGCAGCTTGGAAGCCGGACCCACCGTGATCGTGAACTCGGTGCTGACCGCCGAGGTCAGCGACCCGCTCGTCGCGGTCAGCGTGTAGTCACCGGGCCGGTCCACCTTGCAGCTGCTGAAGCTCGCCGACCCGGCTGTCGCCGCCTTGGAGAGCCCGCCGCTGCAGGTCAGGGTCGCGCTGCCCGACGGGGTGAGCGCGAGCGCGATGATGCTGGTGTCGGTGGTGACGGTGTTGCCCCACGCGTCCTTCACGGCCACCTGCGGCTGTGAGGCCAGACTCACCCCACCGGTGCTGTCGGACGGCTGCCGGGTGAAGGCCACGCGCGTGGCCGGTCCCGCCGTCACGGTGAACGACGCGCTGGTCCCGTCAAACAGACCCGGTGACGTCGCCGTGAGGGTGTAGGTCCCCGCCTTGTCCACCTCGCAGCCCGTGAACGCCGCCATGCCCGAGGAGGCCGTCACCGGGTTCGCGTCACAGGTCAGGGTCGCACCGTTCGGCGTGGTCAACGCCAGCGCGACCACCGTTGAGCTGTCCCACATCACAGGGTCGCCGTTGGCGTCCCGGAGGACCACGACCGGCTGGGCGTCCAGGGTGCTCTCGCTGGTGCCGTTGCTGGGCTGGGTGGTGAAGTCGAGGGCGCTCGCAGACACCACGGTCGCGGAGTCGCTGGGGTCGCTCGACGCGGTCCAGGTGGCAAGCACGGCTGTCACGGCATACGTGTAGGTGCCGTCGGGCACGGCGACGTCCGAGCACGACGTCGATGAAGCAGTCGTCGGGGACTCTGGCGAGGTGCCACACGCCGGCGAGGTGATGCCACCGCTCTGCCGGGTCACGTAGTACCCGTCGGCAGCGGCCCCCGAGGAGGGCGGGGTCCAGCTGACATCAACCGTCGTCCCGCGGACCACGGCGGCGACGTCGGTGGGCGCCTCGAACGAGGCGGTGGTCACCGACGCGGCGCTGTCGCCCGTGGTGGACCAGTAGGCCCAAGCGGACGCGCCGATGAGCAGGAAGCCCACCGCCGCGAAAAGCACGCGGGCGGTGCGGCTCGCCCACGCGGCGCGTCGCACGTACAAACCCCTCAGGTCGTGGTGGTCCGGATCAGCCGACGTTGACGTAGAGCGGGACCGTCACGTTCTTGCAACCGTCCTGGTTGCTCCCGGTGTTGTCCATGGTGACCGTCACGGTGCCGTTGGTCGTGGCCCCGGAGACGATGTCACCGGCGGTGAAGGAGGGTGTCCCCACGGTGAAGTCGGCAGCAGAGCAACCGGGGGCCGAGGTCCACGCGGTCGCGTCGGCGTTGGCCACCGTCACGGTCACTGTCCGCAGCCGCTGCGTGCCGGCATTGTTGTTCTTCACGTGGAAGGCCACGGTCTGGGACGCGCCGCCGGGCGCCAGCGGGGAGCCGGTGGCCGCGTCGGTGGTGACCTGGAACGGGGACGAGGTCCCGGCGGCGGCAGAGCCGGAGCCGTTGCCGGTCGTGGTCCAGTAGGCGAAGGCTGCGCCGCCGGTGACCACGGTCAGCGTCCCGGCGACCAGGACGACCTTCAACTTGCCGGTGAGCACTAGTGCACTCATGAGAACAGCCCCCCTGGGCGTTGGTGTCGCTGGCAGGACGTGCGCCCCGACGGGGCTCCGGCGCGGGGCCGACGTCCTGGTGACCGATGAGGATCAACGGCCACGACTATGACAGCCGTAGACACCGTCCCGGATGGGCCGAACGGTCAGTGCCGGACGGGGCCATGGCTGCCGCGACGGCCGCCACCTGCAGCTGCCCCTGCGAGAGGTGGGCGAGGCGGGCGTCCGCGAACGCTGTGGCGCCGACGAGCTCGAGGCCGCGGTCAACCCCGACGACCTCGGCCCCCAGCCGACGGGCTTCAGCCTGCGCGAACTCGACGTTCTCGCGGACGGTGAGGTAGGGGAGGAGGTTGCGGCGGGCCTTCTGCAGCAGCAGCGAGGTCTCCCGGGCCTGGAAGACGTCGAGCTGTGCCGGCGTGAAGGCCGAGACCTCGTGGTCGCCGACGAAGATCCGGCCGGCGCTCGGTCGCATCAGTCCGCCGAGCAGCGCCAGGAGCGTCGACTTGCCGGACCCGGACGGGCCGAGGAGCCCGACGACCTCACCAGCGCCGACACTGAGGTCGACTCCGGAGAGGGCAGCGACGTCGTGCCCTTCGGACCGGTAGATGTGGACCAGCCCGAGGGTCGTGACGGCCTGCGGGCGGCTCACCCGAACTCCCGCAGCTGCTCGATCTCGGCCATCCGGGCGAGACGGTGGCTGGTCAGCGCCCCGACGAGAGCCAAGGCGGCGAGTCCGACGACCCCGGAGGAGATCGCCAGGCCCCAGGCCGTGGTGAGGTCCACCGGGAAGGTCGGCGGTGTGGAGGCGAAGATCGGCACCATGCCCACCGCGACAGGGGCCGCCCACAACCCCACTACGGCTCCAAGGACGGCGGAGGTGGCGATGACCGGAACCGTCTCGAGCTGGGCCAGCAGGGCCAGGCGGCGCGAGCTCTGGCCGAACAGGCGCAGCACGGCATAGTCGCGCCGACGAGCCCGCCCCGACGTCGAGGCCAGGACGAGGATCGCGACGGCGGCGACGAGCAGGGACAGGACCCCGATGGCCCGTGCCAGCTCGAGGCTCCAGCCAGCCGCCGACTGCCGGTAGGAAGCGGCCACGTCCGCGACGTGCGTCGTCGAGACGACGTGGACGCCGCGCTCGGCGAGCGCAGACGTGACCCTTGCGATGGAGGTCGGATCGGCCGTGTCCAGGTATGCCGCCACGACGGCCGAGCCTCGACCCCGCCACCCCTGCGCCAGGAGGTTGTCCACGTTGACGATGCTCGCGGACGCGGGGCCGCCGGGCACGAACGGGACAGCGCCCGCTGACCTCTGGGTGAGGCTGCCGCCGTCGACGTAGCTCCCGGCGAAGGTCGCCCCGACCGCGCTCGGGGTGGCGGCGTGAGTTGTCAGGGCGGGCACGATGCCGGGCAGGGATGCGTGGTCGAGGAAGGCGTTGTCGAACCCGTTGTTCGTGTAGGTGATCAGCACGCCGTTCTGCGCCGGCCTCCCCGCGACGTCACCTGCAGCGCTCGAGGTGTCTCGCCATGCTGCGCCTGCGCCCAGGTCGACGGCTCGCCCGTCGACGGTCAGTCGCGACAGCGTCACGGTTCCGGTGACCTGCGCGGTCCCGCGCGGCGTGAGGACGCCGATCCCGGTGAGCCGACAGCCGTCCGCGCACCCCACGGTGGCGACCTGGTCGGCGGTCACACCATCGCGCGGGATGGTGGCCAGCGGTAGCGGCTCGACCGTGCCGTCCTCGTGGACGACCCGCAACCCGAGGACCAGCGCCGTTGGCACAGAACGGACTACTGGCGGCACCACCTGGTACTGCGACGCGGTGACGTGGAAGGTGAGGCGGCTACCGTCGAGCGGCAGCGGCGGCGTGGTCGGGGCGGTGAGCCGGTCCCACGCGAGAGCCTCGGTCCGGACGCCGGGCCACAGCGCGATCCGGCGGAAGGCGCTCGGCACGACGCCCACCGTCGCCGTTGCGCCCGGAGCGGTAGGCGAGATGACGGCGACCGGGGTGACGTGGTCGCCACCGGGGTCGACGGCACGCACGGCCGACGTCGCGGCGGCGAGGTCGACCGTGTCCAGCCTCAGAACTGTGGTCGCCCCCACCTCAGCGGCCGCGCGGCCCGCCCAGTTGCGGGCTCCGACGGCAAGCACGTCGGCCGTGACGACGGCGATGCTGAGGGCGACGGTGACGATCGGGACGAGCCAGCGGATCGTCCCGCGGCGACTCGCGCTCAGCAACGCGGTGCCGGCGGTGGGCCACCCCAGAAGGAGGAGGCGCCGGCCACCTGCGCCGAGACTCGACGAGAGGACACGTGACGCGACGATACCCACGGCGACGGCGAGCAGGACCGGCGCGCCCTGGCCGACGGGACCTCCGACCGTGCCTGTGGCGACTGCCAGGAACCCGGCCCCGGCGCCTGCCACGACCATGGCCTCCCGCACCCCGAGCCGGGCAGCCTGCTCGCGCGGCGGCACGCTGCGCAGGAGCGCCGAGACGGGCTCACGGCATACCCGCCGGACGGAGAGCACAGTCAGACCGACGATGGCTGCAAGCGCGGCGGCGAGTGCGCCGACGGCGGCGATCGGCACCTCGAACGGCGGGGCCGACGTGAGGACCGTGTGCCGCGCGAACCACGAGCAGGCAACAGCGAGTAGGGCGCCCAGCGGCACCCCGAGGACCACTTGCGGCAGCGTCTCGCCGAGCACCAGGCGGGCGGCACCCCTGGACCCCCGGCCACGGAGCCGGGCAACCGCGACCTCGCCTCGTCGTTGGTCGGCTGCGGCAACGAGCACGAGCCAGAGGACGCAGAAGAGCAGCAGCTCCATCTGGGCCATGAGCAGGGGCACGGTCACTGCCGCCTGGGCACTACCGGTACGGACCTCGTCGGCGATGCCGGGCAGACCGCTGCGCACCGTCACCGTGTCGGCGACGTGGCTGCCGCTGCGCTCGGCACCCAAGGGATGGGCGACCAGGCCGCCCACGGTCGCGCCGAGCCCAGCGATCTCGTCGGCGCCGACGCGGCCGACGACCAGTGGTACGTCGACGACGTTCCGCAGCGCGAACCACGACGTCGAGCCGCCGCTGGGCGCGGTCACGGGATCGGTGAGCGTCCGGGGCGGCGTGAGCATGGTGTCGAAGCCGAGCCGCTTCGACGCTCGCCCCGTGAGCTCGTCACCGAACCAGTAGGCACTGTCCACCTGCGCATAGACGCCGACCACGCGCAGGTCCCGGTGGGGAGCCGCCTGCAGCAGGCTCACCGCACCGTCGAACTCGCCGACGTCGACCACTGCGCCGACGGGCATCGAGTAGACGGCGGCCTGCGCGGCGGACACCGCGATCTCCCCCGAGGCGGTGGGGCAGCGCCCGCTCGTGAAGCCCACGTGGTTGCACATGCCCTCGCGGGTGAGGAGTCGTCCGCCTGGTTGGCCAGCCAGGGGCATCCGTCGGACATCCACCGACGTGCTGCCGACCGGAACCCCGAACAGCCCGCGGACGGCGTCCGGGACGAGCCCGGCGAGCGCGTCGGGCGGCAGGGTCAACACCGGCTCGGTCGGGCTGAACGACGTCAGCTGAAGACCGGTCGTCTGTGGCGCGGCATCGCTCAGAAGTGTTCTCACGAGGGCCTGGTCGAGCGCCCTCGTATAGAGCGGCGCGAGGACCAGACACAACGTGACCAGCGCGGAGAGCACCACGATGACGAGGCCCTGGGCCCGTCGGTACCGCAGCGCTGCCCGCATGAACCCTCCTCGCCGGCATACGGCTCGGCGACCTCCATCACCCTACAGCGGCGACCGCTGCCCACTGCTCGACAAACGTCCACCAGCCGGTTCGCCGCGGTAGCGTGACAGACCAGACCGCCCCGCCACGTACCCCCGGGAGGGAGACGCCGGTGCCGCGCCCGAACGTTCCCCTGACGGCGACCGACATCACCGTCGACCAGGGTGTCGACCGGGTCCTGGATGCCGTGGGCTTCACCCTCACGCCAGGGTCGTTCACCGCCGTGACCGGTCCCTCCGGCGCCGGGAAGTCCACGTTCCTGTGGGTCCTCGCGGGCGTGCTCACGCCCTCCAGCGGCAGTGTCACGTATGCCGGTAGCCCCCTTTCCGGTCAGGGTCCCGTGGCACGTTCGGGTGTCGTCCTCGTCCCCCAGGGTCTCGCCCTGGTCTCCTCGCTCACGGCGCGCGAGAACATCGTCGTCCCCCTCCTGGTCGACGGAGTCCCGACCAGAGAGGCCCACGAACGAGCCGACCAGGTTCTGGAGCAGGTACTGCTCGCGGACGTCGGCACCCACCTCGTCGAGGAGCTCTCCGGAGGGCAGCAGCAGCGCGTCGCGGTGGGTCGGGGCCTGGCCATGCGAGCGGGGGTGCTGCTCATGGACGAGCCGACGAGCGAGCTCGACGCGGTCACCCGAGACCTGGTCCTCGGCCTCCTGGCCGCCGAAGCCGCGGACGGTGCCGTCGTGGTCCTCGCGACGCACGACCCCTGGTGCGCCGACCAGGCTGACGCGGAGTACCACCTCGACGGGGGCCGGCTCAGTCGCGTTCGGTGACAGCCGCCCGAGTGAGCAGCCTTTCTCGGGCGCATCTCCGTGCCGGACGACGGAGCCGCAGATCCCGAATGCTGCTCAAACCCCTGTCCACCGCCCAGGGCCGACCACGGTCTGCCCCGACCGCTTCCCTGCGAAGCCCTTCGCAGGCGGCGGCTGGATGCCCTAGGTTCCCGGTGAATGGCTCGGAGCAAACGATCGGAAGTCCTGCGGCCGATGATCGCCGCCGACGTCGAATCGGTTGTCTGCGTGCAGGAGCCCGGCGCCGTCCGTGGCCTCGACCGGGTCTTCCCGCAGGAGAGCTACCCGTTCCCCCGCGAGGAGGTGGCACGGCGGTGGTCCGAGGAGATCGAGAGCCCCACCATCGACTGTTACGTGGTACTGGTCGACGATGTGATCCAGGGCTTCGCTGCTGTGCGGCACGATGAGTTCCTGCACTTCGGCATTGCCGTATCGCACTGGGGGACGGGCCTGGCGCAGGCTGCACACGAGGAGGTCCTCGACGTCATGCGCCGTCGGGGACTTCGACGTGCGTGGTTGAGAGTCTTCGCCGAGAACGCGAGGGGCCGCCGGTTCTACGAAAAGCACGGGTGGCAGCCGACGGGTGACCACGACCCGCAGCTCGTTCCCTCCTCACCCTGTGCTCCTGCGCTATGAACGCCCGATCGCACCGCCGGCCTCTCCATAGCGAGACGCTGCCAGCTACGCCAACGAGTCGTCGTATGCAGCCGTGAGGCTTCCACCGGCGCTGCCGGTGTTCACGACGCCGGCTGGTTCGATGAGTACGGCGTGGACCTCGCCCTCAGCGACGGGGCAGTGCTCGACGCCGCGGGGAACGACGAAGACCTGGCCAGGACGAAGAGTGACGTCACCATCGCGCAGCTGGATGGTCAGCTCGCCCTCGATGACGAGAAACAACTCGTCGGTGTCCTCGTGGGTGTGCCACACGAACTCGCCCTTGACCTTCACGACCTTGATCTCGTAGTCGTTCAACCGCGCCACGACCTTCGGTGACCAGTGCTCAGAGAACGACGACAGCTTCTCGGCGAGGTCGACTGGTTCGTTGGTCATGGCTCAAGTTTCACACGAGCCACCTCGCGCAGGCTCAGGCCGTCACGAGCCCAGACCCGGCCGCACGATCAGCCGACTGTCGTTCGGTTCGCGACTGCGGCAGCGACGTCGTCGATGATCTGGGCGAGTCCATCGCAGGCCGGGTGCCTGCGCCATGCGCTCGGACAGGTTTGCGGCGGCGAGCCGGTATCGGTCGTCGGCGAGCACCTGGTGGACTGCCTTGCGAAGCGCTTGCGGTGACGGGCGCTCCTCCTTGAAGCGGATGCCGGCGCCCGTCCAGGCCACCCGTGCATACCGGTCCGAGCTCCGCGCTCGCCAGGCTGGCGAGACCAGGCAGCGCATCGTCCGGGCCGCTGCCCAGGTCTTCGCCGAGCTCGCCTACGCCCGCACCACGCTCAAGGCGATCGCCGAACGCGCCCAGGTGTCCCCTGAGACCGTCACGGCACACGGCCCCAAGGCGGCGTTGATGCGGGCCGCAACAGAACTGCTCGGGCTGGGCACCGAGGGGGTCGATGACACGACCGAGCTGCCAGAGGTCGCAGTGATGCTCACCCTCCCACCCCACGAGAT
>CAVSUT010000022.1:0-39563 GCA_963731235.1 uncultured Actinomycetota bacterium | reverse complement strand
GTTCGAACCCACCTCCGAGGCCGTCGCCGCGGGTGACGTGGCTGTCGGTGGCGGCGCCTGGACCGCGGTGCACCACGCGTTCACCTCGCCCAAGGCCGAGTTCCTCGACACCTTCGACACCGACCCCGGCCAGGCGCTCGCCTATGCCTACGACATGGTCTGCAACGGCAACGAGATCGGCGGCGGGTCGATCCGTATCCACCGCCGCGACGTCCAGGAGCGGGTCTTCAAGGTGATGGGTCTGTCCGAGGAGGAGGCGCAGGAGAAGTTCGGCTTCCTGCTCGACGCGTTCGCCTTCGGCGCCCCGCCGCACGGTGGCATCGCCTTCGGCTGGGACCGCATCGTGTCGCTCCTGGTGGGCACCGACTCCATCCGCGACGTCATCGCCTTCCCCAAGTCCGGCGGCGGCTACGACCCGCTGACCGCCGCGCCGGCCCCGATCACGCGGGAGCAGCGCAAGGAGGCCGGGGTCGACGCCAAGCCCGACGTCGACGCCCCTGCCGCGCTCGGCGCCGACGCGGTCAACCCCGTCACCAGCTGAGGCTCCCCCCCAAGGGGGCGCCCCGCGCACAGGTATGGCGCCCGCTCACCGGAGCGGGCGCCGTCCAGTGTCGCGCGCTGCTACCGCGACGAGGACTTCCGCGCCGACCGGCAGCCGGAGTTCACCCAGCTCGACATCGAGATGTCCTTCGTCGAGCAGGCCGACGTGCTCGAGCTCGGCGAGGAGGTCGTCAAGGAGGTGTGGAAGCTCATCGGGGTGGAGCTGCCGACGCCGTTCCTGCAGATGACCTACGCCGACGCGATGCGCCGGTTCGGCTCCGACAAGCCCGACCTGCGGTTCGGCAACGAGCTCGTCGAGTGCACCGAGTACTTCAAGGACACCCCGTTCCGGGTGTTCCAGGCCGAGTACGTCGGCGCCGTCGTCATGCCCGGCGGCGCCTCCCAGCCGCGCAAGCAGCTCGACGCCTGGCAGGACTGGGCCAAGAGCCGCGGCGCCAAGGGACTGGCCTACGTGCTCGTGCAGGAGGACGGCACGCTCGGCGGCCCGGTCGCCAAGAACCTGTCCGAGGCCGAGCGGGACGGCCTCGCTGCGCACGTCGGCGCCCAGCCCGGCGACTGCGTGTTCTTCGGTGCCGGGACCACCAAGTCGTCCCGCGCCCTGCTCGGCGCGGCCCGGCTCGAGATCGGCCGACGCTGCGACCTCATCGACCAGGACGCCTGGGCCTTCCTGTGGGTGCTCGACGCCCCGCTGTTCGAGCCGACGTCCGAGGCCGTCGCTGCCGGCGACGTCGCCGTCGGGGCCGGCGCCTGGACCGCGGTGCACCACGCGTTCACCTCGCCCAAGGCCGAGTTCCTCGACACCTTCGACACCGACCCCGGCCCGGCGCTCGCCTACGCCTACGACATGGTCTGCAACGGCAACGAGATCGGTGGCGGGTCGATCCGTATCCACCGTCGCGACGTCCAGGAGCGCGTCTTCGCGGTGATGGGTCTGTCCGAGGAGGAGGCGCAGGAGAAGTTCGGCTTCCTGCTCGACGCGTTCGCCTTCGGCGCCCCGCCGCACGGTGGCATCGCCTTCGGCTGGGACCGCATCGTGTCGCTCCTGGTGGGCACCGACTCCATCCGCGACGTCATCGCGTTCCCCAAGTCCGGCGGCGGCTACGACCCGCTGACCGCGGCGCCGGCCCCGATCACGCCGGAGCAGCGCAAGGAGGCCGGGGTCGACGCCAAGCCCGACGCGGGCGCTCCTGCCGCGCTGGGCGCCGACGAGGTCAACCCCGTCACCAGCTGAGGCACGCCCCCACGGGGGCACCCCGCGCACAGGTATGGCGCCCGCTCACCGGAGCGGGCGCCATACCGTGCGTTGGGGGAACTGCTGGGTGGCCTACTTCGCCAGGAAGGTCAGCAGGGCGCGGTTGAACTCGTCCTTGTGGGAGACGTTGATGCCGTGCGGGCCGTCCTTGACGACGTGCACCTCGCTGCCGGCCACGAGCTCGTGGGTCCGCTGGCCGGACACCTCGAACGGCACGGTGCCGTCGCTGTCGCCGTGGATGACCAGCGCCGGCACGCTCACCTTGGCCAGGTCGTCGCGGAAGTCCTCGACCCAGGCGGCGATGCACTCGGCGGCAGCCTCGGGGTCGGCCTGGGCCGCGAGCCCGAGCGCCTCCTGGCGCTGGGCCTCGGTGACCTTGAGCTCGCCCCCGGCGCTGAAGAAGCCGGTGGTGAACTCGTCGAAGAAGCCGGGCGGGTCCTGGCGCAGACCGGCCTGCATGCTCGCGATGGTGTCGCGGTCGAGGGCGCCCTCGGGGTGGTCGTCGCTCTTGAGCAGGAACGGCGGGACGGCCGAGGCGAAGACGACGCTGTGCACGCGGTCGACGCCGTGCTTGCCGACGTAGCGCGCGACCTCACCGCCACCCATGGAGAACCCCACGAGGGAGACGTCGCGCAGGTCGAGCTCGTCGAGCAACGAGGCCAGGTCGTCGGCGAAGGTGTCGTAGTCGTAGCCCTTGGAGGGCTTGTCGGACTCACCGAAGCCGCGACGGTCGTAGGTGACGACGCGGTAGCCGGCGTCGGTCAGTGCAGGCACCTGGTCGGCCCAGGACTTCCCGCTCAGCGGCCAGCCGTGGATCAGCACGACGGGACGGCCGGTGCCACCGGTGTCCTCGTAGTGCAGCTCGACGGTGCTGGAGAGCAGGCCGGAGGATCCCTTGAGGGTGGGCATTGGTTCACCTTTCAATCGAATGTGCGACCTCTCGACCTTAGGCACATCCTGCGGACTCTGCAGTTCCGCGGCCTCGGGCGGCCTTCGGGGCCCTCGTGCAGAGGGGCGAGGCCGAGGTCACTCGGTGATGCCGAACCGCGAGTGCCACCGCTTGAGCCGAGCCGGCGCCCACCAGTTCCAGTCGCCGAGCAGGGCCATCGCCGCAGGGACGAGCAGCATGCGGACCAGGGTCGCGTCGAGCAGGACGGCCACCGCGAGCCCGACCCCCGTCTCCTTGATGACGAGCAGCTGCCCCGCCACGAACCCGGAGAACACGATGACGACCAGGATCGCGGCCGAGGTGATGATGCGCCCGGACCGCTGCAGCCCCGCGATGACCGCCTCGTCGTTGCCGACCCCGCGTTCGTGCAGCTCGACGATGCGCGACAGCAGGAACACCTCGTAGTCCATCGACAGCCCGAACCCGAACGCCAGCACCAGCATCGGGATCGTCGACTCGATCGCCCCCACCGAGTCGAACCCCAGCAGCGACTCCAGGTGCCCTTGTTGGAACACCCAGACGACCACGCCGAGGCTGGCGCCGAGCGAGACGACGTTCATCAGCAGCGCCTTGACGGGGATGACCACCGAGCCGGTCATGAGGAACAGCAGGACCAGGGTGGCCAACGCCACCAGGGCAAGGGCGTACGGCGCGCGCTCGCGCAGCGAGTCGGTGAAGTCGCGCAGGCCGGAGGCCTGCCCGATCACCCGGGTCGGGAAGTCGGGTCGGTCGGCGCGCAGGGCGGTGACGGCGTCGCGGGCGCCGTCGTCGAGCGGGCCGCCCGGCGTGTCGATCTCGACCAGGCTGAGGGTGTCGTTCACCTTCTCGACCCGCGCGGAGAGGCGGCGTCCGTCGACGACGGGCAGCGCGGCGGCATACGCCTTGGCCTGCTCGAGGCTCGCGGTGGCGACCACCTGGACATCGGGGCCGGCGAGCTGGGGGTAGCTGCGTTCGAGGGTGGTGAAGAACTCGCGCTGGGGCGCGCTCACCGGCAGCAGCTCCTTGCCCGAGGAGGTGAGGCGCAGGTCGAACGCCGGCGCCGCCAGGGTGCCGAGGACGGCGAGCACGGCGACGATGACCAGCAGCGGCCGCCGGAACACCCGCTGCGCGAGCCGGGAGAACACTCCGTGCTCGGGGGCCTGCTCCGTGCCCCGCTTGAGCAGCCGCTTCGCGCCGACCACGCACAGCGCCGGCACGAGGGTCAGGGCCACGAGCATGGCGACGACCACCACCGACAGGCCGGCCGAGCCGATGGCCTTGAGGATGGCGGCCTCGAACACCAGCAGGCCGCCGAGCGAGATCGCCACGGTGAGCCCGGAGAAGACCACGGTGCGGCCGGCCGAGTCGACGGTGCGGGCGATCGAGGCCAGCACCTCCTCGTGGGTGATCTCGGAGGCAGGTCGCCCCTGCACCCGGTTGCGCAGCTCCTCCCGGAACCGGCTGACGGTGAGCAGGCCGTAGTCGATGCACAGGCCGAGCCCGAGGACGGTGACGACGTTGACGACCGTCGCGTCGAGGTCGATGACGTGGGAGAAGGCGAGGAGGGAGGCGAGCGCGCCGGCGATGGAGGCGATGGCGCCGATGATCGGCATACCCGCGGCCACGAACCCTCCGAACACGAGCACCATGACCAGGAAGCTCACCGGCAGGGCGATGCCCTCGCCGGCGCGCAGGTCCTTCTCGACCTGGGAGGTGATCGCCTCGATGAGGTCGGCGAGCCCACCGGTCGTGCCGCGGGCGCCGGGGATCGCGGCCACGAGGTCGTCGAACTGCTGGTCGACCTGCGCCTGGGCGCGGTCCCGGGCGTCACCCTCGAGGTCGGCGTCGAAGGTCACCACGGCGGCGAACCCGTCACCGGTCGTCGGCAGCAGTGCCTGGGCCGCAGGGCTGTCCATGCCCGCGGGCACCAGCTGCGGGGCCGCCACCGACGCGACGCCGTCGATGGCGGAGATCGCGGTGGCCGCCGACCGCACCGCCGCGAGCGTGCCCGGGGCGCCGGCGTCCGCGTCGGTCACCTGCAGCAGGTGGGTCGAGATGGCCGACCGGCCCGCGGCGACGAGCTGCTCGCGACCCTGGAGGTTCTCGCCCGCGACGGAGGGGTCCCCGGACTGGAGGCGGTCGAACAACGACTGGTTGCCGAACGCGCCGGTCGCCCCGGCGAACGAGGCGATGACGGCCACGAGCCAGACCAGGATGACGGTCCGGGGGTGGCGCCCGACGAGGCCGCCGAGCCGGGACAGGACCGACGTCGACCGGTCCGGGTGGTCGGGCGCGTCGGTCACGGGGGATAGCCTGCCATCCGTGGTGACAGGCGACGGCGACGACCTCTTCGCGGCGGCCAGCGGGACGGCGCACCGTCCCGGGGCAGCCGGGTCCGGCGACCGGATGCCGTCGGGTGCGGCCCTGCCGCCCCTCGCGGTCCGCATGCGACCGCGATCCCTGGACGAGGTGCGTGGACAGTCCGCGGTGCTGCGTCCGGGCAGCCCGCTGCGACGGCTGATCGAGGGTTCGGGTGGTGCTGCCGGGGCGCTCTCGGCCATCATCTGGGGACCGCCCGGCACGGGCAAGACCACCCTGGCGCACCTGGTGGCGACCGCGGCCGAGCGGCGGTTCGTCGAGCTGTCGGCGGTGACCGCCGGCGTCAAGGACGTCCGGGCGGTCATGGAGCAGGCCGCGCGCGACCGCGACATGTACGACCGGCAGACCGTGCTCTTCCTCGACGAGATCCACCGCTTCACCAAGGCCCAGCAGGACGCCCTGCTGCCCGGGGTCGAGACCCGCCAGGTGATCCTCGTGGCGGCCACCACGGAGAACCCGTCGTTCTCGATCATCGCGCCGCTGCTGTCCCGCTCGATGCTCATCACCCTCGAGTCGCTGACCGACGAGGAGGTCGCCGAGGTGCTCGTCTCGGCCGTCACCGACGAACGCGGCCTGAATGGTGAGTTCGTCCTGGCCGACGACGCCAGCGAGCACCTGGTGCGCATCGCCGGGGGAGACGCGCGACGTGCGCTCACCTCGCTGGAGGCCGCTGCGGGGGTCGCCCTCGACGAGGTCGCCCCCGGTGCCGACCTCGACGGGCCCGTGTCGATCACGCTGGCCCACACCGAGCAGGCCGTCGCGTTCGCGAGCGTGCGCTACGACAAGACCGGCGACCAGCACTACGACGTCGCCTCCGCGCTGATCAAGTCGATGCGCGGTTCCGACGTCGATGCCGCGTTGCACTACCTCGCCCGGATGCTCGAGGCGGGGGAGGACCCGCGCTTCATCGCCCGACGGATCGTCATCTCGGCGAGCGAGGACGTCGGCCTGGGTGACCCCACCGCGCTGCAGACCGCGGTCGCCGCCATGCACGCCGTCGCGCAGATCGGCATGCCGGAAGCGCGGATCATCCTGGCCCAGGCGGTGGTCCACAACGCGCTCGCCCCCAAGAGCAACGCGGCATACACCGGCATCAACGAAGCCATCGCGGACGTCCGCGCCGGCCGGGGCGGGGCGGTCCCCCCGCACCTGCGGGGCAGCGGGTATGCCGGCGCGACGCGGCTCGGTCACGGCGACGGGTACGTCTACGCCCACTCCGAGCCCGACGGCGTGGCGAAGCAGGCCTACCTGCCCGACGACCTGCAGGGCGCCACCGACTACTACCGGCCGACCGACCGCGGTTTCGAGGAGCGGCTCGGCCCGCGCTGGGCCTGGCTGAGGTCCCGGATCCGCGGCACCTGAGCGTCACCAGGTGCGCGAGGTCGACTGCGCGCACCGTGGCACGGCCCGGGTCTGCACTCCGCGCCGGCAATGGCCCCGCGACGTCGGCTGCGACGTGCAGTAGCCGGCGCGGCACCACGACGTCAGCACGAGCATCGGCAGCTCACGCGGGCACTGCACGTCGTTCCTCCTGAGGCTGCGGGGGAACGGTCGTCCCGCTGAGCACGGCGACGAGCACCTCGAGGGTCCACCGCACCCATTCGGGCCGGTGCATCACGTCGTCCCACGTGTAGCGCAGCACCCGCCAGCCGTGCATCACGAGCTCGGTGTAGCGGCGGCAGTCCCGTTCGAGGCCGTCCCGGGTCCCGTGGAACTCGAACCCCTCCGCCTCCAGCACGACCCGCGCGCCGGGGTCGCCGAGGTCGACCGTCGCGAACAGCCCCGCGTCGGCGATCACGAGCTGCGGGGTCAGCCGGAGCCCGGTCACCCCGAGCGCGATGGCTCGCAGGGCGGACTCGAAGGGGTTGGCCGCCCGGCCGTCGGCCATCGCGGCGACGTGGCGGGCGCGGGAGGACCCCGTGCCCCGCAGGCCTCGCGCTGCCTGCGCCAGCTCCCGGCGGTCGACGTCGCCCGACCGCAGGGCCGAGTCGGCCACGGCCAGGGCCTGGTCGAACGGCAGCTTCAGGGCGCAGTCCAGGACCGTGCGCAGCGGGCTCGTGATGCCGTCAGCGCGCTCCTGGGCCGTGAGGTCCCGGTAGGTGATGGACACCCCGCGGCGCTGCTCCCGACCGACCTTGCGGTTGCGCGGGACGGTCATCGCCGGTCGGGAGGGTCGGCGCAGGACCGGCCAGCCGTGCGCCAGCGCCGCCGACAGGTGCGACACGACGGCACTGCGCGCGTGGGCGGCACGACGGTGCTCGGAGACCGAGGGCAGGACGTAGCGACCACGACGCAGCCGCACCACCGACCCATCCGCCACTGCCTGCCGGAGCGCGGACTGCGGGACGACGGTGCGCAGGGTGGCCCACGTGGCGCACCCGCCCAGGCGGGCCAGCACGCTGGCGACGTCCCGCTCCGGCGCCGACCTGGTCGAGTCCATCGCGCCAGCCTGCCGCCGTGACACCGCCAGCTCGCGGTTGTCCACAGGTTCTTCGGACGGGAGCGACGTGCAGTGAGCCGCCCCAGCCGCGGGTGGCAGCACGAGCGCACACCGGCCACCCACCCACTGCACGTCGCTGTCCCGGGCGACGCGCCTGCTGCCGACCCAAGTGCCCGCCCAAGTGCCGACTCAGGGGCCGACCCAGGGGCGCGAAGTGACCCGCCGCGCGGGGCGTTGCGCAGCGCAGATGAGGGGTGTCTCGTCGGGGTAGGGTTGCCGACATGGATGTGAGTCTGGGCGATGTCGCCGGCATGATCGCGGCCCTGGCGTTCGCGTTCCTGGTCTTCCGACTGGGCAGCGTGATCGGCAAGGCCGGCAAGATCCTCGACGAGACGCGAGTGGGGCTGCGGACCACCACCGAGAACGTCCAGCCGACGCTGGTCAAGCTCACCGACACGGTCAGCCTCACCAACGAGCAGCTCGCCCGGGTCGACGGCATCACGACCAACGTCTCGGCGATCACCACGAACGCCAGCGCGCTCACCGCCCTCTTCGCGGCGACCCTGGGCAGCCCGGTGGTCAAGGTCGCGGCCTTCACGTACGGCGTCCGGTCGGCCCTGAGCGGCGCCGGCACCAAGTCGACCGGCGGCCGTCGCCGCCGCCGGGGCTGATCGCCGTGGCACGGCTCTTCTGGATGGGTCTGGGCGCGGCCGCGGGCGTCTACGCGGTCCGTCGGGTCGGCAAGGCCGCACAGGCGTACACCCCCGCGGGTGTCGCCGACGGGCTGTCCGACTTCGGTGACGGGCTGCGCGAGCTCGCTGCTGCCGTTCGCGAGGGCATGGCCGAGCGCGAGGGTGAGCTGCGGCTGGCCCTCGGCATCGACGCCGGCACCGCCGACGACCCCGAGGCCAGCGCGGCACGACTCGACGCGGAGTCGGCGCGGGCCCTGCTCGACGACCCCACCGGCCCCGGCGCGGACCGGGACTTCCGAGCCCGGTAGGGGCGTGCGCGCACCCGCGCGCCGCGCCCCGGCACACCGCTGGCCCCTACCCGTACGATTCGTCATGCCCGCCCACCCCTCGAGGGCATGCGCAAAGGACTGAGTACATCCATGGAAACCGCCGAGATCAGGCGCCGCTTCCTCTCGTTCTACGAGAGCAAGGGCCACACGGTCGTCCCCTCCTCCCCGCTGGTCTACGACGACCCCAACCTGCTGTTCGTCAACGCAGGCATGGTGCCGTTCAAGCCCTACTTCCTGGGCCAGGAGACCCCGCTGTGGGATCGCGCCGCGTCGGTGCAGAAGTGCGTCCGCACCGGTGACATCGAAGAGGTCGGCAAGACCTCCCGGCACGGCACGTTCTTCCAGATGAACGGGAACTTCTCCTTCGGGGACTACTTCAAGGAAGGCGCCATCCGGTTCGCCTGGGAGCTCATCACCACGCCCCAGGGCGAGGGTGGCTACGGCCTGGACGCCGACAAGATCTGGCCCACCGTCTACGAGGACGACGAGGAGGCCTACGACCTGTGGCACAAGACCATCGGCGTGCCCAAGGAGCGGATCACCCGCCGCGGCAAGCTCGACAACTACTGGCACATGGGCGTCCCCGGTCCCGGGCGGTCCGTGCAGCGAGCTCTACCTCGACCGCGGCCCCGAGTACGGGCGTGAGGGCGGTCCGGCCGTCGACGAGGACCGCTACCTCGAGTTCTGGAACCTCGTGTTCATGCAGTACGAGCTGTCGGCCGTGCGCGCCAAGGACGACTTCGACATCGCCTCGGAGCTGCCGAAGAAGAACATCGACACCGGCATGGGCCTCGAGCGGATGGCGACCCTGCTGCAGGGTGTCGACAACCTCTACGAGATCGACGAGGTCTACCCCGTCCTCGAGCGGGCGGCCGAGCTGACCGGCAAGAAGTACGGCGTGCACTCCGGTCACGCGGCCAGCGAGTCGCACCCGGACGACGTGCGGCTGCGTGTGGTCGCCGACCACGTCCGCTCGAGCCTGATGCTCATCGGCGACGGCGTCACCCCCGGCAACGAGGGCCGCGGCTACGTGCTGCGCCGTATGCTGCGCCGCGCGGTGCGCTCGATGCGCCTGCTCGGCTACGACGAGCCCAGCCTGCCGCTGCTGCTGCCGGTGTCGGTCGAGCGGATGAAGAACTCCTACCCCGAGCTCGAGGCCGGTTTCGACCGGATCTCGCAGATCGCGTATGCCGAGGAGGAGGCGTTCCGTCGCACCCTCGCCTCGGGCACGACGATCCTGGACACCGCGGTGTCCCGCACCAAGTCCGCGGGTGGCTCCACGCTGGCCGGCGACCAGGCGTTCGCCCTGCACGACACCTACGGGTTCCCGATCGACCTGACCCTGGAGATGGCGCAGGAGCAGGGCCTCGAGGTCGACCGCGCCGGCTTCACCCGCCTCATGCAGGAGCAGCGCGAGCGCGCCAAGGCCGACGCCCGGTCCAAGAAGGGCGGCCACGCCAACACCGAGGTCTGGCGCGACCTGCGCTCGCTCGGCGCGACCGACTGGCGTGCCTACTCCGAGCTGACCAGCGAGGCGAAGATCCTCGGCCTCGTGGTCGACGGGGAGCGCGTCGAGGAGCTCGAGCCCGGCCAGCGCGGCCAGGTGGTGCTCGACCGCACGCCGTTCTACGCCGAGTCCGGTGGCCAGGTCGGCGACGAAGGGGTCATCACCGCCGATGGCGCGCACCTGCGCGTCGTCGACGTCCAGCGCCCCGTCAAGGGCCTGGTGGCGCACACCGTCGAGGTGATCACCGGACCCGTCCGCGCCGGTCAGGACGTGTCGGCCGAGGTCGACCACGAGTGGCGGGTCTCGGCGTGCCAGGCGCACTCCGGCACCCACGTCGTCCACGCGGCGCTGCGCCAGGTGCTCGGCCCGACGGCGCTGCAGTCCGGCTCCTACAACAAGCCCGGCTACCTGCGCCTCGACTTCGCCTGGGGCCAGTCCCTGTCGAGCGAGACCCGTAGCGAGATCGAGGAGGTCGCCAACCTCGCGGTCCGCCAGGACCTCCCGGTGTCGGCCCAGCTGATGACCCTGCCGCAGGCACGCGAGCTCGGCGCGCTGGCGCTGTTCGGCGAGAACTACGACGAGCAGGTCCGCGTCATCGAGATCGGCGGCCCCTGGTCGCGTGAGCTCTGCGGTGGCACGCACGTCGGTCACTCCTCGCAGATCGGTGCCCTGTCGGTCACCGGCGAGTCCTCGGTCGGCTCCGGCGTGCGCCGCCTCGAGGCGTTCGTCGGCATGGACGCCCTGCGCCACCTCGCCAAGGAGCGCGCCCTCGTCGCGGAGCTCACCGACATCGTCAAGGTGCAGCCCGGTGAGCTCAAGGAGCGGGTCGCCGCCCTCGTGGCGCGCGTGCGTGACGCGGAGCGAGAGCTGGAGAAGCTGCGCCGGGAGCAGGTGCAGGCGCAGACCGGCAAGCTCGTCGACTACGCCCGCGACCTCGGCGGCATCCGCGTCCTCACCCACGACGCAGGGGACGGCGCCAGCGCCGACGACCTGCGCACCATGGCGCTCGACCTGCGCAACCGCCTCGGCGACGCGACCCCGGTGGTCGTCGCGCTGACCGGGGTGGCCAAGGGCCGTCCCGGTGTGGTCGTGGCGACCAACGCCGGCGCGCGTGAGCGGGGGGTCAAGGCCGGTGCGCTCGTGCGTGTCGCGGCCCAGGCGCTCGGCGGCGGCGGCGGCGGCAAGGACGACCTCGCCCAGGGTGGCGGCACCGACCCCGCGCGCACCGGTGACGCACTCGGACGGATCGATGCCGCGGTGCGCGACGCCGCCGGTGTCGGCGGCTGACGCGATCGTGACCCGAGCGGCCACCAGGACCGGGGTGCGGGTCGGCGTCGACGTCGGCAGCGTCCGGGTCGGGGTGGCCGCCAGCGACCCCTCCGGGCTGCTGGCGACCCCGGTGCGCACCGTGGCCCGGGACCGGCAGGACCCACCGTCGACGGCGCCGACCGACCTCGAGGAGATCGCGACCATCGTCGCCGACACCGCGGCGATCGAGGTCGCCGTCGGCCTGCCTCGGACACTCGCGGGCGGCGAGGGTGCTGCCGCACAGGGCGCTCGCACGTATGCTGGGCGGCTGGCGGTTCGTATCGCCCCCGTGCCGGTACGCCTGATCGACGAGCGGCTGACCACGGTCGATGCGCACCGTACGCTGCGTGACAGTGGCGTCGACGGCCGGCGGCAGCGCGCGGTCATCGACCAGGCGGCGGCGGTCCTGATCCTCCAGGCCGCCCTCGACGCGGAGCGAGCCTCCGGGCGACCGCCCGGTGAGCTGGTCAGGACTGACGGGCGCAAGCCCCGGACGAAGGACAGGCACCGATGACCGAGCCCCACCTGGAGCAGTCGATCTTCGGGGGGCAGCACGACGACGCGCACGAGGCGCCCGACGCGGCGACGGACGGTTCGCGGACCCGCGCCCAGAACCGGCAGCCCCGCCCTCCGCGCAAGCACCGTCGCCGCCGCGGCATCCTCGTCGTCGCCCTGGTGATCGTGGCGCTGGCGGGCTTCGCGGCATACACCGTGCTGCGCCCGGTGGTCGACGGTTTCCTGGAGAGCAACGACTACGCCGGGCCCGGCACCGGGCAGGTGGAGGTCGTCGTCAACGACGGCGACACGGGTCGCGCCATCGGCACCACGCTCGAGAAGGCCGACGTCGTGAAGACGGCCAAGGCGTTCCTCGACGCGGCCTCGGCCGATGAGCGCTCGGCCTCGATCCAGCCCGGGACCTACACGTTGAAGAAGCAGATGTCGGCCCAGGGCGCTCTCGCGGTGCTGGTCGACCCGGCCAACCGCACCGTGCCCCGCGTGACCATCCGCGAGGGGCTGTGGAAGAACGAGATCTTCGCCGCGCTGTCCAAGGGCACCGGGGTGCCGGTGGCGGACTACGCCGCGGCGGCCAAGGACGCGAAGGCGCTCGGCCTCCCGGCCGCGGCCAAGGGCAACGTCGAGGGCTACCTGTTCCCGTCGACGTACGAGTTCCCGGCCAAGGCCACCGCCGCCCAGCAGCTGAAGACGATGGTCGCCAAGACGATCAGCGAGCTCGACAAGGCCGGGGTGGCCGAGGCCGACCGCGAGCGGACGCTCATCGTGGCCTCCATCGTCGAGGGCGAGGTCAGCGGCGACGCCGACCGGGGCAAGGTGGCCCGCGTCATCGAGAACCGCCTGCGGACCCGTGGCGCCCCGAACTACGGCCTGCTGCAGATGGACTCGACGGTCCACTACGCGGTGCAGAAGCGCGGTCGGGCGGGCACCAGCAACGCCGACCGGCAGAGCGCCAGCCCCTACAACACCTACAAGAAGCAGGGCCTGCCGCCCGCGCCGATCAACAGCCCCGGCGCCGCCTCGATCGACGCTGCTGCCGCACCGGCGGCGGGCACCTGGCTCTACTTCGTCACCGTCGACCCCGACACCGGCCGGACGAAGTTCGCGACGACCCAGGCCGAGCACGACCGCAACGTGCAGGAGTTCCAGTCGTGGTGCCGGGCCCACCCGGACCGGTGCTGAACGCCGCCGTCCTCGGGCGGCCGGTCGCCCACTCGCTGTCGCCCCTGCTGCACACCGCCGGCTACCGCGCGCTCGGCCTGGACGGCTGGGCGTATGGCGCGCACGACCTCGGCGCCGACGACCTGGCTGCGTGGGTGGCGCAGCGTGACGACAGCTGGCGTGGACTGAGCCTGACCAGGCCGTTGAAGGAGGCTGCCTTCGCGGTGGCCGCCACGGTCTCGCAGACGGCCCGGACCACCGGTGCCGTCAACACCCTCGTGCGTCGCGACGACCTCGGGTGGGACGCGCACAACACCGACGTCCACGGTCTGGTGGGCGCCCTCGGTCACGTCGACCACGCTGGGTCGGCCACCCTCCTGGGCTCCGGGGCCACCGCCCGGTCCGCGGCGGTCGCCCTGGCCCGGCTCGGTGTCACCGACGTGCGGGTCGCCGCCCGCAACCCCGCCACGACCTCCGAGCTCGTGGCGCTGCTCGCGACCCTCGGGGTCCGCGCCGAGGCCGTCCCCCTCGCGCAGTGGTCCGTCGGGACCGGAGGGTTGGTGCTGTCGACCCTGCCGCCGGCTGCCGGCGGCGCGGCAGCTGCCCAGCTCGGCACCGCGGCCGACCTGACCGGCGTGACCCTGCTCGACGTCGTGTACGCCGACTGGCCCACGCCGCTGGCCCGGGCCGCCGAGCGCTCTGGCGCTCGCGTCGTCAGCGGTCTGGAGATGCTCGTGCACCAGGCGGCTCGCCAGTTCGAGCTGTTCACCGGACACCCGGCCCCGGTGGAGGTCATGCTCGCCGCCGGCCGTGGGGCGCTGGGTCGATGATCGAACGCGCTGCCGGCGCCGGCACCTCCGTCTGGGTGGTGGCCGTCCTGGGGCTCCTCGGGCTGCTCCTGGGTGGGCTCACGGGGCGGCGGCTGGCCGACGGTGGCTACCGCACCGAGTACGACGAGGCCGGGGCCCTGCCGAGGGTCTGGTGGTGGCCCGCGCCGGTGCTGGCGCTGCTCTGGGCCTTCCTGGCCTGGCGCATCGGCGACCTGGCGGGGTGGGCGGCGCTGCCGGCGTTCCTGCTGTTCGCCTGGCTGACCGTGGGGCTGGTCTGGATCGACGCGGACGTGCACCGCCTGCCCGACGGGCTCGTGCTCCCCGCCTACCCCGCGCTGCTGGTCCTGCTGCTCGTGGCCACGCTGGGCCTGGGGGAGTGGCGGGCGCTGTGGCGGGCCCTGATCTGCCTGGCCGTGGTGTTCACGCTGTTCTTCCTGATGAACCTGGTCTCGCCCGCGTCCCTGGGGTTCGGGGACGTGAAGCTGTCCGGGCTGATCGGGCTGCTGCTCGGCTGGCTCGGCGTCCAGCAGGCCCTGACCGGTGTGGTCGCCGGGTTCGTCGTCGGCGGGGTCGTGGCCCTGCTCATGCTCGTCGGGCAACGCGTCGGCCTGCGCTCGCACATCGCGTACGGTCCCTCCCTGCTGCTCGGCACCTTCCTGGCCCTGGCGTTCGAGTACCAGCTGGTGGCCTAGGGGCAAGGGCCCGCAGGGTGCGTGGGAGGATCGGGGCATGCTTCGCTGGTTGACCGCAGGTGAGTCCCACGGCCCGGCCCTCCTCGCGACGATCGAGGGCCTGCCCGCGGGGGTGGAGGTGACCTCCAAGGACGTCGCCGCAGCCCTGGCCCGACGACGCCTCGGTTTCGGTCGTGGCGCGCGGATGAAGTTCGAGCAGGACGAGGTCGAGTTCCTGGGCGGGCTGCGCCACGGGGTGACGATGGGTTCGCCGCTGGCCATCCGGATCGGCAACACCGAGTGGCCCAAGTGGGCGACCGTGATGTCCCCGGACCCCGTGTCCGAGGAGGCGTATGCCGCGTCCGACGACGTCAACGCCGACAAGGAGGTCGCCCGCAACCGGCCCCTGACCAGGCCGCGCCCGGGCCACGCGGACCTCGTCGGCATGCAGAAGTACGGTTTCGACGACGCCCGCCCGGTGCTCGAGCGCGCCTCGGCCCGCGAGACCGCCGCCCGGGTGGCCCTCGGTGAGGTCGCTGCCCGGTTCCTGGAGCAGGCCTACGGCATCCGGCTGGTCTCGCACACCGTCGCGATCGGCGCGGCCGGTGTCTCCGACGACGCCGAGCCGCCCACCCCCGACCAGGTCGAGCAGGTCGACGCCGACCCCGTACGGACCCTCGACGCCGATGGTTCCGCGGCGATGGTCGCCGAGGTCGAGGCGGCGAAGAAGGACGGCGACACCCTCGGTGGCGTCGTCGAGGTGCTGGCCTACGGGCTTCCTCCCGGCCTCGGATCGCACGTGCACTGGGACCGGCGGCTCGACGCACAGCTGGCCAGCGCCCTCATGGGGATCCAGGCCATCAAGGGCGTCGAGGTCGGTGACGGCTTCCGCACGGCGGCCCGTCGTGGCTCGGCGGCCCACGACGAGATGGAACGCGACGGTGACGGCACGATCCGGCGCCGCACCGGCCGCGCCGGCGGCACCGAGGGCGGGATGTCCACCGGCCAGGTGCTGCGGGTCCGGGCCGCGATGAAGCCGATCTCCACCGTCCCGCGCGCGCTCGACACGATCGACACCACCGGCGCCGAGGCGGCCAAGGCGATCCACCAGCGCTCGGACGTCTGCGCCGTCCCAGCAGCGGGAGTCGTCGCCGAGGCGATGGTCGCCCTGGTCCTCGCGCAGGCCTGTGTGGAGAAGTTCGGCGGCGACTCGGTGACCGAGACGGCGCGCAACCACGCGGCATACCTTGCTGCCATCCCGGAGGCCATGCGCACGTGGTGAACTCGTCCCCGGCCGCAGGCGCGTCCGCGCGCCCGCTCGCCGTCGTCATCGGCCCTCCCGGCGCGGGCAAGAGCACCATCGGCCGCCGGCTCGCGGTGGCGCTCGGAGTCCCTTGGCACGACACGGATTCCGCCATCGAGCGGGCACAGGGCGCATCCATCTCGGACCTTTTCGTCGACCACGGCGAGGACCACTTCCGTGAGCTCGAACGCGCCGAGGTGGCGCGCGCCCTCACCGAGGGCGGCAGCGTCGTCTCACTCGGCGGCGGTGCGCCGATGGACCCCCGGACGCAGGCGCTGCTCGCCGGCCACACCGTGGTGTTCCTCGACGTGGGCATCGCCGACGCCTCGCGCCGCATCGGGTTCGAGGGCAACCGTCCGCTGCTCATGGTCAACCCGCGAGCGACCTGGACCAAGATGATGAACGAGCGCCGAGCCACCTACGCACGGCTGGCCACCCTCCGCGTCGACACCGCCGGCCGCAAGCCCGCCGAGATCGTGGCCGAGGTCGTCGCCGCGCTCGGCCACGCCATCGAGGAGCAGGCATGAGTGACGCCACCCGCATCAGTGTCGGCGGGCAGTACGACGTCGTCATCGGGACCGGCCTGCTCGACGAGCTCCCGGGTCTGGTCGGTGACGGCGTGCAGCGCGTCCTGGTCATCCACCCCCGGGCCCTGGCCACCACCGGCGAGGCCGTGCGGGAGGACCTGGCCGCCAAGGGGTTCGAGGCGTATGCCGCCGAGGTTCCCGACGCGGAGGAGGCCAAGACCGCGCAGGTCGCCGCCTTCCTCTGGGGCGTGCTCGGGCAGGCCGGCTTCACCCGCTCCGACGCCATCGTCGGCGTCGGCGGGGGAGCGACCACCGACCTCGCCGGGTTCGTGGCGGCGACCTGGCTGCGCGGCATCCGTGTCGTGCACGTGCCGACGACGCTGCTGGCCATGGTCGACGCGGCGGTCGGCGGCAAGACCGGGATCAACACCACCGAGGGCAAGAACCTCGTCGGGGCGTTCCACGAACCGGCCGGCGTGCTGTGCGACCTCGCGACCCTGGAGACGTTGCCCCAGCACGACTTCACGGCCGGGCTGGCCGAGGTGGTCAAGTGCGGGTTCGTCGCCGACCCGGTCATCCTCGACCTCGTGGAGGCCGACCCCGTGGGCGTCCGGTCCCCGGACGGGACGCACGTGCGCGAGCTCATCGAGCGGGCGGTGGCGGTCAAGGCCGACATCGTGGCGAAGGACCTCAAGGAGTCCTCGCTGCGCGAGGTCCTCAACTACGGCCACACCTTCGGCCACGCCGTCGAGCACGTCGAGCGCTACGCCTTCCGCCACGGCGCCGCGGTCTCCATCGGCATGGTCTACGTCGCCGAGCTGGCGCGCCTGGCCGGCAAGATGGACGACGCCCTCGTCGAGCGGCACCGTACCGTCCTGACCTCGCTCGGTCTGCCGGTCACCTACCGCGGCGACCGCTGGCCACAGCTGCTCGACGCGATGAAGCGCGACAAGAAGACCCGGGGGTCGCTGTTGCGGTTCGTCGTCCTCAACGGCCTGGCCAAGCCCGTGCGCCTCGAGGGGCCGGACCCGGCCCTCCTGCAGGCGGCCTACGCCGAGGTGAGCGCCGAGGTCAGCCGCGGCGGGGCCATCTCGCTCTGAGGGATCCGGTGGCGCGTCAGCAGGCCCCGGTGCCCCAGGCGCGGCAGGCGATCCGCACGGCCTCGGCGGTGCGCAGCTCGACGAAGCCACCGGTGTTGGTGATCAAGGGCTTGGTGCTGTTCCAGTAGTTGGTCAGGCGCGAGTTCGTGCCGGTGCCGACGCGCAGCACGTAGACCTCACCCGGGTTGACGACGGTGCCGCGGGGGATCTCCCACGTGTAGCCGTTGTTCGAGAGCGTCTGGTACGACAGGTCGACCGGGGACGTCCCGGCGGCGCGGAGGCTGATGTACTCGCCGTTGAGGTTGTCGGCGTCCACACCCGGAGCGTCGGGCTGGACGTTGATGGCCACGCGGCCCGCCAGTGGTGTGGTGCAGGCATACAGGCAGGGGTAGATCGACCACGCGCGGACATCGCCGTCACCGTCGAAGAGGTAGGCGCCACTGCCGTGCTTGTTGGCCGCGACGCTGGCGTTGGGGAACTTCGCCGCGGTACCACCCCAGTAGAAGGTCGTCGAGGTGGCGGTGCCCTTGCCGACGCGCAGGGTCAGCAGGCCACCGGCGGGCACGACCGCGGTGGACGGGAAGGTGAACGAGTCCTGGCCCCCGGTGCGCATCTGCCAACCGGCGATGGACAGGTTCGTCGTGCTGCTGTTGAGGACCCGGACCCACTCGCCGTTGACGTTGAGGCTGTCGTCACCGTTGGCGTCCCAGTGGACCCAGACCTTGAGGGGCGTGGTCTGGCTCGGGCCGGGGCGGCAGTAGTCGGTGTCCCACAGGTTGGTCCGGGCGGCCGCGGCCTGCTGTGCCGCCGTGAAGTACGACTTCCACCGGGTCGCGTCTCCCGCGAGGATGATCGGCAGGGCGTGGCCCGAACGCAGCTGCGCGAGCTGGACATCCAGCCATCCGGTGCTCGTGGACACGTCGAGGTGGCGCACCGGTCGGCCCAGGCTGGAGGTCGTGGTGACGTTGGTCGTCATGCGGACCCGGCGGCCGGCGACCATGCGGTTCATCGCCGCCGTCGCCTCCGCCGCGTGGCAGCTGCCGATCTCCATGGTCTGGATGCCGGTGTTGCGGATGTGCGGGGGAACCACCGAGCTCGCGTCGCCGTCCACGCGCACGGCGACCGTGTCGCCGTCGATGGTGTGGTCGGTCGTGCCGTACGTGACCGGAGCCGACCAGACCTTCGAGGTGGAGGCCGCCGAGGCGACGGATCCGCTCGCCAGCAGTCCCGTCGCGCAGGCGAGGCCGACCAGGGCGGCCAGGGGGCGGCGGACCTGACGACGCTGCACCCGACGTCGGGTCCGGGGGCTGGAGGGGAGGGCGAGGCGGGGGACGATGCGGACTGGCACGAGGAGCTCCGAGGACTGGCGGGGTCGACGGCGGGGGGACACGTCGACGCCAGTCATGGTGGCAGCGGGTCCGCCGACCCGTTGCCGATCGCAGGCAAACGTGGCCGAACGGAGGAGGCGGGCCTCAGCGCGAGTGCACAGGGACACGACAGCGCCGGCAACGGCGATGTAGCCATGGAGAGCGCCGCCGCCGTTGACGTGTGACTCTGCAACCGTGACCGGCACTACTCGATGTACTCCCAGGGCGTGCAGGACGAGAACGACCTGCGCGGCGTCCAGCCCAGGGACGGGCAGATCGTCAAGACCTCGCAGATCGCGCTGCCCGAGGCCGCGTGCAACCAGGTCTATGCCACGACGGGGTACGAGGCGAGCGTCCAGAACATGGCCCGCACGTCGCTCACCAGCGACATGGGTGTTCGGGAACGACGGCGGGATCTACCAGCTCGCGACCGTCACCGGAAACGTCACCGACGGGTACGTCGCGAACCTCACCATTGGCGTCTGACGCGACCGCCTCTGCCGCCTGGTTGGCCCGTCAGCCGAGGTCGCGGACGAGGCGGCGCTCGGCCCGGCCCGAGGTCGGGTTGTCCGTTGCCGACGGTGGAGCCGTGCCGTCGCGACGGTTCCGGGCGCGCGCCCAGATCGCGCCGACCTGCCCCACCACCTCGGCGGAGGCATCGGCAACGCCGACGGTCAGCAACGCCGGCCCCACGAGGCAGGGGTATGCAGCGACGTGCAGTGGTGCCCCGCGCGGTGGGCGGTGGTGCGTGGCCGGGTCAGCTCGTGAAGCCACTGCACGTCGGTCTAGATCTCGTCGAGCGCGGCGAGGTCGGCGGCGGTCGGTTGCCAGGCCACGGCCCGCGCGTTGCGCTGCACCTGCGCGGCACTGCTCACCCCGGAGATCACCGAGGCCACCTGCGGTTGCGCGGCGAGGCCACCGAGGGCGAGGTCGAGGAGCTCGATGTCCCGCTCGGCGGCGAACGCCTGCAGTGCCTCGACCCTGTCCCAGTCCGCGTCGTCGAGCCAGGCGGCGCGGTCCGGCTCCACCGCAGCACGCGAGCCCTCGGGGGCCGCGGCGCCGCGCTGGTACTTGCCCGTGAGCAGGCCCCGGCCGAGCGGGAAGAACGGCAGCAGGCCGAGGTCGAACCGTTCGCAGGCGGGGGTCACCTCGTTCTCGACGCTCCGGTCGAGCAGGGAGTACTCGTTCTGCACCGACACGAAGGAGGCGAGGCCTGCGGTGGCCGAGGTCCACGACGCGTCGGCGACCTGCCAGCCGTCGAAGTTGGAGCACCCGATGTAGAGCACCTTGCCCTCGCGGACCAGGTCGGTCAGCGCCTCGAGCGTCTCACCGATCGGCGTCAGGGGGTCCGGGCGGTGCAGCTGGTAGAGGTCGAGGTAGTCGGTCTGCAGGCGGCGCAGGCTGGCCTCGACAGCCCGGCGGATGTAGCGCCGGGAGCCGCGGGCCCCGAAGTCCTCGCCGTTGGCGCCCTGCATGTCCATCCCGAACTTCGTGGCGACGACGAACTCCTCGCGCTGCCAACGCAGCGCCTCGCCGAGGATCTCCTCGCTCTGGCCGGGGTGGCCGCCGTAGATGTCGGCGGTGTCGAGCAAGGTCACCCCTGCCTCCCGGGCGGTGCGCAGGATCTCGACGACGCCGTCCTGGTCGACCCGGCGGCCGAAGGCGTTGCAGCCGAGTCCGGAAGCGCTGACCATCAGGCCGCTGCCGCCCAGGGACCGGTACTCCATGTCGCTCATGGGACCCACCCTAAATTGGTGCGACGCCGCATACCTCCCGGGGCGCCCACCCTGCAGCGATTCGGGGGACCTCCACCCCGACGGCTAGACTGTGCGGCGATTCCCACCCCGAACACTTCCGGAGCACTCGCGCGCGCCAACGCAATCGCTGAGCTCCGGCTCATCGAAAGCGACTGACACGTGGCATCGACCAACGAGCTCAAGAACGGCCTGGTCCTCAACCTCGAGGGACAGCTGTGGTCCGTCGTGGAGTTCCAGCACGTCAAGCCCGGCAAGGGCCCGGCGTTCGTGCGCACCAAGCTGAAGAACGTCCTGTCCGGCAAGGTCGTCGACAAGACCTTCAACGCGGGTGTCAAGGTCGAGACCGCGAACGTCGACCGTCGGGACATGCAGTACCTCTACAAGGACGGCACCGACTTCGTCTTCATGGACGGGTCGACCTACGAGCAGATCCACATCCCCGAGACCACCGTCGGCTCCGTCGCGGACTACCTCCTGGAGAACCAGGTCGCCCAGGTCGCCACCCACGACGGCACCGTCCTCTACGTCGAGCTCCCGACCTCGGTCGTCCTCGAGATCACCTACACCGAGCCGGGCCTGCAGGGCGACCGCTCCACCGGTGGCACCAAGCCGGCCACCCTCGAGACCGGCGCGCAGATCAACGTGCCGCTGTTCCTCGAGCAGGGCACCAAGGTCAAGGTCGACACCCGCGACGGCTCGTACCTCGGCCGCGTGAACTAAGTGGCTGCTCGTTCCAAGGCGCGCAAGCGCGCCGTCGACATCCTCTTCGAGGCCGAGCAGCGCGGGCTCAACGCCCGCGACCTGCTCGCCGAGCGGCTCGCGAAGCCGGTCACCGAGGCGCCGCTCAACCAGTACACCGCCGACCTCGTCGAGGGTGTCGTGGCGCACTGGACGGACATCAACGAGCTGCTCTCGACGTACTCCCAGGGCTGGACGGTCGAGCGCATGCCCAGCGTCGACCGGGCGATCCTGCGCCTCGGGGCCTACGAGGTCATCTACACCGACGACATCCCCGACGGGGTGGCCATCTCCGAGGCCGTCGAGCTGGCCACGAGCCTGTCGACCGACGACTCCCCGAAGTTCGTGAACGGCCTGCTCGGCCGGCTCGCCGAGGTCAAGCCGACCCTGGCCTGAGCCATGACGCTCGACGTACGCCTCGCGCTCCCGGCCGACCTCCCGTCGGTGCAGGGGATCGAGGACGCCGCGGACCAGGTGTTCGCCGCCGTCATGGACATCTCGACCTGGGGCGGCTGTCCCACCGGTCAGGAACGCGTGGACGAGCCGGGCTTCCTGTTCGTGGCCGCCGAGGCCGACGAGGTGGTGGGGTTCGCCCACGTCCTCGACCTCGACGGCCGGGCCCACCTCGAGCAGATCGCGGTCCTGCCGGACCGGGCGCGCCGCGGCATCGGCTCCGCACTGGTCGAGCAGGTGTGTCGGTATGCCGCGGAGCAGGGCTTCGCGCAGGTCACCTTGCGCACGTTCGCCGACGTCGTGTGGAACGCACCGTTCTACGCCCGGCACGGGTTCGTCGTCCTCGAGCCCGAGCCGGAGTGGATGGCGCCGCTGCGCGAGTCCGAGGAGCGCGTCGGCCTGACCCGCCAAGGCACCCGCGTGGCCATGGTCCGCCTCCTGACCTGAGCCCTGCCGCGGCTGCCCTGGCCCGGCCGCGACCATCGGTGGCTCCGAGGCCACGGATGGTGCTGGTCCGCCGCGACTGACGACCATCGGTGCCTCCTGGGCCACGGATGGTCACGGATGGTCACCGATGGCCGCGTCCGCGGAGCGAGCCGGTGTGCGACGTCCGGGCGACGGCCGCTACAGTGGCCAGCGATCGACATCCTTTAACGACCTGTCCTGTGAGGCAGGGAAGGAGGTCCTGACGCCCGTGCGTCCTGACTCAGCTGTGCCCCCTCCGGTCGACGCCTCCTCGCAGGCTCCCGGAGCGCCCGTCCCTTCGCCGTCGCGGACCGTGCTCACGGCCAGCGACATCTCGCGCGCGCTGCGGCGGGTGGCCCACGAGATCCTCGAGCACAACAAGGGTGGGTCCGACCTGGTGGTCCTCGGCATCCCGAGCCGCGGGGTCGTCCTGGCCCAGCGGCTGGCCGCCGTCATGGAGAGCGTCGAGGGCCGACCGGTCCCGGTGGGTGCCCTCGACGTGACGATGCACCGTGACGACCTGCGCCGCCAGCCCACCCGTAGCCCGCGGCACACCGACATCCCGGGCGGTGGCATCGACGACAAGGTCGTCGTCCTGGTCGACGACGTCCTGTACTCGGGCCGCACCGTGCGCGCCGCCCTCGACGCGCTGTCCGACCTCGGCCGGCCGCGCGCCGTCCGGCTCGCCGTCCTCGTGGACCGCGGCCACCGCGAGCTGCCGATCCGCGCCGACCACGTCGGCAAGAACCTGCCCACGTCCAGCGTGGAGCGGGTCTCGGTGCGGCTGAGCGAGCACGACGGCATCGAGGACCAGGTCACCATCGCCGGAGGACACGGCCTATGAGCGCCAGCCCGACCCTGTCCCGGGAGGCGACCACGCGCCGTACCCGTCGGCACCTGCTCTCGTCGGCGGACCTGGACCGCGCGCAGGTACGGGCCATCCTCGACACGGCCACCGAGATGCACGGGGTGCAGCAGCGCGAGGTGAAGAAGCTCCCCACCCTGCGCGGCCGGACCGTGGTCAACCTCTTCTTCGAGGACTCGACGCGCACGCGCAGCTCGTTCGAGATCGCCGGGAAGTGGTTGTCGGCCGACGTCATCAACATCAGCGGCAAGGGGTCGTCGACCTCCAAGGGGGAGTCCCTGCGCGACACCGTCCTGACCGTCGCGGCCATGGGGGTCGACGCCCTCGTCATCCGGCACCACGCGAGCGGGGCGGCCCAGCAGGTCAGCCAGTGGGTCGACGCGCACGTCGTCAACGCCGGCGACGGCACCCACGAGCACCCGACGCAGGCCCTGCTCGACGCCTACACGATGGAACGCCGCCTCGGGGACCTCGAGGGTCGCCACGTCGCCATCGTCGGTGACCTCACCCACTCACGCGTGGTCCGCTCCAACCTCATCACGCTGCGTACCCTCGGGGCCCGCGTGACCCTCGTCGCGCCGCCGACCCTCATGCCCAGCGGCATCGGGGCCTGGGCGCAGGCCGAGGGCTTCGCCCTGTCGCACGACTTCGACGCGGTGCTGCCGACGGCGGACGCGGTCATGATGCTGCGCGTCCAGCGGGAGCGGATGAGTGGCGGGTTCTTCCCGACACCGCGCGAGTACACCGTCGGCTACGGCCTGACCCGTCAGCGCCTCGACGTGCTCACCGCCGCCAACCCCGACGCCGTCATCTGCCACCCCGGCCCCATGAACCGTGGCCTGGAGATCTCCCCCGACGCGGCCGACGCCGCATCGTCGCTGGTGCTCGACCAGGTCAGCGCCGGGGTCGCCGTGCGGATGAGCGTGCTCTACCACCTCCTCGCCGGCGGCGAGGGAGAGGACAGCTGATGGCCAACCTGCTCATCACCGGGGCCGACCTGCTCGGCCGAGGACCCGCCGACCTGCTCGTCGAGGACGGCGTGATCACCGAGGTCGGCTCGATCCGGTCGGCCAAGGGCGCCGACGTCCTCGACGCCGACGGCCTCGTCGCCCTGCCAGGCCTGGTCGACCTGCACACCCACCTGCGCGAGCCCGGCCGCGAGGACGCGGAGACCATCGCCTCCGGTGCCTCGGCGGCAGCCGTCGGGGGGTTCACCGCCGTCCTGGCCATGGCCAACACGCACCCGGTCACCGACACGGCCGAGGCCGCCGAGCGGATCCTCGACCTCGGACGGGCCACCGGCCTGGTCGACGTCGTCCCGGTGGGCGCCGTCACCAAGGGACTCGCGGGGGAGGAGCTCGCCGAGCTCGGCCTGATGCACCGCTCACGCGCCCGCACCACGGTCTTCTCCGACGACGGCGTCTGCGTGCACAACGCCCGGGTCATGCGCCGGGCCCTGGAGTACGTCCGCGCGTTCGGCGGTGTCGTGTCCCAGCACGCCCAGGACCCGCACCTCGCGGGGCCGCAGGCCTGCGCGCACGAGGGCGAGCTGTCCGGCCGGCTCGGCCTGCCCGGCTGGCCCGGCATCGCCGAGGAGTCGATCGTGGCCCGCGACGTCATGCTCGCCCGGCACACCGGCTCACGCGTGCACATCGCCCACGTCTCCACCGCCGGCACCGTCGAGGTGATCCGCTGGGCCAAGGCCCAGGGCATCGACGTCACCGCCGAGGTCACGCCGCACCACCTCGTGCTGACCACCGACCTCGTGGCCGGCTACGACCCCACCTTCAAGGTCAACCCGCCGCTGCGGCCCCAGGAGGACGTCGACGCCCTGCGCGCGGCGCTCGCCGACGGGACCATCGACGCGGTGGCCACCGACCACGCCCCGCACGCCCGGCACGACAAGGAGCACGCGTTCGTGGACGCGGCGTTCGGGATGCTCGGGCTCGAGACCGCCCTGTCCGTCGTCAGCGACGTCATGGTCCGGGGAGGGCTGCTCGACTGGGCCGGGGTCGCCCGGGTCATGTCGCAGACGCCGGCCCGGATCGCCGGGCTGGCGGCGCACGGCTCGACCCTCTCGGTCGGCGACGTCGCCCACCTCACCCTGGTCGACCCGGCCGCCGAGGTCACCGTGGACCGCAGCGCCAGCCTGTCCCTGTCACGCAACAACCCGTGGCACGGACGTACCCTGCGCGGCGCCGTGCACGCCACCGTCTTCGGTGGCCGCGTCACCGCCCAGAAGGGAGCCCTCACGTGACCCGGCTCCAGGCCGTCGGCGTCCTGTTCGTCGCGCTCGGCCTCATCTACGCCCTGCTGTATGCCGCGTGGCTGCGCAAGCGCCGCCGGCACGCCTCGGCGGCCATCGTCGCCGAGCGCGAGCGCACCAGCAGCGGCGAGGTCTCCGACCCGCCGCCCGCCAAGGCGAGCCCGGCCGCGTTGTCGGTCGAGGGCACCTACGTCAGCACGACGACCGCGGTCAGCCGGCTCGAGCGGGTCACCGTCGAGGGGCTGGGCAACCGCGCCAGCGCCACCCTGCTCATCACCCGGGGTGCGCCCGAGCAGCTCGTGCGCATCGAGCGCCAGGGCGAGTCGACCGTGCTCATCACCGGCCCCCGCCTGGTGTCGGTGCGCCGGGACCGCGGCATGGTCGGCAAGTTCGTCGGCGGCAACCGCCTGCTGGTCCTGCAGTGGCGGGCCGACGGCGGCGACCTCTACGAGACCGGGTTCCTGCCGCGCTACCGAGCCGACCTCGAGAAGGTCGAGTCCGCCCTGTGGTGGCACACCGGCGAGTCCGGCGACGCCGTCGACACCAGTGCGGCCGCCGTCGACACCGGTGCGGCCGCCGACGGCGCCGCCGCCACTGAAGAACCCACGACTCCTGTGACCGATTCCCCTGCGACAGAAGGAAGCTCACCGTCATGACCAGTCCCGCACACCTCGCACCGCGTGGTGCTGCCGTCCTCGTCCTCGAGGACGGGCGGTCCTTCCACGGGGACGCGTACGGCGCCACCGGCCAGACGGTCGGCGAGGCGGTCTTCTCCACCGGCATGACGGGCTACCAGGAGACGCTCACCGACCCCAGCTACCACCGCCAGGTCGTGGTCATGACCGCCCCGCACGTCGGCAACACCGGTGTCAACGACGAGGACGACGAGTCCCGCAAGATCTGGGTCGCCGGCTACGTCGTGCGCGACCCCGCGCTGCGCCCCTCCAACTGGCGCTCGCAGCGGTCCCTCGAGGACGACCTGCGCGACCAGGGCGTCGTCGGGATCAGCGGCATCGACACCCGCGCCCTGACCCGCCACCTGCGCGAACGCGGTGCGATGCGGGTCGGGATCTTCTCGGGCGACCGGGCCGACCTGCCGGTGCGCGAGCTGGCCTCGGCCGTGCAGCGCGCCCCGCTGATGGCCGGGTCCGCCCTGGCCGCCGAGGTGACCACCCAGGAGGCCTACGTCGTGCCGGCGGTGGGGGAGAAGCTCTTCACCGTCGCGGCGCTCGACCTGGGCATCAAGGCGATGACCCCGACGCTGCTGGCCCAGCACGGCATCGAGGTGCACGTGCTGCCGGCCACCTCGACGTTCGAGCAGATCAGCGCGGTCGGCGACCACGGCCCCGACGGCGTCTTCTTCTCCAACGGTCCCGGCGACCCGGCCACCGCGGACGCCGAGGTGGCCGTCCTGCGCCAGGTGCTCGACGCCCGGATCCCGTTCTTCGGCATCTGCTTCGGCAACCAGCTGCTCGGGCGCGCACTGGGTTTCGGCACCTACAAGCTCAAGTACGGCCACCGCGGCATCAACCAGCCGGTGATGGACCGCGCCACCGGCAAGGTCGAGGTGACCGCCCACAACCACGGCTTCGCGGTCGATGCCCCGCTCGACCGCGAGGTGACCGCGCCCGCGGACGGTGAGGGCACGGCATACGGGCGGGTGCGGGTCTCGCACGTGTGCCTCAACGACGACGTCGTCGAGGGCCTGGAGTGCCTCGACCTGCCGGCCTACTCCGTGCAGTACCACCCCGAGGCGGCGGCCGGTCCGCACGACGCCTCCTACCTCTTCGACAGATTCGTGGAGCTCATGCAGACCAACCAGGAGAAGGGAAACCGCGCCTGATGCCCAAGCGCGACGACATCAAGAGCGTCCTGGTCATCGGCTCCGGGCCGATCGTCATCGGCCAGGCGTGCGAGTTCGACTACTCCGGCACGCAGGCCTGCCGGGTGCTGCGCGAGGAGGGCATCCGGGTCATCCTCGTCAACTCCAACCCGGCGACGATCATGACCGACCCGGAGTTCGCCGACGCGACCTACGTGGAGCCGATCACCCCCGAGGTGGTCGAGGCGATCATCGCCCGCGAACGTCCGGACGCGGTGCTGGCCACCCTGGGCGGCCAGACCGCGCTCAACTGCGCGATCTCGCTGCACGACGCCGGCGTCCTGGAGAAGTACGGGTGCCCGCTGATCGGTGCCAACGTCGAGGCGATCCAGCTCGGTGAGGACCGCCAGAAGTTCAAGGGTGTCGTCGAGCGCTGCGGCGGCGAGTCGGCCCGCTCGCTGATCTGCCACACGATGGACGAGCTGCTGGCCGCGGCCGACGACCTCGGCTACCCCGTCGTGGTCCGGCCCTCCTTCACCATGGGTGGCCTGGGTTCCGGCTTCGCGCACGACGAGACCGACCTGCGCCGGATCGGTGGCGCGGGCCTGCAGTACAGCCCCAGCACGGAGGTGCTGCTCGAGGAGTCGATCCTGGGCTGGAAGGAGTACGAGCTCGAGGTCATGCGCGACCACGCCGACAACGTCGTGGTGGTCTGCTCGATCGAGAACCTCGACCCCATGGGCGTGCACACCGGTGACTCGATCACCGTCGCCCCGGCGCTCACGCTCACCGACCGCGAGTACCAGCGGATGCGCGACCTCGGCATCGCGATCATCCGTGAGGTCGGCGTCGACACCGGCGGCTGCAACATCCAGTTCGCGGTCAACCCGGTCGACGGCCGGATCATCGTCATCGAGATGAACCCCCGCGTCTCGCGCTCGTCGGCGCTGGCGTCCAAGGCCACCGGCTTCCCGATCGCCAAGATCGCCGCGAAGATGGCCATCGGCTACACCCTCGACGAGGTGCCCAACGACATCACCCGGGAGACGCCGGCGTCGTTCGAGCCCTCGTTGGACTACGTCGTGGTCAAGGTGCCGCGGTTCGCGTTCGAGAAGTTCCCCGCTGCCGACCCGACGCTCACGACGACGATGAAGTCGGTCGGTGAGGCGATGTCGATCGGCCGCAACTTCACCGAGGCGCTGCAGAAGGCGCTGCGGTCCATGGAGCGCGCCGGCAGCAGCTTCCACTGGGACGGCCCGAAGCCCAGCGTCGAGCAGGCCCGCACCTTCCTGCACACGGCCAGGACCCCCACCGACGGGCGCATCGTCACCGTGCAGCAGGCCATGCGCGGTGGGCTGTCGGTCGAGGAGGTCCACCGGGAGACGGGCATCGACCCGTGGTTCCTGGACCAGATGGAGCTCATCAACGCCATCGCCGAGCAGGTTTCCGCGGCTCCCGAGCTGACGCCGGCGCTGCTCCGGCTGGCCAAGCGGCACGGGTTCTCCGACACCCAGCTCGCCTCGCTGCGGTCCATGCCCGAGGCCGTCGTCCGCGGGGTGCGGCACGCCCTCGGGGTGCGCCCGGTCTACAAGACGGTGGACACCTGCGCGGCGGAGTTCGCGGCGCTGACGCCCTACCACTACAGCACCTACGACGAGGAGACCGAGGTCGCCCCGCGCGAGAAGCCGGCCGTCCTCATCCTCGGCAGCGGCCCGAACCGGATCGGCCAGGGCGTCGAGTTCGACTACTCCTGCGTGCACGCCAGCTTCGCCCTGCGCGACGCCGGCTACGACACGGTGATGGTCAACTGCAACCCCGAGACCGTCTCCACCGACTACGACACCAGCTCGCGGCTCTACTTCGAGCCGCTCACCCTCGAGGACGTCCTCGAGGTCGTGCACGCCGAGCAGCAGGCCGGTCCGGTCGCGGGCGTCATCGTCCAGCTCGGCGGCCAGACCCCGCTCGGGCTCGCCAAGGCGCTCAAGGCGGCCGGGGTCCCGATCGTGGGCACCAGCCCCGAGGCCATCGACCTCGCCGAGGACCGGGGCGCCTTCGGCCGCGTCCTCGCCGAGGCGAACCTCCCCGCGCCGCGGCACGGCACGGCCTACAGCGCCACCGAGGCCGTCGCGGTGGCCCACGAGATCGGCTACCCCGTCCTCGTGCGCCCGTCCTACGTCCTCGGTGGGCGCGGCATGGAGATCGTGTACGACGACGAGACCCTCTCGGGGTACGTCACCCGCGCGACCATCGCCAGCCCGGAGCACCCGGTCCTGGTCGACCGGTTCCTCGACGACGCGATCGAGATCGACGTCGACGCCATCTACGACGGCACCGACATGTACCTCGGCGGGATCATGGAGCACATCGAGGAGGCCGGCATCCACTCCGGCGACTCGGCGTGCACCCTGCCACCCGTCACGCTGGGCGTCGCCGAGCTCGAGCGGGTCCGCGAGGCCACGCTCAAGCTGGCCGAGGGCATCGGGGTGCGCGGCCTGATGAACGTGCAGTTCGCCCTCGCCCAGGACGTCCTGTACGTCCTGGAGGCCAACCCCCGTGCCTCGCGCACGGTGCCGTTCGTGGCCAAGGCGACCGGCGTGCCGGTGGCCAAGGCGGCGGCCCGGGTCATGCTCGGGGCGACGATCAAGGAGCTGCGCGCTGAGGGCATGCTGCCGTCGTGCGGCGACGGTGGCACGATGCCGAGCCACGCCCCGGTCGCGGTCAAGGAGGCGGTGCTGCCGTTCCAGCGGTTCCGCACCCGCGACGGCCAGGTCGTCGACAGCCTGCTCGGCCCGGAGATGCGGTCCACCGGTGAGGTCATGGGTATCGACGACGACTTCGGCACGGCGTTCGCCAAGGGCATGCTGGCCGCCGGGTCGGGTCTGCCGCGCGAGGGCCGGATCTTCGTGTCCGTCGCGAACCGCGACAAGCGCGCGATGATCTTCCCGGTGAAGCGGCTCGCGGACCTCGGGTTCACCATCGTCGCCACCACCGGCACCGCAGACGTGTTGCGCCGCAACGGGATCCCGTCACAGGTGGTCCACAAGCACAGCGAGCGGGCGACCGCCGAGGGCAGCATCGTGGACCTCATCCTGGCCGGCGAGATCGCCATGGTCGTCAACACCCCGAGCGGCCCCAACGCCCGGGCCGACGGCTACGCCATCCGCGCGGCAACCACGTCCATGGACCGCCCGATCGTCACCACGGTGCAGTCGCTGGCGGCTGCCGTGCAGGGCATCGAGGCGCAGATGAAGGGCGAGTTCACCGTCAAACCGTTGCAGGAGCACGCCCGGGACCTCGACCTCTACGGCCGGACCCAGGCCGACCTGGACGGTGGTGTCGCGTGAGCGCGGCGACCACGCGCGATACCCGTCCGGGCAGCGGGGTGGTGCAGGTGACCGGTGAGCTGATCGCCACCCGGCGCGCCGGCGCCTACCACCACCTCACCTTCGTGGCGCCCGGCCTGGCCGAGCTCGCCCGGCCGGGGCAGTTCGTGGCCCTGGCGGTCGGTGGGCCCACGAGCGCCAACCTGCTGCGCCGCTGCTTCTCCATCCACAAGGTCAGCCCGTCCGGGACCTATGGCGGCACGGTCGACGTCGTCGTGGCGGCGCACGGCCCGGGCACGCAGTGGATCTCCGAGCTGCGCGCCCACGACGAGGTCGACATCGTCGGCCCGCTCGGGCGGGCGTTCCCGCTGCCCAAGGAGCCGGTGCCGTGCGTCCTGGTCGGTGGCGGCTACGGCAGCGCCCCGCTGTTCTGGCTCGCCGAGGCACTGCGCGAACGCGGCTGCCACGTCGAGGTCGTCCTCGGGGCCGCCACCGAGTCCAGGCTGTTCGGGGTCGTCGAGGCGCGTCGCTTCGCCGACGGCGTCACGGTCACCACCGACGACGGGTCGCTCGGCACCAAGGGCTGGGTGTCCGACGTGCTGCCCGAGGTGATCCGCCGTACCGGTGCCGCCGTCGTCTACGGCTGCGGCCCGATGGGGATGCTCCGGTCCATCACCGAGGTGGCGACCGCCGAAGGCGCCGTGGCCCAGGTCGCCGTCGAGGAGTCGATGGCCTGCGGTGTGGGTGTCTGCATGACGTGCGTGCTGCCCGTCGCCGACAAGGACGGCGTGACCAGGATGGTGCGCTCCTGCGTCGAGGGCCCGGTCTTCCGGGGCGACCGGGTCCGGTGGGACGCCTTCGCCGACGGGTTGTGCCGGGTGCCGGACGACGCCGTCGGGGCGCCGAGGGTGGGCGGTCACTGATGGTCACCAGCGTCACCGGCGTTCCCGGCGCCGTTCCTGCCGTGAGCGCCACCAGCGCCGCTCCTGCCGTGGACATGTCGGTCGACCTCGCTGGTCGACGCCTGCCGAGCCCGATGATGACCGCCTCGGGCTGCGCCGCCAACGGCCGCGAGCTGGGCAGGTTCTTCGACGTCGCCGAGCTCGGGGCGTTCGTCACCAAGTCCGTCATGGCCGACCCGCGGTCCGGCCGCGGGACGCCGCGGATGGCCGAGACACCGTCGGGGATGCTCAACTCGATCGGCCTGCAGGGGCCGGGCATCTCCTCGTTCGTCGAGAAGGACCTGGCCTGGCTGAAGCAGGCCGGCGCGCGGACCCTGGTCTCGATCGCCGGCAACACCAGCGGCGAGTTCGCCGACGTGGCCGCCACGCTGCGCGCCAGTGACGCGTTCGACGCGGTCGTCGGGGTCGAGGTCAACATCTCCTGCCCCAACGTCGCCAACCGGGGACTGGTCTTCGCCTGCGACCCGCTGGCCTCGGCCAAGGTCATCGCGCTGGTGCGCGAACAGCTGCCGCGCGACGTGCCGATCTTCGCCAAGCTGACGCCCGACGTCACCGACATCGTCAGCGTCGCGCAGTCCTGCGTGAAGGCCGGTGCCGACGGCCTGACGATGATCAACACCCTGCTCGGCATGGTCATCGACACCGACCTGCTGCGACCGCAGGTCGCCGGGGTCACCGGTGGGCTGTCCGGTCCCGCGGTGCGCCCGGTCGCGGTCCGCGCGGTCTGGCAGACGCGCGCGGCGATGCTCGAGGGACGGTTGCCGTTCGTGCCGATCATCGGCGTCGGGGGAGTGCGCACCGGCCGCGATGCGCTCGAGCTGGTCGCCGCGGGGGCCAGCGCCGTACAGGTGGGCACCGCGACGTTCAACGACCCGTCGGCACCGGTGCGGGTCGGCCGCGAGCTGGCTGGACTGTTGCAGGACAAGGGATTCGAGCGACTCACCGATGTCGTGGGGATCGCGCACGAGAGGGTGGCACGCTGATGACGGACCAGACGACCATGGACGTGACGCCGTCGCCGGACGGCGACGGGCGGCCCGGTCCGGTGACCTTCGGCCAGCGGTTGTGCACGGCCACCGACCGCTTCGGCCCCCTGTGCGCGGGGATCGACCCGCACCGCGCCCTCGTCGAGTCCTGGGGGCTGAGCTATGACATCGACGGGCTGACCCGGTTCACCGAGACCTGTGTGGAGGCGTTCGCCGGCCACGTGGGTGTGGTCAAGCCGCAGTCGGCGTTCTTCGAGGTGTTCGGCTCCCGCGGGGTCGCGGTCCTCGAACGCGCGATCCTGGCCCTGCGCGAGTCCGGCACGCTGGTCATCCTCGACGCCAAGCGCGGCGACATCGGCTCCACGATGTCGGCCTACGCGCAGGCCTACCTCGGCGAGGACGCCGTGGCCCCGGCCGACGCCCTCACCGTGAGCCCCTTCCTCGGGTTCGAGTCCCTGCGCCCCGCGCTCGACCTCGCGGCGCAGACCGGTCGCGGCGTGTTCGTCCTCGCCCTGACCTCGAACCCGGAGGGCCGCAGCGTCCAGCACGCGACCCTGCGCGACGTCAGCGTCGCCGAGAGCATGGTCGCGGGGGCCGCCGGCGAGAATGCCGCTGCGCGCTCGCACGGTGAGCTCGGGTCGGTCGGCCTCGTCGTCGGCGCGACCGTCGGCTCGGCCGTCCAGGAGCTGGGCCTCGACCTCGCGGGCTGCAACGGTCCGCTCCTCGCCCCGGGCGTGGGCGCCCAGGGGGGTACGAGCGAGGACCTGCGCCGGGTCTTCGGCGACGCCCTGCCCAACGTGCTGCCTGCCTCGAGCCGCGAGGTCCTGTCGGCCGGACCGGACTCCGCGCGCCTGCGCGAGCAGGCGGTGCGCACCAGCGAGCACCTCGCCGACCTCCTGCGCTGAGGACTTGCGCGACCTCTCACCCATACCGGACAACAGGGCCCGACGCCCCCAGACCTCGGCGAGAAGTGAGCTCGCTTGGTTGCTAGAGTCCGAGTGAACGAGTTAAGACGTTCGCAGGCCCCCCCGTACGCCTTACAAGGAGCAATGCTGTGGCACTTCCCCCGTTGACGCCCGAGCAGCGGGCAGCGGCCCTGGAGAAGGCAGCCGTGGCCCGCCGCGAGCGCGCTGCCGTCAAGAACCGCCTGAAGTACGCCCAGGGATCTCTCAAGGAGGTCATCGTGGACGGCAAGGGCAACGACGTCGTCGGCAAGATGAAGGTCTCTGCCCTCCTGGAGTCGATGCCGGGCGTCGGCCGGGTTCGCGCCCGCCAGATCATGGAGGAGGTCGGCATCTCCGAGAGCCGTCGCGTCCGTGGCCTGGGCGCCAACCAGATCTCGGCGCTGCTCACCCGCTTCGACGAGGCGTGAGCAACCCCGCACCCGCCCGCGAGGAGCGCCCCCGGCGCCTCGTCGTCCTGGCCGGACCCACCGCGGTCGGCAAGGGCACCCTGTCCACCTATGTGCGTGACCACTTCCCCGAGGTGTGGCTGTCGGTCAGTGCGACCACGCGGCCACCACGGCCCGGTGAGGTCGAGGGCACGCACTACCACTTCGTCGACGCGGCGGAGTTCGCCCGGATGGAGCAGGCCGGCGAGCTCATCGAGTCGGCCGTCGTCCACGGCCGCAACCACTACGGGACGCCGCGGGGTCCGGTGGAGCAGGCCCTGCAGGACCACAAGATGGCGCTGCTCGAGATCGACCTGCAGGGTGCGCGCCAGGTCCGGGCCAGCATGCCCGAGGCGCTGTTCGTCTTCCTGGCCCCGCCCAGCTGGGACGAGCTGGTCCGTCGCCTGGTCGGTCGAGGCACCGAGGACGAGGAGGAGCGGACCCGCCGGCTGGAGACCGCCAAGGTCGAGCTGGCGGCCGAGGACGAGTTCGACGTGACCATCGTCAACGACGATGTTCGTCGAGCGGCCGAAGAACTCGTATCATTGATGCGATCCCACTGACTCCTGCGCCTGAATCCACGAAAGAAGTGATTTCCCCCGTGTCCGGAACCGTCGCGAACCCGATCGGCATCACCAACCCCCCGATCGACGACCTGCTCACCAGGTCCGACTCCAAGTACGCCCTGGTCATCTACTCCGCCAAGCGCGCGCGCCAGATCAACGCGTACTACAGCCAGCTCCAGGAGGGCCTGCTCGAGTACGTCGGGCCGCTCGTGGACAGCCAGGTGCACGAGAAGTCGATGTCCATCGCCCTGCGCGAGATCAACCAGGGTCTGGTCACCTCCGAGCCCATCGAGAGCTGAGCCCGGCGGGGGAGCGGGGGAACGACAGCGCGATGGCGCGCATCGTCCTGGGGGTCAGCGGTGGCATCGCGGCCTACAAGGCCTGCTCCCTGCTGCGCCTGTTCACCGAGGCCGGCCACGACGTGACCGTGGTGCCGACCGAGTCGGCCCTGCACTTCGTGGGGGCCCCGACGTGGGAGGCGCTGTCCGGCAAACCGGTCTCGACCGGTGTCTGGGACTCCGTGCACGAGGTGCCGCACGTGCGCCTCGGCCAGTCGGCCGACCTCGTGGTGGTGGCGCCGGCCACCGCCGACCTCGTCGCCAAGGCCGCCCACGGGCTGGCCGGCGACCTGCTCACCAACGTCCTGCTCACGGCCCGCTGCCCGGTCGTCCTGGCGCCCGCCATGCACACCGAGATGTGGGAGCACGCGGCGACGCAGGCCAACATCTCCACGCTCACCGAGCGGGGGGTCCACGTGATCCCCCCGGCGTCCGGTCGCCTCACCGGCGCCGACACCGGTCCCGGCCGGCTCCCCGAGCCCGCTGACCTGTATGCCGTGTGCGCGCGGATCCTCGCCCACGGGGCCACCGCGGTGGCGCGGGACGAGTACGCGTCCCCGGTGCGCGCCATACCGGTCGTCGAGGGTGGCCTCGAGGGTCGCACGGTCGTCATCACGGCCGGGGGCACCCGCGAACCCCTCGACCCGGTGCGCTTCCTGGGCAACCGCAGCTCGGGCAAGCAGGGTTATGCCCTCGCCGTCGTCGCTGCGCGCCGAGGCGCCAAGGTCGTCCTGGTCGCCGCCAACGCCTCGCTGCCCGCCCCCGACGGGGCCCTGGTCGTGCCCGTGCAGACCGCGCTGGAGCTCGAGACCGCGGTCGCGGCGGCCGCACCCGACGCCGACGTCGTCGTCATGGCTGCCGCGGTGGCGGACTTCCGGCCGGCACACTACGCCGACGCCAAGATCAAGAAGACGCACGAGCCGCAGGACCCGGACGCCGCCCCCACCATCGAGCTCGTGCGCAACCCCGACATCCTCGCGGGGCTGGTCGCCCGTCGCGGCGACGACGCGAGCCCGGTCATCGTGGGGTTCGCCGCCGAGACCGGTGACGAGGACGGCAGCGTCCTCGACCACGCCCGTGCCAAGCTCGACCGCAAGGGCTGCGACCTGCTCGTGGTCAACGAGGTCGGCGCCGACAAGGCGTTCGGGCTCGACGACAACACCGTCCACATCCTGCGGCTGGGCTCGAGCCACGTCGTCGACGCCGGCCCGGCGCCCAAGGAGCAGATCGCTGCCGCAGTGTGGGATGCCGTCCAGCAGATCTTGTGACCTAGGTACACTCGCGGGGTCCGTGCGGCCCTGGCTCGCGGCCGTCAGTCAGCAGCCGCTGCCCCCGAAGGAGTTTTGAGTGTCCGCACGCCTGTTCACGTCCGAGTCCGTCACCGAGGGGCACCCGGACAAGATCTGCGACCAGATCTCCGACTCGATCCTCGACGCCATGCTGGCCGAGGACAAGGACAGCCGCGTCGCCGTCGAGACGATGGTCACGACCGGGCTGGTCCACGTCGCCGGCGAGGTCGACACCCGCAGCTACGTCCCGATCGCCCAGATCGTCCGCGACACCATCAAGGGCATCGGCTACGACTCGTCCGAGAAGGGCTTCGACGGCGCCTCCTGCGGCGTCTCGATCTCCATCGGCGAGCAGTCGCCCGACATCGCGCAGGGCGTCGACACCGCCCACGAGAACCGCACCGGTGGCGTCGACCCGCTCGACAAGCAGGGTGCCGGCGACCAGGGCCTGATGTTCGGCTACGCCTGCGAGGACACCACCGAGCTCATGCCGCTGCCGATCTACCTCGCGCACCGGCTGGCCGAGCGGCTCACCGAGGTCCGCAAGTCCGGCCAGGTGGCCTACCTGCGCCCCGACGGCAAGACCCAGGTCACCATCGGCTACGACGGTGACCGCGCGGTCAGGCTCGACACCGTCGTGCTGTCGACGCAGCACGCGTCCGACATCTCCCTGGACGACCTGCTCGCCCCCGACATCGAGCAGCACGTCATCACCCCGGTGCTGGCCGAGCTGGCCGAGGCGGGCACGGACCTCGACACCTCGAGCTACCGCAGCCTGATCAACCCCACCGGTCGGTTCGAGATCGGTGGCCCGATGGGCGACGCCGGTCTCACCGGCCGCAAGATCATCGTCGACACCTACGGCGGCATGGCCCGTCACGGTGGTGGGGCGTTCTCCGGCAAGGACCCGTCCAAGGTCGACCGTTCGGCCGCCTACGCCATGCGCTGGGTCGCCAAGAACATCGTCGCCGCCGGGCTCGCCCGCCGCTGCGAGGTCCAGGTCGCCTACGCCATCGGCAAGGCCCAGCCCGTCGGCCTCTACGTCGAGACGTTCGGCACGGAGACCGCGCCGGTCGACAAGATCCAGGACGCGATCACCACCGTCTTCGACCTGCGCCCCGGCGCGATCGTCGACGCGCTGGACCTGTTGCGTCCGATCTACAAGGCCACCGCCGCCTACGGGCACTTCGGTCGCACCTCGGCCGCAGGCGTCGAGAACGCCTTCACGTGGGAGCGCATCGACCGCGTCGAGGCCCTGCTCCGCGCCGTCAAGGGCTGACCGCCCGCGGCACGCCCCACCGCGCGCCCAGCCGGCCCGGCCGACCCCTGCCCCGCAGGGATGTCGGCCGGGTCGACTAGTTTTCTCAGGTGTCCGAGTCCGGAGCAGTCGAGCAGCTGTCGCTGATCCGCGCCGCGCTGCCCAAGGCGGCCCGTCCGCCGAAGGCGCAGGACACCGCCGAGACCGACCCGGTCGCAGCCGTGGTGGTCGACACCGGTCTGGCCCACCTCGACCGCCCGTTCGAGTACCTCGTGCCTGCAGCCCTCGCCGACACCGCCGTGCCCGGCGCCCGGGTCAAGGTGCGCTTCGCCGGGCAGGACCTCGACGGGTTCGTCGTCGAGCGCAGGGCGGCGCCCGAGCACGACGGCCGCCTCGCCCCGATCCGCCGCGTCGTCTCACCCGAGCCGGTGCTCACCGCGCGCCAGCTCGAGGTCGCGCGGGCGGTCGCAGCCCGCTATGCCGGCACCCTCGGCGACGTCCTGCGCCTGTCGGTGCCCCCGAGGCACGCTGCCGCGGAGAAGGCCCTCGCCCTCGAACCGCCGGTCCCCGAGCCGTTGCCCGCCCTGTCCGGTCCAGCACCGTCCTGGGGCCGGTATGCCGCCGGGCCCGCCTACCTCTCGCGCCTCACCTCCGGCGACAGTCCGGCCGCGTCGTGGCTGGCGCTGCCGACCACGGACCCTGCCGAGGACTGGCCCGCCGCGCTGGCGACAGCCGCCGCGGCGACCGTGGCGGGAGGGCGTGGCGTCGTCCTCGTCGTGCCCGACCACCGCGATGTCACCCGGGTCGACGCCGCCCTGACCGCCGTGCTCGGTCCGGGTCGCCACGTCCGGCTCACTGCCGACCAGGGCCCGCAGGCGCGCTACACCGCGTGGCTCAAGGTGCTGCGAGGCCATGTCCGCGTCGTCGTGGGCACCCGTGCCGCCGCGTTCGCACCGGTGCGCGACCTCGGGCTGGTCGCCTGGTGGGACGACGGCGACGACAACCACGAGGAGCCGCGCGCGCCATACCCCCACGTGCGTGAGGTGCTGCTCACCCGGGCGACGGTCGAGGGCGCTGCGGTGCTGTCCGGGGGGTTCACCAGGACCGTGGCCGTGCAGCAGCTCGTGGACACCGGCGCCCTTCGGCCGATCCAGGCGGCCGGTCCGGTCCGTGGGGCCGTCCCTCGCGTGGTGGTCGCGGGCGAGGGGCTCGAGATGGAGCGGGACCCGGCCGCCGCAAGCGCCCATCTCCCCTCGATCGCCTGGCGCACCGCCAAGGCCGCCCTGGAGTCCGGGCCGGTGCTGGTCCAGGTGCCCCGGCGCGGCTACGTCCCCTCGTTGGCCTGCCAGACCTGCCGCGCCCCTGCTCGATGCGTCCACTGCGCCGGTCCGGTCGCGGTCACCGGTCGTGGTGCCGAGCCGGCCTGCCGGTGGTGTGGCCGCGGCGTCGGGCGGTTCGAGTGTCGCCAGTGCGGCGGGCGCGACCTGCGCTCGTCTGTCGTCGGTGCCAGGCGCACCGCTGAGGAGCTCGGCCGCGCGTTCCCCGGGGTGCCGGTGCACACCTCGGGCGCCGGCGCCGTCCTCGACCGCGTCGCGGCGACGCCGTCACTGGTCATCGCCACCCCGGGTGCCGAGCCCGTGGCCGAGGGCGGGTATGCCGCGACGTTGCTCCTGGACGCCTGGGCCTCGCTCGACCGCCCGACCCTCGACGCGGGCGAGGAGGCGCTGCGCCGATGGTTGGCGGCGGCGGCGCTGACGCGGGGTTCTGCTGCCCGCGGCCAGGTGGTCCTGTGCGGGGCACCGGGGCACACGACGCTGCCGGTCATCGAGGCCCTGGTCCGCTGGGACCCCGCGTGGTTCGCAGCCCGCGAGCTCGCCGACCGTGCCGCCCTGTCGCTGCCACCGACCGTGGTGATGGCCGCCGTCAGCGGGGAGCGCCGGGCCGTGGAGGCCGCCCTGCTCCAGGCGGACCTCGCCGAGGGCACCGAACGGCTGGGCCCGCTGTCCCTGCCCGACGACGCCGTCCGCATGCTGCTGCGGGTGCCGCTGGCCGAGCGTGACGGGCTGGCCGCCTCGTTGACCGCGATGCGAGCCAAGCGCAGTGCACGCAAGGAGCCGGTCAGCGTCCAGGTACGCGTCGACCCCCCGGATCCGGCCACCTAGACGAGCGGGGCCAGGGGTTGGATGTGGGTTGGCAGGTCGGTGTCGGGTGGGAGTT
>CAVSUT010000021.1:0-157888 GCA_963731235.1 uncultured Actinomycetota bacterium | reverse complement strand
CTGCACCCTTGATGGTGCGGTCGACGCGTTGGCCAAACCCAGACGCGACGCCGACACCGGCGACCTGGACTGCCGCACCCCGGCCGCCCGCCGCGCCGACGCACTGCTCGACCTCGTGTCCCGGGCGGTGTCCGCCCCGGACGGGGTCCCCCGCCAGGCCAAGACCAGCCTCGTGGTGACCATCAGCCTTGACGCGCTGCAGGGTCGGTGCCGCGGGGCCGGGGTGACGATGGACGACGAAGCCCTCACCGTCGGCACGGTGCGCCGGTTGGCGTGCGACGCCCAGGTCATCCCCGTCGTCCTGGGCACCAACGGGGAGATCCTGGACCAGGGCATGGCCAGGCGGTTGTTCGACCGGGCCCAGATCCGCCATCTGTGGCTACGAGACCGGCACTGCACGTTCCCAGGCTGTACCAAACCCGCCGCATGGACCGACGCGCACCACCTGGTCCACTGGGCCGACGACGGCCCCACCGACCTCGACAACGCCGCCCTGCTCTGCCGGGCCCACCACAGCGTCGTCCACACCCACCGCTACGGCGCCCGAATCACCCACGGACCATCCGGCAATGGCAGTGGCACCGGCAGACCCCGGGTCGAGTGGGACCTGACCACCGACTCCTACGACACCACCCTCACCGAATGGCGACAACGCACCCGACCTCAGCCCCGCCCCCTACCCGCCACGGCTGAGCGGGCGATGGCGCCACGCCCGACAAGGGGTGGTGCGATGAGTACGTCGGTCTTCTCAGTCGTCGTCAGTCGTTCTCCATCGTTCGACGGAGGCGCTCAGGGCGGACCGGGGCCACGATGGCGCCATGGGTGAGGTGGACCGGATCGACGCGACGCACACCTGGGTGGTCTACGAGGGCCCGCCGTTCGAGGACCCGCTGGTCGGACGCCGGGGTTCGCTGGTCGCCGTGTGCGCCTCGCTGAGCGACGCCGAGCTCGTGGAGCTGTGCGGTCACTGGGAGTGGCAGGCGGACTCGGCCACCAGTGACATGGACCGGTGGTGGTGCTGGACCATGGTCCGGTTCGGCCAGCGACTCCTCGCCGGTCGCCGTGAGCTGCGCCACCGGGGTCGCCTGACCCCCTGAGCGGGCGGGAACGGTGGGGGCGCAACGCCGTCGATCACCGCGAGGCTCAGCGGCGTTGCGACTGCCAGGCCAGGCGGATGGCCGCACAGATGGCGGTCGCGTCCCCGTCCAGGTCGGCCTGCACCTTGCGGTGGGCCTCCCACCGGGGCGGGACACCGAAGGTCTCGGGGTGGGCCTCGAGCAGCCGGTCACGGTCCTCGGCGTCGACCCGGACGAGCAGGGTGCCTGCCTCGTCCTGGCGTACGACCAGGCGGTTGTCGACGTACCACGCGACCCGACCCGGATGGCCCTTGCGCGTGCACCCCGGCAGCGACGTCGCGTAGTCGTCCACCTCGTCCAGGGTCATCCCGCGACGCTAGCGCCGACGCAGGGCGCGGACCACCCACACGGACCGCCACACAGACGTTCCACGAAGACGCTCCACGCGGACCTCTACACGGTCCGGACCTCTACCCAGTCCGGACCTCTACCCAGTCCGGTCAGCGCACGCCGAACAGCTGGGTGGTCGCCGCCCACGGGGCGCTGAGCCTGCGCCCGGAGGACACCGCTCCTCGGCCGTTGCCGGCGTACAGGTAGGTGGTGTTGGTGACGGTGCGGGCCATCAGGTCCGGCACCCCGTCTCCCGTGACGTCCCCGGTGGACAGGATCGCGGCGAACCCGCCCCAGCCCTGCCCGACGACCTGTCCCGGTCGGTACCCGGTCCCCGTGCCGGTGCCGGCCCCGGTACCCAGGTACAGGTACAGCAGTCCGGTCTTGGTACGAGCGAGCAGGTCTGCACGCCCGTCGCCGTTGAGGTCGCCGGGGGTGGCGATGTCGGTGAAGACCTGCCAACCGGTGCCGATCTTGCGTGCGCTCCCGGCAAAACCGCCGGTGCCCGAACCGGTGAGCAGCCACAGCTCACCGTTCGCCTTGCGGGCCAACAGGTCCGACTTGCCGTCGCCGGTCCAGTCGCCGGGCGCAACGAAGCAGTGTCGTGGTCGTGAAGCCGCTACCGACCTTGACCTTGCCGGACTTGAAGCGGCCACGGCCGTCGCCCCGGTAGAGCCACACGTCACCGGTCCTGGTCAGGGCCAGCACGTCGGAGAAGCGGTCGCCGTCCCAGTCACCGGGCGACAGGACCTGGCCGAAGCCGCCCCAGCCGGTGCCGACCTTGACCGGGGTGCCGATCGTGCTGCCGATGACGGGGTACAGGACGAGGTCGCCGGTGCTGGTCCGACCCAGGGCATCCCCGCGGCCGTCGCTGTTGAAGCCGACCCGCGGCGCCGCGGTGAGCGCCAGGACCCGGGTGTAGCTCAGGCCGGAGAGTGCTTTCCACTCGTTGGCGGTGACGGTGCCGGTCACCGGCACCCGGGCCGCCTTCTGGAAGGCCGACACGCCTGCGGTCGTCTGCGCGCCGAAGTCACCGTCAGCGGTCCCCACGGCGTACCCACGGCGGTTCAGCTCCAGCTGCAGGTCGCGGACCGGCCAGCCGGTGGCGCCGGCGGCGAGCGTGAGCTTGCCGTACGCGGCATACAGCTTGCTCGTCGTGACCGGGGCGGGCGGCGGCGGCGTCGTGATCGGCGGCGGGGCCGTGGCGTAGGCCGCGGCCTTGCTGCGGATCGTGCCCATCAACGGGTAGAGGTACTTGCCCGGGCACAACGTGTAGGAGGTGTTCTGGTGCGCGTGCAGGGACGGCAGGCTGACCGTGACGCCGGCGGCGTACTTCGCGCCGGTGCCGCCCTGGGAGGTGAGCTGGCTCGTGGCAGTGGGGCTCACGCCGTACTGCGACAGCTTCCAACCGGCGACCTTGGCCAGCGAGTCGACCATCGCCGTCGGCGCGCTCGTGGTCTCGTAGTTGCCCATCGCCGCAATACCCATGGTGTCGGTGTTGAAGCCCATCGAGTGGGCGCCACGGACGGGCTCGGTGATCGACCCGGCCCGGCCCTCGTAGACCCGGCCCCACTTGTCGACGAGGAAGTTGTAGGCGATGTCGGCCCAGCCCAGGCCCTGGGTGTCGTAGGCGTAGATGCCGCGGACCTGTGCCGCTGCCGTCTCCGGCGTGTAGTCGTTGGTGCCGGCGGTGTGGTGGATCGTGATGGCCTTGATGGTGCTGCTCAACGTCTTGCCGCCGCGCAGGCGCTCGTCGGCGCCCCACTGGGCGCGGGTGACGATCGTCGGCTGCGCAGTGGCGGCCGACGCCGTGGCAGCAGGGGTCCTGGCCGCGAGGTCGTCGTCGGCCGGGGACGTGCCGGGGTCGATCGTGGTGACCGAGAGGTCGGGCAGCGTGCGCCCGCGCGGGGTGTCGACCCGCACCTGGATCCCGGTGCCGCCTTCGCTGACGATCGGGGTCGTCCCGAGTCGGGCACCGACCGCCTCGGCCGTGCCGGCCTCGGGGCCGTCGTCGGGGATGGGCAACAGCTCCCACGCAGACCAGCCGGCGGCCTCCTTGATGCGCACCTGCACGGTCACGTCATCGGCCGACAGGTCGGTGGTCCTGGCCCAGGAGATGCCGGCGACCGTGAAGCGGGGTCGGGTCTGCTCAGGGGTGAGGACGGAGGTGACCCGGTCGGCCGCGCGGGCCTGGACGGCCCGGTTGGCACCGGCGACCGAGCGGGCCGCATCGGAGGTGACGGTGAGGCTGCTCGCGCCGGTTGCGCGGCCGGTGGCCAGGCTTCGACCGGCCTTGGCCTCGCGGCTGGCGGCGGCGGGGTCGATGCCGGAGATGGGGGTGCTCACGACCTTGGGCGCCACCGGTCGGGGGGCGTCGGCGGCAGCGGCGAACGAGATGGTGGGGAGAACGACGAAGGCGGGGGTGAGGGCAACGGCGAGGGCAGCAGAGATCAGTCGCATCAGTTGAGTCCGGGGGGTCAGCAGGGGCGGGTGTGACGACAGTGCAGAGTGGCACCGACCCGTGGCGCCGAGAGGACTAGAACAAAAAGATGAGCCATTCGGACGACCTGTCCCCGGCGTGTCGTGCCGCGCGTCCGGCGTGGCGGGTATCACGGGTGCCAGGAGTCGGCTCGAGCCCTCGCTGGAGTGCGGTGCTCCGGGGGCCGACCTAGGGTCAAGTGGTGAGAGGCAGCGCAGGCCCGTCCACGGATCCGGCACAGACGGTCCGCGAGGCCCTCGAGGAGGTGCGCTCGGCACCGTCCCTCCTCGCGGCCTTGCGCCTGGTGTCCGGTGTGGTGGCTGCCGCAGCGGACGACCACGCTGGGTCCTGCCGAGGCGAGCTCCGCGTCGCGGCCGAGGGCCACGACGATGCGGTCGTCGCGCTGGCCGCGGTGCACGCACTGGCGGCCCTTCCCGTCGCCGACACGGCCACCCTCGTACGGTTGCTGGGCTCTGACGACCCCTTCAGGGTCGAGCACGCGGCCTGGGCCCTGCGCCGCAGCGCGCCGACAGCGTCTGCGGCGCCGCACCTGGTTGGCCTCGTGGCGACGGGGGGCGTCACCGGCATGCTGGCCCAGCGCACGTTGGAGTGGTGGGCCCCACAGGCGCCGGGTGTCGTCCTCGCGGCTCTGTCGGCCGCGCTCGAACCGCGTGGCCACAGCCGGCCGGCCCACGACGATGCCGCGAGGATGCGCGTCGTCGAGACCATCGGGCTCGTCCCCGGCGCCGCAGCGACCACCTTCCTTGTGGGCATCGTCGGCGACGACACCGAGGCTCAGCTCACCGTCGCAGCTGCGACGGCCGCTCTGGGGGACCGGTCCACGGTTCGGCCGGCGCATCCTGCCCCAGGTGGGGCTGGTCGTGCACGCAGCGCCGTATCTGTCACCCACCGGGAGGCGGGGCTCGTCGTGGGAGCGCGAAGCACGGGACTCACGGTGGCGCAGCTCTTCCTGCACGCTGACATCGATGGCGAGCTGAGCAGCGCGGGCAAGGGCGACACCGGGGGGATCGCCACCCTGTTGGTGCACCTCGGCGACGCGCTGCTCGAGTCGGGCCATGGTGTCGACCGCGTCGTGACGATGTCCAGGGGTCCGTCCGACAGCGACCTCGCCACGGACGAGCTCGCGCTGCCGGGTCATCACTACGCACAGGTTCCGCTATGGGGACCGCCCGTGGGGATGGGGGACGCCTGGATGCACCGGATTGCCGTGCGGCGCGGCGTCCGGCGGATCCTGCGCGCGGCGGGGCGCGTGGACGCGCTCCACCTGCGGATGGCCGATGTGGGGTCGTTCGCCGCTGCACAGGCAGCCCGGGAGCTGGGGGTGCCCGTGGTGTTCACCGTTGCGCCCGACCCGCACGCGCTGCTGGCATCGAGGGAGGCTTCTGGTGACCTCACGAGGGAGTCGTTCGCTCGGGCAGATGCGCTGGAGCATCTGACCTTTCGTGACCACCTCGTCCGCGTGCTGGCTCGCGACGCCGACCGACTGGTGCTCTTCCCGAGGCCTGAGCTGCGGCGGGACTGCGCTGACCTGCTGGGGCTCGACCTGGACCTCGAGGGCAACCGGGCCTCGGTCGTCGCGGAGGGCATCGACTTCCGGGATGTGGACAGGGCCGTGGCGGCCCAGAAGCGTGGCACGGTGTCGGCGGGGGACCCCACCGGACGGGCGCTGGTCGAGCTCGACGCCCTGCTGGGTGGCCTACCGGTCGGTCGACGGGGCCTGCCGCTGGCGATCACGGTCGGCCGGCTCAACCGCGTCAAGGGCATGGCCACGCTCGTCGAGGCCTGGCACGGCGATGCCGACCTCCGGGCCCGCTGCAACCTGCTCGTCGTCGGCGGAGATCTCGACCATCCTTCGAGCGACGAAGCTGTTGAGCTGGCTCGCATCGACGCCGTCGTTCCGCGTGCCGCCGCCGCCGGGCAGGGGCTCCTCCTGCCCGGCCACCGACCCCACGGCACCGTGGCGACGTGGCTGGCGGCGAGCCTGCGAGGTCGCCCGGGCCTGGCCGCGCCGGCCGGGGTGTACGTGTCGGCAAGCCTCAAGGAGGAGTTCGGCCTGGCCATCCTCGAGGCGATGGCCGCCTCCCTCGTCGTGGTCGCCCCGGACGGTGGCGGTCCAGCCACGTACGTCGAGCCGGAGGTCACCGGGATCCTGACCGACACGGGGTCGCCGACCGCGCTGGCCGAAGCCGTCGGACGGGCGCTCGACATGGCGTCCTCGCCCGAGACCGCCATGCGGCAGCGACGAGCCCTCACGACCCTGCGCGAACGGTTCAGCATCTCGACCATGGCGGGCGCCCTCGCCGGGGTCTACGCCGCCGCCAGTGGGCTGGACCGTGCAGTGCCCGGTGTGCACCAAGCGCCTTCGGCAGGGGCTGCCTCATGACGCTGCTGGTCATCAGCCCGGACTACGCCTCCCACCTCTTGCCGCTGGCGACCCTGGCCACAGCCTGGGCCGAGCAGGGCGAGCGGGTGGTGGTGGCTACCGGGCCGGCCACCGACGCCATCGTCCGAGGTTTCGGGTTCGAGCGGGTCCCTCTGCAGCTCGGCCGCGGCTCCAACCCCGGCGTCATCAAGGCCGAGGAGCAGCCGCCCGGGGAGGACCGCGCCCTTCGAGGCTTCTTCGAAGCCACGAGGCAGGGAGCACTGGAGACACTGGAGTTCCAGGCCCGCGCGCGCGCCGACGACCTGCTCTGGGCGCCTGTCGAGGTGGGACGTGCGGTGCTCGGCATCGTCGAGCGGATCAGACCCGACACCGTCATCGTCGACCACCTCGCCTTTTCCGCCCGGCTGGCCCTGACCAGTGCCGGGGTGCCGCACGGCGATGTGGTGTTGGGTCACCCGACCGCGTTGCCGGTGGGTGACGAGGTCTACGGGTGTCCACCGACGTTCCCGACGGCGTTCGCCCCCGATCCGGAGCAGCTGGCCGGCCTGCGCCGCCTCTGCGAGGACGTGCGTGATGCGTTCACCCGCGAGTGGAACGCCGCGGCTCGTGCGCTGTCGTCGCAGTCGTCGTCCGGCGGTGCGGCGTCGGTGGTCGAGGTGTCGGACGCCTTTGCCGTCACGGGTGACGTGCTGCTGCTCAACTATCCCGAGCAGCTGCACGACCCCGCCCGCGCCGCCCTCCTCCCACCGCACCGGTTTCTCGGCTCGGCGGTTCGAACCGAACCCGAAGACGCCCAGGTCTCTCAGTGGCTGTCGTCCAGCGACACCCCGGTGGTCTACGTCAGCCTGGGTAGCTTCCTGTCGGTGCGGGACGACGTCCTCGGTCGTGTGGTCGAGGCGCTGCGGGCCCTCGATGTCCGAGTCGCGCTGGCTCACGGCTCGACACCGGAGTCGGCGCTCGGCAGCCTCCCATCGACCTGGCTGGTGCGTGAGGTTCTGCCGCAGGTGACATTGCTGCGTTCGGCAGCCCTGGCCGTGACCCACGGCGGCAACAACAGCGTCACCGAGGCGCTGACAGCCGGCGTGCCGATGATCGTCCTGCCGTTGTCGACCGATCAGTTCGCCGGTGCCGCAGCCCTTGAATCCGGTGGTGTGGCCACAGTTCTCGCGCCCAACTCAGCGACACCCTCAGAGATCCAGCGGGCGGTTGCCGTCCTGCTGGACTCGGTCGAGGCGAACACCCGCGTCCGCGCAGTGGCGACCACCCTGCGCGACTCGTCCGGGGCACACCGCGCCCGTGAAGCACTCAGCGGAGTGCGCGCTGCGACCAGAAGGACCACGTGGCAGGGTGGACCCGAACCAGCCGGCAGGGCGCCGACCGCGCGCGCCCGGGCGCCCCGACCCGAGGAGGACCCTTGATCTTCATCACCGCCAAGTTCCCCGTGAAGCCCGAGCACGCCGACCAGTGGCCAGAGCTGAGCCGGGACTTCACGCAGGCCTGCCGCGCCGAGGACGGCTGCCTGTGGTTCGACTGGTCGCGGAGCCTGGACGACCCCCACGAGTACGTCCTGGTCGAAGCGTTCCGCGATGACGAAGCGGGCGCCGCGCACGTGCAGTCCGACCACTTCAAGACCGCGACGAGCGAGCTCCCGCAATATCTGAGCGCGACCCCTCGAATCGTCAGCACGACGGTCGAGGGCACCGGCTGGTCCGCGCTCGGTGAGATGGCCGTCAAGGACTGACCACCGCGCCGGGGAGGGCTCAGCTGGTGAGCCAGGACTCCTCGGTGCCGAGGCCCTGGAGCTCGGCGTCGAGCTGGCCGATGGCGCGGACGGCGAGCAGGCGGTTGGTGAGCAGGGCGGCGGACGCCGCGACCCGAGCCGTGTGCTCGGGGGTGCCCACAGCGGTGAGGTCGGTCTGGGGCTTGGCGGTTGCGCGGTCGTTGTCCACGAGCGGGACGTTATTGACCGCGGGCGTTCGACCGGTCGTCATCGGCTCGCGCCTAAGCCGAACGTACGAGCAACCTCCCCGAAAGGGATGAGCCGCCACCGACCCACCGACGCCGACGAACCGACGCCGACGAACCGACGCCGACGAACCGACGCCGACGAACCGACGCCGACGAACCGACGCCGACCAGCCGACCGCCGCGGCGAGCGCCACGGTGAGCATTGCGAGCGGCACTGGGGCTGTGGATAACTCGGCCGGCCTGTCACCGACCCACGCCACCATGTCGGGATGAGCTATCACGACCTTCCCGAAGACATCCGCACCCTTCCGCTGACCGAGCCGACCCTGCAGGGCGACGTGGTCGACCTGGTGCTGGGCATCGAGGAGCGCCGCAGCGGTGCGGTGGCCCTCATGCTCTGCGACCAGGACGACCGCGGCCTGCAGCCCATCGTCCTCTCCGACCTCCCGGAGGACGCCGAGGTGCAGGACCTGCAGCGCCTGCTGGACCTGCTGCTGCCCGTGGTGGGGGAGATGCAGGGCTCGGTCCTCGTGGGACGCGGACGGCGGCGCGGCCTGCTGCCCAGCGACCTCGACCGGGCGTGGCACCAGGCGACGATCGAGGCCTGCGCCCGGTACGGCGTGCGCCTCCTCGGCTTCCACCTCGCCTCCCCGGACGGGGTGGCCGCCCTGCCCCCGCCGCTGCGGGAGGCCTCCTGACGCCGCTCAGGGCCAGACCCGCGCCGATCGGCACCACGGCCTCCACCACGGCCTCCACGTCAGCCTCCACCACGGTCTCCACCACGGTCTCCACCACGGCCCACAGGGCCCTCCCCGGGCGGCGTGGACCGAACTAGGGTGGCGCCATGTACGAGTACAAGGTGGTCCAGGTCCGCGAAGGCCTCATCGGCGGCAAGATGTCGGCCGACAAGCTGGAGAAGGTGCTCAACGAGTGGGCTGCCAAGGGGTGGCAGCTGAAGTCGGTCACCGCCGTCGAGGTCAAGGGCAGGATCGGGCCGGGGGCGACCGAGGGCGTCCTGGTCACCTTCGAGCGCCAGACCGCCTGAGCATGGCCACGAGGGCGGCGACGCCGTCGACGGCGCCACACGCCGCCGACACCCACGACGTGATCCGCGTCCAGGGTGCGCGGGTGAACAACCTCAAGGGCGTCACGGTCGAGATCCCCAAGCGCCGGCTGACGGTGTTCACCGGTGTGTCCGGGTCGGGGAAGAGCTCGCTGGTGTTCGGCACGATCGCCGCCGAGTCGCAGCGGATGATCAACGAGACCTACAGCACCTTCGTGCAGGGCTTCATGCCGAACCTGGCCCGGCCCGACGTCGACCTGCTCGCCGGCCTGACCACCGCGATCATCGTCGACCAGGAGCGGATGGGTGCCAACCCGCGGTCGACGGTCGGCACCGCGACCGACGCGAACGCGATGCTGCGGATCTTGTTCAGCCGCATCGGCACCCCGCACATCGGCCCGCCCACGGCCTTCGCGTTCAACGTCCCGACCCGGGTCGCGAGTGGGGTGATGAGGACCGACAAGGGCGGCCGCGAGGAGAAGACCGTCGTCCGCGACGCCGTCTACCAGGGCGGCATGTGCCCGCGGTGCGAGGGCATGGGAGCGGTCAACGACTTCGACCTGACCGCGATCTACGACGAGACCAAGGCGCTGTCCGAGGGGGCGCTCCTCGTCCCCGGGTACAGCATGGACGGCTGGTACGGCCGCATCTTCAGCGGCGCCGGCCTGCCGATGGACAAGCCGGTCGCGAAGTTCACGGCCAAGCAGCTCGACAAGCTCCTGTACGGCGCCCCCGAGAAGATCAGGGTCGACGGCGTCAACCTCACCTACGAGGGCGTCCTGACCAAGGTGCAGAAGTCCATGCTCTCCAAGGACCTCGAGGCGATGCAGCCGCACGTCCGGCGTTTCGTCGAGCGGGCGGTCACCTTCACCACCTGCCCCGACTGCCACGGCACCCGCCTGTCCCAGGAGGCGCTCTCCTCCAAGGTCAACGGTGCGAACATCGCCGAGCTCTGCTCGATGCAGATCAGCGACCTGGCGACCTGGCTGCGCGACCTCGACGAGCCGTCGGTCGCCCCGCTCGTCGACGGCCTGCAGCACCTGCTCGACTCGTTCGCCGAGATCGGCCTGGGCTACCTCTCGCTCGACCGGCCGGCCGGCACGCTCTCCGGTGGTGAGGCCCAGCGCACCAAGATGATCAGGCACCTCGGCTCGTCGTTGACCGATGTCACGTACGTCTTCGACGAGCCGACGATCGGTCTGCACCCGCACGACATCGCCCGGATGAACCAGCTGCTGGTCCAGCTGCGGGACAAGGGCAACACGGTGCTCGTGGTGGAGCACAAGCCCGAGACGATCGCGATCGCGGACCACGTGGTCGACCTGGGCCCGGGAGCCGGCACCGCGGGGGGCACGGTCTGCTTCGAGGGCACCTTGGAAGGGCTGCGCGCGAGCGACACCACCACCGGCCACCACCTCGACGACCGGGTGCGCCTCAAGGACTCGGTGCGCGCGTCGACCGGTGCCCTGCAGGTCCGGGGAGCGTCGACCCACAACCTCCAGCAGGTCGACGTCGACATCCCGCTCGGGGTGCTTTGTGTCATCACCGGGGTCGCAGGCTCGGGCAAGAGCTCGATGATCCACGGCTCGGTCGCCGGGCGCGAGGGTGTCGTCGTGGTCGACCAGGGGGCCATCCGTGGCTCGCGGCGCAGCAACCCGGCGACCTACACCGGCTTGCTCGAGCCCATCCGCAAGGCCTTCGCCAAGGCCAACGGCGTCAAGGCCGCGCTGTTCAGCTCGAACTCCGAGGGCGCCTGCCCGGCCTGCAACGGCGCCGGGGTCATCTACACCGAGCTGGGCGTGATGGCGACCGTCGAGTCCACCTGCGAGGAGTGCGAGGGCCGCCGGTTCCAGGCTGCGGTCCTCGAGTACGAGCTCGGCGGCCGCAACATCGCGGACGTGCTGGCGCTGCCCGTGGCCGAGGCATTGTCGTTCTTCGACGAAGGGGAGGCCCGCACCCCGGCGGCCCACAAGGTCCTCGAGCGGCTCGCCGACGTCGGACTCGGCTACCTCACCCTCGGTCAGCCCCTCACGACGCTGTCCGGCGGTGAGCGACAACGCCTCAAGCTGGCCACGCAGATGGCGGAGAAGGGGGAGGTCTACGTCCTGGACGAACCCACGACGGGTCTGCACCTCGCCGATGTCGAGCAGCTGCTGGGGCTGCTCGACCGGCTGGTCGACTCCGGGAAGTCGGTGGTCGTCATCGAGCACCACCAGGCCGTCATGGCGCACGGCGACTGGGTCATCGACCTCGGCCCGGGTGCCGGGCACGATGGTGGTCGGGTCGTCTTCGAGGGCACCCCGACCGAGCTCGTCGCAGCAGCCTCCACCCTCACGGGAGAGCACCTCGCCGCCTATGTGGGCAGCTGACCGACCGCACCCGTGACCGCGCCAGCCGGCCGTGTCGGGGTCCCGCCGCCCTGACGGTCGTCTGCCTGTAGCAACCCCGCGTCGGCGGTGGCGGCGATCCGACGTGAACCCAACCGAACGGATGACCCCAGGGATCGGCAAGGGGACCGATACTGGAGAGGTGCTGGGGAGCGCGTTCACGAGGACGTTGAGGGAAGCCCAAGCCGGGGACGAGCAGGCGTTCACCCGGCTGTGGCGCGACGCCAACCCCGCGCTGGTCCGCTACCTGCGCGTGATCGGTGCCGAGGACCCGTATGACGCCGCGTGCGAGGGGTGGATCGCCGCCGTCCGCGGCCTGATCGGTTTCACCGGCGACGAGTCGGCCTGGCGGGTCTGGTTGCTCGAGTGTGCACGGTTGCGCGCGGAGCATGGCCCAGCACACCAGGGCTGGGGCGCCACGAACCCCACCGACCGACGCGCCTTCTCCATACCCTCCACCGCGTCCGCAGCCTCCTCGGCGGCGGCGTCCGCAGCCTCGGCGGCGGCCGCCTCCGCAGCCACGGCGGCAGCAGCCGCGACCGCGGCGACGAGGGCCACTGCGGCCACCATGGCGAGGATGGCCAGCTGGGGGTCGAGCGATGACGAGCTCGAGATCGACGACGTGCTCGAGCCGACGCCTGCAGCGGACCCCGAGCACCGTGGACTCGGCGACACCATCGCCGCCCTGCGTGCGTTGCCCCTCGGCCAGGGCGAGATCCTCGTGCTGCGGCTCCTGGGTGCCCTGCCCGTGCGCGCCGTCTGCGAGGTCGTCGGCTCGGACGCCGAGGCCGTGCGTCGCTCGGAGAGCCGAGCCCTCGAACGCCTCGGCGCCGACGCCGAGCTCATCGCCTGGTCGCTGGACGCTCCTGCCACCCCGGCGGAGCTCGCGGACGAGCGGGTCGCGCTCGGTGCGTTCCGCAGCATCCCCCGGCCCCCGGCGTGGACGGTCCCGCGCACCCGGGTCGTGAGCGTCGGCACTGCTCCGGGCCGCCGCCCGGACGGGCGCACCCGGGGCATCTCCAACGCCGCCGGCCGGTCCCGCACGGCCCTGCTCGGCATCGCCACGGTGTCGGCGTCGGTGATGTCCCTCGGCGGCCTCAGCGCCGCCGCCTACGTCGGTGCCCTCCCGGCTCCCGTCCAGCAGGTCCTGAGCGAGAAGATCGGCGCCCCGGCTCCCGGTGCCGCCCGGGGGGACGCGTCGAAGGCGTCACCGGGGTCGCGCGCCCCCGCTCGTGCGGACGACGGCAGCGCCGCTGCGGGAGCGAAGGCCGCGACGAGCACGGCCATCGCCCTGTGCCGCGAATGGGCCGCTGACCACGCCCGCGGGACCGCTCCCGACTCCTCGGCGGCGTTCGGCAAGCTCGTTCCGTTGGCTCAGGGTGCGAGCCGGGTCGAGCCGTACTGCGCCAAGGTCTCGACCAACCCGGTCACGCTCCAGCCGTCGGCGCGGGTCACGGGGCCTGCCGGGGACGCCAACCCGACCGAGCTTCCCGGTGGGTCGTCCTCGCCGACGGCCCCACCGGTGCTGCAGGGCACCGGCTCCGCGACGCCGTCCTCGGGACCGGCGGGAGCCAAGACGCCCGACACCGCGTCGCCGACGTCCACGCGCAGCACACCAGACCCGACGAGCACCAACCCGACGAGCACCGACCCACCGAGCCCCGACCCGACCAGCACCCAACCGACTCCCACGACACCGCCCTCCGACAGCGGAACCGGGACGCCGCCGCCGACCGTCCCGGACCAGACGCCCCCTCCGACCATCGACCCCGGGTCGTCGTCCGACGTCACCGCACCCACGGGCTGAGCGACAGAACGACACGAAACCCCGCAAGCAGCGCACCTCGCCGTCGCTGTCGGAGACGATCTCGGTGAGATCACCGATGCCAAGCGGTGCACCACGCGCTGCACTGGTTGGGTGGCCGGCACCGCGTCGGCCGCGGGGGTGGTTTCGATGATCAGTGCGGAGCTCGTGCCGATGATCCGGGCACCGCACGGATGGCCGGTGGCGCTCGTCGCGACGGTGGCCATGGTGGCGCTCGCGGCGCTCGACCTGGCCGGTGCGGTGGCAGCCAAGGAGTGGGCCGTGCACCGGTCGCTGTGGCCGATGGCGCTGGGGCTCACCGCCTTCGCCGTGCTCTTCTGGGTCTACGCCTCGTCCCTGCAGTACGCCGAGCTGGCCCTGGTCACCATGGGCTGGATCGTGATGCTCCAGGTCGGCCTCCTCGTCGTCGACCGGGTGCGGTACGGCGTCGAGCTGCCGGCCGGCAAGTGGGTGGCCGTGGTCGTCCTGCTGGGAGCGCAGGCCTACCTCGTGCTCGCCCCGACCGCAGCCCAGACCCCGCCGTCCTGACCCCGCCATCCCTGACGAGACCGTGCTGAACTGACCACCCCGGCCCCGGATCGGCGGGTTCCATTGCTCGCGTAGGCTTCCGGCGTGCTCTTCCCCCTCACCGTGGTCGTCCTCGTCAGCGCGGTGGCCCTGCTCGCGATCGCTGGTGGGTATGCCGCGCGCGGCCGCCTCGTCGACGACCGCCTCCTGCTCGTGGCTGCCGTCGTGGAGCTGGGCCTGCTCGTCCAGGCCGGCGTGGCGCTGGCGCACCTCGGCAGTGTTCCCGGGGACGACGCGGAGACGGCGACGTTCGCGGCATACGCCATCACGTTGCCCTTCCTTCCACCGGTGGCGGTGTTCCTCGCGCTCAAGGAGAAGACGCGCTGGGCGATGGGGGTCGTCGCGGTGGCCGCCTTCGCCGTCGCGGTGATGACCGCCCGCCTCCAACAGATCTGGAACCTCCATGGTTGACGCGCCCCGTTCCACCCGCTCGGGACCGGGGATCGTCCTCGTCGCGGTGTACGGGCTGCTGGCGCTCGCTGCCACCGGCCGGTCCGTCCTGCAGATCACCGAGTACTTCTCCCGGGCACCGCTGGCGTACGTCCTGTCCGCGCTCGCTGCCGTCATCTACCTCGTGGCCACGGCCGCGCTGGCCCGCGGGGACCGCACCTCGCGCCGGGTGGCGACGGCCGCCATCACCGTCGAGCTCGTGGGGGTGCTGGTCGTGGGGCTCGCGTCCTACCTCGCGCCCGAGGCCTTCCCCGACAAGACGGTGTGGTCGCACTTCGGCTCGGGGTACGGCTACGTGCCGCTGGTGCTCCCGGTGCTCGGCCTGCTGTGGCTGCGTCGGACGGCGAGCTGAGCGCCGCCGCCGGCTACTCGTCGACCGGCTCGAGCAGCAGCAGGGGGATCAACCGGTCGGTCTTGACCTGGTAGTCGGCATACGGCGGGTAGGCGGCGACGCAGCGCTCCCACCACTGCTCGCGCTCCTCGCCCTCGATCTCGCGGGCCCGGGCGGTCCAGCTGCGGTCGTCGTCCTGGAGGTCGATGACCGGGTTCTTGCGGAGGTTCGCGTACCAGGTGGGGTGCTCGGGGGCACCGCCCTTGCTGGCCACGGCGGCATACACCCCGTCGTGCTCGACCCGCATGAGGGGCACCTTGCGCACCTTGCCGGAGACCCCGAGCATCGTCAGCAGCACGACCTCGCGGTCCATCACGCTCACCGAGCGGGTGGTGCCGGTCTCCTCGATCTTCTCGACCTGCTCGCGGACCCAGGCCACGGGGCTCGGGACGTACTCTCCCTGAATCGTCATGACGCCATGCAAGCACGCTGCGCCGACAAAAGCACGAGGGGCCCTGTGGACAACCCCGGGCGGGAGGGCGGTCCGACCTAACCTCGAGCGATGAGCACGACCCGGATCGAGGTGCAGGCCGCGGACGTGGCCGCCCTGGGGGAGGCGATGTCCCGCGTCGCCGCCGACCTGCGGTGGCACGCGGTGGCCGTGGCCGACCGGTCCTGGGCGTTGGGTCCGGGGCACAGCGCCGCGGCGCTCGCGGACGTGCTGGGCGACTTCGAGCACCAGCGGCTCGTGCTGGGACGGGCGCTCGACGACCTCGCGACGGGAGCCCGGCACGCCGGAGCCCTGTACGTCGAGGTCGAGCAGCAGGTCGCCGGGATGTTCGACCCCGGGGGAGTGCCGTGAGCGGGTTCGAGGGCCCCGCCGTGCTGGCTCCGATCGCCGGGGACCCCGCCGAGGTCCGGCGCGTGGCGGCCGGGCTGGGCGCGGAGGCGGACCTGCTCGCAGCCCTGGCCCGCACGGTGCGGGGGTTGGCCGATCCCGCGGTGACGGTGTGGACCAGCCCCGCGGGTCGGGCCTTCGCCCACCGCGCCGGTGCCGTGCCCGGCGTAATCGAGCGGGTGAGCCACCGGTACGGCGTGGCTGCTGCTGCGCTGCGCCGGCTGGCAGCGGCCCTGCAGGAGGCGCAGGCGCAGGTGGCCCGGGCCCAGCAGGTGCACGAGCAGGAGTGGGGGCCGTTCCTGCGGGCGGGCGACCAGCTGGGGCTCGCCGAGAGCAGCGCGGACCCGGCGCACCGGGCGCTGGCCGCGCACCACCGGGCCGAGATGGTGGCCCACGGGGAACGGGTGCAGCTCGCCCTGCGCCGACACGCGGAGGCCCACGAGGCGTACGCCGCCGCCGACCGTGCCTGCGCCGAGGTGCTGCGTGGGCTGGTCGACGACGGACTGGCGGACAGCCGCCTCTACGACGTGCTGACCGGGACCAGCCGGGTCGCTGCCGGGGTGGCCGAGGTGTTCGGCGCCATCGCGCTCCTCCCGCCGGCCCGACCGCTGGGAGTGGTGTCCGCCGTGGCGGGCGGTGTCGGCCTGGCGGCCGACGCGGTGGTGCTCGTGGGGTACGGCGACGGGGACCTGTCCAGCCTCGCCATCGGGGCGGCCGCGACCGCCCTCGGCGTGGCTGGCCCGGTGCTCAAGGCCGGGGCACGCGCGACCAACGCGACAGCCGTGCGGGCGGCGACCACCCGGTCGGCCCGGCGCGAGCTGCGGCTCACCCAGGGTGACCGGTGGGCCGCCGGGCTCGCGGCGACCCTTCCGGGTCGGGCAGGACCGGTGGGACGACTCGGGCGCCGGTGGGCGTCCGCCAAGGGGCTGCGGATGGTCGAACCCCCCAAGCCACGGCCGTCGCAGCCGTGGACCAGGCCGCCGCTGCCGGGGCCGGCGCTGCGGCCCTGGCTCCACGAGCAGACCGCGGTGCGCGCGGCGAACTGGGCCAAGGGTCGCTGGGTCGACGACTTCACCACCGTGCTGCGGGCCGACGGCGCCTCCACGCGGTGGCACGTGGCGGGCCTCGCGGCGGACGGCGCGGCCCGGGGCCTGCACGGGGGTGAGCGGCTGCGCCGTCGAGGGCTCGACACGCGCGAGGAGGCCGACCTGCGCGAGAGTGGGCGGCGGAACCGTTGACCTGTCCCGTATGCCGGAAATAGGCTCCGTGGTGCAGAAGCAAGTTTCCGCCAGGTGGAATCGTGAGGCAGGTCCGACCCTATGGACATCGACGTCCTTGCCCGCCGGCTGCGCACCCTCGTGGGTGAGCACGCCGTCATCACCGACCGTCAGCAGCTGCGCACCTACGAGTGCGACGGACTGAGCCACATCAGGGTGGTCCCGGCGCTCGTGGTCCTCGCCGAGAGCACGGCCCACGTGGCTGCCGCCGTCACCGAGTGCGCCCGCGAGGGCATCCCGTTCGTCGCCCGCGGCTCCGGGACCGGCTTGTCCGGTGGCGCCCTGCCCCACGCCGACGGTGTCCTCATCGTGCTCAGCCGGATGCGCCAGATCCTCGAGGTCGACCGCCCTAACCAGCGCGCGGTCGTCGAGCCGGGTGTCATCAACCTCCAGCTCAGCGACACCACCCGGCCCGAGGGCTACTACTACGCCCCCGACCCCTCCAGCCAGCAGATCTGCTCCATCGGCGGCAACGTCGCGGAGAACTCCGGGGGAGCGCACTGCCTCAAGTACGGCTTCACCACCAACCACGTCACCGGGCTCGAGTTCGTCACGCCGCAGGGCGAGGTCGTGGTGCTCGGCGGCAAGGCACCCGACCCGACCGGGTACGACCTGCTCGGGGCCGTGGTCGGCTCGGAGGGGACGCTCGGGGTCGCCACTCAGGTCACGGTGCGGCTGACCCGGTCGCCCGAGGACGTCAGCACGCTGCTCGCGGCGTTCGCGTCGACCGACCAGGCCGGTGCCGCGGTGTCGGCCATCATCGGCGCCGGCGTCATCCCGGCCGCGATCGAGATGATGGACGCGCTCGCGATCGAGGCGGCCGAGGCGGCCGTGCACTGCGACTACCCGGCCGGGGCGGGTGCGGTCCTGGTCGTGGAGATCGACGGCCCGGCCGCCGACGTGCGCCACGTGTTCGCCGAGGTCGAGCGGCACTGCCAGGAGGCCGAGGCGTTCGAGATCCGCATCGCCCGCGACGACGCCGAGCGCGCGTTGTTCTGGAAGGGGCGCAAGTCGGCCTTCGCCGCAGTCGGCCGGATCAGCCCCGACTACATCGTCCAGGACGGCGTCATCCCGAGGACCGCGCTGCCCGAGGTGCTGCGCCGGATCGCCGCGCTCTCCGCGGAGTCCGGGGTCCGGGTCGCCAACGTCTTCCACGCCGGTGACGGCAACCTGCACCCGCTCGTGCTGTTCGACCAGTCCACCCCGGGCGAGGGGGAGCGCGCCGAAGAGGTCTCCGGCGCCATCCTCGACCTGTGCATCGAGCACGGCGGCTCGATCACCGGCGAGCACGGGGTGGGCAGCGACAAGGCCAAGTTCATGCCGCGGATGTTCACCGACGACGACCTCGACACGATGCAGCTGGTGCGGTGCGCCTTCGACCCCGACTCGATCTCCAACCCGGGCAAGATCTTCCCCACCCCGCGGCTGTGCGGCGAACGTCCCGGACGCCACCACGGGGTGCCCGCGCTGGCCGAGTCCGGCGTGGCGGAGGTCTTCTGATGCCCGCCGCTCCCGACGCGCTGCTGCGCGCGTGCGACGGGCACCTCACCGAGGGCTCGGAGGACGACGCCGTCCTCGGTATGGTGCCCCGCTGGGTCGCGTCCCCGGGCTCCACCCAGGAGGTGTCGGCGGTCGTGGCTGCAGCCTGCGCCGACGGCCTGGCCGTCGTGCCTCGTGGCGCCGGCACCAAGCTCGGCTGGGGCAACCCGCCCCGCCGGCTCGACCTCGTCCTGGACACCACCCGGCTCGACACCCTCGTCGAGCACGCCGCCGGTGACCTCATCCTCGTCACCGGCGCCGGGAGGGCGTTGGCGACCCTGCAGGAGGACGTCGCCGGGTCCGGCCAGCGGCTCGGCATCGACCCCGCCCGCAGCGGCACCGTCGGGGGCGCGGTCGCCACCGGGACCAGCGGCCCGATGCGGCTGCGCCACGGGGCGGTCCGCGACCTCGTCATCGGGATGACCCTGGTCCGCGCCGACGGGGTGGTGGCCAAGAGCGGCGGCAAGGTGGTCAAGAACGTGGCCGGCTACGACCTCGCGAAGCTGCTCACCGGGTCGTTCGGCACCCTGGGCGTCATCACCGAGGTGGCCTTCCGGCTGCACCCCGTGCCCCGGGAACGCCGGTGGGTGACCGTCGCCGTCCACGGTGCGGCTGCGGCCCAGGACGCGGTCCAGGTGCTCGTGCACAGCCAGCAGGCGCCCGTCGCCGTCGAGGTCGACTGGGCCGAGGGGCGCGGCTTCGTGTCGGCGCTGCTCGAAGGCCACGCCGAGGCCACCGACGAGTGCGCCGAGACCGTGGCCCGCGACCTCGGCGACGGTGCCACCATCGCCGACCACGCGCCCGACTGGTGGGGTGGCGACCTCGCGCCGACGGGTGACGGCACCCCCGACCAGCGGACCCTGGTCCGGGTCACCCACGAGATCGCGGGGACGGGCCGCCTGCTCGCGGCGGTGACGGCCCTGGCCGAACGGCCCGGTGTCGCTGCCGCCTACCGCGGTTCGCCCGCGGTCGGCGTCGGCTGCGTCGTCCTCGACGGTGACTGCGCCGCAGTGGTCGCCGCCACTGAGAGCCTGCGCGCCGAGGCCACCGCAGTCGGCGGCACGGCCGTGGTGCTCGAGGCCCCGGACGACGTCCGCCACCAGCTCGACGTGTGGGGCCCGGCCACCGCGCTGGACCTCATGCGCGCGGTGAAACAGCGCTTCGACCCCACCGGCATCCTCGCCCCCGGCCGCTTCGTAGGAGGCCTCTGATGACCAGCACCACCAACCACGGCGACAGTCCCGTCGAGCCAGCTCCCGCCGCCGTCGCGGGTGGGCCCGGCGCGTTCGACGCCCACCGGCCGCCCTCGAAGGAGCTGCTCGCCGACTGCGTGCACTGCGGGTTCTGCCTGCCCAGCTGCCCGACCTACGTCCTCTGGGGCGAGGAGATGGACTCCCCGCGAGGGCGCATCCACCTGATGTCCCAGGTCCGCGAGGGCGAACCGCTGACTCCCGAGGTGGTCGGTCACTTCGACGCCTGCCTGGGCTGCATGGCCTGCGTGACCGCCTGTCCGTCGGGGGTGCAGTACGACGAGCTCATCACCGCGACCCGGGCCCAGGTCGAGCGCAACACGACCCGCCCACCGGCGCAGCGGTTCCTGCGCGCCGCCATCTTCGCGTTCTTCCCCTACCCCCGGCGGCTGCGGGCGCTGCGCGGACCGCTGCGGCTGCACCAGCGCTCCGGTCTGTCCACAGTGCTGCGCAGGTCCGGTGTGCTGCAACGCATCTCGCCGCACCTCGCGGCGATGGAGGCGCTCGCGCCGCCGCTCGGAGCAGCCGAGCCGGTTGCGGAGGTCACCCGGGCGCGGGGGGTGAAGCGGGGCACGGTCGGCCTGCTCCTGGGCTGCGTGCAGCGCGAGTTCTTCCCCGGGGTCAACGCAGCCACGGTGCGCGTGCTGTCGGCCGAGGGCTATGACGTCCTCGCGCCGGCGCGGCAGGGCTGCTGCGGTGCGCTGTCCGCGCACAACGGCCGCGAGCCCGAGGCCGCGGGCTTCGCCCGTCGGCTCATCGACGAGTTCGAGGCGGCGGGGGTCGAGCACGTCGTGGTCAACTCCGCGGGCTGCGGCTCGGCGATGAAGGAGTATGCCACGCTGCTCGCCGACGACGCGGCCTACGCCGCCCGGGCGAAGTCGTTCGAGGAGAGGGTGCGCGACGTCAGCGAGTTCCTCGCCGAGGTCGAACCCGTGGCGCGACGGCACCCCCTCGAGGTGAGCGTGGCCTACCACGACGCCTGCCACCTCGGGCACGCCCAGGGGATCCGCAGCCAGCCCCGGCAGCTGCTCGGCGCCATACCGGGGCTCGAGCTGCGGGAGGTGCCGGACGGTTCGCTGTGCTGCGGGAGTGCCGGGATCTACAACCTGCTCAACCCCGACACGGCTCGCGAGCTCGGGGACCTCAAGGCGGCGAACGTGCAGCGCACCGGGGCCGAGCTGCTCGTCACGGCCAACCCCGGCTGCCTCATGCAGATCCACGCGGCGCTCGAACGCGCCGGCACCCCGCTGCGGCTCGCGCACACCATCGAGGTGCTCGACGCCTCGATCCGCGGACGACGACCCCAGGACCTCGGCGCCCCCGCGCCCGCACGCAGCACGGGGAGGCGTGCCCCGAGCAAGAGCTGACCCACCCCGCGACATCCCCCCAACCCATGTCCCACAACGAGGTGAACGCATGTACCGACCTGTGCTCGATGCCGTTGCCGGCTCGCTGACCATCACCGCCCTCGTGGCGATGCTGCCCCTGCTGACCCTGTTCGTCCTGCTCGGCGTCCTGCGCCTCGCCGCGTGGAAGGCCGCCCTCGTCTCGCTCGCGGTCTCGGTCGTCGTGGCCCTGGCCGCCTACTCCATGCCGGTCGTCCCAGCCCTGTCCGCTGGTCTGGAGGGGGCCGCCTTCGGCTTCTTCCCGATCCTGTGGATCGTCATCAACGCCATCTGGGTCTACAACATGACCGTCGAGACCGGGCACTTCGACGTGCTGCGGCGCTCGTTCGCCAAGGTGAGCGACGACCAGCGGATCCAGGCCGTCATCATCGCGTTCTGCTTCGGTGCGCTGCTCGAGGCACTGGCCGGGTTCGGCACGCCGGTCGCGATCACCAGCGTCATGCTCATCGCGCTCGGCTTCCGCCCGATGAAGGCTGCCGTGGTGGCGCTGGTCGCCAACACGGCTCCGGTGGCCTTCGGTGCGCTGGCCGTGCCGATCACGACCCTGGCCACGGTCAGTGGGCAGCCGGAGAAGCTCCTCGCCCAGATCGTCGGGCGCCAGACGCCGCTGCTCGGGGTGTTCGTGCCCATGGCGCTGGTCTTCATCATCGACAGGGGCAAGGGTGTCCGGGCGACGTTGCCGGCCACGCTCACCTGTGGAATCGCCTTCGCCGTGGCGCAGTTCGCGACGAGCAACTACCTGTCGACCCAGCTCACCGACATCGTGGCGGCCCTCGTCGGCGCGCTGTCCGTGGTCATCCTGCTGCGCGTGTGGCAGCCCGCGGACACCTACGTCGAGACCGAGACCGACGAGGACGAGCTCGTCGGCGCCCGCCGCGGTGGGGCAGCTTCTCGTGGAGCCTCCGGTGCGACGACCGCACGCGGCGAGGCGGGTCACCACCGGGGGGCGGGGCACCACCACGACGAGCCCGTGCCGTCCACGACCGCGAACGACCTCGCGGCCCGTGACGCGGGCAAGGTCGACAGCACCGGCGAGGTGGTCAAGGCCTATGCGCCCTACCTGATCATCATCGCGCTGTTCATCATCGCGCAGCTGCCCGGCATCAAGGGCGCCCTGGACGCCCCGACCCGCGCCTTCACCTGGCCGGGGCTCGACGGGCTGCAGACGGCGGCGGGCAAGGAGTCCAAGCTGCCGATCTTCAAGCTCAACTGGCTCAGCGCCGCCGGCACCCTGATGCTCGTCGCCGGCCTGCTCACGATCCCCGCCATCGGCATCGCGCCCGCCAAGGCGCTCCAGGCCTACCGCGCGACCTACCGGCAGCTCGCCTCGGCGATCCTCACGGTGATGGCGGTCCTCGGCCTCGCCTACGTCATGAACGCCTCAGGGCAGACGGCGACGCTGGGCTCGTGGATGGCCGGCGCCGGTGCGGCGTTCGCGATCCTGTCACCGATCCTGGGCTGGCTCGGCGTCGCGGTGACGGGGTCCGACACCTCGTCCAACTCGCTCTTCGGCGCCCTGCAGGTCTCGGCGGCCAAGGACGTCGGGCTCAGCCCCGCCCTGATGGCTGCGGCGAACTCCTCCGGCGGCGTCCTCGGCAAGATGATCTCCCCGCAGAACCTCGCCATCGCCGCCGCAGCGGTCGGCTTGTCCGGCCGCGAGGGCGACCTGTTCCGCAAGGTCATCGGGTGGAGCCTGGGGTTCCTCGCGTTCATGTGCGTCATCGTGTTCCTGCAGTCGACGGCGGTGCTGGGCTGGATGCTGCCCTGACCGGTCCGGCATGAGAGATGGGTATGCCGGGGGTGGGCGCCCCCGGCGTACCCTCGGGACAGGTCATGAGTGCCAGCGACAAGCCCCGGCTCGCTGGCCGGCAACCCTCCTCCGCGGTGGGGTGCCCCGGGTGAGGACCAGGCGCACGGCACCTGCCGTGCGCAAGCGCGGGAGACCCACCACGTGTCCCGCACCGTCCGTCGACGGTGGCGACCTGCAGCACTCCACCGTCGGCGACGGACCACGCCGACGCCGCCCACGCGGCACACGAGAGTGAAGGTCACGCAGATGAGCAACACCAACTGGTCGTTCGAGACCCGCCAGGTCCACGTCGGGCAGGAGCCCGACTCGGCCACGGGGGCTCGCGCCCTACCGATCTACCAGACGACGTCGTACGTCTTCAAGGACACCGAGCACGCGGCGAACCTGTTCGCGCTCAAGGAGTTCGGCAACATCTACACCCGCATCATGAACCCCACGCAGGACGCCGTGGAGCAGCGGGTCGCCTCGCTCGAGGGCGGGGTCGGGGCTCTCCTGGTCGCCTCCGGCCAGGCTGCCGAGACCCTGGCGATCCTCAACATCGCCGAGGCCGGTGACCACGTGGTGGCGAGCCCGTCGCTCTACGGCGGCACCTACAACCTGCTCAAGCACACCCTGCCCAAGTTCGGGATCTCGGTGAGCTTCGTCGCCGACCCCAACGACATCGAGTCGTGGAAGGCCGCGGTCCAGCCCAACACCAAGCTGTTCTTCGGCGAGACCATCGCCAACCCCAAGTCCGAGGTGCTGGACATCGAGGCCGTCGCCGCGGCTGCCCACGAGGCCGGTGTCCCGCTGGTCGTCGACAACACCATCGCCACGCCCTACCTGCTGCGCCCCCTGGAGTGGGGCGCGGACATCGTCGTGCACTCGGCGACGAAGTACCTCGGTGGGCACGGCACGTCGATCGCCGGGGTGATCGTCGACGGCGGCACGTTCGACTTCGCCGCGGATCCCGAGAAGTTCCCCAACTACAACACCCCGGAGGAGAGCTACCACGGGCTCGTCTTCGCGCGCGACCTCGGCGTCGGCAGCCCGCTCGGGGCGAACCTCGCGTTCATCCTCAAGGCGCGCGTTCAGCTGCTGCGCGACCTCGGGCCGGCGGTGGCGCCGTTCAACGCGTTCCTCATCGCCCAGGGCATCGAGACCCTGAGCCTGCGCATCGACCGGCACCTCGAGAACACCCACCAGGTCGCGGCGTTCCTGCAGGGCCACGAGCAGGTCGAGAAGGTCGTGTGGGCCTCGCTGCCCGACCACGAGTCGTTCGAGAAGGCAACGAAGTACACCCCGCGCGGTGCCGGAGCGGTGCTGGCGTTCGAGATCGCCGGTGGGGTCGAGGCGGGCCGCCGGTTCGTCGAGGCCCTCGAGCTGCACAGCCACGTCGCCAACATCGGCGACGTGCGGTCGCTGGCGATCCACCCGGCGTCGACGACGCACTCCCAGGGGGCGGACGCCGACCGGCTCGCTGCCGGCGTCACCCCGGGGCTGGTGCGACTGGCCGTCGGCATCGAGCACATCGACGACATCCTCGCCGACCTCGAGCTGGGCTTCATCGCCGCCAAGGGCGCCTGACCCGACCCTGCCCGCCGGGCAGGAAGCGGCGGGGCGGACGGGGTCGGCGGCCACGGGCGCGGTGCAGTGTGGGGCGGGACCGGGGTCACCCGGCCCCGCCCCACCGGTCAGCGCAGGCGCACCACGGACCCGGTCCCGGTCGGGTTGCCCTGGTCGTCGAACGGGGCGAGGGTCCCGGCGTAGAGGTGGCCGTTGCCGTACTCGACGGCAAGGGCTCCAGGCAGGGACGCCACGGCCTTCGGCATGCCGCCTCGGACCTTCGACACGCGCCCGGCGAACAGCTCGGCGACGTAGATCGTGCGGTCCGGTCCGAAGGTCAGGCCGGTCGCCCCGGCGAAGCCGGTCGCGACGCGGGTCGCGTGGCCGCTCCAGGGGTTGACCTTGTAGACGGACCCCCGCGCACCGGCGCTCGGGTCCTCGGGGCCACCGGGGAGGGTGGTCACGTAGAGCATGCCGTCGGGTCCGACCTCGACGTCGGTGGGCACCGGCTCGAAGGCGTAGGTCTGGCCCGCGCAGTCCGGGACCCCGTTGGCCTGGGCGAACTCCTCGGTGATGAGCAGGGGCTGCGTGGGCAGCACCGCGACCAGGGAGACCTTCCCGTGCCGGTCGACCTTGAGCAGGTCGTTGCCCCCCGCGTCCGCGACGATCCACGCGCCGTCGCGCCACGCCGTGACGGCGTACGGGTGGGAGTCCACCTCCCCGGGGTAGGAGGCCTACGGCCCGAGCACGTCGACCGCGCACGCGGGGTCGGCCAGGCCGTACTGCACCCGGCCGTCCGGGTTGCGCTTGGCCTCGAAGCCGGACAGGTCCGCCACCACGGACTTCGACCCGGTCTTGACGGTCAGCGTCGCCGCCCCGGTCGCGTAGTTGGTGGTGGTGTAGGCGATCGAGCCGCCGCGCACCGCGACGCCGGCGACCTCGCCCGGCTGCGGACCCATGGCGACGGCGCGCAGGGAGCCGTCCCGCCGGACCACGGACACGGTGCTCGTGCCACCGTCGGCGACGTAGAGCTTGCCCTGCGCCGTGTCGAGGTGGAACGGGGCGATGACCTCGGTGGTGAGGGTCCGGGGGTGCCATCCCCGATTCGGGTGACCGCTCGGGTGACCGCTGGGGTGGGCCGTGGCGGCCGGTGCCGCGAAGAGGACGGTGGCACTGGCCGCCGCCACGACGATCGTCAGGTGTCTCACGCGCATGATCTGTGTCCTCCCAATCCAGCCCCGGGCAGGTGCCACAGGGCACTCCCAGCCACGTTAGGGAGCCCGCACCATTCGCGGTACAGCAATGGGGTGACCGCCGGTCGCAAACGTATGCTGACCTGCATGCCGACCGCCGACCCTGCCGAGCCCCGCGCTGCCCGGGAGCGGGCGCACGGGGCCCGGCAGGGTCGGCGTCCCGGTCGCGGACGGGCCCCGCGGTCGGTCAGGGCCCCGCTGCCGGTGCCCGACCTCAGGTACCCCGAGGACCTGCCCGTCGTCGCGCGCAAGGACGACATCGCCGCCGCCATCCGCGACCACCAGGTGGTCATCGTGGCGGGGGAGACCGGCTCGGGGAAGACGACGCAGCTGCCGAAGATCTGCCTGGAGGTCGGTCGCGGCCAGGCCGGGCTGGTCGGCCACACCCAGCCCCGGCGGATCGCGGCCCGCTCGGTGGCCGAACGCATCGCCGAGGAGCTCGAGGTCGAGCTCGGCACCGCCATCGGCTACCAGGTGCGCTTCACCGACCAGAGCAGCGACACCACGCTGGTCAAGGTGATGACCGACGGCATCCTGCTCAACGAGATGCAGCGCGACCGGATGCTGCGCAAGTACGACACGATCATCATCGACGAGGCCCACGAGCGCAGCCTCAACATCGACTTCATCCTCGGCTACCTCAAGCAGCTGCTGCCCCGCCGCCCCGACCTCAAGGTCGTCATCACCTCCGCGACCATCGACCCGGCGAGGTTCGCCGCGCACTTCGCCGAGCCCGACGGCACGCCGGCGCCGATCATCGAGGTCTCCGGGCGCACCTACCCCGTCGAGCACCGCTACCGACCCCTGGTCGACCCCGACCGGCCCGAGGACCCCGAGCGCGACCAGGTGACCGGGGTCTGCGAGGCCGTCGAGGAGCTGTGGACCGAGAACCGCGAGGGCGACATCCTCGTGTTCCTCTCGGGTGAGCGCGAGATCCGTGACACGGCCGACGCCCTGACGTCGATGAACCTGCCCCAGACCGAGGTGCTCCCGCTCTACGCCCGGTTGTCCGCCGCCGAGCAGCACCGCGTCTTCGGTCGAGCCTCCGGACGGCGGATCGTGTTGGCCACCAACGTCGCCGAGACGTCGCTGACCGTGCCGGGCATCCGGTATGTCGTCGACGCCGGCACGGCGCGCATCTCGCGGTACAGCCAGCGCACCAAGGTGCAGCGGCTCCCCATCGAACCGGTCTCCCAGGCCAGCGCCAACCAGCGGGCCGGCCGGTGCGGGCGGGTGGCGGACGGCATCTGCATCCGGCTGTACTCGCAGGAGGACTACGACAGCCGACCCGAGTTCACCGAGCCCGAGATCCAGCGCACCAGCCTGGCGTCGGTCATCCTGCAGATGACCGCCCTCGGGCTCGGGGACGTGGGCCGCTTCCCGTTCGTCGACGCGCCCGACCCGCGCCAGGTGGCCGACGGGGTACGGCTGCTGGAGGAGCTGCAGGCGTTCGACACCGAGGTCGCCAAGGATGCCAGGTCCGCCGATGCCGCCGATGCCGCCGATGCCGCCGATGCCGGCGAGCCCGCCGGCCGACGGGCCCGGCGCGGCGGTCGCCAGCTCACGCCGTACGGGCGCTCGCTGGCCCGGCTTCCCGTGGACCCGCGCCTGGGCCGGATGCTCATCGAGGCCGGGAGGCTCGGCTGCACCCGTGAGGTGCTCGTCATCGTCGCCGCGCTGTCCATGCAGGACCCGCGGGAACGCCCACCGGACAAGCAGACGCAGGCCGACCAGTCACACGCGCGGTTCAAGGACGAGCACTCCGACTTCATGTCCCTGCTCAACCTGTGGGCCTACCTGCGCGAGCAGCAGAAAGCCCTGAGCCACAGTGCTTTTCGCCGGATGTGCCGCAACGAGTTCCTGCACTACCTGCGGGTCCGCGAGTGGCAGGACCTGCACAGCCAGCTGCGCAAGGCCTGCCAGGACGTCGGCATCGACCCGCGCGCGGCGACCTCGGCCGAGGGCGAGGACCCCAACGCCGACGTCGTCCACCAGGCGCTGCTCGCCGGCCTGCTGTCGCACGTCGGACTGCGCGACGAGGCGAAGCGCGACTACCTCGGGGCGAGGGGTGCGAGGTTCGGCATCTCACCGGGGTCGACCTTGTTCCGCCGGCAGCCGACCTTCGTCATGTCCGCAGAGCTCGTCGAGACGACCCGGCTGTGGGCGCGCACCAACGCCCGCATCGACCCGGTCTGGGCCGAACGGCTCGCCCCGCACCTGGTCAAGCGCACGTACTCCGAGCCGCGGTGGTCGCGCAAGCAGGGTGCCGCCCAGGCCACCGAGCGGGTCACCCTGTACGGCGTGCCGCTGGTCGCGGCCCGTACGGTCAGCTACGCGCGGATCAACGCCGAGGAGTCGCGCGACCTGTTCATCCGGCACGCGCTGGTGGAGGGTGACTGGGAGACCCACCACGACTTCTTCCGGGCCAACCAGGCCCTGCTGAGACGGCTCTCCGAGCTCGAGGAGCGCGCCAGGCGCCGTGACATCGTCGTCGACGACGAGGACCTCATCACCTTCTACGACCAGCGGGTGCCGGCGGAGGTGGTGTCCCAGCGCCACTTCGACCGGTGGTGGAAGGACGCCCGGCGGCAGACACCCGGACCTGCTCACCTTCACCGAGGACTTCCTCACCCGCGACACCGCCGACGGCGTCTCGGCGGACGACTACCCGCGGACCTGGCAGCAGGGTGCGCTGGAGCTCGGTGTCACCTACCAGTTCGAGCCGGGCGCGGCTGCGGACGGCGTGACGGTCCACATCCCCGTGCAGGTCCTCAACCAGGTCGAGGACGAGGGGTTCGACTGGCAGGTGCCGGGCCTGCGGGCCGACCTCGCGACGGCCCTGATCCGTGCGCTGCCCAAGGCCACCCGTCGCCACTTCGTCCCTGCCCCGGACCACGCCGCGGCAGCCCTGCGCGATGTGCAGCCCGGCGGGGGGCGCCGGCTCGAGGAGGAGCTGGCACGGGTGCTGCACGCGCGGACCGGGATCCGGATCCCTGCGCAGGACTGGGGCGCCGACCGCGTCGCCGACCACCTGCGGATCACCTTCAGCATCGAGGACGACCGCGGCAAGGTCCTGGGCAGCGGCAAGGACCTCACCGCACTCCAGGGCGAGCTCGCCGGGCAGGTGCAGCGTCGGATGTCTCGCGCCGGTGCCTCGGTCGAGCGACAGGGTCTGCGGCAGTGGGACTTCGGCGTGCTGCCCGAGACGTTCGAGAGCCGCTCCGGTGGCCAGGTCGTGCAGGGGTACCCGGCCCTCGTCGACCGTGGTGGCGCGGTCGACCTGCAGGTGCTGGCGGGGGAGCGGGAGGCGAAGGCGGCCACGGCCCTGGGGGTCCGTCGGTTGCTGCTGCTCAACACCACGGCTCCGTGGAAGCGCGTGCTGGCCCGGCTCAGCAACACCGCGAAGCTCACCCTCGGCGACAACCCGCACGGTTCGGTGCCGGCCCTGCTCGAGGACTGCCTGGCCTGTGCCGTGGACGCCCTCGTCGCGGAACGGGCCGGCGCCGCCGCCGGCGTGCGGACCGCGGAGGCGTTCGAGGACGTGCTGGCCACGGTGCGCACCCACGTGGCCACCCGGGTGCTGCTGGTCGTGGACGAGGTGGAACCGGTGCTGGGAGCAGCTCGTGAGGTCCGGGCGGCGCTGGAGCGGCTCACCGCCCCACCCACGGCCGCCCTCGTCGCCGACGTCCGCGCCCAGCTCGACAGCCTCGTCTACCCCGGCTTCGTCGCCGACACGGGGATGGCCCACCTGCCGCACCTGCGCCGGTACCTGCGCGCCATGGCCCAGCGGCTCGAGAAGGCGCCCTCGTCACCGGCCGCGCTGGCCCGGGACGCGGCGAACCAGGAGGTGGTGGACCGGGTGGAGATCGCGTATGCCGACCTCCTGGACTCCCTGCCGCCCGTCGACCGCCGCTCCACCGAGGTCAGGGCCGTCGGGTGGATGGTGGAGGAGCTGCGGGTGAGCTTGTTCGCCAACGGGATCGGCACGGCATACCCGGTGTCGGAGAAGCGGATCCGGGCGGCCGTCGCGGCCCTCGACTGACCGCGACAGCTGCCCGGGGTCGCTCAGGCGAGGTGCACGTTCTCGTGTCCCTCGGTCGACAGCTTCTCGTGCTTGACGTCGAGGAACGCGAAGGTGATGGCCGAGGCGATGAGGATCATCGCCGCGCCGACGAGGTAGGCCTTGCCGGAGCCGTAGGTCTGCGCCTGCAGGCCGATGAACGCCTTGGCCTGCGCCAGCTGCTCGGGCGACATCCCCCCGGCGGCTGCCCTGGTCTGCAGCTCGGCGCCGAGCACCGCCGCGCGGTCGGTGAGGGCGCTGGCGAAGACGGTGCTCAGCGTGGCCAGGCCCAGTGAGCCGCCGACCTGCTGCATCGTGTTGAGCACGGCCGACGCGACGCCCGAGTCCTCCTGGGCGACCCCGGACACCGCGGTGAGGGTCATCGGCACGAAGACCAGGCCCATGCCGAACGCCATGAGGATGATGAACGGCAGCAGGTGACCGGCGTAGGAGCTGTCCACCTCGAGCCGGGAGAACCCGAACATCGCGCTCGAGGCGAGCAGCGCGCCGACCCCGGAGATCCAGCGCGGGTCGACGCGGGACATCAGGGCCGAGGCGACCTGGGCGGCGATGACGATGCCGAAGGAGAACGGCAGGAACGCGAAACCGGCCTTCAGCGGGGAGTACCCGAGCACCTGCTGGATGTAGAGGCCCAGGAAGTAGAACATCGAGAACATCGCCGCGCCGACGACGAGCATGACGACGAACGACGTGCCGCGGGTGCGGTCCTGCAGGATCCGCATCGGGAGCAGGGGGTGCTCCGAGCGGACCTCGACGACGAGGAAGACCGCGAGCAGGACGACGCCGGCGAACAGGGTCCCGAGGGTGACGCCGTCGGTCCACGAGGTCGAGGCGGCGTGGGTCAGGCCGTAGACGAGGGAGACCAGGCCGGCGGTGCCGGTGATGGCACCGGGGACGTCCAGGCTGCCGCGGCCGCGCTCGGACTCCCGCAGGACCCGTGGGGCGAGGAAGACGACGAGCAGGCCGATCGGCACGTTGATGAAGAAGGTCCAACGCCACGACGCCTCGGTGAGCGCCCCGCCGAGGATGAGGCCGATGGCGGCACCGGCTCCGGACATGGCGGCGTACACGCCCATGGCGCGGTTGCGCGCCGGGCCGGCCGGGAAGGTGGTGGTGATCAGGGCCAGCGCGGTGGGTGAGGCGAGGGCGGCGCCGACTCCCTGCAGGGCGCGAGCACCGAGCAGGATGCCTTCGCTCTGGGCGAAGCCGCCGATGAACGAGGCTGCCGCGAAGACGATGACGCCGGTCATGAAGACCTTGCGGCGGCCGAACAGGTCACCGAGGCGACCACCGAGCAGCAGCAGCCCACCGAAGGCCAGCGTGTAGGCGTTGACCACCCAGGAGAGGTTGCCGGGGGTGAAGCCGAGGTCGGTCTGCAGGTGGGGGAGGGCGATGTTCACGATGGTGCCGTCGAGCACGACCATGAGCTGGGCCGCGCTGATGACCGTCAGGGCGAGGCCGAGGCGTGGAGCCTTCGACGGCTCGGTGCTCGCGGGCGTCGAGGGGTGCTCGACCGCGGAGAGAGATGACATCGGGGTGTCCTAGGTGGTGAGGAGGTGGTGAGGAGGTGGTGGGAGGAGGTGCGGTGGTGAGCCGGTGCCGCAGTGGACGCGGGGAGCCGTGGTGGGTGGACGTCAGTCGCGCTGCAGCGTCGCCGCGCAGGCCGGGAGGACGACGCTGTCCACCAGGGTGACGAGCCGGTCCTGCGAGGGGTGGGACCCCGTCAGCATCGACTCGTGGATGGAGATCGCCGGCAGCAGGCGTGCCAACGTGTCGAGGTCGGCGTCGTCGCCGAGCTCACCGCGCTGCTGGGCAGCGCGGAAGGGTCGGGTCGCGGCAGCCATCTTCGGCCCGATGAGGCGCGAGATGATGGCGTCGTGGAGCTCGGGCTCGCGCTGCATGGAGATCATCAACGACGCGAACACCTTGATGGGACGGTCGTCCGACAGTCCGCCTTTGGCGCAGGCCTGGGCGATGAGGTCACCGCGCAGGCTGCCGGTGTCGGGGTGCCGGTCCGCCTCGACCCCCGACATGAGCTGGATGGCATCGACGACGAGGTCGACCTTGGTCGGCCACCGGCGGTAGAGCGTCGCCTTGGACGCCCTGGCGGCGGCTGCGACCGCGTCGAAGCTGAGCTTGTCGTAGCCGTGCTCGACGAGGGCCTCGAGCGTCGCCTCGAGGATCTCGCGCTCGCGCTCTCCCTCGACCCGGGGTCGGGTGCGGGCCGGCTCCTCGGTCGTCGAGGGGGGAGGGGTGGTGTCCACGGGTGCTCTTCTGTCGATGGTACGGAACTGTTTCGTTTCATCCGAACAGCCAGATGAGGGCGTCCATTCCCGATGCCGGCGACTTTCTCGACCCGGTCTCGGCGGGTCGTCCGGAATCCCCTGTCATCCTGAGGCGTTGGGACTGTCATAGGACGTCCCGACGTCATACCGGCCCTGCGCAGAGCTTGGCCTGGCCCTGGTCGTGCACCACCCGAGAACCCACCCGCTGGAGTCATCGTGCAGAACCCATCCGAGCTCTACCACTTCGAGACCGACACCGATCCCCAGGCGCTGCGCGCCTCGGTCCTGGTCGTCGCGCTCGGCGGCTTCATGGACGCCGGCCACACCCAGCGGCTGCTGACCGACCACCTGCTGGCCACCGCGGAGTCGACGGTCGTGGCCGCCTTCGACACCGACCAGCTCATCGACTACCGCAGCCGCCGACCCCCGATGGTGTTCGACACCAACCGGTGGCTCAGCTACGAGGACCCGTGCCTGGCGCTGCACCGCCTCACCGACCGTGAGGGCACGCCCTACCTCCTGCTCACCGGACCCGAGCCGGACTTCCAGTGGGAGCGCGTCACCGAGGCCGTCCGCCAGCTCGTCGTCCTGCTCGGGGTCGACCTGGTCGTCACCGCGCACGGCATCCCCATGGCGGTCCCGCACACCCGGCCGATCGGCCTGACCTCCCACGCGACCGACCCACGGCTCGTACCCGCGCAGGACAACCCGTTCGGCCGGATCGAGGTGCCGGGCAGCCTGTCCTCGCTGCTCGAGCTGCGCCTCGGCGAGTCCGGCCACGACGCCATCGGTTTCGCGGTCCACGTGCCGCACTACCTCGCCCAGGCGGAGTTCGCCGACGGCGCGGTGACCGCGCTCAGCGCGATCACGGCAGCGACCGGGCTCAACCTGCCCGTCGACGACCTCGTCGCCCAGGCCGGCCTCAACCGGGCCGAGATCGCCCGTGAGGTCGAGGGTTCCGAGGAGGTCTCGCAGGTGATCGAGGCGCTGGAGCGGCAGTACGACACCTTCAGCGAGGGCCGCCAGAAGCGCAGCCTGCTGGCCACCGACGTCAGCGAGCTGCCGTCGGCCGACGAGATCGGGGCGGAGTTCGAGCAGTTCCTGCGCGACGTCAACGACGAGGGTCCCTCCCGGGGCTGACCCGCCCCCTCGCCGCACGCACGACGAGGCGGGCTTTCCCAGGCACGCACGAGGCCCCCGGCTGCTGCCGGGGGCCTCGCTCTCTGCGGGGGGTCTGGTGAGGGTGGTGGTGGCGGTGGTTCGCCTCCGGTGCGGTGTCAGACCTTCGCGTGCCTGGCCCGGGCGAAGCCGTAGAGGCCGAACGCCGCGAACCCGAGCGCCATGACGACCAGCAACGTGGTGCCGAAGGCCTGCTCGCGCAGCGACTTCAGCGCGCCGTCGAGCCCGGTGGCCTCCGTGGCCTGCTTCTGGAAGCCGGCCACCGCGAACAGGAACCCGACGATGACCAGGGCCGCACCCTTGGCGATGTAGCCGACCTGTCCGGCCCGGGTGGCCCAGGTCCCGGGGTGGTCGACGAGGTCCTGGAGGAACTTCTTCGTCGCGCCCTTGTAGACGTGGTAGGCACCGACGGCGATCACGCCCAGGCCGATCAGGACGACCAGGACGCGGCCGCCCGGCTTCTCGAGCAGGCTCGCGGTGAAGTCGACACTCTGCTTGCTGCTGCTGCCGCCGGACTTGCCGCGGGCGAACCCGAAGGCCGACCAGGCGAGCGCCAGGTAGACCACGGTCTTGCCGGCGGCCTTGGCACGCCCGCCCCAGGCCTCCTTGTCGTCGCCGGGGTGGCCCACGATGGCGTCGGCCACCTGCCAGAGGGCCAGGCCGACGAAGCCGACCACGCTGATCCACAGCGCGACCTTGCCGAGGCTGTTGCCGGCGAGCGAGGCCAGCGCACCGTTCTGGTCGGCGTCCTTGCTGCCCCCACCGAACGCGACCTGCAGCGCGATCCAGCCGATGATCAGGTGCAGCAACCCGCTGGTCGCGTAACCGACCCGGGCCGCCGCCTCCAGCGCCGGGTGGTCAGAGGCCTCGGAGGCCGCCTGCTTGACGTCGTGTCCATCCATGGGGACACCTAACCACCATTTGACCTCGGCCCACCGGCGCACTCGACAGACCGCTCCGGCTGCCTTGCCCCTACTCCTTGGCCTCGGACCAGCGGTGCACGATCGAGGCGTCGGCGACGAACCGGACCTGCGTCGACCCGGTCCACCGGCGCGCGCTGTCGTCCAGCGCGGTGACGACCCGCGCCTTGGTCTCCTCGGCGTGCTCCTGCGGCACGTGGACGAGCAGCTCGTCGTGCAGGCACAGCACGATCTGCGCACCGAGGTCGCGGGTCGTGGCCCGCACCGTGGCCGCCCAGGCCTTGAAGAGCTCGGCGGCGCTGCCCTGGATGACGGCGTTGCGGGCGAACCGGCCCCGGGCGGCGTCGTGGGCGGCGGCGCCCTCGACGGGCACGTCGGCGAGCACGGTGTCGAGCCGGATCAGCCGGCCACCGTAGGTGCGCAGCGGCTCACGACGCACACCGGCGGCATACGCGCGGTCGAGGTAGCCCATCGCGACGGGGTAGGCGCGTTCGAGGCCCTTGAGGGCCTCCCCGGCGGCGCCGCTGCGCTGGCCGTACATCGCGGCGAGGACGGCGATCTTGGCGACCGGGCGCTCGACGCCCAGGGTCGCGGCGACCGGGGCGTAGAGGTCGTCGGCCCGCGTCGCCGCCGCGAACGCCGGGTCGCCCGCGACCACGGCCAGCACCCGCGGCTCGATCTGGCCGAGGTCGGCCCGGACGAAGACGTGGCCGGGGTGGGCGGCGACGGCGGGGCGCAGGGCGGTGGGCAGGTTGTGCAGCCCGTTCTGCGCCGTCATCCGCCCGGCGGCGCCGTCGCAGGCGGTCCAGCCGCCGCGGAGCCGGTCGTCGGGGCCGACGTGCGCGTCGAGCCAGGTGTGGCCGTAGGTCGTGGCGATGCGTTCGGCCTTGCGCCACTGCAGGAGGGCGTCGACCACCGCGTGGGTCTCGCGGAACGGCTCGAGCACCCACTTGCGCGTGTTGGGGACGACCACGCCGACCGAGGCGAGCAGCTCGCGCACCTGCACCGGGTTGCGCAGGTCGGTGGACTCCCGCCCCGGGGTGTGGGCCAGCACGGCGGCGTCGCGCTCGGAGCGGATCCGGCGCGCGTCGGCCTCGTCGGCCGGCCGCGCCCCCGCACTGGACTCGATGAGCTCCTCGGCGGCGGCGCGGTCGATGGGGAGCCCGTCGCGGGCCAGCTCGACGCAGAGGTATGCCGCCGCCGACTCCGAGTGGGCGGCCGCGACGCCGCGGGGTCCCAGGGCCGCGAGGGCCCGCTCCTGGGCGGCGGCACAGTCCAGGACGGCTCGCCCCCAGGCGAGCAGGACCTCGTCGCAGGGGTGCCACCGTGGGCTGCCGGCGTCGGGGACGAGGTAGCCGTCGGGTCGCACGACCCCGTCGGACGGGCCCTCGTCGGCGGCGTGGAAGTCGAACAGGTCGCCCCGGGAGGCGGCCGGCAGGGTGGTGCGGTCCAGACCCTGCGCCGCCGCCCACGCGAGCTGCGGTGCGGCCTCCCACCCACCGAACAGCAGGCGGTGGACCTCGGCGACGTCCCAGCACCGGGCCAGCGGCAGGCGGGCCGCGACGAGGGGAGCCGCATCCACGGCGGCGGCCCACCACGCGAACCGTGCCGTGCCTGCGCCCACCAGCGCGGCGGCCCGCGTGACGGCCTCCGCCAGCGGCAGGACGGTCGCGTCGTCGGGCCCCACGACGGCCGCGCGACCGTCGGGAGCGGTCACGAACGCGACGAGGGGAGCAGCCATGGCAGCGCCATCCTGTCAGGTCGTCCTGACGCTGTCCGGACGGTCGACCGGTTGAAGATTCACGTCGAAGATTCACGGTGGCCAACGCCCCATACCGGGACCAAGTCGGGCACAGTGCCCGGATGGCCCGATCCGCAGGGCCGGCAGCACGACACCCCCCACCAGGAGGACTTCATGACCCACCGACCCCACCGAGCCGACCGACTCTCACCGACCTCGCCGACCTCGCCGCTTCGCCGGGGTGGCGTTCGCGGCCTCAGGGGCCCTGCTCGCGAGCGCGATGCTCGCCTCGGGCACGGCCACCGCCGCGACGACCGCCCAGGACGGCTCGACCCCCGTGCCCGTGGTCACCACCGACGGCACCCTGATGAGCTACGTCGTCAACGCCAAGGTGGCCAACCCCGGCCAGACCAGGCTCGTCGAGAAGGCCGTCGCCGCCTCGGGCGGCGTCGTCGTCCAGTCGTGGCCGCAGATCGGCGTCGTCATCGCGCACTCCGACCGTGCCGCGTTCCGTGCCGACGTGGTCAGGCGCGGGGGAAATGCCGTGGAGTCGGTCGGCGCGAGCCGCACCGCCGCCGTGAGCGAGGGCACCCCGACCGACCTCGGTCCGTCCTGGGGCAAGGGCGCCTCGGGCTACCAGAAGGGCCACGCGAAGCCGGCCAACGGTGACCTCTCCGGCGCCACCGAGAACACCACGACCACCGTCGCCGACCCCCGCGAGGGCGAGCAGTGGGACATGACCGCGATCAAGGCCGACCAGGCCCACGCGATCACCGACGGCGACCGCTCGGTCCTCGTGGGGGTGCTCGACAGCGGCATCGACCCCGACCACCCCGACCTGCAGGCCAACATCGACGTCGCCGACTCGGTGAGCTGTGTCGACGCCGGCCGCCCGGACACCACCCCGCTGGCCTGGGCGCCCACCACCTCCGACCACGGCACCCACGTGGCGGGCACGATCGGCGCCGCCCGCAACGGCGTCGGCATCGTCGGGGTGTCCCCGGGCTCGCGGATGGCCTCGGTCAAGGTCGTCAACGACTCCGGCTTCATCTACCCGGAGTACGCGATCTGCGGTTTCGTCTGGGCCGGCGAGCACAAGATGGACGTCACCAACAACAGCTACTACATCGACCCGATGATGTACTGGTGCGGTGACCAGCCCGACCAGGCCGCGGTCCTCGAGGCCGTCGGTCGCGCGGTGGCCTGGTCCACCAAGCAGGGCGTCGTCCATGCGGCGGCTGCCGGCAACGCGGCCACCGACCTGGCGAACAACACGACCGACACGAGCAGCCCCAACGACACCACGCCGATCCCGCGCACCATCGACGAGGGCTGCTTCGACATCCCGGCCGAGCTGCCCGGTGTCGTCACGGTCTCCGCGACGACCAGGACCGGTCAGCTCGCCTCGTTCAGCAACCGTGGGCTGGGCGTCATCGACGTCGCCGCCCCCGGACGCACGATCCTGTCCACCGTCGTGGCGAACAACGGCTACGGCACCAAGAGCGGCACGTCGATGGCGTCCCCGCACGTCGCGGGTGTCCTCGCCCTGATGAAGTCGGCGCACCCGGACTGGACGCCGGCCCAGATGGTCGCGAAGCTGCGTGCCCAGGCCGACGACCATGCCTGTGCGCCTGCCGAGAACAACGGCGGCCCGGCCTGCACCGGCCCCGTCGAGGACAACAGCTACTACGGCGAGGGCATCGTCGACGCCCTCGACGCGGTGCGCTGACCGACGGCGTCGTCACCTCCGCACGGCACGAAGCCGCGGTCCCCGTGAGGGGGCCGCGGCTTCGTCGTCAGCGGGCGCCATACCGGCCCCTCCGGTCGGTGCAACGCGCGGGAAGTCCTGCTAGGACTGGGATTTCAGCGCGGTCTGCCGTTTGATGCGGTTGAGCATCCCGACCATGCCGCGCAGCCGCAGCGGGGACACGGCCTCGCCGAGCGAGAACCGGTACGGCGCCACCTCGGGCACGGCGAGCACCTCGGCGACGGTGAGGCCGTCGAGGCCCTCGTGGAGGATCCCCGCGAAGCCGCGCGTCGTCGGCGCCTCCTGGGGCGCGGAGAAGAACAGGTGCACCGGACGCTCACCCGGCCGGTCGGCCGGCTCGTCGTCGACCTCGACGGCGAGGAAGATCGGCGACTGGCACTCGTGCACCTGCTCCATCGAGTCCAGCGACCCGGCATACCGCTCGGGCAGCTCGGGCAGGCCCTCGCTGAACTCCAGCAGCAGCTGGAGCCGCTCGGCAGGGGTGAGCTCGGCGAAGTCGGCGGCGATCTCGCGCATCGCCGCGGGGAGCTCCACGGTGTCGGTCACGCCGGTGCACCCTGCTCGACGGGGACCCGCACGGAGTTGCCCCACTCGGTCCACGAGCCGTCGTAGTTGCGCACCTGGTCGAAGCCGAGCAGGTGGGTCAGGACGAACCACGTGTGCGACGAGCGCTCGCCGATGCGGCAGTAGGCGATCGTGGGGTCCGAGGGGTCCAGGCCCTGCTCGGTGAGGTAGATCGCCTCGAGGTCCGCACGGGACTTGAAGGTGCCGTCCTCGTTCGCGGCCCGGGCCCACGGCACGGACCGCGCACCGGGGATGTGCCCGCCACGCATCGCCCCCTCCTGCGGGTAGTCGGGCATGTGCAGCAGCTCGCCGCTGAACTCGCCGGGGGAGCGGACGTCCACCAGCGGCCCACCGAGGTGGGCCAGCACGTCCTGCTGGAACGCGCGGATTCGGTGCGTCGTCCCGCTCGACGACGGGGTATGCGGCGTCGCCGGTGAGCGGTGCCACCTGCGGCACCTCCCGGGTCAGCTCGCGACCCTCGGCCACCCACTTCGCGCGACCGCCGTCGAGCAGGCGCACGTCCTGGTGGCCGAACAGGCTCATCACCCACAGGGCGTAGGCGGCCCACCAGTTGGACTTGTCGCCGTAGATGACGACCGTGGTGTCCCGGCCGACCCCACGGGCCGTCATCACCGCGGCGAACTGCTCGACGTCGACGTAGTCGCGCATCACCGGGTCGTTGAGGTCCTGGTGCCAGTCGAGCTTGAGGGCGCCCGGGATGTGGCCGGTGTCGTAGAGCAGGACGTCCTCGTCGGACTCCAGCAGGACGATCCCGTCCGGTCCACCGATGGCGCCGGCGTCGATCTGGTCCGCGAGCCACTGCGTGCTGACCAGCCGCTCGGGGTGCGCGTAGCCGGCGGAGGTCGACTCGCTCGCGGCGCCGGTGGGGGACGGGGTGGGTGACGGGGTGGGTGACGGCGTGGGTGTGGACTCGGTGTTCTCGGCCATGCACCAAGGCTAAACCTGCTGGTCGCGGACGCGCGTGGCAGGATGACCGGGGCGTCCACGCGATCACCGGACGGGCGACTCCAGACCAACGACAGCAGGGAGAACAGGGTGGCTTTCCTCGGATGGGGCAAGGACGAGTCGACGGCTGACGGCTCCGCGCTCGAGCGGGCCAGAGCGGGTCGCGAGGACGCCGGGATGATCGCCAACACCGTCACCGGGCTGGTCGAGAACCTCCTCGACGTGGGCATCGACGGACGGAGCCGGTTCGACTCCGCCCAGAAGGTCGCGGACGTCAAGCGCGCCGAGAGCCCCGACGCCGAGGAGGCGGTCGACGCCGTGGTGCGTGCCCACCTCAAGCTCGCCGCAGCCGGAGGGTTCGTCACCGGCCTCGGTGGGTTCATCACCCTGCCGGTCGCGCTCCCGGCCAACGTCGTCGAGTTCTACGTCGTCGCCACCCGCATGGTCGCCTCGATCGCGTCGCTGCGCGGGTACGACATCAAGCAGCCCGAGATCCGCTCGGCCGTCCTGCTGACCCTGGTGGGGGCCGACGCCGACGACCTGCTCAAGAAGGCCGGGGTGATGGCCACGGGCCGGCTGTCCAACCTCGCCGCCCAGCGGCTACCCGGGCCGGCGCTCATGGTGGTCAACAAGGCGGTCGGCTTCCGGCTGCTGTCGACCGCGGGCAAGAAGACGCTCACCCGGTTCGGCAAGGGGGTGCCGGTCCTCGGCGGGGTCGTCGGGGCCGGCCTGGACAGCTACCTGCTCAAGCGGATCGCCGACCACGCACGCCACGAGTTCCCGAAGAAGGCGACCGGCCACTGAGGCGCGGGAGGCGCCATACCTCCGCGCCCCCTTCCCTCCTTCGGCGTCCCGGTCGACGGGCCCCCCGGGAATCTCTGGGACGGGCCTGTCGTTGGACCCGTGTTCGGGCGTGGTCGGCGCCCGGGCCGTGTGCCCCACCGACCGTGCACCATCGGACCCCCAGGAGTCGACATGGCCGTGAACCGCCTCGGAGCCTTCCGCACCATCGCCACCGCCCTGCGCACCGCACTGCGCCCCGGTTCGCCCGGTCTGGGGGAGCGGTTCGCCAGCGTCCCCAGGCTGCTGCGCTCGACCCTGCGCGGTGACTACCACGGCAGCACGCGCGGTCGGCTGTTCATGATCGCCGCAGCCGTCGCCTACGTCGTCTCCCCGATCGACCTCGTCCCGGAGGCGTTCCTGTCCGTCCTCGGCCTCGCCGACGACGCGGTGGTCGTGTCGTGGCTCGCGGCCGCCTTCATCAACGAGACCGAGACCTACCTGCGCTGGGAGCGCACGGTGCAGGGCTCGGCCCCCGCCGACGGGTATGCCGGCGCGTCGGGTCCCGGCTCGGGTTCCGGCTCGGGCTCGGGTGCGTCCTCGGCCGCCGGGTCCGGGACCGGTGCCCGCGGGCAGACCGTCCCGGGACACGTCGTGCGCTGAGGCCACCACTGCTCCCCGGTCGGCGCCGGTCACGGCGGATCACGCCGTCGTCCACAAGCGGGCCCCCGGGGCGACCCCGTCCACAGGGTCGAGCCACGGGCCTCGAAAGGGCGGCGCCCCCGCGCGAGCGTGGGCGCCATGGAACCCATCCGACTCTCCGGACCCGCTGACGTGCTCGCCGTCCTGCCCTACCAGCTCGGGTACCACCCGAGCGACTCCCTCGTCGCGCTCGCGCTGCGCGACCGCCAGATCGGTCTCGTGGAGCGCATCGACCTGCCACCGGTGGAGGAGGTGGACGCGGCCTGCGCGGCCATGGTCCCCCCGTTGGTGCGCCAGGAGCCGGACGGGGTGCTGCTGGTGGGGTACGAGTCACGGCCGGGTGCCGCGACGGCCCTGGCCGATGCCGTCCGTGCCGACCTCGAAGCCGCCGGTGTCGCGGTGCTCGACCGCCTCGTGGTCCGCGACGGTCGGTGGCACACCCCGGACTGCACCACCGGCTGCTGCCCGACGGCCGCTCACCCGCGGGAGGTGCCCCGGGACGCGCCGGCGGTGGCACAGTTCGTCGCCCTCGAGGTGGCACCGCTGCCGGGGCGGGAGTCGCTGACCGCGCTCGTCTCGGCCGACCCGTCGCTGACGGCCCCGGTGGCCGCAGCCCTGGCGGTCATCGAGGCGCGCGCCGACGGCACGGCGGTCGGCGAGCGTGCCGTGGCGGTCCACCGGTTGCGGTTCCTGGCCACCTGGGCGAAGGCCCTCGACGTCAGCGACCGCAGCCACCGCGTCCCGGGCGGGGACGCGTTGAGCCCGGACGACGTCGCGCTGCTCGTCGCGAGCCTGCGCGACGTGCAGCTGCGCGACGGGCTGATCGCATGGGTCTGCCCGGGAACCCTGCCCCTCGACGCGTTGTCACCCGATGTCCTCGACGCCCTCCACAGCTGCCTCCCCGAGCCGGCCTGGCACCGGCGGGGCGGTCCCGAAGCTGCCGTGGTCGCCGGGCGACGGGTGGTCCGCAGGCTGCAGGAGGTCGTGCGGGCGGTGCCGGACCAGGAGGCTGCCGCGCTGCTCACCGTGCTCGCCAACCTCGCCTGGTGGCTCGGGGACGGCGCGTTGACCAGGGTCGCGCTGGACCGGGCGCTCGAGCACACCCCCGGCTACCGCCTGGCGCGGCTGCTCGAGCGGATGGTCGACCTGGGCCTGCGCCCGCGAGCGGTGCCGGGGTCGATGACCGGGACCGAGCTGTCGGCCTGAGCACCGGACGGGACCCGGTCCGTCCGGTCCCGTGTCTGCTCCGGCGTCCGTTCCGGTGTCGGGTCCGGTGTCCGGTGTCCGGACGAGCCGGACAGGGCAGGCCGCGGCTCGTATGATGGTCGGCAGGTCATGAGTCCCAGCACCAAGCCCCGGCTTGCTGGGCGGCAACCCTCCTCGCGGTGGGGTGCCCCGGGTGAGGACCCGGCCGGCCCTGACCTGGGCGGCAAGCGCGACGCCACAGGAGCACTCTCATGACCACCACCTCCCGACCGGTGACGACCTCCGGGGCCTGGCGCCGTGGGGACCCGGTGGGTGACCGACGGTTCATCGACCTCGGGGCGGTCGAGCTCGAGCGGGGCGGGGTGCTGCCCGAGGTCAGCCTCGCCTACGAGACCTGGGGTGAGCTCAACCCGGCCCGCGACAACGCGATCCTCGTCGAGCACGCCCTCACCGGGGACAGCCACGTCACGGGGTCCGCGGACCACGCCCACCCGACGCCGGGGTGGTGGGACGGGCTGATCGGTCCCGGCTGCCCCCTCGACACCGACCGCTACTACGTCGTCGCCTCCAACGTCCTCGGTGGTTGCCAGGGCAGCACCGGTCCCGCCTCCGTCGCCCCGGACGGCCAGCCGTGGGGGAGCCGGTTCCCGTTCGTCACGATCCGCGACCAGGTCCGCGTCGAGGCCCTGCTCGCCGACCGGATCGGGGTCGACCGGTGGAGCCTGGTGCTGGGTGGGTCGATGGGCGGCATGCGGGCGGTCGAGTGGGCGGTGACCCATCCGGAGCGGGTGGCCCGCGCCCTGGTCCTGGCCAGCACGGCCTACGCGTCCGCGGAGCAGATCGCCTGGTGCCAGGCGCAGCTGCTCGCCATCCGCAGCGACCCGCACTTCCACGGCGGTGACTACTACGACCAGCAGGCCGGTCCCGATACCGGTCTGGGCCTGGCCCGACGGATCGCCCATGTCACCTACCGCAGCGAGCTCGAGCTGCACGAGCGGTTCGGGCGCTCGCCGCAGGGCGACGAGGACCCGATCGGCGGGCAGGGGCGCTACGCGGTCGAGTCCTACCTCGACCACCACGCCGGCAAGCTGGCCGGTCGGTTCGACGCCAACTCCTACGTCGTGCTCACCGAGGCGATGAACTCCCATGACGTGGGCCGGGGCCGTGGCGGCGTCGAGGCCGCCCTGGCCCGGGTCACCGCCGACGTGGTGGTCGTCGCCGTGGACTCGGACCGGCTCTACCCGGCGCGGCTGTCCCACGAGATCGCGGCTGCGGTCCCGGGCGCCCGCGTGCACACGGTGCACTCCGACTACGGCCACGACGGATTCCTCATCGAGCTCGAGCAGGTGGGTGCCGTGGTGAGGCAGGTGCTGGGAGGACCCTGCCTGACCCGGTGATTTCCGGTAGCGTCGGCCGCGCGGCCACTGCCGCAGCTGTCGACGAACGAGGAGGTTCCCGTGGCCATCGTTGTGGGCTATGTCCCGACGAAGGAAGGGCGAGCTGCGCTGCGCCGCGCGGCGGACGAGGCGCTGCTGCGCAAGTCCAAGCTCATCGTCATCAACTCCCACCGCGGAGGCCGGGACTACGACGGCGACGAGGCCCGCAGGTTCGAGCTCGACCTGGCTCGCGTGCAGGGTGAGCTCGACGAAGAAGGTCTCGAGCACGAGGTGCGTCAGCTGGTGCGGGGCAACGAGCCCGCCGAGGACCTCATCGCCGTCGCCGAGGAGGAGCACGCCGAGTTCATCGTGATCGGGCTCCGTCGACGCACGCCGGTGGGCAAGCTGATCCTCGGGTCCAACGCGCAACGGATCCTGCTCGACGCCTCCTGCCCCGTCCTGGCGGTCAAGGCCGACGCCTGATCGGGCTGCACCGGGCCTGCGACGGGCCTGATTTCGTGCACGGATGCGGGATTGAGCGCCAAGTCGTTTTACAATGTCTGCACCGAGGTCGCCGGGGCATGGTCCCCGCCCGGTCTCGGCAATACTTCCGCTCCCGCAGTTGTTGTCGTAGGCATGCCTGGTCATGCCCGTGATGGCGTGCGCCGTGCCGCGATCCCGCGACGAAAGGTAGTCCGTGTCGCCTGTGTCCCAGAAGGCTGCGAGCCCCGCACCATCTCTCCCCACCGAGTTCACCCACCCAGCTCTGCAGCAGCTGCTCATGCAGGGCCGCACCCACGGCTCGGTCGACAGCGGTGCGCTGCGTGAGGCGCTCGAGGGCGCCGAGGTCCCACCGAAGCGGATGAAGGTCGTGCTGCGTTCCTTGGACGAGCAGGGCATCACCGTGACCCTGGACGCCGCCACCGCGTCCCGGGCCGTCGCCGCGACGACCACCCGCCGCACCGCCACGGCCTCGGCCAAGAAGGCCGCCTCGACGCCGAAGTCCGCTGCCACGCCGGCTGCGGCAGAGGACGACGCACCAGCCGCCAAGACGGCGACGAAGACTGCGGCGAAGACCGCGACCAAGACCGCGACCAAGACCGCGACCAAGACTGCCGCCAAGGCGACGACGACGAAGAAGGCTGCTGCCGCTGCGGCGGAGCCGGCCAAGCCGGCCGCCAAGAAGACGGCCGCCAAGAAGACGGCGGCCAAGGCCGCCGCCGGTGATGCTGCCGGCGCTGACGGCGACGAGAAGGCGGGCGCCGAACCGACCGATGTGGTCGAGTCCGAGCTCGAGGACGTCGTCATCGACGACGAGGCCGACGACAAGAAGAAGGACGGCGAGGAGGAGGAGTCCTCCTCGGGCTTCGTCCTGCGCGACGACGACGAGGACGACGCCCCGGTCCAGCAGGTCGTGACCGCTGGTGCCACCGCCGACCCGGTCAAGGACTACCTCAAGCAGATCGGCAAGGTCGCCCTCCTCAACGCCGAGCAGGAGGTCGAGCTCGCCAAGCGCATCGAGGCCGGCCTGTTCGGCGAGGAGCGGCTCAACTCCGGCGACAAGATCGACATGAAGCTCAAGCGTGAGCTGTGGTGGATCGCCCAGGACGGCAAGAAGGCCAAGAACCACCTGCTCGAGGCCAACCTGCGGCTCGTGGTCTCCCTGGCCAAGCGCTACACCGGCCGCGGCATGTTGTTCCTGGACCTGATCCAGGAGGGCAACCTCGGACTGATCCGTGCGGTCGAGAAGTTCGACTACACCAAGGGCTACAAGTTCTCGACGTACGCGACGTGGTGGATCCGTCAGGCCATCACCCGGGCCATGGCCGACCAGGCCCGCACCATCCGCATCCCGGTGCACATGGTCGAGGTCATCAACAAGCTGGCCCGCGTGCAGCGCCAGATGCTGCAGGACCTCGGGCGCGAGCCCACCCCGGAGGAGCTCGCCAAGGAGCTCGACATGACCCCGGAGAAGGTCGTCGAGGTCCAGAAGTACGGGCGCGAGCCGATCTCCCTGCACACCCCGCTCGGCGAAGACGGTGACAGCGAGTTCGGTGACCTCATCGAGGACTCCGAGGCCGTCGTCCCGGCCGACGCGGTGAGCTTCACGCTCCTGCAGGAGCAGCTGCACTCGGTGCTCGACACCCTGTCCGAGCGTGAGGCGGGTGTGGTGTCGATGCGCTTCGGCCTCACCGACGGACAGCCGAAGACGCTCGACGAGATCGGCAAGGTCTACGGCGTGACGCGCGAGCGGATCCGTCAGATCGAGTCCAAGACGATGAGCAAGCTGCGTCACCCGAGCCGTTCGCAGGTCCTGCGCGACTACCTCGACTGAACGATCCTGCCGGCATCCGGGTTGACACGGGTCAGGCGCCCCACGGGGCGCCTGACCCGTGTCATGTCCCCGGCCGGGTAACGCTCGCCGGTCCAGATGGGATGCCCATGGTGCCGCGCAAGTTCGTCCGTCCCCGGTCTTTCGGAGACCACGGCCGACCCGACGGTGTCTGCGCTCCACGCCTCGACCCACGACGCCCACCAGACGCGCACCACCGTGAGCGCCCAGAAGCAGGGCTTGGTCTCTGTACCTGAGAGCCAAAGGGGTGTGCAATGGAAGCGTGCGTTGAGGAGGAGTGATGACTCGGCACGGATCAGCTCTCGGCGCCGCGCGGCCACGACGGGCCGTGGGGCCGACCGGGTCCGCAAGGCGTAGAACACGGTTCGTCGGCCGTCGTTGGAGCGGTCGCCGCCCTCGTCCTCGGGCTCGTCGCCACGGCCCCGCCGGCCACGGCGGCTGTCAGGTTCGGTCACGACATCTCGTGGCCGCAGTGCCCGGTCGCGGTGGGAGGTTTCGGCCTGCCCCTGCCGCCCACGTCGACGGAGTTCGTCGTCATCGGCCTGACCAAGGGGCTGCCGTTCACGCAGAACCCGTGTCTGGCGGACCAGGTCGCCTGGGTGACGGCCAATGCCAAGCCCTCGCAGGCCTACACCATCGCGGCGTTTCCCACCGCCAGCCAGCTCGCCAGCTACGGCGCCGGTGGTCCGTGGTCGTCGGCGACGCGAGCCGGCCAGCTGTCCAACGTCGGCTACGCCGAGGCGCGGTATGCGGCGGACAGCCTGCCGGCAGGTTTCGCGCCCCCGGTCGTGTGGATCGACGTCGAGCCCCGGCCGCAGCAGCCCTGGCCGGTCGCGACCGCCCAGCAACGCCTGGAGAACCGCTACGTCCTTGAAGGCCTGATGCGTGGTCTGCGCGACCGTGGGTTGCCCTACGGCCTGTACTCGTACGCCTCGGGCTGGCAGGCGATCACGGGATCCTGGCGGGTCCCGGGGGTGCCCGTCTGGGCCACCGCCGGCCGTCTCGACTACCCCACCGAGGCGCTCGACCGCTGCACTCAGCCCAGCTTCTCCGGAGGCCGGGTCTACCTGTCCCAGTGGTACGACGACGTCCGTGACTACGACCGCACCTGTGAGCCCTACGCGTTCACGGCGTTGCCGGTGCCCGCCTCGACACTCTCGGCGGCCACCGCCGACTTCAACGGCGACTGGAACAACGACCTGCTGACGCGCGTCGCCTCCTCCGGCGACCTCCGTCTGTACGGGGGGAGCGGCAAGGGGACCCTGGCCGCCGGGGTGCGCATCGGCGGTGGCTGGAACGGCTTCAACGCCCTGGAGACACCCGGGGACTTCAACGGTGACGGCCCCCTGGACGTCCTGGCCCGGGAGTCCTCCACCGGCTTCTTGTGGCTGTACCCGGGCAACGGTCGGGGAGGGTGGCTCCCTCGCGTGCGGGTCGGCTCCGGATGGAACGGCTTCAGTGCGATCGTCGGCCCCGGCGACTTCAGTGGGGACCAGCGGGTCGACGTGCTCGCCCGGGAACGGTCTACCGGCTACCTGTGGATGTACCCGGGCAACGGCAGCGGAGGATGGCTGCCGCGGGTCCGGGTCGGGACGGGGTGGAACGCGTTCAACGCCGTCTTCGGGCCCGGCGACCTCAACGGTGACGGCACGGCCGACGTGCTGGCCCGCGAGAGCGCCACCGGCTACCTGTGGCTGTATCCCGGCAACGGCGCCGGAGGCTGGCGCTCGCGCGTCCGGGTGGGCAGCGGCTGGAACGGCATGACCGCGGTCACGAGCCCCGGCGACCTCAACGGTGACCGGGTGCCCGACGTGCTGGCCCGTGACGGGGCCGGTGTCCTGTGGCTCTACCCACGGACCGGGACCGGGACGTGGCTGCCCAGGGTCCGCCTGGGCTCGGGGTGGAACGGCTTGAACGCCCTCTTCTGACCCGATCTTCCGGCCTTCAGCGACCGGGAGGCCCGGCGACTGGCTCCGCTGAGTCCCGCGCCACGGTGTGAAACAGGTCAGGTGCCTGCTCGGGCACCTGACCTGTCTCGTCAGCAGGTCGGTCACGGGCGGACGCGGGCCAGGAAGTTGTCCTGCTGGGGGATGGGGGAGCCGGTGCCGAGCAGGCGGACCTGCCGGAAGTTGGCGTTGTAGTGGACGTACGCGGTGTGGTCGAGCAGGTGCACGTCGAAGTAGTCGCCGATGAAGAAGCCGCCCAGGAGGGGGTCTGCTTCGGTCTCGTTCGAGGTGGGTGTGACGCGCTGCCGCTTCATCAGCTTGGCGGTCCTGGCGTCGACCGTGACCAGCTCCACGTCCTGGCGGTTGTGGAAGGCGGGGTCGTACCTGGTGGTGTAGTACGCCACGACGAAGGCGGACTCGCCGCTCGTGTCCGCGATGGCCGGGAAGTAGTTGTCCCCACCCGCCGAGATCACCTTCGGGGTGGACCAGGTCTTGCCACCGTTGCTGGAACTGGTGAGCACGATCTCGGGCTCCTCGCAGATGCTGCCGACGACCTTCACCCTGCACCGGTCCCACACGACCGTGGGTCGGTCCTGGCCGTTCACGGTCGGCATGATCGACTTCGGCGAACGCTGGCCACCCGGAAGTCGTTGGCGTGCAGCGACGTGTCGAAGGCGATGGCGTGCGGCTCACGGGCCACGATCCGGGTCGGACCGAACGTCGTGCTGCCCGCAGGGGCGATTCTGGCCTTGACGGTGAAGGTCTGGGCCGTCTGCTCGAGCTCGCCCTCGACCTCGACCCAGGTGACGAGCGTGGCCCCGCTGTCGCTGATCGTGACGTCAGAGAACTGGACGTCGCTGGTCGGTTCCGCTGATCAGGATCGGCGGAGGTACAGCTGACCAGGTCCGCGTCGCAGCGGACCGCCTTGATCTGCGCACCGGTGAAGCCGAACGGCGCGCTGGGGTCCTGGGCGAAGTCCGAGTACGTGACCCACACGACCTTGCCCGCGGCTGCCGCTGACGCCGACATCGAGCCACTCCTTGTCCAGGAAGTGCCCGACCCCGTCGGCAACGGTGGCCGTGGCCACCAGTCGGCGCTTCGGCCAGCAGTCCGGGTGCGTCAGGTCGGAGGGGTCCTTGCCCTGCGCGCACCGGGCCAGGGTGTCGGGTGTCGTCCGGTACACACCGATGCCGTTGGCCCCGGAAGTGAAGGAGTCCGGACCGTAGTTCAGCGACCCGGCGTAGACGTTGCACGCGTCGTCCGACTGGGTCACCGGGTCGCCTCCGGAGGGCAGCACCTCACCAGCGGCGCTCAGGGCCGGGAGCAGGCCCTCGTTCGTCACCGTCGTACCTCCGTCCCGGGACAGGTACCACCCGGTGAAGTTGCCCACGGGATCCAGTAGGCCGCGATAGTCGTTGGTCCCGCCGACAACGGTGCGCGGGTCCTTGGCGCACACGGTCACCGATTCCTCGTTCTGCGGCAGGCCGAGCGTGTCGCGACTGAACAGGCCCGGGCGGGCAACAGCGGGGAGAGCAGACCCGCGCTTCGCCTGCGCCGCGAGGGCGCTCGTCGCCTCGATGCCGCGCCTGGTCGACTCGGGCGCCTGCTCGGGATGCTTCAGGTAGTGGTGGAACTGGACCGATTGGGACAAGTGGTTGATCAGACCTTGCGAGGTCTCTCGGGCCGCCTCGCCGGGTACGCCGTTCGCCGCGGGTAGCGTGACGATGGCAAGGTAGCCACCCACGATCGCTGCCGGCAGTACGAGCGCTGGGATTCGTCGCATCTCCCTACCTCCTGTGGAACTCGTCGGGGTTGTTCCCGGCCAGTCTCCGCGCGGAGTGGTAGCGGTGGCTGATGCGTTTGGCGTAAGGCACCCAGCAAATAGGTGATGCCCGCGCCGGTCAGCGGAAGGTCAGGTACCCCTGGTCGGAGGCGCCCTCGCGGTGGCCGTGACCGTGATCTTCTGTCCCTTGCGGAGGCGCTTGACCACCAGCTCGGCCGAGCAGACTGCCGCTCGCGTTCGTGGTGCAGGGATTCTGGGCCAGCCGGAAGTGCGCGTTCTTCGCCGAGTCGGTCCACTGCACCGTCACGCCGCTCGGCCGCGGTGCCATCGGCCCTGCGGACCTGCGCGGTGAAGGTCTGCGTGCCGTCGGGGATGTAGTTGAGGCAGGAGTTCGGCGCCAGCTGCCGTTCGGCCTGCCGTGGCGGCACCTTGCAGGTGACGGTCACGGTGTAGCCGGCGGCGGCCTGCGCGGGCAGGGCGACGCCGAACACCGGGACCAGGAGGGTCCCGGCCGCGACGGCAGCCAAAGAGGCGAATGGTGTGCATGGGGGACGCTACGGTCATACCGGACCCGCCAACCACCATCAATTGACCTAGTACACGCCTCTGACCTGCAGCGATGTCGACTGGTCGGCCGCCACCCTGGCACCGTCAGCTGGACTCGGCGACCTTCTTGATCGCGGCCAGCGTCCGGGGGATGCCGTCGAGGGCCTGCTGCGTGCGGTCGGCGATCTCGCGCGGAGCCTGGTCACCGAACTTGTCCTCGAACATGGCGATCCCACCCGGGAGGAACTCCCAGGACTCCGTCAGGGTCGTCCCGTGCTCGGCGGGGGCGAGGGTGAAGCCCCACCGGACGTAGCTGCCGCCGACGATCCAGGCGAACTCCTGGCCGCGTTCGGCCGCCACCACCTGGGAGCGGGTCTCCCAGGTCCGGTGCGGGAGCTCGTTGCGCCCGGTGAACCAGGAGCCGACCCGGCCCGGCTCGGCATCGTCGTCCCACCAGCACGCCGTGCAGACCGGGCTCCACTCGCCGGTGCGGCTGATGTCGGAGACCAGGTCGTAGAGCAGCTCGGCCGAGGTGTCGACCTGGATCGACTCCTGGTACCGGCGGGGACCCGGTTCGTTCGGATCGTCCTGCGTCACGGCCGTGCTCATCTCTTCTGCCTCCGGCTGCCGCCGTGCCAGTCCTCTTGTCGGCCGGCCGTGTCCGGGTCGAGCCCGAACGCAGCCAGCTGGGGCTGCTCGCGCAGGCTGCGCTTGAGCTCGGCGAACCCGGGGAACCTGGTCAGCCCGACGACGTGGTCCCACAGCTCGACGGCCGACTCCTCGCGCGGGAGCCGGCTGATCACGGGCCCGAAGAAGGCGACACCGGCAGGTGGTTCGAAGTGGATGATCGGCGTGCCCACGTCCTTGCCCGTCAGGGCGAGCGCTTCGTCGGTCTCCTGCCGGATCTCGACGTCCCACGACTCGTCGTCGAGCGCCTCGGCCAGCTCGAGCGGCAGTCCCGCCTCGGCGAGGATCGGCTCCGTGAACTCTCGGGTCCCGCGCCGCTCGCGCACCTGGTCCTCGCTGCGCTGGTCATCGGGGTCGGGAGCGGTGTCGAAGATGTGTGCCCCGAACGCGGCATACAGGGGCCCCATCGCCGCTCGTCCGTGCTCCGCCCTCGCCCGGGCGGCCACGCGCAGCAGTCGGAGCCCTGCCGTGTGGCCGACCTCGTACTCCGGCGGGAACTGGGCGTCGTAGTCCACCTCGGAGTTGACCAGGCGCAGTGAGATGAACCGCCAGTCCACGGTGTAGTCGCGCTGGTCCTGGACCTGGCGCACCCACTTGCTGGTCATCCAGGCGAAGGGGCAGACAGGGTCGAAGTAGAAGTTGATGTCGGCGTCCATGCATCCAGCCTAGGCATGCCGACGCGGGGACGCAGCGGTGCCGTCGGGGGCCTCACCCGGTGGAGGGGATGAACGCGAGCCCCTGGCGCAGGACGCCGTTCACGAGGGTGAAGTCACCCCCGAGCAACAGCCCGGACGGGGTCTGGCTGATGGCCCAGATGCCCATGGCGCTGTTGAAGGTGGGGTTGTCGTCCTGGAGGACCCCGTTGGCGGCTCCGAAGACGGCGAACCTGGAGCGGACGAGCCTGATGCTGCTGCTGGGCGCGGCAGCGCAGGTGTTGCCATGGGTGCCGTAGTAGAAGCGGCCGCCCGTCTCCAGGGCACCCTGCATGCCCCCGTTGCACCAGGTGCGCCAGATCAGGCCGGTGGGGTTGGTGCTGGAGGACAGGTTGACCGCGTCCCACTGGTAGATGTAGTCAGGGCAGACGTCGCCCCCATAGAGACGTTTGGCGTCCGGGGAGAGGTAGAGCCGGTTCATCCACGGACCCACCTTGGAGCACCCTCGGACCCCTCCGAGCTGACGGGGGTAGAGGGATCCGGTGCTGCCGTAGACGACCGCGAGCCCGCCCGCCACGCTCGTGCCGTTGACGGTGAGGAACGGTCCTGCCAGGAAGACCTTGCTGGCGTCCGGGGTGACCACCAGGCTCTGCACCATGCCGCCGGCGCGAAGGGGCCCGGTCGGCCCCACCGTGTCGGCCCGGAACCCGGTGCTGACACCTCCTGTGTGCCACTGAGCTTGACCGCGTGGCGCTGGGAGCCGCCGTTGACGGTGGTGAACTGCCCACCGGCGAACAGCCACCCCTGGGCGTAGCCGATGGACAGGACGTCGTCGTTGAAGACCGGCTTGAACAGGGGGTCGACCACACTCGTCGCGGTCGACACGGCGGCCAGCTTCGTCCGTGCGAGGCCCTTCACGGTCCGGAAGGATCCTGCGAGGTACAGGCGGGCGCCATCGGTCGAGATCGCCAGGTCGAGGACCTCGTTGTCGGTATCGGCCGAGAACGTCGGGTCCAGCTGTCCCGTGGTCGCGTCGAGGGCGGCCACCCCCTTGCGCACCTGGCCGTTCACGCTGGTGAAGTCGCCGCCGAGGAAGGTGCCACCACCCGACGGGGTGACCGTGGCCACCCGGTCACCGGGTGCGGGGTTCCAGCCGGTCAGGGCGCCGGTCGACATCGAGTACGCGGCGGCGTCGTGGCGCGTGACCGTGCCGGAACGGCCGAAGCGGCCCCCGACGTAGAGCACGCCGCCCTGCGAGGCGAGCGCTGCGACCTCGGCGGTGCACGGGGGGTTGCTGTGTGCGTAGCCGGTGCTGTGGCGGACGTGGCAGCCGCTGAGCGCAGCATTGAAGGTGGTGGCCGTACCGGCGGACGTCAGGCCCGCCAACCGGACGCGTGGTGCCCCGGCGACGGTGGAGAACAGCCCCCCGGCGTAGATGGTGCCGGTGACGGGGTCCGTCGTCAGGGCGTTGACGACTCCGTCGGCAGCCGGGGCCCACGCCAGCGGTGCGCCACTGGACGTGGCGAACCCGGCAAGCCGGCTGCGCGTCAACGACGTCGCGCCGGCGAAGACCGTGGCGAAGTCGCCACCCACGTACAGGCCGGCACCGCTGCCGGAGAGGGCGAGGGAGCGGACGCTGCCGCGGACCTGGCCCACGAAACGCGGGTCCACCGCACCGGTGAGCTCGTCGAGCCGGACCAGGCCGGCGCGCGCCCCGCCGTTGACCGAGGTGAAGTCGCCTCCGGCGTACACGCCGTCGTCGGTGCGGACCAGGGCCCGCACCGGTGCGTCGGCCGAGGCCGTCCACGACGGGAGCGGTGCGCCGGTGTCGCGGTCCACCGCACCCAGCCGGGTGACCGCCGCTGGGCCGAGGGCCGTGAGCTCCCCGCCGAGGATGACCGAGCTCGAGGTGGTCGTCACGGCAAGGACCCGACCCTCGGGCCTGGGGTTCCAGGCCGTGACCACACCGGTGGCGGTGACCTGGGCCGCGCCGGGTCGGTAGTACCCACCGACGGTCCTGAACTGGCCGGTCAGGTACCAACCGCCCGCGCCGTCGGGCGCGGAGGCGTCCACGGGGCCATCGACCACCGGCATCGATGGGCGCATCGCCCCCGTGACGGCGTCGACGCCCACGCCGTACCCGGTCGTCGGTCCGACGTAGTCGAACCCGCCCGCGACGTAGACCCGGTTCCCGGCCACCAGCATGTCGCTGACCCGCCCGTTGGTGCCCCACCAGGACGGCGCGGGCACGTACGACGGGCTCGCGCCCGCAGCCTGCGCAGGCGCGGGCAGTGTGTGACCCGTCAGGGTGCTGAGGACCAGGGCCCCTGTCACGACGACGGCAGCACGCATGTGCCTCGGTCTCACCACGGTTCCTCCTACCAGCACCAGTCCATCTTCGTGGTCCATCCAAGTGCCACGGCTTCGCGCGCGCTTCCGTTCCCGGCGGGAGACCTGTCTCCTACAAATGCCCGAGCAGGTGGTCCTGCCCAAAAGGACGTAGGGAGCCCCTCCGGATGGGCGAGTGAATTGGTCGGGCGCAGCCCTAGAGTCCGACACAGGGGCCCGGGGGAGGACCAGACTCCCCGAAGCGAGGGTCGGGCCAAGCTCACCGGAGGTATTGCATGCGCACTCGACCCCTTGCCGCTCTCGCCCTTGGCGCAGCACTGACCCTGCTGGTCGGCGACCCCGGCAGCGGGCCGCGGTGAGCAAGTCCCCGGCCCCGGCGTCGACGGCGGTGGGCCCGGTCCTCAACTCGGTCGAGGCGGGAGGCCGTCTCTACATCGCAGGCAGCTTCACCAAGGTGGACAACACCACCCACCAGGGCCTGGCCGCCCTCGACGCAGCCACGGGGGTGCGTGAGTCGGGGTTCAGGGTGGATGTCGATGGGCACGGTGAACGCCCTGGCCACCGATGGGACGGTCATCTACCTCGCCGGGGACTTCACCAGCGTGGGGGGAGTCCCGCGCAAGAACCTCGCGGCCGTCACTGCCCTCGGGGCAGGTGCTCGGACACCTTCCGCCCCAACGTGTCCTCGGCCGTGGAGTCGCTCGACCATGCCAACGGCACCCTCTACATCGGCGGCGGCTTCCGAACGGTGAACGGGGTCAAGCGCAAGTACCTCGCCGGGCTCAACCCCGTGGACGGATCGTTGGTGAGCTCCTTCAAGCCCAACCCGAACCGGCTGGTCCACGTGGTGAGGGCCAGTGGCAGCCAGATCTACGTCGGCGGCAAGTTCACGACGATCGGTGGGGCAGGGCGCGACTACGTCGCGCTCCTGGACGCGTCGGGCACGGCGCAGCCCTACGACGCGAGGCTGGCGTACGACTCCCAGGTCTTCGACATCGCCACGAGTGGGGCGTCGGTCTACCTCGCCACCGGCGGTCACCTGCCGGCGGGAAACTCCGTCTACGCCACCGCTGCAGGCACCGGCGCGCAGCGCTGGCAGGTGGCGACGGACGGGAACGTCCAGACGGTGGAGGCAGTCAACGGCGACGTCTATGCCGGAGGGCACTTCAACAACGTCTGCCGTCCCCCCGTCGCGGGGACGACCGGGTGCAAGGTCGACTTCACCTCACGCAAGACCGTGGTCGTGGATGACGGGTCCGGAACGGCACGCCCCTTGGCCACCTTCAACTCGGCGTTCGGGGTCTGGGACCTGACCACGGCCGGTGGGAACCTCTATGCCTTGGGGGAGTTCACCAAGGTCAACGGCGCCAACCAGGCGGGGATCGCGCGGTTCCCTGTCCAGTGACCTGCACGGTGGCGGGACGTGGCCTGACGCAGGAGCGCCCCCACCCCCGCGAGGGGGTGGGGGCGCCGGGCCTGCCGACTGCGGTCTAGAGAGCGCAGTTCGGCTCGGCCGGGGTGTTGATGCAGGCGGTCACCAGGCGCTGGAAGTCTGCCTGCTGCCAGGTGTTCCAGAAGTCACCGTGGGCGGAGCGGCCGTCGGTGGTCATCTTCTCGTGGTCGCTGGTCAGCTCGACGTCGGTGCCGGCTCCGACGTACTGGAACTGCAGCGTCTCCCGCAACGAGATCATCTTGTTGGGGAAGCCGGAAGGGCAGCTGACGACGCCCTTCTTCTTGGACGAGTAGGCGTAGTTGACGTTGTCCGTGGTGTTGCCGACGTCGCTCGTGAGGTGCTTGGGCTTGATGCCGTTCCAGCAGTTCGGGAAGTCGATGTGCAGCGTGAGGGTCTTGCCCGGGGAGCCGTCCGCGCCCCGGCAGTCCGGGACGGACGGGGACTCTGCGACGGTCATGAACTGCCCGCAGTTCCATGAGTACTTGGTGCCGATGAGGCGGGTGTCCGCGGGGAAGGCCAGGCCGGGACCGGAGTCAGGACCGCCGACACCGGTGAACGGGCGGTAGTAGGCGGTGAACGCCTGGACGGGGATCATCTGGCGGGTTCCGGTGGTGTAGCGCAGCGTGGGGGTCCAGTAGCCGGCCGTGTCCGTGAGCTCCCGGCAGTTGGTGCCCTTGCTGGTGAGGTCGGTGTAGTTGGCGTAGTTCCCTCGGGTCAGCCAGCCGTTGTTGCCGAAGAACTGGTGCTCGTGGACGTGGGCGTTCGACTCGTTGTGGTGCACGATCGGGTCGACCGCGGCGGTGCCGGTCGTGGTCTTGCACTTGACCTTGAGCAGAGCCGAGGCGGACGTGGACGAGCCGACGACGGCTACTGCGGCGAGACCAACGGCGAGGGCGGCAGCAAAGAACTTGCGGTGCATGTGGGGGGATCCTTCGGTTGGGCGCAGGGGCGCGATCTGTTGCCGTGGGGGGAAGCGGCGACAGGCCAAAAGTAGGCAGGGGCACCGTGGGCCGGGCTCGGTTCGGCCCCCCTGCAGCCCGAAGAGACGTGCTGCCCACGACTGAAGGGGGGAGCGCGGGGGGCCGATCCGGTAGGTGCTGCGCCAAGACTTCGCAAGAAGTGCCCGCGGCGGCCTGTCCACGGTGTATGGGTGACGCCATACCCGCCCACAAGGCACAAATCATCCCGCGAAGTACCGCATACCCGACCAGACGGGACGAATCGATCTACCTGTGGTCGGCGGCCCGCTCGGAGCGTCGCTCGGAGCGACGGTCCTGCCAGTGGTCCTGCCAGCGAAGCCACGGGGAACGCGCCATCCGGGCCCCCTGGTCACGGCGCTCGCGCCACTCCAGGAGGCCGTCGCTGGGCCACCACACGGCGCGGAGCCGGTCCTTGCGGCGGCGCACCCCGGAGACGGCCTTGACGACGTGCTGGGTGTCGGGGCGGACATCGGTGACCGTCGTGCCCGGCGGGGCGTAGCGCGATCGCTCGACGCCGTCGACGACGCGACGCAGGGCCTGGGACTGCTCACCCTCGAGGTAGGCCTCCCGCTGGTAGAAGCGCCCGGCCTGGCGCGGCGTGCTCCCGCGAGGGGGTATGACGCCGAGGTCACCGAGCCGTTCGACCATCGCCTGCCACTCGATCTCGACCCGGGTCGCGTCGTCGGGCGCCTCCCTGAGTCGCCGACGCAGGCGCGTGCGGGCTGCGAGGGGAACCGCCAGGGAGCCCAGGATGCCGGCGAGCAGTCCGAGGACCACCCACAGCAGCACGGTGCGGGTGTGCGGTCCGAGGAACGACGTCGTGCCTGCATCGGTGCCCGAGGTCGACGTCGGGTTCTGCGCGCCGGGGTCGTTCGCGCCGTCGGCACGGGTGTCCGAGGAGGACGAGCCGCCCGCGCTCGCCGTCGCCGACGGGTCGTCCGCCCCCGGTGTCGTCGGGGCGAGCGAGTAGGTCGGGGCCACGGTGTTCTGGGTGCCGGACGGGGTGGGCTCGAAGCGCAACCAGCCGACACCCTCGAAGAAGAGCTCGGGCCAGGCGTGCGCGTCGGAGCCGCGCACGGTGTAGGTGCCGCGGTCGGCGGTGCCGGGCAGGAAGCCGATGGCCATGCGGGCGGGGATCCCGCTCTCGCGCGCCATCATCACCATGGCCGTCGCGAACTGCACGCAGTAGCCGACCTTGGTCCGCAGGAACAGCGAGATGGCGTCCGGTCGCTCGGCCTGGCCGAAGTCGTTGGTCACGGTGTCAGGCAGCTCGAGGGAGTAGCTGAAGCCACCGCCGGTGCGCAGGTAGGTCTGGATGGCGCGGGCCGCCTCGATGCGGCTGGCGCCTCGGGGCACGACCTTGGCCACCAGGTCGCTCAGCAGCGTCTGCGCGGCCGGGTCCACCTGGAGGTCGGGCGGCAGCAAGGCGCCGCTGGCCGGCAGCACGGGCTGGTCGAGCAGGTCAGGCGCCGGGTCGAGGACGAGGTAGTCGAAGCTGTAGGAGCTCGCCGTCCGGTTGACGTTCGCGACAGAGGTCCGGCGGTCCAGTCCCCACGCGACGCCGTCGAGGTCGCCGGAGACCAGCGGGGTGGGCGCGGCGATCTGGGGTGCCTCGATGCGTGACCCGTCGACCGAGAGGCGGTAGGTCTCGCGCGGCACGGCGTCGTCGAGCTCGGGTGGGATCGGGACCTCGGGGCGCCGGGCATAACGCACGTCGGGGTTGTCAGGACGCCACTGGTCGTTGGCGTAGCTCTCCAGCACGCCGACCCGCAGCGGGGTGAGGACCGGGGCGTTGGTCGTGTAGGACAGGATCGGTGCCTTCGACGGGTTCTTCAGGCTCCGCGTCAGGTCCAGCGTCGACGTCAGCCCGATCTGGCCGTCGCTGAACCCGGTGCCGTCGGCGGAGCGTCCGAGGCCGTCGATCAGGTAGCGCGTGGGGAAGTGCGGGACGACCACGGGTAGCGCCACCGCGGCGGCCAGGCTGGCCACGGCGAGCGTGCGCCCGACCGCGGCATACCCGTAGGCCCCGTCGTGGTCGTCGGACCCGCGCCGCCCTGTCGTGCTCATCGGCGTCGTGGTGCTCCACCGCCGCAACGACGAGATGCCCTGCCGGCCGAGCATGAGCAGCCAGACGCCACCGGCAGCGACGAAGTACATGGGGTTGAGCGAGGAGCCCGAGTTGGAGGCCGAGATGAGGAAGGCCGCCAGGAGCGGCAGACCCGCCATCGCGGGGGACCGGCGCATCACGGCCAGGTGGTCGACGATGACCGCGGTCGCCCCGATCGCCAGCCCGATCCCCAGGGTGACGCCGCGGTTGGTGGGAGCGGGGGCGGCATAGTTCTGCACCGTGAGCCGCGCGTCGACGAGCAGGTTGTTGAACGCGAGCACCATGTCCAGCGAGGGCAGCCCGTGCCAGAGGTGGCCGCGCCCGTAGAGCCAGCCGGACACCACGACGATCCCCGCGAGCTGGGACAGGGCGACCAGCACCCACGACGTCGTCAGCAGCCGGGCGAGGATGCCGGTGAGCGCCACGACGAGGATCACACCGAGCGTCGGGCGCACCCAGGTGTTGGGGGTGAAGAGCGTGGTGAGGGGCCACGCGACGACGGCGGACGCCGCCCCGGCCAACAGGGACTCGGGGAGCCGGCCCCGGCTCATGCGGCACCCACGCGCTGGGTTCCTCCGGAGAGCACGCCCCAGACGGAGGCGACGTCGTCACCGGAGCCCACCACCGCGACGCTCCACCCGGCACCGCGCAGGACGGGGACACAGGCCAGCTCCGGGCTCGCGCCGGAACGGCGCCGGGTGGCCCCGAACCCGCCAGGGTCCAGCACGATGGCCAACGCAGTGCCCCCGGGCTGGCGCAGGGAGGCCACCTGCCGGGCCACCTCCTCGTCGAGCTCGGTGACCACGGCCAGCACCAGCCCGCCCGAGGCGGTGACGGGGTGCGCGGACTGCAGCACGTCGCCGAACTGGTCCTCCGAGCCGGGCTCGCTCATCGCCAGCACGTCCAGCAGCGGGTCCAGCTCCATCGCGCTCGCGGCGCGGCTGTCGTCGGCGGTCTCGTCGGTGAGCAGGTGCACGGCATACCCCTGGTCCAGGAGGTGCACCGCGATCGAGGCGCACGCGGTCACGGCCCACTCGAACGAGCTGGAGCTGCCCGAGCCGTGGTGGCCCCGCGCGCGGGAGTCCAGGACGATCGCAGCGCGACGGCGAGCCGGCCGGTCCTCCTGGCGCACCATCAGCTCACCGGTCTTGGCCGTGGCCGGCCAGTGGATGCGCCGCAGGTCGTCGCCGTCGCGGTAGGACCGGATGGAGACGTCGTCCTCGCCGTGCAGGGCGACCATGTGCGGTATGGCGCCCTCGGCACCGACGCCGCTGCCCTTGGGCAGCCGGCCGCCCAGGGGCAGGATCTTCGGGAGCACCAGGACGTCGCTGGACCCCGAGATCGCCGCCACCCGGGTGCTCAGGCCGAACGGGTCGCGCAGCCGCACGCCCAGCGGACCGAGGCGGTGTCGTCCCCGCACGTGGGAACGCACGGTGTAGTGCACCTCCTGGCGGTCGCCGCGCCGCAGCCGGGCCACCACGAACCGGGGCCGGTCACCGAGGGCGTAGTCGAGCTGCTCCTCGGCCATGAGCAACGGGCTGGCCGCCGCACCGGCGTTCTCGATGCCCAGGGTGACGACGGACTGCTCGTCGACCTGGATGCGTCCGGGCACGGCCGTGCGCTCCAGGGCGAACCTCAGGTCGTGGCGTCGCATGAGCAGCCCACTGAGCAGGGGGAGAGCCACCAGCAGGACGCCGATCCGGGTGAGGTCGGTGAACCCGAGCCCGAGCCCGCACAGCACCAGGGTGACCCCCGCCGCGACGAACGCCCGCCCTCGGGTGGTGAGGAGGTCGCGAAGCCTGCGCACGACGCGGCCTCAGCGCCCGGCGGCGGGGACCGGAACCCGCCGCATCAGGTCCTGGAGGACCTCACCGGTGCTCCGGCGGGCGAGCTGGGTCTCGCCGGTGGGGATCACGCGGTGGGCCAGGACGTGGACGACGACGGCCTGCACGTCGTCCGGCAGCACGTGGTCGCGCCCTTCGAGGGCCGCGTGCGCCCGGGCGGCCCGCAGCATGTGCAGGCTGGCACGGGGCGAGGCGCCGAGGCGCAGGGCCGAGCTCGACCGGGTGGCCGAGGAGAGGTCGACGACGTACTGCTTGATGGCGTCGCTGGTGAACACCGAGCGGACGGCCTTGACCATCGCGGTGATCGTCGCGGCGTCGGTGACCGGGCGCAGGGTCTCCAGCGGCGAGACCTGGCCGTGGCTGTCGAGCATGGCGACCTCGGCCCGGGACGAGGGGTAGCCGAGGGAGATGCGGGCCATGAAGCGGTCCCGCTGGGCCTCGGGGAGGGGGTAGGTGCCCTCCATCTCGATGGGGTTCTGGGTCGCCATGACGATGAAGGGCTTGGGGAGGTCGTAGGTCTGTCCGTCGACGGTGACCTGGCCCTCCTCCATCGACTCCAGCAAGGCCGACTGGGTCTTGGGCGAGGCGCGGTTGATCTCGTCGCCCACCACGACGTTGGCGAAGATCGCCCCGGGACGGAACTCGAAGTCGCGCACGTCCTGGTTGAAGACGCTGACCCCCGTGATGTCGCTGGGGAGCAGGTCCGGCGTGAACTGGACCCGGCGGACCGAGCAGTCGATCGTCTTGGCGAGGGTCTTGGCGAGCATGGTCTTGCCCACCCCCGGGACGTCCTCGAGGAGCAGGTGCCCCTCCGCCAGCAGCACGGTGATCGCCGTGTGCACGACGTCCGGCTTGCCCTCGATCACCGAGTTCATCGCCCGCGCCAGCCGCCCGGCCACCTCGGTCACCTGGCTCAGGGCCGCAGGGGAGCCGGCGGGGAAGGAGAGCACGCTCTCGACGCCCGGTCCCCGGCCGACACCCTCGGTGCCCCCTGCCGAGCCGCTGCGCCGGCCCTGGGCCGAGCCTCCGCGCTGGTCCTCGTACCCACCCTGCACCGGCTGTCCTTCCGTCGATCCCGTGGTCGCCACGCTGCGGCCCACGGATGGCCTCGATCTTTCCCCACATCGTCCCACCGGGACAGCGGGTATGCCGTCTCGTGACCTCGCGGAACTGGTTCGGGAACGCCCGGGCGCGGCTTTGCGTGCCCGGTCCGCCCCAAGGCAGTTCACGAGGAGGGGTCGGTGGGCGTCAGTTCACACCACTTTCCACCACCATCCTGACCTGCAGAAATAGCCGAACAGATGAGAGAAATCGCGCGGACAAGGCCTCTGTGGGGGTGGTGGTGGAGTAAAGTGGGGGAAACAAGAGGGCCGTGGGGTCCTGAGGTCGACGGCAGGGGAGGTGGTCACCGTGTTCCTCGGCACGCACAGCCCCCGCCTCGACGAGAAGGGCCGGCTGTTCCTCCCCGCCAAGTTCCGCGAGCGGATGGCCGGCGGCCTGGTCGTCACCCGTGGGCAGGAGCGCTGCCTCTACGTCTTCCCGATGCAGGAGTTCGTCCGCGTCACCGAGCAGATGCAGTCCGCGCCGACCACGAGCAAGGCCGTCCGCGACTTCACCCGCGTCTTCCTCTCCGGCGCCTCCGACGAGGTGCCGGACAAGCAGGGCCGCGTGACCATCCCCGCCACCCTGCGCGCCTACGCCGGTCTCACCCGCGACTGCACCGTCATCGGCGCCGGAGCGCGCGTCGAGGTCTGGGACACGCAGGCGTGGAACACCTACCTCGAGAGCACCGAGCAGGGCTTCGCCGACCAGTCCGAGGAGGTGATCCCCGGCCTGTTGTGACGCACCGTCCGGCCCGTCGGCCTCCGGCCCCTGCCGCCAGGTCTCCAGCCGCTTCGCATCCCGGGACGACTTCCCCCGTCCCGGGCCGCATCCCATGGAGCGGATGGGGACCTGACCACAGGGTCCGGCACCGCAGGACCGGGCACCGACCCACCCCGCAGGCAGCACCACCCGCACCACCCCGCACCACCCCGCACCACCCTTCCGCACCACCCCAGCAGGACCGAGCAGGAGCACCGCGATGACGTCACGAGGAATGGCCGCCGACCGGCACATTCCCGTCCTGCGCGACCGCATCGTCGAGCTGCTCGCCCCCGCGCTCACCGAGCCCGGCTCGGTCTACCTCGACGGCACGCTCGGTATGGGTGGCCACGCGGAGGCCGTCCTCGAGGCCTGCCCGCAGGCCCGCGTCGTCGGCATCGACCGCGACCAGGAGGCCCTGGCGCTCGCCGCCGAACGGCTGGACCGCTTCGCCGACCGCACCACCTTCGTCCACGCCGTCTACGACGAGGTGCCCCGGGCGCTGGCCGAGGCCGGGGTCACCAGGGTCGACGCCAGCCTCTACGACCTCGGCGTCTCGTCCCTGCAGCTCGACGAGGCGGATCGCGGGTTCTCCTACAGCCAGGACGCCCCGCTCGACATGCGGATGGACCAGTCCACCGGCAGCACCGCCGCGGACGTGCTCAACACCTATTCCGCAGCCGACCTCGAGGGCATCCTGCGCGAGTTCGGCGAGGAGCGCTTCGCCCGGAAGATCGCCGGGGCCGTGGTGCGGGAGCGCGAGAGCGAGCCGTTCACCACGTCCGGTCGGCTCGTGGACCTGCTCAAGAAGGTCGTGCCGGCCGCATCGCAGCACAGCGGGGGACACCCCGGCAAGCGGACCTTCCAGGCCCTGCGCATCGAGGTCAACGCCGAGCTGTCCGTGTGGGCCCGCGCGCTCCCCGGCGTCCTGGACGCCCTCGGCGTGGGCGGTCGCGTCGCCGTCCTGTCCTACCACTCGCTCGAGGACCGCATCACCAAGCGCGTGCTGGCCCAGGGGGCCAAGGGGAGCAGCCCCGAGGGCCTGCCCGTCGAGCTCCCCGAGCACGCGCCATACCTGCGGCTGCTCACCCGCGGCGCCGAGGAGGCGTCCGCCGAAGAGCAGGCCGCCAACCCCCGATCTGCCTCGGTGCGCCTGCGTGCCGCCGAGCGCACCCGACTTTCCACCGTGACGAAGGGAACCCACCGATGAGCCAGCAGACCGCGACGGCGAGGGTCGCACCTCGGGCACCACTACGGCGGCAGGCGCCGCCCCAGCCGCTGCGGGTCGTGCCCGCAGCGATCGGCCAGCCGGGCAACGGCGTCTTCGCCGCACTGTGCATGACCCTGCTCGTCGGCGGGCTGGTCGCCCTCCTCATGCTCAACACCGCCATGGCCGAGGGGTCCTTCACCCTCCACCGCCTCCAGGCCACCTCCGGCGAGCTCACCGACACCCAGGACGCGCTCACCCAGGCGATCGACGCCCAGCGCAGCCCGGCCAACCTCGCGGCGAGCGCCGCCAAGCTGGGTATGGTGCCCGCCGACTCGGCAGCCTTCCTGCGGCTCAGCGACGGCAAGGTCCTCGGCGTGGCGAGCCCGGCCAAGAAGCAGGACGGCTTTACCGTGGTCACGGCACCGCAGGCGGCGTCCTCGACGTCCGCCGCGAAGCAGGACACCGGGCCGAAGACGACGGTCAGCACGAAGGGGGACGTGACGACGACCACCGTCAAGGTCGCCAAGCCGGACGGCTCGCTCGTCACGACGGTGACCAGCGTCGACGCGGCGACCAGCACGACCACGAGCACCAGCACGACCACCCCGGCGGAGCAGCCGGCCACGACGCCCTCCACGGCGCCCACCCCGACGCCCTGACCGAAGCCCCGACCGACCCGTCGAGATCGCACCGCACGCAGACCCACCCGACCCAGACACGAGGTACCCAGTGACGCAGACCCGAGGCACCCGCCCCGGAGCCCCGCGCCCTCGGACCACTGCAGGGGAGGCCCCGCGTCGTCGCCCGCCCCAGGGTGGTGCCGCGGGCAAGGAACGCGCCACGTCGAGCAAGGCCGGCCGCCCTGCTGCGGGTGCCCGGCCCCGCCCCGCCACCACGGCGAAGCGCCCGACGGCGCAGGCCGCGCGACCCACGGCGCCACCGAGGCGGCCCGGCGGCCGCAGGGTGAGCCTGGACGGCTCCAACCCCCGACGGCGCATGCGCACCATGACGGTGGCGATCTTGTTCGTCTTCAGCATCTTCGGCGCGCAGCTGCTGCGCCTGCAGGGGTTCGACGCCTCCGCGGTCTCGGCCGACGCCCAGACCAACCGCACCGCGACCGTGCCGCTTCCGGCCATGCGCGGCAGCATCGTCGACCGCAACGGCACGATCCTCGCCTCGAGCATCGAGCGGCGGACCGTGACCGTCGACCAGACGGCGGTGCCCGAGTACGTCAAGTCGGTCGACGGGGTGCGCACCACCGTCGGCGTCGCGGGCGCGGCCCGGGACCTGTCACCGTTGCTGGGCATCCCGGCCGACGAGCTGGTCACGAAGCTGACCGGCACCTCGCGCTACCGCGTGCTGGAGAAGAACATCACGCCACTGAACTGGCGCAAGATCTCCGAGCTCGGCATCAACGGCATCTACTCCGAGGCGACGTCGGACCGCAACTACCCGACCTCGACCGCCGCGGCGTCGCTCGTGGGGTTCGTCCAGTCCGACGGGTCCGCCGGTGGTGGGCTCGAGGTCCTGATGGACTCCACCCTCAAGGGCAAGGCCGGCAAGACCATCTTCGAGCAGTCCCAGGACGGCCGGGCCATCCCCAACGCCCGCCAGGAGACGATCTCGCCGGTGCCCGGACGGGACGTCAAGCTCACCATCGACTCCGACCTGCAGTGGTTCGCCCAGAACGCCGTGGCGCAGAAGGTCCTCGAGACCAAGGCCCTGTCGGGCACGGTCGTGGTGCAGAGCGCCAAGACCGGCGAGCTGCTGGCGGTCGCGTCCTACCCGACGTTCGACCCCAACCAGCCGGGGCAGAGCACCGAGAACTGGACCAACAAGGCGTTCAACGACGTCTACGAGCCGGGCTCGACGGGCAAGGTCATGACGGCCGCAGCCGCGCTCGAGGAGGGTGCCGTCACCCCCTCCGACGTGGTCGAGGTCCCCAACCGGATCCACCGCGCGGGCACCGAGTTCAAGGACAGCCACGACCACGCGACCGAGTACCTCACCTTCGCGGGGGTGCTGGCCCAGTCGAGCAACATCGGCACCATCCTGGCCGGCGAGAAGGTCAAGGCCACGACGATGTACTCCTACTTCAAGAAGTTCGGCCTGGGGGCCACCTCGGGGATGGGCTTCCCCGGTGAGGGACCGGGACTGCTGACCAACGTCAAGGACTGGAACGGCTCGCAGCGCTACACCGTGCTCTTCGGCCAGGGGCTGTCGGTCAACGCCCTGCAGGCTGCCGGGGTCTTCCAGACCATCGCCAACGACGGGGTCCGCATCCCGCCGCGGATCGTCGCCGCCACGAGCGACGGGCACGGCACCTACACCCCGGTCGAGAAGGCCAAGGGCGTCAAGGTCGTCTCACCGGAGACGGCCAAGAAGGTCCGCGACATGCTCGAGGGTGTCGTCGGCAAGGAGGGCACCGCCCCCGAGGCGAAGATCGCCGGATACCGCGTCGCCGGCAAGACGGGCACCGCCGACCGCTACGACGCCAAGGTGGGCGGCTACTCGGGCAAGACGGCGAGCTTCATCGGCTTCGCCCCGGCGGACGACCCCGAGATCGTCGTGGCCGTGACGCTGCAGCGTCCGATCAAGGGCTACTTCGGTGGCGTGGTCGCGGGACCGGTGTTCAAGGACGTCATGACCTACGCGCTGCAGGAGCTGCAGATCCCCCCGACGGGCACCGCCTCGCCGGTGGTCAAGATCAAGGCCGACGGCGTGCCCGACCGCGGCGACACCTCGGTCCTGCGCGACAAGCAGTCGGACGCAGCCCGGGCCCGGCGCTGACGGTAGGCTCGCTGCCCGTGCCTTCCCCCCGTCCGGCGTCCCTGCACGCCACCCCGATCTCCGCCGTGGCCACCCTCGTGGGGGGAGCCGTCCACGGTGAGGACGTCAGGGTGTCCGGGGTCACCCTGGCCTCCCAGGACGTCGTGCCGGGTGACCTCTACGCGGCCCTCCCGGGTGCCAACGCCCACGGTGCCCGGTATGCCGCCGGGGCGGTGGAGTCGGGCGCGGTCGCCGTCCTCACCGACGCCGACGGTGTCGAGGTGCTGGCCGCCGCCGGGGTCACCGTGCCGACCGTGGTGGTCGAACAGCCACGCAGCGTCGTGGGTTCGGTGGCCCGGGCCCTCTACGGCACCGCCGACCTCGGGTTCGGGCTGTTCGGCGTGACCGGGACCAACGGCAAGACGACGGTGGCCTACCTCATGGACTCCGCCCTGACGGCGCTCGGCCAGACCACCGGTCTCATCGGCACGGTGGAGACCCGCATCGGGGACCAGCGGCTGCGGAGCATGCGGACGACGCCGGAGGCCACCGTCCTGCACGCCCTGCTCGCGGTGATGCGGGAGCGCTCGGTCGACTCCTGCGTCATGGAGGTCTCGAGCCATGCCCTGAGCCAGCACCGGGTCGACGGTGTCGTCTACGACGTGGCGCTGTTCACCAACCTCTCGCAGGACCACCTCGACTTCCACCCGACCATGCGCGACTACTTCCTGGCGAAGGCGTCCCTGTTCACGCCGGAACGCTCCCGCCGCGGGATCGTGTGCGTCGACGACGAGTGGGGCCGTGAGCTCGCGACCCTGGCCACCGTTCCGGTCACGACGATGACCTCGCTGCCCGACGTCGAGGCCGACTGGCACCTCGTGGCGGACGCCACCCCGGACAGCGGCACCGACAGCGGCACGGACCACGACCCGGCCGGCTTCACCCTCTCGGACGGCACCACCACCCTGGAGCTGCGCTCGGCCCTCCCGGGTGACTTCAACCGGGTCAACACCGCGATGGCCGCCCTGGCCCTGCTCGCCTCGGGCCTGGAGGCCCCGGTGGTGGAGCAGGCGCTGCGCCGCGACCCGCACGTGCCCGGCCGGATGGAGAGGGTGACCCTCGACGGAGCCCCTGACGGAGGCCTTGACGGAGGCCTTGACGGAGCCCTCGACCCGTCCCTGCCGCTGGTCGTCGTCGACTACGCCCACACCCCGGACGCCGTCGCCGCGGCCCTCAAGGCGCTGCGACCCCAGACCACCGGCGCCCTCGTCGTGGTCCTGGGGGCCGGTGGTGACCGTGACACCGGCAAGCGTTCCGCGATGGGGCGGGCGGCTGCGCTGGGGGCGGACGTCGTCGTCGTCACCGACGACAACCCGCGCTCCGAGGACCCTGCGGTGATCCGCGCCGCGGTCCTCGACGGTGCCCGTGACGCAGCCGGCGCCGGGGGCACCCAGGACCTGCACGACGTGGACGACCGGGCCACGGCCATCGACACCGCCATCCGCGAGGCCCACGCCCGCGGTCCCGGCAGCGTCGTCGCCGTCGTGGGCAAGGGCCACGAGACGGGCCAGGACATCGGCGGCACCATCCATCCCTTCGACGACCGCGAGGAGGTGGCCCGCGCCCTGCGCGCGGTCGCCACCGGCACGAGAGGTTCGCAGTGATCCCGTTGTCGCTCCAGGAGGTCGCGACCATCACCGGTGGGCGACTCCACGGCATACCCGAGGACGAGGCCGGCCGCCTGGTCGTCGACGGTCCCGTGGTCACCGACTCCCGCGAGGCGGGGCCCGGTGGTCTCTACATCGCCCGGGTCGGGGAGCAGCTCGACGGCCACCAGTTCGTCGGTGCGGCCGCGGCCCTCGGGGCGGTGGCGGCCCTGACCACCCGCGAGGTGCCAGAGCTGCCCTGCGTCGTGGTGGACGACATCCAGGCAGGGTTGGCGTCGCTGGCCCGGGCCGTGGTGGACCGCCACGACGACCTCACCGTCATCGGCATCACCGGCTCCTCGGGCAAGACCTCGACCAAGGACCTCCTGGCGAGCGTGCTGTCGTCGGCTGCCCCGACCGTCGCGCCGGTGGGATCGCTCAACTCCGAGGTCGGGGTCCCGCTCACCGTCTTCCGGGTCACCCCTGACACCCGTTTCCTCGTCGTCGAGATGGGTGCCCGGGGGGTCGGGCACATCGAGTACCTCACCACGATCGCGCCGCCGCGGATCGGGATCGAGCTCAACGTCGGCACCGCCCACGTGGGGGAGTTCGGCTCCCGTGAGGCGATCGCGGTGGCCAAGGCCGAGCTCGTGGCAGCGCTGCCGGGCGACGGGCTGGCGGTCCTCAACGCCGACGACGCGGTCGTCCGGGCGATGGCGACCCGCACCGGTGCCCGCGTCCAGCTGGTCGGCACCGCACCTGACGCGGCCGTCCGCGCCGACGACATCGTCCTCGACGCCGCCGGCCGGCCGACCTTCCGGCTGCTCACCCCCTCGGGCGAGGCCGAGGTGAGCCTGCCGCTGCACGGCGAGCACCACGTCGGCAACGCCCTGGCCGTCGTGGCCACGGCCCTGGAGTGCGGGCTGTCCCTGGACGCCGTCGTGCAGGCCCTGTCCACGGCGACCCCTGCCTCGCGCTGGCGCATGGAGGTCGTCGAGCGGCCCGACGGGGTCACCGTCGTCAACGACGCCTACAACGCCAACCCCGACTCGATGCGCGCCGCCCTCAAGGCGCTGGCCGCGATGGGGCGCGACCGGCGCACCTGGGCCGTCCTCGGCTCGATGCTCGAGCTCGGCGACGAGAGCACGACCGAGCACGACGCCATCGGGCGGCTCGCGGTGCGGCTGAACATCTCCCGCCTCGTCGTCGTCGGCGAGGTCGCCCGACCGATGGCCAGCGGCGCCCAGCACGAGGGCTCGTGGGGGGAGGAGGCCGTCTGGGTGCCCGACGCCGACGCCGCGCACGACCTCCTCGTGAAGAATCTTCGCCCCGGTGACGTCGTGTTGTTCAAGTCCAGCCGTGACGCCGGGCTACGGTGGCTCGGAGACAAGGTGGCAGCCCCCGACGCCATCGACGGCAAGGAGGACGCGACGTGAAGGCGGTCCTGATCGCTGCCGTCGTCTCCCTCGTGGGCGCCCTGTTCGGCACACCGATGTTCATCAAGTTCCTCGTCAAGCAGGGCTACGGCCAGTTCATCCGCGACGACGGCCCGACCTCGCACCACACCAAGCGCGGCACGCCCACCATGGGTGGCGCGGTCATCATCGGGTCGAGCCTGGCGGCCTACGCCGTCGCGCACGTGGCCACCGGCACACCGGTGACGTGGAGCGGTGTCCTGGTCCTGTTCCTCATGGCCGGACTCGGGCTGGTCGGGTTCCTCGACGACTACATCAAGATCTCCAAGCAGCGCAGCCTGGGCCTGCGGTCGCGGGAGAAGCTCGCGGGCCAGACGCTCGTGGCCGTGGTCTTCGCCGTGCTGGCGCTGCAGTTCCCCAACGCCAAGCACCGCACGCCGGCCTCGACCTACATCTCGTTCGTCCGTGACACCCCGGTCAACCTGGCGTTCGCGGGGACCCTGGTCGGGCTCATCCTGTTCGTCATCTGGGCCAACCTCATGATCGCCGGCACGTCCAACGGCGTGAACCTCACCGACGGGCTCGACGGGCTCGCCACCGGCGCCTCGGTGATGGTGTTCGCGGCCTACGTCCTCATCGGCATCTGGCAGGGCAACCAGAACTGCCAGATCACCCCCGGCCTGAAGTGCTACGAGGTCCGCGACTCCCGGGACCTGGCGGTGGTGGCTGCCGCCGCGATGGGGGCCTGCTTCGGCTTCCTGTGGTGGAACGCCTCGCCCGCCAAGATCTTCATGGGCGACACCGGCTCGCTGGCCCTCGGTGGGGCGCTGGCCGGGCTCGCGATCACCACGCGCACCGAGCTGCTCGTGGTCATCCTCGGCGGACTGTTCGTCACCATCACCCTCTCGGTGATCATCCAGGTCGGCTCGTTCAAGATGACCGGCAAACGGGTCTTCCGGATGGCGCCGCTGCAGCACCACTTCGAGCTGCTCGGGTGGAACGAGGTCACCATCGTCATCCGGTTCTGGATCATCGCCGGGCTCTTCGTCGCGCTCGGCCTGGGACTCTTCTACGCCGAGTGGGTCGTCGGGGCCCAGTAGCCCCGTCCCACCAACCCCGCAGTGGCACCAGCAGTGAGGCAGCACCAGCAGTGAGGAAGCACCAGCAGTGAGCAGCACACCGGTCGGCGGACGGCTCGACGGGCTGACCAGCGGCAGCGCGGACTGGAGCGGCCTGCGGGTCGTCGTCGCCGGGCTCGGCGTCAGCGGCTTCGCGGCCGCGGACGCCCTGCACGAGCGGGGCGCCCACGTCGTGGCCGTCGACGGTGGCGACCCCGAGGTCAACACCCGGCTGGGGGAGCGGGCCCGCATCCTGGACATCCTCGGTGTGGACGTGCGGCTCGGACCCGAGCACGTCAGCGGTGTGCCGCAGGGCTTGGCCGCCGACCTCGTCGTCACCTCCCCGGGGTGGCGGCCCGACCAGCCCCTGCTCGTCCAGGCTGCCGCGGCCGGGATCCCCGTGTGGGGCGAGGTCGAGCTGGCCTGGCGGATGAGGGCCGCCGTCGGGCCGGCCCCGTGGCTCACCGTCACCGGCACCAACGGCAAGACCACCACGGTGACGATGCTCGCCGAGATGCTGCGGGCGGCAGGGCTGCGGGCGACCGCCGCCGGCAACGTCGGCACCCCGATCCTCGAGGCGGTGCTGCACCCCGAGCCCTACGACGTCATCGCCGTCGAGCTCTCGAGCTTCCAGCTGCACTGGTCGGACAGCCTCGCCCCGTACGCCTCCGCCTGCCTCAACGTCGCCCCCGACCACGTCGACTGGCACGGGTCGTTCGAGGAGTACACCGCCAGCAAGGGCAAGGTCTACGCGAACACCAAGGTCGCCTGCGTCTACAACGTCCAGGACCCGGCGACCGAGCAGCTCGTCAGGGACGCCGAGGTCCAGGAGGGGTGTCGCGCCATCGGGTTCACCCTGGGCACCCCCGGCCCGTCCATGGTCGGCGTCGTCGAGGACATCCTCGCCGACCGCGCGTTCGTCGAGCAGCGCAAGACCTCGGCAGCCGAGCTCGCCACCCTCGACGACGTCCGCGGCGCGGCCGCGACCCTGGCACCGCACCACCTCGCCAACGCCCTCGCCGCCGCCGCCCTGGCGCGCGCCTACGGGGTGTCACCGGTCGCCGTCCGTGACGGGCTGCGGAGCTTTCGCCCCGAGCCGCACCGCATCGCCGACTGCGGGGTGGTCGACGGGGTCCGCTACGTCGACGACTCCAAGGCCACCAACCCGCACGCGGCGCTGGCGTCGCTGCTGTCCTTCGAGCACGTCGTATGGGTCGCCGGCGGGCTGCTCAAGGGGGCCGACGTCGACGGCCTGGTCCGCGAGGCCGCGCCCCGGCTGCGTGCCGTCGTCCTCATCGGCGCCGACCGCGCGGCGATCGCCGAGGCGTTGACCCGACACGCGCCGGATGTCCCGGTGGTCGACGTGTCGAGCACGGACACTGGGGTCATGGATGTCGTGCTCGAGCACGCCGCAGGGCTTGCCCGCAGCGGTGACGTCGTGCTGCTCGCACCGGCGGCCGCCTCGATGGACATGTTCACCGACTACGGCGCCCGGGGCGACGCCTTCGCCGCGGCGGTGTCGCGGCGCGGCGCTGCCCACGGGCGTGGTGAGGACGCTGCCGGCCCCGACGGCCAGCAGGGGGAGCTCCCGTGAGCAGTACGACCGCCGCGCCGCCCTCGAAGCCGCGCGCTGCCACCACGGCCCGACGCGAGGAGCCCACCAGGTTCGGCACCTGGCTGCAGCGCCTCGACTCACCCGTGACGAGCTACTACGTGCTGCTCTCCGTCGCCGTGGTCCTGGTCGTCATCGGCCTGATCATGGTCCTGTCGGCATCGTCGGTGAAGTCGCTCGTGGAGACCGACAACGCCACCCCCTACGTCTACTTCCGCAAGCAGCTGCAGTTCGCGGTCCTCGGCGGCATCGCCATGGCCGTCGCAGCGCACGTGCCGGTGCGCACCTGGAAGGCGCTGTCCGTGCCGATCCTGGTCGGCGCCCTGTTCCTGCAGGTGCTCGTCTTCACCCCGCTGGGGGTGTCGGTCAACGGCAACCGCAACTGGCTGGGGGTCGGTCCAGTGACCGTGCAGCCCTCGGAGTTCACCAAGGTCGGGCTCGTCCTGGTCGGTGCCGCGATCCTGTCGGCCAAACGACGTTCGCTCGGCCAGCTCAAGCACGTCGTCGTGCCGTTCCTCTTCCCGGTCGCCATCATGACGCTCGGCCTGGTGCTGCTCGGCCACGACCTCGGCACCGTCATGGTCATGGGTGGCATCGTCGCCGCCCTGCTGTTCGCCGCCGGGGTGCCGCGGCGCCTCTTCATCTGGGGGGCCTCGGTCTTCACGGCGATCGCCGTGCTCATGGTGGTGACCAGCCCCAACCGGCTGGCCCGCTTCGACGTGTGGCTGGGCAAGGACACCGACCCGTACGGTGCCGCGCGCCAACCGCTGCACGGTCGCTACGCCCTCGCGGACGGCGGCTGGTGGGGCGTCGGCCTCGGCGCCTCCCGCGAGAAGTGGTCGTGGCTGCCCGAGGCGCACAACGACTTCATCTTCGCCATCCTCGGCGAGGAGCTCGGCCTGCCCGGCACCCTCGTCATGCTCGGCCTGTTCTGCGCGCTCACCCTGGTCTGCTACCGGATCGTGTTGCGCAGCAAGGACATGTTCGTCCGGATCGCCACCGCCGGCGTGCTGGCGTGGATCGTCTGCCAGGCCATCATCAACATCGGCGCGGTCATCGGGCTGCTGCCCGTCATCGGTGTCCCCCTCCCGTTGGTGTCCTACGGCGGTTCGTCGCTGATGACGACGATGTTCGCGCTCGGGATGCTGCTGTCCTTCGCACGGCAGGAGCCGGGGTGCGCCGAGGCGTTGTCGGCCAAGCCGTCGGTGGTCCGCCGTTCGCTGGCCGTCCTCCCGGGGCGGCGGAACCGCTGATGGCTGCTGACACGCCCACGTCGGTCCTGCTGGCCGGTGGCGGGACGGCCGGCCATGTCTCGCCGCTGCTCGCCCTCGCCGACTGCCTGCGCCGCCGTGACCCCGACATCACCGTCACCGCCCTGGGCACCGAGACCGGCCTCGAGAGCCGGCTGGTGCCCGAGCGGGGCTACCCGCTGCTCACCGTTCCCAAGGTGCCGCTGCCGCGTCGTCCCTCGGCCGACCTGCTCCGGTTGCCGACGAGCCTGCGCACCGCGGTCGCCGCTGCCGAGCGGGCCATCGACCAGACGCAGGCGCAGGTCGTCGTCGGCTTCGGTGGCTACGTCTCCACCCCCGCCTACATCGCCGCCCGGCGACGCGGCATACCCGTCGTCATCCACGAGCAGAACGCCCGACCCGGCCTGGCGAACCGGCTGGGCGCCCGCATCACGAGGTACGTCGCCACGACGTTCGCGAGCACCTCGCTGCCGCACGCCAGCCGCGATCGGCATGCCGCTGCGCCGCGAGATCAGCCAGCTCGACCGGGCGGCGTCGCGCTCGGAGGGGCTGGCGCACTTCGGGCTCGAGGACCACTGGCCGACCGTGCTGGTGACCGGGGGGTCCCTCGGGGCGCAGCGCCTCAACTCCGCGTTCCAGGCCCGGGCCGGCGTCCTGCGCGCGGCCGGGGTGCAGGTGCTGCACCTCACCGGGGCGGGCAAGGAGTTCGTGCCCGAGGTCGAGGGCCCGGGCGCGCCGTACGTCACGGTGCCCTACGCCGACCGGATGGACCTCGCGTATGCCGCGGCCGACCTCGTCGTCGCGCGCGCCGGGGCCAACACCGTGTGCGAGCTGACCGCTGTGGGGCTGCCGGCGGTGTACGTGCCGTTGCCGATCGGCAACGGTGAGCAGCGCTTCAACGCCGCGGACGTCGTCGCTGCCGGGGGTGGCGTCATCGTCGACGACGCCGCGCTGAGCCCCGGCTGGATCGACACCGTGCTGCTCCCGCTCGTCGTGGACAGCGAGCGGCTCGACGCGATGGCCGCGGCCTCGGCGGCGTCCGGCGCCCGCGGCGCCGACGAGGCGCTGGCCGACCTGGTGGTGCGTGCCTGGCGCGAGTCCGGTCGCGGCCGCGGACCCGGTGGCACGGGGTCGACCCGGTGAACGGTGCCAACGACCGCTTCGACTTCACCGACCCGGTGCCCCCGCTGGAGGACCTGGGTGCGGTGCACTTCATCGCCATCGGCGGTGCCGGGATGTCAGGGGTCGCCCGCGTGATGCTCGCGCGCGGCTGCACCGTGTCCGGGTCCGACGCGAAGGAGTCGCCGGTGCTCGCGGCCCTGCAGGCCGAGGGAGCCACCGTGCACGTCGGGCACGCCCGGTCCCACCTCGAGGGGGTGCAGACCGTCGTCATCTCCTCGGCCATCCGGGAGGACAACCTCGAGCTGGCGGCCGCCCGGTCGCTCGGGTTGCGCGTCCTGCACCGTTCCCAGGCCCTGGCCAGCACGATGGCCGGGTCCCGCCGGGTCGCGGTCGCCGGGGCGAACGGCAAGACCACGACCACGTCGATGCTCACGGTGGCGCTGCAGCACTGCGGGATCGACCCGTCGTTCGCTGCCGGGGGAGAGCTGGCCAAGCACGGCACCAACGCGCACCGGGGGACCGGCGACGTCTTCGTCGCCGAGGCCGACGAGAGCGACGGCTCGTTCCTGGTCTACCGCCCCGAGGTCGGCGTCGTCACCAACGTCCAGCCCGACCACCTCGACTTCTACGGCACCTTCGAACGGGTCCAGGCCGCCTACTCCGCGTTCGCCGCCTCCATCGAGCCCGGTGGCCTGCTCGTCGCCTGCCACGACGACGAGGGGTCCCGGGCGCTGGCCCTGGCCGCCCGGGCCGACGGCACCCGGGTCCTCACCTACGGCTTCGACGCCGAGGCCGATGTCGTGCTGCGCGACGAGGTGTCCCGCGGGCTGATGAGCCGCGTCACCCTGACCGGCCCCGACGGCCAGGACCGCTCCCTGCGGATCAACATCCCCGGCCGGCACAACCTGCTCAACGCCGCAGCCGCCTACACCGTCGCCGTCGAGGGCCTCGAGCAGGACCCGACCCGCGTCCTGGACGGGTTGTTCGGCTTCACCGGCACCCGACGGCGCTTCGAGCTCAAGGGCTCCGCGGCCGGGGTCACCGTGGTGGACGACTATGCGCACAACCCGGGCAAGGTGGCTGCCGTCGTCAGCACGGCCGCCGCGCTGGTCGGCGACCGTGGTCGGCTCGTCGTCGTCTTCCAGCCCCACCTCTACTCGCGCACCCGCGACTTCGCCGTGCCGTTCGCGCAGGCCCTCGCGCCGGCCGACGTGGTGCTGCTCATGGAGATCTACGGCGCGCGCGAGGACCCTGTGCCGGGGGTGTCCTCCGCCCTCGTGGCCGACGCGCTGACCGCGCTCGAGCCCGCGGCCCACGTCCAGGTCGTGCCGTCCTGGTCGGCCGTCGCCGCCACGGTCGCCGAGCTGGTCGTCGCCGGAGACCTCGTCCTCACCGTGGGTGCCGGCGACGTCACCATGATCGGCCCGGAGATCCTCCGGGCCCTCGGTCGCCCGTGAGCCCGCGTCCCTCGAGCTCCCCGCGTCCGGCTGCCTCGCGTCCGGCTGCCTCGCGTCCGGCTGCCTCGCGTCCGGCTGCCTCGCGGCCGACCGTGAGGACCGGGCTGGCCTCCTCCGCGGCCCGGTTCCAGCGGCGCGCCCAGGACGTGCGGCGGCGCCCCCTGCGCCTCGTCGCGTATGCCGCGGCGGCCGTGGTCGTCCTGGGCCTGCTCGTCTGGGTGGTGGCGTTCAGCCCGCTGCTCGCGGTCCGCACCGTCGAGGTCGTCGGTGTCCCGAGCTCCGAGGTGGCCCCCATCCGTGCCCTCGCCCGGGTGCCGATCGGACAACCGCTGGCTCGGGTCGACCAGGACCTCGTCGCCGCGCGGGTGGCCGAGCGGGCCACCGTCGCCGATGTCTCGATCGAGCGGTCCTGGCCGGGGACCCTGGTCATCCACGCCAGCCCCCGCGTGCCCTTCCTCGTGGTCAAAAACCCTCAAGGTCAACTAAAGGTTGTGGATGAGGAGGGCTTGGCGTACGCCCAGGTCAGCACCGCGCCGAAGGGGGTGCCCACCGTGCATGCAGCCAGCGAGGCGGCCCTGTCCCGCGACGCCCTGGCCGCGGCCGTGAGCGTCGTCAGGGTGCTGCCGGCGCCGATGCAGCACCGCGTCTCCAACGTCACCGTCAGCAGTGCCAACCTCGTCACCCTCAAGCTGGGGAAGACCACCGTGATCTGGGGTGGGGTCAACGATCCCGACCGGAAGCTGAAGATCATGACGGCCCTGCTGAAGTCCTCGCCCAAGGTCATCGACGTGAGTGCACCGGACACGCCCGTCACCCGTTGACCGTCCGAGGAACCATGGTGCTCGTGGGGCAGTTGTGACTGGTGTGACGACGAGGCGCGAGGCTCGGGCGAGAAACCCGCCGATCAGGCGAATCCGTGGTGCGACACGCGGGTCGAAACTTGGCCTGTCGCCCACCCAGCGCATAGCGTCAACGCCATCGGCATGTTGACCTGGGTTTAACCCTCAACTTGACGTACAGACATCGAGCACCGTATCAGGCACCGCATTCAGGAGAGGCCCACCGCCGTGGCAGCACCACAGAACTACTTGGCCGTCATCAAGGTCGTCGGCATCGGCGGAGGTGGTGTCAACGCCATCAACCGCATGATCGAGGTCGGCCTCAAGGGTGTGGAGTTCATCGCCATCAACACCGACGCCCAGGCGTTGCTGATGAGCGACGCCGACGTCAAGCTCGACGTGGGCCGTGAGCTCACCCGCGGCCTCGGCGCCGGCGCCGACCCGGAGGTCGGCAAGAAGGCCGCCGAAGACCACGCCGAGGAGATCGAGGAGGTCCTCAAGGGGGCCGACATGGTCTTCGTCACCGCGGGCGAGGGCGGCGGTACGGGCACCGGCGGTGCGCCCGTCGTGGCCAAGATCGCGCGCGGCCTCGGAGCCCTGACGATCGGCGTCGTGACGCGCCCCTTCACCTTCGAGGGTCGACGCCGGGCCAACCAGGCCGAGACCGGCATCGCCAACCTGCGCGAAGAGGTCGACACGCTCATCGTCATCCCCAACGACCGCCTGCTGTCGATCAGCGACCGCGCGGTCAGCATGCTCGACGCGTTCCGCTCGGCCGACCAGGTGCTGCTCTCCGGTGTCCAGGGCATCACGGACCTCATCACCACGCCCGGCCTGATCAACCTCGACTTCGCCGACGTCAAGTCGGTCATGCAGGGCGCTGGTTCGGCCCTGATGGGGATCGGGTCCGCCCGCGGTGACGACCGCGCGGTCCAGGCCGCGGAGCTCGCCATCTCCAGCCCGCTGCTCGAGGCCAGCATCGACGGCGCCCACGGTGTGCTGCTGTCCATCCAGGGTGGCAGTGACCTCGGCCTGTTCGAGATCAACGAGGCCGCCCGGCTGGTGCAGGAGGCCGCCCACCCGGAGGCCAACATCATCTTCGGCGCCGTCATCGACGACGCCCTCGGTGACGAGGTGCGGGTCACGGTCATCGCCGCCGGCTTCGACGGGGGTTCCCCGCTCAAGCGCGACAACGACCGGGCGATCGGTCAGGTCCAGGGCACCTCGCGCCCGGCCCAGCAGGCCCCCGCGGCGCCGGCCCAGTCGGCCCCGGCCCCGTCGCCGGCACCCCAGGGGCAGCCGCAGGCGCAGCCCCACCGCGAGCAGCCGAACCCGATGTTCCAGCCCTCCCAGCCGGCCGTGCCGGCACAGGAGCCGGTCGCTCCGCGCGAGCCGGCCGGGCGCCCGCCCCGGACCGTGACCTTCGACGAGGGCGACGACCTCGACGTGCCGGACTTCCTCAAGTAGGAGCGGGAGTCCGCCAACCAGCTGCGTCCACGGGGGCGCCGGACCCGACCGGGCCGGCGCCCCTGTCGCGTGTCCGGGTGCCCGACAGGTCGCCGCTGGCGGGCAGTAGGTTGGAGCCGTGTTCTTCGCGCGTGGTCGGTCCGGTCCGGTGCAGTGGGGTTTCACCGACCGGGAGGGCGGCGTCAGCGCCGGCGACTTCGGGTCGCTCAACCTCGGTGGCCACGTCGGCGACGACCCGGCCGCGGTGGAGGTGAACCGGTCGCGCGTCGCCGAGTCCGTCGGGGTCCCGCGGGATCGCCTGCTGTTCCTGCAGCAGTGCCACGGCAACGACGTCCTCGTGGTCGACGGCCCGTGGGGGGAGTCCGGGCCCCCGCCTGCCGATGGCGCGGTCACGAGGTCTGCGGGCCTGGCGCTGGCCACCCTCGTCGCCGACTGCACCCCGGTGCTGCTGGCCGATCCCGCGGCGGGCGTGGTCGGTGCGGTGCACGCCGGCCGACCGGGGATGACGTCCCGCATCGTCGACGTCGCGGTCGACCGGATGCGCGAGCTCGGGGCGCAGCAGATCACTGCGGTGGTGGGCCCGTCGGTCTGCGGTCGCTGCTACGAGGTGCCCGAGCAGATGCGGGCCGCTGCCGCCGCCGTGGCCCCGGAGTCGTCCGCGGTGTCGTGGGTGGGTACCCCCGCCATCGACGTGGCCTCCGGTGTCGTCGCTCAGCTGCACGCGAAAAACGTTGCTGTACAATGGGTTCCGGGATGTGCCCGGGAGAGCCGGTCGTTGTACTCCTACCGGCGGGACGGTCGGACCGGACGCTTTGCCGGCATCGTGGTCCTGGAGGCGTCGTGACCGGGCAGCGCCGAGCCGAGCTCGCGGACAACCTCGACGCCGTCCGGGCGCGGATCGCCAGGGCCTGCGAGACCGCAGGCCGGGATCCGCACACCATCACCCTGATCGCGGTCACGAAGTTCTTCCCCGCGACCGACCTCGACCTGCTCGCCGAGCTGGGCATCACCGCCATCGGCGAGAACCGGGACCAGGAGGCCTCGGCCAAGCTCGCCGACGTCACCGCGCGGGCCGAGCTCGAGGTCCACTTCATCGGCCAGGTGCAGTCGAAGAAGGCCGGGTCGGTCGTGGGGTATGCCGACGTCGTCCAGTCGGTCGACCGGCCCAAGCTCGTGGCGGCCCTGGACCGCGCGGCGCAGTCCGCCGCCAAGGTCACCGACGTCCTGGTCCAGGTGAACCTCGACCGCGCGACCGGGCGCGGGGGAGTGCCGCCGCAGGAGGCCCGGGCGCTCGCCGACCTGGTGGCCGCCACCGAGCACCTCCGCCTGCGCGGGGTGATGGCCGTGGCGCCGCTGGGAGCCGACCCCGACCCCGCCTTCGCCCTGCTGCACGACGTGGCCCGCGCCGTACGCGAGGACCACGAGGGGGCCACCTGGATCTCCGCCGGGATGAGTGGTGACCTCGAGGCGGCGCTCGCCCACGGGGCGACACACCTGCGTGTCGGGAGCGCAATCCTCGGAACTCGGCCGCCGCACCGGTAACTTCGGTGGCGAGCACGAACGAGGCGCCGCCTCGGACGGCCGGACGACTTTTCTGAACCACGCAGGTTTTCTTATCCACTGAAGGAGCTCTCATGGCTGGGGCGCTGCGCAAGACGATGGTGTACCTCGGGCTTGCCGAGGACGACGAGCGCTACGACGGGTACGACGAGTACGACGACGAGCAGCCTGCCCGCGCCGAGGCGCAGCAGCCTGAGCGGTCCGCTGCCGTCACCCCCCTGCCCCAGCGCACCCCGGTCGCCCGGGTGGTCCGCGACGTCGAGGTCGGTGCGCTCAACCGGATCACGACGATCCACCCGCGCACCTACAACGAGGCCAAGAACATCGGCGAGAGCTTCCGCGACGGCACCCCCGTCATCATGAACCTCTCGGACATGGACGACTCCGACGCCAAGCGTCTCGTCGACTTCGCAGCCGGCCTGGTCTTCGGCCTGCACGGGCAGATCGAACGCGTCACCTCGAAGGTCTTCCTGCTGTCCCCGGCGCACGTCGAGGTCGCTGCGGAGGAAGGCGCTCCGGCGCCGACCGCGCGCGGCCTGTTCAACCAGAGCTGATCCGCCCGGTTCCCGCTCAGCCACTCATGGCAGGGTGATCCCATGCTCGGGACCAGTATCTTCGCGGACCTCATCCGCTTCGTGGTGTTCATCTTCTTCCTCGTCCTCATCGCTCGTCTGGTCCTGGACTGGGTGCAGGTGTTCGCGCGCGACTGGCGCCCGCGTGGGGTGCTGCTCGTCGTGGCCGAGGTGATCTACTCCATCACCGACCCGCCCCTCAAGGCGCTGCGCCGGGTGGTGCCGCCTCTCCAGCTGGGCAGCCTGCGGCTCGACCTCGCCTTCCTCATCCTGTTCTTCGGCGTGAGCATCCTGTCCTCGATCCTGTAGGCCACGCCTGCTCCTGCGAGCCGGGGCAGATCCTCTAGGCTGGCCACCGCCCCAGTCTCTGGGATGCCTGACCTGCTCTGCTCACGCCTGTCAACCGAGGTGACCACATGACGCTCACGCCCGAGGACGTCCTCAACAAGAACTTCACCCCGACGCAGTTCCGTCGCGGTTACGACGAGCGAGAGGTCGACGACTTCCTCGACGAGGTCGTGGCCGAGATGCGTCGCGTCGTCAAGGACTCCGAGGACCTGCGGCGCCAGCTCGACGAGTGCCGCCAGGGCAAGGGCTCGCCCGCGGCGGCCAAGGGTGATGGCACGGCCAAGGCCTCCCAGGAGTTCGAGGTCAAGGCTGCGCAGGAGGCGTCCGAGCGCATCGCCGCCCACGAGGCCAGGGTGCAGGAGGCCGAGAAGGCCGCCGAGGCACGCATCGCCGAGGCCAATGCCAGGGCCGAGGAGGCCGAGCAGAAGGCGGCCGCCCGTGCCGAGGAGGCCGAGCAGGCCGCCCAGGCCCGCATCGGCGGCGCCCAGCAGCAGGTGGAGACCCACGCTGGGGAGGCGGAGGCCCGCGCCCAGGAGGCCGAGCAGGGGATCGTGGAGGCGCAGCGCCAGATCGACGAGGCCCGCAGCCGTGCCGAGGAGGCCGAGGCCCGCGCCAAGACCGCCGTGGAGCACGCCACCGTGTCGGCGGCTGTTCCGGCAGCCGGCGGCACGGCCGCCCCGATGGCGGCCGCTTCGGTCGGTGGTGGCAGCAGCGCCGCCGCCCTGCTGGAGATGGCCCAGCGCCTGCACGACGAGCACGTCGGCCAGGGCGAGTCGACCCGTGACCGGCTGATCTCCGAGGCGCAGACCCGTCATGACGAGCTGGTGTCCACCGGTCAGTCGCAGCACGACGAGCTCCTGTCGACAGGGCGGTCCCAGCACGACGAGCTCGTGTCCACCGGACAGAGCCGTCACGACGAGCTCATCGCCGAGGCCACCTCGCGCCACGAGCAGCTCATCACCGAGGCGCGTGAGCGCTCCACCGGGATGGTGCACGAGGCGCAGCAGCAGAAGGCGCAGATCCTCGAGGAGCTCGGTCGCGAACGGGACCTGCTCGAGATGAAGATCGACGAGCTGCGCACCTTCGAGCGGGACTACCGCGCCCGGCTCAAGAGCTACATCGAAGAGCAGCTCGCCGACCTCGACCAGACCGGGCTCGCCCCGGAGGGGGCCCCCGAGTCCGACGCGCACGACGACGTCGACGGTGACGCCGAAAGTGACTCGGGGAGCGACGCAGGGAGCGACTCAGGGAGCGACTCGGAGGGGAACACCGCCGGTGAGTCCGAGGGCGACGCCGACCACGGCAGCGCCGGCGACCAGGAGCCGGACGAGGTCACGCGCGACGAGGCCGGGCGGGACGAGCACCAGCAGTAGCAGGACCTGCCGGGGCTGAGCAGAGCCGGCACAGACCACAGGCGCCCACCGCGATCGCGGTGGGCGCCTGCCGTCGTCCAGGGGTCGCCTGTGGTCATCTGCCCACACTCGTGGGGGACACAGGGTGTTTTGGCGTTGAGTCGCAGCCCTCCAGCGCTTATCCTCACCGCACCTGACAGCGCTCCCCGGGAGCGCCCTGCGACCGAGGGGCCCGGCTCACCATGGTTCACAAGGCTTACGCCGCGACGAAGTCCGCGACGGGCAAGGCTTCGGCCAAGGTCGCTTCCGCCACGAAGGCTTCCGCGCCGGCGACAAAGGCTGCGCCCGCGAAAAAGGCGTCTGCGCCCGCCAAGAAGGCGTCTGCCAAGAAGGCTGCGCCCGCGAAGAAGGCCGCGCCCGCGAAGAAGGCGTCTGCGAAGAAGGCTGCGCCCGCGGAGAAGGCTGCGCCCGCGAAGAAGGCTGCGCCCGCCAAGAAGACGTCCGCGAAGAAGGCTGCGCCCGCCGCCAAGGCTGCGCCGGCGAAGAAGGCTGCGCCCGCCAAGAAGACGTCCGCGAAGAAGGCCGCGCCCGCCGCCAAGGCTGCGCCCGCCAAGAAGACGTCTGCGAAGAAGGCCGCGCCCGCCGCCAAGGCTGCGCCCGCCAAGAAGACGTCCGCGAAGAAGGCCGCGCCCGCCGCCAAGGCTGCGCCCGCGAAGAAGGCTGCGCCCGCGAAGAAAGCCGTCCGTGCGAAGAAGGCGTCGCCGGCCTCGCTCGCGGTCCGCGACGACGAGTCGCCCTGGACCGCCAAGGAGCTGCGCCAGGTCCGGGCCGAGATCGAGGGTGACGTCATCCACCTGCGCGAGGAGATCAGCGTCGCCGAGGCCGACCTCGTGGGCCTGATGCGTGATGCGGGCGACGGAGCCGGCGACGACCAGGCCGATGCCGGGGCCAAGACCTATGAGCGCGAACAGGAGATCTCGCTGGCCAACAACGCCCGCACCCTGCTCGACCAGAACCTGCACGCGCTCGAGCGGCTGGACAACGGGACCTACGGGATCTGTGAGTCCTGTGGCAACCCGATCGGCAAACTTCGCCTTCAGGCCGCTCCTCGTGCGACCCTATGCGTGACATGCAAGACGAAGCAGGAGCGCCGCTGACCGCGGCCGACGAGTCCACCTCCACCCCCAACCCTCCGCACGACCGCACCGGGCTGTTCCGGCTCCTGGCGGTGACCGCCGTGGTGGTCTACGTCGCCGACCAGCTGACCAAGGTCCTCGCGCTGCAGACGCTGACCCCCGGTGAGCCGGTGAACGTCCTCGGCGAGTTCATCCGGCTGAACCTGATCCGCAACCCCGGTGCCGCGTTCTCCATCGCCGACGGCGCGACCTGGGTGCTCACCCTCGTCGCGTTCGGGGTGCTCGTCGTCATCATCCGCACCGCCCGCCGTATCGGCAGCCGCGGTTGGGCGTGGGCCCTGGGGCTGCTCCTCGGCGGGTCGGTGGGCAACCTCACCGACCGGATGACCCGCGAGCCGGGGCCCGGCCGTGGCCACGTCGTCGACTTCATCGACTACTTCAGCCTGTTCATCGGCAACATCGCCGACATCGCCATCGTGAGTGCCGCCGTGCTCATCGGTGTCCTCGCGCTGCGCGGCATCGGGGTGGACGGCACGCGCGCCGGCCGCCACGAGGCCGGACACGTGGCCCGCCACGAGAGCGGCACCGCCGCTGGTCAGGACGACTCCCATGCCTGACGCCCGTACCCTCCACGTTCCCGACGGCCTCGAGGGCGAGCGGGTCGACGCTGCCCTGGCGCGCTTGTTCGGGGTCTCCCGCACCAAGGCCGCCGACCTCGCGCAGGCCGGTGACGTCCAGCTCAACCACGCTCCGGCCGGCAAGTCCGACCGGGTCACCGCAGGGGACCTCCTCGAGGTGCTCCTGCCCAGCCCCGAGGACAGCCCGACCCTGAAGGTGATCGCCGAGCCCGTGCCGGGGATGGGGATCATCCACGACGACGACGACATCATCGTCGTCGACAAGCCGGTCGGGGTGGCGGCCCACCCCAGTGTCGGGTGGACCGGGCAGACCGTGGTGGGCGGTCTCGCCGCGGCCGGCTACCGCATCGCCACGAGCGGCGCGAGCGAACGACAGGGGATCGTGTCCCGTCTGGACGTCGGCACCAGTGGCCTCATGGTGGTGGCGAAGTCGGAGTACGCCTACAGCGTCCTCAAGCAGGCCTTCCGCAGCCGCACCGTCGACAAGAAGTACCACGCGCTCGTCCAGGGGCTGCCGGACCCCGTCGTGGGCACGATCGACGCCCCCATCGGGCGACACCCGGGCCATGACTACAAGTTCGCGGTGATGGACAAGGGCAAGCCGAGTGTCACCCACTACCAGGTCATCGAGGCGTTCCGGGCCGCGTCGTTGCTCGACATCCACCTCGAGACGGGGCGCACCCACCAGATCCGTGTGCACTTCGCCGCGCTGCGGCACCCCTGCGCGGGCGACCTGACCTATGGCGCCGACCCGACCCTGGCGGCCCGGCTCGGCCTGGAGCGCCAGTGGCTGCACGCGGTCGGCCTCGGGTTCGAGCACCCCGGTACCGGTAAGCACGTCACCTTCGAGAGCCCGTACCCGAAGGACCTGCAGAGCGCCCTCGACCGCCTCTGACGACGCAGTCCGGCGGGCTGTCGGCGAGGCGGCTCAGGTCACCAGCACCGGGGTCTCCGACGGGCTCAGGACCGTCTCGGACCCCACCTCGGCCTGCGCCTCCTTCGGCCGGCCGAACTGCAGGTACAACGACGGCACGACGAACAGGTTGAGCAGGGTCGAGGTGACCAGGCCGCCCAGGATGACGATGGCCATCGGGTACTCGATCTCATGGCCGGGCACATTGCCCATGACGACCAGGGGCACCAGGGCGAGTGCGGTCGCGAGCGTGGTCATCAGGATCGGGGCGAGGCGTTCGCGCGCGGCCCGGATCACCAGCTCGGGCCCGAAGGCCACCCCTTCGACCGTCTCGAGGTGCTGGCAGTGGCTGATCATGAGGATCCCGTTGCGCGCCGCGATCCCGAGGACGGTGAAGAGGCCGACGAAGGAGCCGATCGTCATCGTCCCGCTCGAGAACCACGCCGCGAGCACGCCCCCGACCAGGGCCATGGGAAGGGTCAGCAGACTGAGCACGGCGAGCCGCCAGCGACGGAACGACCCGTAGAACAGACCCAGGATCACGACGAAGGCCACCACGGACAGCAGGCGCAGGCGTTGCGAGGCCGCAGCCCGCTCCGTGTCCTCGCCGATGACCTCGAACCGGTACCCCAGCGGCATCTCGACACTCGCCGCGGCCTCCTGGACGTCCGCGGCGACGTCGGCGAGGGGACGTCCCTCGACGTTCGCCCCGACATCGAGCCGGCGTGACCCCTCGATCCGGCGGATCATGCTCGGCGTCGACTGCATCTCCACCGCGGCGATGTCAGCCAACCGCACCGTCCCCCCGGACGGGGTGTCGATGAGCATGTCGCGCACGTCGTCGGGGTTGCGCCGTGCTTCCGGGACGCTCCACACCATGACGTCGTACGCCTTGCCGACCCGGTAGACGTCGGACAGCTCCTGGGCGGCCAGGTAGACACCTGCCTGCCGGCGCACGTCGCCCGGCTTCAGGCCGACCGCCTGCGCCTTGTCCAGGTCGACCTGGACGACGAGGTGCGGGATCCGCGTCTGCAGGTCCGTGCTGGGGTCCTTGACCCCGGGGATCGCTTGCGATGGCCTCCTCGATCTCGTGCGCCTTCTCCTCGATGACGTCCAGCTCGTCACCGTAGACGCGCACGACGACGGCCTCGCCGGCTCCGGTCAGCACCTCACGGATACGCTCCTTGAGGTAGGTCTGGACGTCCCGCCGCAGCCCCGGGTACCCGTCGACGACGCTCTGGACGCGGCCGAGGGTCTCGTCGTAGTCCTCGTCGGGGTCGATGCTGATCCAGTTCTCCACGAAGTAGATGCCGTAGACCTCGTCACCATTGACCGCCTGGCCCACGTGGGCACCGAAGTTGCGCACCCCCGGGACCGCACGCAGCTCACGGCTGGCGGCCTTGGTGACAGCCATCGTCTCGTCGTACGAGGCGCTCGGCTCCAGCACCCAGTGCATGAGGAAGTCGCGCTCACGGAAGGTCGGCAACAGGTCCTGCCCGAGCCTGGGAACGACGGCGATGCCTCCGGCGAAGAGTGCAGCGACGACGACGTAGGCCGCGAGTGGACGCCGCACGGTGGGACGCAGCAGCCGGGTGTAGACGGCTTGGCTCCATCGCACGACGGGCGGGGGCTTGGGGTGCAGCGTGGCCTTGCGCAGCAGGATCAGCGCCATCGCCGGCGTCACGGTGACCGCGACGAGCATGGAGGCCGAGACGGCCAGGGTGTACGAGAGCGCGAGCGGCTGGAAGAACGAACCCATCAGCCCGGTGAGGAAGAAGACGGGGATGACGGCCGCGAGGATGATCAGGGTCGCGTAGACGATGGGGCTGCGGACCTCGAGGGAGGCATCCAGGACGATGGACGCGGTCGATCGCGTCCCGCCCTCGGCCCGGTGCTCACGCAGCCGCCGCACGATGTTCTCGACGTCGATGATCGCGTCGTCGACCACGACCCCGACGGCGATGACCAGGCCGGCCAGCACCATGGTGTTCGTCGTCTCACCGCGATGGTGCAGGACGAGCGCAGCAGCCACGAGCGAGAGCGGGATCGCGACCAGGGAGATCAGGGCCGTGCGCCACTGGAACAGGAAGAACATGAGCACGATCGCCACGAGGATGATGCCCAGGGTCAGCGCCCGGCTCAGGTTCTCCATGGCGAGCTCGACGAAGCTCGCCGGCCGGAAGATGGTGGTGTCGATCGTCGAGGTTGCCCAGGGCGGGCTGCATCGTGGCGAGTGCCGCTTCCACGGTGTGGGTGACATCCAGCGTGTTGCCCCACGGCAGCTTCTCCACGATGAGCAGCAGACCGTCGCCGTCGTTGATGACCGCGTCACCGAGCAGGAGCTGGTGGCCCTTGGCGACGGTGGCGACGTCCCCCATGCTGATGGTCCGGCCGTCCTGGCGAGCGACCACGATCGTGTTGATGGTCTCTGCCGAGTCGAGCGGCAGGACGTGCTGGACGGCGAAGCGCTGGTCAGCGGCGTCGACGTAGCCGCCCGTGCCGATCTTCGTGCCGGTCCGGTGCTTGAGCAGACCCGCGTCGGTGCCTGCCGAGGCCGCCGTCATCACCTGGTCCAGCGTCACCCCCGCCTTGCGCATCCGGTCCGGGTCGATCTGGATCTGCCACTGGTTCTTGCGCATGCCCCACACGGCGACGTTGGCCACCCCCGGCAGGGACATCAGCTGCGGGCGGATCTTGTACCGCACGAGGGTCGCCTGCTCGATGAGGTCCAGCGAGTCCGACCGGACCCCGATCTTCATCACCCGGCTCGTCGCGGACAACGGCTGGAGGACCACCGGCGGGGTGGCCCAGCTGGGCAGCGTGGGGGTGAGGACCTGGATCCGTTCCGACACCAGCCGCCGGGCATCGATGACATCGGTGCCCTTGGCGAAGATCATCTCGATCGAGGACTGCTGCGGGATCGACTTGGACCGCAGCGACACCAGCCCCGGCATCCCGTTGAGGCCCTGCTCCATCGGGACGGTGATGAGCTCCTCGACCTCCTGGGCGGACAGGCCGAGCGCGTCGGTCTGCACCTCGACCCGGGGCGGGGCGAACTCGGGGAAGACGTCCACGGGGGTGTCGCGCAGCTGCAGCCCGCCCATGACGAGCATGGCGACCGACGCTGCGACGGCGAGGTAGCGGAACCTCAGGCTGACCGTGAGAATGCGACGCATCATGGCTTGCTCCTAGTGTCCGCCGCCGACGCCGTTCTCGGCGCCATACAGCTTGATGACTGCCCGGGTCACGACCCGGGTGCCGGCGGGCGGTCCGTCCGTCAGGACGGCGGTCTGGTCCTGCACGCGGTCGATGGTCACGGGCACCCGGATGAACGTGCGGTCCTCGGGGCTCGTGTACACCCACGAGGCGCCCAACTTGTCGTAGATGACGGCGGCATACGGGACTGCCGTCGGGTCGTTGACCACGGTGGTGGTGAGCTCCAGACGTCGTACGGCGTCCGAGGTGAGCGTCAAGGTCTTCGGCGCGGCGTCGTCGGCTCCGTCGACGATGGCCACGGCGGGGTAGGGCGCGGTCGCGGGCTCGGCCTCCTCGACGGTGGCGCACGCTGCCGAGGTGAGGCCGCTCAGCCCGAGGACGGCCACCGCCACCCCCCACCTGGTGCTAGGCATTCGCGCCAACTCCCACATCCCCGTAGAGGGCGCTGTCGTCGAGCGCGAAGTCTCCGAGGTCCTCCTCACGTCCGCGGAACCTGGCGGCGATCGCCGGGAGGACGATCGCACCCACGAGCCCGGTCGTCAGGGCGCCCCCGGCCATGACGAGCCCGAGGTCGAAGACGGCCTCCAGGCCTGCCCGGCCACCGAGCAGCGCCACCCCCACGGCCACGAGGAACGTCAGGGCCGCCCCCGGCACGACCGCCTCGGTCGCTGCCCCCAGGACCTCGGCGTCGTCCGGGTCGTCCGCGCGGGCGCGGGTGACCCGGACCACGGTGAGGATCTGCTGCACCCCGAGCGCTGCCAGGGCGAGCAGTCCCAGCAGCGCCCCGATGCTCAGGTCTCCCACCACCAGGGCGGCCAGGAAACCACCGCTCATCCCGAGCGGGAGCGCAGCGGTCGCTGCGAACGACGTCCACCAGTTGCGGGTCGCAGCCTGCAGGAGCAGCAGTACCGCGAGGACCGCGGCCAGGGCGCAGAGGAGGACGATGCGCTGGTTGTCGGCGATGCCGGCGGCCTCGTTGCGGACCTCCGCGTGGTACTCCGCCGGCAACGACATCCGGGCCAGGCCTTCGGCGACGCTCTTGGCGACCCCGCTGTTCGAGACATCGGCGACGATGTCCAGGCGCCGCTGCACCGACTCACGGGTGATGACCGTCGGCTGGTCGGCCGTGACGACCGTCGCGATGTCCCCGAGGGGGACCTGCCGCCCGTCGGGCGTGGTGATCGGGAGCTGGCGGACCTTGTCCGGGCTGTCGCGGAGGGCCTCCTCGGTCCAGACCTGCACGTCGAAGACCTTCTGCTCCTCGAAGATGGCGCCGACCTCGAGGCCCCCGACCAGGGTCGCTGCCTGGCGACGGACGTCGCCGGGGGTCATCCCCAGGGCCTCGGACTTCGCGAGGTCGACCGTCACCTGGATGGTCTGCTCGGTGGGAGGCTCGACGAGGCGGGCGCCGGACACCCCGTCCGTCCCCGACACGATCTCCAGCACGTTGGCTGCACTGCTGCGCAGGGTCTCCGGCTCCGGGCCGTACACCGACACCACGAGGGGCCCGTCGGCGTCGGGGATGACCTCGTCGACCCTGTCGTCCAGGAAGGAGCCGATCGAGACGTCGAGGTCACCGGTGGACCGAGCGGCGTCGAGAACGGCGCCGGACACCGCGTCGCGGTCGGCACCGTCGGTCAGGGTGACCCACAGCTCCCCGGAGTTCGGGCCCACGACGCGGTCGCTGCTGACGGCGCGCCCGACGTGGCCGCCGACCCCGGCGACGCCGTCGAGGCCGCGGACCGCCCGGGACACGCTGCCCAGTGTGCTCGTCAGGGACTGCGGAGAGGTTCCCTCAGGAGCGGTGGCCTTCAGCACGAGCGTGGGTTCGCGCCAGGTCGGCCGCGTGTCGACGTCGAGGCCGATCGCCATGGCTGCGGAGCCTGCGACCCCTATCGCGAGGACGACGCCCAGGACCAGGGCGGAGGACGCGATCCTGCGTGCCGAGGACGCGAGCCGCAGCGAGAACCGGTGCGGCACGACCGTCCTGGGCGTGGCGGCCACCCCGATCAGCGCCGCGATCCCGGGGGCGAACAGCAGCGCCACGACGAGGGCTCCTGCCGTGGCCAGGAGGAACCCGGTGGTGGCCTCGGGCAGGAAGGCGCCGGCCCGACCCTGCAGGACGAAGACGGGCAGCGCGAGGAACGCTGCGGCGATGGCTGCGTAGATGGTGTTGACGCTCAGGCTTCCGTACGCCGAGGCGACCCGCTGCAGCGGTGGCAGCTCCCGGGGGGAACGCGCCACCCCGTCGACAGCCGCCACGGCCTGGGCGACCGCCAGCACCGCGCCGGCCGCCAGACCGGTGAGCGCCAGGAGGTTCACGGGCGTCTCGCGCAGCCACAGGGCGAACCACCCCGCCAACAGGGACAGCCCCACGGTGGTCACCACGGTGACGACCGGACGCCAGGCCCGGTAGAGCGCCGCCGAGCCCACGAGCACGAGCAACAACGCGAGGGCTGCTGCCCAGGCGAGGTTGCGGCCGGCATCCGCGGTGTAGTCCGCCGGGCGGTACACCGAGGCGTCCATGCTCACCCCGGGCAGGCCGACCGACAGGTCGGCGAGAGCCTGCTCGATCCCCGCACTGACCTCCTTGGTGCTGACCCCGGGCTGCTTCTCGACGACCAGGACGAGGCCGGAGGCATCGGCGACGACGCCGTCACCGATGATCGTGGGTGGCGCTTCGACGATGGTGGCCACGTCGGACAGCGTCACGGAGCTGGCCCGCGCGCCCTCCACGGCGACGCGGCCGAGTGCTGCGCTGTCGGTGATCGGGGAGATGTGCTGGACGTTGACCCGCTGCTGCGGCAGGTCCAGGAACCCGCCGCGGCCGGGGGTGGAGGCCTCGAGGAAGCTCAGCGGCGACACCCACAGGGAGTTGCCCGTCGTCGCGATGAGCTCATCGAGCGAGACGCCGTGCTCCTGCATCTTGGCCGGGTCGGCCTGGACGTGCAGCTGGCGGTCGCGCATGCCCCAGACGGCGACGTTGGCCACGCCCGGGACGCTCATGAGCTTGGGACGGATGGTCCAGCGCGAGAGGACGGACAGGTCCATGAGCGACTTGTCGCTGGCCGACAGGCCCAGCATCATGACCCGGTTGGCCGACGAGGTCGGCTGGAGCATGACCGGTGCCTTCGAGGCGTTGGTGAGCAGCGCTCCCTGGGTCAGGCGCTCCTGCACCACCTGCCGCGCCCGGATCGGGTCGGTCCCCTCCTCGAAGGTCATCACGACCGAGGACAGGCCCGGGATCGACGTCGACTGCATCCGGTCCACCCAGGCGATGCCGCTGAGCAGGTTGGACTCCAGCGGCACGGTCACGAGGTCCTCGACCTCCTGTGCCGACAGCCCCAGTGCCTCCGACTGCACCTCGACGGTGACCGGAGCGAACTCGGGCCCCGGCTCGACCGCCGTGGCGCTCAGCTGGACTCCCGCGAGCACGGCTGCCGCGACTGCGAGCACGGCGACCAAGATGCGCGAGCCGACGCCCCACCTGACAATTCTGTTGACCATGACCGCCCCCCATGCAGACCACGATGCGCGATTTGCAGTCACGTGCGGTTTCTGCTAGCGCGATACGGCGAGGCTATCGACCCTGAAATGGGCGCGGAAATGGCCCATCGTGACTACGTCCGCGCCGGCCGGGCGCGCGTACATCCCCACTTCGCACTATTCGGCCCCGGTCCCGGCCGCAGTCGTCGCCCGGTCGGAACGAACCCGCCGCGACACGGTGGAGCGACACGCCGCAGGGCAGTCGGTGGGGCGGCCTAGACTCGTCCCGATGTCCTCCCAGCCCGCCGCCCCAACCGCTCGTCGTGGATCGAAGTCCGACTCGTTCGTCCACCTGCACGTGCACACCGAGTACTCCATGCTCGACGGTGCGGCACGCATCGGGGACCTGTTCACCCGGGCTGCCGAGATGGGGATGCCGGCCCTGGCCACCACCGACCACGGGTACGTCTTCGGGGCCTACGAGTTCTGGAAGAAGGCCCAGGGCACCGGCGTCAAGCCGATCATCGGCGTGGAGGCCTACGTCACCCCGGGGACGCACCGCACGGACAAGACCCGGGTGAAGTGGGGCGACGAGTCGCAGGCCCGCGACGACGTCTCGGGGTCGGGCGCCTACACGCACATGACCCTGCTGGCCAAGGACAACACCGGCCTGCACAACCTGTTCCGGCTCGACTCCCTCGCGAGCCTGGACCAGGTCTACGCCAAGTGGCCGCGGCTGGACCGCGAGCTGCTCAGCGCCCACGGGAAGGGGCTCATCGCCACGACCGGCTGCCCCTCGGGTGAGATCCAGACCCGCCTCCGGCTCGGGCAGTACCAGGAGGCCAGGCAGGCGGCCAGCGACTTCCGCGACATCTTCGGCGCCGAGAACTACTTCTGCGAGCTGATGGACCACGGCCTCGACATCGAGCGCCGCGTCCAGAAGGACCTGCTGCGCCTGGCCCGCGACCTCGACCTGCCGCTGGTGGCCACGAACGACCTGCACTACTCCAGCCCCGAGGACGCCAAGGCCCACTCGGCCCTGCTCTGCGTGCAGTCCGGCTCGACGATGATGGACCCCAACCGGTTCAAGTTCGACGCCGACGACTTCTACCTCAAGAGCCCCGCGGAGATGCGCCACACCTGGCGCGAGCTGCCCGAGGCCTGCGACAACACCCTGCTCATCGCCGAGATGTGCGACATCTCGTTCACCGAGGGCGAGGGCCGCTACATGCCGCGGTTCCCCTGCCCGCCGGGGGAGAACGAGGAGAGCTGGTTCATCAAGGAGGTCCAGACGGGCCTGCGCGAACGCTTCCCCGAGGGCGTGCCGGAGTACGCCACGAAGCAGGCGGCGTTCGAGACCGACGTCATCGTCTCCAAGGGCTACCCCGGCTACTTCCTCGTCGTCGCCGACTTCATCAACTGGGCCAAGAAGAACGGCATCCGCGTCGGTCCCGGCCGTGGTTCCGGTGCTGGTTCCATGTGCGCCTACGCCATGAAGATCACCGACCTCGACCCGATCCCGCACGGCCTGATCTTCGAGCGCTTCCTCAACCCCGAGCGCGCGTCGATGCCCGACTTCGACATCGACTTCGACGAGCGCCGGCGCGGCGAGGTCATCAAGTACGTCACCGAGAAGTATGGCGCGGACCGCGTCGCGCAGATCGTCACCTACGGCACCATCAAGGCCAAGCAGGCCGTCAAGGACGCCGCCCGGGTGATGGGCCACCCGTTCGTGGTCGGTGAGCAGCTGACCAAGGCGATGCCGCCGGACGTCATGGGCAAGGGCGTGCCCCTGTCGGAGATCTACAACAAGGACCACAAGCGCTACAACGAGGGCGGCGACTTCCGCGCCCTGGTCGACTCCGAGCCGCACTTCAAGGAGATCGTCGAGACCGCCAAGGGCCTCGAGGGACTCAAGCGGCAGTGGGGCGTGCACGCGGCCGGGGTCATCATGAGCAGCGAGCCGCTCATCGACGTCATCCCGATCATGCGGCGGCTGCAGGACGGCCAGGTCATCACCCAGTTCGACTACCCGAGCTGTGAGTCGCTCGGCCTGGTCAAGATGGACTTCCTCGGCCTGCGCAACCTGACGATCCTCGACGACGCCATCGAGAACATCAAGGCCAACCGCGACGAGGACATCGACCTCGACCTGCTGTCCAAGGACATGACCGACAAGGCGACCTTCGACCTGCTCTCGCGCGGAGACACCCTCGGGGTGTTCCAGCTCGACGGTGGCGGCATGCGCACCCTGCTCAAGCTCATGCAGCCCGACAACTTCGAGGACATCTCGGCCGCGCTCGCGCTCTACCGTCCGGGCCCGATGGGTGTCAACGCCCACACCAACTTCGCGTTGCGCAAGAACGGCAAGCAGGCCCTGACGCCGCTCGACCCACAGCTCGAGGGCAAGCTCCAGCAGGAGATGATCGACGCCCTCGGCCCGATCCTCGGCACGACCTACGGCCTGGTGATCTACCAGGAGCAGGTCATGGAGATCGCCCAGAAGCTCGCGGGCTACACCCTCGGCAACGCCGACCTGCTGCGCCGCGCCATGGGCAAGAAGAAGAAGGAGGTGCTCGACGCCGAGTACGTCCCCTTCTCCGAGGGCATGAAGGCCAAGGGGTTCAACGAGGCCTCCATCGCCGCGCTGTGGGGCGTCCTCGTCCCGTTCTCCGACTACGCGTTCAACAAGGCGCACACCGCGGCCTACGGCCTGGTCTCCTACTGGACCGGCTACCTCAAGGCCAACTACCCGGCCGAGTACATGGCTGCCCTGCTGACCAGCGTCGGCGACGACAAGGACAAGTCGGCGCTCTACCTCGGTGAGTGCCGCCGGATGGGCATCAAGGTCCTGCCCCCGGACGTCAACGACTCGGTCGGACGGTTCGCGGCGGTCGGCACCGACATCCGGTTCGGCCTGCAGGCGATCCGCAACGTCGGCCACAACGTCGTCGAGGGGATCATCGCCGCCCGCGAGGAGAAGGGTCGCTTCACCTCCTTCAAGGACTTCCTGTCGATGTCGCCGGCCGTGGTCTGCAACAAGCGCACCATCGAGTCGCTGATCAAGGCGGGCGCGTTCGACGGACTGGCGCAGTCGCGCCAGGGCCTGCTGCGGGTGCACGAGGACTACGTCGACAACTTCGTGGACATCAAGCGGCAGGAGGCCATCGGCCAGGACTCGTTGTTCGGGTCCTTCGGTGGCGACGACGGTGGGTCGGAGTCCGTCGACTTCTCGGTGCTGCCGGCCATCCCCACCGCGGAGTGGGACAAGAAGACGCTGCTGCAGTTCGAGCGCGAGATGCTCGGTCTGTACGTCTCCGACCACCCGCTGTTCGGCATCGAGCACGTGCTCAGCTCGCACGCCGACACCTCCATCTCCAGCCTGATGGGGGAGGACGGCAAGCCCGAGGGCTCCAACGTCACCATCGCCGGCCTGATCACCGGCCTGCAGGTCAAGCGCACCAAGAAGGGTGACCTCTGGGCGATCGTCACGGTCGAGGACCTCGAGGGGGCGATCGAGTGCCTGTTCTTCCCCTCCGCCTACCTCACCGTGCAGCACGCCCTGACCCACGACGCCGTCGTGGTCGTCAAGGGGCGGGTCAACCGGCGTGACGACACCCCGTCGATCTACGCCTCCGACCTCACGCTGCCCGACATCTCCGAGGGGCCGCGGGGTCCGGTCATCGTGACCATGGACACCAACCGCGCCACCGCCGCCAAGGTCGAGGAGCTCAAGTCGGTGCTGTCCTCGCACCCCGGCTCGACCGAGGTGCACGTGCGTCTCAGCCAACCCGGCCGGTCGGTGCTGATGAAGCTCGAGGACGCCTACCGCGTCAACGCCACCGAGGCCTTGTTCGGCGACCTCAAGGTGATCCTCGGGCCGCGCTGCCTGGTCGGCTGAGCCCCCCGTAGTGTTCTGCGCGTGAGCACGCCAGCGGTCACCCCGCCGTCACCCCCACGCCCCGAGCAGCGCGCCACCACGCGTGAGCACCACGGCGATGTCGTTCTCGACCCGTACGAGTGGCTGCGCGACAAGGCCGACCCCACGGTCACCGCCCATCTCGAGGCGGAGAACGCCTACGCCGAGGCGATGACGGCTGGCCTGCAGCCGCTGCGCGAGGAGATCTTCGAGGAGATCCGCTCGCGCACGCAGGAGACGGACCTGTCGGTCCCCGTGGCGAGCGGACCGTGGTGGTACTACTCGCGCAGCTACGAGGGGTCGCAGTACTCCGTGGAGTGTCGGGCGCCGCGGGTGGACGGCGCGCCCCGGCCCGACCCCGAGGTGGGGGCGACCATCGAGGGCGAGCAGGTGCTGCTCGACGGCAACCTCGAGGCGCAGGGCCACGACTTCTTCGCCCTCGGCGCGTTGAGCATCAGCCCCGACCACCGGTGGCTCGCCTACGCCGTCGACACCGAGGGCGACGAGCGCTTCGCGCTGCGGGTCAAGGACCTCGGCACGGGCGAGGTCGTCGACTCGGCGGTCCAGGAGGTCGGCTACGGCTGCGTCTTCTCCTACGACGGCCGCTACCTGTTCTACACGCGCGTCGACGAGACCTGGCGTCCGCACCAGACCTGGCGCCACGAGGTCGGCACACCGGAGTCTGCCGACGTCCTGGTGCACGAGGAGGCCGACGAGCGCTTCTGGATGGGACTGGGCTCCTCGCGCGACGACCGCTGGCTGATGATCGGGCTCGGCTCCAAGACCACCTCAGAGGTCCGGCTGCTCGACGCGACCGACCCGCTCGGCGAGTTCCGCATCGTGGCGCCGCGACGAGAGGGCGTCGAGTACGACGTCGAGCCCGCCGCCGACCGCCTGCTCATCGTCCACAACGCCGACTCGATCGACTCCGACCTCGCGTGGGCGCCGCTCGACGCCACCTCGGCCGACCAGTGGCAACCGCTGATGCGGGCTGCGGCGGGCGAGCGGTTCCAGGGCGTGGAGGCGTTCGACGACGTGGCCGTCCTCGGGTTGCGCAAGGACGGGCTCACCGCGGTGCGGGTGCTCGAGCGCGACCCCGCCGCACCGTCGGGGTATGGCGCGACCCATGACCTCGTCTTCGACGAGCCGGTCTACTCCGTGGGCCTGGGGGAGAACCCCGAGAGCGCCACGACCAGCCTGCAGGTCGTCTTCGAGTCGCTGGTGACCCCGCGCACGGTGCTGGACTACGACCTGCGGACCCGCGAGTACACCCTGCTGAAGCGGCAGGCCGTGCTCGGCGGCTACGACCCGGCGCAGTACGAGCAGCGCCGCGAGTGGGCGAGCGCGGCGGACGGCACACAGGTGCCGATCTCGCTGGTCTACCCCGCGGGCAGCGAGCCGGACGGCACCCGCCCCGGGCTGCTCACGGCATACGGCTCCTACGAGATCTCCTCGGACCCCTACTTCTCCGTGGCCCGCCTGTCCCTGCTGCAACGCGGTTTCGTCTTCGCCATCGCCCACGTCCGCGGCGGCGGGGAGCTCGGTCGGGCGTGGTACGACGAGGGCAAGCTGACCCACAAGCGAGCCACCTTCACCGACTTCGTCGCCTGCGCCGACCACCTCGTCGAGACGGGATGGGTGCATCCGGAGCGCCTGGCCGCAGAGGGAGGTTCGGCTGGCGGTCTGCTCATCGGCGCTGCGGTCAACCTGGCTCCGGAGCGGTTCCGGGTGGTCCATGCGGCCGTGCCCTTCGTCGACGCGCTGACCACGATCCTCGACCCCAGCCTGCCGCTGACCGTCGTCGAGTGGGAGGAGTGGGGCAACCCGCTCGCCGACCCCGAGGTCTACGCCTACATGAAGTCGTACTCGCCGTACGAGAACGTGCGCCGGGCGCCATACCCGGCCGTCCTGGCGACCACCTCCCTCAACGACACCCGGGTCTTCTTCACCGAGCCCGCCAAGTGGGTCGCCCGCCTGCGGGAGAGCACCACGAGCAGCCCGGAGCAGCGACCGGTGCTGCTGCGCACGGAGATGGTCGCGGGCCACGGTGGAAAGAGCGGACGGTACGACTCGTGGCGCCAGGTGGCGTGGGAGTGGGCCTTCCTCGTCGACCAGGTCGGTGCCGCCGACGGCGCAGGCGAAGGCGGGCCGCCCCGCGCCTCATGAACCGACCCGATCGGTCGATGAGAAAGGCACGGACGGGTGAGGCCCCACGGCGCCGGGATGATCCCTAGGCTGCGTGGTGGCGAAAGGGTGGGGTTGGTGGAAGACGTCGGGACTGAGGGCACGCGAGCCCTCGCTGCCCACACGGACTGGTCCACGTTGCCCACCGGCGCCGCCGACCAGTGGCCCGCAGCCCTGCTCGCTGCCTGGGACCTGGCCCTCGACTCGTTGCTGCCGACCGCCCTGCTCGTCGGGCCGGGTCGGGTCCTGCTCTACAACGACGCGTTCGCCGAGCGCCTCGGCACCCGGCACCCGGAGGCGTTCGGCCGCCCGGCCGACGAGGCCCTTCCCGAGCTGTGGCAGCAGTCCCACCTCGGTGGACTGCTCGACCGGGTCCTGGTCGACGCAGACCCCTTCCTCGACGAGGACTCACGGGTCGGACGGCCCCCGATGGGCGCGCCCGACACGGAGGCCGTCCCGTTGCTCGGCCACCACCTGCGCACCGCGTCGGCGGTGCGCGACGAGGCCGGCGACGTCGTCGCCGTGGTCCACGTCGTCGTGGAGACCTCCACCTCGCACGACCGCGCCAGGGCTGTCGCCGAGCTGGCCTCCGCCCTCGGCACCGCGGTGACCGTGGACGACGTCTGCAAGGTCGTGCTGCGCGAGGCCGTGTCCGCGTTCGGTGCCCGTTCGGCGGGCATCTGCCTGCCCTCGCCCGGCCCGGGCGGGTGGCGTATCGCGCGTCGTCACCGGATCGAGGACCTCTCACCGGACGAGGAGCGGTTGCCGCTCATCTGGTCGGAGGTGCCCGAGGACCTGGCCGAGACGGTGCGCTGGACCGTCGACGAGGGCGAGGTCCACAGCTCCGACTCCGGCGAGCTCGTCGTGGTCCCCCTGCAGGCCCGCACCATCTCGGCCGCCGTCGTCGGGTTCAGGGAGGCCACCCCGCTGCCCCCCTCGCTCGGCGTGGTGCTGTCCGCGTTCACCGACCTCGTGGCCGAGGCCCTGGGTCGAGCCGTCGTCTACGACGCGGAGCGGTCGACCGCCGAGCTGCTCCAGCGCACGCTCCTGCCCCCCAACCTCCCGCAGTCGGACGCGATCGCCATCGCCGCCCGGTACGAGCCGGTCTCGGAGGGCACCGTCGCGGGGGGTGACTTCTACGACTCCTTCTTCCTGCCGGACGGTCGGCTCGCCCTGGTCATCGGCGACGTCGCCGGCCGCGGCGTCATGGCGGCGACCGTGATGGGGCAGGTGCGGGCCGCCGTCCGCGGTGCCGCGCTCGCCAACAGCAGCCCGGACGTCGTCATGCGAGCCCTCGACCGCGTCGTCTGGGACCTCGATGCCCTGTGGCCGGCCTCGCTGCCGCTCGGCACGACCCGGGCCCGCCCCGGGATGTCGTTCGGCGGCGAGCTGTTCGTGACCATGCTCTACGCCACGATCACCCCCGACACCGGTGTCGTCGAGATCGCCAGCGCCGGCCACCCCCTGCCTGCCCTGCTCTCGGGTCGGTTGGCCCGCGAGGACGGCGCGCCTCGCGGGCGGTTGCTCTCGATGCCGGTGGGTCCGCCCCTGGGCATCGCCGGCGCCCGCCCTGCGACCGAGCTGGTGCTGGAGGTGGGCGACATGCTCGTCGCCTACACCGACGGCCTGCTCGAGCGGCGCGGCGAGGACCTGGTTGCGGGGGAGGCCCGCTTGCTGGAGGTCCTCTCGGACCTCCCGCCGAGCAGCCCGCGTCGCGTGTCCCAGCTCGTCATGGAGGCGATGGTGCCCCCGACCGGCCAGGAGGACGACTGTGCGGTGCTCACGGTCGGGCGCTCGCCCGCGGGGCACCGGCGCTGCACCATCGTCGTCCCGCCGATGCCGGAGTCGGTCAAGGCTGCTCGCGACTGGGCCCGCGCCCAGCTCTCGCAGTGGCACGTCGGCGACGGCGACCAGTACACGATCGCCACGGGCATCTCCGAGCTCATCACCAACGCGGTCCTGCACGCCGGCACCGAGTCGCACCTGACCATGGACCTGGACTCGGGGCTGATCTCGGTGACGGTCGCCGACAGCGGCAACCGTGGTGAGCCGCTGCTGACCGGAGGGGAGGCGATGGCCGTGCGCGGCCGGGGGCTGTCCCTGGTGAAGGCGATCAGCGACGCGTTCGGCTCACACCGGACCTCGGCCGGCACGACCGTGTGGTTCGAGGTCGTGTCCACTCCGGCCCCCGCGGACCGTGCCGTGGACGGTGCCGTCGACGAAGCTGTCGCGACGGCGCCGGCGCGCTGAACGGCCCCACGGCCACCCCGACGCACCCAGGGCGGGGATGCCCCCTCACTGCATCCCCGTCCTCGGTGCGTTCGGTGCGCCGGACCGCCGGCGCAGGAGGGTCAGCGGACGCCGACGACGAGCCCGGTGGTCGACCAGTCGCCTCGTGAGACCTGCTGGCCGGAGCCGCTGGCGAAGCCTCCGGCTCCGTTGCCGTAGTAGGCCAACCAGCGACCGTCGGCAGTCAGTCCCATGAGGTCGGAGCGGCGGTCGCCGTTGAGGTCACCGGCGGCGACGACGGTGGTGAAGCCCTGCCAGCCGCGTCCGATCTCGCGACCGGCCGCAGCCCAGCCCCCGGCACCGTTGCCGGCGTAGAGCATCAGGGCGCCGTTCGGCCTGCGCGCGATGAGGTCGGCCCGGCCGTCGCCGGTGAAGTCGCCGGGGGACAGGACGGTGTCGAAACCCTGCCACCCCCAGCCGATCTGGGCGCCGCCGGAGAAGCCGCCCTTGCCGTTGCCCCGGTAGAGGTACAGCACGCCGTCGGGACGCACACCGATGACGTCGGACCAACCGTCGCCGGTGAAGTCGCCGGGCGAGAGCAGGGTGGAGTAGATGTTCCAACCGGTGCCCCAGGTCGCGGGGGCGGCGAACGAGGCGTTGCCCGTGCCCCGGTGGATGCGCAGCGCGCCCGCGGAGGTGCGGCTGATCAGGTCGGGGTAGGCGTCCCCGGTGAAGTCGCCGGGGGCGACGACAGCGGTGATCCCCGCCCACTGGGTGCTCAACACGCGGCCGTACGGGTCGGAGACCGAGTCGCTGAGCGTCAGCCGACCGTCGGTGAGCCCAAGGACGTCGGAGTCGATGGTCGAGTCGAGGCCCAGGGACACCGGCGGGGCGGCGTGCACGCGGATCAGGGCCCGCCAGGTCGCGGCGTCGGTGACACCGGTGGCGGGGACACCGTTGCGCTTCTGCCACGCGACCAGCGCGGTCGCCGTGGTGCTCGAGAACGAGCCCGTGGCGGTGGTGCCGATGGCGGTCTGCACGGCCGTGACGGCCGGGCCGGTGCTTCCCGACCTGAGGTAGACGCCGGAGATCGAGACCAGCTGCTTGCCCAGGGCGGTGGCGGACGGCAGGGCGGTGACGGCCGGAGGGACCTGGCAGCGCGTCAGGTTCGCGGAGGTGCGGGGGCTGGCCCAGTTCGTCAGCCAGGTGCGGCACGGCCCGTACTCGGGTGCCGCAACGGTCTTGGACCAGTACGAGCTGCGCTGCATGGCACCGGCCCAGGACAGCGAGATGTGCACGTGGTTGCGGTGGCAGGCGGTGTCGTAGGAGGTGCTCGCCTTGGCCGAGGACAGGCAGCCCGAGTACTCCTTCCACCCCTCCTGCGGGCGGTAGGCCGACCAGGACCGGTTGTTCCAGATGAGGTACATCACCCCGAGGCGGCGGGCCATGGCGTAGGGGTTGCCGCTCTTGTCCGTGGCGAGCATCCAGGCGATCGCGGCGTTGGCCTGGGCCTGCTGCGTGGCGACCCGGCTGTTGGCCATCCAGTCGACCGCACGGCCGTCGTAGTGCTCGGACGTCGCGAGGGCGTCGGAGGCGCAGGCCCGGGCCGATCCGTAGCTCGTGCCCGGGTAGGTCTTGACGAGCAGGGCGCCCAGGGCTGCCGTCCCCGGCTTGGTCGAGGCATCGCAGGAGTTGGCGCCGACGTAGGACGCCAGTGCCTCGACGCCGGAGGGCAGACCGGTCGGGGTCGGGGGCACCGGGGTGGCGGCCGACGCCGCGGAAGCCGTGACCAGCAGGCTGCAGACGAGCGCAGCGACGGCAACGGTGACGGTGACCATGGCTGCGGGCACGCGGTGGGGGGACGAGAAGGACATGACAGCTCCGGGGTGCGCGTTGGGGGGAGGACGCACGAGCGAGTGTGTGGTCTGTGGGGCATCCGGCGCGCGGCTCGCACCGAACTGCGGCTGTTCATTGGTTGACCTGCCTCATACGTTTGGGTGAGACTGTCCGTAGAAAGGCTGAGGCGGTCTGCTCCGGTATCCCCCCTCATGGCCCCGGGTCGCATGCTCAGTGCTCCGCAGTAGACGCAGATCGGCGACGACGCTGATCCCGCAGAAGGTAGGTGTGGACATGTGGCAACTCTTCCTGGAGCGCTTCATCCCCGTCATGGAGGACGACGTGTCCGTCCTTGACCTCCGCGACGGCATCGGGTCGACCGTGGCGGCCCGGTCCGGTGGCCGCGAGTCCGTCGGCGCGGCCATGGCTGCCGACAGCTCGGCCCTGCGCGCCTGAGTCGCGCTGCGCGCCACCCTTTCTCCGCCCTCCATGGCCGTCGTCGCCCTCGGCGCACCCGCCCGGCAGGCGGGCCCCCTCCCGCCGATCTGCCTCAAGACCGGCGTGCCCACCACGAACCTGGTGCGCGTCAGGGGTCGGGCCGCCCCGGCGTGGGCAGGCGTCACGATCGTCTTCGGACTCGTCGCGTGGTTGTTCGTCAGCTCGGCGTCATCGCGGTCCTACGACCTGCTCGTGCCGTTTCGGGCCGAGGTGTGGCAGCGCCACCGGAAGCTGCGTCGGGCGGCCCTGGCCACCTTCTGGCTGGGGATCGTGGGTTGGAGCTGACGCGCGTCCACGACGACTTCGCCGCTGCGGTGCGCCAGTCCCTGCCGCACCCCTGACGCTGCAGCGGTCGCCGGCCGCCGGCCGCGGTCAGTCCCCGGGGCTTGCGACAGCGGCAGGCTCGTGCGCGTTCGGCGTCCGGGAGCCTGTGGTGGTCGGGACCGGTGGCAGGCTCTCGCCCTCGATGTCGACCCGCGGCAGGACGCGTTCGAGCCACCGGGGCAGCCACCAGGCCGAGTCGCCGAGGAAGGACATGATCGCCGGCACCAGGGCGAGCCGGACGACGAACGCGTCGACGAGGACGCCGAACGCCAGGGCGAAGCCCATCGACCTGATGATCGGGTCGTCGACGAGCATGAAGCCGGCGAACACCGAGATCATGATCAGCGCTGCGGCCACGACGACCCGGGCGCCGTGCCCGACGCCGGACACGACGGCTGAGCGAGCGGTCTGGCCGTGGACGAAGTCCTCGCGCATGCGCGAGACGAGGAAGACCTCGTAGTCCATGGCGAGGCCGAAGAGGATGCCGATGAGCAGGATGGGCAGGAAGCTGACCAGTGGCCCGGGTGTCTGGACACCGAAGAGGTCGGCCAGCCACCCCCACTGGAAGATCGCCACGGTCGCCCCGAAGGTCGCGCCGACCGTGAGCAGGAAGCCGGCGGTGGCCTTGAGCGGCACGAGCAGCGAACGGAAGACCAGGGTGAGCAGGACGAAGCTGAGGCCGACGACCACGAGCAGGTAGACCGGCAGGGCGGCGCTGAGCTTGTCGGAGACGTCGACACCCGCGGCGGTCGCCCCGGTGAGGGCGATGTCGGTGCCGGTCGCTGCCGCGGTGGGTGCCACGCCCGCCCGCAGGGCGCGCACGAGGTCGAAGGTGGCCGCGTCAGAGGGCCCGCTGGCGGGGATGACGGCCACGAGCGCCGTACGACCGTCTGCGCTGGCACCCCCCGGCGCGACGGCGACCACGCCGTCGGTCTTCGCCATCACGGCGCCCGCCGCGGTCACCGCTTCCTGGACCGCGGAGGGGTCGTCGCCGTGGACGACCATCACGAGGCGCCCGTTGAAGCCGGGGCCGAAGCCCTCGGCGATGAGGTCGTAGGCGACCCGCTTGCTGGTGCCGGCCGGAGCGGTCCCGTCGTCGGGCAGTGCGAGCCGCATGTCCGCGCTCGGCAGCGCGACCGCGCCGAGGAGCACCACGCCACCGAGGATGACGGGGATGCGGGCCCGCACCACTGCCCGGCCCCAGCCGAAGCCGCGGTTGCGCGGTGACCCCTCCGGGTCGACCGCCGCGCCGGCCCGGCGCTGCGCGCGGGGAAGGACGCGGTCGCCGGCGAAACCGAGCAGGGCGGGCAGCAGCGTGACGGCCACGAGGACCGCGACCGCCACGGTGCCGGCCGCGGCCAGGCCCATCGCCGTGAGGAAGGGGATGCCGACGACGGACAGGCCGGCCAGGGCGATGACGACGGTGAGTCCGGCGAAGACCACGGCCGAACCGGCCGTGCCGATGGCCCGCCCGACGGCCTCCTCGCGACCCTGCCCGGTCCCGAGGTTGTGGCGGTAGCGCGAGGTGATGAACAGCGAGTAGTCGATGCCGACGGCGAGGCCGAGCATGAGCGCGAGCACCGGGGTCACACTGGTCAGGTCGAAGACGTGGCCGGCGAGCAGCAGCCCCAGCAACCCGACGCCCACGCCGATGAGCGCGTTGACCATGGTCATGCCGGCAGCGACGAGCGAGCCGAACGTCATGAGCAGGACCACCAGGGCGACCGCCACGCCGATGGTCTCGGTCGAGCCCACCTCGGGCTCGGTCATCAGGGGCTCACCGCCCGCGGCGATGGTCCAGCCCGCTGGCGCGCCGGCCCCGAGCTCCTCGTATGCCGTGCGCTGCTCAGGCGTGAGCGCGTCGGAGGTCTCCTGGAACTGGACCGTGACCAGCGCGTACCGGCCGTCCTGGCTGATCGCCTTCGAGTCGTAGGGGCTCACGGCGCCGATGACTCCGGGCAGCGTGGTGGCCTTCGCCACGAGCGCGGTCACAGTCGCCCGGTTGGCCTCGGCGACGACGCTCTGCCCCTCGGGGGCGCGGACCACGACGGTGCCGGCGGCGCCACCGGCCTGCGGGAACTCGCGGGCCAGGGAGTCCAGGGCGCGCTGGGACTCGGTGCCGGGGATCGACACCCCGGTCGTCGGGGCCGTGCCCACCGTCGTGACGGCGGCGACGAGGGCGCCCAGCAGCACCAGCCACACCGAGACGACGATGCCGCGACGCCGGAAGCCGAGGCGTCCGATCCGATACAGAAGAGTGGCCATCGGTGAGCTCCCCGTGCGCGTGGGCCGACCCCGGTGGTCGGCCACCCTCGAAGTTAGTCGTTCGGCAAGGCAATCACAAGCCGATCGGCTAACTATGCTGCTACTGTGGCGGTCGTCACGGCCGACCAGCGGTGGGTGACGCACCTCGCGCCGCCCCGCGGCAGGGACGGAGGACGAGATGGCCAGGCCACAGGCGCCGCGAGGCCAGGGCAGGGGCCGGGTCCTCGCCGCCGCCCTGGAGATGTTCGCCCTCCACGGGGTCAGCGGGACGTCGTTGCAGATGATCGCCGACCACCTCGGGGTCACCAAGGCCGCGGTCTACTACCAGTTCCACGCCAAGGAGGACATCGTCCTCGCCGTGGTCGAGAAGGCCGTCGACCAGCTCCGTGGTCACGTGCAGGCGGCCGAGGCGGCGCCGACCCCGCACGACGCGACGACGCTGGCCCTCGACGGGCTCATCGACACCGTGCTCACCCACCGGCAGGTGGTGGCCTCGGTCCTGAGCGATCCCGAGGTGACCCGGATCCTGGACTCGCATGCCGACTTCAACGATGTCACGACCCGCCTGGTGGCCCAGCTGCTGGGGCCGGAACCCAGCCCACGTCGGGTCGTCGCCGTGCCGCTGCTGGCCGCGGGCATCGCCCATGCCGGAGCCGACCCGCACCTGGGGTCGGTCGACGACGACACGCTCCGCGCGGAGATGCGCCACCTCGGCCGGGTGCTCGTCGACGCCTCACGCTCGGCGCCCTGACACCGGGTGCCCACCGCCGCTCCTATCCTTGACGGGACCCAGTCCGGCCGGGATCGTCCGCCCGGCCGTCTCCCCGCAGACGAAGGTGTCCCCGTGAGCGACCAGCTGCCCTACCTCGACGCTCGGCGACCGGTCGCCGAGCGCGTCACCGACCTCCTTCGACGGATGACGGTGGAGGAGAAGGTCGGGCAGATGATGCAGCTCGACGCGCGAGAAGGACTCGAGGACCACGTGCTGACCACGCACGTCGGGTCGATCCTGCACGCCTCGCCGCAGCGACTGGCGGAGGCGCACGAGCTGACGCACCGCACCCGGTTGGGCATCCCGCTGCTGGTCGGTGAGGACTGCATCCACGGACACTCGTTCTTCGAGGGCGCCACGATCTACCCGACCCAGCTCGGCATGGCGGCGAGCTGGGACCCCGACCTCGTCGAGCGCGTCGCACGGGCCACCGCTGTCGAGGTCGCGGCCACCGGGGTGCACTGGACCTTCTCGCCGGTCCTGTGCATCGCCCGGGACCTGCGTTGGGGCCGGGTCAACGAGACGTTCGGCGAGGACCCGCACCTCTTGGGCGAGCTCGCGTCGGCGATGGTGCGCGGCTACCAGGGCGATGGCCTCGACGACCCGACCGCGGTCCTCGCGACCGCCAAGCACTTCGCGGGGTACTCCGAGACCCAGGGCGGGCGCGACGCCAGCGAAGCGGACCTCTCCCGCCGCAAGCTGCGGTCGTGGTTCCTGCCGCCCTTCGAACGTGTTGCGCGAGAGGGCTGCCGGACGTTCATGCTCGGCTACCAGACCATGGACGGTGTCCCGATCACCGTCAACGACTGGCTGCTGGACGAGGTGCTGCGCGGCGAGTGGGGCTACACCGGGACGCTGGTCACCGACTGGGACAACGTCGGTCGGATGGTGTGGGAGCAGCAGGTGCAACCCGACCACACCCATGCCGCCGCCGCCGCGGTGAAGGCCGGCAACGACATGGTCATGACGACGCCACAGTTCCACCACGGTGCTCTGGAGGCGATCGACCGTGGGCTGCTGGTCGAGTCGGACCTGCACGCCGCGGTCAGCCGCATCCTCACGCTGAAGTTCGAGCTCGGGTTGTTCGAGGACCCTCGGCGCCCCGACGTGGAGCGGCAGCGCGAGGTCATCGCCTCGGCCGAGCACACCGCACTCAACCTCGAGGTCGCCCGGCGCTCGCTGGTCCTGCTGCGGAACACGGGAGTCCTGCCGCTGCGAGCTGACGACTCGGCGCCCGACGAGCAGGCTGCGTCGAGCGACGGCGCTCGGCGGATCGCGGTCGTCGGTCCCCTCGCCGACGATGCCCAGACGCAGCTGGGGGACTGGGCCGGATCGTCGGGCCAGGCGGACTGGATGCTCGAGGGCCACCCGCGCGACCTGATCACCACCGTTCTCGACGGACTGCGCGAGCTGGTGCCGGACTCGTGGACGGTGACCCACGCCCGAGGCGCCGACATCCTCACCCTGGCCCCTGATCCAGCGGGCGAGCTGTTCCCCGACGGTCAGCCACGACCGCAGGTGGCCGTGCCCTGCGCCCCCGACACCGACCTCATCGCCGAGGCCGTCGCCGCCGCGTCGGACGCCGATCTCGTGGTGGCCGTGGTGGGCGACCGCATCGAGCTCGTGGGCGAGGGCCGCTCGACGGCGACCCTGGAGCTCGTCGGCGGCCAGGTGGCCCTGCTCGAGGCCCTCGCGGCGACCGGCACCCCGATGGTCGTGGTGCTGCTCGCCTCCAAACCGCTCGTGCTGCCCGACTGCGCGCTGGACTGCGCTGCCGTGCTGTGGGTGGCCAACCCCGGTATGCAGGGAGGCAGGGCCATCGCGGAGCTCCTCCTCGGCGACATCGAGCCGAGCGGCCGGCTGCCGATCTCGTTCGCCCGGCACGTCGGCCAGCAGCCGACCTACTACAACCAGGTGCGGGGCCAGCACGGTGACCGGTATGCCGACCTGACCCAGCGGACCGCGTTCGCCTTCGGTGAGGGTCTGTCCTACACGACCGTGGAGTACTCAGACCTGACGCTCGATGCCAGCTCTGTCGCTGGAACAGGCACGGTGCGGGCGCGAGTCACCGTGTCCAACAAGGGATCTCGCCCGGCCGTGGAGACGGTGCAGGTCTATGTCCGCGACCTCGTCACGTCGGCGAGCTGGGCCGACAAGGAGCTCAAGTCGTTCACCCAGGTGCCGCTCGACCCCGGTGCCTCGGTCACGGTCGACCTCGAGGTCCCGGTGGCAGCCTGCTCGATCGTCGACGCCTCGGGTCGCAGGGTCGTCGAGCCCGGCCGGTTCGAGCTGCTCGTCGGTCCGTCCTCGCGCGACGAGGTGCTGCTGACCGCTGGCTTCGAGGTGGTGGCCTAGCTCGAGCAGAGGCAGAACGGGTGCCCGGCGGGGTCGAGGAAGACCCGGAAGGTGGTTCCCGGTTGATGATCGGCCTTGGTGGCGCCGATCTCCAGCACCTGCGTCTCGGCGATGTCGAGGTCGTCGACGACGACGTCGATGTGCATCTGTTGGGGCACCTCCTGACCCGGCCAGCCCGGGGCCTTGTAGTCCTCGACCTTCTGGAAGCTGATGCACTGCCCGTAGTCGGCCCGGACCTCGAACCAACCGTCGGCTTCGGTGACCTTCCAGTCGAGCAGCGTGCCGTAGAACGACGCGAGGGCGGCGGCGTCGGGGCAGTCGAGGACGATGCTGGGGTAGCGAGCGATGGCCATGGCGGCACAGTACCCACGGTTGCGGACGATCCGCGTCCGAAACGCGGCCGAGCCTCGGGAGGGCGTCGGCGGCCCTGGTGAAGAATCGCCGTTCGCTGTCAGTAGTTGCTGCGAATGAGGGGTGGCCGGGCGGGAAGCGGGGCCAGGGGTGGGGTGCCCGGTGGGGTGTGGGTTGGCAGGTCGGTGTCGGGTGGGAGTTCGAGGTCGGTCCAGCGGATGGGTCCGCCGCTGGGTGGGTGGTAGGTGTCGGCGGGGATGGGTGGGTCACCTTCGGGTGGTGGTGCGGTTTCGGCTGGTTGGGGTGGTCGGATGGGTAGGCCGTACCGGTTGGTGACGGTGAGGCCGTCGGGGTGGGTGGGGTCGCCGGTGATGGTGTAGTCGCCGCGGTCGATGGCGTCGTGGTGGATGGTGCAGAGGCTGGCCTGGTTGTGTTCGTCGGTGGGTCCGCCGTCGGCCCAGGGGTTGAGGTGGTGGATCTCGACGAAGCGGGTGGTGGGGCAGCCGGGGAACCGGCAGCCGCGGTCGCGGTCGTGGATCAGGCGTCGGGTGCGGTCGGGCAGGATCCGCATGGACCGCCCGACCGAGACCGGTCGGCCTTCGGTTTCCCAGACGGGTTGGACCTTCCCGTCGGTGATGAACCGGGTCAGCAGGCGTAGGGGGATGGCGTGGCCGCCGTTGATCCAGGCGCCGTCGGTGGACAGGTGCAGGTAGACCCGGTACCGCGACGCCCGACTCGTCGAGGTGACGGAGGCGAGGGAGCGGGTGGCCATCTCCTCCAGCGCGTCGGCGTAGGTCGGCAACCCCGCCCGAGGGTCCTGCGAGTCCCTGCCGACCTCAGCGCCCGGCCGGGACTCGACCGCGGCGGCTGACCCGGATTCGGCCGAGGCATCGCGGCGGCGGAGGAACAGGGCGTCCTTGGCTTCCTTGACGGCTTGTTCGACCAGGGCGCCGATGGTGGCGGGGGCGGAGTACCGCAGCTGGAACCGGCCGTCGCTGTCGTAGGACATCGACAGGTCCGCCCGGGCGCACGCCCGCTGCTCCGACGCCGCGTCACGTGCTGCGTCGTGGGCGCGCTGCACCTCGGCGCGCGGATCGGACGCTGCAGCGCCCTCACGATCCGCGTCAGCGGACGGGTCAGCGGGAGTGGTGGCTTCTGGTGGCGGTGTCGCGGGGAAGGCGTGGCGGGAGGTGGCTCGGCGCAGCTGGGTGACGGTGGCGTTGCGGGCCAGGTGGGTCACCGAGGTCGTGTAGGTGGGTGGGACGTTGCGGGCGATGACGGCGACCTGGTCCAGCGACAGCTCACCAGCATCCAACGCAGCAGCAGCCTCGACCAGTTCGGTGCGTCGTTTCGCGACCTGCACGATGTCCGAGGCGTGCCCGGGGGACAGCCCGGCCCGGACGACGAGGTAGTGCTCGGGGGTCTTGAACCCGCCGTCGCCCCAGTGCCGGTCGGTGATCAGCTCGGCAGCGATCTGCACCAGCTCGGCCTGGGCGCGGTTCAACCGGCCCGCGACGGCGGCGGTGCGCTCCCACAACGCCAGCTGCCGGGACTCCCGGGCCTGGACGAGTGGGTTGGTCGACATACCTCAATCGTACAAGTGTTCGAATGAACGCTCAAGACATATCCACAGCCAGTTCTGCTGCGGCACAGGCAGTTTCAGCCGTCCTGGCGCGCAAGAGCGATGACCGGGAGGCGCACCCGGAACGTCGTGGGGTGGGGCCCGTCGCGGTCCAGGATGACGTCGCCGCCCACGTCACGGGCAGTCTCCCGGGCCAGCCAGAGCCCGAGGCCGCCGGCGACGCTCGCGTCGCGGCTGCTCACCCAGGCATCGAAGACATGGGGAGCCAGCTCGACGGAGATGGGCTCGCCGGTGTTGGACACGCGGACGACGAGTGCGGCCGCTGGTTGCCCCTCGACCTGGAGGTCGATGTCGACCGTGCCGCCTGAGGGGGTGTGCCGGACGGCGTTCTCGAGGATGGGTTCGACGATCTCGGCGAGCTCGGCGCACCGGGTCGTGGGCGTGATCGCCGTGCTGGCGTGCACAGCCAGGTGGATCCCCGAGAGCTCGGCCTGACGCGCCCAGCGACCCTTCGCGGCGGCGAGGACGGCGAGGACGGGTTCGGGTCCGTGGTCGTGGGCGCGGCTGCGGGCGAGCATCCGGTCGACGATGGAGGTGAGGTGGTCGGCGTCGGCGACGATGCGCTGCAGCGCGGCGACCAGCTCGGCCGGGTCGGTGTCACGCAGCGCGAGCTCGGCCTCGGCGCGCAGGGTCGCTACGGGAGTTCGTAGGCGGTGGCCGGCGTCGGCGGCGAAGGCGAGCTCGGTGGCGTGACTTTCGTGCAGGCGGCCCAGCATCCGGTTCAGCGCCTCGACGAGTCGGGCGAGCTCGGCATCGCCGTGGGGGACCGGGAGGCCGGAGGCGAGGTCGCGGGGCCCGACTGCCTCTGCGTCCTCGGTGATGCGGGCGACGCTGTGGAGGGCTCGGCCGGTCAGGAGCCACGCCAGCGCGGTCATCGCCACGACGACAGCACCGAGCCCGGCGATGAGCAGACCGACGAGCTGGTCGGTGGCCGCGTTGAACCCCTCCGCGTCCACGGCCACGACGAGGGCGCCCGTGCCGTCGGGGGATCCCGCTGGTGTGGTCAGGGCGAGCGGTACCGCGAGCAGGGCGAGGTCGATGTCAGGATCTTGGAGGGCGACGCGGCGCTCCACGCCGCCCGAGGACGACCGCACCTTCGAGACCTCGACGAGGGCGGGTGCGGCAGCCAGTGCGGGGGTGCGGGACCGGACCGTCCCGTCCGCGGCGATGACCTGGACGAGGTCGGTCTTGGGGCTCCCGACGTCCTGCGTGATGGAGCCGTCGGGGGCGACCTCGTCCCGGGCCAGCTCGATCCGGCTGCGCAGGGCCGCCTGGACAGCCTGGTCCTCGGCCTGGTTGACCCGCCAGGTCGCGACGAGACCGAACAGCACGGAGAAGGCGAGGCCGACGGCCGCTGCGCCGAGGACCAGGCGGTTGCGCAGCGAGCGTGGAGCGAGGTTCACGACAGGTCGACCAGACGGTATCCGACGCCGCGGAGCGTCTCGATGAGCTCGGGGCACCCTGCTGCGGACAGCCGTTGGCGCAGGTAGCGCACGTAGACATCGACGACGTTGGACGTGCCGTCGTACGCGTAGTCCCAGACGTGGTCGAGGATCTCGCTTCGGCGCAGGACGTCACCGGGGCGCCGCATGAAGTAGTCCAGGAGGGCGAACTCGCGGGGTGAGAGGTCGATGACCTGCTCCCTCCAACGCACCTGGTGCTCTGCCGGGTCGAGCACCAGCTCGCCGTTGCTCAGCCTCGTCGGTCGTTCGGTCGCCCCTCGCCGCAGGAGGGCGCGGAGCCGGGCGGAGAGCTCGCCGAACGCGAAGGGCTTGCCGAGGTAGTCGTCGGCACCGCAGTCGAGCCCGGCGATGCGGTCGGCCACGCCGGTCCGCGCGGTGAGCATGAGCACCGGGGTCCAGTGGCCCTCGCTGCGAAACCAGCGGCACCAGTCCAACCCGGACTCGGAGCCGGGCAGTCCCACGTCGCACACGACCACGTCGAAGGGCGTGCTGGCCACGGCGTGGCGCGCGTCGGCGGCGTCCTTGACCACGTCGACGGCCCACCCTTCCTGCCCCAGTCCCCGGCGCAGCAGGCCTGCCATCCGGAGGTCGTCCTCGATCACGAGCAGCTTCACCGAATGTCCTCCCGGACCGAGGGTATGGCCTCGGCCCCTCGAGCGGGCCCGGCCCGGCTCACAGGTCCCGCAGCTCGGTGGGGCCGGCTCGGGCGACCATCCTCCCGACACCGGACACGACGAGGACCGTCACTGCGCCGACGAGCCCGACCAGGAACGTGAGGTAGCCCCACGGAACGGTCGCACCGGCAGGTGCGGGGTCGAAGATGCCGGTCAGGACCTTGACGAGCAGGTACGAGATGGTCGTGCCGATCAGGGCCCCTCCCAGGACGCCGGCGGTCACCATCGCACGAGCCTCGGTGGCCAGGAAGCGTCCTCGCTGCCGTGAGGTGGCTCCCAACGCGGCCAACAACACCAGGGCGCGTCGTCGTTCCACGATGCCTCCCACGAGCGCCAGCCCCGAGCAGGCCAGGGCCAGGAGCACGCCGAACCCCAGCTCGATCCGCGAGAGCCCGGACAGGTCGGAGCCGGCGAGTCCTGAGACGCTGGTGACCTGCGCGCCGGCCGAGGAGATGTCCTGCACGCGCGAGCCGGACAGGGGGCCGGACAGCTGGGTCCGCAGGGCCGTTGCCGTCGCGGCCGGCGTCCTGGTCGAGACGAGGAACGCCCCGACCGCGTCGGAACCCGTGTGCTGGGTGATGTAGTCGGCGTTCGCCACGATGAAGCTGTCCTTGGGGGCGGTCGGCCACTCGGTCACCTGTCCCACGACATGGAAGTCGACCGGCCGGTAGGCGTGGTTCGCGCCGGACTGCAGCCGGATCCTGATGAGGTCACCGGGGTGGAGCTGGTAGTCGTGCAGGGTCTCCGCGGAGAGCAGGACGCCGTCGGGGGTGTTCTGCAGCGCTGCGAGGGTCTTGGCGATGGTCGATCCCGGCACGAACGCATCCTGGAGCGGGCCGACGCTGGCAAAGCTCGTCGCGCGGACGCCGTAGAGGTCCTGCAGGTCCGGACCGACGTAACCGAACCGGTGCTGGAGGGGTTCGACCGCGGTCACACCCGATGCCCGTGCGAGGGCGGCTCCCGCCTGGGGGCCGGCGGTGGACCCCGGCGGGGGGAGGACCGCCACGTCGCTGCCGACGGTCAGGGCCACGTCGAGCCGGGCCTGCGTGTCGTAGGTCGCGGTGAAGATCGCCGTGGACACGGCGAGCCCGAGGGCGACTGCCAGACCCACGGCTCCGCGGGCGATCACTCGGTGACGCCGGCGCAGCGCAGCGGTCTCGAGCTCCGGGGCGGTTCCGGGCCGCTGGGCCGACCAGCGACCGGTACGGCGTCCCGTCGTCCACGAGGTGAGGCGCCATACGAGCAGGGCCAGACCGGGCCAGGCCAGGACGGGGCCCGCGAGGGCGGCGTAGTTGACCTGGGTCTGGGGGATGCCTTCGGGCGCCAGCACGACCTGGTACCCGTTGCGGGCGGTCAACGCGAACGAGATCGCGGCGCCGACCAGCAGGACGATGTCGAGGCCGGCCTTGAGCGGCCACGGTGTTCCGTGGCGCTCCCCCCGGGAGGCTTCTGCGGCAACGCTGGTTCGGTCACCGCCGAGCGCCAGTCGTAGCACCGAACCTGTCTGGGTCGCGAGGGCGAGGACGAGCCCTCCGGCGGCGGCCGCCAGGGTCCACCCCAGTGCGAGGGGGGTTCCGGCGGGGAGGGCGAGGCGAACAGCGAGCAGCGCGAGCGGGACTCCCAGCACGGCCCCCACCGCGGCGATGGCCACGGACTCGCCGGCCACCATACGACCGAGCTGGGGTATCGAGGCCCCACGCAGCCGCAGCAGGGCGATCTCACGACGGCGGCGGTCGGAGCGCAGCGCCACCACGAGTCCGGCCACGACCGCTGCGAGGGCGAGTCCGGGCAGTCCCAGCAACAAGAAGAGCAGGTTCGCGTACTGCGCGTCCTCACCCGCGAGGGTCAGTGCGGTTCCGAGGTTGTCACCGACCAGGGCCCCGCCGGCGACGGCCGCCTGGAAGTGGTTGGCGCGTCCCTGGATCGCGATGGCGGCGCTCTGGGGGTCCGACGGGAGCCCGCCGTGGGTGAAGCCGACGTGCAGCTGGTGCACGACGGTGGTCGTGCCGACCACCGAGCGGAAGACGGCCGGTGACACCAGGACGACGTTGTCCGGCGGGGCGCTGGCGCCTGCGCCGGGCGCGAGTCCGACCACCTGGAAGAAGGAGTCCTCGGCCGGCATGTCGACGATCCCGTCGATCCTCAGGGGGCGCGTGCCCGTGGTCGTGCGGACCGAGATCTGCCCGCCGGGTTCGGTGGCCAGGTTGGCCGCGGTCTGCTGGAAGAGCATCGATCCGGAGGTCGAGCCGAGGAGGTGCCGAAGCTCACCCGGGAAGGTCTGGGCGTAGTCGGGAGGGATCGACACGACGTAGGCAGCGCCGGTCTTCCGGTCGCCGTTGGGGCCGGTGGACTGCAGGGCGAGCACGTGGGCGAAGTCGACGCTCTTCACCGCACGGACGTCCGGGAGCGCCTGGACCTTCGGGGTCACGGTGGCGAGGTCGCCTTGGGGCGTGAGCTGGACCTGCCAGTCGACCGGGACCGAGGAGGCCGCCCGCACGGTGAGTGCGGCGTGGCTCTGCGTCACGAAGGTGCCGAGGGCGGCCACGAAGCCCACGGTCAGCGCGATGCTGATGGCGGCCACGAGCATCTCCAGGGGGCGACGTCGCACGAGGCCGGTCAGCCATCGGGTGGTTCTCATCGGGACCTCACGCTGTGACGGATGCTGCCATCGACGACGGCGAGCTGCTGGTCGAAGAGCTCGGCGAGCTCTGGGTCGTGCGTGGCCACCACGAGTGCGCCTCCTGCGGCCGCAACGCCATCGCGCAGGGCGAGCGCCGCCTCGTGGGCATGGGACCGGTCGAGGGCGCCGGTGGGTTCGTCGGCGAGCACCAGCCGGTGGCCACCGGCGAGGGCTCGCGCGATGGCGACGCGCTGCTGCTGGCCCCCGGAGAGCTGGGACGGGAGCGCGTCCGCAAGATCGGCGGTCGCGACCTGGCCCAGCGCGAGCAGCGCGGCGGCCCTCGCGTGGTGGCGGTCGGTCCCTCGAAGGCGCAGGGGGAGGGTGACGTTCTCGAGGGCGGTGAGCTCGGGCATCAGTGATGGGGCTTGGAACACCATGCCGATCTGTCCGCGCAGCCCGGTGCCGGCCGCGGCGAGTCCGGGCCAGGCAACGCTTCCCTCGGTGGGGGACAACAGGCCTGCGAGGACCAGGAGCAGCGTCGTCTTGCCACTTCCGGAGCGGCCGGTCAACGCGATGTGGGATCCGGCCATGATGTCCAGGTCGATGCCGTGCAGGATCTGGGTGGCGCCGTAGCGCATGCCCACAGAGCCGGCTGAGACCAGCGGAGCCAGGTCGGTCGACGTCATGACGCCCGCCCGTCCAACAGGTGCACGACCCTGTCGGCCGCAGCTGCGACGGCGGCGGAGTGCGTGACGAGCAGGGTGGCGCCTTCGGCAGGCTGCAGCCTGCGCAGGAGCTGCAGCACCGTTGCCTCTTCGGCTGCGCTCACTTCTGCCGTCGGCTCGTCGGCCAGCAGGAGCCGGGGACCACCGACCAGGGCGACGGCGAGGTTGGCCCGTGCCGTCTCACCCCCGGACAAGGTCGAGGGACGGGCATGGGCATGTTCGGAGAGCTGCACGTCGTCCAGCAGTGCGTGCAACGCGCTGGTCGACCCGGCGTCGTGACGGAACGAGGCGGCCAGGCGCAGGTTGTCCAGCAGGTCGAGGTGCTCGACCAGGCCGCTCGCCTGGGTGAGCACGCCGATGAGCTCGCCGCGGAGGCGAGCCTGCACGGAGGGGGGCTCGTGGCTGAGCTGTCGCCCGGCCACCCGCACCGATCCGCCGTCGGGGTCGTCGAGGCCGGCCAGCATGTTGAGCAGGGTGGACTTGCCCGATCCGGACGGCCCGACGATCGCGACGACCTCGCCCGGCAAGAGGGTGAGCGAGACGTCGCGAAGGGCAGCCACCTCCTCGCCTCCGCGGCGGAAGAAGCGGTGCAGGCCACGTGCCTCCAGGACAGGGGCGGCCTGGGTGGGGAACGCAGGAGCGGTGTCGTGCAGCACCGCGGTCATCGAAGCCTCAGGCTCTGCGCCATGGTCCGGTAGGCATCGACGTTGTCGGCGCCGACAGGACCATAGAGATCCATGCGGACCAGGCGGCCCGCGTTGTAGACGAGGTACTCCTCGACCTCGTCCCGGAAGACCTTGCCGGTCACCGGGTCGGGGTCGGAGTTGCGGCGAAAGACGATGCGCACTCCCTGGCCGCCCGGAACGGTGACCGCGACGACGTCCCGCAGCTCGAAGGCCGGCACCGAGCCCTGCAGCCGTGCGACGTCCGCCGACTTGGCGCTCGACGGGGTGGGCGCCTTGCTGGCCGGCAGGCTGTCCACGACGACACCGTTGAGCTTGTCGGTGAACTGCACCCGGGTGCCCGTGCCCGTCCGGGCCCAACCCTCGGGGTGGGTGAAGGCATAACCCCCGGCCTTGTTCTCGTAGCTCACGAACGCGAGGTTGTCCGGGATGTCGCCGGGCGGGTTGCTCTCCACCGGGACAGGGGCCTGGCTCTTGGCCACGGCCGGGGGCGAGGACGCAGGGGTGGTGGCGGGTGAGGACTGAGCCGCCGACGCGTTCGGCGGTGTTGACGTGCTGGCCGGAGGGGAGACGGAGCTGGGACCGCCGCACGCGGCCACGCCCGTCACGAGGGCAGCCGCGGTGAACGCCTGAAGTGGCGAACGCATCGACGAAGGGGCCAAGGAGATCTTCATGTCCCCACCGTGCAGTCTCGACGATGAGAGCACGATGAGAGCCGCGTTCGGCGCCGCAGGTGGGCGGCCCGAGCCGGCCGCGGGAGCCTTGCGGCGTCAGATGCGGCCGGTCTCGTACGCCCACATGGCGACCTCGACGCGGTTTCGGGCGCCGAGCTTTCGCATGAGGCTGGCGAGGTGGGCCTTGACGGTGCTCGGGGTGATGTGGAGCTCGCTGGCGATCTCGTTGTTGGTGCGGCCTTGGGCTACGGGCACGAGGACCTCCTCCTCGCGGGCGGTGAGCGGTTCCATCGGCTGCCTCGGTGGTGAGGTCTGCGCATGGGCGAACGCTGCGAGCAACCGGACGGTCACGCTGGGTGCGATCAGTGCGTCTCCGTCGGCGGCGGCGTGGATGGCCTGGGTCAGCAGGGCGGGTCCGGCGTCCTTGAGCAGGAACCCCCGGGCGCCGGCCTTGAGCGCCCCGTGGACGTACTCGTCGAGGTCGAAGGTGGTGATGACCACGATCGGCAGGGGGTCGGTGACGTCGGGGCCGGCGAGACGTCGGGTGGCTTCGATGCCGTCCATCAGCGGCATCCGGATGTCGAACAGGCCGACGTCGGGGCGCAGCTGGAGCGCCAGGCGGACCGCCTCGCGCCCGTCGGCGGCCGCGCCGACGACGTCGATGTCGGGTTGGGCGTCGAGGAGCATCGTCAGCCCGGAGCGCACGATGGGCTGGTCGTCGGCGATGAGGACCCTGATGTTCATCGTGACGTCCCGGTTCGGGGCAGGATCGCTTCGACCCGCCAGCCCCGCTCGACGGTGGGGCCTGCGTCGAAGGTGCCGCCGAGCAGTGAAGCGCGTTCCTGCATGCCCACCAGGCCGTAGCCCGCTCCGGCGCGGCCGCCAGCGACGGAGGAGCCGTCGTCGTCGATGGTCAGCCGTACGCGGTCGGCGTCGCCTGTGACCGCGACGGTGACCTGGGTCGCGTGGCGGGCGTGCCGTCGGGCGTTGGTGATGGACTCCTGGGCCAGGCGGTAGATCGCGGCCCCGACCGCCGGGCTGAGGTCGTCGAACTCGCCGGCGAGCGTCACCGTGACGCAAGGACGCGTCAGGCCATCGGTGGCGAGCTGTTCGACCTCGGCCACGCCGGGCTGAGGCGCGAAGTCGGTGTCCTGGGAGGCTCGGAGCACGCCGACGATGGCGCGCAGCTCGGTGAGGGTCCGGGCCGCTGCGTCCTCGATCGTGGCCAGGGCCTCGATGGCACGTTCGGGGTGGGAGGCCGCGATGGCACGTCCTGCTTGGGCCTGGATGGCGATGCCCGACACGTGGTGGGCGACGGTGTCGTGGAGCTCGCGCGCGAGCTGTTCGCGCTCGCGAGCCTTGGCCTGGTCGATGTCGCGGATGCGGGTCTTCTCGTGGTAGCGGATCGCGGCGCCGAGCGCGGCGGCGAACAGGAAGAACGCATACGCTGCGACCTTGTCCGCCACGCTGGTGGGGTCCGCGACGGTGGTGATGGGCAGCCACACCAGGATCATGCCAAGGCCGCCTGCGGCTTCTCGTCCGGAGCCCCACCGGAACAAGGCGTAGGTCAGGACGAGGGTGGCCGAGACACTTGAGGGCAGAGCGCCTTGCGAGCCGGTGAGGATCCTGACGATGTCGACGACCGTCAACGTGCCGAAGGCCACCGCGGCCGCGACCAGCGGGTGCGTGCGTCGCCACAGCAGGGGGGCGATGACCGCGAGCGCAGCGATGAGCAGCAGCGGGAGCGGCGCCATGCCGTCGCGGAGCACCGCTTCCACCACGGACCAGCAGATGAAGGCCGCGACCAGGGCCCAGTCCCGAGGCCCCGTGTCCGGAGGGTTCGTGGGTCGGGGTTCGGCCCACAGCGAGCGCAGTGCGGTGGTGGCCATCTGCTCAGCCTAGGCAGCCCACCGGCCCGGTGTACCCGCCGAAAGTACAAGAGCTCGGCTGTGCCAACGGCCAGGTCGAATCAGGCTCCGGGGCTGATGTGATCGCCGCCGCACTCGGTGAAGGTGGAGGCACCCACCCGATCAAGGCAAGGAGCAAGGTGATGAGAACGCCTCAATCCCACACCGCACGAGAGTCTCTCTCATCGCGAAGCGCGCTGGAGGACCTGCGCATGCCCGTCCAGGCCAAGCTCGCAGCAGCATGGACCAGCGTCATGTTCCTCTACATCTACGTCGACTACTTCCACCTCTACAAGCCCGGCGTCATCGACAACCTCCGCGCCGGCGTCGTCTTCAAGTTCGACATCAGCCCGACGTTGTTGACCATCATGCTCGCGTCCGTGGCGATCCCGGCCCTGATGGTGATGCTCTCCATGACGTTGCCCGCCCGGGTGAACCGCGCTGCGAACCTCGTCGTTGCATCGCTCTACATCCCCTACTCGGTCTTCAACGCGGCAGGGGAGTCCTGGGACTGGGCCTTCTTCTACGGCCTCTCCATCGGGCTCGAGGTGCTGCTCCTGGCCTTCATCGTGCGCTCCGCCTGGACCTGGCCCCGCCGCACCGCATCACCGGCGACCATGGCAACCAGCCCGGACAGGGAGTCGCTGCGCACACCGCATGCGAACTGACAGCGCCAACACGTGGGTTGCCTCAGGCCCAGGCGACTACAGCTCCACCGTGGCCCTGTTCGACGGTGACGAAGGCGTTCTCGCGCTGGCGCAGCACAGGGTTCGTGGCCACCAGGTGCGCGCAGTCGACGTCGCGCACCGGGAACCGACGTCGCGTACCGTTCCGGTGACCCGAGTCGCCCCGGGGTACGCGCAGTCCCGGATCGGGGGGAGCGCCGCGCACCAGACGTGCACGTCCTCCCGCATCCCGAGGTTGCGCAGCACCACTGCCATCTGGTCACAGCTCGGTGCGGCGCCAAACAGCGCGAACGCGGACCCCGCGACAGGGGTCCGCGTTCGCGAATGTGTTGCAGCAGAACGAGGTTCGTTGTTCTGCTCGCTCCCACCCCCACATCCCTCTCGTTGCAGCAGAACGAGTTTCGTTGTTCTGCTTGCTCAGGATCTAGATGTCGTAGTATCACCCGAATCACCTCAGTCGCGTGTGCCACTCGGGGCTCTAACCTGCAGTTTCTCATGCACGAGACGCCGGGGGTAGGGGCCTGTTGGGCACTGGTTAGGCACCTGGTGGTGCCAAAAGAGTGCGAACGGGTCCTAAGTCAGTCAGGGACCGATGGATCGGGGAGGCCCTGTGTGTGACGGAGCTCACCGCCGTCGCCCGAACGGAGGTGCGTCCCCGAGTCGAGACCGGGCATGGCGGCGCGTGTCCTCTGCACGGTCGGACGGCGTGGGCACTGCAGCACGGTGTCCACGCTGCCCCGTCGCTCGAACCCGTTGCCGACTGAGGGACGTCAGTCGTCCCACTCGTCCAGGTCGTCGGGGTCGACGTCGTTGGGTGCGTGGGGCACCCCGATGGTGTCAACCAGAGGGCAGCTGATGTGCACCCAGTTGTTGCCCCGCCATGTGCCCATGCAGCGCTCGCTCACGGTGCTTCTCCTCTCGGTCTTTCAGCCGTGGGACCGTGTCGCGGTGGAGGTGTCAGCGGCTGCGGCCGAGAGACCTGCGGATGTCGGTACGGATCTGGTGGCGCGCCCGGCGGTACCGGTTGGCCAGATCGTCGAATCCCACGGTCGGCTCGTCTGGCGCTTCGGTGCCACCAGAGTGGTCCTGCGTGATGGCTTCGGGAGCCACCTGGTCCAGCGCCGTGCCATCACCGAACGCGAGCTCTCCGATAGTGGGCCAGTGTTCGCTGGACGCCGTCAAAAGATCCTCGGGCGCCAGTGCGAGAAGGTCGACGATGCGCTCAGCGACGTGTGCCAGCTCGGCGCAGGTCGACTGCTGCGTCCGGTTGAGGTCCGACCAGGCCGGCGTTGGCTTTTTGGTGGTCGGCAGGCCCTCGCGCCATGCCTCGAACGCCCAGACCCCGTGGGTGTTAGCCGTCGCTATGATCGCGGCCGACTCCGTCATGTGCGCGATTACCTCGTCGTAGCGTCGCTGCGTGAGGCTGAGGAAGCGCTCAGCATCCGTCACCTTGGCCTCTTGCTCGCGGCGGCCCTTGATGAGTGCGAGCGCAAAGACTCCACCTATGGCGATGACGGTCGGTAGCACGGCCACCGTGCCCAGGACCGCCCTTCCACCGAGCATGCCCAACCCGCCCGATGCCCGAGAGCCCAAGCCGAGCTGTGCCAAGGCCGCCTTGGACTGGGCGGCGCCACGAAGCTCCCCTAGCGGAGTGCCCGTCGAGGCTGTGCCGAAGCGCTTTACGAGTGCCAGCACTCCCTCGGCGCTGCTACGGCCGGCGTCGCCCAGGCTTCCCGAGATGATGGCTTCGGTGACGACTCGGGCGCCCACCAGGTCGCCTGCTGAGTCGCTGTCGGGGGAGGACCCGTCCGCCAAGGCCCAGTACGCCTTTCGCTTGACGTCGCCGGCGGCTGGACCGGCCGTGTTGGCCCCGGTGGCCGCCTCGAGGTGCGGCAGGGTGTGCGCGAACTCGAGGCAGACAGCGACCAGAGGAGCGGTCAGGTGGCTCTGTGCGAGGTTAGCGGCGCCGAAGTAGTCGGACTCGGCCTGGGTCAAGGCTTGCTGCCGATGCAGGAACTCCTCCTCAACGCGTTGTCGGCGCTCCTTGAGCGGCAGCGTGCCAGCGCCGGAAGGGTGGAAGCTCCCGCCGCTGCCGTCCTGGCCCGTCAGCGCACCAACTGGGGTGCCCAGAGCGGAGGCGATGGCGCCGACCCGGTCCCGTGGGGGAGTGACGGTGCCGTTCTCGATCCGCGAGATCGACACAGCGGCACCAGCCTTGTACCCGGCGCGCGCTCCTAGGTCCTTCTGGGTCAAGCCGGCCGCGAGGCGAGCTCGGCGGATGGCGGCCCCCAGCGAGGATTCCGGTGTGATCATGCGCAGAAGTTAGCACGGTTAGCACGCGAGGAGATGCTAACTCGCGCCTGGGTCGCCCACGACGCTGCACGGAGCCTTCACCTGGCGGCCGGTTGTGCGTGAACGTTCGGCCGTTGTCCATGAAGTGTGGAACGGTGCCGTCATGAGCGCGGTTGACGGACTGTTCCACATCGACGGCAACGACAACCTCACGGCCATGCAGGTCACGCCGTATGCGGCAGAGCGCCTGCTGCAGGGGCTGCTGACGCGGCACCCGGACCTCCTCGCCGGCGGGCAGATGGACCCCCACGACCCGAGGCGGTGGCTGCTGGTCTCTCAAGAGCACCGCGTCCCGGACACCGAGGACGCCACCTGGGACCGGTGGAGCCTGGACCACCTGTTCGTCGACCAGGACGCCATCCCCACCTTGGTCGAGGTCAAGCGCTCGAGCGACACTCGCATCCGGCGTGAGGTCGTCGGTCAGATGATGGACTATGCCGCGAACGGTGTCATGTACTGGCCCCTAGACCGGCTTCGGGAGACGTTCTCCCGCACCCAGCGCGACACGTTCGGACTCGACCCCGATGAAGCGGTCCGCGAACTAACTGGCAAGGGTGACGACGACGTCGACAGCTTCTTCGACCGCGTGTACGAGAACCTGCGCGCCGGCCGCATCAGGCTCGTGTTCGTCGCCGACCTCGTTCCGGACGAGCTGCGCCGCATCGTCGAGTTCCTCAACACGCAGATGACACCGGCGGAGGTCTTCGCCGTCGAGGTGAAGCAGTGCGGGTTCTCACCGGAGTGTCCTTCGCTCTCATGTGGGTCACTGACTCCAGGCGGGACACTCCGTGTTCTGGGCGGGACACTCGAGCCGGCAGCGATTCTGGGCGGGACACTCCTCGAGTCGACGGACTGGTTCTTCCTGAGGGTGTTGTCGCTCTGACGGTCCCGTGCGTTCCCCCGGGCCCTTGTGGGCTCGGCACAACGCATGGAGGAGTCCTCATGCAGTACCCCGTACCTCCGCTTGTTCCGCCGGAGGACATCACGGCTGAGCACCCGAGGTGGCGCTTGGCGAACATCGGCCCGAGCTACCGCAGGTTCAAGCACCTGCCGGTGGTCGTGGGCCGCTCAGATGGTTCCATCGAGGTGGTTCGCGGGGAGGCCGACCTGGTCGACCTACCGCGTGACCATCCGGACGTTGCCCGCCTGTTCGAGGATGGGCTGAACCGCAAGCACTTCGTCGTGCGGAACCGTCTGGGCAACCTGCGGCTCATCCGGTGCGGTGCTCGCACCCCGGTAGGGCTCGTCGAGCTCCACCTGTACTCCGGCCCGCTGGGCCTGGACGAGTCCATCGGTGCGGCCAGGTCGATGAGCGAGCTCATCGCGGCGGTCGACGCCGAGGCTGTTCGGTTGCGCCAGCTCGCAGCTGACGGTTGGGACGTGTTCCGCTACCCCGACTCGGGTTCCCAGATCTTGGTCGATACGCGTCGGCCGGATGAAGACCTCACTGAGGCTGACCTGCCCTGACCGGCTTCACCACAGCGTCCCTCGTCCGCATCGTCGGGCGGGGGACGCTTCGTTGTGCTGAACTCGGCGCGTGAACGGTTGATGACTCAGCCCCGGTCGACCACTCGCTGCTGAGGTAACTCTCATTCAGGAGACTCTCTTCGATGAGAGTAATGCGCGGCGTCGGCCTGGATCAGGCGGCGGACGGCTGCCTGTCGCGGTGCGTGCTGAGGTCTGAGTACGGTCGTATAGCAAAAGGCGGCGTTTCAAGCGGCGTATAGCAACCAGAGTGCCTTGGGCCGGTCGCCATTCAGCGCGGCGCGGTACGGGTGGGGAGGGCATCTGGCTTGGCCTCTGGCAGTAGGCAAGCTGGGAGTGACCCCGGCCGCCGGGAGTTACCGGCGTGGCGCGGTGAGGGAGCTCTGCAGCTGCGCCCGGACGTCAGCCAAGGTGAACTTGCCTCGGGATGCCGCCGCGACGAGCTCCTCCAGTGGCCATCGAACGAGGACGCCGTGACGTGCTGCAAGCATCGCCACCTCGTCGAGGCCGAACTGGTCGTCCCAGTCGAGCAGGCTGTAGGTGACGACCTGCTGCAGGTCCCGCTTGGCCAGGCTGGCACTGCGCACGGTTTTCACCTCGAGCAGGGTGCGGCCGAGGATGAGGTCGGCGTCGGCGCCGCCGACGGCGACCGAGCCGGCGAAGGTGGGTGCGCGGACCACCGGTGTGTTGCCGGCGAGTGGCGTGAGCGCTTCCAGCGCTGCGGCCGTGGTGTGGATGACATCTTCGGCCCAGGTCGGGTCTACGGCGCCCAGTGCGTCGTCGAGGGTGTGGGCGCTCAGCAGCGGCTCGTACCAGGACTCTTCGGTGCGCCATGTCCGCATGGCACGGTCGGCGAGCCCGACCAGGCATGCGATGCGGGCTTCCCGGTCGGGGTCGACACCGGGTCGAGCATCGCTTCGATGAGCCCGTCGAGGACGTCAGGGTGGGCGCCGGCGGCGGCAAGGACGTTCAGGCCGTTGGGCATTCCGCTGGTCCCGGTGAACTGCCATGCGACGCGTTCGCTGATGGCGTGGCCGAGGACGTCTGCCGGTAGGGTCGGGTTGAACGCGGCCTGGGCGCCCTTTATGGCTGGGTTCCACGTGTTGCGCGCCGTGGATACCAGGTCGGGCAGCCTCGCCTCGAGGGCGACGCGCAGCGGCGAGGCGGGGTTCTCGAGTTCACGCTTGAGGCTCAATGGGGCTCCTTGGCTGTCACCGGCAGGTGGTGCCGTGGAACGTACAGGTGAGCGCGGACAGCCCTGCTCATCCGCTCGCCTCCCCTCTCGATGCCTGTGACGGCTGGGGCCTCCCCCGGGCAGCTATGGGACGGTGGACGCGCCGGGCTGGCTCAGCATGACTGGGCTGCATCCGACTCGAGCGCACAGCTCCCGGTACGCCTGCGGTGAGATCAGCCCTCGCCATGCTGCGCGACTTACCCAGGCGAAGGCACGAGGGCCGCCATCTCGCGCGCACCGCTCTGCTACCCACTGCGGGGTCAGCAGCTCGTGGTCTCCGGTCGAGAAGTCGAAGGGGAAGTCAGCCAGAGCGTCGAGCAACGCTTCGACGGAGGACCTGCCCTGCTCGTAGTCGCGCAGCAATGCCCGCACGTCGTCGCCGGAGCCCGCCGCCACATGAAGGGACATGTCAGTGCTGGTCATGGCGATGACGGTGCCAGTCACCCGCAGGTTCACCATGAGGTCACACGGGTGCCGACGGCCCGAGCTCGTCCTCGAAGGTCAGCGCGGGTCCCTCGATGGGTGCCATTTCCGCCACGCGCGCCTGATCTACATCACCGCGGTAGGAAGCTCGAGAGCAGCAGCCACGGCAGAAGGGCACGAGTTCGTCGCGGCCGACTAGGGGCGTCCACCAGTCGCCGAGAAGGGGACACCGTCCTCCAGGGAGGAGGTTGGTCAGCGTGTGGTGCGAGCAACTCTCCTTGACGCAGGAGCATCCGGGCGCGATGTAAAGCGGCTGATTCACCCGGGGACCTTACGTCACCCCGTGGACCTCATGGACTGGAATGCGTACGTCGGGGGTTTGCTCGGCACGCTCGTCCGAGTCACCGGGACTGCGGCGACAACGTTCCGGTCGCCATGTCGCTCAACAGCTCCTCGAGGAGGGTCTCTTCGAAGCCGGCTCGGCCCGAGGCCAACATGGCTTCTCGTAGCTCCGGCTCCCAAGGGCACAGGGCCAGCCGTTCAAGGCGTAGTGGTGGCGACTGGGGGGATCTGTCCAGGGTGCGCTGGTAGTCGTCGGCACCCATGCGCCACGGCACCGCGCCCGGCACACCGACGAGCAGAGCGTTCACGTGAGCCAGTCCGGCATCGTCAAAGTCTGCGCGGACGGCCACCTGCCATCCTGCTGCTGCGAGTCGGGCAATGGCGCTGATCTCCAGAGCAGAAGGCGTTCCGACCGTGCACACGACCCGCGTCGGTGCCGCTTGATCGGTCTGCGGGAGGTTAGCTGCTGCGCCGAGGACGGAAGGGTTCTCGGTGACGAACACCCATCCGCCGGCAACCGGCGGCGGCTCCCAAGTGCATCGGGCCAGCTCACGCGGAGGGAGCGTGGTGACCGCGCCTGCTGGAAGCGACCAGCCTGCCGGTGCCACCCCCAGCGTGAGCAATCCGCCGGTGAGGTCGTCGTAGTCGACGCCGGCCGCATCCCACAAGTCTCGCGAACGCAGACCTGCGGGCACGGCCTCCAGCGCGACCAGCAGCGCCAGCACCAGACCAGCGACGGTCGAGCCGTCGTCGAGTCCGTGCGGGTCGTCCAGAACTGCATCGGCCAGTTGGCGACGGTCGATGCGCTGTCCCGCTGGGGGCAGGGCGCGCAGAACATCGGTCGCGGACCGCAGCAGGGAGGGCGCCTGCGCGTCTGCAGCGACCAGGCGGGCCACCCAGCCGCTACGCCGGATCCGGTCCCAGACGACGGCCGGGTCAGGGCGCCCTTCGCTTGCAGTCAGGGCGGCTGCCAGCTGGGCTCGCAGCGCATCCTCGGCGGCTGTACGGGCGGCCCGGGCGGCTGCGCGGACCGCCAGCGGGCGTCGCGTGGCGTGGGCGGCGACGGCTCCTGGGGTCAGTCCGGGCCAGCGGCCCTGCAGCCGTGTGGTCAGCTGCTGGAGGTCGAGGCGTCGGGCCTGCCCCGGCGCCAGTGGCCGGCCGCCCAGGATGCCCATGGCCGCGGCCCGTTCGTCGGCCGCGCTGGGAGTGCGCACGGTCATGGTGCCTAGGGTCAGTGCCGGGTCTCCACGCCGGTCCGCCGTCGCAGCGACCTGCGCCCACAGCCAGACCAATTGCGGCGCGATGAGGTCATCAAGGTCGGCTGCGGCGCAGTTCGGGCCGCACAGGGGGCAGTCAGCCATCGGTGCGCGCCCCGGCATGGGCGTCACCCGGCAGGTCGAGCAGGCCGCGGACCAGCATGGGGAACGCGACCACGGTGCCGCTTTCGTCACCCTCGAAGTCCCAGGCGTCGATCCCGTCCCATGCGCCAGGTGCCCCGTCCCACAAGTAGCTGGTGCAGACGAGGTCCAGGTCGAGCTCGGCCAGGTACCGGGCCAGTCCCTCCCGGCCAGCTTCGTCGACCTCGGCGGGAACCTCGTCCAGGGTGACCAGCCGCAACCCGGTGTCGTGGAGGGCGTCATAGCCAGCGGCGACCGCAGCCAGCATGGGCGCCAGGACAACCAGGCGCCGCTCACCTCCGGACAGGCCCGTCCGGGACGTCCACGCCCTGGGGTCCTGACCCGGCCGGGTGACCAGGTAGGTGACGGTGACCCAGTCACGAACGTCGACGGCGGCGGCGACTCGCTCAACCATCGTCTCGCCCTCGGCGCCGTCGATGAGTGACCGGATGGCCTCGGCGAGCCTTTCCTGTTCCTGTAGGCCACGGTCGGTCGCGCCGGCCTTACAGGCCAGCTCGTAGACGGTGCGCACAGCCGCGGGCATGTCACGTAGAGGCGAGATGTCGACCTGGACGCCGACGCCGCTGGAGGCAGAGGCGGCCTTCATCTTGGTGTTCACCTCACGCTTCCAGTCGTGCAGGCGCACCCACGCCAACGCGATCGCGTTCGGGAGGCGGCCGATGATGAAGCTCCGCAAAGCTGCGTCGTCCTTGGTGCGCAGCGCTTCCTCGGCCGCGGCGGCAAGGCCAGCGGCGTGCGTTGCGGCGCCGGCCGGGGTGTACGTCTCGTCGTCGTGGGTCAGCACGAAGGTGTCGAGCTGCTGGCACGGCTCGCCGTGGTCGAGGGTCCACACACCGGCGAGCTGGGAGCGGGCGGTGTCGTACCGCTCCTGCAAGGCGCGCCGACCCACCGTGCGGTGTCCGGAGATGAGTCGAGCGCTCTGCTCGAGCAGGTCGCGTGGCTCCCTGGCTGCGCCCGGGTCAACCGCCTGACCGTCTGCCGCGCCAGCGGGCTCCGCGTGCTCTGTGAAGCCGCTCAGTGCGGCCACCACGCCGCCGATTGACAACAGCTCACGCAGGCGCGCGAGGGCGACGTCGGCGGCTGGGCCCAGCTGAGCGTGCAGGTCTCGCGCCTGCGCTACCTGGGCGTCGAGGGTCGCCTCAGCCCGAGCTCGTTGGGTGCGCTGCCCGTCGAGCGTCTCGAGCTCGTTGGTGAGGTGGACGTGATTCGCTTGGGCGGTTTCGAGCTTGGCGTGGATGGTGTGGATGTCGGCGTCCGCGACGGCAAGGAGTTGCTGGATTCGCGCCCGGGTCTCGGCTGCCTTCCCCACGGCCTGCTGCGCCTGCTCCCGTAGAACGTGAAGCTGCGCGGCGACGGTGGTGTGGTGCTCGACTTCGCGGCTCAGAGAGGTGATGCGGGCCGCCAGGCGGGTCAAGGTCTGCGCGCACCGGCCGAGCGTCTGTGCGGCCTGCCGCCCGTCCGACTGGGCCTCGGTGAGCTCCTCGACGGTGGGCGGAAGACCCAGGGATCGCGCGTGCGCAGCCCAAGTCTGCTGGGCGTCGCGAAACGCATCGCGTGCAGCCTGTGCTGCGGTGGCAGCCTGCGCAGAGGTGCCCTCCGCGGTGGCGCACTCCTCGGCGGTGCCCGCACGAAGCGCTTCCACCCTGCGCAGCGGCTCCCGGGACGGCACCGAACGTGCCGCGGCGAGTACCTGCGTTGCCTGTGCTCGCAGCTCGCGCCCGTGCCCGGCCTGGTCGGCCGCCGCCAGCTCAAGGTCGTCGGCCTCCGCTTCGAGAACAGCGGCACGTGCTGCGGCAGCTTGCCGGCGCTGACGCTCGCCGACGAAGGACGCGGCGGGTGGGGCGAGGCGCTCACTGCCCGCGGCGGCGAGCCGGTCGCCGCGCAGGGGGCCGGCCGTGAAGGACCCGTCCTCGCCTATCACCAGTTCGCCGGCGAAGGCTGGGGCCGTGGCCGCGACCTTCACGCGCCGCAGCACCCGCTCAGCGGTCGCGGCCAGTGGGTGGGCCGGGTCCACGCTCAGATACAGGCCAAGGTTGGGGTGCACCACGTCAGCGGCCGCACTGACCTGCCAGGTACCCGTGGTTGCGCCGTCGGCGACGAGATGGGCGGACAGCAACCCGCTGTCAGCCATGGCCACCTCCAACGCTGCTTGCAGCGCGGGGTCTAGGTCGTCCCTCTCATCTTGGTTCCATGTGAGCGCGCTGCCGAGGGCGTGGGCGTCGTCGGCGGAGCCGGACCAGTGAGGGCGCGGCAACGGCAGCAGCCCACCGGAGCGCAGCTCACCAGCTTCGCCGCGGCGCTTGCCTGCGTCAGCGAGCAGGTCGCGCGCGGCTTGGTCTGCGAGGTCGGCGGCGCTGCGGGCGGCACCGGCACGCTGGCCAGCGCTGTCGATGACCTGACCCGCGAACTGCTCCAACAGGGACAGTGCCTGGCTAGGTTCGCATTCGCGCAGCGTGCTGGCCTGCTCGTCGTTCCAGAAGGCCAACCCTTCCGACGTGATGCCTTCACCACTGAGGCCCTCGTCGTGTGTGAGCGGTTCGGCGGTAACCAGATCGGGGTGCTGCACGGTCCAGGCCGTGACGGCGTCAACCGCGACACCCACGGTTTGCTGGGCGGTGACGGTGCGTTGGTGCAGGCGCTGGGAGAGCTCCTCGTGACGCTGACGCGCCCGCTCGGCTGCCTCGCCAGCACTGTCGGCCGCCTTCTCGGCTCCGGCCACGGCGCGCTGGTGCTCTCCCAACAGCAGCCCAGCCTGCTCCGCGCGTGCACGGTGCTGACGGCCGAGCTCCTGCCATGCCGTGGCGGTCGCACTCACCACAGGCGTATCGGCGCTCAGGCTCAGCCCTGGTCCTGGGTCGGCGACGTGCTCGCCTACCCGAAGCACTGCACGTGGGATGTCGCGCCATGCCAGCAGCGGTGTCTCGGGCAACGCCGCCGGATCCACCTGCCCGGCCTGCCCGGTGACGTCCTCCACTTCCTCGGACAAGCCCTCCAGCGTGTTACGCAGATGGGCGCCGGTGCGGTTGGCTGCCGTGGTCCGCTCGAGCCAGTTCTCGACCTGCGCGTCGGCGGTGCCTTTCTGCGCGGTCAAGGTGTCTTCGAGCTGGCTCAGCTGCAGTGCGCCGCGGTAGGCGTCGGATTCCTTCAGCGCCTGGACCTGCCCCTGGGCGCGCTTGACCTCGGTACGGGTCAGACCGATCTGTTCCTCGACTTGCTCAAGGGCAGTGGCAGCCGCCTGGTGTTGAACGGACAGCCTGCCCAGCTCCGTCCGCGCTGCCGTCAGGTCCTGCTGTGCGGTGAAGGCCACCTGGTGCTGGCGGGTAAGCACGTCGGTGGCGTGCCCGGTCCAGACGGCGGCGAAGTCGGCGAGCACGTCGGAGGCGGCGCGGTCCCGGTCGAACGCGTCCCGGGTCTCGTCGGAGGCCGCTAAGGCGTCGGCCGTCGCCTGTACCACGGCTGGGTCCACGGTCGGCAGGCTGGCCCGCAGTGCCTCCGCTGCCGCGCTGGGGCTGACGTCACCGAGCAGGCTGGGGTTGCGTACCGCCCGCAGCCGCCCGGTGAGGCGGTCCACGTCGTCGGCGGTGCCTCGCCACAGCTGCAGGCTCAGGTGGGTCACGTACTCCTCTGGGCTGGGGAACACGGTTCCGCCAGCCTGCTCGACGGCGGCGGTGAACTCCTCCAGGCGCAGTGCCTCCCGTCCGGGGCCGTGCAGGTCGAGGTCGGTCAGGGGGCGGTCGGGAACGGTGAAGGGCACGACCTTGACCTGCGGGGAGGAACTGGGCCCGTACTGCAGCCGGACACCCCAGGACTGCTCGGCGTGCGGGTGCCCGTCGCCCTGGGGTGCGGCGAACGTCAGCCAAGCGTACCCGGTGCGGCGCTTGCCGTCGGCACCTTCTCGCATCAGGGAGGCCAATGTGGTCGGCCGTGACTTACCAGCCGCGAGCCGGGAGGCGTTGAGGTCCAACAGGTACGGGCACAGCGCCTCAAGGGCTGTGGTTTTCCCGGTGCCGTTGGCGCCGCGCATCAGCAGCCGGCCAGAGGGCGTGTCCAGAGCCAGGTCGCCGTACCGCCACACGTTGCACAGCCCGGCACCGGTCAGCCGCCAGCGGGACAGGAACCGTTCGGGGTTCCCTGCCGGTGCTGTCGGGTCGGTGTCAAGGAGGAGGGTGCCCTGACCGTCGGGGCTGGTTAGCGTTGTCACGGGTGCAGGTCTCCCTGGTCGTTGAAGAGGGCGTCAGGCGGGGCAGATGCCGGGCGAAGAGTCTTGCGGGCGGCGGCCACAGCAGCCGGTGCCTTCCAGCGTCCGGTGGCCGGCGAGAACCACCACAGCGGCCCTGTGGCGAGCCCATCCGACGGTGCTTCGACTTGTTGGATACGCAGCAGGTCGCGCCCGGTCAGGAGCTCGGCGCACCTTCGGGCCAGAACAGGCGGGTTCTCCGCGAGGTCGGCGGACCAGCCGCCCCGGCCGGCGCCGATGTCCTGAGCCCAGTGCGTGAGCCGGTCGACGACGTCGACTTCCGAAAGGGCGCGCCAGCCGGGGCCGGGGCCACCTGCGACGTCTGCGTCTCCGTGCAGGCGCCCGTGCGCCGCGGCGGCGTCGCACAGCAGCAGGGCGGCGTGTGGGACCGTGCCGCCGGAGACTGGGAACGGGTGCGGGCCCAGGTCGGCCGGGTACCTGTACGCGTCGCCCGGGACGACGAACGCGGCTCCTTCCGCGCGCCGCTCGACGGCGAGGCCGAACGCGGCGGCAAGGGGGGCGCCGTCGTCGCCCTTGACGCGCCGGGACATCCAGTCGGCCTCGGCGTCATCGAGGTCGCACGTGTGAACCAGCGCGTCATCGACCAGGCGGCGACGCATCCGCCGCGCCGGGTCAGGCTCGCGCTCGACACCATCGAGCCACCCGTCAGGGTCGGTGTGCGGGTCGCCGACGCCGGCGTTGGCGATGACGTGTGCCAGTCGGGTGTGGTGCACGGCCAGCAGCACGGGGGCGTTCTCGTCGGTGACGAACCCGTCGATGTCGCCGTCCAGGCGGACCACTACCCCGCGCTCGTCCAGCAGGCGCAGTGCGGCGACGACGGCGCGGCGCTCGTCGATCTGACCGGTGGTGGGTAGCCCGCCCTCGGCCGCGGCGGCGCGGGCGGCGGTCACCAACTGCGCGAGGCCGACCCGTGGGGGCATCGCTTCGGCGGCCGCCACCAGGAGGAAGAACCACGAGCATGTCAGCGGGCTGGGGCCGTGCTGCGACCACACTTCCCGACGCGGCGGTGGGGATTTGCGCAGCCGGACCAGGTCCCGGTCGGTCACCAGTACCCAGCCGAGACGGCCGAAGACGTCCTTCAGCTGGCGGGTGTTGCGGCGCACCGCGGCGATCGCGGTGTCGTCGCGGCCGGCCACCAGCCAGGGGCGGACCAGCAGCAGGCGCAGCAGGGCGGCGACCTCGTCGTCGGCTTCCGGCGTCCAGGCGCGGCGAGCCGATATCGCGCTGGGGGTTGCTGACTGGGTCGTGGTGTCGGAGGTCATGCGGCGCCCTCTTCCAGAACAACAACTGCCCTTGCAGCCGTGAGCGGTTCGTCGCTGATGCTCAGCCCCGCGGGGACGCGGGGTGCGCGCCCGGGGAGGTGGAACACGGCGACGCGACCGGGGGTCAGGACCCGCCAGGACGGCGCGCGCACAGCCCCAGCGGCGGCGCCGACATACAGCAGGGTGCAGGCCAGGCCATCGCGTTGGGCGGTGCGGGCCGCAAACGCAAACCCAGGGCCCGCTGGCCGGCGCGCGGCTCGGGCGGCGGCGTTCAGTGCCGCCAGTGCCACCCGGGCGGCGGCGTCAGTGAGCAACGCACCAGGCTCAGTCTTGAGGACCTCGGTGAGAGCTTCGCGGTGGCGGGCATCATGCTCGGCTCGCCGGGCCGCGACGCGTTCGCGTGCCTGCGTGTCGTCGCGGCCGGCGGCTGCACGGCCCCGAGCCCCCACCCGACCGGTCGCGCGCAGCATCTCGGGCAAGTCGACACCGGGTCCGTCGCGCCACGTTGTGGCGCCGCGCACCAGCTCCTCGTCTTCGGCGGTGCCGGTGATCTTGCGCCACGGGTGGTCGCCCAAGGCTGCCATCCAGATCGCGGTACCAACAGACTCATCGCTGCATGCTTTGGCGAACGTCAGCGCGCGGGAACGAGTGGTGGCCGTACTCGCCGAGGAGTGCAGGCGCCGCAGGTTCGCGTGCATGCCAGGCAGCGCCCGGACCAGTCGCAGCGCGAAGCGAGCGGCGCGACCGTCGGCAGGGTCGAACCATGCGGTCAACCCGGCCCAGTCCTCGGCGCGACCGCCGCGGGAGGCAGTCAGGGCGCCCCGTTCGATCAGGACCCGTGCTTCGGAGCTGGAAATGGCTGCTTGGACCAGGGCATCGGTGTGAGGCGCCAGCGCGGTCAGAGCGCGGTGGGCTCTCACAGAACCGTGCTCTAGCTCGGCGGCGACGTGGGTGGCGTAGTCCACCAGCATCCGCTTGAGGTCGGCGGTGCGGGCGTCGTCTAGGTCGAACCGGTCGGCGAGGTCGGCGAGGGTGTCCTCGGCGCCCACGAGGGCGGCGTCGAGGTCGTCGTGGCTGGTGAACAGGCGCCCGATCAGTTCCGCGGACTCGGACGGATCCGCCGTCCGTCCGTTGGCCTCGGCGGCGTCCAGGAGCTGGGCCAGCTCCTCGAGGGACTCGACCACTCGGCGCAGTGATGGAAGTGGAATCTCGCGCATGGTGGGTACGCCGGAGAGCACGCTGCGGTAGAACCGGTGCACTTGGCGGCCGGTCTGGGTGGCGGTGTATCGCCAGTTGCGGGTCAGCAGGTCGGTGTAGCGCTGGATGGTGGAGGTGTCGTGTCGTGCGGTCGCGGCACCCCAGTGCCGCAGCTTCTCCAGCCGTGCGTCGACAACGTGCCCGTCCAGTGGTGTTCCGGCCTGGTGCAGGGCGCGGGCCACTTCGGCGGGGCTCAGGTCGGTGACGGAGGACTCGAGCACCTCCATGACGGCGATGTAGTCGTCGGACTCGGCTGCGAGCAGGTAGGCCATGACACGACGTGAGTCGTCGACGCCGATGAGCAGCGCCTCGGCGTCATCACGGCTCGGGTTGTCTGCCGCGTTTGCGGTGTCCGGCATCACGTTCTCCCCTCCGGCGCACATGCCCCCGTGGCGCCAAGGCGAACATAGCGCGAGGGTCGGACAGCGTGGCCTAGATTCACGCCATCGCACTGTGCCGGTCAGCGCTGGTCGTGCACTGGGCCCGGACGTTGGGGCAACGTCGTGAAGGAGGGCGAGCGCCTCCATGTCGGGTCTAGGGAGCAACCGCGTGAGCAGTACAAGGCACTGCGTTCGAGTGTGGCTGGGTCGCCTCGACGTGGCTGCGTAGCGCGGTGCGCCGCACGAGGCCGGCCGTTCGTGCGCTCGCCCGATTCGGCTCCGTTTGTCCGAACGCTCAGGTAGCGTGCGGTCGCAGTCGCGAAGGCGGCTCTGGCACGCCGATGGGGGCTTCACGTGGGATTTCTGGACAAGCTTTTTGGGCGCAAACAGGCACCTCCCGCGCCTGCCGATGTCCCGCCCTGGCCGAACATCCCGGCACAGAAGACGCCAACCGCGATGCCGCCCTCCCGGCCGCATCAAGCCCCACAGCCGCCTGAGACCCGGTCGGCGCCCGTGGCCGCGCCCCGTCCTAACGTGACGGAACCTCACGTGGGAGGCGGCGGCGCACACCATCTGTCCCGCACGGCTGCCTGGTACCCAGATGGGGTCCCGGTGACCGTGAACGGGTTCACGCTGCCAGGCATGGTGTACGTCGGTAGAGGTCTGGGCTCGCCGAAGGTCAGCCCTGAACCTTCGCTGGTCGACCCGTCACTGAGGGTGGACGCGCGCCGGCCGGACAGGAACGGCAGTTCTCTGGACTACTGGCCGTCGTACGCGAAGCTGAGCGCCGGAGCGCGGGCCGCGTACCTGGACTGGCTGGCCAGCGGTCGCAGCGACCCCCGCGCCCCGCTCGGTTACGTCTTCCTGTACTTCTACGGCCTGGAGCGTCGAGCACTCATCGACATCGCGGCGGACAAGTCCCTGTCCGGTGAAGTCGCGTCCATTCGCGCCGAGGTGCAGCGCCTGCTGGCCATCTACGGGGACAACTACTCCTTCAGCGGGTACGCGAACCAGTTCCTGCCGGTACTGGACCTGCTCGAAGCAACGAGCGGCGACGCGGTGAACGCGACACCACCGCCTTTGGTCCGGCAGACCTGGCCCATTCCCATGACCCTGCGCGTTGCCCTCGGAGACCTCACCGCCGACGGTCTGCCCATCCCGGCGCGCTGGGCTCTGGCGTGGGCTTGGTACCACCCCGAGATCTACCCGCGAACGCCTGCGACCCGGTGCACGGACGAGTTCGCCACCCTGTTCAAGCTGCGGTACGAGCAGAAGCACAAGGCCGGCGTGAAGGTCCGCTCGAGCAAGCGACCGGTGACGGTGAGCTACTACACCGCCAGCGCCGGCATCGGTGCCGCTGAGCTCGAGATGACGGCCATCCCGGACGTCCTTGAAAGTCCCGGCGCCGGTCGGGCGCTGCGTGACCTGTTCGACAAGGTCACCGACGAGCTCGATCCGTACAGCCGCTGGTTGGGTCGCAACCCGAACCCCACACCGAAGCAAGCTCTCGCCGGAGCAGCCCTCCTTCCCGATGACCTGCCCGCACCCGGCAGCGCGGTGTCCGAGTTCCGCTCCTGGGTCGAGCAGGTCCTGTCCGGGCAGGGGCAGGCCGTCATCGACGGCTCGCAGCTGTTGGCCCGCTGGCCGGTGACGAACCCGGAGAAGATGGCCAAGGGTGAGACGACGGCGCTGGCGGCGCTGCTGTCCCAGTTCGGAGTCGGTGTGGAACCGGACGTCCGGCTCGGCGGTGCCCCCATCACGGCGGGGCCTGTTGTCCTGTTCCGCACAGGACCGGCCAGCCCGGCGTCGGCGACACCGATGTACGCCGCAGCCACGACACTGCTGCACCTGGCGGCTGTCGTGTCGGCCGCTGATGGTGTCGTCAGCCCGCAGGAGCAGACCCACCTCGTCGAGCACCTCAACGCCGCACTGCACCTGACCGAAGGTGAGCGCACCCGCCTGGCCGCGCATCTGACGTGGCTGCTCAAGAGCGACCTCAAGACGAGCGGGCTCAAGAAGCGCCTCGACGCTCTGACGATGGCGCAACGCGAAGGCATCGGTCAGCTTCTGGTCACGGTTGCAGCTGCCGACGGAGTCATCTCTCCGCAGGAGGTGACGTCACTGAGCAAGATCTACACACTCCTCGGGCTGGACCCAGCCTCCGTCACCAGCCGGTTGCATGTGTCGATGACCGAGCCGCTCCGACCCGCGACCGGTCCGGTCCGGGTTCGTGAGGCAGTTCCGGAGGCTGCGGGGTTCGCGGTGCCGGCCCCGGGGCGGCACCGGGGGCTCGAGCCCCTGACCACTGGTCTGGTGCTGGATGAGGACGTTCTCGCCGCGAAGCTTGAGCAGACGGCTGAGGTGTCAGCGCTGCTGCGCACCCTGTTCACCGGGGACGACGAACCCGAGGCGCCTGCACAGACCGCCCCGGCAGCCTCCGCGAACCTCACCGGGGCGGGGACTGCGCCACCCCCCGCTCAGGCGGCCCCTGCGTCAGGGGACGTCATCGCTGGGCTCGACGCCGCCACGTCTGACCTACTTCGAGAGCTCAGCAGTCGCAGCACCTGGTCCCGTGCGGAGTTTGACGACCTCGCGGCGAAGTACGCGGTGATGCCCGACGGCGCCATCGACATGCTCAACGAGGCCGCCATCGACGCCACCGGCGAACCCGTCCTCGAAGGCGACGACGACCTCGACATCAACCCTGAAGGTCTGGAAGGACTCCTCGCATGACCACCCCCACTGGTGCCGACACCGAACGCATCCGTCCCCGCGAACGCGACGCCATCCTCCAGTCGCTTGCGCGCCGGCGTCGTGCCCCGCACCGGACAGCACCACATCCAGGTCGGCCGCGCCGCCGAGGTCACGCGCCCTGCTCGCCGACATCGACCGCATCGCCGACGGCGGGTCCGGCAGCCGGTTCGTCATCGGCGAGTACGGGTCCGGGAAGACGTTCTTCCTGCACCTGGTCCGCTCCATCGCGCTGCAGCGCAAGCTCGTCACCGTGCACGCCGACCTGTCCCCTGACCGGCGGCTGCACGCCACCGGCGGACAGGCCCGCAGCCTGTACGCCGAGCTGATGCGCAACATGGCCACCCGCGCCAAGCCTGACGGCGGCGCCATGGCCAGCGTCGTCGAACGCTTCGTCACCCAGGCCCTGGCCGAAGCCAAGGCGACGGGTCAGACGCCGGAGGTCGTCATCCGCCACCCGGCTGGCGTCCCTGACCGAGCTCACCGGCGGGTACGACTTCGCCGAGGTCGTCGGCGAAGTACTGGCGGGGCCACGACACCGGCGACGAGCAGCTCAAGACCGACGCCGTCCGCTGGCTGCGCGGCGAGTTCGCGACCCGGACCGACGCCCGGGCCGCGCTCGGGCGTGCGCACCATCATCGACGACGCCAACTTCTACGACCAGCTCAAGCTGCTGGCCCGGTTCGTGCGCCTCGCCGGGTTCGACGGGCTGCTCGTGTGCCTCGACGAGATGGTCAACCTGTACAAGCTCGCGAACACGCAGGCGCGCAACGCGAACTACGAGCAGATCCTGCGCATCCTCAACGACAGCCTCCAAGGGCACCGCTGCAAGGTCTCGGGTTCGTGTTCGGCGGCACCCCGGACTTCCTGATCGACACCCGCCGCGGCCTGTACTCCTACGCGGCGCTGCAGTCGCGGCTGGCGGAGAACACGTTCGCCGCGACCGGGCTCGGTCGACTACTCCGGCCCGGTGCTGCGGCTGGCGAACCTGACGCCCGGAGGACTTCTACGTGCTGCTGGCCAAGCTGCGGCACGTCTACGCCGGCGGCGACCCGGCGCCAGTACCTGGTCCCGGACGAGGCGCTTCGACGCGTTCATGGAGCACTGCCGCACCCGCATCGGCGACGCCTACTTCCGCACCCCGCGCAACACCATCAAGGCCTTCCTGGACCTGCTCGCCGTCCTCGAGCAGAACCCGCACCTGTCCTGGGACGACCTGGTCGCGTCCAGCACCATCGCTACTGACACCGACCCAGACCTCGAAGCGCTGGACGACGAGGGTGACCCGCCCCCTTCAGCCGCTTCCAGTTCCGAGTCCCGCGACGCCGCCGACGGGGCCACGGTCACCATCAACACCGGCGGGGGGCAGCAGGTCCAGTCGGAGGCTGCCAGCGGTGACGAGCTCTCCAGCTTCCGCCTTTGACGACCAGCCCGGTGGTCGACCCGTGAACGACCCTGTGACCAACTCTGTGGCTGGCGTCGGGGCCTCGTTGCCGGCACCGCGCTCGGACGCGTTCGGGCGGTTCCACCCGGCGGTGCAACGGTGGGTGTGGGACCAGGGATGGCCGGCTCTGCGCCCCATCCAGGAGAACGCCGCCAACCTCATCGGACCAGGCGACCGGGACGTCATCGTCGCGGCCGCCACCGCCAGCGGGAAGACCGAAGCGGCGTGGCTACCCATCGTCTCCGCCCTCGCCGACGCGACCGGCGATGCCTCCGCTGGTGGCGTCAAGGCGTTGTACGTCGGCCCGCTGAAAGCGCTCATCAACGACCAAGCAACCCGGCTGGAGTCCCTGTGCGAGGGCGCAGACATCCCTGTGCACCGGTGGCACGGCGACGTCGCCGCTTCCCACAAGCAACGGCTGCGCAAGACCCCGGACGGCATCCTGCTCATCACGCCGGAGTCGCTGGAGTCACTGTTCGTCAACCACGGCAGCGACGCCGCCCGCATCCTTGGCGGTCTGCGGTACGTCGTCATCGACGAGCTCCACGCCTTCATCGGTACCGAACGCGGAGCCCAGCTCCAGTCGCTGCTGCATCGGACCGAGCTCGTCATCCGCCGCCCTGTCCCGAGAGTTGCCCTGTCCGCGACCCTGGGCGACATGGCAGGCGCGGCGAACTTCCTGCGCCCCGGCCGCGGCGAGCAGGTGGTCATCGTCACCGACGACGCGGCAGAACGCGGCGAGCTGCTGTTGCAGGTACGTGGCTACGTCGACGTCGACCCGCGAGGCACACGAACGGAAGCGCCGTCCACGTGTCGAGCAGGACATCACAGCGCACCTGTTCGACGTGCTGCGCGGACGGGACAACCTCGTCTTCGCGAACAGCCGCGGAGCAGTCGAGACGTACACGGACCTGCTGACCAGGGCCAGTGAAGAGCTTCGCGCTCCCAACGAGTTCCACGCCCACCACGGCAACCTGTCCAAGGACCATCGCGAACACGTCGAAGCGAGGCTGAAGGACCCCGCAACGCCGACGACGGCGGTTTGCACGTCCACCTTGGAAATGGGCATCGACATCGGCTCAGCCGACTCCATCGCCCAGGTCGGCGCACCGTTCAGCGTGTCTGCGCTGCGCCAACGCGTCGGGCGCGCCGGCCGGCGCGGGAAACCGGCCGCGCTGCGGATGTACGTCACTGAGCCCGAAGCCACCCCAACGACCAGCGCCCCAGACCTCATCCGCGCTCACCTGGTCCAGACCGTCGCCATGGTCGACCTGCTGCTGGAACGCTGGTACGAGCCGCCGTCGACCAGCGCGCTGCACCTGTCCACCCTGACCCAGCAGGTGCTGTCCGTCATCGCCCAGCGCGGCGGAGCGCACGCCAGTGCACTGTTCGACGCCCTGTGCGCCCGAGGCCCGTTCCACCGGGTCGACCAGGCCACGTTCGTCGGCCCTGCTGCGCGACCTCGGCGCAGCCGAGCTCATCGAGCAGGACGCCTCCGGGCTGCTGCTGCACGGACGCATTGGCGAGCGGCTCGTGAACCACTACTCGTTCTACAGCGCATTCACCTCCAGCGAGGAGTACCGCCTCGTCGCCGATGGCCGCACTCTGGGGAGCTTGCCTGTCGAACACCCCTTGATGCCAGGCACGTTCATCATCTTCGGCGGCCGGCGGTGGCAGGTCGTGTCCGTCGACACGCGCGGCAAGGTCATCCAGCTGACCGCCGCATCCGGAGGGCGCGCTCCGATGTTCACCGGCGGCAGCGGCCACATCGACGACACCGTGCGGCGACGCATGCGCGAGGTGTACCGCAGCCCCGATGTTCCGCGATACCTCGACGCGACTGCCATGGCGTTGCTCGAGCAGGGCCGGGTGACGTTCCACCAGATGGGGCTTCACGCGCACTCGGTCCAGCACGACGGCAACGACAGCAGGCTCTTTGCCTGGCGTGGCGACAAGATCATGAACACCCTTGCTGTCGTCCTGGCCGCCGAAGGTCTACGGGTGGGGCAGGAAGGGGTGTCCTTGTCAGTGTCGGGTGTGACCGCGACGGACCTGCACGACCTGGTCAAGGACATCGCCGCGAGCACTCCACCGGACGCTGAGGTCCTGGCGGCCACCGTGAAGAACGCCGCCGTCGAGAAGTACGACGAGTTCCTCAGCCCGGCGCTGGCGGCGCGCGGGTACGCCGCCAGCCATCTCGACGTGCCCGGCGCGTGGGAAGCCCTGGCAGACATCGCCGCTGAGGTCCCGCCCGGGCAGCCCACCAACGCTTCAACGTGGACGGTCGAGGCGCCCAGGCCCGTAGACGCTGCGCAGGGGCTGCCGGTTCTGGGGCGTACCCCCTTCAGCGTCATCGACCTCGAGACGACCGGGTTCGCAGCACACCGGGCGGACCGCATCGTTGAAGTTGCCGTCGTCCACGTTGACCCCGGTGGCGTGGTCACCGACAGCTGGCACACGCTGGTCAACCCAGACCGCGACCCCGGTCCTGTCCACATCCACGGCATCACGGGCGAGCAGCTGGCTGGCGCACCCAGGTTCACCGACCTGGCGCCGTTCCTGGCGCAGAAGCTGTCCGGCACCGTCGTCGTCGCACACAACGCACTGTTCGACCTCGGCTTCCTGTCGTCCGAGTTCCTGCGGGCCGGTCAGCAACCGCCGCTGTGGCCCACCCTGTGCACCATGGAGCTGGCCGGTCACTTCACCGATGCCAGGCGGCTCGTCGACTGCTGCGCCGACGCCGGCATCTCCTTGGACGGCGCTCACTCCGCCTTGGGGGACGCTTCGGCGACCGCGGCCCTGCTGGGGCACTATCTGCGGCTCGCGCAGAAGCTCGGCGTTAATGCATTCGAAACCTTGGCGGAGAGCTCGATGCTCCTGACGTCAGCACCGGCAACCAGTGACCCACTGGTCAAGGCTCGTGTTGCGGACCTGACCAGGCCCGAGCGCCGGGGCCTTCCGGTCCTCGCCGCGAGAGCCGCTCTGACGGGGCCAGCCGACGAGGGCGCCGGTGCATACCTGGACCTGCTTGCCCGGGCGCTGGCCGACCTTGAGCTCGACGACGTCGAACGCGCCGACCTGCACAAGACGGCGAACTCCTGGGGGCTGGACGATCGCCGGGTCGAACACCTCCAACAGCTGTTCCTGCGGCAGGTCGGACCGCACCTCGATACCGCCGCCAGAGCCCGACTCGAGGCCGCCGTGGGCCACCCAGGGCGAAACTGAAGGCGCCCAGGCCGTGGGCGGGCCACCGCAGCGACGACGGTTTCGAGACCAACGACTGCGATGGATGGCACCGGGTGGTGCGACCGGGTAGTGGAGGATGGCGCCTATGTCGGACCACACGCAGCGAAGTGCCCGGACGGCTGAACTCGTGGAGCAGCTGCATCAGGTCGTGGCAGAGCTGGAGTCGATGCACCCCGGGCGGCGCTTTCCTCTGGATGGTCACCTTGTCGGGTCCATCGGGGAGGCTGCCGCTGAGGCGCTGTTCGACCTGACGCTCGTCACGGCTTCCTCGGCAGGCCATGACGCCATCGCGGGCGATGGTCGCAAGGTGGAGGTCAAGGCGACGTACGGCGGCCGGGGCGTAGCAGTCCGGGCAACGTCGCACGAGCACGCGGAGCGCTTGGTTGTCCTGCGTCTCTCCCGAGAGGTGGGGGTCCCTCACGAAGTCGTGTACAACGGGCCGCTGCACCTGGCTCTCACAGTCGCCGGACCCATCCAGAGCAATGGCCAAGCCATCATGAGCCTGGCCCGGCTTCGAACGCTGAACGCTGGGGTGGCGCCCGCTTCCAGGGTCTCTGAACGGTAGGACCACGTTGTGCTGGCGGCCGTTGCCGGATGCGGGCAACCACAGACCCGGCATGTCGACGGATCGGTCGCGCCACGCGGTCAGCTACAGGGGCGAACTCCTCACGCGCGCTGTCGCGCTGGTGCTCCGCGGGAACGGTCAGGCAACCTTCCTACGACTCGTAGGAACATTCGCACTGTCTGTGGCCGCGACGCGAGTGGTCGTCCCCAGACCCTGAGTCCTGACCAGCACGGTCCGATGTGATGCACAGCCCTACCCGGTCAGGAAGGTCGACGCAGCAGGGTGCGAGTTCGCAAGGTAAGCCAGGCGAAGAAGGGGACGGGGACGAACAGGTAGATGGCGAAACCAACGAAGGGGCCGCCGCCGGCGCTGACGGCCTGGGTGGTGGCCCAGACCGTGGCGAGAGCGAACGCCACAGCCAACGCCAAGGAGAGGACCCAGCGTGCCCGCGGGTGGTCAACTTCGGCGAGGCGGTCGTCCAGCGGGACGGTCTTGCCGGTCGGGTTGCGGCGAATCTCGTCGTCTTGACGTCGGCGTGCCCGGTGCAGCATCGGCCCCAGCAGGAGCACCGCTCCGATGATGAGGAGCGGGAAGGCGCACACGGTTGCCGCCCGATGCGCGGTGGGGCTGAGCCCGGGCACGTACCGCAAGCCAATGGCGACGCAGACCAGGGCCATGGCGACGGTGCGGTACGGCTGGTGTGCCCAGCGCTCCCAGCGTGAACCTTGCCCCATGCCGTCCCCCTCGCCGCATCGTGGAGGTCGAGTATGTCAGCGAGGCTGTCGTACAACCGCCGCATCGCCCCCGACATGGCGGCGGTGCTGCACGAGCTTCGCGTCGACCGCGAAGGACCGCCGTTCGACGGCGTCATCGCGGCGGGATTGTGACCAGAGGTTGTGGCCACAATTCCGACCCTGCGCACCGTTGCTACGAGTCGTAGCAAGATTGCATGAGCCGGCTTTCCCTACGTCTCGGTCTCGTAGGGATAGCCGGCTCATTCCGGGAGGACGAGCTCTGAGCGGCTCGGAGGCGGCCCGCAGTGACTGTCGGTGCTGTCGACGGCACTGGCCGGCATGGACCAGGTAGGGCGTGTGTGGCTTCTTTTCGACGGGCACCTGCTCAGCGTGCACGCGAGCAGTGAGGGCGCTACTGGCGCCAGGGAGACCTACATCGGCGAGGTGATGGCTGGTGTACAGCCGGGAGAGCTGGCAGCTGACCGGGAGTACCTGGAGCGTCAGGTGACCGTTGTGGAGTCCCCGCTGCTGGCCTGACCTGCGGTTTACGTCTGCTGCTGAGCCTGCTGACACGGTCACGGTCCAGTGGCGTGGACGACCTCACACCCCTACAGCGGGACATCTTGGACTTCGAGACGCGCACGTTCAGGGTTGCCGGCGCGAAGGAGCAGGCCATCGCCGAGGTGTTTGGGCTGGGCGCCACGAACTACTACCAGCAGCTGAACGCGATGCTGGAGTCCCAAGCTGCTCTGGCGCACAACCCCACGCTGGTGAACCGACTGCTTCGGCAGAGGCGCCGCAACCAACACGAGCAAGGGCAGCACGGCTTCGAATGTAGGGGCTTGCCCCGGTCGAGTAACTCCACCAAACGGACATAGTGGCCTGCGACGACTCGCTCGCATTTGGTGCGGGCGGTCGCTCACCGTGGCCTCCGAAAGGCTTGCGAACGTCCCCTCCCATCCGCGGGAGGGAACGTGCTCTTGTGCTCCGACGTCAGACGGCACTTCCACGACCGTCAGCACTATGGTCATATTCCGCGAGGGGCGACGACGTTTGCCCGGGAGTGCGAGAAGCACGACAGGGTCCACCCCTTGTGTGCGCAGTTCCGGGTGGATGGTTGTGCTGAGCGCAACAACGGCAGTGATCAGCGTGGGTTGTACCGCCGACCAGGCAAAGGGGCGCTCGAGGCCGACCACGACGGACTCCGGAACGACGACGTCCGTCACGTCATTCGCCTCGTCGATGACCGCGGCCTGACCGCGGCCTGGCCGCGGCCCATCACCCGGCCCAGAACATCGAGTCCAATATCAGCGCCAAGGGTCCCGCCACGGTGGCCTTGGCGCTGGCTCGAGCTCCATCAACCGATTCGAGGGCCTGGGCTCTGCCGGGGCGACGGTGGGTTGCTCTACGCATTAGACGAGCGCGATCCCTCATCTACCGCCTTCTGCCCCTGCACGCGCACAAAGCATAGGGGCGCCATATGTCTTGTGCGCTGCAGGGCGGATGGGGTCAGCGCTCCCGGGACTGGCTGCGGGATGGCGAAGGAGATCTGTCGAGCCCGGCGGAGAGATATGACATCGCCAATGCAACGGGAGGCCGCGGACCGCAACCATCCAAAGAAGCGGCGATGTGCACCCTTTTGTGGTCTACCGGCCCGGATGTCGCCCCTGACCGTTAGCCTGCCTCCGTTCCGGGGAAAGCACCACGTCAGGTAGGGGCAAGACTCATGTCAGGAAATCGCAAGGCACGCCGAGGCCGGCGCTCAGGGCACAGCCACCAGCACGACCACGACCACGGCCCCCAGGGGTTCATGAAGCGGGACCCCTCGATGCATGACCCGTTCGCAGGCGGAGCCGCCATCCGGGCCGTGTACGACGTCGACGCCGCAGCACGCGCTCACCTGCGAACCATCACCGCAGACGACCTGTACAGCCTGCTCACCACGGTCGCGACCCCGTTCCAGTCGGTCATCCTGGGCACCATCGGCATGCACTCCCCACGCTCGCTGTCCAAGGCTGCCGCAGCCCAGGTCCTGGCGAAGCTGCGCTCGCGCAAGATCAGCGACAGTGCGTTCGAGTACGGCGTGCTCGACATGCCGATGATGCACGCCCTCGTCGGCGAGCTCAGCCCCCGCAGCTGGGCCGACATGCTGTCGCGCGAGACGCCCGAAGCCGCCCTCGACTGTGCCCGCACTGACATCGAGGCCGTCGTCGAGCTGTTCGACGACCTGCACATGGCGAACGACAAGTTCACGCCTCTGGCGCTGCTGGCGGCAATCGTCGAAGACCTGCCGACGGCCACCGTCGCGCTGGCGATCTTGGCGATCACCGACCAGAGCGCCCGCGACGCGTGGATGGCGCTGGAGGCGAAGGGGACCGAGCTGCCCGAGCTGCCCGTGCGTGACCTGGCTGACCTGTACGAGGTCCTGCGCGAGTCCGACCTCGCCGACGAAGACTCCGACAGCGACGTCGGACCCGGGACGTCGTTGGCTGACGAGCCGGTGTCCGCTGAGGCCACGGCCGCGCTGGAGGCCGGCGACATCAGCGGTCTGCTTAGCGCCGTCGGGTTGCGCAACGCTGCGGGGGAGGGCAGCACCGAGGACGACGACCTGCTCGCCGTGTTCGACCAGCTGGCCGAGGTCACGAACGAGGTCGCGGCCGCGGTGAACGCCGGCGACATGCCGTTCGAGGAGCTGTCCACTATGGCGGACCGGGTCGCCGTACTGATGGTGGCCAACCTTCCCCGTGTCGGTGCCCGCGCCAACCTTGAGGCGCGTGTGGAAGCTGCGGCTGCGAGCCGGCTTGAGGCGCAGCGTGCAGCAGCTGACCGGGTGTGGCTGGCTCAGATGGTCGGCGTGACCGGGCCCGAGGGTGTGGCCAAGGACCTCGCGGACGTATCGGCAGTGGCGAGCGCGCACCTGTCCGGCGAGGACGCAGACCGCAGCGTGGACGACCTTCGCGCGCTGCACCACTTCTTGGACCTGTCCCAGCGCCGTACGGCAGGCGAAGCGGTCGCGTTCGACGACATGCTCAGCAGCGAGGGCGCGGCGCGCGCTGCGTGGGCCAGCGACCCCGGGCTGCTGTCGGCCGCGTCGTACGGGTTCGTCACGATGCCGCCGGCCGAGCAGGTGCCGGTGGGGGTCGAGGAGAGCGTTGCCGTCGCCGACGAGGCCGTGGACACCGCGCGGGTGCCCCGGTCAGACGAGGGCGAGCCCGCCAACGACGACGACGCTGCTGCCACCGCCGAGGTGGACGACGACGCTGCTGCCACCGCCGAGGTGGACGACGACGCTGCTGCCACCGCCGAGGTGGACGACGACGTTGACGATGCGCCGCGCACCGATGAGGCGACGCCGGACAAGGCCGGGGCCGCTGCCGAGGGCAACGGCCCGCTGGCCACGGACCAGGCCGACGACGCCAGCCAGGGCCCCGACGACGCCAGCCAGGGCCCCGACGACGCCAGCCAGGGCCCCGACGACGCCAGCCAAGGCCCCGACGACGCCAGCCAGGGCCCCGACGGGACGGACGACGAGGACCTCGGACCTGACAGCGGGGGAGACGACCCCACCGGCGACAACCCCAACGGGCCGGACAGCGCCGCCAGCGAGTCCGACCCGGTACCGCCCACCGACGACGACTCTGGCCTTGACGACTTGTCCGACCTTGACGACGCCCTCGACGACCTGTCCGCCCTCGACGAGCTCCTCGACGCCGGCGCCGCCCCCGCCCTCAACCCCAAGGCGCCGTCCAAGGTCGAGCAGCCCGCAGCCGCCGCAGCCGCGCCGCTCCCGGCACGCACCGACACCGCCGCCGCGCCGGAGGTGCCAGCACCCGAGCGGGCCTGGGACCGTGTCGACGTCGTCGAAGCAGTCGCCGCCGCCACCGCAGACCTTCGTCTCGGCCTGGCAGCAGACCTCGCGCTGGCCGCGGACGCGCCCGAAGCGTCCGTGCGCGCCCGCCGGTTGGCCGCATTCGGCCAGCAGCTGCGCAACCCTGGCGGCCACCTCGCCGCCGCGTTCTCCGACGAAGCAGCGCACCTGCGACGAGAAGACCTCGGCGACGACCGCCCGGCCCAGCTCCTCGCGTGGGCCGCAGCAGCACGCATCGCGCTCCTCGCGCCCAACGCCGGCCCCGCCCGCGTCCTGACCGAGCTCGCCCCGTGCATCGCCGACCGCAAGGGCCTGTCCACCGTCGGAGAGGCGCTCATCGACGCATCCCGCACCGGCGTCGTCGTCCTGCCCGAGACGACCGCCGCCATCGGCAACGTCGCCGTCGCCGAGAGCGCCCTCGACGACGCCGTCGCCGCCCTGGAGGACATCCTCGCCACGAGCAACCGTCGCGTCCTGTCCTACCAGCCGGCCAACGCCATCTACCAGGAGTGGATCAGTCTCCACTGGTGTCCTGGGGTCCTGCCGTCCTGACGCGCCAACAGCACCGTGTCGACGACGTCCCCACGTCCGCAAGCAGTCCTTGACCTGCGCGGACGACGGCGAACGCGCGCGAAGGCCGCGCACAAGCGCGCCAACCGCAGCAACAAGATCTACGAGCCCGTCATGCGCGACCTCATCGCCCGGTGGGAGAAGCATCCTGGACTCCCTCGACGCCTGGTGCGATGCCGTCACCCGGATGGAAGCCACCACCGAGCACGTCGCACCGGAGGCTGGCAGACCGCGGCCCTGGCCACCGTCCGCTCCCGCGTCGCGCCACGTCCGCGAGCAGGCCCTGGCCGAGCTCGCCGAAGAGGACACCAACGACCTCCTGACCGCGGCCACCGTCGACGCCGTCAGCGACCTGCTGACCGCCGCGTTCGAAGCGTGCGACGGCAAGGCGCCCAGCGGTGAGGAGCCCACCCCGGACCTCGTCATCCACGGCGAGCTGCTCGCCTTGGCCGCCGATGACCTGCCCGGCTGCGCTGAAAGTCCGCAGACGCGCCGACATCGCGCAGCACCTGCCCGAGCTCATCGACCTCGCCGTGGCTGATGAGCCCGACCCGCAGGACGTGTACGCCCGGCTCAAGGCCGCCGGCCACCACGACCAGTCCCAGCTGCTCTCGCCCTGGTCCGCCGGGCAACCCGACCCTGGCCCAAGGGCTTGAGCGCGACCCGCGGCATCGCCGTCAACGACCGCCTCGGGCGTCGCGCGGACTCCCTGGCGCGCTGCGCCGCCGCCTGGACACCCAGCGGATGTCTGGCGGCCTGACCGAAGAGGACTGGTCGGCCCTGGCGACCCGCGTCGATGACCTCGCGGAGGAGTCCCGCCGCGACTTCGGCCACATCATCAGCCTGTCCGAGCAGATCGGCCGCGAGCTGGAGACGCTGCGTGCCGAGCGCGTCGAGGAGACCATCGCCCGCATCGACGAGCGTGCCGCTGAGTCCACCGCCGTCGCAGCGGTCGCCGAGCGACTCACCGACCTCGCTACCAGCGGGAACATCGCCTCGGCGGAGGAGTACCTCGAGCAGGCCGCGTCCGGTGGTGCGCTGCCTGACGAGGACGCCGAAGGCAACATGGACCTGCTGCGCTTCTACCCTTCGGTCCCGGACGCGTTCGCGGCCGACCTGAAGACCAGCGAGAAGCTCGACAGGTTCTTCCGCACCGGTGACGACTCCGGCCTTGACCACGTCGTGGCCGCCGGAGTGGCGTTGGGCGACATGCCCCGCGGCCGAATCGACGAGGCCAAGCGCGCGGTCAGCGCGATGCGCGAACTGCGCCAGATGGCCACCGCCAAGACCATCCAGCACGGGGCGCTGCAGCACATCCTCGCCCAGGCCGGCCTGGACTTCGCCCGGCTGAGCGCCGACGCACCCGTCGGTGGTGGCCGGCGACGCTGGATCACCCTGACCGGCGTCACTACCACCGGGCGCGCACTGACCCCCGCCCTCGGGTCCGGAATGAGCCCCGAGGGGACCAGCCTGCGCGTCCTGATGGTCTGGGGAGACCAGCAGCCGCAGACCATGATCGAGTGGGTCCGAGACGAGGCCGCAGACCGGTCCGTCCTGGCACTGTGGCTCGGACGCGCCCTGAGCAGCGAGCAGCGCCGGGACCTCGCCGAAGCTGCCCGCGGTCACTCCCGGCCCGTCGTCGCCGTCCTGGACGACGCAGCGCTGGCGTACCTGTCCGCCCAGCCGGCTCGCACCCTGGAGGCGTTCGCGTCCATCGCGTTGCCGTTCACCGCCGCGTCGCCGTACAAGGACACCCCCGGCGACGCGCCGCCAGAGATGTTCTACGGCCGCCGGCAGGAGCTCGAGCACGTCATGGACCCCACCGGTCCGTCGTTCGTGTCCGGTGGCCGCCAGCTGGGCAAGTCAGCACTGCTGCGCGCCGCCGAACGCCGCTTCCCCACCGGCGGTCCGGGTCGGATCGCGCTGCTGCGCAACATCTACCCGATCGGGCAGGACGAGCGACTCCTCCACCCTGTGGCCCGCGCTGTGGTCCGACCTGTCCGCCAAGGGCATCTGTCGACCGGTGCCGATGCCGCACGACGGCCCCGACATCGCCGAAGGGGTGCACCAGGCCATCCGTTCCTGGATCGACGCCGACGCCACCCGCGGCCTGCTCATCCTGCTCGACGAGGCCGACGCGTTCCTGGACGCCGACGCCGCCGGGAACCGCTTCGCGGCCGTCGACCGGTGCCGGCGCCTCATGCTCGAGACGAACCGCCGGGTCAAGTTCGTGTTCGCCGGCCTGCACCGCACCGCCCGGTTCGACTCGCTGCCGAACCAGCCGCTGTCGCACCTGGGCCAGATCACGGTCGGGCCGCTGGCGCCACGCCACGCCCACGACCTGATCACCCGACCGCTCGAAGCGCTCGGGCTTCCGCTACCAGGACCCGGTCGGCACCCCCGCCCGCATCCTGGCCCTGGCCAACAACATGCCGGCGCTGCTGCAGCTGTTCGGGGCGGCGCTCGTGCGGCACCTGACCGTCGCGACCCGTCGCGCGCCGGCACCCCGCCGTCGCTGATCACCGACGAAGACGTCGACACCGTCTGGGACGACGCGGACCTGCGCCGCGCGTTCCGCGACAAGTACGTCCTGACGCTCAACCTCGACCACCGCTACCTGGTCATCGCCTACACCGATCGCGTACGCCGCCCACGAGCCACGGGTCCGGTCACGGGCATGACGCTCGCGAGCTGTCCGACGAGGTCCGCACCACGTGGCCCGAAGGGTTTCGCCTCGTGCGGCGCCGACGACTTCCGCGCCCTGGTCACCGAGTGCGTCGACCTCGGCCTGCTCACCCGGGACGGGAACGCGTACCGGATGCGCACGCCCACCGTGCTGCGCCTGCTCGGCACCCAGGACGAGGTCATCGACACCCTCGTCACCGCCACCGAACGTCTCGTGGTGCCCGACGCGACCGTCGTCGGGTCCTACCGCCGCCGCACCCACGCCGGCCGGTCCCCGCTGACCGAGCGGCAGCTCGCCGACGTCCTGGCCGGCCTCGGCTCCGCCACCCTGGTCACCGGGTGCGAGGCCACCGGCCTCGGGGCCGTTGCCGACGCCCTGCGTGCAGCGCTGGAGTCCAAGGACGTGACCACCCGCGCCCGAAGCGTGCAGGCGCTGGCATCCGCGAATGCCGAGGAGGTCACCGACACCGTCAAGAACGCCGACCCGGGCACCGTCGTGGTCATCGACGCCCGCGGAACTGCCCCCGGCATCCTGCTCGAGCTGTCCGTCGCAGCAGAGAAGGCGGCCACCGGGTCCGCAGTCGGCGCAGTCCTGCTCGCCGACGCCAGCAGCGCTTCGGCGTGGTCATTGGCCAGCCGTCGTGTGAGCCTGGCACGCATCGACCTGGCCGGGCTGCGGCTGCTGTGCGACGAGGAAGGGTTGCCGTTCCACAACGACGACGCCGTCGCCCGGCTCTACGCCGCCACCGGAGGCTGGCCCGAGCTCGTCGCGTACACCCTGTCGCGCTCAGCCGGTGCGAACCCCGCACTGACCGCTGACGCGATCGTGACCGCGGCCCGTGAGCACGCCACCGCCCACCGGGCAGCGCTCGTCAAGGCGGCGCTGCCGGCACGTACCCCGTTCCTGGGGCTGTGCTTCGACAAGGTCGCCGAGTTCACCAGCGACGGCCCCGAGGACCGCGACGCCGTCGTCGAGCTGATGTGCATGGACGACGAGGCGACCTCACCAAGCCGTCGGGCAGCGGGCGCACCCTGGAGGACACGGTCAACCTGGCCGTGGACGCGCTCATCGACCTCGGCATGGTGCAGGTCACCGCCACCGGAGCCATCGCCGCGGAGCCGGTCCTCGCGCACGCTCGACGCACCGACAGGAACGATGCGTGAGCACCGTCGCGCTGCCGGGGCTCACCCCGGCCGACCAGAGCTGCCTGCGGGCGGCAGCGACCGTGGTCGCCATCCCGGCGCCCCGGCGCCGCCGACCCCACAGCCGTCTGCGCCGACCGCGGGAAGGTCGAAGACGTCCTGCGCCTTCTCGTGGCAGTGCCCGCCCTGCGCGCCGCGGCCAGGGCCGCCACTCAACCCTGCCGGAACCACGTTCGCTCTCCTGTCCAACGAGCAGGACACCGCGCACGCGGCCGCGCGCCGACGTCCGCAACCGCCTGGACGCCGCCCGCAAAGCGCCAGGCCGCCCGACGTGCAGCCGCGCCCGAGCGTCACCGACCGCAGCGCTGAGGAACGAGCCGAGCGAACCCGAGCCAAGCGCAAGGAGGACGACCTGCGCGCAGCCCGGGACCGGGAGACGACACCGGCGCTCGGCCGCTCGAAGGGCGAGAACCGATCACTGCGCGTCGAGCTCGCCGAAGCCCAGGAGGCTCTGGCCCAGTCCCGCGCCCAGCTTGCCGCAGCCCAAGCACGGTCGCGCAGCGAGTCTGCCCCGGCGATCCCGACGCTGGCCGACCGGCTCGCCAAGCCCCTGGCGCCCCGGCACGCCGCCGGCACCTGACCGACGTCGGCGACCGAGCCGGCCAACCCGGTCTGGTCGACCCCGGCCGCGCCCAGGACGCGCCACCCATCGACGAGCCGACCCTGACGCGGCTGGCCCGAACCGCCGGCCTCGGACTCGACGAAGCGTCCCGAGCCACCGACTGGCTGCCGCGGCTCCTGGGCCCTGATCGCGAACCCGCCCCGTGAACACATCGTCACCACGGACCTGGCCATCCACGTCGACGTCCTCGGCGCCTACGACGAAGTGGCCGGCTCGGCCGTCCTGGTGACCGCCGGCGACACCCGCATCCTCGTCGACGCAGGAACACGCCCCGGCGCAACGCCGTCCGGACCCAAGCGGATCGAGCGAGGCGCTGGCCGCCAAGCTCGACGCCGTCGTCGTCACCCACGCCCACAACGACCACGCCGGATGGGTGCCCGCTGTCGTCGCCGCGCAACCGGACGTGCCCGTGTTCACCACCGACGGCACCGCTGCCCTGCATGCAGACGATGCTGGCCGACTCGGCCAAGGTCATGGGCCAGCAAGGCGCGCGACGCCCGCCGCAACGGCGGCGCAGGAGTCGCGCCCTACGGCATCGCTGAAGTGCAGCGCACCCTTGCCGCAACACGGCTGCTCGACTTCGGACAGACCCGCCGCGTCGGCGACCTCGACCTCGAGCTGTACCCGGCCGGGCACATCCTCGGCGCGGCCGGCGTCGTCCTCGGCAGCGGGCAGCGGCGCGTCGTCATCACCGGAGACGTGTCCGGCCCAGGGCAGCTGACCGTCGGCGGGTGGGAGCTGCCGGACCGCGCCCGCGGCGCGCAGCCTGCTGGTGATGGAGTCGACCTACGGGGCCCAGGACACCCCGCCGCGCACCCGGTCCGTGGCCGACATTCGTGCGCACCGTCGCGTCCATCATCGAACGCGGCGGCCGCGTGCTCGTCCCGTCCTTCGCCCTCGGTCGCGCCCAGGAGATCGCGATGCTCCTGGGTGAGCACCTGCCCGACGTTCCCGTCCTCATCGACGGCTTGGCCCGCGACGTGTCCGCCGTGTACGACGGACGTCCCGGACCCGACGGGACCCCGCTGCGCGTGTTCTCCCCGCAGACCCGAGCCGTTGCACCGGGGGAGACGTGGGACGAGATCCGCGCCCTACGCAGCGGTGTCGTCATCGCCACCTCCGGCATGCTGCACGCCGGCCCGGCCGTGTCCTGGGCCCGGTCGATCCTTCCCGACAAGGACAGCGCCGTCCTAGTCGTTGGCTACCAGGAGGCCACCTCACCCGGCCGTCGCCTCCTGGACTTGGCGTCCGCGGGCGCTGGCACGTTCGACCTGCCCCGGTCCCCGGGAATGGACCCGGCGTCGGTCGCAGTCAACGCCAGCGTCGAGACGTACCAGCTCGGCGCGCACGCCTCCGCCGGCGAGCTCGTCACCCTCGCAGCGGAAGCCGCCGCCTCCCAGGTCATGCTCGTGCACGGCGACCCGGGAGCGCAGCGCGCTCTGCGGCACCGGCTCCAGGCCCGCAACCAGCGCACCGCCCGCAACGACAGCGTGCATCAGCTGGTGTAAAACAGCGTGGACCCGGCCGGGCCTACGCCAGCGGTGCACGCCCTTAGAAGCTGCCGAGGTCGCCGTTGTAGTACTTGTCGTCGAAGAGGTGGAAGTCGCCGTACAGGACGCCGCTGTCGGTGAGCCAAACGATGCCAGCCCATGCGGGGACGTTGGAGGGGACGTCGAACACAATGTCGGCTGCGCGGCGTCCGGCGACCGTGTAGCTGCCCTGGGCCTTGATGGTCGTCAGGTTCCAGTGGGTCGCCCAGGTGTAGCTCGAACCGCTGACGGGGATGGCGTAGCCGTCGGGGTTGGCGGGGATGAGCAGGACTTTGCGGTTGGCGCTGGGGGCGTACCTGTCGCCGGTGGGGTAGGTCAGGGTGCGGAGTGACTTCTCGGGGAGCGCGACTGGGGTCTTGTAGCTCTTGGGCACAAGGGCGATCAGGTACGGGCCGGTCGGCCTGGTGGTAGTGCCTCCGAGGCGAAGGGTCTGGGCTTTGCTGAGGGTGTTGGTGGCTCTGACCTTGAGCTTGATCTGGTCGATGGCGTTCTGGCAGGTGCACTCACCCCAGGCGGCGGGCTTGAGGTTTCCGGTGACCTTAAGGTTGCCGATGGGGAGTCTGAACCGCCCCGGCAAGTCCGGAGACTTACTGGTTTGAGACTCCGGCGGTTGCTGGGGTCTGGTGGTGAGCGTAGTGAGCGTGCTCGGCCTCGGCTGGTGTCAGGTCGTCGCAGTACTCGTGGGGTCGGCGGTGGTTGTACCAGTCGACCCACTCGGCGGTCGCGATCTCGAGGTCGTCGAAGCCCTTCCACGGGCGCTGCTTCTTGACTAGCTCGGTCTTGTAGAGCCCGATGATCGACTCGGCCAGGGCGTTGTCGTGGGACGAGCCCACGGCCCCGGTCGAGGGCTTGATCCCGGCAGTGTCGAGCTTCTCGGAGTAGGCCACGGACAGGTACTGGACTCCGTGGTCATGGTGGGCGATCAGGCCGGCCAGGTCACTGCCCTCGCGGCCGCGGGTCCAGATCGCCTGTTCGACGGCATCCACGACGAGCTGGCTGGTCATCGTGGTCGCGACCGACCAGCCCAGGATCCGCCGCGCATAGGCGTCGATGACGAACGCCGTGTAGCACCAGCCCGACCATGTCGAGCAGTAGGTGAAGTCGGCCACCCACAGCCGATCGGGTGCCAGCGGTTGGAAGTTCCGATCGACCAGATCCAGCGGCTTGGGTGTCTTCGGGTCGCTGACCGTGGTCCGCTTGACCTTCCCGCGCACCACCCCCGCCAGGCCGAGCTCGCCCATCAGCCGCTCCACGGTGCACCGTGCGATCGGCGGCGCATCGGCCGCCCGTTCGCGGTTGAGGGTCAGCCAGACCTTCCGCGCGCCGTAAACGCCGTAGTTCCCCGCATGGACCTGCGCGACCTTGGGCTTGAGCTCCTCATCTCGCCGCTCGCGGGTGGTGGGCCAGCGGCGCCGGTGTTCGTAGTAGGTCGCGGGGGCGATCTTGGCGCCCAGCTTCGTGAGCTGGTCGCAGATCGACTCGACACCCCAACGCAGACCATCATCGTGGCGCTGACCGACGTGCTCGTCGATGTAGCGCACGATCAACGCTGTGGCCGGTCGAGCTCGGCCGCGAAGAAAGCCGACGCGCTCCGCAGGATCGCGTTGGCCCGCTTCAACTCGGCATTCTCCCGCTTCAACCGCCTCACCCCGCCAGCCTCCTCGGACGTGACACCGGGACGCTTCCCGGCATCGACCTCGGCCCGCCGGCACCACTTCCTGACCGTCTCCGGCGTGCCGACCCCGAGCAACTTGGCGACCTGGGTGATCGCAGCCCAGTCCGACTCGTGATCAGCGCGGATCTCCCCGACCATCCGGACCGCCCGCTCCTTCAACTCAGGCGGATACCGCCTGTGCGTATCTCCTGGCATGACTCCAACCTTCCCAAGGTTCGGAGTCTCCGGACACGCCGGGGCGGTTCAGACGCAGGCATGCAGGGAGTGTCGGAACCGGGCAGCCAAGCTGTAGCAGACTCCGCCCCTATCGTCCCAAGCCTCAAATCGTGGCCTTACAACACCGGCATGGACGTGCTGACCCTCCAAAAGGGGGAGGGTTACGGCTGCCGAGACGACCACAGCCCCCAGGGTTCTGGCAGCGACGTGGTCGAACGAGTGCACCTCAGGGCAGGGACGGGCGCGAGACGTTGCCACAAACGCTGGCGTTCCTCCTGACCAGTCCGGGCGCACAGGTCCTCGCGCGGGCAACCAGGCGGAGCCCAGTCAGACCAGCTTGACCAAGCAGCAACAGTCGCCACACGTTCCAACGCGATTGCCGTCCACCGCCTAGCACTTCGGAGTTCGACGGTCAAGTCCTGGGACGTGGTGTACGACGGTGATTCGTCGTTGATGGTGCTCAGGCGCTGATCGCGCCGACGGTGTCGGTGTTGGTCTCCTTGTCGGTTGCGGTGGTGATCAGGGTCAGGCGGGCTTTGGCGAGTACCTCCAGGCCGAGGTAGCGCCGTCCGTCGGCCCATTCGTCGTGTTGCTCGGCCAGGACGGCACCTACCAGACGGATGACGGAGTTGCGGTCGGGGAAGATGCCCACGACGTCGGTGCGGCGCCGGATCTCGCGGTTCAGGCGCTCGTTGGGGTTGTTGGACCAGATCTGCCGCCACAGGGCTTTGGGGAAGGCGGTGAAGGCCAGCACTTCGTCGCGGGCGGCGTCGAGGTGGGCGTGGACCTCGGGCAGCTGGTGTTCGACCTGGGTCAGCAGCTTGTCGTACTGGGTGTGGACGGCGTCGGCGTCGATCTGGTCGAACACGCTGTGCAGCAACGCTTTCACCCCACCCCACGCGCTCTTGGGGCACACCGACATGAGGTTGACCGTGTAGTGGGTGCGGCACCGTTGCCAAGAAGCGCCGGGCAGGTTCGCCCCGACCGCGGCGACCAGCCCGGTGTGCGCATCGGAGGTGACCAACGCGACCCCGTTCAGGCCGCGGGCCACCAGATCCTTGAAGAAGGTGTTCCAGCCGGCGCCGGACTCGGCCGTGGACGTCGCGACGCCGAGGATCTCTCGGTAGCCGTCGTTGTTGACGCCAGTGGCGACCATGACCGCGATCTTGACGACCCGTCCGCCTTCGCGGACCTTCATCGTCAGCGCGTCCGCGGCCACGAACGTGTACGGGCCGGCGTCCAGGGGTCGTTCCCGGAAGTCCTTGACCAGCACATCCAGGTCCTTGGCCATCACCGACACCTGCGACCTGGACAGGCCCGTGATCCCCAGCGACTGCACCAGCTTGTCCATCCGCCTGGTCGACACCCCGAGCAGGTAGCAGGTCGCCACCACACTCGTCAGTGCCGCCTCGGCCCGCCGGCGCCGCTGCAGCAACCAGTCCGGGAAGTACGAACCCTCGCGCAGCTTGGGTACCGCCACATCCAACGTCCCGATCCGGGTGTCCAGGTCACGGTGGCGGTACCCGTTGCGCCGATTGACCCGCTCGGGATCCCGGGAGCCGTAGCCGGCGCCGCAGACACTGTCAGCCTCCGCGGACAGCAGCGTGTTGACGAACCCCTCCATCAGCTCACGCATCAGGTCCGGGCTGGCCTGGGCCAGGTGCTCGTGCAAGAACTCGGCAGGGTCGATACTGGGTCGTGCGGTCATCGCAGTGCCTCTCTTCGAGTGGGTTGTAGGAGATTCCTCGAAGAATCACGCGGTGACCGCACCTGCGTCTACTGCCAAGCGGTCACCTCGTCGTACACCACTGTGCTGGACTCAACTCCGCGTGCGCGTTCCTGAGCCCCTTGACGATTCGGCGCATGCCTGCCCACGGGACAGCAACTCATGGTCTTCCCGGATCCATGGTCCGAAGGTGCGACCGCCATGCTGGGAGCTACCTTGGGCATTTGTGTGCTTCTTGTCCATAGAGCATCCCGGCAGCGGTACAGCTCTACCGGAATGGCGCATCGACGCAAGATGCGCTTCCTCTTCAAAGCAGGGCCGCAAGTTCCCAGAGCAGCAGCGGAGGTGGCCGACTATGGGGGACCCCTGGAACTGTGCGGCAGAGGAGGTGGGCACAGACGAACCGGGCTCAGGTGGGAGCGACCTCTCTGGATGTCAGTCGGCGTAACTAAAGTCTGGAGTCCAACGAAGGGAATCCCGATGATCGCGTCGAACAACGACATCCTGTGGTCGGCCAGCGACCTCACCAAGGCAGCGGAGTGCGAGTTCTCCCTGCTCCGGCAACTCGACGTGAAGCTGGGCCGGATCCCCGTGCCCGAGGCTGCCGGTGACCCCCTCATGGACCGCATCGCCGAGATCGGCCTCGAGCACGAAGCCCGTGAGCTGGCCCGCCTCAGCAAGGGTCTGCCGTCCTATGACGTGGCGACGGGCGGTGGCGTCTGCCTCATCGAATACCCCAAGCCCTACACGCCTGCGCTGCTTGCCGAGCGCCGCGACGAGACCCTCGCCGCACTCGCGGCCGGCGCCGACCTGGTCTGCCAAGCGGCGTTCTTCGACGGCAGTTTCCACGGGTTCGCTGACTTCCTCATCCGCGACGACAACGCCTACCGCGTCTGCGACGCCAAGCTCTCCCGCCACGAGCGGCCTAAGGCCCTCCTCCAGCTCGCGGCGTACGCCGACCAGCTCACCGCAGCCGGCATTCCGCTGACCGACGACGTCGAGCTGCTGCTCGGCAATGGCCGCCAGGTCAGCTTCCCGCTGAGGGATCTGGCGCCGGTGTTCCGGGAGCGCCGGCGGCGCCTGCTGGACCTGTTGCACGGGCATCAGGCAGCGGAGTCGCCGGCCGCGTGGGGGATGCCAGGTGTGCTCGCCTGCGGCCGCTGCGACGTCTGCAGCGAGGAGGTCGCCGATGCCAACGATCTGCTGCTGGTCGCCGGGATGCGGATGACCCAACGGCGCAAGCTGATGGATGCCGGCATCACCACCATCGACCAGTTGGCCGCGGCCACGTCGAGCGTCGACGGCATGTCCGCCTCGACGTTCACAACGCTCCATGCGCAGGCCGCGCTCCAGGTCGCCGGTGGCACCGAGGGAGCGCTCGTCACCGCCGACGTCTTCTGCCCCGACCACCTTGCCGTGATCCCCGCTCCGTCGCGCGGCGACCTGTTCTTCGACTTCGAGGGTGACCCGATGTGGAACGACGGGAACCCGGACTGGTGGGGCTTGGAGTATCTCTTCGGTGTCACCGAGGTGCCCGAACCCGGCGCCGAGTCTCCGTTCACGCCGTTCTGGGCCCACGACCGTGCGCAGGAGAAGCAGGCGCTTGAGGACTTCATCGAATTGGTCCGGGTGCGCCGCG
>CAVSUT010000020.1:0-182898 GCA_963731235.1 uncultured Actinomycetota bacterium | reverse complement strand
CCGCACAGCGTGACCTTCCGCACAGTCCTCCGGCAAGATACATTTCGACAGTCAACAGCCCTGCTGATTGGACGAAACGTCATGCCCATGCCCCTGCGGGAGGTGCTCCAGGATCCGACCGTGCTGGCCGCCGAGCCCCTCGTGCTCGCCGGGCGGACCCGGCTGGGACGCCTGGTCACGTGGGTGCACACCAGCGAGGTGCTCGACATCGCCACGTTGCTGCGCGGTGGTGAACTGCTGCTCGTGGGCGGGGTGAGCCTCGCGACCGCGTCTCGGGAGCAACGGGTCGCCTACATCCAGGAGCTGGCAGCGCGGCAGGTCGCGGGTATCGCGATCGAGACGGGCGGGCGCCTGCCCACCGTGCCCCGGGAGATGGTCGAGGAAGCCGAGCGACAACACCTGCCTCTGCTCGAGCTGCGCAAGGTCGTGCGGTTCGTCGAGGTGACCCAGTCGATCAACGGGCTGCTCGTCAACGAGTCGGTCCGCCGACTGCAGCTGGCCGACCGGGTCTCGCACGCTCTGGCCGCCGGGCTCGCCGATGGTGCCGAGGTCGGGCAGCTGATGGTCATCCTTGCCGCAGAGGTCCAGGCCGACGCAACCCTGACCGCCCCGAACGGGGACGTCATCGCTGAGGCCATGGCTGAGCTCGACGGCTCCGTGACATCCGCCCAGGACCACCCGATCGTGGCGCCCGTGAGCAGCGCAGGTGTGACCGTTGCCCTGCTCACCCTCAAACCACGACCCGGAGCCGACCTGTTGCTGCTCGACGCCGCTCGGGATCGCGCACCGGAGGCGCTCGGTCTCGCCCTGCTCCGGTCCCGGCCACTGTCCCGGGTCGAGCGAGACGCCCACGAGTTGCTGGGGCTGGCAGTCTCCGGCGGACGATCCCCGCGACGGTTCGTGGAGCTCGCGACCCGGCTGGGGATCAACGCGCACGATGCCTGGGTGTGCACGGTCGCCCGAATCGGACCGGGCCAAGGACTGACAGCCGGGATCGAGGCCGCAGTCAGTCGCCACGGGCGCACCGCGATCAGCCAGATCGACCACGACTCCTACTTGTCGATCATCGCGCTGCGGCTGGACGCAGCCACCCTGGGTGCCGCGCGAGCGGGCATCATCGCGGACCTGCGAGACGTCCCTCTCCCACCGCAGGTCAAGGTGGCGGTAGGCCCGGGCGCTCGCGGGTTGACCGACATCGGCCACTGCTTCGCCGAAGCCGAGGCGGCGCTGGACCTGGCGGAGAACTCTCCCGGTGCCGTCGTCGACGCGGTCGCCCTCGGAGTCCCGAGACTGCTTGGGGATCTGGGCCGTCCTGACCTCATCGGCGCATTCATCGAGGAGCAGCTGGGCGACCTCCTCGAGCTGGACCGTCGCCGAAACAGCCAGCTCTTCGAGACCTTCGCGATGTACCTGCGGCACTCGGGCCACAAGACCGACACCGCCGCAGCCCTGCACCTGCAACGGCAGAGCCTCTACCAAAGGCTCGAACGGATCATGAGCGCGCTGGGCAACCCTGAGCCGGGCACGAGCCGGTGGGGAGCTCTGGGCCTGGCGACCGAGTTCGAGGCTGCCCGGCGACGCGTGGACGAGGGGCGGTGACGCGGGCGTGGCAGGCTGTCGCCACGACCAGCGCGCACGGGAGCTGCACGACGCCAGAGGAGGCCTGATGAGCGGGAACCGCGGGGATGACCGGAGGTGGCTGGCTTCGGCCGTGGAGCAGGCACGGATCGGCTGGTCAGAGGGTGGGATCCCGATCGGGGCGGCCCTCGTTCACGACGGGACGTTGCTCGCCGTTGGGCGCAACCGCCGGGTGCAACAGGGCAGCGTCATCCGCCACGGTGAGACGGACTGCCTCGAGAACGCCGGTCGGCTCACCGCTGGCACGTACCGGGCGAGCGTGCTCTACACCACCCTCTCCCCATGCCTGATGTGTGCAGGAACCGTGCTGCTGTACCAAATTCCTCGGGTCGTGGTGGGTGAGAACCACACCTTCGAGAGCTCGGAGGAGCTGCTCCGCGCGCGTGGCGTCCAGGTGGACGTTGTGGACGACGAGGAGTGTCGTTCCCTCATGGACCGGATGATCGCGGAGAAGCCGGGACTCTGGAGGGAGGACATCGGCCTCGAGCCGTGATCGCAGCATCAACGGTGGTGACGGTGCGCAGGGAGACGGCCGCACCCGTAAGGCCGAGCACGACCATGACGAGGGCGGGAAACAGCAGGGTGGGCAGGTTCAGCACGAACGGCACAGTGTCGCCGGCCAGGGCGGTGATGCCGGCCCCGATTCCCGCTGCGATGCCGGTCCCGAGAGCAGTGCCCAGGGCGAGCAGCGTCAGTGCTTGGCCGAGGGCGTCCTTGATCAGGTAACCGGTGGCGGCTCCGAGCGCTTTCAGGATGGCGATTTCGCCGCTGCGCTGCACGGTCCAGACCGTGAAGAACGCGCCGATGACCAGCGCAGAGATGGCGAAGAGCAGGGCCCGCATCAGCTGCAGCGACCCGTTCTCTGAGGTGTAGGACCCGATGGCGGACAGCGACTTCCCCGGCGCGAGCGTCAGCGTCCCCAGCTGCTGGTCAGCAGTGGCGAGGTCGGCGCCGTCGTCGGTGCGCAGCGCCAGAAACTTCGCGTTGGCCGGGTGCTGACCGGATGCTGGGGCGTTCGCGGAGGCTGCCCAGATCACGGGGCGTGGGAGAACTCGTCATTCCCGGACACGCGTGCGACGGTGACCGGCCGACCGGCCACGTCGATGCGGTCCCCGGCGCCGACGTTCAGCGACGAGGCCGACTTGGTCGACAGGATCACCTGGTCGACGCCGACCTCGGCGCCAGCCGGGAGCCCGGGGCGATCGCGAAGACCGCAACGCCTGCGGCGCGGTCACCGACACTGGCGCGGGTCATGGCGACGGTCACGGGGTCAGCTCGACGCACACCGAGCACGCGCGCCCAATGCGTTTGCACGGACGGGTCGATGAAGGAGTCGGCGAAGGTGAGCGACTGCCCAGCGGCGGGTGCGGAGAACACCAGGTGGTCGGCCGGCAGGTCGGTGATGGCGGAGGTGTTACTCCGCCCCAGGCCGGCCGTGAGTCCGGAGAGAAGCACGACGAGCAGGGTGATGAGGGTGACGACAGAGCCCATCAGGGCAAACCGTCCTTTGGCGAAGCGCAGATCTCGGGTGGCGACGAACACGCCGATGGTTTCCTTTCCCAGTGGTCTGGCTCCGCGACCGTGTCAGGTGGAAGGACGTGGCGGGCTGTGACCGGTTTCGCCGCGGTTGCGGCGCCACCAACCACGGTCCTCGGCGGAAGACTTCTGGGCATCGAGCCCGCGAACGGTTCGCCGGCATCGAAAAGTGCACCGCCGGTTCCAACCTTTGATGGATGCCGCCCACCGAGGCGACGCCGTAGGGTTGCCAGAACATGTCTGATCAGGCGCCCTACCGTTCGGCCTCCCCCGCCCTCACCGTCAAGTCCCACCTCGTGCACATCTTCGCCAAGCTCGATGCCGACTCCCGCACGGCCGCCGTCGCCGCCGCGGTTCAACGAGGACTCATCCGGCGAGGTGGCTCATAGGGGAGGCGGAAGCGCGGGCGGCAAGGACGAGATGGTGCACGAAATGTTGCATGCCACATCGAAAAGGTCGCCTGACCTACACGTGCGCCACTGTCTGAAAATCGGAAGGTCGGCGGTTCGACCCCGCCCCTGGCCACCACAGAAGCCGCAGTTCGAGGTCCTCCGAACTGCGGCACGATCCGCGCAGTGACCCGCGCATTGCCCCCTCCCCCGGAAGTGCTCCGGTGGGCCGCTCAGCTCGAATGCTGGTCGAGGATGCGCTTGATGTGGGCGACCTCCCGGGGCAGGTCGGACTCGAGGGCGTTCCAGATGATGGCGTGATCCACCGCGCCGTACTTGTGGGCGACGACGTTCCGCATGCCCTTCATCGGGCGCCAGCTCACTTCGGGGTGCGCGACGAGTAGTTCAGGATCTTGCCGGTCCAGGCGGGCCACGGCCTCGCCGACGCGGTGGATGATGGCCTCACCAGCCAGCCGCTCGAACTCGTCTTCATCCCACGCTTTGCGCCCCTTGGACACCAGGCGGGCCGCGAGTGCGCCGAACTCACACAGCTCGATCAGCGTTTGCGTCGTGGCCTTGTTCACAACGGTTGCGCCTGGGAACGGATGTGGTCGTGGCCGGACCTCAGACCGGCTGCGCTGACGATGTCGACGCGCACCCCCAGGAGTGCTTCAACGTCGTAGGCGAGCTCGATCTGGTCGAACAGCGAGGCGGTAGGCCCGAAGGTGACCAAGAGGTCCAGGTCACTGCCGGGATGGTCCTGCCCCCGGGCGACCGAGCCGAAGACCAGCATGTCCGTTGCCTTGTGCTTTCGCCCCAGCTCCTCGACCTGCCGACGGTGCATGGCCAGTGCACGGGACGGGCGCGGCCTGGCTGCCTGCCGCAGGCGCTGGAGCATGGCCTCGGAGGGGACGCGCTTTCCTGACTCATAGGCGGCGATGTTGGATTGCGCGACTCCAGACAGGGACGCCAGCTCACGCTGGGACAAGCCGGCATCAGCCCTGATCGACGCCACGATTTCGCGTGCGGAACCCACCCCAGCCTCCTTCGACGGCATATCAATGCTATCGCCATCGGCACCGTTCCGGCCTGGGAGACCACGTCTTCGAGCTCTCGCTGGGCAGCAGTCTCCTCAGGCGTCGACGGTCGAACGGATGGCGTCCCCATGGGGAGCGTCCTTGCGCAGGTAGGGCTTGGCGAGCGCCATGTATGCGAGACCGACACCGACGACGACGACCGCCGAGAGGATGACGATGTAGTTGTCGTACCAGGGCCCGTCCGGTGTGCGCGGCCAGGCCATGTTCAGCGCCGCCAGGACCTGGTAGGCGAAAGCAGCGATGGTGACGGGCAGCCCCGCCGCACCGAGGGTGAACTTGCCGGAGGGGCGCCAACCCTTCAGGCGGGCGCGCAGGGCGGCGAGGACGACCATCATGAAGCCGAGATAGATGCCCAGGGCGGCGAACGACACGATCTTGGTGAGGGCGTCCTCGGACACCTTCGAGCCGATCACGATCACGGCCGGTACCACCGCGGCCAGCAGCAGCGCGTAGGGGGGCACCGCCCGGGCCGGCGAGAACCGGGACAGCAGCTGGCTGCCCGGCATCATGTGGTCGCGGGCGTAGGCGTAGATGAGCCGGCTGGCCGCAGCCTGAAGGCTCAGTGCGCAGGAGAAGAACGAGATGAGGACGACCCCGAGGACGACCCGGAAACCGACCGCGCCGAAGGCGTCCTGCAGCACCGTGGTGACCGGGTCGGCGTCCTCGCCGGAGATCACCGCGCCGAAGTCGGGCACGGCGAGCAGCAGCGCGAGGGTGATGAAGAAGGACGCGAAACCGCCGACGTAGATCGTCATGCGCATCGACCTGGGGATCTGGACGCGAGGGTTCTTGACCTCCTCGGCGACGTCGCCGCAGGCCTCGAAACCGTAGTAGAGGTAGACGCCGATGAGGGAGGCCGCGAGGAACGCCGGCAGGTAGGAGCCGCTGCTCGCCACCTCACGGGTGTCGAACAGGACGCCGAGCCCGTGGTGCCGCTCGGTCAGGAGCAGCCAGCCGCCGACGAGGACGGCCCCGACGAGCTCCGCGGCGAAGCCGAAGAAGGCGATCCTGCCGAGCAGCTCGGTGCCCCCCAGGTTGAGGACCGTGACCAGGGCGATGAGCGCAAGGGCGCAGACGATCGTGACGTTGGTCGACGGCTCGATCCCGAAGACCATGGCCACGAAGGGTCCGGCGCCGTAGGAGACGCTGGCGATGGTGACGACCAGGGCGATCATGTAGACCCAGCCGGCCATCCACGCCCAACGCCGACCCCACAGGCGTCGCGCCCACGGGTAGATGCCGCCTGAGACCGGGAACTGGGAGACGACCTCGCCGAAGACGAGGGCGACGAGGAACTGTCCGACTGCAGCCAGGACGACGGCCCAGATCATCGGGGGGCCACCTGCGGCGAGCGCGAAGGCGAAGAGCGAGTACACGCCGACGACGGGCGACAGGTAGGTGAACCCGAGGGAGAAGTTCCCCCACAGGCTCATGTCGCGCTTGTAGTCGGAGGTGTAGCCGAGCGAGGCCAGGTGGGCGTCCTCGTCGTCGTGATCCACCACGGTGCGCTCCACGGAGGTCATGGGCCAGGTCCTTTCCGAGGCGCAGCCCGAACGGGCGGTGCGAGGCGAGCGCAACGGTAGGAACACCACGCCGACAGTGGTATAGACACTCTGTCGAAGAATCATCTCCTACTTCGACGCTCCGTCCACCCACCATGTCAGGAGTCACCATGCCCGTCCCCTTGTCGTGGCTGCTGGCCCAGAGCGACCTTGCGCTTCGTCTGGTGGTTGGTCCCGCAGATGGCGTCCTCGTCGACTGGGCCCACTCGATCGAGCTGGAGGATCCCAGCCCCTGGCTGTCCGGGGGAGAGCTGTTGCTGACCACCGGGCTGCGGCTGCCGCGCACGCTCGCCGAGCAGGCGGCATACGTCCACCGTCTCCGGGAGGTGGGCGTCGCGGCGCTCGCCTTCGGCACAGGCGTGCGCTACCAAGCGGTGCCGAAGGCGCTGGTCATGGCCTGCGCAGAGGTGGGTCTTCCGCTCGTGGAGATCCCGTTGCCGACACCCTTCATCGCCGTGACGCAGCGGATCGCGCAGCAGCTGGCCACCGACCAGCAGGATTCGCTGCAGCGGATCGTCGCCTTCCAGCAGTCGCTGACCCGGGCCACCTTGCGCCACGGTCCGGACGGGCTCGTCACCGGCCTGGCGCGGGAGCTCGAGGCGCAGGTCGTGCTGGTGGACGAGCACGTGACCGCGGTGGGGGTCTCACCCACAGGACAGCCCCTGGCCGCGGACATGGTGCACGAGCTGCAGACCACGCCGTCATCGAGAACCGTCGTCGCGAGGACGGGCACCGGGGGCAGGGGCGTCATCGAGATCCACACGCTGCGCGGTCGTAGCGCGCACCGGGGGTGGCTCTGCCTATGGAGCGACCGCCCCCTCACCCCCGGCCAGCGCCTGCTCGTCCACCACGCCGCGTCCCTCGCCACGCTCCACCTCGACCGTCCCCGTGAGCTGGAGGAGGCGCGGGGCGCAGTCGGCGCCACCGTGCTCGGGCTGCTGTTGGAGGGAGCGCCGGCTGCGGCGCCCCTGGTGGACCACCTGCGTCACCTGGGGTTTGCGAAGACCCAACGCGTCCGGGTGCTCTGGGCCGAAGGTGCCGCCACAGACGCGCCCGGAGCCGTCCAGACCCACCTCACCGCTGCCGGCATCGCCCACGCGGTTCGTGCCGAACCGGGTGGGGTAGCGGTGCTCGTCGGTGACACCGACGTGCAGCAGGCCGTGGACCGCCTGAGCGAGGTGGTGTGCCGCAGAGAACGAACGGCCGTCCTGGGCGTGAGCGCTGCCGTGGCGCAGGAGCTCACGGCGAGTGCCCGCGCCCAGGCCCGTGAGGCGGCGCAGTCCGCACGCCGGTCGGGCACGCAGGTGGCGTGGTTCGACCAGCTCACCCTGGGAGCAGTGCTCGCCGACCCTGGTGTGCGCGAACGCGTCCGCGCCCTGACGCTGCCCAGTCTCGCGCCGCTGCTCGGCGCGGTAGGTGCCGACCAGGTGCTGTTGCGCTCGCTGGAGACCTTCCTGGAGCACCACGGGGTCTGGGAGAGCGCCGCTCGGGCGCTGTGCGTGCACCGGCACACGTTGCGCAGTCGGATCACCCGGGTAGAAGAGCTCACCGGGCTCGACCTCGGCGTCGCCGACACCCGGGTGGTGCTGCGGTTGGCGCTCGCCACGCTGTGAACCGCGGCAGGCACGCTTCCGAGCACCACCCAGGGGTCGACCTCGTCCGGGATCAGCGCGTGTGCGTGGCCCCACCGGTGTGGGCACGGTTCCGCAGCAGCATGCCCGCGGCGATCATGCCGACGCCGAGCACGAAGTGCAGCCAGTCGTCTGCGGAGTTGACCGGCACGAAGTTGGCTGCCGAGTCCTTGTCGATCACCAGACCGTAGACCCACAGCACGAGGTAGATGACGCCGCCACCGACGAGGAACGTGAACGCCGTGCGCGCACTGCGGGCCATGGCCAGACCGGCCAGACCGAACGCGAGGTGCACCAGGTTGTGCAGGATCGAGACCTGGAAGATCCCGAGCAGCTCGGCCCCCGAGTCGTGGCTGGCGAAGCTCAGCTGGTCGTAGTTGCTGGTGATGCCGGGGACGAAGCCCAGGATCCCCACCAGGAGGAAGACGGCCCCGACGAGGCCGGCGGCCTTTTGGACCGCGGTGCGGACGCCGTGATCGGTCTCTACTGCTCGGTTGGTACTCATGAAGCCCCCATCTCAGTGCTCGCACGAAGTTCGTGCGCACCTTGATCTACCCCGTCCCCAGGAATTCAAACGTGTCGGCCCCGGGTCCGCCGCCTCAGGGAAGGCGACCGGCCGAGGGCCGGGCCAGTCGTGCCAGCCGGTAGGCCGGCTCGCGCAGCCAGGCCAAGACGGGGTATTGCGCCGTGCCCGGCAGCGGATGCGCCACCGGGTCGAAGCGCTCAGGAGCGTCGCCCTGACCGTCCCAGGCTCACGACGAGCTCTGCGAACTCGTGCCAGCTTCCGTGCCCGTGCGCCCAGGACAACCGGTAACGGGTGGGCCACGGTTGGGAGCCCGGGTCAAGAGGCTCGAGTCGGAGCAGGAGTGCGTGACCGTCCGCGCGCAGCGGGAACAGGGTGGTCTGGACGTCGTGCGCACCGGCCCGCCGCAGGGTCAACACGTGACGTCCCACCGCGCCGGTACCGGTGCTGGCGAACAAGAGGTCGCTCACCGTGGCATCGGCTCCTTCCGGATGGACTCGCAGCGCGAACCCTTCGATGTCGGCGTGCTCCGGACCGGTCCCCATGGCGTAGGACGCGCGGACCAGGCATGAGTGCTCACCGGCGTCGTCGAGCAGGGGAGATCCGGAGCGGACCGACCCGGGCGAGACGCTCAGCACGGCCGGCGCCACGATCCCCACGGGATGCAAGGGCTTGCCACGCCTCGCCACGGCGACCAGGCCGAGAACCAGTCCCAGCCCCGTCCCCGCGACCCCGAACGCAACCCCCGCGACCGCAGCGAGGGGAGATGGTGCCGTCGGCAAGGTCTTCATGTGGCCTCCAGAATTTCTGTGAGTCGCGCCAGGTCCTTGGTCGTGGCCCGCCGCATCGCTCGCTCCATCATCGGCGCCGCGACCCGGGAGAACCCGGACGGGTTGCCCCGGTTGCGCAGCGTCATCCTCGTGGCGCCCTCCCCCACCGGCTCCCAGGTGTAGGTCGTCTCCATCGGGAACGGGCCATCGGCCGTACGCATCACCAGCCGGCGCTCCGGCTCGAGCTCGACGACCTCGTAGGTGTAGGCGAGGCGCCGCCCGAGGAACCGGGCGACGAAGTCCATCCGGGACCCGACTGCGACCGGCGGCGGGGTCCTCCAGTCCACCGACACGATGTTGGCGTACCACCGTGGAGCCCTCGCGGGGTCACCGGCGAACTCCGCGACGACGGCAGGGGTCCGTTCGATCGTGCACTCGACCTGGACATCGACGCTCATGCGCACCATCCTCGCGCCTGGTGCTGGATGCGCACAGCCCAGCACCCGCGCCCCGATCCGCTCGACGTCCCGCCGCGACCGTCGTTCACTGCGCCGAGAGGTTCAACAGCACGGCGGCAGCACCTCGCGGACGCTGGTGGGGGTTCCACACCGCGCGCAGGGTGCGCGGCATGGCGAGGTCTCGCACCGGGATGCGCACCAGCCGGCCCGTCGCGAGGTCGTCTGCCACGGCGAGCGAGGACAAGATCGTCGGCACGCTCATCGTCCGGACCGCGTCCCGCACGGCTGCAGTGGAGTGCAACGTGCGCAGCGGGGGTGCGTGCCCGGGCATCGCCTCCTCCACGTGGGTACGGGTTCCCGAGCCGTCCTCGCGCAGGACCAGCCGGGCAGCCGACAGCTCGGCGCGGTCGATGCCGCGACGGCGCCGCGCCCACGGGTGGTCCGGGGGCGTGACGACGATGAGCTCGTCCCTGGCCACGGTCCTGGAGCGCAGCGCGCGCGGGATGCGCGGCGTCTCGACGTAGCCCAGGTCCACCTCACCCTTGGCGACCGCGTCCAGCACCCTGTGGGAGTTGCCCAGGACCACCTCGAGGACGACGTCGGGGTGGAGCCGTCGCAGCTGGCCGGCCCACAGGGGCAGGAGCGCCTCTGACACCGTGTTGCTCGCCGCGACCACGATCCTGCGGCCGGTGCCACGCAGTCCCTGGACCCCGTTCTGCAGCTCGCCAGCTGCGTCGAGAACCGCCTGGGCCCACGTCAGCACGAGCTGCCCCTGGCCGGTGACCCTGACCCCGCTGGTCGAGCGCTCCAGCACCACGACCCCGAGCAGCCCCTCGGCGGCGGTGATCCGAGCGCTCACGGCCTGCTGGCTGATCTCGAGGTGCCGCGCGGCCACGCCCATGCTGCCGTGGGCGGCCGCGGTGGTGAGGGCCGACAGCTGGTCCAGGGAGGGCACGTGGTGCAGGGAGGGCACCTTCGGCAGCATACCGAGGTCACAAGGTCTCGTTGTGGGTGGACACGGACAGGACGGGTACCGGCCCGCCACCACCCCCGGGAGGCTGGACCCATGCTGATGCCCCCCTCCGCCTCCCCGGTCCCGGATCGTCTTGCGCTGCAAGGGTCGCGGACACCGGTCACCGGAGTCGACCGGACGCCCCTTCCGCCCGCGGGACCGGTCTGGTTCGGATCGGTGATGGGCACCGGCATCCTCGCCACCCTGCTGGGCCGCGAGGCATCGCATACGCCTGCACTGCTCGCGCCCGCCACGGCGCTGCTGGCTGTCGGCATCCTGCTGCTGCTCGGTCTCTCAGCCGGTTTCGGCGCGCGCGTCGTCCGCGACCGGGCAGCCTTCACCGCGACCCTGCGCGACCTGGCCATCCTGCCGACGTGGGGCACCGTGGCCATGGGCATGCTGTCGATCGGTTCGGCGGCCCTGACCGTCCTGCCGCAGCTCGGGGCGCGGACCTCCACCAGCGGACCCGCGCGCTGGGTGGTGGACCTCGCCGCGCTGAGCTGGGTCGCTGGCACCGGCCTCGGGGTGGTCACCGCGTTCGGGTTCTCCGCGGTCGTCCTCGGCCGCAGGCTCGGCTCCCCCTGCCCCGCGTGGGGCCTCTCGGTCGTCCCGCCGATGGTGTCGGCAACCACCGGCGCCGCCCTCGTCCCGCAGCTCCCCACCACGACCGGCCAGCTGACCATGCTCGTCGCCGCGGTCGGCTGCTTCTTCCTCTCCCTGTTCCTGGGCGGACTCGTGTTCGCGATCTCCTACCACCACCACTGGCGCGTCGCGGCGCTGCCGATCCCGGCTTCGGCGTCGGCGTGGATCCCCCTGGGGATCGTCGGGCAGTCGATGGCTGCCGCCCAGGTGATCGCCGTCCAGAGCACGCCGCTGCTCACCCCGACGACGGCAGCGGCCGTACGCGGTCTGGCGGACACCTACGGCTACGTCATGCTCGCGCTCAGCCTGCCCGTCATGGCGTATGCCGTGTCCAGGACGGCGCGGGGGTTCGAGGCGCGGATGCCGTTCACCCCGGGATGGTGGGCCCTCACCTTCCCCCTGGGCACGGTGGCGCTCGGGACCCGCATGCTGGGCGACGCCTCGGGGCACACCCTCATCGGCGGCATGGGTCTTGCCGCCCTCGCGGCGCTGTGCGCCACCTGGCTCCTGTGCGCCACCGCATCCCTGCGGGCCGTCGCGGGTGTCAGGAGGTTTCGGGCTGGAGCTCCGCACGCAGGGTGGCCAGGTGGTCGCGCAGGCCGGCCGGGGCCGACGACTGCGTCTTGAGCGAGTCCTCGAGCGCGAGCTCGATCTCGCGGGCCACGCGGGAGGCCTCGTCGTAGCCGAACGTGCCGGCCGCCCCGGCCACGGAGTGGGCCACCGCACGTCCGGCGTCGACCGCCTCCGGGGCAGCCCCGTCGGCCAGCGCCGGCTCGATCTGGTCGGTCCGCGCCAGGTTGGTCACGCGAGCGCGTTCGCGCATCCGGGCCCAGACCTGCGGATCGTCGGTCATGCGTGCCATCCTGACCTTCCCATGCTTTCCTCCCAGAAACGGGTCATTCGGTCCACCCGAGCATCGCGCTGAGCTGCGAGGGCAGGGTCATCGGGTCGAACGGCTTGGCGAGGACTCCGACCACCGGCAAACCCGACTTCGCGGCGTCCTCGGCGGCCTGCGCCTTGGCGGTCAGCAGCACGACGGGGATGTGGCTGATCGCCGGGTCCTGGGAGATCAGGACGGCAGCTGTCGAGCCGTCCATGCCGGGCATCATGACGTCCATGACCACGGCGTCCGGCAGGTCGCGGGCGCAGCGGTCCAGCGCCTCCTGACCCCCGGTGGCCGTGGTGACCTCCCAGCCGCCGACCATCGACAGGCTCATCTGCGCCACCTCGAGGATCAGCTCGTCGTCGTCGACCACCAGGACCCGCCGCGGGCCGCCGGACGGCAGCGCGGAGGTCAGGAGGGACGAGGAAGCGATCCCCGGCGGGTGACACGGCATGGCGACATGGTGCATCAACCCGAGGCCATTGGTGGCACCTGTAGGCAAGATCCTGTCCATAGGGCCGATCGACGTCTCGGCACTACGGGCCGACCCCGGTGGTGGACTCTGCCCAAACCGGGCATTTTGGACGGACGCGCTCCTACGCTCCTCGTGTTGGTCGCTGTCACGGATGACATGGCCACGCACCAGGGGGAAAGACATGAGCGCAGATCTGCGACCCGTCGAGCAGGGGTCGGAGCGCCCGGTCCTCGTCACGCCCGAGGACCAGGCCCTCGTCCACCGCCTCGGCGTGGTCGCCTACGTGGCCGAGCCGGGACTCGACGGCAGCTGGCTGCACGTGAGCCCGGCGGTCACCGCCATGATCGGGCTGACCCCACAGTCCCTGCACGCCGAGCCGGACCTGTGGTGGCGCCACGTGCACCCCGAGGACCGCGACGGCGCCCTGGCCCGCGAGTCGCGGCTGCAGCTCGACGGACGGGTGCGCTCCCAGTACCGCATGATCCGCCCCGACGGCCAGATCGTCTGGCTCGTCGACGACGCCGCGCTGGCGCGGACACCAGAGGGGCGGGTCGTCCAGGACGGCTTCCTCGTCGACATCACCGAGCAGAAACGGGCCGAGCTCATGCTGGCCACCCAGGCCGCGCTCGTGGAGGCCGTGTCCGGCTCCACCGACCTCTCGGACATCCTGGCTGCCCTGGCCCGCGGGGTCATGGGGATGACCTCCGCCTGCCGCTGTGTCATCGAGGTCACGGGCCTGCAGCCCGTCACCGCCGCCGCGCAGGCCACGACGCCCACCCACCCCCGGTGGGTCCGTCCCGAGACCCAGGGCAGCACCTCGTCCCGGACCGCTCCGGTGACGAACGCCGACGGTGAGCCCCTGGGCCTGGTCGCCCTGCACTACGCACCCGGCGCCCAGCCCCCACCCGGGGACCACGACCTGCCCGGCTGGGCCGCCCACCTGACGGCACTCGCTGTCACGCGGGCCGGGGAGCGCGAACGCGCCGCGACCTCCCGGGCCCTGCTGGCCGCCACCCTCGAGTCCACCGTCGACGGGATCCTCGTCGTCGACCGCGCCGGCCGCATCGTCGGCCACAACGCGCGGTTCGCCTCGATGTGGCGCATCGACCGGGAGCTGATGACGGCCGGGGACGACGCAGCGGTGATCGCCTCGGTCCTGCAGCAGCTGGTGGATCCTGACCGCTTCGTCGCCCAGGTGCGCGAGCTCTACGAACACCCCGACCAGACCAGCTTCGACGAGCTGGCCTTTCTCGACGGCCGCGTCTTCGAGCGCTACTCCCAGCCCCAGCAGGTGGACGGCGCGACCATGGGCCGGGTCTGGAGCTTCCGCGACGTCTCCGACGAACGCCGCCTCCAGGCCGACCTGCGGCACAGCGAGGCGAACCTCGACATGCTCGTCAGCCAGGTGCGCGACTACGCCATCCTCAACCTCGACCCGCACGGCCACGTGATCACCTGGACCGTGGGTGCCGTACGGATCCACGGGTTCACCGAGGACCAGATCCTCGGTCGCTCCCACGCTGCCTTCTACCCGCCGGAGGACGTCGACGCAGGCAGGCCCTGGCAGCTGTTGGAGAAGGCTCGGTCCGAGGGCCGTGCCACGGACGAGGGGTGGCGGGTCCGCCGCGACGGGTCACGATTCTGGGCCAGCGTCGTGCTCACCGCCCTGCGCGACGAGACCGGCGCCCTGCGCGGCTTCGGCAAGGTCACCCAGGACATCACCGAACGCCGTGAAGCGGAGCTGGCGCTCGCCCGCCAGGCCCGCACCCTCGAGCTGCTCGGCACCGTGGCGACCGCGTCCAACGCTGCCTCCAGTGTCGAGGACGCGCTCACGGCGACGCTCGAGGCGTTCTGCGACTACGGCGGGTGGGAGCTCGCCCACGCCTACCTCGCCGACCACGACACCGGCGTCCTGCAGCACTCGGAGTGGCACTCGGTCGTCCCCGGCTCGTGCGCCGAGTTCCGGGCCAGGACCGAGGTGCTGCCCGTGGCCGAGCTCGGCCTGCCCCGCTCGGTGTTCGACGAGGCCAGACCGCAGTGGGTCGACCGCCTCGACGAGAGGGCGCAGCTGGGCCGCGTCGTCCAGGGCACGGCAGCGGGAATCGTGTCGGGCTGCGCCTTCCCGCTGATGATCCGCGAGGAGCCCGTGGGGGTCCTCGAGTTCTTCAGCACCGAGATGCGCGAGCTCGACAGCGCCACGATCCAGATCATGCGCCACCTGGGCACCCAGCTCGGGCGCGTGGTCGAGCGGGCCCGCGCGGAGCACCACCTGGGCCGGCACGCCCTGGAGCTGCGTCGGCTGTCCAAGCGGCTCGAGACGGTCCTCAACTCGGCCGGTGAAGGGATCTACGGCGTCGACGACACCGACCACGTGACCTTCATCAACGAGGCCGGGGCTGCCCTGGTGGGACGCCGTCGCGACGAGATCATCGGCGAAACGGTGACCTCCGTGTTGCCTTCCGAGGTGGACACCATCCCGCGACGCACCGCCACGGGCACCCGGCCCGGCGCCATACCGGCGTCGCAGCCTGCTCCGTCGCCCTCCCCCGCCGGCGCTGCGGCGCCGCTGGCCACCCGGGTCCTGGGCCGGCACACCCGCGCCGACGGCACGTCCTTCGACTCCGAGTGGATCTCTGCGCCCATCGTCACCGAGGGCGTCGAGAGCGGTGCTGTCGTGGTGTTCCGGGACGTGAGCGAGCAGCGCGCGGTCGAACGGATGAAGGACCAGTTCCTCGCCGTGGTGAGCCACGAGCTGCGTACGCCGCTGACCTCCATCCGTGGTGCGCTCGGCCTGCTGGGTGGTGGCGCCGCCGGTGACCTGCCCGTGGCGGCCGGACGCATGGTCGACCTCGCCACGGTGAGCACGAACCGGTTGATCCGCCTCGTGACCGACATCCTCGACATCGAGCGCCTGGCGGCCGGACAGATGACGCTGTACCCCCAGCACGCCGACACGACCACCCTGGTGGCGGCCAGCCTGCAGGACACCGCGGCGGTCGTGGCCGAGCGAAGGGTCCACATCGAGGTCGAGGGGCAGCCTGCTCAGGTCGTCGCCGACCCCGACCGCGCGATCCAGGTGCTCACCAACCTCATCACGAACGCGGTGAAGTTCTCCGACCCCGGCTCGGTGGTCGAGGTCAGCACCCGCCGGACCGGACGCCAGGTCTGCTTCGAGGTCCGCGACCACGGTCCGGGACTGCCCGAGGACCAGCTCGAGGTCGTCTTCGAGCCGTTCCGGCAGGCCGACGCCTCCGACACCCGCCGCCACGGAGGCACCGGGTTGGGCCTGGCGATCTGCCGTGGCCTCGTGGAGCAGCACGGTGGTCGCATCTGGGGCGGGAACCACCCCGGGGGAGGCGCCCAGTTCGCGTTCACCCTGCCCCTGGCACCCACCGAAGAGACCACTTCAGGTGGATGAGCGCCCTCGACCAGGCCGGATGCGTGAAGATCGTGCTGTGCAGCGCGAAACCCTGGGCGGCGTCGACCCCAGCGACCTGAGTCGCTGGCTCGTCCAGGCGTCCCCCGACGGGTTGTGGGTCTTCGACGCGCAGGGGACCACCGTGTTCGCCAACGCCCGGCTCGCTGAGCTGCTCCGGCGCACCCCGGAGCAGATGCGTCAGCTGTCCGTCTTCGACTGCATGGACGACCAGGGGAAGGTCGACCTGGCCGGTCACCTCGCCCAGCTCGCCACCACCCGGACCCCGGGCAGCAACCTCGAGTGCCGTTTCCTGTGCGCCGACGGCTCCGACATCTGGGCGCTGGTCAGCCACACCCCCATCAACGACGACCGCGGGGAGCACGTCGGGTGGTTGCACCGGGTGACGGAGTACAGCGAGCAGCGCAAGCTCCTGGATGAGCACCAGCGCAGGGAGCACCAGCTCGCCGAGGCCCAGAGCATCGCCAAGATCGGCAGCTGGGAGTGGGACGTCCCACGCGACAAGGTCACCTGGTCCGACGAGCTCTACCGGATCTATGACGTCGACCCCGGCCAGGAGCTCATTCCCGACTACCAGACGTTCCTCGACCACCTGCACCCCGACGACCGGGACGGCGTCGCTGCCCTGATCGGCGCCGCCCTGGGCGGGGAGGACACGTTCGAGTTCGACGCCCGCGCGGTGCAGCCGGACGGGTCGGTCGCCTGGATCCGGGGGCGCGGGCACGTGGCCCGCGACGAGGCCGGTCAGGTGTCACGAGTGCGTGGAACGTCGCAGAACATCACCGCCACCAAGGAAGCCGAGCAGGCGCTGGCGCTGCTCTCCGCCATGGCGACGACCGCCAACCAGGCCTCTCGGCTCGTCGACGTCGTCCCCACCATCCTCGCGGAGGTCGCGACCCACACCGGGTGGCGACCGGTGGCAGCCTCGATGGTCGACGAGGACGGCGCCCTGCACCCCGTGGACGGGCCGGTGCGCCCGCTCCCCGAGCAGGACCGCGTCGAGGTCCTGCGCCTGACCGGTGACGCCGTCCGGGACCGGCAGCCGACACGCTCCCTGACGGCCGAGGGCACCGTGCTCGTCGCCGCCCCCATCGTGGCCGAGGGCCGCGCCACCTGCGTCATCGTCCTGGACACCCGCACGACGGCCCCGCCGTCCGACGGCGACTGGGCCACCCTCCGGCAGGCCGCCGAGCTGTTCGCCCGGGTGGCCGAACGCGAGCTGACCCGCGAGCGGCTGGCCGCGGCGCGCGACGACGCCATGGCTGCCTCGGTGGCCAAGTCGCAGTTCCTCGCGACGATGAGCCACGAGATCCGCACCCCGCTCAACGGCGTCATCGGCCTGTCCGAGCTGCTCAACCGCACCGAGCTCACCGAACGCCAGCGCCGCTTGGCCGACGGCATCGACAGCGCCGGTCGCCAGCTGCTCGCCCTGGTCAACGACATCCTCGACCTGTCCAAGATCGAGGCAGGGCGCCTGGAGCTGGAACAGGTCGACTTCGACCCGCGCTCGGTCATCGAGCAGAGCAGCCTGGTCGTGGCGGAACCGGCGCGGCGCAAGTCCCTGGAGCTCGTCGTCTCCTGCCAGCCCGACCTGCCCACCGCCGTGCGGGGCGACCCCGTCCGCTTCGGCCAGGTGATCGCCAACCTCACGGCCAACGCCGTGAAGTTCACCGCCAGTGGTGAGGTCGTGGTCCGTGCCTCGCTGGAGACGGACACCCCGACCGACGCGGTCGTGCTGCGCGTGGAGGTGACCGACACCGGATACGGCCTCACGCCCGAGGTGCAGGCCCGGCTGTTCACCGCGTTCTCGCAAGGGGACACGTCGACGACGCGCGAGTACGGCGGTACCGGCCTCGGCCTGGCCATCTCCCGGCAGATCGTCACGGCCATGGGTGGCGAGATCGGGGTCACCAGCACGCAGGGCCGAGGGAGCACCTTCTGGTTCACCGCTCCGTTCGCCCCCGCCACCAGCCTTCCCGAGCCGGCACCGGAGGGGACGGCGATCGTGTCGGGACTGCGGGTGCTGGTGATCGACGACAACGAGACCAACCGCTTCATCCTCGCCGAGCAGCTCGACTCCTGGAAGGTCGACACCTCCCTGGCTGCCTCCGGTGTCGAGGGGCTCGCCCTGCTCGACGAGGCCAAACGCCTCGGCGCACCGTTCGACATCGTGCTGCTCGACTACCTCATGCCGGGGGTCAACGGCGAGCAGTTCGCGCGGATGGTCCGTGGCGACGGCCGGTTCGCCGACACCCGGATCATCCTGCTCAGCTCGTCGATGGACCTCAACGCCGCCACCCTCACCGATGCCGGGATCGACCTCGCCCTCACCAAGCCGGTCTTCGCCTCGAGCCTGTTCGACAGCCTCGCGACGATGGCTGCTTCAGCCCCCGCCGCTGTGGGCTCGGCGACGGCGCACCGCAAGCCGGCCTCGGGTCCGTCCAAGTTCTCGTCCGAGTCCTCGACCGGCCCGGCCGGGCCGGCCGGGCACCTCGGCCGCGTCCTGGTCGTCGAGGACAACGCCGTCAACCAGATGGTCGCCGTGGGCATCCTCGAGAGCCTCGGGTATGCGGCGGATGTCGCCGAGAACGGCGTGCTCGGGGTGGCCGCCTTCGTCGCGGCCCCCGCCGCCTTCGACGCCATCCTGATGGACTGCCAGATGCCGCAGATGGACGGTTACGAGGCCACCCGCGTGATCCGCTCCCACGAGGCCGCCGGCTCGCGGGTGCCCATCATCGCCATGACGGCAGCGGCGATCGCCGGGGAACGCGAACGCTGCCTGGTGGCCGGCATGGACGACTTCCTGACCAAGCCGGTCGATGTGGCCCTCCTGCGCTCGACCCTGGCCCACTGGGTCCGGTCCCGAACCGACGAGGTCACCGCCGGTGCCACCACCGATCTCGTGGACGAGGGAGCCGACGAGGGAGCCGACGAGGGAGCCGACGAGGGAGCCGACATGGTCGCTGACGAGGTCCTCGACCACGACCGCCTCGGGGAGCTGATGCAGCTCACCCCCGGCGACCCGGCGATGGTGCTGCGCTTCATCGACCGGTTCGCGACCAACTCGAGCCAGACGATGCAGGCGCTGGAGCAGGCCCGCGACACCGGGCGGGCCCAGGAGATGGGACGGGCCGCACACAGCCTCAAGGGCAGCTCGGCCAACCTCGGCGCGGCCGCGCTGGCCACGCTCTGCAAGGAGGTCGAGGTCCTCGGCGACCAGGGTCAGCTGGTCGACGACGAGGTGCTCGAGCGCCTGGCCCGGGAGCGGGACCGGGCCGTGTCGGCCCTGCAGGGCTATGCCGAGTCCCTGCGCCGCGGCCACTGAGGACGCCGGTAGGGGCAGGACATGCCGAAGCCCTCCGGCGCGGGCCTGAGGACACGCAGGCACGACGACGAAGGGCAGGCAGATCTTGGGGGTGAGGACGGGTCCTCGAGGTCGAGCCGGGATCACACCGGGCCCGCAGCGGGCCCGGGCGCAACCGCTCGGTCAGATGGCTTCGACGTCCCAGCGCTGGGCGGGCGCCGCGAGGTATCCACCCGTACGCGCACCGAGGGCCAACCGCCGGCGCAGCTCGCCCATGAGCTCGTCGTTGGAGGCGAGCAGCAGGGTCTCGGTGGGGCTCAGGGGAGCCATCACGTTCAGGCCGCAGCCCTCGGCGGCGCGCAGCACGAGCTCACGCACCGGCATCGAGAAGGCGGTGGCGAGCGCGAGGGTGTCGTCGGTGTCCGGCTGGCCCGCGAGGACGTGGGAGTCCAGGATCGTGGCAACGGTCCACTCGTCGATGCCTGTCCGCTCGGAGAGGACCGCACGGCTCCAGCCGAGCAGGTCCATCTGCTCCTGGACAAAGACACCGAGGCTGTTGATCACTGCGGACTCCCTAGAATTCACATGCATAGTCACGTGCGTAAGTTATGTGCTGATAGAACACGCTGTGGGCATGGCCGCGGTATGGACTTTGCCAACAATTGAACAGGACCTCATCCGTTCGGCCCCCCACCCCTTAGTCCCAACTCACCGACCGCCTCAGCCAGATCGCCCGTCGCCCGTCGACACGGGCCCGCCCGCCCCGGTCCTGCGGTGGCCGGGGGTGAGCGAGAACCGCGGCACCGCGGCGGGGTGGACCGGGGACCCGGCACGGGCGGCATACGTGTGGCGCGCGGCCAGGTGGGGGTCCTCGCGCGCCTCCTCGAGGGTGAGCACCGGCGCCACGCAGGCGTCGCGGTCGGCGAAGACCTCGACCCATTCCGCACGGGTGCGGCGGGCGAACTCCCCGGCGAACAGCTCGCTGGTCCCCGGCCACGTCGCCGGGTCCGGCGGCGCGACCGCATCCTGCCCGGTGTGCAGGCCGAGCCCGCGGACCAGGCGGTCGTAGAAGACCGGCTCGATCGCCCCCACGGCCATCCACCGGTCGTCCCTGGTGCGGTAGCAGCGGTAGAACGGCGCCCCGCCGTCGAACAGGTTGTGACCCCGTGGCTGCGCCCACGCACCCGAGGCGAGCAACGACTGCTGCATGGCGGTCATCGCCGCCACCCCGTCGACGATGGCCGCGTCGACGACCTGTCCCTCGCCCGTCGCGCGGGCGTGCAGCACCCCCGCCAGCACCCCGAACGCCAGCACGGCGCCCCCGCCACCGAAGTCGCCCAGCAGGTTCAGCGGAGGCACCGGCCGACCACCCTCGCCGACGAACGCGTCCAGGACGCCGCTGATCGCGAGGTAGGTGATGTCGTGCCCCGCCAGGGCGGCGTACGGGCCGTCCTGGCCCCACCCGGTCATGCGTCCGTAGACCAGCCGCGGGTTGCGCGCCAGGGCCACCTCCGGGCCGAAGCCGAGCCGTTCGGCGACACCGGGTCGGAAGCCCTCGAGGAGCACGTCGCTGTCCTCGACCAGCCGCAGCACCTCCTCGCGGCCCGGGTCCGACCGCAGGTCCAGGGTGACCGAGCGGCGTCCGCGCAGGAGCACCGCATGCGTGCCGCTGAGGTCCTCGTGCGGTCGGTCGATGCGCACGACGTCGGCACCGAGGTCGGCCAGCAGCATCGCGGCGAACGGCACCGGACCGATCCCGCCGACCTCGACCACACCCACGTCCGTGAGCGGGCCACGACGGGCACCCGTCAGCTCCTGGTCGGCCATGTCCGCAACGTACCGTCGTGGACGACCTGTCGGGGCCGGACGGGGCCGGGCCACCTGGGCCCGCACGCACCGACCTCCCAGCCAGTGGCGACCTCACCCGGAGGTGAGCAGTGATGGTCGAGCTGCCGCGCTCCGGCGTCCGGGCCCTGCCCCGCACGCCGGCCGGCGGCTCAGATCACGTCAGTGAGCAGGGCGCGAACCTCGGCCTCCCGGTAGCGGCGGTGGCCGCCGAGCGTGCGGATGGAGTTCAGCTTCCCGGCCTTGGCCCAACGGGTGACCGTCTTGGGATCGACGCGGAACAGCGATGCCACTTCCGCGGGGGTGAGCAACTTCTCGACCTCGGTGGTGCGAGCAACCATGACCTTCTCCTCGTGCAGGGGACGTCTCTCCATAATCGGACAAGCGGGACCCTTTGGGAACATTCCATCCGGGCCATCCCCCATGGCTCGTTGGGACTAGTCACCCGACCACCAGGTGGGCAGGAATACGCTGGGGTGGACGCGTGACCCGCGCCACGTCCTCCCGTCCAGCACCCCTCACCGAGCTCCAGGAGTCACCACCGTGACCACGTCCTCGTCGTCCTTGTCGTCCTCGTCCCCCTCGATGTCCGAGCACGAGCAGGTCGTGTTCTGCCACGACCGCGCCACCGGGCTCCGCGCGATCATCGGCATCTACAGCACCGCCCTCGGACCGGCCCTGGGTGGGACGCGCTTCTACCCGTACGCCTCGCAGGACGCGGCGCTGGCCGACGTGCTGCGCCTGTCGCGCGGCATGGCCTACAAGAACGCGGTCGCCGGGCTCGACCACGGCGGCGGCAAGGCCGTCATCATCGGCGACCCCGCCACGGACAAGACCCCGGAGCTGCTGCGCGCCTACGGACGGTTCGTCGAGAGCCTCGGCGGCCGCTACGTCACGGCCTGCGACGTGGGCACGTACGTCCCGGACATGGACATCGTGAGCGAGACCACCCGGTTCGCCACCGGCCGCTCCGAGGCCAACGGCGGTGCCGGTGACTCCTCCGTGCTCACCGCGTACGGCGTCTTCCAGGGCCAGCGGGCGTGCGCCGCGCACCTGTGGGGCCGGCCCACCCTCGAGGGCCGCACCGTCGGGATCGCCGGGGTCGGCAAGGTCGGGCGCATCCTCGCCGGCCACCTGCTCGAGGACGGTGCCCACGTCGTGGTGACCGATGTCGACGAGCAGGCCCTGGCCGCTCTCCAGGCCGCCCACCCGCAGGTCGACGTCGTCGCCGACACCGCCGCCCTCGTCCGCGCCGACCTCGACGTCTACGCGCCGTGCGCACTCGGTGGAGCGCTCGACGAGCAGACCGTCGCGGCCCTGTCCGCCACCGTCGTCTGTGGCGGGGCCAACAACCAGCTCGTCACCGAAGGTCCCGGCGGCACCGCGGACCAGCTCAAGGCCCGGGGCATCACCTACGCGCCCGACTTCCTGGTCAACGCCGGCGGGGTGATCCAGGTCAGCGACGAGCTGCACGGTTTCGACTTCGAGCGGGCCAAGAAGGGCGCGTCCGCGATCTTCGACCACACCCTGGAGGTGCTCGAGACGGCTGCGGCCCGCGACATCACCCCGGCAGCGGCTGCCGACCACATCGCCGAGGAGCGGATGGCGGCCCGGGCGGCGGGCGGCATCTGGCTGCCCGCCGGCTGAGCCCCCACGGCCACCACCGAGCTCCACAGAAAGGGTCGGCGTTGCCCGTCAACCGGGCGTCCGGCGGCCAAACTTGCCACGCTCCTGTAGCGTTGGCTCCACGACATACACACGATTCCCGGGACCGCTCCGCGGAGTCGGGCCGTCACTTCGACGACTCGATCCCAGCGATGCCATCCCGGCAGACGCATGAGGGGGTCACGCCATGGGGCGCGGCCGGGCCAAGGCCAAGCAGACAAAGGTCGCTCGGGAGCTGAAGTACTTCTCTCCCAACACCGATCTGAGTGCGCTTGAGCGAGAACTGCACGGGTCTTCCTACGCGGAGCCGGAGCGAACCTCCGACACCTCCGAGGGCGAGGACGAGTACGACGAGTACGGAAAGTGGGCTTCGGGTCGAGCGTGACTGTGCTCGATCGTGGCGCCTGACTGACCACACCACCTCATGCGCGAGCCGTTGGCTCGGGTGTCCTCACCGCCGCACCACGGCACGTCGTCATGGCGTCGTGCCGTGGCGCATGAGTGGTGTGGCCCAGCAGGGCCTACGCTCGCGCCATGAGCACTGACCTGCGCGAGCAGACGCGCCGTCTCGGGGTCGAGACCACCGGGATCGAGATCATCGACGAGGCGCAGCGGTCCGCCAAGCCCTCCGACCTCTTCTGGCCGTGGTTCGCGGCCAACGTCTCGGTGTTCGGGCTGTCCTACGCCGGGTTCGTCCTCGGCTTCGGCATCTCGTTCTGGCAGGCCCTGGGCGTGACCGTCGTCGGGGTCGTGGTGTCGTTCGCCCTCTGCGGCGTCGTCGCCATCGCCGGCAAGCGGGGGTCCGCACCGACGATGGTGCTGTCGCGGGCGGCCTTCGGCGTGACCGGTCAGAAGGTCCCGGGCGTCGTGTCGTGGCTGACCTCGATCGGCTGGGAGACCTTTTTGGTCATCACGGCGACCCTCGCGACCGCCACGGTCTTCACCCAGCTCGGCTGGAGCGGCGGCACGGCCACGAAGGTCGTCGCCAGCCTGGTGACCGCCGCCCTCGTCGTCACCGCGTCCGTGGCCGGTTACCACGTGATCATGCGGCTGCAGTCGTGGCTGACCTGGATCACCGGGGCCGTGAGCCTGGTCTACATCGCCCTCACCATCGACCACATCGACTGGGACACCGTCGCCGCCCTGCCGTCCGGCTCGACCCAGCAGGTCGTCGGGGCGTTCGTGCTCGTCATGACCGGCTTCGGCCTCGGCTGGATCAACATCGCCGCGGACTGGTCGCGCTACCAGCGCCGTGACGCCTCCGGTGCCTCGATCGTCGGCTGGAACACCTTCGGCGGCGCCCTCGCCCCGGTCCTGCTCGTCGCCTTCGGGCTGGCCCTGGCGGGATCGGACCAGGAGCTGCTCGCCGGGATCGGGACGGACCCGGTCGGCACGCTGGCCACGATCCTGCCCACGTGGTTCCTCGTGCCGTTCCTCCTCGCGGCGATCCTGGCCCTGGTCAGTGGCGCCGTCCTCGGCATCTACTCCTCGGGCCTGACCCTGCTCTCCCTCGGCGTGCGCACCTCCCGGCCGCGGGCCGCCTTCATCGACGGGGTCCTGCTCACCCTCGGCACGATCTACGTCGTCTTCTTCGCCGACAGCTTCATCAACCCGTTCCAGTCCTTCCTCATCACCCTCGGCGTCCCCCTCGCCGCGTGGGCGGGGATCATGATCGCCGACATCGTGCTGCGCCGGCGCGACTACGACGAGGAGGCGCTGTTCGACCCCGCCGGGCGGTACGGCGCGTGGGACTGGGCCTCGATCGGCACGATGGTCGTGACCTCCGTCCTGGGCTGGGGCCTGGTCGTCAACAACTTCGCCACGGACGCCTCCTGGAACAACTGGCAGGGCTACCTGCTGGAGCCGTTGGGGCTGGGCCGGTTCGTCGACGACCCGGCGGGTGCCTACTGGGACGGCAACTGGCCCTACGCCAACCTCGGTGTGCTGCTCGCGCTCGTCCTGTCCTTCGCGGCCACGCTCGTCCTGCGCCGGGCGAAGGTCCGGCGCCAGGAGGAGCACCGGGAGCAGCGTGACGAGGTCCGCGCGTGACCGAGCCGGCCTGGTTGGTGGGGATCGACTTCCAGCGCGTCTTCGGCGACGCGTCCAGTCCTTGGTGCGCCCCCCGGTATGCCGCGGCCGCCGGCTCCGCCCGCCGGCTCGCCGCCGCCCACTCGGGGCGCACGGTCCTGACCAGGTTCGTCGCGCCGGCGGCGCCGGAGGGTGCCTGGGATCGTTACTACGCAGACTTCCCGTGGGCCCTGGTCGGCGACGACGACCCGCTCTACGCCCTGACGCACGAGGTGGCCGACCTGCCCGCGCGCATCGTGACCGCACCCACCTTCGGGAAGTGGGACGTCCTGCGTGACGTCCTGGGCCCGCACCCGCGCCTGGTGGTCGCCGGGGTCGCGACGGACTGCTGCGTCATCTCGACCGTGCTGGCGGCTGCCGATGCCGGCGCCGATGTCACCGTGGTCACCGATGCCTGTGCCGGCTCGACCGACGAGAACCACACCAAGGCCCTGCACCTGATGGGCCTGTACGCCCCCCTCGTGCGCCTGGCCACCACCGACGAGGTGCTCGCGCAGTCGGCCTAGGCGCCGCCCCCACCCCAGGGGATGGTCAGCGCGTGGCTGTGGGCGAACGCCTTGCCCTCCGCGCCGGGGTCGACACCGCTGGCCTGGTGGGCCGCCGCCGTGGTCCACGCCCACGTCGGCCGGTTCCGGGTCGGCGCCGTCCCACGCGGCATACCCGCTGAACAGGCCGAACACCGCCTCGGAGTCCACGACCGCCTCGGCGAGCCGGCGTCGGGCCACCGACGGACAGGCGGCGAGGAAGGTGCCGGGCGTGCGCCGCTCCCCCACGGTCACCAGCCGGGCGAGGGGACCGCGGTCGGCGGTCGTGAGCCGCTGGCCGGCGACGAGGGCCTCCTGGACGGTGACCAGCACTGCTGCACGCACGCTCTCGGGCACGGCGCCGAACGCCTCGACGTGGGCGGCCTCCAGGGCGTCGGCAGGGGCGGTGCGCAGCAGAAAGCGGTACTGCCGCTCCAGCGGGTCCTCCACCCGGGGGGCGGCGGCGACGGGCGCGCGTCCACCCCGGCTGCCGAAGATCGTCATGCCTGAGGATAGGTCCGGGACCGACCGGTGCGCCATGGTCCCGGTGGGTGCAGGCTGCCCGCGCACCGCAGCGGGTGCCCGGGGGCAGGTGCCCGGCGGGTCAGGTGGTCGGGTGGTCCCCGACGACCTGGACCGAGCCGCCGTCGACACCCTTGGCGCCGTGGACGACCTCGACGCCGGTCTGGACCGGGGCGCCCTCGAGGGCGCTCACCTCACCGATCGCCCAGGCCGGTATGCCGCGCGAGGCCAGCTCGCGGGTGGCGGCGTCGACCTGGTCGGCCGGGAGCATCGCGACGAAGCCGACACCCATGTTGAGGGTGCGCTCGAGGTCGGCGCGGGGCACGCCACCGAGCGAGCCGATGGTGGAGAAGACCGCGGGCGGGGTCCAGGTGGCGCGGTCGAGCCGGGCGAAGACACCCCGGGGCAGCACGCGCGCGAGGTTGGCGGCGAGCCCACCGCCGGTCACGTGGGACAGCGCGTGCACGTCGATGCCGTCGGTACGGATGAGGTCGAGCAGGTCGGCGGAGTACACGCGGGTCGGGGTGAGCAGCTCCTCACCGAGGGTGCGCCCGAACTCCTCGACGTGCCGGTCGAGCTGCCAGCCCGCGGACCCGATCACCTTGCGCACCAACGAGTACCCGTTGGAGTGCAGGCCGCTCGAGCCGAGCGCCAGCACGACGTCACCCGGCACGACCCGGTCGGGACCGAGCACGTCAGCGTGCTCCACGACACCGGTCGCGGCGCCGGCCACGTCGTACTCGTCGGGCTCGAGCAGTCCAGGGTGCTCGGCGGTCTCCCCACCGACGAGGGCCACGCGCGCCTGCTCACAGGCAGCCGCGATACCGGACACGATCGCTGCGATCCGCTCCGGCACGACCCGTCCGGTGGCGATGTAGTCGGTCATGAACAACGGCTCGGCGCCGCAGACGACGATGTCGTCGACGACCATGCCGACGAGGTCGAAGCCGATGGTGTCGTGCCGGTCCATCGCCTGGGCGATGGCGACCTTGGTGCCCACCCCGTCGGTCGAGGTGGCGAGCACCGGCCGGGTCATCCGGGCCAGGGCGCTGGCGTCGAACATGCCGGCGAAGCCGCCGAGACCACCGAGCACCTCGGGTCGGGTGGCCCGACGCACGGAGGCCTTCATCAGCTCGACGGCCCTGTCACCGGCCTCGACGTCGACACCGGCGGAGGCATAGGTGATCGGTTCGGTCATCGAGGGGTCCTCCGGCTGGTGGGGCGGGTCGGTCAGGTCGCGGGCTGGCGCCGGGTTCGTCCCGGCGCCGGGGCGGGTGGGTCAGGGACGGCTGAGCGCGTCCTGGGCGCCACCGCCGACGCCCAGGGTCACGCCCTCGACATCGAGGGGCAGGGTCTCGAAGAGGTTCTTGCCGAGCCGGCTGGAGTCGGGGAGCTCGAGCGGGTACTTGCCCGAGAAGCACGCCGTGCACAGCTGGTCACGGGGCTGCTCGGTCGCGGCGACCATGCCCTCCTCGCTGATGTAGCCCAGGGAGTCGGCACCGATGGAGGTGCAGACCTCCTCGACCCCGATGCCCGTGGCGATCAGCTCGGCGCGGGTCGCGAAGTCGATGCCGTAGAAGCACGGCCAGCGCACCGGCGGGCTCGAGATCCGCACGTGGACCTCCGCGGCACCGGCCTCACGCAGCATTCGCACGAGCGCACGCTGGGTGTTGCCGCGGACGATCGAGTCGTCCACCACGACCAGGCGCTTGCCCTTGATGACCTCCCGCAGCGGGTTGAGCTTGAGGCGGATGCCGAGCTGGCGGATGGTCTGCGACGGCGCGATGAAGGTGCGCCCGACGTAGGAGTTCTTGACCAGGCCCTGCCCGTACGGGATGCCCGACTCCTGGGCGTAGCCGATGGCCGCCGGGGTCCCGGACTCCGGCGTGGGCATGACCAGGTCGGCCTCGACCGGGTGCTCGCGGGCCAGGGTGCGGCCCATCTCGACGCGTGACTCGTGGACGCCGCGGCCGTTGATCGTGGTGTCCGGGCGGGCGAGGTAGACGTACTCGAAGACGCAGCCCTTGCGGTCGGTCTCGGCGAAGCGCTGCGAGCGCAGGCCGTCCTCGTCGATGGCGATCAGCTCGCCGGGCTCGACCTCACGGATGAGGGAGGCGCCGACGATGTCGAGGGCGGCCGTCTCGGAGGCGACCACCCAGCCGCGGTCGAGTCGACCCAGGACCAGGGGACGGATCCCCTGGGGGTCGCGCGCGGCGTACAGGGTGTGCTCGTCCATGAAGACGAAGCAGAAGGCGCCCCGCAGCCTGGGCAGCAGGTCCATGGCGGCGGCCTCGAGCGACCGGTCCGGGTCGTCGGCGAGCAGCGCCGTGACCAGCGCGGTGTCGGTGGTGTTGCCCCGCACGAGCTCGCCGCCGCCATGGCCGTAGCCCTCGGCCTTGCGGTCGGCCACCAGCTCGCGCAGCTCGGCGGAGTTGATGAGGTTGCCGTTGTGGGCCAGCGCCACGGTCGACTCGGCGTGACCACCCAGGGTCGGCTGGGCGTTCTCCCAGGTGGAGCCACCGGTGGTGGAGTAGCGGCAGTGCCCCACGGCGAGGTGGCCGCGCAGCGACGCGAGCGAACGCTCGTCGAAGACCTGCGACACCAGCCCCATGTCCTTGTAGACCAGGATGCTGCGCCCGTCGGAGGTGGCGATGCCGGCCGACTCCTGCCCACGGTGCTGCAGGGCGTAGAGGCCGTAGTAGGTGAGCTTGGCGACCTCCTCGCCGGGAGCCCAGACGCCGAAGACGCCGCAGGCGTCCTGCGGGCCCTTCTCGCCCGGGAGGAGGTCGTGCGTCAGCTGTCCATCGCCTCGTGCCACGTGGCTGAGTCTCCCACAGGGGGGACGGCGTCAGTCGCGGCGTTCCAGCAGCACGGCCAGCACCGCGGCGAGGAGGCCGAAGAGGCACGCGCCGAGCACGCCGAGGAACAGCACCGACGAGCCCGCGGTGAAGGATCGGCCGTACTCGGTGGTGTCCCCGCCCCCGAAGTAGGCGAAGGCCGACCCGACGACGAACCCGAGGATGGCCCCGGTCGAGATGAAGGCGACGAAGTTGGGGTAGCGACGACGGGAGGGAGGCACAGGCCCACGCTACCTGCCCCCTGCAGCCTGTTCCGGGGCCCGGGGTGGGTCGCCCCCTACCCATCCGGAGGCCCTGCGGGTACGAATGGAGGTCATGCAACCCACATCGAAGAGCCAACGCCTCAGGTATGCCGCCAGCGGCCTGCTTGCAGCGCTCACCGGCATGGCCGTGGGTCACCTCGTCGCAGCCTTCGTCAACCCCGCCGCCTCGCCCGTGCTGTCCGTGGGGTCCGCGGTCATCGACGCCACCCCCACCCCCGTGAAGCAGTGGGCGATCCAGAACTTCGGGACGAACGACAAGCCCATCCTGCTGGCCAGCGTGGGCGTGGTCACCGCGGTCGCCGCCATGGCGATCGGTCTGCTGGCCCGCAGGCGGCCCAGTGCCGCCGGCGTCCTCGTCGTGCTGCTCGCAGGCCTGGCCGGCCTGGCTGCCATGGTCCGCCCGGCCGCGGGGCCGGTCGACATCCTGCCGGCCTTCGCCGCCGCCGCGGTCGGCGTCGGCGTCCTGTTCGGCCTGCTGCGCCTGCTGAACCAGGGCACCGCCGCCTCCGGTGCCGTGGCCGCGGGCACCCCGGCGCAGGAGTCGCCGCTGGACCACTCCGCCCAGGCACCCGGCACCCTGACCACCACGGGGCGACGCAACTTCCTGATCGGCGCTGCGGGCGTCACGGTCGGCGCCGCGGCGGTCGGCGCCCTCGGCCAGAAGCTCTCGGCCCCGCCCACGCTGCCGTCCTCGGTCAGCCTGCCGGCGCCGCAGAGCGCCGCGGCCGCCCTCCCGGCAGGCCTCGAGACCAAGGTCAAGGGCATCAGTGCCTTCAGCACGCCGCTCGCGGACTTCTACCGGGTCGACACCGCCCTGGTGATCCCCCGCGTCGATGTGAAGAGCTGGAAGCTCGAGATCGACGGGTGATGTCGAGCGGCCCTACTCGATCAGCTTCGACGAGCTGCTCGCGATGCCGATGATCGAGCGCCACATCACCCTCAACTGCGTCAGCAACGAGGTCGGTGGCCCCTACATCTCCTCGACGCTGTGGCAGGGCGTGCGCGTCAAGGACCTGCTCGAGCGTGCCGGCGTGAAGGACAACGTCGACCAGATCCTCAGCGAGTCCACCGACGGGATGACCATCTCCACGCCGATCGAGGCGCTCACCGACGACCGTGACGCGATCATCGCCGTCGCCATGAACGGTGAGCCGCTCCCGGCCCGCCACGGCTTCCCGGCCAGGATGGTGACGCCCGGCCTCTACGGGTTCGTCGGTGCGACCAAGTGGGTCACCAAGCTGACCGCCACGACCTACGCGAAGGACAAGGCGTACTGGACCGAGCGCGACTGGCTCACCGACGGCACCGTCAAGACCCAGGCCCGCATCGACACCCCTCGGGGTCTGGCGACCTACGAGCCCGGCAAGCTCGCCATCGGCGGGGTCGCCTGGGCGCAGGGCCGCGGTATCGAAGGGGTCGAGGTCCGGGTCGACGACGGCCCCTGGGAGAAGGCCACCCTCGGACCGGACGGGGGCACCGACTACTGGCGACAGTGGTTCTGGGAGTGGGATGCCAAGAGCGGAAGGCACGACCTGTCGGTGCGTGCCACCGACGGCACCGGTGAGGTGCAGACCCAGGAGCGCGCCGACCCGTTCCCCGGTGGCGCCTCCGGCTACCACACGATCGTCGTCCTCGTCTCCTGACCGATCCGCTACTGCCGCAACGCTCCTGACGTCATCAGAGCCGCGGTCATGCCTCACGGCCCCTGCTGAGCCTTTGCGCTCTGCAGGGGCCTTGTCGTTGCGGCACAACGACAAGGCCACCTGGAGAAAGTTTTGAAGTGATCCAATCCGCCTGCCGCACAGGGCCGAATGCCAGATGTCAGAACGTCACTGGAACAAGGAGCCACACCATGCGTATTGCACGCCGCAGCAAGATTGCCGCCCTCAGCCTCGCCATCCCCCTGAGCCTCGCGGCCTGTGGGAACTCCACCTCGGACACGGCCGCCTCGTCCTCGTCGGCGCCGTCCTCGAGCAGCTCGTCCTCCTCCACCACCACGGAAGAGACCGCTGCGTCGCCGTTCGGTGAGGGCTGCGCCGCTGTCCCGGCCGACGGCAAGGGCTCGTTCTCGGGCATGGCCACCGACCCGGTCGCCACCGCCGCGAGCAACAACCCCGTCCTGTCCACGCTGGTCACCGCTGTCGGCGAGGCCGGCCTCGGCGAGACCCTGAACTCGGCCAAGGACATCACCGTCTTCGCCCCGAGCAACGACGCCTTCGCCGCCCTGGACAAGGCCACGATGGACGCAGCGATGGCGGACCCGAAGGGTCTGCTCACCAAGGTCCTCACCAACCACGTCGTCGAGGGTCGCCTGACCCCGGAGACCCTGGCCGGCGAGCACAAGACCCTGGGTGGCGGCACCATCACCGTCGAGGGTTCCGGCGAGGCCTTCAAGATCGGCGAGGCCAACGTGATCTGCGGCAACGTGCAGACCGCGAACGCCACGGTCTACATCACCGACGGGGTCCTGCTCCCCAACTGATCGTCGATCAGCGATGATGGTGCCATGGCAGCGACTTCCTCTGGTTCCCAACCGACCTGGGGGAGTCCTGCCGTGGCACCGGACCTCGGCGAGCTGTTGCGGCTGTGTTCCCTCGGGGACGAGACCGCTTTCGCCCAGCTGTACGACGCGGTGTCCTCCCGGATCTACGGGATGGTCCTTCGAGTCGTACGGGACCCGGCACAGTCCGAAGAGGTCGCCCAGGAAGCCTTGCTCGACATCTGGCGCACCTGCGCCCGGTTCGACCCCGAGCGTGGGAGCGCGGTGAGCTGGATGCTCACCATCGCCCACCGCAAGGCGGTCGACCGGGTGCGGTCCGCCCAGGCTTCCACCAACCGCGAGGACAGCTACGGTTCCCGGAACCAGGAGCGGTCCTTCGACCAGACCGTGGAGACGGTCGAACGCAGGCTCGATGCGCAACGGGTACGCCACGCGATGGACTCCTTGACGGAGACCCAGCGCGGGGCGGTCGAGCTGGCCTACTTCGGTGGTTACACCCATACCGAAGTGGCTTCCCTCCTCGGCGTTCCCCTGGGAACGGCGAAGACCCGAATACGTGACGGACTCATCCGTCTACGAGACACCCTGGGGGTGCAGCAGTGAGTGCCGACGTCCACAGCCTGGTCGGCGCCTACGCCGTCGATGCGATCGACGAGCAGGAGCGCACGGCATTCGAGCGCCACCTCGCCGAGTGCCCCGAGTGCACGGACGAGGTGTCCAGCCTCCGCGGCGCCGCGGCGAGCCTGTCCCTGGTCGGTGAAGTGTCACCCCCCGCCTCCCTGCGTGCCGCGGTCCTGGCCGGCATCCGTACCGTCGACCAGCTGCCCGCCCCCGACCAGACCGGGACCACCGGGAGCACCCCGAAGGCCCGCATCCCGGTCGTCATGGACGACGAGGACAGCGAGCCCGGCCCCGGCGCCGCGCCCGCCGACCTGCCGTCCAACGTCGTCCCCCTGCGCCGCCGTCCGGTCGCCCACTGGCTCGTCGGCGCCGCGGCCGCGGTCGCCCTCATCGCCGGTGGCATCGCCTGGAGTCCTTGGGACAACGGCGCCGCCAACCAGACCATCTCCGCCTCCGAGCAGGTGCTCCAGGCACCCGACGCCGAGCGGGTCGTCCAGAACGTCGACGGCGCCAAGGTGACCATCGTGCGCAGCCTGTCGCTGCGCAAGGCAGTCATCGTGGCCGACAACATGCCCTCGGCGCCCGACGGCAAGGACTTCCAGCTGTGGTTCAACCAGCCCAACGAGGGCATGGTGAGCGCCGGGGTCATGCCCCACGGAGCGGCACCCACCGTGTCCGTGCCGCTGGAGGGCGACGCCTCGACGGCCCTGGCCGTGGGGATCACCCTCGAGCCTGCCGGCGGTTCACCGGAGCCGACCACCGCCCCGTTGGCGCTCTTCGCCTTCAGCTGAGGTGGCGCAGGTCGCCGAGGCGACCGGCGACCTGCTCCAGCACACCCTCCGACCCGGCGTAGGGCCCCGCGGCCCTCGGCCAGTGGGTCACGACATCGCTGAAGCCGAGCTCGCCGGCCCGGCCGACCATGTCCTCGAAGACGCCCACGCTCTCGAGGGAGAACTGTGGCGAGCCGTCGAGGGACAGGTAGCGGTCCAACGGCTGCCCACGCCCCTCGGCCGCCTCTGCCTCGTCGAGCCGGGCGCACAGCGCCGCCACCCCGGACCACCACTGCTGCATCGTGTCGCCGCCGCGGCCGTAGGTGACCCAGCCCTGACCCAACCGGGCCGCCAGCCGCAACGAGCGCGGCCCGTTCGCGGCGACGAGGAACGGCAGCCGCGGTCGTTGCACCGCCCCGGGGAGGGTGCGCGCGGCCACAGTCGTGAAGTGCTCCCCGTCGTGGTCGACCTGGTCCTCGCGCAGCAGCCGGTCGAGCACCTCGACGAACTCGTGGAACCGGTCCACCCGTTCCTTCAGGGACCGCTGCTCACCCAGGATCTGTGAGTCGAGGTCGCCACCGGTGCCGAGGCCGCAGACCAGCCGACCGCCGGAGATGTCGTCCACGGCGAGCAGGTCGCGCAGGAACGCGTAGGGGTGGCGGTAGTTCGGTGAGCTGACGAACGTCCCGAGCCGGATCGTCGAGGTGACCGTGGCCGCTGCGGTGAGCGTCGGCAGCGCACCGAACCACGGGGAGTCCTGCAGGCCGCCCCAGACCAGGTGGTCGTAGGTCCAGGCGTGGTCGAAGCCGTACTCCTCCGCCCGCCGCCACAGCGGCGCGGCGTCGGACCAGGTGTGCTCGGGCAGGATGGTGATTCCGACGCGCATCCCGAGACTGTATGCCGCCGGAGGGCTCTGGCTCGCACATGGCAGGCTGGCGCCCATGAAGGCCACGATCCTGCACGCGCCCGGCGACATCCGTCTCGACGAGGTCCCGGACCCCACCCTCGCCGCACCCACCGACGCGCTCGTGCGCGTCACGGCCTCCTGCGTCTGCGGCAGCGACCTGTGGCCCTACCGCGGCGTCAACGAGGTGAAGGACCCGACCCGGATCGGGCACGAGTTCGTCGGCATCGTCGAGGAGGTCGGCGCCGAGGTGCGCAGCGTGCGCCCGGGCGACTTCGTCATCGCCCCCTTCATGTACTCCGACAACACCTGCCCGCACTGCCGGGTCGGCATCCAGTCCAGGTGCTCGCACGGCGGGTTCTGGGGCAACCCGGACCGCGACGGCGTGATGGTCGACGGTGGGCAGGGCGAGTACGTCCGCGTCCCCCTCGCCGACGGCACCCTGGTCTCCACCCGCGAGGTGCCCGACGACGCCCTGGTCCCCTCGCTGCTCAGCCTGTCGGACGTGATGGGCACCGGCTGGCACGCCGGCGTCGCGGCCCGGGTCGGCGAGGGCGACACGGTCGTGGTCGTCGGTGACGGGGCGGTCGGCCTCAGCGGGGTCCTGTCGGCCGCCCGCATGGGGGCCGAGCGGATCATCGCGATGTCACGGCACGCGTCCCGGCAGGCCGTCGCCCGCGACTTCGGGGCCACCGACATCGTCGAGGTCCGTGGCGACGACGCCGTGGCCGCGGTGCTGGAGCTCACCGACGGCGTCGGCGCGGACGCCGTGCTCGAGTGCGTCGGCACCAACGAGTCCATGCACACCGCGATCGCGGTCGCCCGTCCCGGTGCCACCGTCGGCTACGTCGGGGTGCCGCACGGGATCGAGTACCCGGTCCGCGACATGTTCGCGCGCAACGTCGGGATCGCCGGCGGCGTCGCCCCCGTCCGGCAGTACCTGCCCCAGCTGCGCGACGACGTCCTCGCCGGGGCGATCGACCCCGGGGTGGTCTTCGACCTGGAGCTGCCGCTGTCGGAGGTCGCCGAGGCGTATGCGGCGATGGACGAGCGCCGCGCGATCAAGTCGCTGCTGCGTCCCTGACGATGGCCTCCGCGGCGCCTCCCCCGGCCCGGTCCCCGGTCGAGCTCGTCCACGACGAGACGGGCGGCACCGTCGTGATGGTCGACGGACACCCGCAGTCCTACGTCCAGCTCGACGATCCCCTGCTGCTGGTCTTCGAGTACGTCCAGTTCCTCGCGGCGGTGGTGGACGCGCTCCCGCCAGGACCCGTGGCGGTCACCCATGTCGGTGGCGCGGGGCTGACGCTGCCCCGCTATGTCGCGCACACGAGGCCGGGGTCACCGCAGATCGTCCTCGAGCCGGCAGCGGCCGTGACCCAGGCGGTCCGCGAGACCCTGCCCCTGCCGCGGGGCCACCGGATCCGGGTGCGTCCTGTCGACGGACGCAGCGGGCTGCGCCAGCTCGCGGACGGCAGCGCCGACCTGGTCGTGGTCGACGCGTATGCCGACGGCCGGGTGCCGGCCGAGCTCACCTCCAGCCAGTGGTTCGCCGACGTGTCACGGGTGCTGCGCCCCGGCGGCCTCCTCGCGATGAACACCGTCGACGAGCCGCAGCGTCGTCACCTCGCCCGGCTGCACGCCACGATCGCCGCCGTCCTGCCGCACACGGCGGCCATCGCCACCTCCGAGGTTCGCAAGGGCCGGCGCTTCGGCAACACCGTCGTCGTCGCGAGCGCTGCGCCCCTGCCGATCACCGCCCTCGCGCGGCGGGTCGCCATGACCGCGTTCTCCGCGACGCTGCTGCACGGGCCGTCGCTGGCCAAGGCGCTCGGGTCCGCCCGGCCCTTCACCGACGAGGACGCCCAGGCCTCCCCCGAGCCGCCCGCGGTGGACGGCTGGCGGGTGCGCTGAGCCCGTCGGCGCCCCGGGTCGGTCGGCCCGCGCCATACCGGCCCGTAGGCGGCAGGATGGGGCCCATGACCTCCGCCCTGAAGCTGCCTGCACCGCGTGTCCCCGACCCCCGCTCCGCACCGGTCCTGCGCTGGGGCGTCCTCGCCCCGGGGGGCATCGCCCGCACGTTCGGGCGGGCGCTGCGAGCGCGCACCAACCAGGAGATCAGGGCGGTCGCCTCCCGCAGCCTGGACCGGGCGCAGGAGTACCGCGCCGAGTTCGGGGTCGAGGTCGCCTACGGCTCCTACGAGGAGCTCGTGGCCGACCCGCAGGTCGACGCGGTGTATGTCGCCTCGCCGCACTCCGAGCACCTCGCCCACGCGCGGCTCGCCCTCGAGGCCGGCAAGCCGGTGCTCGTGGAGAAGGCGTTCACCCGCAACGGCACCGAGGCCAGAGCCGTCTTCGACACCGCGAAGAGCGCCGACCGGTTCGCGATGGAGGCGATGTGGACGCGGTTCCTGCCCCACATCGATGTCGTGCGCCAGTGCCTCGAGCAGGGCCTGCTCGGCGAGGTGCAGGTCGTGTCCGCCGACCACGGGCAGAAGCTGTACCCCGACGGACCGCAACGCCTCAGCGACCCCGCGCTCGCCGGCGGGGCCCTGCTCGACCTGTGCGTCTACCCGATCTCGTTCGCGTCCATGGTGCTCGGCGAGTTCGCCTCCCTGCACGCGACCGGGCTCCTGACGAAGGAGGGCGTGGATGCGCAGGAGGCGGTCACGGTGCAGAACGCGTCCGGCGCACTGGGTGTGCTCAGCTCCAGCATGGTGTCGGCCACCCCGACCACGGCGTCGATCTCCGGGACCCGAGCCCGGCTGGAGCTCGCCGGCGCCTTCTACGGACAGTCCACGCTCACCCTCCTGTCCCCGCGCAACGAGGTCCTCGACGTCTGGGAGCCCAGCGACCGCGAGCACGGCTTGCAGCACGAGATCGGCGAGGTGGCCAGGTGCGTGGACGCCGGCGACCTCGAGTCGCCGCTGCTGCCCTGGGCCGAGACCCTGCGGGTCATGGACGCCATGGACACCGTGCGCGAGCAGCTCGGGTTCCGCCTCCCCGGCGAGTGAGCTCGCTCAGACCAGCGGGAGGTACTCGGTGAGGTCGGCGCGGTGCCCGCTGACCCGCAGGCCCCCCGCGTCCCAGGCGCCCTGCCAGCTCAACGACCCCGTGGCGACCCGCAACCACGTCTGGGCGTCGGTCTCGACGACGTTGGGTGGGGTGCCGCGGGTGTGGGTCGTCCCGGCGACGCACTGCACCGCCCCGAACGGCGGCACCCGCACCTCGACGCTGCGCCCCGGCGCCACCGTCGCGAGCTCCTCGAGCGCGTAGCGAACCGCGGTGGCGAGGTCGTCGCGGCCCAGGTCCGCACCGTCGGCTCGCCAGCGCTGCACGGCAGCCCGACCGGCGGCGACAGGGACTCGGCGACGCGGCGGCATACCGTCATCGTAGGCAGCCCGGAGGCACCACCCGACGGGACCACCCGACGGCAGGGACCGAACCCCTCGGAGCCCAGGAAATGGGTACTTCTACCCATCGACGCCGGTCAGGGGCGGGCCTAGTGTTCGTTGCGGGGACACATCAGGGGGCGAACGGTCCGGCCACGCAGGGGGAGGCGTGACCGGACCTCTCGCTGCTGGATGTCCCGCGTCAGGTGGTCGGGCGGTCCGGGAACGACACCCAGACCGATGCGCCGCCGAGCTCGGAGTCGGAGATGCCGATCCGCCCACCGTGGGACGCGACGATCCGCCGGCAGGTGCTCAGGCCGATGCCGAGGCCCTCGACGTCCTGCTTGTCGTCGCCGCGGGCGAGCAGCTCGAAGACGCGGTCGCGGTCTTCCGGCGGCACCCCGGGGCCGTTGTCGTCCACGGTCACCCGCCAGCCACCGGTGATGTGCTCGCCACTGACCCTCACGACCGGGGTGGATCCCGCGGCTGCGCTGAACTTCACCGCGTTGGCCACGAGGTTCTGCAGGAGGGCGCGCAGCAGGGTGGCGTCGCCGGAGACCGTCGGCAGGCCCTGGGCCCCGACGTCTGCTCGCGCCGAGGAGATCTGGGCCGACAGGTCCTCCAGCACCGCGTCGGCTTCGGCCTGCAGGTCCACCAGGCCCGTGCGGCCGCTCCCGCCGATCCGCGCGAAGTCGAACAGGTCGCCGATCATCGCCGTCATCCGGGCAGCCGACGACTCGGCCCGGGCCAGCAGCTCGGCCGCGTCCGGGGCGTCAGCGAGCTCGGGGCTGTCGGCGGCGAGCTCGAGGAACCCGGTCAGGGCGGCCAGGGGATTGCGCAGGTCGTGGCTGACCTGGCCCGCGAACTGCGTGAGCTGCTCGTTGGACCTCGCGAGCTCACGGGTGAGTCGGCGCAGCTCGAGGACGTCGACCACCTGCTCGGCCAGCACGTCGAGGGCACGGACCGCCGCCCCCGACAGCCGCCGGGGCACGTCGTCGAAGACGCAGAGCGTCCCGATGGGCACCCCCATGGGCGTCACGAGGGGGCTCGAGGCGTAGAACCGCACGTTCGCGACGGCACCGGTGACGAACGGGTTGCCCTTGAACCGTTCGTCCAGCCGCGCATCGGGTACGGCGACCGGCCGCGGGTCGTGCAGGACCCGGGCGCACATCGAGTCCTCACGCGAACAGACGCTGGCCGACAGCCCGATCGCGGCGATCTGGTGCTGCTGCCGGTCGTCGATCACGTTGATCACGGCGGTCGGGACGTCGCAGACGGCTGCCGCCAGCTCCACGAGCCGTTGGAGGTCTGGCTCTGCCGGCCGCCCGAGGACCTGGTAGTCGTTGATCGCCTCGCGCCGGGCGAGGTCCTGCACTGGGCTCACGACACTCCTCCGTTGGGTTCGCCGACCTCGGTATCGACCGGGTCAGGGACGAATCAGCCGGCGAAGACCTCACGAAGCGTACGCGTGTGGACGTCCTTCATCTCGGACAGCCCCACCGAGAAGTGCCCCTGGACGTCAAGACCATCGGTCTCGTCGTCGACGACACCGATCCGTGCGTGCACCTGCCCGCGGGCGGTGCACATGTCGGTGAACCGCACCTCCTCGGTGCGCGGCACCGACACGATGACGCGGGCCGTGGACTCGCTGTAGAGCGCGGTGAACACATCGACGCCGTCGCGCTCGCACACCTCGTCCAGCCAGATCCGGGCCCCGACGCCGTAACGCATGGCTGCCTCGGCCAATGCGATGGCCAGGCCACCGTCGGACAGGTCGTGGGCCGCGTCGACGAGGCCGTCGCGGCTGGCGTTGACGAGGATCTCGCCGAGCAGCTGTTCGGCACCGAGGTCCACCGTCGGCGGCAGCCCGCCGAGGTGGCCGTGCACGACGTGGGCCCACTCGCCACCGGCGAGCTCGTCACGGGTGGAGCCGAGCAGGTAGATGACCTGGCCGGGGGTCTTCCACCCCGAGGGGGTGCGACGGGACACGTCGTCCATGACCCCGAGCACGCCGATGACGGGGGTGGGGTGGATGGCGGTGTCACCGGTCTGGTTGTAGAAGCTGACGTTGCCGCCCGTGACGGGGATGCCGAGCGCCTTGCACCCCTCGGCGATGCCCTTGACCGACTCACGGAACTGCCACATCACACCCGGGTCCTCCGGCGAGCCGAAGTTGAGGCAGTCGGTGACGGCCAGCGGGACGGCACCGGCGGTGGCGACGTTGCGGTAGGACTCGGCCAGCGCGAGCTGGGCGCCGGTGTAGGGGTCGAGCTTGGCGAACCGGCTGTTGCAGTCGGTGGAGATGGCCACGCCACGGCCGGTCTCCTCGTCGACGCGGACCACACCGGCGTCGTCGGGCATCGCCTGGGCGGTGTTGCCGAGGACGTACCGGTCGTACTGGTCGGTGACCCACGACTTGTCGCACAGGTTGGGCGACGCGAGCAGCGTGAGCAGGTCGGACTTCAGCCCCTCCCCGTCGCTCGGGCGGGCGAGGGTGTCGGTGCCGTTGGCGTTCAGGAGGTCGAGGTAGTCGGGGCGCTCCAGCGGACGGTGGTAGGTCGGGCCCTCGTGGGCGACCGAGCGGGGCGGCACGTCCACGATGACCTCGCCGTGCCAGGTGATGACGAGGTGGTCGCCGTCGGTGACCTCCCCGAGGACGGTGGCCTCGACGTCCCAGCGGTCGGTGATGGCCATGAACTCCTCGAGCTTGCCCGGCTCGACGATCGCCATCATCCGCTCCTGGCTCTCCGACATGAGGATCTCCTCGGGTCGCAGCGAGGCGTCGCGCAGCGGCACGCGGTCGAGCTCGATCTGCATGCCGCCGTCACCGTTGGAGGCCAGCTCGCTGGTGGCGCAGGACAGGCCCGCGCCGCCGAGGTCCTGGATGCCGTCCACGACGTGCGCGGCATACAGGTCCAGGCAGCACTCGATGAGCACCTTCTCGGCGAACGGGTCGCCGACCTGGACGGCGGGGCGCTTGGTGGGGCCACCCTCGTCGAAGGTCTCCGACGCGAGGACGGACACGCCGCCGATGCCGTCGCCGCCGGTCCTGGCACCGAACAGGACCACCTTGTTGCCGACGCCGGTGGCCTTGGCGAGGTGGATGTCCTCGATGCGCATGGCTCCGACGCACAGGGCGTTGACGAGCGGGTTGCCCTGGTAGCAGTCGTCGAACACGACCTCGCCGCCGATGTTGGGCAGGCCGATGCAGTTGCCGTAACCCCCCACGCCTGCGACGACCCCGGGCAGCACGCGCTGGGTGTCGGGGTGGTTGAGGTTGCCGAACCGCAGCGGGTCCATGATCGCGATCGGGCGGGCACCCATCGACATGATGTCCCGGATGATGCCGCCGACCCCGGTGGCCGCGCCCTGGTAGGGCTCGACGTACGACGGGTGGTTGTGCGACTCGACCTTGAAGGTCACCGCCCAGCCGTCGCCGATGTCGACGACGCCGGCGTTCTCGCCGATGCCGACGAGCAGCTTCTCGCGCATCTCGTCGGTGGTGTTCTCGCCCCAGAGGGAGAAGTGCACCTTGCTCGACTTGTAGGAGCAGTGCTCGCTCCACATCACGGAGTACATCGCCAGCTCGGCGCTGGTGGGGCGTCGGCCGACGATCTCGCGGATGCTGGCGTACTCGTCCTCCTTGAGCCCGAGCTCGGCCCAGGGCTGCTGGGTCGAAGGAGTGCCGGTCGCGTGCCCGACGGTGTCGAGGGCGGACTGCCGGGTCTGGGTGGTCATGCCTGTGCCATCGCCTTCAGGACGGAGGTGAAGAACGGGAGCCCGTCGGTCGAGGGGCCGTAGCCCTCCTCGATCGCGTGCTCGGGGTGGGGCATGAGGCCCACGATGTTGCCGCGGTCGTTGGTGATCCCTGCGATGGCGCGGTACGAACCGTTGGGGTTGGCGCCGGCATACCGGAAGACCACGCGACCCTCACCCTCGAGCTCGTCGAGGGTGCGCTCGTCGGCGACGAAGCCACCCTCGCCGTTCTTGAGCACGACGGTGATCTCCTGACCTGCCTCGAAGTCGGACGTCCAGGCGGTCGTGGCGTTCTCGACGACCAGTCGCTGGTCGACGCAGTTGAACTTGCGGTGGTCGTTGCGGATCAGCGCCCCGGGCAGCAGGTGGCTCTCGCACAGCACCTGGAACCCGTTGCAGATGCCGAGCACCGGCAGCCCACCCCGGGCAGCATCGATGAGGGAGTCCATGACGGGCGCGAAGCGGGCGATCGCCCCACAGCGCAGGTAGTCGCCGTAGGAGAACCCGCCGGGCAGCACGACCGCGTCGACACCCTTGAGCTCGGCGTCGCCGTGCCAGAGGCTGACCGCCTCGCCGCCGACGGCACGCACCGCTCGGGCGGCGTCACGGTCGTCGAGCGAGCCCGGAAATGTGACGACCCCGACCTTCACTGGTCGGGGTCCTGCTGCGCGCGGACCGAGACGACGTCCTCGATGACCGGGTTGGACAGCAGCTTCTCAGCCGCCTCCCGCGCCGCCGCGAGCACCTCGTCGGTGACCTCTCCGTCCACGGTGAGGACGAAGCGCTTGCCCTGCCTCACATCCGTGAACTGCTCGAAGCCGAGTCGGGGCAGTGCCCCGTTCACGGCCTGACCCTGGGGGTCGAGGATCTCTGGCTTCAGCATGACGTCAATGACGACGTGGCCCATTCGGGTGTCTCCTGGGTTCAGCACGGGACTAGCGGGGGGAGGGAAGCGACCGCAGTCTATCCGGGGCGCAGGAGTGGGTATGCCGCGTGGTCACCTCCCGGACGCTGGTCCGCCCGGTTGCCGTGCGGTTGCCAGGCGGTTGACACGTCCTCACCCGGGGAGGACCGTCCGGAGAAGAGATGGGGAGGTCGCATGAACCCGGTGGCGAAGACCGTGATGCGCGGAGCCTCGAAGGTGGCGGTGGGCGTCTACAAGGCGTCGGGCGGAAAGCTCGGCGGCAAGGGCTCGGGCGGTGTGCGCGTGCTGCTGCTCACCGTCGCCGGGCGGAAGACGGGCCAGCCGCACACCACCGCCGTCGGCTACTTCGACCACGAGGGCGGCTACCTCGTCGTGGGATCCGCGGGCGGGCTGCCGCACGACCCTCAGTGGTTCCGGAACCTGCGGGCCGCCAGCGGGGCCGGGTCCGGGTCCGGCAGCGTCATACGTTCACTGTGATCACTCCCGGTCGCTCGGGGCCGGGTCCGGGGACGCCATACGCTCACTGTGATCACTCCCGGTCGCCCGGGGTCGGGTCCGGGGACGCCATACGCTCACTGTGATCACTCCCGGTCGCCCGGGGCCGGGTCCGGGGACGCCATACGCTCACTGTGATCACTGCCGGCGCGCGGCGGCGAGGGCGGCCAGGACGGCGGCCACCGACCGGTGGACGTCGTCGGCGGTCGTCATCCACCCCGACACCGAGATGCGCATGACCGCGTCGCCCTGCCAGGTGCTGCCGCCGAGCCAGGCCTCCCCACCGTCCTGCACCCCGGCGATGACCGCCCGGGTCACGTCGTCGGAGTCGTCGAACCTGACGAGCACCTGGTTGAGGACGACGTCGTTGAGGACCTCCACCCCGGGATCGGCGTCGGTGAGGACCGAAGCGAACCGAAGGGCGTGGGCGCAGGACCGGTCCACGAGGTCGGCGACCCCGTCCCGGCCGAGCTGCGCCAAGGCCGCCCACACCGCGAATCCCCTTGCCCGACGGGAGGCTTCGACGACGTACCGGTAGGGGTCACGGCCCGCGCCGGGCACGACGTACGGGGCCTCCCACGACATCGCGGCGACGTGGGCGACGGGGTCACGGGTCGCGACGAAGGCAGAGTCGTACGGGACGTTGAGCCACTTGTGGCAGTCCGTCGCCCACGAGTCGGCGCGCTCCACGCCCCTGACCAGTGGTCGCAGCCGGTCGCTCGCGCCGGCCCACAGACCGAAGGCGCCGTCGACGTGCAGCCAGGCACCGACGGAGGCGCAGAGGTCGGCGAGGTCGGCGAACGGGTCGAAGGCACCGGTGTTGACGTTGCCCGCCTGGGCACACACGATCACCGGTCCCCCGTCGCGGCGCAGCACCTGCTCGAGGGCCTCGGGTCGCATCCGCCCCTGGCCGTCGCTCTCGGCGACGTCCGGGCGGCTGCCGAGCCCGGCGAAGCGCAGCGCCTGGGGCACCGTCGCGTGCACCTGCCCACCCACGACGACCTGGATGCGGGGAGCGCCCTGCAGGCCATCGGCCTCGACGTCCCACCCCACCCGGTCCAGCACTGCGTGCCGAGCGGTGGCGAGCGCGGTGAAGTTGGCCATCTGCGCGCCGGTCGGGAAGCCGAACGACGCGTCCGAGGGCAGTCCGAGGAGGTCGAGCACCCAGTCTCCTGCGACCTCCTCGACCGCAGCGGCAGCCGGGGACATCACCTCCAGGCCCGCGACCTGGTCCCACGCGACAGCGAGCCAGTCGGCAGCCATGGCGGCCTCGAGGGTGCCGCCGACGACGTACCCGAAGTAGCGCGGCCCGCTCGAGGCGACCAGTCCCGGCCCCGCTGCCGCGACGAGCCGTTCGACCACCTCGGCAGGCTCGCAGCCGTGGACCGGCACCGGGCCCCCGAGGGCGGCCCGCAGGTCCTGGCCCGTGACGTCGACGGGCGCCCCGACGCGGCGGTCGCGCAGTCCGTCGAGGTGGGCGCGGGCAGCGGCACTGGCTGCTGCCAGGGCCGGGTGGCCCTCCAGGTCCTCCACGTTCGGCAGGCTACGCCCGCCAGCGGGTCAGGAGAAGGTGCGCCCGGTGAGGCGTTCGTAGGCCTCGACGTACTTGGCGCGCGTCTGGGCGACGACGTCCTCGGGCAGGTCCGGCGGGGCCTCGCCCGATGCCCTGTCCCAGCCGCTGGCCGACGAGGTCAGCCAGTCGCGGACGTACTGCTTGTCGTAGGAGGGCTGGGGGTGGCCGGGTTCCCACAGATCGGCCGGCCAGAACCGTGACGAGTCGGGGGTGAGCACCTCGTCGGCGAGCACCACGTCATCGCCGTCCAGGCCGAACTCGACCTTGGTGTCGGCGATGAGGATGCCGCGTTCGGCAGCGATCTCGTTGCCCCGCGCGAGGATCGCGACGGTGAGGTCGCGCACCCGCGACGCGAGGGTGGCGCCGATCTCGGTCTCCACGGCGGCATACGGCATGGGCTGGTCGTGCTCGCCCATCGGCGCCTTGGTGGACGGGGTGAACACCGGCTCGGGCAGGCGCGAGCCGTCGACGAGGCCGTCGGGGAGGGCCACGCCGGAGACGTGGCCGTCGGCGCGGTACTCCGTGAGCCCTCCTCCGGTGAGGTAGGCGCGGGCGACGCACTCGACGGGCAGCATCGCGAGCCGCTTGACCAGGACCGCGCGGCCGGCCACCTCGGCCGGCACCTCGGCCGACACGACGTGGTTGGGCACGAGGTCGGCGAGCCGCTCGAACCACCACAGCGACAGCTGGGTCAGGACCGCGCCCTTGTCGGGGATCGGGGTGTCGAGCACGAAGTCGTAGGCCGACATCCGGTCGCTGGCGACCAGGAGCAGCTGGTCGTCCCGCGGCGTCCCGGACTCGTCGAGCGGGGCGTAGAGGTCGCGGACCTTGCCCGAGTAGACGTGGGCGTAGCCGGGCACCGTGAGCGGCTGGGAGGACGTCATGGCCGACATCCTCCCAGCAGGCGGCCCCGGGTGATGCCCCTGGTCGTCGCTCGAGAAACCTGACCACTCGCCGCCCTTGAACAGAGGCTTGACTTGAAGTCCACTTCATCTTTGAGGATGTCGACCATGTCCACCACCACCGCGTATCGCCACCGCGACAGCCGGCCGCCGAGCCTGTTCACCCGCGAGCACCTCCCCTTCGCGATGGGGGCCGTGGCGCTCGTGACCCTCGGCGCCTTCGAGAACCGCGCGACCATGACGGTGCTGCCCACCATCGCCGCCGACCTCGAAGGCTTGTGGTTGTTCGGTGCCGCGAGCGCCGCACCGCTCGTCTCGTTCGTCGTCGCGACCGTGGTGGCAGGCGCCTGGGCCGACCACCGCGGGCCGGTGCGCCCGCTGCAGGCCGGTATGGCGGTCTTCGTCGCCTCCCAGGTCGCGATGGCCGTGGCCCCCGGTATGGCGCTGTTCACCCTGGGGCGGTTCGGGTCAGGGATCGCGGAGGCCTTTCTGGACGTGTCGCTGACCGTGCTCCTCGCTCGGTCGTTGCCGGAAGCGTTGCGGGCCAAGGTCTTTGCTGCGTTTGCGGCAGCCTGGGTGCTGCCCTCGCTGCTCGGTCCGCCGATCGCCGGCCTCATGGCACAGACGTGGTCGTGGCGGTCCGTCTTCGCGGTCGGGGTCGCCCTGCTGGTGCCGGCCGCCCTGCTGCTGCGTCCGTCGATGCGGGCCGCGACGACTCCCGCCGGCGCCTCGACGCCGTGGACCGGTCGGGAGCACCGCGCTGTCCGTGCTGCCGCCCTCGCTGCAGCCGGGTTGGGCGCCCTCACGGCCGGGGGCTCGCTGCTCGGACGTCCCGGCCTCCTGCCTGTCCTCGGGATCTCCCTGGTGGTCGCCGGGGTGGTCTGCACCGTGCCGGCGGTGCGCACCGTGCTGCCGCCCGGGACGCTGCGGCTCGCCGTCGGCATACCGGCGCTGGTGGCCCTGCGCGGGCTGGTGGCTGCTGCGTTCGGCACGGCAGGGAGCCTCCTGCCCCTCATGCTCGCGACCGTCCACGGCCTGGGCCCTGCTGCCGCCGGTGCGAGCCTGACCGTGACCGGGCTGTGCTGGGCGGCGGGTTCGCAGCTGCACGGGCTCGATGTCGTCCAACGTCGGGTGCGGGCGGTGCGTCGCCTGCAGATCGGGTTCGCCCTCATCTGCATCGGGATCCTCGGGCCGGCGCTGACCAGTGTGGAGCTGCTGCCTGTCGTCCCGGCGCTCGTGCTGTGGGGCGTCGCCGGGGTCGGCATGGGGATCGTGTCACCCACGCTGTCGACCCAGCTGCTGCTGTTCGCACCGGTGGCCGACCAGGGCCGCATCACCGCGGCCTCGAGCCTGACCGCCTCGGTGGCCCAGGCGGTGGCCCTGGCCGTCGCCGGCGCCTTCATCGCCTGGCAGGCACCGGCGCTGCCGGGCTGGTTGTTCGCCGGGACGATGGCGGCCAGCGCCGCGGTCGGTGCGCTCGGCTGGGCGGCAGCCCGCCGGGCGGGATGAGGGACCGGGTCGGGACCGGTCAGCCGATGTGCAGCTCGTCGCGCTCGGCAGCGCGGGCGATGTCGGTGCGGTGGTGCGATCCGTCGAGCTCGATCGCCTCGATGCCCTGGTAGACGCGTTCGCGGGCCTGGGTCAGGCTCTCGCCGAGGGCCACGACCGACAGCACCCGGCCTCCTGCCGACACCAACGTGCCGTCGTCGCCGCGACCGGTCCCGGCGTGCAGGACGTAGACCGTCGGCACCTCGGTGGCTTCCTCGATCCCCGTGATCGGGTCTCCGGTGCGCGGGGTGTCGGGGTAGTTGTGGGAGGCGACGACGACGGTGACCGCGTGCTGCGGCGACCAGTTCAGCGCGCCGACCTCGGCCAGCCGTCCCGTGGCGGCCGCCAGCAGGAGCCCACCGAGCGGGGTCTGCAGGCGGGCCAGCACCACCTGCGTCTCGGGGTCGCCGAAGCGCGCGTTGAACTCGATCACGCGCGCACCCCGTGACGTCAGGGCCAGCCCGATGAAGAGCACACCGACGAACGGCGTCCCGCGCCGGCGCATCTCGTCGACCGTCGGCTGCGCGACCCGGCTCACCAGCTCGTCGATCATCGCGGGCGGCGCCCAGTCGAGCGGCGAGTAGGCGCCCATGCCGCCGGTGTTGGGGCCCCGGTCGTCGTCGAGGGCGCGCTTGAAGTCCTGTGCCGGGGCGAGCGGGACGACGTTCTCGCCATCGCAGAGAACGAAGAGCGACACCTCTGGCCCGTCGAGGAACTCCTCGACCACGACCCGCCCGTCGTCCTTGGCCAGGCACCCCTGTGCGTGCGCCAGCGCGGCGTCGCGGTCGTCGGTGACCACGACGCCCTTGCCTGCGGCGAGCCCGTCGTCCTTGACGACGTAGGGAGCGCCCATCGCGTCGAGGGCGTCGGCGACCTCCTCGACCGTCGTGCACACCCGGGCGAGGGCGGTCGGCACCTCGGCGGCGGCCATGACCTCCTTGGCGAACGCCTTGCTGCCCTCCAGCCTGGCGGCCTCGGCCGACGGTCCGAAGACGACGAAACCGGCTTCGCGCACCACGTCGGCCACCCCGGCGACCAGCGGCGCCTCCGGGCCGATGACGACGAGGTCGGCGCCGTGGCGTCGCGCCAGCTCGGCCACCCCCTCGCCGTCCAGCAACCCTCCCGGCAGGGGCTCGCACAGCGCGACAGCATCCATACCGGGGTTGCCGGGGGCCACCACGACGGCGTCGACGTCCGGGTCCGCGCCCAGAGCCTTGACGAGGGCGTGCTCGCGGGCACCAGATCCGATGACGAGAACCTTCACGGGCCCAGCGTAGAGAACTACGCTGGAGATGAGTGCGCGGCGTCCCGGGGAGGCAGGGGGGACATTCTCCCGGGGACGCCGCGCAGCCGACGTGCGGTCGCTCGGCGGGGGAACCTGCAACCGGGCACGTGGGTCGACCAAGTCGACTGCCTCCAGAGTGGACCATGACCCACCCGTGCGTAAAGACCTCGCGTGTCGGACTTGTGCCATTGACGGGATCTCGCCAGCGCACCAGCATGGGTGGCGTCCACTTTCCTCTGGCGCGGGAGCATCGCATGGGCAGTACCTCGTGAGCGACGCCGTGGGCGCACTGGCGCTCGACAACCAGGACGGCGACGGCGACGGCGTGGTCACGCGGGTCTACCTGGCGGTGCTGCAGAATCCTGAGCCCACCCGGTCGCTGCTCATCGCCCAGGGCATCAAGGCGCCGCTGATCGACCACTCGTTGCAGGTGCTGCGCGAGCGGGGACTCATCCGGCTCAAGGACGGCGGGGTCATCGAGGTCGTCCCACCCGACATCTCCCTGCCGACCCTGGCCCTGAACTACGAACGCCGAGCGCGCGAGACGCGGTCGGCCGCGCACGAGCTGGCGCAGGTCTTCTTCCAGGCCAGGGCCACGTCGACGATGCCGGACGCGGGCACCATACGGATCCTCAACTCCCTCGACGAGATGGCAGCGGTGACGGCCGAGGCGGTCGCGGCCGGCACCAAGGTCGTGCGCGTCTTCCGCGCCCCGTCCCCGCGCACGGACGCCATCTTCGACAGCCCGCTGCACAGCCACGAGGAGCCGAGCCGTGGGGTCGGCGGCGTCACCCTGGACATGAACAGCGTCTACGACTCCCGGCTCCTGGAGATCCCCGACGCCCTGACCATCCTCGAGGCGCGCGAGCGAGGCGGCGAGAGCTTCCGGCTGGCGACCAGCGTCCCGTTCTCCTGCGTCATCGTGGACGACACCGCGGCCATCGTCGACGTGAGCGCGTTCGACCCGACCGGGTTCGGGTCGGCCCTGGTCCGCGCGCGGGCGATGGTCCTCGCGCTGATCGCCTTGTTCGACCACCTGTGGACCCTTGGTTCGCCGCTGCAGCGGGCGGACTCGGGCACCACCGCCGAGAAACGCGACCAGCTCATCCTCTCGCTGCTCGCTGCCGGTGCCCCCGACGCGACGATCGCCCGGCAGACCGGTGTCTCCCAGCGAACCGTCGAGCGCCGCGTCCGGGCCCTGATGGACCAGCTCGGTGCGAGCACCCGGTTCCAGGCCGGTGTCCAGGCCGGGCGGCGCGGCCTGCTCTGAGCCACCCGGTATGGCGCCGAGAGCCCGGCTGCGCGAGCGGCGCCGATCCGTTGCGTGGGATGCCGACGTGAGGCTGCCGGGCCGGGGTTAGACTCGTGCGTTCTCTGCAGGACGAGCAGGCCGTTCGACAAGAAAGTCACCACTGTGACCGCTCCGGATCACCAGTCCTCCTCCCACAAGGCGACCACCGCCGAGGTGGCACGCGAGATCGCCGTCGAGCAGGCACACGTGGACGTCGTCTACGCCGAGCTGGCGAAGGCCAAGCTGCGGGCCGGGCTCGTCGAGACCGACGGTCTGGCACGCGGCCGCACCGACCGCACCGGTGACGTCCGCGACGAGGAGCTCACCGGGCTGTTCGAGCGCGATGCCTTGGTGTTCAACGCGGCCCGGCGACGCTCGACCCTCGACACGCAGTTCGAGGGTCTGGTCTTCGGACGGCTCGACCTCGACCACGCCCTGTCCAGGGAGGCCGCCGAGAGCGACCGCGAGACCCGCTACATCGGCCGGCTCGGCGTGCGCGACGACGACTACGAACCCCTCGTCGTGGACTGGCGCGCCCCGGCAGCCGCCGCGTTCTACCGCGCGACCCCCGTGGAGCCGATGGACGTGCTGCGCCGGCGAGTGCTGCGCTGCAAGGGCCCCGACGTCGTCGGCGTCGAGGACGACCTCATGGTCGCGGACGCCCCGGACGACCTCGTCGTCGTCGGTGACGGCGCCCTGCTCGCGGCGCTGACCCGCAGCCGCGGCGCGCAGATGCGCGACATCGTCGCCACCATCCAGCGACACCAGGACGAGGCCATCCGGGCACCTGCCCGGGGCATCACCGAGATCACCGGTGGCCCCGGCACGGGCAAGACCGTCGTCGCGCTGCACCGTGCCGCCTACCTGCTCTACTCCGACCGTCGGCGCTTCGAGAACGGCGGGATCCTCGTCGTCGGCCCCTCCTCGGCCTACACCGCATACATCGAGCGGGTGCTCCCCTCGCTCGGCGAGGAGTCGGTGACCCTGCGCTCCCTCGGCGATGTCGTCGACGGTGTCACCGCGGTCCGGTTCGACTCCCCCGAGGTCGCCGCGGTGAAGGGGTCGCTGCGCGTGCGGCGCCTGCTGTCGCGCGCGGCTGCCGAGAGCCCGCCCGGTGCGCCGACCCAGTTCCGCGCCTTCGTGGGTGGCAAGGCCGTGCGCGTGGACACCCCGGCGCTGGACCGGATCCGTGCGCAGGTGCTGCGTGGCCACCAGCGCAACCTCTCCGCCAAGGCCGTCCGGGTCCAGCTCGCCGAGGCCTCGTGGGCCAGCGTCCGCGAAGGGGACCGCAGCGACTTCATGGACCACTTCGACGACCACCGGGAGGTGGATGCGTTCCTCGAACGCTGGTGGCCGCAGGTCGATCCGCGCGAGGTGCTGCTCTGGCTCGCCGATGGTGAGCTGACCGCCCGGCTCGGGAGCGGGGTGCTCACCGCGCAGGAGTGCGAGGCGTTCGCCGCGTCGATGCGCGACGCGCTGCAGACCGGGACGTGGTCGGTGGCCGACGCCGCCCTCGTCGACGACCTCGCCGCCCGGATGGGCGCGGTGCAGGACGGGCCGGTGGAGGAGCGCGGCTTCTACGAGATCGAGGAGCTCGACGACGTGTCGCAGTTCGGCGTGGCCGAGGTGCGGGCGACCCGCCAGTCGGGACCCGGTTCGACCCGGGAGTTCTCGCGCATCGCCCTGACCGACCCGCGGGAGCGGCTGCTCCAGGGCCGCGTCGAGGGCCCCGGCGAGTACGCCCACGTCCTGGTGGACGAGGCCCAGGACCTCTCACCCATGCAGTGGCGCATGCTCGGGCGCCGCGGGCGGTACTCGTCGTGGACCGTCGTCGGCGACGCCGCGCAGGCCTCGTGGCCCGATGCCGAGGAGTCCGGCCGGGCGCGTGAGGAGGCCTTCGGCACCCAGGAGCGCCGTCTGTTCCACATGGACACCAACTACCGCAACGCCCGCGAGATCTTCGACTACGCCGCCGAGGTCGTCAGGGCCCACGTCCCCGACGCCGACATCCCCCGGGCGGTCCGCGAGACCGGCGCCCAGCCGGTCGACCTGAAGGTGGACGGCGACCGCTGGGCCGACGTGGTGACCGAGGCCGTGGAGGTGCTGCTCGGCGAGGTCGAGGGCTCGATCGCCGTGATCACCCCCGGGGTGCACCGGGAGGCCCTCGCTGCCGCCGGCGAGCTCGGCGAGCGGGTCGTGGTCATCGACCCGATGTCGACCAAGGGCCTGGAGTACGACGCCACGGTCGTCGTCGACCCGGACGCGATCACCGCGGAGTCGCCCGGTGGCGTGCGGGTGCTCTACGTCGCGCTGACGCGGGCAGCCCACCGCATGACGGTCCTGCACCCCGCCTGACCGCCTCCCCCCTCTCCGGCAACCTTTGCTAGCAAGGGTTGCCGGAGAGGGGACACGTTGCAGAGTGTCCTCAGTTGAGCAACCTGTGCTGAGTCGGGGTCAGTCGCCGGCAGGGATCAGTCGCCGAGTCGGGTCAGTCGCCGAGCAGGGAGTGGCGGCTGATGATCTCGTCGCGGCCGGGACCGACCCCGATCGCCGAGACGCGGGCACCGATGAGCTCCTCGAGGCGCAGGACATAGGCCTGGGCGTTCGCCGGCAGCTCCTCGAAGGTGCGGCAGGCGGTGATGTCCTCCCACCAGCCCGGCAGCTCCTCGTAGATCGGCTTGGCGTGGTGGAAGTCGGTCTGGTTGACCGGCATCTCGTCGTGGCGGACCCCGTCGACGTCGTAGGCCACGCAGACCGGCACGGTGTCGAGGCCGGTGAGGACGTCGAGCTTGGTGACGACGAAGTCGGTGGTGCCGTTGATCCGCGTGGAGTAGCGCCCGACGACCGTGTCGACCCAGCCGCAGCGGCGCGGACGACCTGTGGTGGTGCCGAACTCGGCCCCGGTCTTGCGCAGGAACTCACCGTTCGCGTCGAACAGCTCGGTCGGGAACGGGCCCTCGCCGACGCGCGTCGAGTAGGCCTTGAGGATCGCGATGACGCGGTCGACGCGGGTCGGCGGGATGCCCGACCCGGTGCAGGCGCCGCCAGCCGTCGCGTTGGAGGAGGTGACGAACGGGTAGGTGCCGTGGTCGACGTCGAGCAGCGTCGCCTGACCCGCTTCGAGCAGCACCGTCTTGCCCTCGTTGAGGGCCTGCTCGAGGACCAGGGAGGTGTCGGCGACCATGGGACGCAACCGGTCGACATACCCGAGGAGCTCCTCCATCACCTCGTCGACCTCGACCGCGCGGCGGTTGTAGATCTTGGCGAGGATCTGGTTCTTGAAGTCCAGTGCGGCCTCGACCTTCTGGCGCAGGATCTTCTCGTCGAACAGGTCCTGCACGCGGATGCCGTTGCGCGACATCTTGTCGGCGTACGTCGGGCCGATGCCGCGTCCGGTGGTGCCGATCTTGCGCGAGCCGAGGAAGCGCTCGGTCACCTTGTCGAGCACCCGGTTGTATGGCGCGATGATGTGCGCGCTCGCACTCACCAAGAGCCGGGAGGTGTCGACACCACGCGCCTCGAGGCCGTCGAGCTCCTCGAAGAGGACCGCGAGGTCGACGACGACGCCGTTGCCGATGACCGGGGTGCAGGTCGGCGTGAGGATGCCGGAGGGCAGCAGGTGCAGCGCGTACTTCTCGCGCTTGCCGTCCTTCTCGATGACGATGGTGTGGCCGGCATTGTTGCCACCGTTGAACTTCACGACGTAGTCGACGTCGCTGCCCAACAGGTCGGTCGCCTTGCCCTTGCCCTCGTCGCCCCACTGCGCGCCCACGAGCACGATTGCCGGCATACCAGCACCTCTTCCGATCACAACGGTTGTCCAGCGGTCATGCAGCAGGCCCCTCGCGTACTGCGCGGGGCCCGTACCGCTGAAGGCTACCGGTCCTCGGACTGGTCGCGGGCGACGAGCCCAGCCTGCGAGGTGGCGACGCCGAGCTGGAACCGGGTCTGCACGCCGTACCGGTCCATCAGCTGGGCGACCCGGCGCCGCACCGTGCGCAGGCTGCAGCCGAGGTAGCGGGCGATGGACTCGTCCTTGAGGCCGAGCTCGAGCAGACGGACGAGCTCGGCGTCGTCGCCGAGACCGACCGGCTCCTGCGCGATCGGCAACGCGCGGGCGAAGCAGCGGTCGAACAAGGTGGTGAAGGCGGCGATGACCATGGGGTCGCGGATGAGCACGTAGTCCGCGGCGGGGTTGCCCCACTCGGCGACGGCCACCACGGCGTGGTCGTCGAAGATGGCGAACTCGCTCGGCGGTACGAGGCTGACCCGCTGCTCCTCCCCCGCATCGGACCAGGAACGCACCCACGCGCGACCGGAGTCACTCTCGAGGATGTCCATCGGGTAGATCGTCTGCTGCCGGTAGGCCCCCTTGCGGATCAGCTCCTGGGAGTTGCGGATGTTGTCCGCGTCGGTGCCCGAGCCCACATCGATGCTCAGGGCGCAGTTGCGGGCGATGGTCTTCGTGGTGTCGATGAGGTGGCGCAGCAGCGGCGGCGCGAGGCCGGCCGGGAGGGCTTCGAGCACCACCTGACCGCGCGACGGCGTGGCGGTCGCCTGGGCGGACAGCTCGTACAGCGCGTAGCGCACCTCCGCGAGCTCGGCCCGCCTCGCCTCGAGGCTGAGCTCGCCACGTTCGACGATGCGGCGCATACGCTCCAGCGGGTCGACGAACAGGGCCTCGAGCTCGCGGGTGGACACTTCGTCCTTGTTGGTCATGGTTCCTTCCCCCTGAACCTGGACACCTTCTGGCCAATGGCATCTTAGTGCCAGAATCGCCTCGGGCGGCAGGGCAGGATGTGTCTCGCCAGTTCGTCGCCTCGTTGGGGACGAGCAGACGAACGGCATGCAGGGCAGGCGTTGACGCCAGCTCGCAGGGGGGCGACGCCGGGGGGTGGGATCCAGTTGGATCCCACCCCCCGGCTTCACTATGTCGACACCATGGACGGGGCGGTCGGCAACCACGCACTGCGGACCGCGGACGCGAACCTTCGCGATGGGGCAACCCGACGCCGCCGTATGGCGTCGACAAGGGTGAGGGGCACCTGCCCAGCCACCACACGACAGGGGAGTTCGATGACCAGCCTGCGCCCACCGACCGTTGTGACCGCCACCGCTGGCCTGCTGGCGCTCGGGGTGCTCACCGGCTGCGGCAGCTCCGACGCCGTCAGCTCCTCGCCCACGACCACGTCGACCACCGGCACGACCACGACGAGCTCGACGACCTCACCGGCCACGCCTGCCACCGTCACGGTGACGACGACCGTCACCGCGAGTCCGACCAGCCGCACCCCGCACCTCGACCCGTCGATCACCACGCCGCCGCCGGCGAAGGACGCCCCGGCCATCCCCCGCTCGGCGCAGGACTACGGCACGGCGTTCGTCAAGGCCTGGGTGGACCACGACCGCACCCGAGCCAGCCAGCTCGGGACCGAGGCGGCCGTCAAGGCAGCCTTCGCGAGCACCGTGGACACGATGCCCCGGTTCGTGCGCTGCGAAGGTGCTGCGGGCTCGAGCTACTGCACCTTCGAGGGCGACGAGTACACGATGCGCCTGCGGCTCCGCAACGAGCTGGCCTCGCTCGGCCAGCTCCACGCCGTTGCCGAGGTGGTCTTCCAGCACTGACCGGCGCAGGTCCCGGCCCCGCCGGCCCCGCCGGCCCGCGCCCGCCGCCGCAGCCGCAGTGCCGATCGGTACGCGGCCTACAGGCCGAGCTCGCGGGCGCCGACGGTCGAGGAGTCACGCAGGAACTCGGTGCACCGGCGCTCCTCGTCGGTCTCACCGATCGCGCCGGCAGCCTTGGCCAGCGCGGCGAGCGCCCGCAGGAAGCCGCGGTTGGGCTCGTGCTCCCAGGGCACCGGTCCCTGCCCACGCCAGCCGTTCTTGCGCAGCGAGTCCAGGGCCCGGTGGTACCCGGTCCGGGCGTAGGCGTAGCCCTCGACCGTGCGGTCGTCGGCGAGCGCGTCCTCCGCCAGGGTGGCCCAGGCCAGCGACGAGGTCGGGTGAGCCGCCGCCACCTGGTCCGCGGCGACACCGTCGTCCAGCAGGGCCGCGGCCGGGTCGACGGGCAACCGGGTCTCGGGGATGCCGAGCAGGTTGTCGCTCACGCGTGGGTGCCTGCCGATCGAAGGTTCTCGCAGGCCTCGACGATGCGCGCGGCCATGCCGGCCTCGGCCACCTTGCCCCAGGCGCGCGGGTCGTACTGCTTCTTGTTGCCGACCTCGCCGTCGATCTTGAAGACGCCTTCGTAGTTGGTCAGCATGTAGCCGGCCACGGGGCGGGTGAAGGCGTACTGCGTGTCGGTGTCGATGTTCATCTTCACCACGCCGTAGTCGACCGCCTCGGCGATCTCCGCCGCCGTCGAGCCGGAGCCGCCGTGGAAGACCAGGTGGAAGGGCTTGGCATCGGCCGTGCCGAACTCGCGGTGCACGGCGTCCTGGGCGGCCTTGAGCACCTCGGGCTTGAGCTTGACGTTGCCCGGCTTGTAGACGCCGTGGACGTTGCCGAAGGTCAGGGCCGTCATGAAGTAGCCGTTCTCGCCGGTGCCGAGGGCCTTGGCCGTGGCGATGGCGTCCTCGGGCGTCGAGTACAGCTTGTCGTTGATCTCGTGCGCGACACCGTCCTCCTCGCCACCGACGACGCCGACCTCGATCTCGAGGATGACGTTGGCGGCCTTGCAGGCGTCGAGCAGCTCACGGGCGATCTCGAGGTTCTCGTCCAGCGGCACGGCCGAGCCGTCCCACATGTGCGACTGGAACCACGGGGTGCCACCGGCCTTGACCCGCTCCGCCGATGCAGCGAGCAGCGGCCGGACGAACCCGTCGAGCTTGTCCTTGGGGCAGTGGTCGGTGTGCAGGGCGATGTTCACGTCGTAGTTCTTGGCGACCTCGTGCGCGTAGGCGGCCAGCGCCAGCGAACCGGAGACCATGTCCTTGACGGTGGGACCGGACAGGTACTCCCCGCCACCGGTCGAGACCTGGACGATGCCGTCGCTGCCGGCCTCGGCGAACCCGCGGAGCGCCGCGTTGAGTGTCTGCGAGGACGACACGTTGATGGCCGGGTACGCGAAGGAGCCGGCCTTCGCGCGGTCCAGCATGTCGGCATACACCTCAGGGGTGGCGATGGGCATGGTCTCTCCTTCGAGGGGGGCCTGGCGTCGCCACCGATACTTCCATGCCCACCCCCGCGAGCGACACCCCGTCTCAGGTCACCCGGTCCCGGCCCAGCGCGTCCCGGCGCTCGACGAGCAGCGCCAGCTCGGCGCCGTTGGCGCACCGCTCGATCGCAAGCGTGTAGGCCGCGATTGCACCGTCGGCGTCACCCGCTCGGCCCAGCAGCTCCGCCCGTACGGCCGGCAGCCGGTGGCTGTGCGGGAGCTGGTCGTCCAGACCGTCCAGGAGGTGCAAGCCGGCGCGAGGGCCCTCAGCCTCGGCCACCGCCACGGCTCGGGCCAGCCGGACGACGGGTGAGGGGCTGACCACCTCGAGCTCGGCATACCGCTCGGCGATCCGGTCCCATCGCGTGGACGCCGCGTCCGTCGCGATCGCGTGCTCGGCGGCGATGAGCGCCTGGAGCTGGTAGACCGCTGCCGGGGTGTCCAGGACCTTGGTCGCCAGCGGTGCCAGCAGCGCGAGCGCTTCGCGGATCTCCTCGTGGTGCCACGCCGAACGGTCCTGGGAAGCCCAGCAGCCACACGTGGTGGTGGACGATCTGCTGCGCCACCTCGACCGGTCGCCATCGGCACCGCTGGTCGGGCAGCAGGACGAGCCGCCGGCGTCGTCGACCTCATCATCTGTCCGTCCCTCCTCTGCGTTGCGGTGCGGGCGCGACGTCACCCATGACGATCGAGCCGTCCCAGATCGACAGACCGTTCGAAAGGCGGGCCGGTGGAGTCCGCCCTGGCGAGACCGTAGCCGTGGGCACGGACGGTGTCGGGTCGTCATGCCGGCGACTCGGCAGGGAACTGGAGCGCGACCTGCGTGCCGATCTCGAGGTGGCGCACGAGGAACGCCCGTTCGTCGTACCGCTTGCGCCGCAGCCAGCCGGTGACCTCGTCGTTGCACTTGCTGGCGTTGCAGGATCTGCAGGCCGGCGCGATGTTGTCCAGGGTGTAGCGCCCGCCCCGGGAGATCGGCAGGACGCAGTCACGCTGCAGGGCCTGGTCCGTGCAGCCGCAGTACGCGCACCCGCCCCAGGCCGCTTGGAGCGCGGCCCACTGCGCATCGCTGAGGTCGTGCTCGACACGCTCCATCCGGCGTCTGCGGCGGTTGGCGTACCTGGCCCGGCGGGTTCGGTTGGCGGCCACGGGTCCAGCGTAGGCGCGCTGCACCCAGCCCACGAGAGTGCACCTTGCCCACGAAGTTCCGTGGGCAGAGCGCATTGCGGTGGGCAGGGTGGTCGGCGGCGCCGCGGCCTGCTGCAAAGGCGTCGCGGCGGCCTGCCGCAGAGGCGTCGCGGCGGCCTGCCGCAACTTTCTCGAGGAAACTCGCCCGCGCGACCACCCGTAGGGGCACGCTCTGACGTCATGGGGGGTGTGGAGCAGAACGGGATGGCCGGGTTCGAGCGCTTCGTGCAGTCGCGCTCGGCTCCACTGCTGCGCACGGCATACCTCCTCGCGGGCGACCGGCACCTCGCCGAGGACCTGCTCCAGGACACCCTGGCCAAGGTGGCCCAGCACTGGGAGTCGGTCGAGGCAGAGGGCAACCCCGAGGCCTACGCCCGCACCGTCCTCTACCACCGTGCCGTCGACACCTGGCGCACCCGGCTGCGGCGGCCACGAGTCGTCGGCGACCTGACCCGTGAGCCCGTCGACCGGGCCGACCTGTTCGTCGACTCGGACCGGAGGCTGCTCCTGCAGTCGGCGCTCAGCCGGCTCACCCCCCGGCAACGGGCCGTGCTGGTGCTCCGCTTCTACGAGGACCGCACCGAGGTCCAGGCTGCAGCCGTGCTGGGGTGCTCGGTGAGCACGGTCAAGACCACGACGCGTTCGGCGCTCGCCCGCCTGCGGGTCACCGCCCCCGAGCTCGCCGAGCTCACCGACCAGCTGGTGGTGACGCCGTGACGCCCATCCTGTCCGAAGCCCTCGGGGACCTCGCCGACGACGTCGGCCACCCGTCGCCCGCACCCGACCTCGTCGCGACTGCCTGGTCTCGGGGACGGCGCCGGCGGCAGCGCGTGCGTATGGCGCGTGCCTCGCTCGCCGTGGTCGCCGCCCTCGCCGTGGCCGCCACGGTGCTGCCCGGGTCGTGGGACCGGGCCGCGCTGCCGGCCGGCCCTGCCGACTCCGCGGCTCTGGGACATCCGGTACGGATCGCGAAGCCTTGGCGCATCAGCCCCCTGCCGCAGCGCGGTGAGCCGCTGGCGGGGATCGCCCTGTCCTCGACTGACCTCGCCACTGGCGACTGGTATGCCGTGACGCAGGACGGCGACCTCCACTCGTTGCCGGTGCGGTCCAGCTTCATGCAGGGTGTCGTGCCCAGCCTGTCGGCCGACGGCCGCCTGCTCGGCTACCTCGACTCCGCCGACGACCGCTACCGGATCCGCGACGTCGTGACCGGGCGGATCACGGTGTTTCCCGATGTCGGGCCGGAGAGCTCCACCGAGGGCACGAGGGCACAACCCCGGACCCAGCCCCGGACCCAGCCGCCTGCCCACCGCGCCGCGGTGCAGACCCCCGGCTACTTCTCCCCTGACGGCTCGCACGTCGTCATCTCCGGCAGCATCTCCGGCAGCTCGACCGGCGCCGGGGACGCGACACCGAAGCTCGTGCTGGGCGCCGACGGTTCGGTGCGCTCGCTCGGGGACGGCGGGCAGTACGACCTCGTCGGGTGGCTGGACGACCGCACGGTCCTCGCCATGGACAGCACGACCTCAGAGCCGGGCGACGACCTCAGCACGACCCTCACCCCGGTCGCCCTGGGCCTGGACGGCACGACACGCCGGCTCCCCACGCTGGCACCGTCCACCCCCGTCGTCGGGTTCGGCTTCAGCCAGTGGAGCCCGGCGTTGTCACCGGACAGGAGGTCTCTGGCCATAGGCCTCGGCGGGACCCAGCACGTCCCCCAGGGCGGCACGACCGTGCTGGTCTTCGACCTCGCCACCGGGCGCGAGCTCGACCACGTCGACATCACGACCCCCTTCGCCACCTCCACGACGGCCGCGACTGCCGGTCTCAAGCACGTGGAGTGGCGGGGAAGCACCTGGTACGGAGTGCCGCCCGGGGAGTCGGTCACCGCGCTGACGCCTCGTACTGCCGGCGGCGATCCGGCCGTCGTCGTGGATCCCAGGCTGGAGCTGGGGTGGCTGGACCTCGCCGATGACGCCCTCGCGGGGCCCCCGCACGGCACCCTGCTCGGCACGCGGACTGGCTGGGAAGCGTGGCACTGGCGAGAGCTGCTGCTCGGTGCGGCGGCGGTCGCGGTCCTCGGGCTGGCCTGGCGCCGGCTCAGCCGCCGGGCGGGCCCGGCACCTGCGCGAAGACGTGCCGCCTGACCCACGCGTGCATCGCCACGGCCGCCGCCGCGCCCGCGTTGATCGAGCGCGTCGAGCCGAACTGCTCGATGTGCAGCACCACCTCGCAGGCCTCGCGCATCTCCAGCGACAGCCCGGGGCCCTCCTGGCCGAAGACGAGGACGCACTCGCGGGGAAGGTCGTGGGTCTCGAGCGGGACCGAGCCGGGCAGGTTGTCGATGCCGATGAGCGGTATGGCGCGTGGCCGGCCCGCGCCGTCCCGCCCGGCAGTCGCGGCCCAGGCGACGAGGTCCTCGACGGTCGGGTGGTGCTGCTCGTGCTGGTAGCGGTCGGTGACCATGGCGCCGCGGCGGTTCCAGCGGCGCTTGCCGACGATGTGGAAGGCCTTGGCGTTGAAGGCGTTCGCGGTCCGGATCACCGAGCCGATGTTGAAGTCGTGGCCCCAGTTCTCGACGGCGACGTGGAACTCGTGGCGGCGCGTGTCGAGGTCGGCGACGATCGCGTCGTGCCGCCAGTAGCGGTAGGCGTCGACCACGTTGCGTCGGTCACCTTCACGCAGCAGCTCGGGATCCCACTGGTCGCCGGACGGCCACTCGCCCACCCACGGGCCGACCCCGATCTCCTCGCTCACGAGGGCCACCCTAGGTGGACGAGCGGACACAGCAGGTCCTCAGGCGATCCTCAGGGAGCATCCGCCCGCGCCCCGTACCCTTGGGTCCATGCACTCACTCAGCACCAACTGGATGGACCCCCAGTGGCTCCTGGACCAATTCGGATCACAGTTCTTCTGGGTGAGCGTCGCCATCGTCTTCGTGGAGTGCGGGTTGCTCTTCCCGATCCTGCCGGGCGACTCCCTGTTGTTCGCGATCGGGCTGTTCATCAGCACCGGCGACTTCAGCATGAACCTCGTGGTCGCGCTGGTGCTGCTGAGCCTGGCCGCCTTCGCCGGCAACGTCACGGGCTATGAGATCGGGCGGGCGGTGGGACGACCGCTGTACGAGCGGGACGGCCGCTTCCTCAAGAAGAAGTACTTCGACCAGAGCCACGCCTTCTTCGAGAAGCACGGCGCCAAGGCCCTGGTCATCGGCCGGTTCGTACCCATCGTGCGCACGTTCATCACCGTGGTGGCCGGGGTGAGCCGGATGGACCGTCGCCACTTCTTCGTCTGGAGCGGCGTCGGGGCCGTGCTCTGGGTGTGGGTCGTCACCCTGCTCGGCTACTTCCTGGGCAACGCGTTCCCCGCCCTGAAGGACCACCTCGAGCTCGCGATCCTCGCGATCGTGGCGGTGTCGGTCCTGCCCATGGCCATCGAAATCGTCCGCGCCCGCCGCGGCCACACCACCAGCGAGGTCATCCTCGAGGAGACCGGCGAGGCGCTGGAGGACCTCAGGGACGACCGCGTCTGAGGGTTCCGGCCCCGGCTGAGGTGCGCGAAGTCGACCTCGCGCACCCCAGCGCGACTGCGCTCACCTGTCAGGTGGCCCGAGTCGTCCCAGGGTGCGCGGAGTCGGCGAGGCCGGCTGACTCAAGGTGCGCGGAGTCGGGCACGCCGAGCCCGCCTAGAGCTCGATCAGGCCGGCACGCAGCGCCGCAGTCACCGCGGCAGTGCGATCGGTGACGCCGAGCTTCTCGAAGGCCCTGAGCAGGTGCGTCTTCACGGTGGCCTCGCCGATGTGCAGCTCGCGGCCCACCGCGGCGTTGGACAGTCCCCTGGCGACGCAGCGCAGGACATCGGTCTCGCGTTCGGTCAGCGACGGCCCGGCCGGTGCCCTCATCCGACTGGCCAGGCGGGCCACGACCGGTGGAGCCAGGACGGTCTCACCGCGGGCAGCCCGACGGATGGCGTCGGCGAGGACCTCGCGAGGCGAGTCCTTGAGCAGGTAGCCGTTGGCGCCCGCCTCGACGGCCCGGACGATGTCGGCGTCGGTGTCGTAGGTCGTCAGGACGAGCACCGCCGGGGCATCCGCCTTCGCGCGCAGCCGGGCCGTGGCCGAGGCGCCGTCGAGGACCGGCATCCGCAGGTCCATGAGGACGACGTCGGGTGCGAGCCGCTCGGCCAGCGACCACCGCCTCGGCACCGTCGGCGGCCTCCCCGACGACCTCGAAGTCGGCGTGCTCGGACAGCATCGCGACCAGTCCCATGCGGACGACGGGGTGGTCGTCGACGACCAGCAGCCGCAGGGTCGCCGGCTCGGACGAGTCGGGCTGGCTGCCGGACGCGCTCGCGGAGGTCACTGCGGCACCTCCATCCGCAGCCGGGTCCCGGACCCCGGTGCACTGTGCACCTCGAAGCGTCCCCCGACCTCGTCGGCGCGAGCCGTCGCGCCGTCCAGGCCGTAGCCCCGTTCCGGGGAGCCGGGGGCGAACCCGACCCCGTCGTCGGCGACCTCGAGGGACACCGGTGCGCCGGCGGCATACGTGAGGCGGACCTCGAAGGTCCTCGCGCGGGCGTGCCGACGGACGTTGGCCAGCCCCTCCTGGGCGGTGCGCAGCAGGACCACCTCGGAGTTGGCGGGCAGCACCGTCGGCTCGCCCTGCACGACGAGGTTGCCCTGCACCCCCGACTCGGCGGCGACGGCGTCGACGAGACGGCCCAACGCCTCGGGCAGGGTCCGCGACTGCAGGTGCCCCGGGGTCATCTCGGCGACGATGAGGCGCGCCTCGGAGAGGTTGTCCGCGGCGGTCTGCTCGATGAGGCGCACCCGCGCGCGCACCACGTCGAGGTCGCCGCGGTCGAGGGCGGCCTCGGTCGCACGAGCGAGGGTGACCAGCGACGTGAACCCCTGGGCGAGCGTGTCGTGGATCTCGCGTGACATCCGCTCGCGTTCGCCGGCGACGCCCTGGGCGCGTTCGGCGGCGGCGAGCTGGGCCTGGGTGCGCCGCAGCTCGTCGATGGTGAAGGCACGGGTGTCGGCCTCGCCGATGATCTTGTGGATGAACAGGCCGAGCGCCAGCGACAGTGACAGCGTGATGACGGTGCTGATGGCGATGCCCACCGCGTCGTCGCCGGTGCGGGGCGCCTGCCACAGCCGCACCGCGCCGATCGCCACGACAGCGACGACCACCGCCGTCGCCGCCTGGTTGCGCCGCAGGATCGCCCACGTCTGCGGGAAGAGCGCGAACGTGAGGATCCACTCCGTCCCCGAGCCGTCGAGGGCCATCATCCCCACGAGGGTGGCCCAGGCGACGACGACGTAGACCATTCCTGCGGGCGGGTCCTGCTCGCCGATCCCGCGACGGCCCCAGACCGCGTATGCCGCCGCGATGACCCCGACGCCCCCGAGCGACCACCCGAGGTGGTCGGGTCGCTCCGCGAGCAGGACAGCCCGCCGTCGTCGCGACGAGCACCGCGAAGAACACGTGCCACCAGACGAGCTGGCGACGCCACATCTGCGAGAGCTCGTCGGACGAGGTCCCCGTGTGGGGCACGCAGCCCGTCGGCTGGTCGGCGGTCATCGTCCCATCATGTCGTGCCGCGCTTGGTCCAGCGGAAGGTCCGGGCGCAGATCAACAGACCGGCCACGAGCCAGACCCCCAGCACGAGGGCCGTCCGGCCGTGCTCCCACACCCCGGCCATCTCCTGGGTCTGCCAGTCGTCGGGGAAGAACACCGACCGCATCCCCTGGGCGATCCACTTCAGCGGGAACACCGAGGCCACCTGCTTGAGCCAGTCGGGCAGGTCGGTGAAGGCGAAGTAGACCCCCGAGATGAACTGCAGGACCAGGGTGGGGGCGATGACCATGGCACCGACGGACCGCGACGAGGAAGCCATGGAGGAGTAGGCGATCCCGAGCACCGTGCCGGAGGCGACACCGAGCAGGAACACCCAGACGAACGTCACCCAGCTGCCGGCGTCGGTGGGCAGCTGCACCCCGAAGCCCACCTTCGCGACGGCGATGAGCAGGATGAACTGCGCGAGCGACGTGCTGGCGACGAGCCCGACCTTGCCGAGGAAGTATGCCGCGGGCGGCATGGGCGTCGAGCGCAACCGCTTGAGCGTGCCGTCGTCGCGTTCGACCGCGACGCTGAGCGCCATGGACTGGAAGCTCGTGAGCATGACGCCCGCAGCGACCATGCCGGGCAGGAAGAACCGTGCCGCGTTGACGCCTGCTGCCGCGGCGTCGCCCTCGCCGAACGAGTCCCCGAAGATCACCGCGAACATCGACAGCATGAGGATCGGGAAGGCGAACGAGAAGAAGACCGCCTCCTTCTCGCGGAAGTACATCTTCAGCTCGAGCAGCGTGCGGTCCCAGCCGATCGTCGCGGTGTTCACGACGACACCGCCACGAGGTCGGTCTCGGCGGGCAGGTGCGGGGTGATGAGTGAGAGGTAGGTGTCCTCGAGCGACGGCCGCGTGACCGTCAGCTTGGGCACCTCACCTCCCAGCCGGGCGGACAGGGCACTGACGTACTGGGTGGGCATGCTGGTCCTCTCGCTGTGGCGGACGCCGCTCTCCTCCCAGGAGACCGTGGCCTCCGAGGAGGCGCGGCCGCCGAGGTTGGCCGGGGTGTCGAGGGCGAGCATCCGACCGGCGGCGATGACGCCGACCCGGTCGGCGAGCTGCTCGGCCTCGTCGAGGTAGTGGGTGGTGAGCAGGATCGTCGTCCCGCCGCCGGCGAGGGACCGGATGAGGTCCCAGAAGTCGCGCCGCGCCTGGGGGTCGAAGCCGGTGGTGGGTTCGTCCAGGAACAGCAGCTCGGGTTGTCCGACGATGCCGAGGCCGACGTCGAGGCGTCGACGCTGGCCACCGCTGAGCTTGCCGATCCGGTCGTCGGCCTTGTCCTCGAGGCCCACCGCCGCGATCACCTCGTCGACGTCGCGCGGTGTGCGGTAGACCTTGGCGGTGCTGGCGATCGCCTCACGGGGGTGATCAGGTCCAGGCCCGTGGAGCTCTGCAGCACGATGCCGATCCGGTTGCGCCAGCTGAGGTTGCCGGCCTCGGGGTCGACACCGAGCACGCTCACCTCGCCGCCGTCGCGACGGCGGAACCCCTCGAGGATCTCGACGGTGGTGGTCTTGCCGGCGCCGTTGGGCCCGAGGAGGGCGAACACCTCGCCGGCCTCGATCCTCAGGTCGATGCCGTCGACGGCCTCACGGGATCCGTAGGTCTTGCGCAGTCCGGTGACGGTGATGGGTGCGTCCATGGGACCACCCTCCCGCGCCGGCGCCCGTCCTGGGCAGCATCAGCCGGTGGAACCGTCGTCCACCGACCGGTGGACGCCGCGCCGACCCGCGTCAGGGCTGGGTGGGTGGCGGCTGGGTGGGGGGCTGGGACGGCGACGCGGGGTCGGGGGCGACCACGGGCGGCGCCGCGGGGACACCGGCCCCGGTCCCGGCGGCATACCCGCTCGGCGGGGGGATGGCTGCGTCGCGCTGGCCGAAGTCGACCTTCACCGGGTCGCGCTCGGTCCCCTCGGCCTCGAAGTACTCCTCACGGCCGATCTTGAACATGCTGGCGACGATGTTGGAGGGAACGGTCTCGACCTTGGTGTTGAGCTCGCGGACGTTGGCGTTGTAGTAGCGCCGCGACGAGGCGATGCGGTCCTCGGTCGAGGTGAGCTCCTGCTGGAGGGCGAGGAAGTTCTGGTTGGCCTTGAGGTCGGGGTAGGCCTCGACGACGGCGAAGAGGCGACCGAGCGCCTGGCTGAGCATGCCCTCGCTCTGCGCCTGCTTGGCCGGTGACTGGCCACCGGACATCGCCGCGGACCGGGCCAGCATGACGTCCTCGAGCGTGCCCCGCTCGTGGGCGGCGTAGCCCTTGACCGTCTCGACGAGGTTGCCGATGAGGTCGTGGCGCCGCGTGAGCTCGACGTCGATCTGGCGCCAGGCCTCCTGCACGAGGTTGCGCAGCTTGATGAGGCCGTTGTAGACGCTGACGGCCCACAGGACCAGCAGCACGACGATGGCGACGACGACGATCGTGGTGATCATGGGGCTCCCCTTGGTCTGCGTGAGTCCCCCGAGCCTATGGCCTCGGTCGTTTCGCCTGCGGTGTGGCGGGGCCCGTTCCGCTGCCCGAGGCGTGCTCAGGCCAGTCCGAGCTCCTCGAGCCCGTAGACGAAGCGGTACTCGAAGCCGGCGTCAGCGAACTTCTCGCCGGCACCGGTCGCACGGTCGGCGATCGTGGCCACGGCGACGACCTCGGCGCCGGCCTCGCGGGCGGCGTTCGCGGCGTCGAGCGGCGAGGCACCGGTGGTCGAGGTGTCCTCGACGATGACGACCCGGCGACCCTTGATCGACGGTCCCTCGATGCGCTGCTGGAGACCGTGGGCCTTGCCGGACTTGCGCACGACGAAGGCGTCCTTGCGGTCACCTGCGGCCGCGCTGGCGTGCAGGATCGCGGTGGCGACCGGGTCCGCGCCCAGCGTCAGCCCACCGACGGCGTCGTAGTCGAGGTCGCTGATGAGGTCGCGCATGACGACCCCGACGAGCGGTGAGCCCTCGCCGTCGAGGGTGATGCGGCGCAGGTCGACGTAGTAGTCGGCCTCCTTGCCGGAGGACAGCGTGACGCGGCCGTGGACGATGGCCTTGTCCTTGACGATCTCGAGCAGGCGGGCACGGGCGGCGGAGGAGTCGGTCACGGCTCAGCAGCCTAGCTCGCGTCAGCGGCGGCCCTCGGACCTGTCCTTGGACCTGTCCTTGGGGCGGTGCGCTGCCCGTGCCCGCGAGCGGACCAGGGCGCGCGGCGCCATACGAAGGGCGGCCACGATGGCCTTGTACTGCGGGCCGGGGACCGACACGACCTTGCCCTTGGCCACGTCGTCGAGGCAGTCGTGCACCAGGCGCTCGGCGTCGAGCCACATGAACTTGGGGATGCCTGACATGTTGAGGCCGGCGCGGTCGTGGAACTCGGTGTGGGTGAACCCCGGGCAGAGCGCCGTGGCGGTGACGCCGGAGCCGGCGAGCTCACCGGACAGGCCCTCGGTGAACACGGTGACGAAGGACTTCTCGGCGGAGTAGGTGCCCGAGGTGATGAAGCTGGCGACGGACGAGACGTTGACGATGCCGCCGTGACCGCGCTCCCGCATGGCGCGGGCCGCCGCGTGGGACAGGATCAGGACCGCGCGGCAGAGCACGTCGAACACGGCCTCTTCCTGGCCGATCTCGTTGTCGAGGAACCGCTTCTTCAGCGAGTACCCGGCGTTGTTGACGAGCAGGTCCACCGGCCGGGCCGCGTCGGAGAGGCGCTCGGCCACCTTGCCGGTGTCGGCCCGGTCGGACAGGTCCGCCACGAGGATCTCGGTCTCCACGCGGTACTTCGCGCGCAGCTCGTCGGACACGTTCTCCAGCCGCACGCGGTCCCGGGCCACCAGGACGACGTCGTGGCCCCGCTCGGCCAGCTGGTGGGCGAAGGACAGTCCGATGCCGGCGGTGGCGCCGGTGACGAGGGCGGTGCTCATGGAGACCAGTCTAGGTGTGCCCCATAAGGTTGGCATCGTGCGAATTGCGACGTGGAACGTGAACTCCATCCGATCCCGGATCGACCGCGTCGAGGCGTGGCTCCAACGCAGCGACGTCGACGTGCTGGCCATCCAGGAGACCAAGGCGACCGACGCGCAGTTCCCGTTCGACCGGCTGCAGGCCCTCGGGTACGAGGTCGCCCACCACGGGCTCAACCACTGGAACGGCGTCGCCATCGTGTCGCGGGTCGGCCTCTCCGACGTGACCCCCTCCTTCGCCGAGGCACCCGCCTGGGGCGACCCGGCCGTGGTCGAGGCCCGGGCGCTGACCGCCACCTGCGGCGGGGTGAAGGTCACCTCGGTCTACGTCCCCAACGGTCGCCAGCTCGAGGACCCGCACATGGTCTACAAGCTGTCGTGGCTGGCCAGGCTGCGCGACCAGGCGGCGCAGTCGGCCGAGGCGGGCGAGACCGCCGCGATCATGGGTGACTGGAACATCGCGCCGCAGGACGAGGACGTCTGGTCGATGGAGTACTACCTCGACAAGAGCCACGTCTCGCCGCCCGAGCGCGCCGCCTTCCAGGGGATCCTCGACGCCGGGTTCGTCGACGTGGTGCGACCGCACACCTCCGAGCCGGGCACGTTCACCTACTGGGACTACACGCGGCTGTCGTTCCAGAAGCGCCGCGGCATGCGCATCGACTTCATCCTCGGCACGAAGCCGTTCGCCGACCGGGTGCTCGGTGCGGCGATCGACCGCGAGGAGCGCAAGGGCAAGGGCGCCTCCGACCACGCACCCGTCGTCGTCGAGCTGTCCGACTGACCCGCCGACAAAGCGGGGGTTGTTCGGGGATACCAGCACCTACACGTCACGTGTTGCCGAGCAACTCCCGCTTTGTGCGGCCCTGGCCTGACGGCTGGAGGTTGCGGCGCAGTCCGAGCCCGAGGGAGGCCACCGCGCCCAGGACGGCGGCAAGGGCAGCGCCGGTGAAGACGGTCTGCACCTGGACCACACCGGCCGCGACCAGGGCCGCGGTGTCGGTCTGGTCCGGCAGCGCGGCGACCGTGTCGTAGTAGCGGTGCAGGCCGATCGCGGTGAGCAGGGCCAGGCCGACGACCATGCCGACCATCCGGGCGACGACGACCAGCGCGGAGGCGACACCGTGCGCGTCGTCCGGCGCAGCGGCCAGGGCGGCGTTGTTGACCGGAGCGAGGGCGAGGCCGATCCCCAGACCCACGAGGGCCAGGACGACCGTCGCCGAGAACCCCTCGAGCGAACCCTCGCCCCACCGGCTCATCAGGAACAGCCCCACCGCGGCCAGCGCGAGGCCGGCGCCGCTGACCGCGCCGTCGCCGAGGCGTCGCAGCGACCAGCCACCCAGCAGGGCACCCACGGGCACCGCGACGAGGAACCGGACGAGCACCAGCGCGGCCTCGGTCTGGGAGTCGGTCAGCGTCAGCCGCGCCAGGACCGGCACGTTCACGACGACCGAGACGAGCGCCGCCCCGACGAAGACACTGACCAGCAAGGAGTACCGCGCCCGCCCACGGACGACTCCGCGGGCGATGAGCGGCTCGGAGGCACGTCGGTGCCGCCACAGGTAGAGCGCGAAGGCCAACGCCCCCACCGGCAGCAGCGCGAACCCCAGTGATCCGACGACCTCGCGCTCGGGGTCGCTGGCCGCGAAGGTCAGCACCACGCTGCCGAGTGCGGTCGCGAGCAGCACCGCCCCCGGTACGTCGGCACGTCCCAGGACCCGCCACCAGCCCGGGGCGCTCATGACCAGCCAGGCGAGGACGAGGACCAGCCCCACCACCCCGATGGGTGTCGCCAACCGCGACGTCGACGCGCCGTACGGCACGAACGGCACCCCCAGGGAGATGTCGGTGACGAGGCGCTGCGGCGCGGCGAGCGCGAGCCCGGTCACCAGGAGGGCGCAGAGCCCGAGGACGAGGGGTATGGCGCGTGGTCGGCTCGGTCGCTCACCGCCGGTGACGACGACGGCCGCGGCGAGGACCACACCGGCAACCACGTTGAGCCAGAAGATCATCCGCCAGCCCGAGACGGCCAGGACCAACGCGCCGAGCACCGGGCCCAGCACGCTGCCCAGCTCCTGGACGGCACCGACGACCCCCAGCGGTACACCTCGCCGGTCGGACGGCCAGAGGTCGGCCACCAGCGCCAGGGTCGCAGGCACGAGCCCTCCGCCACCGACGCCCTGCAGGACGCGACCGGAGACGAGCACCGGCAGCTCCACCGCGAGGGCGGTCACCGCCGAGCCCACGACGAAGATCGCCAGGCAGGCCAACAAGATCCGCTGGCGCGAGGCGAGGTCTGCGAGCCGGCCGATCAGGGGCAGCACTGCGATGTAGCCGAGCAGGAACCCCGAGATGATCGGGGTCGCCTTCTGCAGGGCGTCGATGCCGATACCGACCCCGGTCATCATGTCGGTGAGGGCCAGCACCACGACATACGTGTCGGCCGCGGCGAGCGCCACCGCCACCGAGGCCGTGGCGAGCAGCGCCCTAGGGGCGGGTGATCGCAACGGGCTTGGCCAGGCTCGTGAGGCGCAGCGTGTAGGTCGAGATGGCGCCCTCGTAGAAGGGGCCCTTGATGACGACGCTGCGCAGCTCCTTGCCCGCCTGCGTGACGCCGTAGGTCACGTCGAAGGTGCTGTTGCGGTCGCCGACGACGAGCAGGTCGGCCACCGCGTCACCGGGGAGCTTGCCGGTGAACGTGTTGAGGACGTCGGAGCCGTCACGCACCGTCGAGGCCTTGGCCGGGCTCTGTGTCTGGGTGATCAGGCTGGTGATGCCGGTCTCGGTGTTGAACAGCTGTGCGGGGTTGGGGGCACCGTAGGTCGCCGGGTCGATCTTGTTGAACGTCGGCGTGAAGAACTTCATGTAGACGTCCTGCTCGACCGCGACGACCTCGACGGTGCCGGTGACACCGTTGATCGAGGCGTTGAGGGTGCCCTCGAACGACGGCGGCTCGAACAGCCCCGTGCCCTTGGCCCCCGAGACGCCGACCGCCTTGCCGGGCAGTCCCTCGGACTCCAGGGTGAACGTCACCGCCGGGCTCTTCTCGAGCACCGCGCGGGCGTCGGCCAGCTGCTGGGCCGGCGACGGCTCGGTCGTGGCGTCCCCCGTGCCCTTCGAGCCACCCGAGCACGCTGCCAGGGCCAGCATCGAGACGAGTCCGGCGGCGACGAGGGAGCGGGTGGCGGGCACAGTGCCACCGTATCCGTCGCGACCCCGGTGACCGGCCCGGACGCGCACACCCGGTGGGATGCACTGCTCCACGGCGCCGGTCACCTCACGGCAGGTGTGGCGACGACCCCTCATGGACCCGCAGCCAACGATGGCCGTAGCCGTCGAGAGGCAGGCTCACCCGGCCCTGGGTATCGGTCGTGAGGTCACCCTCCCCGAAGAGGTCCACGAGCCGCACCTCGCCGTCGGCGACCACGAGGTCCACGCTCACCGGCTCGGGACCGAAGTTGTGCACGGTGACGACGGCGGCGTTCTCCCAGCGGGACCGTTGCGCGAGCACCCCGTGGTGCGGCTGGTCCAGGACCTCGAAGGCACCCCAGCCGAGCTCCGGGCACAAGCGGTAGGTCTGGATGAGGTGGCGCATGAAGGACCACAGCGACTCCGGGTCGCGGCGCTGCTGGGCGGCGTTGACGTGGTCTGGTCCATAACCGCCCGGTGTGACACGACTGACGAGCCTGCTGGCGCGTGCGGTCGAGAAGCCACCATTGGGGCCGTCGGTCCACTGCATCGGCGTCCGCACCGCCATCCTGCCCTCGGCGGCGAGGTCCTCGCCCATGCCGATCTCCTCGCCGTAGAAGATCGTCGGGGTCCCCGGCAGGGAGAACAGCAGGCTGTAGGCCAGGCGGATCCGGCGCGGGTCCCCCTCGAGCATGGTCGGGAGCCGGCGCTTGAGCCCGCGGCCGAAGATCTGCATCTGTGGTTCGGGCCCGAAGGCGTCGAAGACCTCTTGGCGTTCTTCGTCATCGAGCTTGTCCAAGGTGAGCTCGTCGTGGTTGCGGACGAAGTTCGCCCACTGGCACGCCGGATGGATGGCGGGACGCTGCTGCAACGCCTGGACGAGCGGACGAGCGTCGCCGCGAGCCATCGAGAGGTACAGGTTCTGCATCCCGATGAAGTCGAACATCATGTGGAGCTCGTCACCGGCATCGCCGCCGAAGTACTTGCGCTGTTCCTGGTGCGCCACGTTGACCTCGCCGAGAAGGATGGCGTCCCCGCGCCGGCGGTTGACGAAGGCCCTCAGGTCCCGCAGGTGCTGGTGGGGGTCTGCGGGCACCTCCGGGTGCGCCTCGCTCGCAGCGGCCGTCTCGACGTCCTCGACGAAGAACGGGACGGCGTCGACCCGGAACCCGTCGAGCCCGACCTGGAGCCAGAACCCCATGGTGCGCGCGAGCTCGTCGCGGACCTCGGGATTGGCGGTGTTGAGGTCGGGCTGGTGCTTGTAGAAGTGGTGCAGGTACCACTCACCGGTCTTGTCGTCCTGCTCCCAGAGGCTGTCCTCCTTGTCGGGGAACACGACCTGGTCCGAGGTGTCCGGTGGCGGGTCGGCTCGCCAGACGTAGTAGTCGCGGAAGCGGTTGTCCTTGCTCCGCCGGGCCGCCTTGAACCACGGGTGCTGGTTCGAGGTGTGGTTGATCACCACATCGGCGATGACACGAAGGCCGCGGTCCTTCGCGGTGCGGATCAGCTCGACGAGCTGACCGTGGGTCCCGAGCCGGTGGTCGACCCCGTAGAGGTCGGTGACGTCGTAGCCGTCGTCGCGGTCCGGTGTCGGGTAGAACGGCATGAGCCACAGACAGGTGATGCCCAGCTCCGCCAGGTAGTCGATCCGCTGGGCCAGGCCCCCGAGGTCGCCGATGCCGTCACCGTCGGAGTCGTAGAAGGTCTCGATGTCGAGGCAGTAGATGACCGCGGTCTTCCACCACAGGTCGCTGGTGTCGGTGATCCGCATGTTCAGCCCTCCTTACGGGGTCATCCCCACACCAGACCACAGCGCAACCGTCTGCACACCTCGACGGGAACTGATCACAGTGAGCGCCGGGTGCCCTCGGTCGCGGGCTCGGACGACCGGAACTGATCACAGTGAGCGCCGGGCGACCCTCGGTCGCGGGCTCGGACGACCCGCAGTGATCACAGTGAGCGCTGGGCGCGGCCGACCGACGCCCGACCCCTCAGTCGGGCGTCGCGGCGTGGCCGGAGCGGCCGTCACTGCGCCGGTCGGCCTTCATCTCCGCCTCGAACACGTGGCGCCGGCCCTGCATCAGCTCGTCGCGCACGTCCTTCTCGAGCCGCCGGAAGTCGGCGTAGTAGCCGTCGTCGAACTCCTCGACGACCTGGAACGTCCAGCGCCCCTGGATGACGTTGCGGCCCACGAGCTCGGTCTCGAGGCGCTCGGCGAGGGCGTCGTGCCCGGCCTTGCGCAGCAGGTCGCAGGCCTCCCCCAGGGCGAGGTCGGCCGACCCGGTGAGGCGGTGCAGGCCGTAGAGCCGGCCCCGCACCTCCTCGATCGTCTCGAGGGCCTCGCTCAGCTTGCCGACGGCCTCGACCGTCGCGTCGCTGACCCCCTCGGGCCTGCGGTCGAGCCCGCGTTCGCCCCGGTCCGACCCGCCCTCGCTGCTCATGTCACCCAGTCTGGGGTCTCAGTCCTGCGGCCGCACGACGAGGTGGTCGTCGGCGGGGTCGCGGTCGATGACGACGCTGTCGCCGTCCCGGACCTCCCCCGAGAGCACGGCCCTGGCGAGCCGGTCGCCGATCTCCTTCTGCACCAGGCGGCGCAGCGGTCGTGCACCGTACGCCGGGTCGTAGCCGGTGATGGCCAGCCACTCGCGGGCGGCAGCGGTCACCTCGAGGCTGATCCGGCGGTCGGCGAGGCGGCTGGCCAGCTCGCGCACCTGGAGCTCGACGATGTGGGTGAGCTCGTCGGAGGTGAGCGGGTCGAAGATGACGATCTCGTCCAGCCGGTTGAGGAACTCGGGCTTGAAGCTGGCCCGCACCATACCCATCACTGCCTCGCGCTTGGCCGCGTCCTCCATCGACGGGTCGACGAGGAACTGGCTGCCGAGGTTGCTGGTCATCACGAGGATGACGTTGCGGAAGTCGACGGTGCGGCCCTGGCCGTCGGTGAGCCGGCCGTCGTCGAGCACCTGGAGCAGGATGTCGAACGTCTCCGGGTGCGCCTTCTCGACCTCGTCGAGGAGCACCACGCAGTACGGTCGCCGGCGCACCACCTCGGTGAGCTGGCCGCCCTCCTCGTACCCGACATACCCGGGGGGTGCCCCGATGAGGCGGGCGACGGAGTGCCGTTCGGAGTACTCGCTCATGTCGATGCGGACCATGGCCCGCTCGTCGTCGAAGAGGAAGTCGGCCAGGCTCTTGGCGAGCTCGGTCTTGCCGACACCGGTGGGGCCGAGGAACATGAACGACCCGGTGGGACGGTTGGGGTCGGAGAGCCCGGCGCGCGAACGGCGCACCGCGTCGCTGACCGCCTCGACCGCCCCGGCCTGGCCGATGAGCCGCGAGCCGATGATCGACTCCATCGAGAGCAGCTTCTCGGTCTCGCCCTGCAGGAGGCGCCCCGAGGGGATGCCCGTCCACGCGGAGATCACCTCGGCGATGTCGTCGGCGCCGACCCGCTCCTTGACCATGAGCTCCTCGGCCTGGCCGCCGTTCTCCCGCAGCACGATCGCCCGGCTGCCCTCGGCCTCCTGCGCGCTCTGGAGCGACTTCTCCAGCGCGGGGATGTCGCCGTAGAGCAGCTTGGAGGCTCCCTCGTAGTCGCCTTCACGCTGCAGCCGCTCGGCCTGGCTGCGGGCCTCGTCGATCTGGGACTTGAGGTCGCCCACGCGGTTGAGGCCGGACTTCTCCGCCTCCCACCGGGCGTTGAGCGCGGCGAGCTCCTCGCTCTTGTCGGCGAGGTCCTTGCGCAGTCGCTCGAGACGTTCCACGGAGGCGTCATCGGTCTCCCGGGCGAGGTGCAGCTCCTCCATCCGCAGCCGGTCGACCGCACGCCGCAGCTGGTCGATCTCGACCGGCGAGGAGTCGATCTCCATGCGCAGGCGCGAGGCCGCCTCGTCGACGAGGTCGATGGCCTTGTCGGGCAGCTGTCGTCCGCTGATGTAGCGGTCGGACAGGCTCGCAGCCGCGACGAGCGCGGCGTCCTCGATCTCGACCTTGTGGTGGGCCTCGTAGCGCTCCTTGAGCCCGCGCAGGATCGCGATGGTGTCCTCGACCGAGGGCTCACCGACGAACACCTGCTGGAACCGGCGCTCGAGGGCGGGGTCCTTCTCGATGTGCTTGCGGTACTCGTCGAGCGTGGTGGCGCCGACGAGGCGCAGCTCACCGCGGGCCAGCAGCGGCTTGAGCATGTTGCCGGCGTCCATCGCGCCGTCGCCGGAGCCGCCCGCCCCCACGACGGTGTGCAGCTCGTCGATGAACGTGACGACCTGACCGTTGCTCGCCTTGATCTCCTCGAGGACGGCCTTGAGCCGCTCCTCGAACTCACCGCGGTACTTCGCGCCCGCGACCATGGCCGCGAGGTCCAGGCTGATCAGCCGCTTGTCGCGCAGCGACTCCGGGACGTCGCCGTCGACGATGCGCTGCGCCAGGCCCTCGACGACGGCGGTCTTGCCGACGCCGGGGTCGCCGATCAGCACGGGGTTGTTCTTGGTCCGCCTGGACAGCACCTGCACGACGCGGCGGATCTCCGAGTCGCGGCCGATGACCGGGTCGAGCTTGCCGTCGCGGGCGGCCTGGGTGAGGTCCGCGCCGTACTTCTCCAGCGCCTCCCCGCCCTCCACGGGCGTCTCGCTGCTGACCTTGCGTCCTGCCCGCAGGGCCTCGATCTTGGCTTCCATGTCCTTGGCGCCACGCTTCTCGACCGCCGCGAGGTGGCCGGTCTCGGCGAGCGCCAGCAGGAGCAGGTCGCCGGCGAGGTAGGCGTCACCCTTGGCCCGCATCAGGGTGTCGGCCTGCTGCAGCACGGCGACCGCCTCCCGCCCGAAGGTCGGCGGCGTGGTGGCCCCGGTGGTCGTGGGCAGGGTGCGCAACCGGGCGTCCGCCTGGCTGAGCACGTGGCCCGCGCCGGTGCCGGCCGCCTGGAGGAGGACGTCGGCCTGGGCGGTCTCGAGCTGGATGAGGGCGCTGGTGAGGTGGTCGGGGGTGATCTCGGGGTGGCCGGCCGTCTGCGCGGCACGCTGGGCGAGGGCGACGGCCTCGGCGACCTTGGCGGTGGGCTTCAGATCCATGCCTGGTGCTCCTGGGTGTTCGGTGGGTCACGTCATGGGAGACAACTGCTCCAAACTTGAGTGTATTCCGCTCAACCTTGTGCTGTGCAGGCCCATGGTCCCGACGCACCGATGGGTCTCGCCACCGCCCCCGGGGACGAGCGCGGGCTAGGAGACGTGGGGTGCCGGTTCGGGGTCGTACCAGCCGCCGTGCTCCTGCGCGAGCGCCCGGAACCGGTCGCGCAGCCCGCTCTCGACCGGGCCGGACTCGTCGGCCACCATCTCCTCGACGACGTGGACGGCCCACTCGTGGGCCTCGGAGTCGTCTTCGCCGGCGAGCGCCTCGCGCACGACCCGTACCCCGCCGAAGCCTTCGTCGGTGAGCCCGGAGGCCACCTCGTCAGCAGTGTCACGGTCGGGGAAGACCAGCAGGTGCTCACTCACGATCGCGAGTATGACGTGTGGAGCCGACCCGCGCGAGGGGTACCCGGTTCCACGAAATGCCTGCTCAGGGGCCATGCTGGGTGTTGGATGGGCCAGCGCAGTGGCGCGGCCCCGTAGGTGCAGCTCGTCCGGACAGGAAGGGGTTCGACCCGTGGCGGTGTCCGAGGACCCCACGATGGAGATGGCCGACCTGCTCGAGGGACTTCCCGATGCCGTGGTCGTGGCCGACGGCTCGGGCCGGATCCTGCACGCCAACCCGGCGGTCCACACCCTCCTCGGGCGACGGCCGGAGGACCTCACCGGGGCGTCGCTGACGGTGCTGATGCCGCAGCGGTTGCGCCAGGAGCACGTTGCCGGGTTCGAGCGGTTCTTCGTCACCCGGGAACCGCGGCTGGTCGGCAGCACGGTGCAGGTGCCGGCCCTGCACGCCGACGGGCGTGAGGTCTCGGTGGACCTCACCCTCTCGGTGCTCAACCGCAACGGGCGCACGCTCGTGATCGGGGCGCTGCGCGATGCACGACCCCAGCTCCTGCTCGAGCGGCAGCTGGAGGTGAGCCGCTACCTGGAGGCGACCCTGCACGTCACGCAGACCCTCGGCCTGGCCCCTGACGCCGACGAGGCGTTCGAGCAGCTGCTGCCCACGCTGTGCGAGCGGCTGGACTGGGACGCCGCCAGCCTGTGGGTGCCGTCGGGCACCACGGGGACCCTGCGCTGTGCCGGGCTGTGGAACGCGCCGGGTGAAGAGGTGCCGGCCCTGCACGCCGCCAGCCTGGGCCGGACCTTCGGGCCGGGCGAGGGACTGCCCGGGATGGTCTGGGCCGGGCGGGCTCCGGTGGTCATGACCGACCTCTGGAACGACCCACGGTTCCCGCGGGCCGAGGCGGCGAAGGCCGACGGCATCCTCACGGGTATCGCCTTCCCGGTCATGAGGGGCGCGTCGGTGCTGGCCGTCTGCGAGCTGTTCTCCCGCGAGACCCGGTCGGTGCCGGACGAGCTCCTCGACGTGGTGTCCAGCGCTGGTCGCCAGCTCGGGCAGTTCCTGGGGCGCATCAGTGCCGAGTCGCAGGCGCGCGACCTCGCGGTCACGCTCCAGCGCAGCCTCCTGCCGGCACAGGTCCCGCTGATCCCGGGCGTCGAGGTCGCGGCCCGGTTCCGCGCCGGCGGCGACGGGCTGCTCGTGGGCGGCGACACCTACGACGTCATGAAGCTGACCGACGGTCGGTGGATGATGCTCATCGCCGATGTCTGCGGCAAGGGCGCACTCGCGGCCACGGTGACGGCCCAGGCGCGCTACACGGCCCGCGCCGCCGCCGAGGGCGGAGCCGGGCCGGCGCAGGTGCTCGCCGCCGTCAACGCCGCGCTCCTGCACGACGACCAGGCCGGCCCGCTGCCCTACCTCACCGCCTGCTGCCTCGTGGTGCAGCCCCACGAGGGCGGCCTGACCGGTCTGCTCAGCGTCGCCGGCCACCCGCTGCCGATGCTCCGCCGGTCGGACGGGAGCCTCACCGAGGTCGGCACCAACGGGCTGCTGCTGGGTGTCGACCCGCAGGCGACCCACGCCGAGATCGGCGTCGAGCTCGGAAGGGGTGACACGCTCGTGCTCTTCACCGACGGGGTCACCGAGGCCCGCGACCAGCACGGGACCCAGTTCGGCGACAGCGGCCTCGCGACGGTGCTCCAGGAGTCCGGCCACCGGGGCCCGGAGGCCACCGTGCAGGCCCTCGAGGACGCCGTCGAGCGCCACGTCCTGGCCTCCACGCACGGCCGCGACGACATGGCCGTGCTCGCCATCGGCTGCTGAGTCCCGGGCTCGAGTCGCGAGCCGAAGCCCGAGCTGAAGTCCGAGCTGACGTCCGAGCTCGACGTCCGAGCTCAGCTGCGGGGGTTCGGGCGCCACACCACCAGGGCCTGGGAGCGACCACTGCGGGGTCGCTGGCCGGCGCGGAGGGCGATCACGTCCCCGGTCGGACCGACGGCGAAGACCCGTGAGCCGAAGCTGCTGCCGGACGCGACCCGCAGGGTGTCGACCTCCTCGGCGAGCTCACGCACCCGGGACCGCAGCGCCGACACCTGGTGCTCGAGCTCGAGGATGCGCTGGATCCCGGCGAGGCTGATGCCCTCCTCCTGGGAGAGCCGCTGCACCTCCCGCAGCAGCGCCACGTCGCGCCCGGAGTAGCGGCGGCCGCCACCCCGGGTCCGCGACGGGCTGACGATGCCGAGCCGGTCGTACTGCCGCAACGTCTGCGCGTGCATCCCCGCCAGCGTGGCCGCCACCGAGATGACGAAGACGGGGGCGTCGTCGTCAGGTGAGAAGCCGGGACCGGGGACCACGGACGGTCACCGTCCTGCCATCTCGAAGAGCTCGGCGCGCGGGTCGTGGCCCTCGTCCTGCGAGCGCAGCGTCTCGACCGCCGCGCGCGCCTCGTCCGACAGCCGCTGCGGCACGACGACGACCACCCGCGCCATGAGGTCACCCGGGGTCCCCTTGACCTGGACCCCGCGCCCCTTGACGCGCAGCACCCGACCACTGGGCGTACCCGGCGCGATCCGGACCTTCACGGGGTCACCGGTCAGCGTGGGCACCGAGACCGTGGCCCCGAGGGCAGCCTCGGCGAAGGTCACCGGCAGGTCGAGCACGAGGTTGTCGCCGTCCCGGCTGAACACCGGGTGCTTCTGCACCGAGATCGTCAGGATCAGGTCCCCGGGGGGAGCGCCGCGCTCGCCCGGCTGGCCCTTGCCGCGCAGGCGGATCTTCTGGCCGTCCTTCACCCCGGCCGGGATGCGGGTGGTGATCTGGCCACCACCGCTCACCCCGAGGGTGACGGTGGCACCCTCGACGGCGTCACGGAACGACAGGGTCGTGCGGGCCGTGAGGTCCCCGCCCTTGCGCGGTCCGGTGGGCGCCCGGAAACCGGCACCGCCGCCATACGACGGGCCGGCACCTCCGGCACCACCGAACATGCCGCCGAGGAGGTCCTCGAGGTTCGGCTGCCCCGCCCCTGCCCCCGCGCCGCCGGTGGAGTAGCGGACGCGCTGGCCGCCCCCGCCACCACCGCCGCCGAACATGGAGGAGAACACGTCGTCGAAACCGCCACCTCCGGCGGAGCCGCCGGGACCTCCTGCGGTGAAGCGGGCACCGCCGCGGGCCATCTGGCGCACGGCGTCGTACTCGCGCCGCTTCTCGGGGTCCGAGAGCACCGAGTTGGCCTCGCCGATGTCCTTGAAGCGCTGCTCGGCCGCGGCCTCCCCAGCGTTCTGGTCGGGGTGGTGCTTGCGGGCGAGCTTGCGGTAGGCCTTCTTGATGGCCGCCTCGTCAGCGTCCTGGGGGACGCCGAGGATGGCGTAGAAGTCCTTCTCGAACCAGTCCTGGCTGGCCATGTCGGGGTCCTCCTCTCAGCGGCGGGTGGCGGTGGTGGGCGGGAGCCCGGACGAGGGTGTCGCCGCGAGCTCCCGCACCGCCCTGTCGTGCAGTCTCGCGTCCCTCACGCGGGGTCCGCCACGGCGACACGCGCCGCACGCAGGACCTGCTCGCCGGCGCGGTAGCCGGGCTGGAGCACCTTGACCACCGTGGTCGAACCGGTCGCGGTGACCGATCCGTCCTGCGGCCAGGCCGTGTGCATGAGCGCCTCGTGCAGGGCCGGGTCGAACTCCTCGCCCACCGCGCCGTACCGCTCGAGCCCGAACTTGCCGAGCGAGGACTCGAGCTTGTCGGCGATCGAGGCGAACGGCCCACCCTCGAGGTCGCCGTGCTCGCGCGCGGCGTGGATGTCGTCGAGCACCGGCAGCAGCGCCTCGACCACGGACCGGGCGGCGCGCTCCTGCACGACGGCGCGGTCACGGTCGACGCGACGCTTGTAGTTGACGTACTCGGCCTGCAGCCGCTGCAGGTCGACCAGCCGCTCCGCCGCGAGGGCGGTGTCGGGGTGCCCCTCGGACTGCCCGTCAGCCGACCCGCTCGCTGGTGCCGGGGAGGCGCCTGCCGCGTCCGCGGCATCGCCGCCGGCCGGCGCCTGGTGGGCCACGGCCTCCTGCTCGGCCTCGAGCTCGGCGTCCGCGGCGCGGCTCGCGTCGGACTGCTGGTCGCCCGCGGGGGCGGTGGGCCCGGCCTGCTGACCGGCGCCCACCTCCTCCGACGACCCTCCGGGGGTGGGGTGCTGCTCCGTCACTTCTTCTCCTCGTCGTCCTCGACGACCTCGGCGTCCACGACGTCGTCGTCGGACGCGGCGTCCTCGGCCGGGGCGCCTGCGTCGGCTCCGTCACCGGCAGGACCGGCCTGCTCGGACTCGGCAGCGGCGGCATACATCGCCGTGCCCAGCTTCTGGGACTCCTCGGAGAGCTTGGACGTCTTCGCCGAGATGTCCTCGGGCGAGGCACCGGAGTCGGCCTTGAGGGCCTCCTTCAGGTCCGCGAGCGCTGCGTCGACCTCACCACGGCCGTCGGCCGGGATCTTGTCGGCGCTGTCGCTGAGGAACTTCTCGGTCGAGTAGACGAGGTTCTCCGCGGTGTTGCGGGCCTCGGTCTCCTCGCGACGCTTCTTGTCCTCCTCGGCGTGCGCCTCGGCCTCCTTGATCATCCGCTCGATGTCCTCCTTGGCCAGGGCCGACCCACCGGAGATCGTGATCTTCTGCTCGACGCCGGTGCCACGGTCCTTCGCGGAGACGTTGACGATGCCGTTGGCGTCGATGTCGAAGGTGACCTCGACCTGCGGCACGCCACGGGGGGCCGGCGCGATGCCGGTCAGCTCGAAGGTGCCGAGCTGCTTGTTGTGCTGGGCGATCTCACGCTCACCCTGGAAGACCTGGATCAGGACGCTCGGCTGGTTGTCCTCGGCGGTGGAGAACACCTCGGAGCGCTTGGTCGGGATGGCGGTGTTGCGCTCGATGAGCTTGGTGAACAGGCCACCCTTGGTCTCGATGCCCAGGCTCAGCGGCGTGACGTCGATGAGCAGGACGTCCTTGCGCTCGCCCTTGAGGACGCCGGCCTGCAGGGACGCGCCCACGGCGACGACCTCGTCCGGGTTGACGCCCTTGTTGGGCTCCTTGCCACCGGTGAGCTCCTTGACGAGCGCGCTCACGGCGGGCATGCGGGTCGAACCACCGACGAGGACCACGTGGTCGATGTCGGACAGCGCGATGCCGGCGTCCTTGATGACGTTCTGGAACGGCTGCTTGGTCCGGTCGAGCAGGTCCTTGGTGAGCTGCTCGAACTGCGCGCGGCTCAGCGTCTCCTCGAGGTGGATGGGGCCGTTCTCCGACATCGAGAGGTACTGCAGGGACAGGTTGGTGCTCGTCGAGGACGAGAGCTCCTTCTTGGCCTGCTCGGCAGCGTCGCGCAGCCGCTGCATGGCGATCTTGTCCTTGGACAGGTCGACACCGGAGGTGTTCTTCACGGTGGTCAGCAGGTGGGACACGATGCGCTCGTCCCAGTCGTCGCCACCGAGCTTGTTGTCACCGCTGGTGGAACGGACCTGGATGGTGGAGAAGCCGTCCTCGGGGTCCTTGCCGACCTCGAGGAGGGACACGTCGAAGGTGCCGCCACCGAGGTCGAAGACGAGGATGAGCTCGTCCTCCTTGCCCTTGTCCAGGCCGTAGGCGAGGGCTGCGGCGGTGGGCTCGTTGATGATGCGCAGGACGTTGAGGCCCGCGATCTCACCGGCCTCCTTGGTGGCCTGGCGCTCGTGGTCGTCGAAGTACGCGGGGACGGTGATGACGGCGTCGGTCACGTCCTCACCGAGGTAGGACTCGGCGTCGCGCTTGAGCTTCTGCAGGATGCGGGCGCTGATCTCCTGCGCGGTGTAGGTCTTGCCGTCGATCTCGGGGGACTTCCAGTCCGTGCCGATGTGGCGCTTGACCGACCGGATGGTGCGGTCGACGTTGGTGACGGCCTGGCGCTTGGCGATCTCGCCGACCAGGACCTCCCCGCCCTTGGAGAATGCGACGACGGACGGGGTCGTGCGACCGCCCTCCGCGTTGGCGATGATGGTCGGCTCGCCGCCCTCGAGGACGGCGACAGCCGAGTTGGTGGTTCCGAGGTCGATCCCGACCGCACGTGCCATGGTGATGCTCCTGTGGTGCTCGAGGTTGAGTTTCCTTGACTCAAGTTAGAACGAGACTTCGCCAGGGGCAAATCCGGGCGTCCAAACTTGAGTTCACCAGGCTCAACTTCGTGCGTGGCGCGATTGTTCCCGCCCCGTCGATCAGGGGTCGGGCACGTGCTCAGGAGCGGGCCGTCACTCCTCGCCGCGGGCGACGCCGTGCCAGTAGGCGGCGATCTCGCTGCCCTCGCGCACGACGGCGTCCGGCTCGGGCGGCGCCGGCCAGAGCTGCAGGAGGTAGCGGTCGGGGGCGGTCTCGCCGTCCTCGGGGGTGTCGAGCTCCTGGCCCTCGTCCATCTCGCTGACGCAGTAGCGGGCCCGGTGCCAGCCGGCCTGCGGGATCGTGCACCCGTAGGCGCTCTCGAAGGTCGCGATCGTCAGGTCGGGCGTGGACAGGTCGACCGAGACCTCGACGACGTCCTCCCACTCCTCGTCCACCTCGGGCGCGTCCTCGCTCCAGGTGATCACGAGGGGCACCTCGCCGGTGTGCAGCCCGGTCACCATGCCGAGCTGGTGCGGCACCTGCGCGCCCACCAGCCCGTTGGCCTGGCCGCGACGGGCCCCGACCAGGTCGTCGGACTCGTCACCGCTGCCGTCCGGGTCGGAGTAGAGGTCGATGAAGCCGTAGTGGACGTCGACGAGACCTGCGAACACCTCGGGCATGCGGTCAGCCTCTCGCGCCCGGGAGCACCGAGGCAATCCGACCCCCGACTTCTGGCCACCCATGCCGCACCGGGAGCCCTTTGCGGTGGCTGCGTGCGCGACCGGTGGCCAGAAGTGGGGTCAGCCGGTGCGGGTCGCGAGGAAGCGGGTCAGTGAGTCGCCCCAGGCCTGCCAGCCCGCGGGGTTGGGGTGGTAGACCTCGGCCTGCCGCGCGCCCTTGGTGCCGAACCCGACGAACCACGGGTCTGCCGCGGCTCCCGCGGCGGGCTTCGCCCCGAGCTCGTGGCCGGCGAACACGGTGGCGGCCGAGGTGTCGAGGTAGGTGCGCTCGCGTCCCTGACCCGAGGCCCGCACCGCGTCGACGACCTGCTGCTGCATGGCGGTGCCCGGCCTGGCCCAGCGCCCGCACTCCCTTGTTCGGCGTCGTAGCCACCCTGCTCCACCAGCGGCCGGTCGGGCGCCAGGTAGGGGTAGCTGCGCAGCACCAGGACGGCGTCGGGGCGCATCCGCGAGCGCACCTGGGTCAGGGCCGTGGTGAGGTCGGTGCGCAGCTGGGGCAGTAGGCGATTCGCGCGGGCGACGCCGTCCGCGCAGCCACCCTCCGAGGCGCCCGTCTGGAACAGGAAGCACTGGAACACGATGCTCCCGAAGCCGACGTCGTTGCCGCCCGATGGTCAGCACCACGACGTCTGCGGTCCGGTCGACCGCGTCCACCTGGGCTGGGCGGGACTGGCTGCGCGCTCGGGTCAGGTCCGCCACGACGGCACCGCTGCACGAGACGTCCACGACCGCGGCCCGCACCTGCGCGGCATACCGGCGTCCGGCGCTGTTCGGCGTGCGGAAGCACGCGTCGAGGTAGCCCCCGGCACCGTTGCCGGCCGAGTAGGAGTCGCCGAGCAGCACGACCTTGTCGAGGCGCTCCAGGGGCGGGGCGGCCGGCTCGCGGCTCGAGGCTGCGACGCGCGAGACCGACGGCGGCCACCAGGGCGGCCGCGAGCACCGGCAGCGCGACCTTCGTCCACCGCTTCACCAGCACCTCCTCGCCGGACCTCCCCGTCCTGCTCACGCTACGTCGGCCGCCTGCACGGCGACCGACCGCCTCCACCGGATGAGGGATCCGGTCGCGGTGGCCGCCCGTCACCATGACGGGATGCGCCGGGTCGTGAAGCGGGTGTTGGCTGCGCCGTTCCAGCCGCTCGTCACGCTGCCCATCATCCGGCGGGTGGCGTTCCACGGCCGGCGGATGGGGGCCGGGCTCGACCTGCACTTCTTCCGCACCATGTTGCTGTCGCTGCTGGGTTTCGTCGTGCTGGCCTCCGGGCTGGTCACCGTCATGGAGGCGTCGAAGCGCTCGATCGGCGGCTTCGGCGACTCGCTCTACTGGGCCGTCACCACGGTCATCGGCTCCGGCGACGCGAGCTACGTCGAGAGTCCCGGCGGCCAGCTGATCGGCTGGCTGCTCGCCTTCTTCGGGGTCGCGATCGTCGCCGCCCTCACCGCCGCGATCGTCGGCTTCGTCATCGACTTCCTCCTGAAGGAGGGCCAGGGCATGGGTGCCGCCGGCTACCAGGACCACATCGTCGTCTGCGGGTGGAACCCCACCGCGCGCGAGCTGATCGACGAGCTGAGCGGGGACGAGTTCCCGTCGAAGATCGTGCTGCTCCACGAGGCCGAGCACAATCCGGGCGGCATGGGCGTCTACTTCGTGCGCGGAGACGTGACCAGCGCGGAGGACCTGCGGCGCGCCGGGATCGAGGAAGCCGCCGCCGCCATCGTCTTCCCGGCCGACACCTCCAACGACGCCGACATGCGCTCGATCCTCACCGTGCTCGCGATCGAGTCGCTGGCCCCGCAGGTGCGCACCGTCGTCGAGGTCAACAACCCGCGGCACGTCGAGCACTTCGAGCGCGCCAAGGCCGACGAGATCCTGGTGACCTCGCGGCTGGCGTCGCGGCTGCTGGCCCGGTCGGCGCTCTACCCGGGGCTGGCCTCCCTGGTCACCGACATCGTCTCCGGCGGCGAAGGGTCCGAGCTCTACCGGGTGTCGCTGCCTGACGAGTACACCGACCTCACGCCCGACGAGGTGTCGGCGCGGCTGCGCAGCGAGCACCGCGCGACGCTGCTCGCCGTCACCCGCGGTGGCACCCGGGTGACCAACCCGCCCGCGGACTTCCGGCTCGCCGCCGGCGACGGCGCGGTGGTCATCGCCGAGTCGCTCGACGGCCTCGTGCCCGACTCCTGAGCACGGGTATGCCGCGTGGCCGGCTTCCGCTGTCGGTGGCCGGTCCTAGCGTGTGCGCCATGGCCGAGAAGCGTTCGTCCCACCTGAGGGTGGTCCGCACCCCGTCCGCCCCCGCGCGGACCCCCGAGGTCTCGCGCGCCGACCCTGACCCCACCGGGAGCTACTGGGCCGAGCTGCAGGCCCTGCGCGACGAGCGCCGCCGCCTGCGCGCCGGCTGACTCTCGGGGCTGGTTGGCTCGGGGTAGCGTCGCCGCGTGGACGACCGGCTCTTCGCGCGCACCGTGGCGGAGCTGACCGCCGACGACGGTGACCTCGCCGCGCTGGTGGCTGAGCACGGCATACCCCCGCTGTGGCTGCGGCCACCGGGTTTCGCGAGCCTGGTGCTCTTCATCCTCGAGCAGCAGGTGTCGCTCGCCTCGGCAGCGGCGGCCTACCGCAAGGTGCTCGACCGCCTCGGCGCGATGGCGCCGGAGCCGTTGCTGGCCGACGACCCCCGAGGAGCTGCGGGACGACGGGGTGTCGCGCCAGAAGGACCGCTACCTGCGAGCGCTGGCCGTCGGCGGTCGTGACGGGCGAGCTCGACCTCGCGGGGCTGGACGCCCTGCCCGACGACGACGTGCGTCGAGCCCTGACCGCGTTGCCCGGCATCGGGCGCTGGACCGCCGACGTCTACCTGCTCGCCTGCCTCGGCCGCCCTGACCTCTGGCCGGTCGGCGACCGGGCGCTCCAGGTCGCCGCAGCCGAGGCGCTGCACCTGGACGTGGTGCCCGACCAGGCTGGGCTCGAGCTGCTGGGTGAGCGCTGGAGACCGCACCGCTCCACGGCGGCGCGCCTGCTCTGGCACGGCTACCTCGTCCGCCGCGGTCGCTCCGAGACCCCGCTGATCGTCCCCGGCTGACCCGTCCGTCTGAGAGGAACGCTCCCGGAGGTCCGGGCAGCAGTTTCGTTTCGAACAGAGGCAGCGGGTCAGCCGGCGGTGACCTCGCGGGCCAGCGCGGGCGGCATGTAGTCGTAGCGGACGAAGCTGCGGGTGAAGGTGCCCGTGCCGTGCGAGACCGAACGCAGGTCGACCGGGTAGCGGGCCAGCTCGTGGGCCGGCACCTCGGCGTGGATCACGGTGCGCCCGCCGACCTCGGCCGGCTCGGTGCCGTGCACCTGCCCGCGACGGCCGCGCAGGTCGGCCAGCACCCCGCCGACGGCCTCGTCGCTGACCTCGATGTGCACCTCGTCGACGGGTTCGAGCATGGCCACGGTCGAGTCGTTCGCCGCCTCGCGCAGCGCCATCCCGGCCGCGGTCTGGAAGGCCATGTCGGACGAGTCGACCGAGTGGGCCTTGCCGTCGACGAGGGTGATCCGCACGTCCACCACCGGGTAGCCGGCCAGCACGCCCTTCTCGAGCTGGGTGCGGGCGCCCTTCTCGACCGACGGGATGAAGTTCCGCGGCACCGCACCACCGACGACCTTGTCGACGAACTCGATGCCGGAGCCGCGGTCCAGCGGCTCGATCTCGAGGTGGCAGACGGCGTACTGGCCGTGCCCGCCCGACTGCTTGACCAGCCGCCCCTGCACCTTGGTGGGCCGGACGAAGGTCTCCCGCAGCGACGTCCGGACCGGCTCGACCTCGACCGGCACGTGGTAGCGGGCGTCGAGGGTGGCGATCAGCTGGTCGACGTGGGCCGGTCCCATCGCCCAGAGCACCAGCTGGTGGGTCTCGGCGTTGTGCTCCAGCCGCATCGTGACGTCCTCGGCGACCAGCCGCTGCAGCGAGGTGGCGAGCTTGTCCTCGTCACCCTTCGACCTGGCGTGGATCGCCACCGGCAGCAACGGGTTCGGCAGCAGCCAGGGCTCGACCAGGGCCGGCTTGTCCTTGCTCGACAAGGTGTCCGACGTCTCGGCACCGGCGAGCTTCGACACGATGACGACGTCGCCGGCGATCCCCGCGCCGACCGGCCGGGTGTCCTCACCCACCGGCGCGGAGAGCGGACCGATGCGCTCGTCGTCGCTGTCGTGGTCGGCGTGCTCGTCCACGAGGTGGCTCGCGAAGTGCTGCAGGTGACCGGAGATGTGCACCGGCTCGTCGGGGCGCAGCGTCCCCGAGAAGACCCGCACGAGCGACTGCCGACCCACGAACGGGTCGGTCGTCGTGTGCACGACCTCGGCCACGAGCGGCCCCGCCGGGTCGCAGGTGACCACCCCGAAGTCGCCACCCGCCGGGGTGTAGACCGTCGGGATCGCGGCCCCCACCGGCGACGGGAAACCCCTTCTCGCACAGCTCGAGCAACGCCTCCACCCCGACCCCAGCCGGCGGCGTGGGTCGGCAGGATCGGGAAGAACCGCGCGGTCGCGATGGCGAGGCGCAGGTCGCCGGAGATCGTCTCGGTGTCGATCTCCTCGCCCCCCAGATAGCGCTCGAGGAGCCCTTCGTCCTCGGACTCCTCGATCACGGACTCGATCAGCTCGCCCCGCTGGGCGTCGATCAGCTCACCCTCGTCGGTGCTGGGCTGCCGGTCGGCCTCACCGCCGCCGGGCTGCTGCTCGGTCACGGTGCGGCGCAACAGGTTCAGCAGTCCGGTGACCGCACCGTCGACCAGCAGCGGCAGGGCGAGCGGCTCGGCGTCGCCGAACGCCCGCTGGCACCCGTCGACGGTCGCCTCGAAGTCGGCCCGCGCCTGCTCGAGGCGCGTGACGGCGACCGCACGCGGCATACCCAGCACCTCGCACTCGCGCCAGAGCAGGCGGGTCGGCTCGTCGACCCCGTCCGCGGCCGAGACCACGAAGATGGCGGCGTCGGCGGCGCGCAGGCCGGCCCGCACGTCGCCCATGAAGTCGGGTGGCCGGGGGTGTCGAGCAGGTTGAGGCTGACCGAGCCGCTCGGGATCGAGGCCGCCGTCAGCGACAGGGTCGAGGCGAGGTCACCCCCCTCACGAGCGCGGCGGCCCGGGATCCGGGCCGCCACGAGCTGGTCGAACAGTGCCGTCTTGCCGGCCCCGCTCGCTCCCACCAGGACCACGTTGCGGATCTGGTCCGGTGCGGAAGGACCCGCGGCGTCGCTGACACGGTTCATGGAGGTCACCTTGCTCCGGTCACCACCGCGCCGCAAGAGGCTCAGGCGGTCAGCCGACGACCAGGGCGGCCACCACCGGCAGGAGGCTGGCGGCGACCACCAGCCAGTCCGCCGGTCGCCACGGCGCGGGAGCGGCCCAGGTGCGCCGGTATGCCGTGGCGAACCCTCGCGAGTCCATCGCCACCGCGAGCGCGGCAGCGGACTGCAACGAGCGGACGAACATGCCGATCGTCAGGGCCCACAGCTCGGCGAGCACCGACCGCGGGGACCGGGCCGAGGCGCCGATGCCGCGCACCCGCCGGGCCCGGGCGATCTCGGACCAGATCTCACCGAACGTGTGCACCCGCTGCAGGGCCGCGGCCACCGCGACCACCGGGCGGGCCGGCAGCCGCAGCCGTTGGCCCAGGTGGTCACCGAGGGCGTCGGCGTCGACGTGCTGGATCAGCACGGCCGAGGGCAGCACGATGATGAGCACCCGCAGCCCACCGGTGAAGGCGGTGTCGAGGTCGTGACCGCCCAGCAGCCAGGTCGACCACGCCACCGACGGCGCGCCGAGCAGCCCGGGCGCCAGCCGCAGGAGCACCCCGCGCAGCCGACCGGCGGGCGCACGCCCGGTGCCGGGCGCCCAGAGGGCCAACGCCGCGAGCGCAGCCTGGAGCGCGAGCACGACCAGGCTGGTGGACCAGCCCGGCGAGAGGACTCCTGCTGGGATCGCGAGGCCGGCGCCCGCCAGCAACGCGAGCGGACCGGCCCGTGCGACGAGCGGAGCGCGGCGGATCGGCTCGGGCGGTGGCTGCACCGGCCGCTCGAGGGTCGTCACGGCGTCGACCCGCGTGGTCACGGCGTCGTCGTGCGTGGTCAGCACGATCGCCGCACCCGTGTCGCGCAGGCCCTCGACGATGCCCATGACCGCGGCCCAGGTGAGCCGGTCCTGGCCGACGGTGGCTTCGTCGGCGCAGAGCAGGGCCGGCTGGTGCACCACTGCGGACGCCATCGCGAGACGGCGCTGTTCGCCGCCTGACAGGTGTCGCGGGTCGGCCTGCTCCAGGTGGTCGAGGCCGAGATGGACCAGGAGCGCGCGGGCCCGGGCCAGCGCCTCGGACTCGACCAGCCCGACCGCCCTCGAGGTGGTCATCACCTCGTCGAGCACGGTGTGGCTGACGATCGTCGAGCTGGCCCACTGCGGCACCCAGGCCACCCGCCGGGCCAGGTCGACCGTCCCGAGCCGGCGCGGGTCGCGCTCGCCGTCGACGGCGAGGTCGGGATGCAGCCGCACCTCGCCCCGCTGTCGTCGCAACAGGCCAGCAAGCGCGAGCAGGAAGGTCGACTTGCCCGCGCCGCTGGGTCCCACGAGGGCGTGCACCTGCCCTGCCCTGGCCTGGAACCACTGGTCCTGCACCGCGACCGTGGTGCGGGTCGAGCCGTCGAGCGCGCGCACCGACCGGCTGATGGTGACGTCGGCGGCGTCGAGGGTCAGCAGGTTGGCGCCCGTCGACGACGGCTCGAAGACCCCAGCCGGTATGCCGCGTGGTTGCGGGTCGGGGAAGCCCGGCACCCAGATGCCCTGGGCGGCAAGGGATTCGCCGTGGGTGGCCAGCACCGTCTGCGGCTCGCCATCGGCCTCGATCCGGCCTGGCGCGTCCAGCACGACCAGGCGGTCGACGACGTCGAGCCAGGGACCCAGCCGGTGCTCGACGACGACCGTCGTGAGCCCGCGAGCCCGCGTCACCCGGTCGACGGTGGCTCGGACGGACTCGGCGTTCGCCGGGTCGAGCATCGCGGTGGGCTCGTCGAGCAGCAGGACGGTGGGCTCGAGGGCGAGCGCACCGGCGAGCGCGAGCCGCTGTTGCTCGCCGCCGGACAGGGCGTAGGTCGGGGTGTCCTGCGGCATGGCGAGGCCGACGGCAGCCAGCGCTGCGGCGACGCGCGCAGGCATGTCCGCACGCGGCATACCGATGTTCTCGAGGCCGAAGGCCACGTCCCGACCGACCGTCGCCGAGACGATGCCCGCGCCGGGCTCCTGGAGGACCAGACCGACGTCACCGGCCCGGGCTCCCGGGGCCGCGCCGTCGAGCAGCACGGTGCCACCGCGCTCGCCCGAGTCGGCGACCTCGAGCACCCCGGCGAGGCCGCGCAGGAGGGTGGACTTGCCCGAGCCGCTCGGACCGACGAGCAGGACCCGTTGGCCTGCCGGGAGGTCGAGGTCGAGTCCGGGGATGACCGGGTCGCGGCGACCGTACGGCCGCCAGGTCAGTCCCCGGACCTCGAGGTGGCCCCGCCGCCCCGGTGGGGCGGCGGGACCTGTCTGTCCGGGGAGTGCTCAGACAGCGCGTGACTCCCGGGCTTCCTGTCCGGCGGGGAAGGCACCCAGGGCTCCGGCTCGAGCCAGGCCGCGGGTCAGCAGCCACCCGAGGGCGCCGGCCACGATCGCGCCGGCAGGGTGAGGATCGCGGCGTAGGCGAGCTTGTAGGTCATGTCCCAGTCGGTCCAGTAGACCTGCCACTCGTAGAGCGCCTCGAGCGGAGCGGCGAGGGCGCCGGCCAGCAGGGCGGCACCGAGGCCGAACGCGGCATACCCGAGGAGCAGGAAGGCGAGCTCCGCTCCGAGACCCTGGAGGATGCCGGAGACGAGCGTGGTGACGCCCCACTTGGTGCCGGGCAGCATCGAGACCAGGGCGGCCACCACCTCGCACAGCAGGGCCGAGCCCGGGCGGCGGATGACCAGCCACCCACCACACCGGCCATCAACCAGGGCGCGCCGGTGATGCCCGGAGCGGCGGGAAGAGGGCCTGAGCCCCGCGGGCGGTGTAGGCCAGGCCCCCGGCCCAGTAGGCGACGCCGAACGCGGCGCCGAGGAAGGTGACCGTCAGGAGGTCGACGGTCCGCCACCTCCTGAGGGGCCGAGGGCCCGGACCCCGCCGCGGCGGGGTGCCGTGCGGCCGGCGGTGGACGACGTCTCGGCGGAGGCGTCTCGGGGGACGAGGTGCGTGTCGGCCGAAGTGGCCGGGGTGTTGGTGGTGCTCATGTGTTCTTCTCCCGTGGAATCCGGTGGATGCCTCGGGGAGACCCCTGCCGGGACGAGGAGCACCTGTGGTGGCGCACTCTCCCGACAGGTGTCTGAGATCTCGACTCCCTACGCCGGTGCGAACCGGATCAGGTGTGAGGGTCTGCGGTCTCCCGCACTCTCAGCGCTCGCGCGCTCCCCTGTCGTTACCCGTCGAACCATACTCCAGCGCTGTGACAGGGTGGAGCCGCAGGTCAGTGGCGGTTTGCCGCGACCAGGCTTCGGAGCCGATCGGAAGTGCGCACATGGGGAACCACTTGTCGCCAGTGCTGGGGACCGGACGGCGGTGCTCGCTGTCGGTCGCCAACAAGGTGGTCACCGCGTGGAAGAAGGCCGGGCGCGACGAGGTCGTGGACCCGCGCGACCCACGGACCCCCTGGCGGGACGCGATCGCCTTCGCGGCCCTGACCGGCTGGCCGGTGGCGCGGCCCGGGCGATCGCGACCCGCAAGGCGGCCGAGTACGACGAGAAGTCCGCCGGCCACCTGCCCAGGGCGATGGAGGAGGGCGACGCCTGAGGCGTCAGTCGCTCTCCAGGTCCAGGGCCCGGGCGATGGGCACGCCCGCGCGGTACGACAGGTGCACGTGCGACGGCGCGTCGAGGACGGTGAGGTCGGCCCGCGCGCCCACCGCGATCCGGCCGATGTCGTCCCGTCGCAGCGAGTGCGCCGACCCCGCGGTCGCCGCGAGCACCGCCTCGCCGGGCGTCAGGCCCATCTCGCGCACCGCCAGGGCGATCACGAACGGCATCGACGACGAGTAGCAGGTGCCCGGGTTGCAGTCGGTCGCCAGCGCGACCGGGACGCCCGGCCCGCGAGGAGCGCGGCGGCGTCCGGGTAGGGCGAGCGGGTGGAGAACTCCACGCCGGGCAGCAGGGTCGCGACCGTCGTGTCGGCGGCGCCGGCCAGCGCCTCGACGTCCGCCTCGGAGAGGTAGGTGCAGTGGTCGACGCTGGCCGCCCCGAGCTCGACGGCCAGCTGCACGCCCGGCCCGTGGCCGAGCTGGTTGCCGTGCACCCGCAGCTCCAGGCCCGCCTCGCGCCCGGCCAGCAGCACCGTCCGCGCCTCGTCCTCGGTGAACGCGTGCGCCGAGTGCGGCTCGCAGAACACGTCGACCCAGCGCGCGTACGGCGCGCCGCGGCCAGCATCGGCCCGGTCACGAGCTCGAGGTATGCCGCGCGGTCGCCGGCGTACTCGGGCGGCACGACGTGGGCGCCCAGGAAGGTCGTCTCGGCGGTGAACTCGCGGGCGATCCGCAGCGCCGCGCGCCTCGTCCTCGACGGTGAGCCCGTAGCCGCTCTTGATCTCGACCGTCGTCGTGCCCTGGGCGCGCATCTCGGCGACCCGGCGGCGACCAGGCGCGCGCAGCTCGTCGTCGGTCGGCGCGCGGGTGGCCGCCACCGAGACCCCGATGCCGCCCCCGTCGTACGGCGTCCCGGCCATCCGGGCGGCGAACTCGGCACCGCGGTCGCCCGCGAACACCAGGTGGGCGTGGGAGTCGACGAAGCCCGGCAGCACCGCCCGGCCGCCGACGTCGACCGGCGGTCGGCGGCGGGCGCCTGCGCCGCCGGGCCGAGCCACGCGATGGCGCCCGTCCTCGACCACCACGCGCGGCGTCGTGGCGCAGGCCGAGCCCGTCGGGCGTCGGGCCGTCACAGGTGACGAGCTCGCCGATGCCGGTGACGACGGTGCTGCGTCTGCTGGCACTGCCTCATGGTGGTCCCGCACGTCGGACGGCGCCTTGCCCAGCAGCGCGGCGACGTCGCCCAGCCGGTGACGGCCCGCCTCGCACCACCATCCGGCCGCCGCACGACGACCGTGTCGACGTCGGATCGCGTTGCGCAGTAGAGGATCTGGCCCGCCTTGGCACCCAGCCGTGTTGACGGTGTCGGTGCGGACGACGACGAAGTCTGCGGCGGCACCGTCGGCGATCAGCCCGGCGTCCTGCCACCCGAGGCTGCGGTAGCCGTCGACCGTGGCGGCGGCCAGCAGCTCGTCGGGGGTGAACCGGCCGCGCTCGTTGCTGGCCAGCCGTTCGTGCATCTCGAGGCCCCGCACCTCCTCGAACAGGTCGATCACCGCGTGCTGGTCGGACCCGAGCGAGAGCCGGGCCCCGGCATCCGCCAGGGCACGGGCCGGGCCGATGCCGTCGGCGAGGTCGCGCTCGGTGGTGGGGCAGAAGCAGGCCGTCGACCGAGGACCGCCCGAGCAGCTCGATGTCGTGGTCGGACAGGTGGGTGGCGTGGACGGCGCTGAACCGGTCGCCCAGCAGCCCGGCCTCGTCGAGCAGCTCGGTGGGCGTGCGCGCCGTAGAACATCTGGGTGGCGAGGTTCTCGGCCGGCTGCTCGCTCACGTGGGCGTGCACGATGCGGCCGCGGGTCACCTCGGCCATCGCCCGCAGGTCGTCGCGGGGCACGGCCCGGACCGAGTGGACGGCCGCGCCGATCCGGGTCGTCGCGTCCGGGGTCGAGCGGCGGCCACGCGGGTCGCCCAGCGCGTCGACGTCTCCGTCGGTGAACCGGCGCTGCACCTCGTCGAGCGGCAGGTGCCCGTCGCCGGCCAGGCCACCGGCGAGGTAGCAGGTGTCGAGCAGGGTGAGCCGCAGCCCGGCCTCGCGCGCCGCCTCGATCACCGCCTCGCCCATCGCGTTGGGGTCGGCGTACGGCCGCCCGTCGAGGTCGTGGTGGAGGTAGTGGAACTCCCCGACCACGGTGATGCCGGACAGCACCATCTCGGCGAAGACCGCGCGGGCCAGGGCGAGGTAGGTGTCGGGCGTGAGGTGCCGCGTGACGGCATACATCTGCTGGCGCCAGGTCCAGAAGTTGCCGCCGTCGCCGTGGGTGCGGCCGCGCAGCGCGCGGTGGAAGGCGTGGCTGTGCGCGTTGGCCAACCCGGGCAGGACGACCCCGTGGAGGCGTACGTCGCCGGCCTCGGCCCGCGCCCGGCGGTGCACCCCTGCGAAGACGCCGTCGACGACCTCGAACCGGACACCGGTGGCGAGCCCGGTCGGGCAGCCAGGCGTGCTCGGCCCAGTAGGTCGTGGCGCTCGTCATGCCGCGTCCCCCGCGAGGTCCTCGAGCACCGCGGTCAGGGCGGCGACACCCTCGAGGCAGTCGGACGTCTCGGCGAACTCCTCCGGGGAGTGCGAGACGCCGGTGGGGTTGCGGACGAAGAGCATGGCGGTCGGGATGCCTGCGTTCGCGAGGATGCCGGCGTCGTGCCCGGCCCCCGTGCCCAGGACCGGTATGCCGCCGAGCCGGGTGCCCAGCCGCGCGCTCAGGGACGGTGTCGAACGGCGTCGACGGGGTCCACGACTCCTGGGTGATCCGGCCGCCGGACTGCTCGACCATGGCGCGGATGTCGGCGACCGCGCGACGCACCGCCCGGGGGCTGTCCCGCGGGCGTCGAGCCAGCCGGTGACCGCGCTGGGGATCGCGTTGACGCCACCGGGGGTGACGGCGACCTTGCCGATCGTGGCGACGCACCCGTGCGTGATGGCGGCCTCGCGCGCGGCCAGCACGGCGCCGGCATACCCGAGCATCGCGTCGTGCCGGTCCTCGAGCCGGGTGGTGCCCGCGTGGTTGGCCTCGCCGGTGAAGTCCAGCCGCCACCGGCCGTGCGGCCAGATGTCGCTGCCGACCGCGACGGGGTGGTCGAGGTCGATCAGCCCGCGGCCCTGCTCGACGTGCAGCTCGACGAAGCTGCCGATCCGGCGCATCGCGTCGTCGTCCCGACCGATCTGGTGCGGGTCGCGGCCAGCCGCCTTGAGCGCCTCGGCCATCGTCGTGCCGTCGGCGTCGGTGAGGCTGCGGGCCCGCGACGCGCGGTCATGGCACCGGTGATGACCCGCGACCCGGCGCAGGCGACCCCGAAGCGCGCCCCCTCCTCGTCGACGAAGTTCACGACGCCGATCGGTCGGGACGGCTCGAAACCCTTGTCGCGCAACGCATCGATCGCCGAGAGGGCGCTCACGACCCCCAGCGGGCCGTCGAAGGCGCCACCGTCGGGGACGCTGTCGAGGTGCGAGCCGGTGACGACGCCCTTGTCGCCCTGCGGCGCAGCCGAGTCGGGGTCTCCCCACCAGGCCCACTGGTTGCCCATCCGGTCCTCGGTGAGGTCGAGGCCGCGCGCGGCGCACTCGGCGGCGAACCACTCGCGCAGGTCGTGGTCCTCGCGGGTCCAGGCGAAGCGTCGGTAGCCACCGCTCTGGGCGCTGCGTCCGACCGGTTGCAGGTCAGCCCACATCGACTCGAAGCTCACGGTGTCCTCTCCAGCTCTGCGCACACCGACGGCGAGGCCCACGCGACGCTCTGCTCAACCGGCACCGAGACCATTCCACACCAGGGAGGCCCGCGCACGGCAGGACGCCGCCCAATGCGTCTCGGATCCCAGACCATGGGCGACGCGTCCGGACCCGGACGAGGGCCGGGTCCGGCGTGCACGCGGTCAGCCGACGAACTTCACCCCCGTGTAGGTCTTGGCGTACTCCGGGTAGGAGGTGTTGGTCCACGGCGCGTAGATCCGGGTGGAGATCGTGCCGGCGGCGGGGTCGATGGTCAGCAGCCGCACCGGGTTGCTGACCTTGTCGTGGAAGGTCTGCAGGAACGAGTAGATCTTGTTGCCGTGGACGCCGGTGTCGGTGCGGGTTGCCTGCGACACCCACGTGGCCGGAGAACACCATCTTGACGTTGGGGTACTGCGAGACGAGGTTGTTCCACAGGTACTGCGGCGACGTCGATCCGTAGCCGCCGTTGTCGCCGCCGATGCTCCCATCACCGTTGAGGTAGGAGTGCGTCTGGATGATGACGTTGTGCTGGGGGTGCTCCTCGACCACCGTGCGGGCCCAGTACACCACGTCCGGGCGGGCCCAGAGCTCGAGCGTCAGCACCAGCCAGCGGTGCCCGCCGGCCGAGAACGTCGAGAAGATGTTGTCGACCTTGCCGGGCTCGTAGGCGCCGCCGACCGACGTGTAGCGCGCGGCCGTGAAGGTGCCGTTGAACTCCTCGGTGTGACGCACCAGCTTGGTGACTGGCACTCGGTCGCCGCGAAGCGGGTCAGGCACTCGGGGTTGTACATGTAGGCGGACCCGCCGTAGCCGGTGCTGCCCGGCACGCCGTCCCAGCCGACGGCCCGGGTGTCGTGGTTGCCGATCGACATGGCGTAGGGGATGCCGGCCTGCTCGATGGTGCGCATCGCGGTGCTGGCCACCTGGAACTGGGCCGGGACCAGCCAGCCCCAGTTGGTCACGTCGCCGGAGCTGCCGACGAACTTGAGGTCGAGGTCGTCACGGTTCGCGGCCAGCCAGCGGGTGCGCTGCTCGAAGCGGTCGTAGTAAGTCCGCCGCGACGTCTCGTCCTGGGTGTCCGGGAGCATCGCGATGCCGAAGCTGCCCGCGCGGGGTGGGGTCGGGTGGCAGCGGTGGGGTGGTGGTCGTCGTGGGCGTGCTCGTCGTCGAGGTGGTGGTCGGCTGAGTCGTGGTCGTGGTGGTCGTCGGTCCGTGGTGGTGGTCGTCGTCGGCGGACCGTGGTCGTGGTCGTCGTCGGCACCGTGGTCGTGGTCGTCGTGGCACGGTGGTCGTGGTCGTCGTCGGCACCGTCGTCGTGGTCGTCGTCGGCACGGTGGTGGTCGTCGTGGTCGCGTGGTCGGCGTCGTGGTCCGTGGTCGTCGTGGTCCGTGGTGGAGGTCGTCGGTCGGCGTGGTCGGGGGCGTGGTCGTCGGGAGGGTCGTCGTGCCGGTGGGAGCCGTCACCGGGTCGGGGGCAGCGGCCCAGTAGCTCGGCCCGAGGTCCCTCCAGCCCTGCGGCGGCAAGGGCCGCCTTGGCCTCGCTCGGTCGCCGCGGTGCGGTGCCGCCCACCCTTGACGAAGGTGTGCACCGCGACGCAGCCGAGCCGGCGGCGCGGGGAGGCGTAGAACCAGGTGCCCTGGTCTCGGTAGCCGGACGCCACCACGGCGTCGAGAGTCGACCCGGCCGGGAGCATTCGGAAGTCCGCACCGCCGGGCTTGTAGAGCCGGTGGATGCCGACACCCCGCGGCCCGGGTCCCAGGCCGCCTTGTAGACGATGCCGGGGTCGACCGTGTAGCCGTAGCGCAGCGCGGCGTTGTCGGCCTCCTGCTGCCAGGTCGTGTCGATCGACAAGGAGGTCTCCGGGTTGATCCGCTGGAGCACGGGAACCGTCATCGACGCACAGCTCACCGAGTCAGCCCAGGCAGGGGCCGTCAGGCCCGCCAGCAGCGACGCCCCGACCAGCCCGAGGCCCATTCCGCGACGGACGCGGCGCAGGCGGCGGACCCGGCGAGAACGGTGGATTCTGCTGACATGACGACCCATGACGACATCCCGTCTGAAGACAATGTTCCGACGAATATCACGAATAGGTCACGGTGAGGACCCCCACAAGGGTGATTTCCCGGGATCTACCATGACGACATGACTCCAGACCCGGCCCCGTCCGAGGGCGAATCACGCGCTGCCGCCGCCCTGACGGCCTCCGGAATCGAGCACACCATCACCCGGCACGGGCGGGTCGGCTCCCTCGAGGAAGCGGCCGCGGCGAGGGGGGTCGAGCCGCAGGACATCATCAAGACCTTGGTCGTGCGCCGAGCCGAGGACGACTACCTGTTCGTCCTCGTGCCGGGCGGACGGGAGATCTCCTGGCCGAAGCTGCGGGCCCTGCTCGGCGTCAACCGGATGTCGATGCCGGACGCGACGGTGGCCAAGGAGGTCACCGGCTACGAGCGCGGCACGATCACGCCGTTCGGCTCGACCACCCCCCTGCCGGTCGTGGCGGACGCGACGGTCAGCGGGCGCCTCATCTCCATCGGGGCAGGGGCGCACGGCGTGGCCGTCACCGCCCAGGCCGACGACGTGGTGCGCTTCCTCGACGCCCGGATCGCCGACGTCACCGAGCCGAGCGCCTGACCGGAGCGGGCTACGGCCGCACCCAGCGCATCCCGGTGAGGGTCGTCGAGTAGGGGTAGACCTCCTCGACGTCCTGTTCGCCCACGGGTCTGGACCGGTCGAAGCTCGACCGCACCTGCGTCGTGATCGTCCCGGCCGCGGTGTCCACGGTGACGATGCGCACCGGGTTCGTGTCGGGGGCGTGCATGGCCTGGAGGAACATTCCGACCTGGTGGCCGTCGGCGGCCGAAGTGGACCCGGAGAAGACCTGCCCGGTGTGGCCGGAGAAGGTCATGACGACGTTGGGGTAGCGCTTGAGCGCATCCCAGAGCTGGGTCGAGGTGCGTCGCACCGTAGCCGCCGTTGGTCGTCGAGATCGACCCGTCCCTCTCGAGGAACATGTGCGTCAGCACGATGACGTTGTGGTGCGGGTGGGAGGCGATGACGCCGGCGGCCCAGTCGATGATCTGCTGGCGCGGCCAGATCTCGAGGCTGAGGACGAGCCAGTCGTCACCACCGGCTCGGAACGTGCGGAAACCGTTGTCGGACTTGCCCCCCTCGGCCAGGCCCTCGAAGCCGAAGTAGGACGGCGGGTAGTAGGTGTTCCACAGGGTGGTGTCGCGCACCGTCACCGTGGTGTCGGCGCCCGGGCAGGCCCCGCCGCCCACGCAGACGGCGGCCGTGTCGTGGTTGCCGGGCGAGGCGATGAACGGGATCCCTGCTGCAGCCAGGGCGGCGAACCGCGCGCTCATGAGTGACCCACTGCCGGTGGTCAGGGGTGTCCCAGTCCTGCACGTCGCCGCTGTGCAGCACCCACTGGAGGTTGAGCTGCTGACGGTGCTCGACGAGCCAGGCGATCCGCTTCTCGGTGCGGGGGTCGTCGGCCTTCACCTCGGGCTGGGTGTCCGGCACGACGGCGAAGGAGAAGGTGGTGGCTGGGTCGGCGACCGCCGGCAGGGGCTCCACCGTGGGTGCCGCCGTAGCAGTCGGGCCGGCGGTCACCGAGGCGACGGGAGGCGTCGTGGTGCGCGGGCCCGTCGAGGCGTCCGTCGTGCACCCGACGACGAGGGCGAGCCCGGCCACCGCGGTGAGGACGCCCACCGCGCGTCGTCCCACCACCCTGCGTGCCATCTCCGTCACCCCACCTGTGTTGCACCGCCCCTACGGCGAGCGTATGCCGGGTGGTCACCACCCGGCATACGTCACCTGCGGTAGCGCGTCAGGAACGGAAGGCGGACGGGCCCTCAGCCCTCGCGCATGGGGATGCGGACGCCCTGCTCCTGGGCGGTCCGCTCGGCGATGTCGTAGCCCGCGTCGACGTGGCGGATGACGCCCATCGCCGGGTCGTTGGTGAGCACCCGGGCGAGCTTCTGGGCCGCCAGCTCGGTGCCGTCGGCGAGGGAGACCTGGCCGGCGTGCAGCGACCGGCCGATGCCGACCCCGCCGCCGTGGTGGATCGAGACCCAGCTGGCACCCGACGAGGTGTTGACGAGGGCGTTGAGCAGCGGCCAGTCGGCGATCGCGTCGGAGCCGTCGAGCATGGCCTCGGTCTCGCGGTAGGGGCTCGCGACCGACCCGGTGTCGAGGTGGTCGCGGCCGATGACGATGGGGGCGCTCACCTCGCCGGTGCGGACCAGCTCGTTGAACGCCAGCCCGGCCTTGTCGCGCTCGCCCTGACCCAGCCAGCAGATGCGGGCCGGCAGGCCCTGGAACGCGATCCGCTCCTGCGCACCCCGGATCCACTTGTGCAGCCGGTCGTTGTCCGGGAAGAGGTCGAGGACGGCCTTGTCCGTGGCGGCGATGTCCTTGGGGTCACCGGAGAGCGCCGCCCAGCGGAACGGGCCCTTGCCCTCGCAGAACAGCGGCCGGATGTAGGCGGGCACGAAGCCGGGGAACTCGAACGCGCGGTCGTAGCCGCCCTGCCGGGCCTCGTCGCGGATCGAGTTGCCGTAGTCGAAGACCTCGGCCCCGGCGTCCTGGAACTCGACCATCGCCTGGACGTGCTTGGCCATCGACTCGCGGGCCCGGTCGGTGAACTCCTCGGGCTTCTTCTCCGCGTACTCGTGCCAGTCGCCCAGGTCGATGCCCTCGGGGAGGTAGGACAGCGGGTCGTGCGCGCTGGTCTGGTCGGTGACGATGTCGATCGGCACGCCGCGGCGCAGCAGCTCGGGGAAGACCTCGGCGGCGTTGCCGACGACACCGACGGACCACGCGCGCCGCTCGTTCTTGGCCGCGACGGCCTTGTCGATCGCCTCGTCGAGCGAGTCGGCGACCTCGTCGAGGTAGCGGTGCTCGACGCGGCGGCGCAGCCGGGTCTCGTCGACGTCGACGATGAGGCAGGCGCCCTCGTTCATGGTCACCGCGAGCGGCTGGGCGCCACCCATGCCGCCGCACCCGCCGGTGAGGGTCAGGGTGCCGGCGAGGGTGCCACCGAACTTCTTCTCGGCGATGGCGGCGAAGGTCTCGTAGGTGCCCTGGACGATGCCCTGGGTGCCGATGTAGATCCACGAGCCGGCGGTCATCTGGCCGTACATCGTCAGCCCGAGGTGCTCGAGGCGGCGGAACTCCGGCCAGGTCGCCCAGTCGCCGACCAGGTTGGAGTTGGCGATCAGCACCCGGGGCGCCCACTCGTGGGTCTGCATGACGCCGACCGGCCGACCGCTCTGGACGAGCATCGTCTCGTCCTGCTTGAGCGTGCTGAGGGTGCGCACCATCGCGTCGAACGACTTCCAGTCGCGCGCCGCGCGGCCGGTACCGCCGTAGACGACGAGGTCGTCAGGACGCTCGGCGTTCTCCGGGTCGAGGTTGTTCATCAGCATCCGCAGCGGCGCCTCGGCGCCCCAGTGGGTGGCGTGGGTCAGCGAGGTGCCGCGGGGGGAGCGGACGGGACGAGCGCCTTCCATGTCGTTCTCCTTCAGCCAGGTGAGTTGTGCGGTGCAGGTGCGGTGGGGTGCAGGTAACTCTCCAATTGGAGAGTTACCTGCAGGGAGGGGTATGCCGGGTGGGTCAGTTGAGGGGGCCGGTGACCGATTCTGCTGCGGCAACGGCCGCGCCGCTGGCCACGAGCTGGAACGCCGTCTCGATCTCCGGGGCGAGGAACCGGTCGGTGCCGGGCGCGGGGGCCCCGGCGTCGCGCAGAGCCTTGACGACGGCTGCGGTGGCAGGGGCCGGCGTCAGCGGGGCCCGCAGGTCGAGCGCACGGGCCGCGGTGAGCAGCTCGACGGCCAGCACCCGGGTGAGCCCGTCGACCGAGCGGCGCAGCTTGCGCGCCGCCGACCAGCCCATCGACACGTGGTCCTCCTGCATCGCGCTGGACGGGATCGAGTCGACCGACGCCGGGACGGCGAGCCGCTTCAGCTCGGAGACGATCGCGGCCTGGGTGTACTGGGCGATCATGTGGCCGCTGTCGACGCCCGGGTCGTCGGCGAGGAACGCGTGCAGGCCGTGGTTGCGCGACACGTCGAGGAAACGGTCGGTGCGACGCTCCGAGATCGACGCCAGGTCGGCCGCGACGATCGCGAGGAAGTCGAGCACGTAGGCGACCGGCGCCCCGTGGAAGTTGCCGTTGGACTCGACCCGGCCGTCGGGCGTCACCACGGGGTTGTCGACCGCCGAGGCCAGCTCGAAGCCGGCCACGCGGGCGGCATGGTCGACCGTGTCGCGGACGCCGCCGGCCACCTGCGGTGAGCAGCGCAGCGAGTAGGCGTCCTGGACCCGGGTGCAGGCCTCGGGGTCGCGGTGGCTGTCGCGGATCCCGCTGTCCTGCATGATCTTCCGCAGGTTCGCGGCCGACAGCGCCTGGCCGGGCTGGGGCCGCAGGGCGTGCAGGTCGGCGGCGAAGACGTCGTCGGTGCCGAGCTGGCCCTCGACGCTCATCGCGGCGGTGATGTCGGCGACCTTGAGCAGCATCCGCAGGTCGGTGATCGCGAGGACGAGCATGCCGAGCATGCCGTCGGTGCCGTTGATGAGGGCCAGGCCCTCCTTCTCGCGCAGCTCGACCGGGGTGATGCCCGCCGCCGCGAACGCTTCGCCGGTCGGCATCCGCTCCCCTGCGGCATCGCGCACGACGCCCTCGCCCATCAGCGCGAGCGCGCAGTGCGACAGCGGGGCGAGGTCGCCCGAGCAGCCCAGCGAGCCGTACTCGTGGACGACCGGGGTGATGCCGGCGTTGAGCATCGCGACGTAGGTCTGCAGGGTCGTCTCGCGGATGCCGGTGCGGCCGGTCGCGAGCGTCGAGATGCGCAGCAGCATCAGCGCCCGCACCACCTCGCGCTCGACCTCCGCGCCCGAGCCGGCGGCGTGCGAGCGCACCAGCGAGCGCTGCAGCTGGGCCCGCAGCTCCACGGGGATGTGCCGGGTCGCGAGCGCCCCGAAGCCGGTCGAGACGCCGTAGTGGGCCGTGTCCGCATCCTCGGCCAGGGCTTCGATGACCGCCCGGCTGCGACGCACCTCGGCCAGCGACTCGGGCGAGATCTCGACCCGCGGCGTCGTGGCGGGCGACCGCGACGACGTCGTCGAACGAGACGGGACCGGTGCCGACGGTGACCGTCGGCACGGAGGTGGCAGTGGTCGTCATGCCTCCATTGCAGCGGAGGTATGCCGCGAGCGCGCCCCTCGCACGCGGCATACCGTCTCGCATGCGAGACGGCTCCCACCCCACGTGTTGGAAGGGAACTCCGGATATCCGGAGTTCCCTTCCAACAGAGGAGCGGTGCAGCGATCAGGCTGGGCGACCCAGTAGGTGCGCTGGTTGGTGAACTCGAGGATGCCCGCCTCCGCGAGCTCGCGGCCGTAGCCGCTGCGCTTGGTGCCGCCGAACGGCACGCGGGGGTCGGAGGCGACGACGGCGTTGACGAAGGCCGCGCCGGAGGTCACCCGTCGCGCCACCGCAAGGGCGCGGTCGGTGGACCGGCTCCAGACGCTGAGGCCGAGGCCGTACGGAGTCGCGTTCGCGAGGCGCACGGCATCGTCCTCGTCGGCCGCCACCGCGATCGCCGCCACCGGGCCGAAGGTCTCCTCGTCGAAGGCCGGCATCCCGGGCCCGGTGTCGAGCAGCACGGTCGGCTCGTAGAAGGAGCCCGGCCCGTCGCATGCTGTGCCGCCGGCGGCCAGGGTCGCCCCGGCGGCCACCGACTGCGTCGACCTGTCGCTGGAGGGCATCACGGAGGTCGCCACGGGCCAGCGGGCCGACGGTGGTGGCCGGGTCGGTCGGGTCACCGACGACGAGGGCGCGGACGCCGTCGAGGAACAGCCGGGTGAACTCCTCGGCCACCGGGGCCTCGACGACGAACCGCTTGGCGCAGACACAGCTCTGGCCGGAGTTCGTGAAGCGGGCACCCACGGCGGCGGCAGCGGCGGCGGGGACGTCGGCGTCGGCGAGCACCACGAAGGCATCCGACCCGCCCAGCTCGAGCACCGACCGCTTGGACGCCCGCCCTGCGGCAGCACCGACCATCTCGCCGGCGCGGTTGCTGCCGGTGAGGGTGACGGCGGCGATCCGGTCGTCGGCGATGAGGCCGCCGACGGTCTCGGGCACGTCGGCCTCCTCGATGACCAGGGTCGTCACGAGGTGGGCCGGGAAGCCGACCGCCGCGAAGGCCTCGGCCAGGGCCAGCGCCGTGCCGGTGACGTTGGGCGAGTGCTTGAGCAGCACCCCGTTGCCTGCGGCCAGCGTCGGGATGGCGAACCGCATGACCTGCCAGACCGGGAAGTTCCAGGGCATCACGGCCAGCACCAGACCGAGCGGCTCGGGCTGGACGAACGCGGAAACCCCTGCAGGAGAGTCGATCTCGACCGGCCGGGCGGCGAGGATGGTCGCTGGCGTTGGCGGCGTAGTAGTCGGCCGTGACCGCCGACTTCTCGACCTCGCCGCGGGCCTGCGCCAGCGGCTTGCCCATCTCGGCGGTGACCAGCGCGGCATACCGCTCGGCATCGGCGCGCAGGTGCGCCGCGAACGCGGTGAGCAGCGCGGCCCGGTCGGTCACCGGCACCTGGCCCCACGCCCGAGCCGCGGCGGCCCCTCGTGCGACCGCGCGCTCGACGTCGTCAGGACCCATCGCGGGATAGCTCGCCAACGGCGTGCCGTCGGCCGGGTCGGTGGTGGTGACGAGCTTCGTCAGGGCGGCGGTCATGGGCTGCTCAGCCCGCCCCGGTCGCTCTCCGAGAGGTGCTCGAAGGTCTCCCCGGTCGCCGTGATCGTGCGGGTGACGTCGCGCCCGCCGTAGACCCAGTAGATGCGCATCAGGCCAGCACCCCGGTTGAGGAACCGGTGCGGGATGCCGGCCGGCACCCAGGTCGCCTCGCCGGCGACGAGGTCGAACCGCTCGTCCCCGATCTCGGCGACGGCCTCGCCCTCGAGGACCAGCACGGACTCCTCGACGTTGTGGCTGTGCAGCGGCAGGCCGGTGCCGGGCTGGAACTGGGTCTGGCCGGTGGTGACCCGGTTGGTCTCGCAGTTCCACTTCCCGACGTAGGGGACGGTGACCACGCCGTTGCCGCGGTCGAACGGGCGCACGGTGTCGGGACGGATGAGCAGGTTCGGGGCGGCGGGCTGGTCAGCCACGGGAGACCTCCTGGGTGAGGGAGCCGGTCAGGGAGCCGGTCAGGGTGTCGATCAGGGCGGCGGTGAAGTCGGCGGTGCCGAGGGTCCCGCCGAGGTCACGGGTGCGGGTGGCCGGGTCGGCGACGACTGCGGTGACGGCGCGGTCGAGGTGCCGCCACGCGTCGCGCAGCTCGGGCCGGCCCGAGCGCGCACCGTGCCAGTCGAGCAGCATGCCGGCCGAGAGGACCAGCGAGACCGGGTTGGCGATGCCCTGTCCGGCGATGTCGGGGGCCGACCCGTGCTGGGCCTGCGCGACGCAGATCGCGTCACCGGCGTTGACCGCCCCGCCCAGGCCGAGGCTGCCGCAGAGCTCGGAGGCCTCGTCGCTGAGGATGTCGCCGAACATGTTGGTGGTCACGACCACGTCGAAGGACCCGGGGTCGCGGATCAGCCGCGCGGCGGCCGCGTCGACGATCAGCTCGCGCAGCTCGACGTCCGGGAACTCCGCCGCGACCTCGCGGACGCAGCGCAGGAACAGCCCGTCGGACAGCTTGAGCGACGTTGGCCTTGTGCACCGCGGTCACCTGCCCGCGTCGGGACCGGGCCAGCTCGAAGGCCGCCCTCGCGACCGCGCGTCGAGGCCCCTGCCGTGACCTTGCGGATCGAGAACGCGGAGTCCGCGTCGGGCATGAACTCGCCGCTGCCGGCATACATGCTGCGGTCGGAGTAGAAGCCCTCGGTGTTCTCGCGGACGATCACGAGGTCCATCGGCGTGCGCAGCACGCTCAGGCCGTCGACGGACCGGCACGGGCGCACGTTCGCGTAGAGCTCGAAGCGGGTGCGCAGCTCGGCGGACGGGTTGATCCCACCCTGGTCGCGCGGCGGGTAGTCGTAGTGCGAGACCGGACCGAGGATGGTCCCGTCGACCTCGGGCACGCGGGCGAGCACGGCGTCCGGGAGGGTCGACCCGACGGCAGCCAGCGACGCGAGTCCGATGTCGTGCTGCTCGAGCTCGAGGCCGAGACCCATCCGCTCGTCGAGGACGCCCAGCACCTCGACGGTGGCCTCGGTGATCTCGGGTCCGATGCCGTCACCGGGCAGGACGAGGATCTTCACGACTGCTCCTGCGAGTGGTGGAACCGTTGCGTGGCAAGGGTGTTCAGCTGGCTTCCGGGCACGACACAGCGGTCTGCCGCCTCGCGCCAGCTGTGCGAAGTGCGGTGCCGCACGGTGCGCCGCGACGGCGTCCTCGTCGGCGTAGAGCTCGTAGAAGACGAAGTGGTGGTCGTCGGCGAGGCTCTGCACCACGTCGAAGTAGAGGCAGCCCGGCTCGTCGGTGAACGACCGCTCGGCGTTGGTGGCGATGGCGGCCGTGAACTCCTCGAGCCGGCCGGGGACGACGTCGAGGGAGACGACGAGGGCGATCATGCGGGGACCTCCGGTCCGGTCGGTGCGGGAGCGTCGAGCGGGGCGGGGAGGGCCAGGCCGGCCTCCCGCGCGAGGGTCGCCAAGGCGTCCCTCGTGGTGTCAGCCAGGGGTATGCCGGCGACGGACAACCGACGCCGGTTGCGGTCCTCGAGCTCGCCGGGGACGAGGATCTCGTCGGCCCACGCGGCCAGCTCACCACCGCGGGTCTGGTCGACCAGGGCCTCGATGCGGGCCGTGAACTCGGCCGTGTCAGCCGCGGCGGCGACGTCGATGGTGAGGAGCAGGTGGCCGGCCCCGCTGCGCCGGTCGGGGTCGTAGGGGCCGGCGACCCCGTCACCGAAGGCGCTCCCGGTGAGGACGCCGGCCAGCACGTCCATCATGAACGAGATGACGTAGCCCTTGGGCCCCGCCATCGGCATGATCAGGCCCGGCGATGGCCGCGGCGGGATCCGTCGGTCGGGGTGCCGTCGGCGGCGGCCGCCCAGCCCTCGGGGATCTGCTCGCCCCGCTCCTCGGCGAGGTAGACCTTGCCGCGGGCGACCGCGGTGTTGGCCAGGTCCATGACGACCACGCCATGGCGTCCGGCGGGGGCCGCCACCGACCACGGGTTGGTGCCGATCGCCTTGACCCGCCCGCCCCACGGGGCCATCGCCGGGCTGGCGTTCGTCACGAGCAGGGCGACGCAGCCGGCCTCGGCGGCCTGGCGGGTGAAGTAGGCGGCCGTGCCGAAGTGTCCGGAGTCGCGCACGGCGACCCCGCTGATGCCGTGGGCGCGGGCCCGCTCGATGCCGAGCTCGACGGCGCGCTGGGTCACCACCTGGCCGATGCCGTGGTGACCGTCGAGCACCACCATGGCGCCGCCGTCGCGGACGACCTCCGGCTCGGTCACGGCCGCCATCGCGCCGGAGCGCAGCCGGGCGGCATACCAGGGCAGCCGGAGCAGGCCGTGCGAGGCGTGGCCCCACAGCTCGGCGGTGACCAACGTGTCGGCGAGCAGGGCGGCGTCGGCCGCGGGCACCCCCTCGGCGACGAGGACGTCCGCGGCGAACCGGGCGAGCTCGGCCGCGCGCGAAGGTGGCGGAGCGCGGCGGCGGTGCCGTGGGGCTCCCGGTCGGGTCCACTCGCTCCTCCTCGGTCGGCTGTGCAAGACTGAGGAGAGGAAAGCATACTTGTATACAAGTATGCAACGTGTCGAGAACGGAGATCAGATGGTGGACCGCCCCCGCCGGGCGTCCGGCGGACAGCTCGTCTACACCGAGCTGCGCCGGCAGATCCTCGACCTCGAGCTCAAGCCCGGGCAGCGCCTGTTCGAGCCCGAGCTCGCCACCCGGATGCAGGTCAGCCGCACGCCCCTGCGCGAGGCCCTGCGGCTGCTGCTCGCCGAGGACCTCCTCGACCAGCTGCCCACCGGCGGCATGGTCGTCCGCCCGCTCAGCGCGCGGGAGATCGAGGAGCTCTACTCGGTGCGCGCCTCGCTCGAGGGCCTGATGACCGCCGAGGCCGCCACCCGGCTCGACGACGCGGGCGTCGCCACGCTGCAGGGGCTGGTCGACCGCAACGCCGCCCTGGTCGACCTGCCCACCGACGCGATGAACGCCGGCCACGACTTCCACCTGACCATCGCCGACATCGCCGGACACCAGTGGGCCTCCCGCCTGCATGCGCAGGTCGACGGGCAGATGGCGCGCTACCGCGCCTTCACCAACCAGTCGCAGGCCCGCCGCACCGCCGCCCTGGCCGAGCACCGACAGATCCTCGAGGCCCTCGTGGCCCGCGACGCCCCCCAGGCGCGCGCGCTCGCCGAGGCCCACGTGCTGGCGGCTCGTGACACGGCGCTGAACGCCATCGCCGACCGGCTCGAGCAGTCCGGCTGACGGCGGCGGGTCCTGCTTGCCGCCGGGGTCAGCGCATCCGGTAGCGGCGCTCGGGCCGTCCCGCGGCGCCGTAGCGCGGGCCGCATCTCGGCCGTGCCGACCGCCACCAGGTGCTCGAGGTAGCGGCGGGTGCTGCTGCGCGACAGCCCGGTGGACTCGGCGCACTCGGTGGCCGACAGCCCGTCCTCGTCGGCGGCCTCGAGGGCCCGCAGCACGAGGTCGGTGGTCTCCTGGCTGATGCCCTTGGGCAGGCCACCGCCGGCACGGGCGATGAGCCCCGGCCCGGAACACCCGGTCGACGTCGTCCTGGCCCACCTCGGTGAGCTCGTCGAGCTCGGCCCGGTGCACGGCATACTCACGCAGTCGTTGCTGGAGCGACTCGATCTCGAACGGCTTCACGAGGTAGTGGAAGACCCCGCCGCGCAAGGCGGTTCGCAGGGTGTCGAGGTCGCGCGCGGCGCTGATGACGATGACGTCGAGGTCCTCGCTGCCCCCCTCGCGGAGCCGGCGCAGCACCTCGAGCCCGGTCATGTCGGGCAGGTAGATGTCGAGCAGGACGAGGTCGGGCCTGGTGGCCTCGACCGCCCGCAGGGCATCGGTGCCCGTGCTGGCGATGCCGGCGACCTCGAAGCCCTCCTCACGGGCGACGACGCTGGAGTGCAGGCGCGCCACCATGAAGTCGTCGTCGACGACCAGCACCGAGATCACGAGACCCCCTGACCGAGCAGCACCGGCAGGGTGGCCACGAAGACCGCGCCGTCGTCGTTGCCCACGACGATGTCGCCGCCACGGTTGCGGCAGATCACCCGGACGATCGCCAGGCCGATGCCCCGCTCCTGCGCGGTGGCGGTGGCCTTGGTCGTGAACCCTCGGGTGAAGACCATCTCGCCGATCGTCGAGTCGACGCCCGGCCCGCTGTCACGCACCGTCACGGTCACCGCCTCCCCGGTGTGCGCCAGAGCCACCCGCACGCTCGGGGCGTCGCCACCCGCCGCGGCGTCGAAGGCGTTGTCGATGAGGTTGCCCATCACCGTGTTGACGTCCGCGGCGAGCGCGTCGTCGAGCTGGGGCACGTCACTGGACGGGTCGACGACGAGGTCGACCCCTCGCTCGGCGGCCTGGCTCGCCTTGGCGATGAGCAGCGCGGCGACGGCCGGGTCCTGCACCCGCGTCACGACATTCGTCGTCAGGGTGGTCGAGTGGTCGGTGATCTGGCGGACGTAGTTGCGCACCCCGTCGTACTCCTCCAACGCGATCAGCCCGCTGACGACGTGCATGCGGTTGCTGAACTCGTGGGCCTGCGCGCGCAGGGTGTCGGTGGTGCTCTTGGTGAGGTCGAGCTCGCGCTGGAGCTCGAGCATCTCGGTGCGGTCGCGCATCGTGGCGACCCAGCCGATGTGTCGTCCTCGGCTCCGCACCGGCATCCGGTTGACCGTCAGCACCCGGCCGCGCACGGGCATGACGTGGTCGGTCAGCTCCACCGCGTCGGTGAAGATCTGGGCGGCTCTCCCGGTCGCGTCGACCTCCTGCAGCGTCCGCCCCCCGGAGGTCAGGGGTATGCCGAGCAGGTGCGCCGCCTCGTCGTTGACCATGGTGATCCGGTGGTCGAGGTCGACGGCCAGGACCCCCTCCTTGATCCCGTGCAGGAGGGCTTCGCGCTGCTCGACCAGGCCGGCGATCTCGCGCGGCTCGAGGCCGAGCGTCTGCCGCTTGACCCGCCGGGCCAGCAGGAGGGACCCGACCACCCCGAGGAGGCTCGCGATCCCCAGGTAGGTCAACAGGTTCGGCACCGCGGCGGCCAGGTTGTCGAGGACCGAGGGGTAGGCCCGCACCACCGCCACGACCCCGTCGGTCTCGCGGTTGTCGACGTTGATGATCGGCGCCATCGCGAAGGCCGCGCCGGTGCCCTGCTCGCTGCCCACCCACGACCGTCCCTCGAACGCATCCGTGGCCTGGAGGTAGAGAGGGTCGCGAGGCAGGGCATCGCTCGAGGCGATCACCCGACGGTCGCGCAGCGCCAGCAGCACCGTGGTCGAGCTGGAGAAGGTGCGTCCCGACTCGACCACCGACTGCGCCTGGCCGAGGAAGTCCTCACCACCCGAGGCGGCGGCTTCGCGCACGCCCGCGGTCACGGCGAGCCGCTCGGCGATGGCGAGTGCGCGCCGACCCTCGGTGTCGCGGGCCCTCGCGTCGGACTGGGCCAGTGACACCGCGGCGACCCCGACCAGGACGATGCACACGATCCCGAGCTGCATCGCCAGCATCCGGCTGGCCAGCGTCCAGCGACGCTGCCAGGGCCAGCGCCGACCGGCCAGCCACGCGCGCCATCGAACGTCCACAGGTCTGATTGTGTCGGGGTCGCGCCACCGGGCCAGCAGCCCGTGAGCAGAAAGGACGAAACAGAGTTTGCGCGCCTAACCGTGACACCGCGCTCGGGGCCGGGCACGGTGTGCGACGAACCCACCTCAGACAAAGGAGTCTCCCGTGCGTACAAGGACCCCCCTCAAGGTCGTGGCAGCCGCCACGGTCGCCGGCCTCGCCCTCAGCGCCTGCGGCGTGAGCGGCGACGACGCGTCCACCGACACCAGCAGCTCCACCGGCCCGGTCAAGGGCCTGCGGATCCTGGTCCCGAACTCCCCCGGCAGCGGCTACGACACCACAGCGCGCCTCGCGGCCAAGGCCATGCAGGACGCCAAGCTCAGCGAGACGATCGAGGTCTTCAACTCGGCGGGCGCTGGTGGCACCGTCGGCCTGCAGCGTCTCGTCAACGAGAAGGGTCATGACGACATCCTCATGCAGATGGGCCTCGGGGTCGTGGGTGCCGTCTACACGAACAAGTCGAAGGCGACGCTCAACGACACCGTCCCGATCGCCAAGCTGATCGAGGAGTCGGAGGCCATCGTCGTGCCCAAGGGCTCGCCCTACGACACCCTCGACAAGCTCGTCGCCGCGTGGAAGGCCGACCCGGGCAAGGTGCCCGTGGGCGGCGCCTCGAACGCCGGTGGTCCCGACCACCTGACCCCGATGCTCCTCGCCAAGGCCGTCGGCGTCACCCCCAAGGACGTCAACTACGTCGCCTACGACGGTGGCGGCGAGCTGCTCACCGGCATCCTCGGCAAGAAGGTCGCCTTCGCGGCGACCGGCATCAGTGAGGTCGCGGAGCAGGCGAAGTCCGGCGACGTGAAGATCCTGGCTGTCACGAGTGCCAACCCGGTGGACGGCGTGGATGCTCCCACCCTCAAGAGCCTCGGCGTCGACATGGAGTTCACCAACTGGCGCGGCATCGTGGGTCCCCCCGGGCTCAGCGACGCCAAGACCAAGGAGTACGTCGAGCTCTTGACCAAGATGCACGGGAGCGAGCAGTGGAAGAAGACCCTCGCTGACCAGGGCTGGGCCGACGCCTTCCAGACGGGCGACGAGTTCAAGACCTTCCTGACTGCGCAGAACGACAGCGTCGCGGGAATTCTCAAGGAACTGGGACTGGCCTGATGTCCAGCAGCCCGACTGCGGCCGAGAAGGGGGGCCGCTCCGAGTACGGGGTGGCCCTCCTCCTGCTGGGTCTCGGCGCCTGGGCGATCGTCGACGCACTCGGGGTGACCGACACCGCGTCCCGTGGTCCCGTCAACGCCCGCACCGTCCCGATCGTGGTCGGGCTGCTGCTCATCCTGATGGCAGTCCTGCTGACCGTGGACCTGGTCCGGGGCGGGCGCGGTGAGGCCGAGGGTGGGGAGGACGTCGACCTCAGCCACGGGAGCGACTGGCGCACGCTCGGCCTGCTCGTCGGCTCGTTCGCCGCCAACGCCCTGCTCATCAACCCGCTGGGTTGGCCCATTTCTGGGGCCATCCTGTTCTTCGGGACGACCTATGCACTCGGTGCGCGGCACTACGTCCGCATGGCTGCGATCTCGATCGTGCTCTCGGTGGGGTCCTGGTACCTCTTCTTCCTCGGACTGGGCATCAAGCTCCCGGTCGGTCTGCTCAAGGGAATCCTCTGATGGACGGTCTCCACGCCCTCATGGAGGGCTTCAACACCGCGCTGACGCCGCAGAACCTGCTCTACGCGACCATCGGCGTGGTGCTCGGCACCGCGATCGGCGTGCTGCCCGGTATCGGACCAGCGATGACCATCGCGCTGCTGCTGCCACTGACCTTCACGCTCGAGCCCACCCAGGCGTTCATCATGTTCGCCGGGATCTACTACGGCGGCATGTACGGCGGGTCGACGACCTCGATCCTGCTCAACACGCCAGGGGAGAGCGCCTCGGTCATCACCGCGATCGAGGGCAACCTGATGGCCAAGAAGGGCAGGGGCGCCGCCGCCCTGGCCACCGCGGCGATCGGCTCGTTCATCGCGGGCACCATCGGCACTCTCGCGCTCGCCCTCGTCGCCCCTCAGATCGTCAAGCTGGCGATCCAGCTCGGTTCACCCGACTACTTCGCCATCATGATGCTGGCGTTCATCGCCGTGACCACGGTGCTGGGGTCGTCGAAGATCCGCGGCCTTGCCTCGCTCGGCATCGGCCTGCTCATCGGCACCGTCGGAATCGACCCGACCTCCGGCCAGCAGCGGCTCACCCTCGGCATCCCCCAGCTCGCCGACGGCATCGACGTCGTCGTCGTCGCGGTCGGCCTGTTCGCCGTCGGCGAGGCGCTCTGGATCGCCGCGCACCTGCGCCGCAACCCTGCGGAGATCATCCACGTCGACGGCGCCCGGATGAACCGGGAGGACTGGCGGCGGTCGTGGAAGCCCTGGCTGCGCGGCACCCTGATCGGCTTCCCCTTCGGCGCCATCCCCGCCGGTGGCGCGGAGATCCCCACGTTCCTGTCGTTCGCCATGGAGAAGAAGCTCAGCAAGCACCCCGAGGAGTTCGGCCACGGAGCCATCGAGGGCGTGGCCGGCCCCGAGGCGACGAACAACGCCTCGGCCGCCGGTGGACTGGTGCCACTCCTGACCCTCGGGATCCCGACCACCGCCACCGCGGCTGTGATGCTGGGCGCGTTCCAGTCCTATGGCATCCAGCCCGGGCCGCGCCTGCTCGACGACCAGGCAGAGCTGGTGTGGGGTTTGATCGCCTCGCTGTTCATCGGAAACGTGATCCTGCTCGCGCTGAACCTGCCCCTCGCGACCCTCTGGGCGCGGCTGCTGAACATCCCGCGTCCCTACCTGTATGCCGGCATCCTGTTCTTCGCCAGCATCGGGGCGTACGCCGCCAACACGTCGACCTTCGACCTGTGGCTGCTGCTCATCATCGGCGGACTCGGGTTCTTCATGCGCCGCTTCGGGCTGCCCGTGGTCCCGGCCATCATCGCCATCATCCTCGGCCCGGTGGCCGAGGAGCAGCTGCGTCGCGCGTTGCAGATCAGCGACGGCGAGCTGTCCGGTCTCGTCAACACGCCGTTCTCCAAGGTCGTCTACGGCATCGTCGTCCTCCTGATCGTCGTCCCCGTCGTCATCGACCGCGTGCGGTCGCGTCGAGGTGACGGTGACGGCACCCAGGACGCGTCCGCGATCGGCCCCCAGCACGCCAATCAGGAAGGCCAGTGACCATGGCGATCGTCGTCGGCTACGTGCCCCGCCCCGAGGGCCGGGCGGCCCTCGACCGCGCGATCGAGGAGGCCACCCTGCGGGGCAGTCGCCTCGTGGTCCTCAACGTCAGCCGGGGCGACGCGCTCGTCGACCCGCGCTACGCGAGCGCGGACGACTGGGATGCGGTGAAGGCGAAGCTGGACGCGTCGGGCGTGGAGCACGAGGTCGCCCAGGCGATCGAGGCCCGCGACCCGGCCGACCAGCTCCTCCGGGTCGCCGAGGAGACCAACGCCGAGCTCATCGTCATCGGGCTCCGCCGCCGCACCCCGGTCGGCAAGCTCATCATGGGCAGCGCGGCGCAGACCGTGCTGCTCGAGGCGGACGCCCCGGTGCTGGCCGTCAAGGCGCCGAAGTGAGGCGGCGCTGATGGGCGCGGTCTCGACGGCCGACCTCTATGACGAGCGCGGCGAGGACCTCCAGTCCTGCTCCGTCCAGTTCCGCCACTATGGCGGCACCCCGTCGTTCGAGGGCGTCATCACGACGATCCGCTGCCACCGCGACAACGCGATGGTCAAGGCGACCCTCACCGAACCGGGGGCCGGCCGCGTCCTCGTCGTGGACGGCGGCGCCTCGCTCGAGTCCGCCCTGATGGGTGACCTCATCGCCGGGAGCGCGGTCGAGCACGGCTGGGAGGGCGTCGTGATCCACGGCGCCGTCCGCGACGTGGCCGCCCTGCGCGACCTCCGGCTCGGCGTCCTCGCGCTCGGCTCCAACCCGCGCAAGAGCGCCAAGGACGGGGTCGGCGAGCGCGACGTCGTGGTCAGCTTCGGCGGCGTCGACTTCGCGCCGGGACAACGGCTGTTCGCCGACGAGGACGGCATCCTCGTCACGCAGGCCTGACCCAGCGGCATACCCGCACGTCTCACACCTGAGACACTGCTCGGGTGGCCAACGCACCCGCCGCCCGGCACGCCCTGACCCTGCTCACCCTGCTGGCCCGGCACACCGAACCGCTGCCGGCCGGGTCGATCGCCCGCGAGCTGGGCCTGCCCCGCTCGACGACCTACCACCTGCTCGCCGTGCTCCGTGATGCCGGTTTCGTCACCCACCTCGAGGAGGAGCGCCGCTACGGGCTCGGGGTCGCCGCGTTCGAGCTCGGGTCGGCCTACCAGCGCCAAGCGCCCCTGCAGCGGATCGCCCGTCCCCTGCTGGGGCGGCTCGTCGACCAGACGACGCACAACGCCCACCTCGCGGTCCTGCACGGCCGGGACGTCCTCTACGTCATCGAGGAGCGGGCGCCCGGACGTCCGCTGCTCGTCACCGACGTGGGGGTGCGGCTGCCCGCGACCCTCACCGCCAGCGGGCTGGCCATGCTCGCGCGGCTGCCGGCCGCGCAGCTGCGAGCGCTCTTCCCGCACAAGGACACCCTCGTCCAGCGCGACGGGCACGGGCCGACCTCGGTCAGCGAGCTGCGGCGCGAGCTGACCACCGTCCGCACCCGCGGCTACGCCACCGAGGACGACTCGGTCAGCGCCGGGCTGTCCTCGGTCGCGCAGGCGGTCCTGGACCACACCGGCCACCCCGTCGCGGGAGTCGCCCTGACCTTCCCCCGCGACGGGGTCGACGACGCCGAGCGCGGCCGGCTCGTCGCCGCGGTCTCCCGGGCCGCCGCCACGCTGTCGGCCCGGATCGGCGGGGTCCACTGACATCGGCCGCTCGGCTGCCAGAATCGAGGCGGCCGCGCCTGAGGGGTGAGGAGGGGGTGAGGTGTTGGGCACGACGACACACGTGTCGGCAGGTCGGCGACGCCGACAGCGCCTCCGTCGCACCATCGTGGTGGCCACGCTCCTCGTCGTGTCGGCCGCCACCGCCGGGTATGCCGCGTGGCACGGTGACGACCCGGCCCCCGCCTCCGCGTCACCCTCGGGGGCGTCTGCGGGCGGCCCGGCCCGAGCCACCGGCAAGGTCACGACGCCGAAGGTCAGGTCCACGAGCACCACGCCAAAGAGCAATGCTGCCAAGCGATTTGCGCCCGTCGTCACCAACCGCATCCCCGCGCCGACGACGAGCCTCGCCCTCTCCGCAGCCAGTCCCCGGCACCACCAACATGCAGGCGTCAGCAGCAGCTGCGTTCAAGCGCGCCTTCGCGGACGCCAGGGCCGCTGGACTGACGCCCGAGATCCGGTCGGCCTGGCGCAGTGAGCAGTGGCAGCAGATCCTCTTCGACCGGGCGGTCACGAGGTACGGCTCCCGTGCGGAGGCCTCCAAGTGGGTGCTCTCGCCGCAGAAGTCGGCACACGTGAAGGGCTACGCCATCGACGTGCACCCCCTGGCCGTGGCGAGCTGGCTGGAGTCGCACGGCGCCGCATACGGCTTGTGCCGCACCTACGACAACGAGTGGTGGCACTTCGAGTACCTCGCCACCTCCACCTGCCCGCCCCGCCAGCCCACCGCCGCCGGGTGAGCACAATGGGCGGGTGAGGTCGCTAGTCGCGGGTCAGGATACGTGCGGTGGGGAGCCGGCTCAGGAGGACCGCAGGGACGACGCTTGCCGCCATTGCGGCGGCGACTGCTGCCACGACGGTCAGCGCGGCCAGACCCACCGTGGCGATCGTGACCGGCCCGATGAACAGTGCGGTCCCGACCAGCGCGAGGCCCGCCCCCATGCCGGCGCCGCTCAACCCGATCACCGCGGCCTGCGCCACCAGGGCAGTGTTGAGGGCCAGGTCCGTCCAGCCGGTCGCCCTCAGGGCGGCGAAGGATGGTGCGTCCTCAACTAGAGCCAGGAGCAGGACCGTGGCCACAGCTACGAGACCCAGGATGGCCAGGACGATGGCCGCCGCGATGTCTGGGCCGCGTACCTGGAGCGCGACAGCGTCCCCGAGGAAGGATCCAACGACCGCGCCGTTGAAGCTGCGGATGATGATGGCGAGGGTGAGGGCTGAGGCGACGGCTACGGCGACGGCAAGGGCGCCGACCATGACGCGACCTCGTCGGCTGTTGGTCATCATCAGGCCGAGCGTTGCGGGGCCGGACAGCGGGATCCGGGTAGTCCTTTCGCGACGTCCGATCTTGGGCCGGAAGGCGTCCATCGGCGCGGTCCTGCTGGCGCTGAAGGTCGCAGCGAGTCCTGGGATCAGGGCCAGAGCCGCCCCCAGCGGGACGGCCACGGCACCTTGCCACCAGGTGACGTCGATGCCCAGGGCCCGGGCGAGCGGCCAGGACGTGAGCGCTGCAAGGGCCCCGGCGCCGATTCCGAGCAGCGCGAGCTCGGTTGCCAGGAGTGACCCGAGCCGGCGGTAGGGCCAGCCGAGGCAGGCCAACGTGGCGAGCTCTCGGCGGCGGGCCGCCACGGTGGCGGTGGAGATCAGACCAACCGTGAGGGCGCTGGAGAGCAGGATGACGATGAACAGCACGAGGCTCTTGACGTCCAGGGAGTCGCTGATGGCGACGGCCACACCCTTCTTGGTCCACTGTTCGTTGAGGGTCAGCGCTGGGGTGCCCGAGGGGGTTGCGGGTAGGGCGACTTGGCGGTTCTGGAGGGACGCCCCGATGGTCACGTCGACCTGCAGGCCGGTGCGGGCTTCGATGCTCTGGGCGACTTGCCGGATCTTCTCTCGACTGACCGGGCCCAGGTCGTTGATCCCGGCAACCCGGACTCGCACGCTTGACACGGGGGCTTCGTGGTTGAGCCCGGCGAAGGTCTTCCAGAAGAGTGGCAGGGCCTTGAGGGAGACGAGCATGGCGGGCGGCGCCTGGACGTATCCGGTGGGGTTGAGGTCGGAGCGCAACGGTTTGTTGCCCAGCGCGGCGCGGGAGGCCGCGTCGGCTCCGACCAGTGTGGACGAGCGGTACGTCTCGAGGGGGACTTCGTTGAGCCGTGATGGCCGCGGTAGCCGATCTGGGTCGTAGGTGCCGACGACCTTGAACGCGACGAGCGTTGAGGTGTCGGTCCTTGGCTGGCCGGCGATCGACCGGTAGCCCGTGTCGGTTGCGCTGGACGGCATCGGGACGAAACCTCCCGTGCTGTCGCCGAGTCGCCAGGCCTTCGGATCGAACGGGACTGCCTTGGGCAGAAGGGGATCTGTCTTGGTGTAGGCCACATCGCTTGGCTGGATGAACGACGGGATGGAGAGGCTCTCGTCGACGGGGCCGGCGGCGCCCCCTGACGGTTCGACAACCACGTTGCTGCGGTACGCCTCCGCCGCATCCCGGGACAGGGTCACCACTGTGCGTGCCGGTTCGGCTGCGAGAACCAGGCGTCGGCGGGAGGCGGCGTCGGGGGCCGCAAGGACCTGGTCGGTGGTTGCCACCGACAATTCCTCGACGCTGACGGTGGCCTTGTAGTCGAATGGCAGTTCGTCGGCCATGACCGCAGTCGCCATCGAAATCGGTGCCGGTCCGTGGGCGTCGACCGCGGCTGCGTCACGGCCGGTCAAGGCCCTGCCATCGGTGATGGCGTCGTCCAACCCCGTCAGCTTCGCCTCAGCCACCGGGTCGATGGCTTCGACCGTCAGTGGCAGGCTGAGCAAGAACTCGACCCGTGGGCTGCGATCGGATCCCGCGTCAACACTCCAGCATTGCTCCTGGAACGACTCCGTCGGATTCTGTCCGTGGACCTCCGGACTGGACGGCAAGCACGCGGTGACGCTGGTACCCGCACGCTTCTCCAGCGACCCGGGGGACGCGTCGGGGGGAGCATCCGCAGACGGGTCGAGCGTGGTCAAGGGCGATCTCGTCAGGTAGAGGTACCCGTGCTGGTTCGAGGTCCGTGCGGTCCCGTTGCGAGATGACCCATTGAGGGAGTACCGGACCATGGCGCGGTCCTTGCCCTTCAGGACCGTACTGACGTCCACGGGAATCAGGATGTTGCGCATCGTCTGCCCGAGAACTGCAACGGGGGCGGCAACATCGACTCCGGGCACGGAGGCGATCTGCTGGACCTGTTCCATGCGGATGCCGCCGTAGCTGCCGGCGAGGAAGTTCGGCCGCACGAGACCGGCTGACTGCTCAAGAGGTCCAGAGGCGTCGCGGGGACGGACGAGGATGTCGTAGGTGGATCGGTAGTTGTTGGCAACGGTCTGGGTGACCTGCAGCTGCTGGGTTGTGACAGTCCCGGTGAGGATGACGAAGCTGGCGACGGCCACGAAGATGGCGCAGGCGCCGGCCGTGGTGCGCTGCCACGAGCCCCGCAGGTGGGCGATCGCGAACCAGAGGAGGGCGATCATCCGGCGAGGCCGCCAGTGGCGAGCTCGTCGAACCGAACCTGACCGTCACGCACCGCAATCACTGCGTCGCAGCTGGCCGCGACCGTGGCGTCGTGGGTGGCGATGACCAGTGTGGTGTTGAAGCGGCTTTGCACCTCGGCAAGCAGCTCGAGGATGTCGTCGGCGGTCGCGGAGTCCAGGTTCCCGGTGGGCTCGTCGGCGAGCAGGAGAGCGGGTCGGACCACGAGAGCTCGTGCGATCGCGACCCTTTGCTGCTGCCCGCCGGAGAGCTGACCTGGGCGCGCGTCCGCGCGCCCCGCCAAGCCCACCGCCTCGAGCATCTCCTGCGCCCGGTCGCGCCGCTCCTTCGCGGGGCAGCGCCCCACCAGAGGCGCGGTGACGTTGTCCAGGACGCTCAGAGCTGGCAAGAGGTGAAACTGCTGGAACACGAACCCGATCGTCGACCGGTACTCCGACAGCTGGCGCCGTCCGAGCGCGGTGACCTCGACGTCCCCGACGAAGATGCAACCTTCGTCGGGGACGTCGATCGCCCCGATGAGATGGAGCAGGGTCGACTTGCCCGACCCTGAGGGGCCGACGAGCGCGGTGCGTTTGCCGTCGGCGATGTCGAGGGTGACGTCATCGGCAGCCATCAACTGGGACCCGTCCCCCAGCCTGTACCGCTTGGATACGTGCACCAGGCGAATTGCACCACGCACTTGTCCCCCTCAGCAGACACATTGACGCTACAGCGACTCGATCGTTCACAGCGGAAGGCTTGGATCTACCGGGTTTGCGTGTTCTTGCTGAAGCGGCTCCAGCCGGTCCCGCAGGTGGCGATGGAGTTTCCGGGGTCTCCTTGGATCCTCCACGAGCCGTACCAGTTGTTGGAGTCGACGCTGCCCGACGGTGTCGTGTAGTGGCACGTCACGACGGCCCGGAACTGGCTGCCGGAAGCCGAGGTGTAGCAGTAGGACGTGACGCCGTTCGAGCCGTAGTTGTCGGCCGTGCAGTAGGCCGGGACGGCGATTGCGGATCCTGCTGCGCCGATGCTGAGAGCGCCCGCCATGACGACGGTTCCCAGAGCTGCTTTCAGGGTGCGAGGGTGCATGATGACCTCTTCGTTGAGTCGTCTGCTCGCCATCCAGGACACCCACCGGGGGGCCGAGCTTGGGAGAGCCAATCTGGACCCCGAGACTCCGCTTTGTCCACTCGAAAATGGACGCAAGCTCACGCGGGCCGCCGCAAGCACTCACATCTGGATGCTCTGCGCGGCTCTCGCCGTGGGGGCAAGGGGGTGCTTCGCCTTCCATCTCGCCCGCGGCACGTGGACGCGCGCCAACGCCGACCTGGTGGCAGCCTGAGCGAGTGGTGGCACTTCGAGTACCTCGCCACCTCCACCTGCCCGCCGCGGCAACCCACGGCTGCCGGCTGACTAGCGGTCGCGGTCGCGAGCCGCGGTCTCGGCCTTCTCCCGCGTCCACCCCGAGCACACCCCTGCCGAACGCCCACCAGAACCCGCAGACCACGGCCGTGATCGCGATCGTCCAGCTGGGGATGTCGGTGTTGCCGACGAGGATGCCGTGAATGGCCACGAGCAACGTCAGCGCCCAAGCCACGGTCTGATAGGTCCGCATGATTGGTGATTTCCCTTCCGTGCCGGCCCCCGCCAGGCAACACCCCCACCCTGTCAGCACCTCCCCGGCGACGCGTCCACCGATCGGTGGACGGGTCGTCGGCGCATCGGAGACCACCACAATGAACGGGTGAAACCACCACCCGTGACCGCAGTCGTCCTGTGTGGTGGCGCCGGTCGGCGGTTCGGTGGCGACAAGACCCGGGCCCAGCTCGCCGGCAGCTCGCTGCTCGACCACCTCCTCGACGGCCTGCCCGGCGAGTGGCCGGTGATCTGCGTCGGCGAGTCCCGCCCGACCCGTCGCGCCGTCACCTGGACCCGTGAGGAACCTCCGGTGGCGGCCCGGTCGCCGCGATCGCGGCGGCCCTGCCGCTAGTCGACGGTCCCGTCGTCGTCCTGCTGGGTGGCGACATGCCGTATGCCGCGGGGCCGGCTCCCGCGCTGCTCCACCCTCGTGTCCACGCCTCGAGGGCGACTGCCGGGCTCGACGTGCGCTCGACGCGGTGATCGGCCGCGACGGCGACGGGCGCCTGCAACCGCTGCTCGCGGCATACCGGACCTCGGCGTTGCGCGCCGCCCTGCCGGAGCCGGCGGCGGGCACCCCGCTGATGCGGCTGCTCGACCCGCTGCGCACCCACGTGGTGGCCGTCGGCGACGACGCCTCGCTCGACGTCGACACCGCCGAGGACCTCGAGCGCGCTCGCCATAGGCTCGACCCGTGAAGGCGATCACCATCCCCGAGCCCGGCGACGCGTCAGCGCTCGTCCTGGCCGACGTCCCCGACCCGCAGCCCGCGCCCGGCGAGGTCCGGGTGCGCGTGGCCGCCGCCGGGGTGAACCGCGCCGACGTCATGCAGCGGATGGGCTTCTACCCGCCACCGCCCGGCGCACCGAGCTACCCGGGGCTGGAGGTCAGCGGCACCGTGGACGCCCTGGGCGACGGGGTGGACGGGTGGACGGTCGGTGACGAGGTGTGCGCGCTGCTGTCGGGTGGCGGTTACGCGGAGCTCGTCTGCGTGCCGGCCGGACAGCTGCTGCCGGTCCCCGCCGGGGTCACCCTCGAGGACGCGGCCGCGCTGCCCGAGGTGGTCAGCACGGTGTGGTCCAACGTGTTCATGACCGCCAACCTGCTGCCGGGCCAGACCTTCCTCGTCCACGGCGGCTCGTCGGGCATCGGCACGATGGCCATCCAGCTCGCCCGCGAGGTCGGGGCCAGGGTCGCGGTGACCGCCGGCTCCGCGGCCAAGCTCGAGGCGTGCCGGGCGCTCGGTGCGGAGATCCTGGTCAACTACCGCGAGCAGGACTTCGTCGAGGAGGTGCGCGCGGCCACCGGCGGTGCCGGCGTCGACGTCATCCTCGACAACATGGGCGCGAAGTACCTCGCCCGCAACGTCGAGGCCCTCGCGGTCAACGGCCGCCTGGTCGTCATCGGCCTGCAGGGCGGCGCCAAGGCCGAGCTCGACCTCGGCCTGATGCTGCGCAAGCGGGTGGCCGTCATCGCGACGTCGCTGCGGGCACGACCGGCCGACGAGAAGGCCGCCATCGTGGCCGCGGTCCGCGAGCACGTCTGGCCGCTGGTCGAGTCAGGGCGGGTCGTCCCGGTCGTGCACGGTCGCCACCGCCTCGCCGACGCGGGCGCGGCGCACCGCGAGCTCGAGGACAGCGGCCACATCGGCAAGATCCTGCTGACCCCCTGACCTGAGCGAGTCGGCACCGCGGGTCGACCGGGTCTGCCACCCTGAGGCCATGAACGCTGTCGCCACCGTGCTCGTCGTCCTGGTCGCCCTGATCCACGTCTACATCGTGGTGCTCGAGATGGTCCTGTGGACGACCCCCCGTGGTCAGGCGGCCTTCGGGTTGACCCCCGAGTTCGCCCAGCAGACCAAGGCGCTGGCCGGCAACCAGGGGCTCTACAACGGGTTCCTCGCCGCCGGGCTGGTCTGGGGCCTGGTCGGGCCGGAGCAGCTGCGCTTCGGGTTCCAGGTCTTCTTCCTGCTGTGCGTCGTCGTCGCCGGGCTCTACGGCGCTGCGACGGCCAGCCGCAAGATCCTGTTCGTGCAGGCGATCCCGGGCGCGCTCGCCCTGGCCGCCGTCCTCCTCGCCCACTGACGCGCCCCTGCCCCCGACTTGTTGCGCTCCGGTGGTCACCAGACCCCCGAAACCACCGTCCGTGACGATCAGGCAGCAACAAGTGGCGGCGCGCAGCGGAGCTGCTTGACGCGACCCCTCAATACTCGGTATACATCTCCTCACCAGTGGTAATACTGGGTATGTAGGGGACACACACAGGGGATCGGGGGGCGCATGTCGGTCAAACAGGGCCTGTTGGCGCTGCTGGCGACGGAGCCGATGTATGGCGCGCGGTTGCGGGCCGAGTTCGAGGCCAGGACCGGGGGGACCTGGCCGCTCAACGTCGGGCAGGTCTACACGACCCTGGCCCGCCTGGAGCGCGACGGCCTCGTCGAGGCGATCGGCGAGGACGCCGAGGGGCGGATCTCCTACCGGCTGACCCGGACCGGACGCGCCGAGGTCGCCCGGTGGTGGGTCTCCCCCGTCACCCGCGAGACCACTCCCCGCGACGAGCTCGTCATCAAGCTCGCGCTCGCCGTCACGGTCGAGGGGGTCGACGTCCACCGAGTGGTGCAGACCCAGCGCACCGCGACGCTGCGCCACCTGCAGGACCTCACCCGCCTCAAGCAGCGGGCGACCACCCACCACGAGGCGGCCGAGGACGGCGACGGCCAGGTCGACCTGGCCTGGCTGCTGGTCCTGGAGAACCTCATCTACGCCGGCGAGGCCGAGGTCCGCTGGCTCGACCACGTCGAGGCCCGGCTGGTCCGCGAGGCCAACCGCCCGCGGCGAGCTCACCACGACGCCGACATCCACACCAGACGCTGCGACGGGGGTCGTCGCAGCAGACCTCAGCACCACGACCAAGGGGGCACCACGATGAGCACCACCCGCACCGACACCACGCACGCCGGCGACCGCGAGGTCATCCTGCGCCTCGACAACGTCACGCGCGTGCACGGCACCGACGGCACCGCCGTCCGGGCCCTGGCCGGGGTCAGCCTCGACGTCCGGGCAGGGGAGCTGGTGGCCGTCATGGGGCCGAGCGGCTCGGGCAAGTCGACCCTGCTCAACCTCGCCGGAGGGCTCGACGCCGCGACCAGCGGCCAGGTCCTCATCGAGGGCCAGAGCATCGGCACCCTCAAGGGCGACGCCCTCGCCCGGCTCCGACGGCGTCGCGTCGGCTTCGTCTTCCAGGACTTCAACCTGATCCCGTCGCTGACCGCTGTCGAGAACGTCGCCCTCCCGCTCGAGCTCGACGGCCAGCGGGTCAGCCGCGCCCGCCGCCGGGCCATCGACGCCCTGACCATGGTCGGGGTGCACGAGCTGGCCGACCGCTACCCCGACAAGATGTCCGGCGGCCAGCAGCAGCGGGTCGCCATCGCCCGCGCCCTGGTCGGCGACCGCCGCCTGGTGCTGGCCGACGAGCCCACCGGCGCGCTCGACTCGCACACCGGCGAGGGCGTGCTCCGCGTCCTGCGCGAGCGCTGCGACGCGGGCGCGGCCGGACTCCTGGTGACCCACGAGGCGCGGCACGCGGCGTGGGCCGACCGGGTGGTCTTCCTGCGCGACGGCGTCGTCGTCGACAGCACCGGCTCGCTCGAGACGGCCGAGGCCCTCCTCGAGCCGACTGCCTGAGGCGCGACCATGACCACCCTCATGGAACCCCAGGCGCCGGCCCGACCGGACGACGCGCACCACGACGAGGTCAAGAGCTCACGACTGTCGCGCTGGCGCGCCTCGTGGCGGGTCGCCCTGCGGATGGCCAAGCGCGACGCCTGGCGCTACAAGGGGCGCAGCATCCTGGTCCTGGTCATGGTGTCCCTGCCGGTCGCCGTCCTGGTGGCCATCCTCGCCTTCGCCGCCACCTCGTCGGTGTCCAGCGTCGAGCGCATCCCGACGTCGCTGGGCAACGCCCAGGCGATGATCCAGGGTCCGGAGGAGCAGGCCGTCTGGCAGACCGCCGACCCCGACGAGGGCTGGGCCGACCGACGGCAACAGCGTCCCGGCCAAGGCCACCGCCCTGCCCGGCTACGACCCGGGGACCAGTCCCGGCATCGGCCGCGAACGTCGCTGCGCTGCAACGCCTGACCGGCGGCACGGTGCTGCCCGTCGGCGACCTCTACATGCGCCGGGTCCTCGACGCGAAGCGCAGCCGCGGGCTGCTCGGTGACGACGGTCGACGCCGGCGCCGCTGGACCTCGGCACCAAGGCCGAGCTGGTCTCCGGGCGCTGGCGCGAGCGGGGACCGCGAGATCGTCGCGACCCCCTACGGCATCAACCGCGGCCTGGCCGACCACGGCACCGTCACCGTGCGCTACCAGGGCCGAGCCGCCGAGGTCACCGTCGTCGGCGTCGCGAACTTCTTCAACAACTGGGGCGGCCAGCCCGACGCCGTCTCGTCCCGTCCACTCGACCAGGACGCGACCCTCGACTGGCACTACCTCCTGCTCCGCGACACCGGAGTGCCGTACTCCGAGGTCAAGCAGTGGAACTCCTACGGCCTGCGGGTCACCAGCGCAGAGGCCCTCCGCAACCCGCCGTCCGCCGCCGAGCTGCCCGCGACCATGCAGCAGATGCGGAGCTACCAGTCGCGCGACCTGCAGACCGCGGTGGCGATCGGTGGCGTGATGCTGCTGCTCATCACCACCCTCCTCGTGGCACCTGCCTTCGCCGTCAGCGCCTCGCGCCAACGCCGCACCCTGGCCCTCGCGGCGAGCAACGGCGCCGAGACCCGGCAGCTGCGCCGCAAGGTGCTCGCCCAGGCCCTCTTGCTCGGTGCCCTGGCGGCCGTGGCGTCTGCCGCACTGGCAGTCCTCGCCGTGCGGGTGGCGCTGTGGATCCTGGTGGCCAAGCACCCGTGGACCACCCTGCGCTACTTCGAGGCCCCGTGGTGGGCCGTGGCAGCGGTCATCGTGATGGCTGTCATCAGCGCGCTCGTGGCGGCACTGATCCCCGCGACGCGACTGCGTCGCCTCGACATCATCGGCGTGATGAAGGGGCAGAGCGTCTCGCCCCGGGTCAACCGCATCCTCCCGGTCATCGGGGCAGTGCTGGCCGTCGGCGGCGGCGTCGGCCTGGTCGCCTCCGTTGCCACCCACCAGCGCGAGATCGCGGTCGCCGGGTGCGCCATCGCGCTCACCGTCGGCGCGCTCATGTTGGTGCCGATCGTCCTGGTGCTGGCCGGCATACTCGCCTCGCGGTTGCCGGTCGCGGCGCGGATGGCGACGCGCGACGCGGCCCGGCACCGCACCCGGTCGGTGCCCACGGTGGCGGCCATCATGGCGGGCACCATCGCCCTGACCATCTTCAGCATCGCGCTGGTCAGCGACAGCGAGCAGCAACGTCGTGAGTACCGCCCGCAGCTGGTGACCGGCGAAGGCTGCCGCCTACCCCGTGTACGAGGGGTCCGAGGACCCCGGGGTGTCAGCGGTGGAGCCGACGGAGGAGCTGGTGAAGTCGCTGACTCCCGACCTGGTGACCAGCCGACTCGGCTCCGTGACCGTCAAGTACCCCGACGGCCCCACCGACCCGGTCCCGTTCGTCACGGCCGTCAAGCCCGGCTGCACGGTCGCCCGAGCCGTGAACGACTCGCAGTACGGCAAGGACGACCGGCCGCTCTGCACCATCGTCGGCACCAACGGCATGACCTCGATCGCCGTCCTGTCCACCGCCGACATCACCCGCATGGCCGGGCTGTCCGCCGCCGACGCGGCCGTCGTCAACGGCGGCGGGATCATGGTGCGCGACACCTCCCTCATCGCCGGCGGCAAGGTCACGATGGCCTCGGGGACGGCGGTCATCAAGCAGGCCGACGGCACCGTCGAGTCGGTCCCGACCACGCGCAGCGATGTCCTCCCCGCGGTCGTCGGCAAGCTGCCGCTCGGCCCCGGGCAGTACGGCGCAGCCGTCACCCCGGAGACCGCGCAGCGGCTGGGCTGGACGGTCGGCAACTACAGCCTCCTGCTCCGCAACCCCGACGGCGCCATCAGCAAGGCCGACGAGAGCGCCCTCAGCGACCAGCTCAGCGAGGAGGGCGGGCTCTACGTCGAGCGCGGCTTCCAGCGCGACGACATCGTCATCATGCGGATCATGTTCGCGGCCTTCGGTCTGCTGCTGCTGATCGTCACGCTCATCTCCACGGCGCTGGCCCTCGCGGAACAGCAGAGCGACATGGGCACCCTGGCCGCGGTCGGCGCCACCAAGGGCACCCGGCGCCGCCTCGCCGCGGCCCAGGCCGCCACCGTCGCGTTCATCGGCGTCCTCGTCGGGATCGCGGTCGGGCTGGCTCCCGGGCATCGCCGTGACCTACCCGCTGACCGGGTTCTCCTACGACCAGGAGACCGGCCGCGAGATCACCCCGGACCCGATCACGATCATCCCGTGGCTGCCGCTGTCGCTGCTGCTCATCGGGGTCCCCGTGGTCGCGGCGCTGCTCTCGGCCGTGGCGATCAGACGGGCTCCCGCGATGACGCGACGGGCCGACTAGGACGGATTTCCACCGATGTGGGCCGGTCGGGGGCCGGTTCCACCGGGGCGCTCGGGGCGAATCTCCGCCTCGAGCGCCCCACTACTCCCTAGACTCCGGACATGCCGGCCGCGGTGGTCCTCTCTACCTTGCGCAAGGAGTTCGCCGGCGCGCCACCGGTCGTGGCCGTCGACGACATCGACCTGTCCATCGCCGATGGTGAGTTCTTCTCGATGCTCGGTCCGTCGGGCTCGGGCAAGACCACGGTGCTGCGGATGATCGCCGGGTTCGAGACGCCGACCGCGGGCACCGTCCAGCTCGGCGGCGACGACGTCACCCCGCGCCGCCCTACGCACGCGACGTCAACACCGTCTTCCAGGACTACGCCCTCTTCCCGCACATGAGCGTCGTCGAGAACGTCGAGTACGGCCTGCGGGTCAAGAAGGTCGGCCGGACCGAGCGTCGCCAGCGGGCCATGGACTCGCTCGAGCAGGTGCGCCTCGGTGACCTCGGCAGCCGCCGCCCCGGCCAGCTCTCGGGCGGCCAGCGCCAGCGGGTCGCCCTCGCCCGCGCCCTGGTCAACCGGCCGCGCGTGCTCCTCCTCGACGAGCCGCTCGGCGCCCTCGACCTCAAGCTGCGCGAGCAGATGCAGGTGGAGCTCAAGGCGATCCAGCGCGACGTCGGCATCACCTTCCTCTTCGTCACCCACGACCAGGAGGAGGCGCTGACGCTGTCCGACCGGATCGCCGTGTTCAACGCCGGCCGGATCGAGCAGGTCGGCACCGCGCGGAGATCTACGAGCAGCCCGCGAGCGAGTTCGTGGCCGGCTTCGTCGGCACCTCCAACCTGCTCAGCGGGCCGCAGCCGTGGCGCTGGTCGGCGCCGAGGGCACCTTCGGCATCCGGCCGGAGAAGCTCGGCGTGCACGTCCGTGGCGCCGGCCGCGGGGACGCCGGCCGCCGCGCGCCCGGGCGCCTCGTCGAGGTCGTGTATGCCGGGCCGGTGACCCGCTACGTCGTCGACCTCGAGGCCGGTCCGCGGCTGATCGCCCTGCAGCAGAACGCCACTGGCGACCCGGGGCTGACCCGTGGTGCCGAGGTCGAGCTCGAGTGGGATCCCTCCCACGTCATCACAGTCCCGTCGTCCCCGGCCTCCGCAGCCGCCGACGGGTCCCGCTGAAGGAGAAGGAGCACGTCATGCGTCGCACGACACCACTGCGCATCGCCGCCCTCGCGGCTGTTGCCACTCTCGCCCTCGCCGCGTGCGGTGACTCGCGGCGGATCGGGCACGGCGACCGGAGCCGGAGGCTTCAAGGCCCCGGACCTGAAGGCGCTGGAGAGCTCGGGGACGCCCGAGGGCAAGGTCAGCGTGCTCGCGTGGCCGGGCTACGTCGAGGACGGCAGCAACGACCCGGCCGTCGACTGGGTCAGCGACTTCGAGAAGGAGTCCGGCTGCCAGGTGACGGTCAAGACCTTCGGCACCTCGGACGAGGCCGTCCAGCTCATGCGCACCGGCCAGTACGACACCGTGTCAGCCTCGGGCGACGCGACGCTGCGGCTCATCGCCGCCGGTGACGTCGAGCCGATGAACACCAGCCTCATCACCAACTACGCCGACATCTTCGACAGCCTCAAGATGAAGCCGTGGAACTCCGTGGCCGGCAAGGCCTACGGCATCCCCCACGGCCGCGGCGCCAACCTCCTGATGTACCGCACGGACCTGGTGAAGCCGGCCCCCGACAGCTGGTCGGCCGTCTTCGACCAAGCCGGTTCGCAGGCCGGCAAGGTCACCGCCTACGACTCGCCCATCTACATCGCCGACGCGGCGCTCTACCTCATGGCCACCAAGCCCGACCTCAAGATCAAGGACCCCTACGCCCTCGACTCCACCCAGCTCGCGGCCGCCGTCGACCTGCTCAAGAAGCAGAAGGCGAACGTCGGTGAGTACTGGTCGGACTACCTCAAGGAGATCCAGGCGTTCAAGAGCGGGTCGTCGACCGTCGGCACCACGTGGCAGGTCATCGCCAACGTCGCCCAGGGCGAGAAGGCCCCCGTCGAGGTGGTGCTCCCCAAGGAGGGCTCGACCGGCTGGTCGGACACCTGGATGGTCGGTGCCAAGTCCGAGCACAAGACCTGCGCCTACAAGTTCATCGACCACATCGTCTCGCCGAAGGCCAACGCCGCCGTCGCCGAGTACTTCGGTGAGGCACCGGCGAACAAGAAGGCCTGCGCCGAGACCGCGGACAAGAACCACTGCACGGTGTTCCACGCCGAGGACGAGGCCTACTTCGCCAAGGTGCACTACTGGAACACGCCGATCTCCGCCTGCCTCGACGGCCGCACCGACGTGAAGTGCACCGACTACGCCGAGTGGACCAAGGCCTGGACCGAGATCCGGAACAGCTGAGCGAGATCGCGGAGAGTGCGCGGACACCGGGACAGGACGGTAGATGGGGTCGAGGAAGGCACTCGCCGGCCTGCTGGGGCCGCCGTTGGTATGGCTCGTCGTGGCCTACCTCGGCGCCCTCGCGGCCATCTTCGCGACGGCCTTCTTCACCACCGACTCCTTCACCAACGAGGTGGTCCGCACCTTCAGCCTCGAGAACTTCCGCGAGATCCTGAAGCCGACCTACCTGCGGATCATCGGCCGGACGCTGTTCATCGCCGTGCTGGTGACCATCCTGTGCGTGGCCATCGCCATCCCGTTCGCCTACTTCATGGCGCGGCTCGCTCCCCGGCGCCTGCGGGGGCTGCTCGTGGCGGCCGTCCTCGTTCCGCTGTGGGCGTCGTACCTCGTCAAGGCCTATGCCTGGCGGACCATGGTGCAGCCCGGCGGGGTGCTCGACAGCACCTTCGGCGCGACCCCCGGCTACGGCTTCGCGGCCGTGGTCCTCACCCTCACCTACCTGTGGCTCCCCTACATGGTTCTCCCTGTGTATGCGGGGTTCGAACGGCTCCCCGAGTCGCACCTCGAGGCCTCTGCCGACCTCGGCGGTCGGGGCTGGGACACCTTCCGGCGGGTGATCCTGCCGTCGCTGCTGCCGTCGATCGCCGCCGGGACGGTGTTCACCTTCAGCCTCAGCCTGGGCGACTACATCGCGGTCCAGATCGTCGGCGGCAAGCTCCAGGTGCTCGGCACCGCGGTGCTCCAGAACATCAGCCTCGACCTGCCGTTCGCGGCGGCCCTCGGCACCGCCTCGGTGCTGATCATGGTCGCCTACCTCGTCGCCGTGCGTCGCACCGGCGCCCTGGACAACCTGTGAGGGCCTGATGCGCACCGGACGGATGGCTCGGCTCGGCTTCGGGGCGTTCGCGGCTCTCGTGCTGGTGTTCATCTACGCACCGCTCGCGGTCGTGGCGGTGAACTCCTTCAACAGCGACCGCACCTTCGGCTGGCCGCCGCCGGGGTTCACGACGAAGTGGTGGTCCGACTGCCGCCGACGCCCCGGGCCCTCGCGACGCCCTCCGCACCTCGGTCGAGGCCGGGCTCGGTGCCACCGCGATCGCGCTGGTGCTCGGGCAGCCTCCTCGCGCTCGCCCTGACCCGCTACCGCTTCTTCGGGCGCAACGCGGTGTCCCTGCTCGTGGTGCTGCCCATCGCCCTGCCCGGCATCGTCACCGGCATCGCGCTGCAGTCGGTGGTCCAGAACGTCCTCGACCCGGTCTTCGGCATCAACGCCGGGCTGTTCACGATCATCGTCGGCCACGCGACCTTCTGCATCGTCGTGGTCTTCAACAACGTGACCGCCCGGCTGCGCCGGCTCGGCGGCTCGCTCGAGGCGGCCTCCTCCGACCTCGGCGCCCGACCCCTGACGACCTTCCGGCTGGTGACCTTCCCGCTCCTGCGATCCGCCCTGCTGGCGGGCGCGCTGCTTGCCTTCGCGCTGAGCTTCGACGAGATCGTCGTGACGACCTTCACCGCCGGCCCGGGCACCCCGACGCTGCCGATCTGGATCTTCAACAACCTGTTCCGCCCCAACCAGGCCCCGTCGTCAACGTCGTCGCGGTGGTCCTCGTCGTGGTCTCGATCATCCCCGTCTGGCTGGCCCAGCGGCTGAGCGGGGCGGAGGCGGCGGAGTCCCGGCTGTAGTGTCGAAGCCATGAGCGACCAGCACGGCGACGGGCCGGAGATGCAGGGACAGCAGGGGGATCCGCAGACGACGGCGGGCCCGAAGGGTCAGCAGCGGGTCGTCGTCGTGACCCAGGACGGCATGGGTGTCGCGCCGCACCGGGACGGCGCGGACGGACCGACCAACCCGGCCGACCTCGTCGAGCAGCCCGCCAAGGTGATGCGGATCGGCTCGATGATCAAGCAGCTCCTCGAGGAGGTGCGCAACGCGCCGCTCGACGAAGCCGGTCGGGTGCGGCTGGCCGAGATCCACCGCCGCTCGATCAAGGAGCTGGAGGACGGTCTCGCACCCGAGCTGATCGACGAGCTGGAGCGGATCGCGTTGCCCTTCAACGAGGACGTCGCACCGACCGACGCCGAGCTCCGCATCGCGCAGGCGCAGCTCGTGGGGTGGCTGGAAGGCCTGTTCCACGGCATCCAGACCGCGCTCTTCGCCCAGCAGATGGCCGCCCAGCAGCAGCTCCAGGGGATCCGACGGGCCCTCCCCCCGGGCCACCCGCCCGAGGGTGCGCAGGGCATGGAAGGCGGCCCCGGGCTGCGCCCGGACACCGGCGAGAGCGGGCCCACCGGCCAGTACCTCTGACCACCCCGCAGGGAAACGCCCTTGCGGGTGCCGGCCACACGGCATACCGTGGATAGTGTCACTATCCAAAGGGAGCTGTCGTGGACCACTCGTGGAACGTCCTCATCGCCATCCATGCGTTCGCTGCGTCGTTCGCCATGGTGTTCGGCGCGGTCAACGTCCTGCGGCGCAAGCGGGGTGACCGTCCCCACCGCACGATCGGCTGGATCTGGCTGGTGCTGATGTACTTCACGGCGTTCAGCTCGTTCTGGATCCAGCAGCTGCGCCCCGGCAACTTCTCGTGGATCCACGGGCTGAGTGCCTTCACGATCGTCACCCTGAGCCTCGGCCTGTGGAACGCCCGGCGCGGCAACGTCCGGGCCCACGCCGGCAACATGATCGGGACGTATGCCGGGCTGTGGGGTGCGTTCATCGGCGTCGCCGTCGGTGCCGAGTCGCCTGGTGCCACAGGCCTTCCAGTCGAACTGGCTGGGCATGAGCGTCCTCACGGCGGGGATCATCGCGGTCGGGCTGGGTGCCGTCGCCGTCCTGATCCGGCTGCTCGGTCAGGCCGGGGTGCCGGCCCGCTCGGCGGCGTCGACCAGCGCGATCTGACGCAGCGGCGAGAGCCAGGCGTAGGCCGCCGCGGCCAGTCCCACGCCCACGACGGTGAGCATCGCCGGGCGGACGCCCACCTGGTCGGCGAGCGCCCCGGCGAGGAGCGACCCGATCGTCCAGCCGAGCCCCCACGACAACATCCGGCCGGCCGTGTTGACGCGGCTCAGCAGGTGCTCCGGGGTGACCTGCTGGCGGTAGTTGAGCGAGTTGATGATGACCAGCTGGTAGGCCACGCCCCACCCGACCATGAACAGGACCGCGGCCACCCAGCTCGTCGAGAGCGCGACGAGCACGCCGAACCCGGCAGACACCGGGATCCAGCTCAGGGTCAGCCGCGCGGCGGTGAAGCGACGCAGCAGCCGAGGCGTCAGCCAGGCCGCGATGATGCCGCCGACACCCCAGGCGCTGAAGACCAGGCCGAACCGCCAGCCGGACGTGCCGATCCGCAGCACCCGGTCGCACCACGGCACCGCGAGCGCCATGAAGCCGGCGCCGGCCACCGACTGCAGGGCACCGATCACCGAGTTGGACCGCACGCCGTGGTGCCGCCAGAGGAACCGCACGCCCTCACTGATGTCGGCACGAACTGACGCGAAACCCCTGACGGCAGAACGCTCCCGGGCCACCGACATGGCCCGGCCGATCGACCGGACCACCAGACCCGAGACGAGGAAGGTGAGCGCGTCGACGGCGAGGAGGTCGGCCGGGTGCACGACGGCAAGGGCCAGCCCCACCCCCGCCGGGACGGTCAGGTCGAGGACCCCGCCGAACCCCCAGACCGCCGAGTTCGCCTCGCCCACCCGCTCCCGACCGACGAGCACCGGCAGCGCGCCGAAGTTCGCCCCGTCGAAGAAGGTGAACAGCGACTGGGCGACGAACCCGGCGACCAGCACGTGCGGCACGGTCAGCCCGCCCAGCCACCACGCGACCGGCACCGACCCGACGACCAGGACGTTCGCGAAGTCCGCCAGCACCATCACCCGCTTGCGGTCGAACCGGTCGCCGACCGCGCCGGAGAAGAGGCCGAAGAGCAGGTAGGGCAGCGCCTCGAGGGTGGTCGTCAGGGCGGTGAGGGTGGTCGAGCCGCTGAGCCGGTAGACGAGCACCGGCATCGCGACCGCGGTGACCAGCGAGCCGAACAGGCTGGCCATCCGGGCGACCCAGTAGCGGCGGAAGTCGGCGTCGTCGCGCAGCCGGGCCCGCTCGACCACCTCGTCGGGTCCGACCACGGCACCTCCCTCGCCACTGCTCACCCACCGAGTGTGCAGGGTGAAGTGGGCTTCACCTCAACCCGGGTGGCGCGGCCGCGGTATTCACGGGCGACGGCGCGGACGGCCGGGTACGTTCGGGGTCATGACCAACGACGTGCGGCAGCTGGCTGACGACTACCACGACCACTGGATGCGGACGAGCCCGAGCTGGGCCCACATGGTGGGTGACTACCGGTTCGCCGACCGCTACGAGGACGTCAGCAGGGCGGCCGAGGACGACCGCATCACGGCCGCGCGTGAGTTCGCCGCCCGGGCCGCCGCGATCCCGGACGACGGGCTCAGCCTGCAGGATCGCGCCACCCGCGACGTCGTCGCCTTCCAGGCCACCAGCGGGGCCGACTGGGCCGAGTGCCGCACCCAGGAGTTCGCGGTCAACCCGGTCTTCGGGCCGCAGGTCGACCTGCCCCTGACCGTCGCCAACCTCGCCATGCCCACGGCCGCCGTCGCCGAGGCGATGGTGCGCAAGTTCCACGGCATCGGCCAGTACCTCCGCGACTCCGCCCAGCGGCACCGCGAGGGCGTGGCCTCGGGGCGCACTCCGGCGGCCTTCGCCGTGGCCGACACGGTGCCCCAGCTCGACGCCTGGCTGGCCACGCCGCTGACCGAGGACCCGCTGCTGGCGACCGGCCGCCTCCCCGCCGACGTCGACGCCGAGGCCTGGCGGGCCCGGCTGACCGAGGCGATCGGCGACGCGGTCCGGCCGGGGCTGCAGGAGTACCGCGACGTGCTGGTGGACGAGGTCGCACCGCACACCCGGCCCGACGAGCAGGTGCGGGCTCAGCTGGCTGCCCGACGGCGAGCAGACCTACGCGCGCGCCCTCGCGGCCAACACGACGACGACCCTCACGGCGCAGGAGATCCACGACCTCGGCCTGCGCCAGATCGCCTCCCTCGAGGAGGAGTACGCCACCCTCGGCGGGGAGGTCCTCGGCACCTCCGACGTGCCGGCGGTCTACCGAGCGCCTGCGCACCGACCCGGCGCTGCGGCACCACGACGCCGCCGAGATCCTCGCGGAGTGCGAGACGGCCTTCGCCCGCGCCCGGGCCGAGATGCCGAACTGGTTCAACCGGCTGCCCGCAGCCGACTGCGAGATCCGCACCACGACGCACGGGGCGCTCGGCTTCTACTACCCGCCGTCGGACGACGGCACCCGCGGTGGCGTCTTCTACGTCAACACCTCCGACCCGACGGCCTGGGGACGCGTGCGAGATCGAGGCGCTCAGCTACCACGAGGGCATCCCCGGTCACCACCTCCAGCTCGCCATCGCCGCCGAGCTCACCGACATGCCGGCCCTGCGGCGGCACACCATCTTCAACGCCTACGCCGAGGGCTGGGGCCTCTACACCGAGCGGCTCGCCGACGAGATGGGCCTCTACTCCACGCCGCTGACCCGGCTCGGCATGCTGACGATGGACTCGGTGCGGGCCTGCCGCCTCGTCGTCGACACCGGTCTGCACGCGCTCGGCTGGAGCCGCCAGCAGGCGATCGACTACATGGTGGCCAACTCGCCGATGTCCACGGCCAACGTCACCAGCGAGGTCAACCGGTATGCCGTGCTGCCCGGCCAGGCCTGCGGCTACATGGTGGGACGGCTCGAGATCCTGCGGATCCGCCGCGAGGCGCAGGAGCGCCAGGGCGACGCCTTCGACATCAAGGCCTTCCACGACGCCGTGCTCGACGGCGGCAGCGTGCCGCTCGGAGTGCTCGACACCATCGTCCGCGACCGCCTCCCTGACCTGCCGCCCGCGAGCCAGACTTTGCAGGCTAGCACGAGGTCGCACTGCCACCGTTGCACGGTCAGGGACGTGGCGGGTATGCCGCGTCAGCCGGTGGCGGCCGCGGCGGCCCGTCCCGCGGTGCGCCCGGAGAAGATGCAGCCGCCGAGGAAGGTGCCCTCGAGCGCGCGGTAACCGTGCACCCCACCGCCGCCGAACCCGGCGACCTCGCCCGCGGCATACAGGCCGGGCACCGGCTCACCCGACGCGGACAGGACGCGCGACGAGAGGTCGGTCTCCAGCCCGCCGAGGGTCTTGCGGGTGAGGATGTTGAGGCGCACCGCGATCAGCGGCCCGGCCTTCGGGTCGAGGATCCGGTGCGGGCTGGCGGTGCGGATCAGCTTGTCACCACGGTAGTTTCGCGCTCCGCGGACCGCGGTGACCTGGGCGTCCTTGCTGAACGTCGTTGTCGATCTGGCGGTCGCGGTCGACGATCTGGCGCTCGAGGTGGGCGAAGTCCAGCGGCGCGTCGGGGGTGAGGCGCGTTCATCTTGTCGACGAGCTCGCGCAGGGTGTCGGCCGAGACGAAGTCGGCGCCCTTGTCGAGGAACGCCCGCACCGGCGCCGGGCATGTCGGCGCGCGCCCGGCCCGAGCACGTCCTTGACCGACTTGCCGGTCAGGTCGGGGTTCTGCTCCGACCCGGAGAGCGCGAACTCCTTGCCGATGATCTTCTTGGTCAGGACGAACCAGCTGTGGTCGTGCCCGGTCTGGCGCAGGTGGGCCAGCGTGCCGAGGGTGTCGAACCCCGGGAACAGCGGCGCCGGCAGCCGGTCGCCGTTGCCGTCGAACCACAGCGAGCTCGGCCCGGGCAGGATGCGGATCGCGTGGGACGGCCAGATCGGGTCCCAGTTCTCGATGCCCTCGACGTAGTGCCACATCCGGTCGCGGTTGACCAGCCGTCCGCCGGCGGCCTCGGTGATGCCGAGCATCCGGCCGTCGACGTGGGCCGGCACGCCGGTGAGCATGTGCTCGGGCGGCGTGCCGAGCCGCTCGGGCCAGTTGGCGCGGACCAGGTCGTGGTTGGCGCCGATGCCACCGCTGGTGACGATGACGGCCTGCGCGGTCAGCTCGAACTCGCCCACGGCGTCGCGGTTGGTGGGCCGGCCCCGCGTCGGCGGCGTCGTCGGCCAGCAGCGTGCCGCGCACGCCGGTGACGGCGCCGTCGCTGGTGACCAGCTCGTCGACCTGGTGGCGGTGCCGCAGCTCGACGCGCCCGGCCGCCACGTGCTCGCTCGACCCGGCGCAGGAACGGCGCCAGCACCCCGGGACCGGTGCCCCAGACGATGTGGAACCGCGGCACCGAGTTGCCGTGGCCCGACGCGGACCCGTCGCCGCGCTCGGCCCAGCCGACGACGGGGAAGAACCGCATCCCCTGCTCGTGCAACCAGGCCCGCTTCTCGCCGGCCGCGAAGTCGACGTAGGCGCGGGCCCACTGCGCGCCCCACTTGTCCTCGTCCGTCGAGCCGGTCGAACCCGGCCGAGCCCTGCCAGTCCTGCCAGGCGAGGTCGACGCCGTCCTTGATGCCCATCCGCCGCTGCTCGGGGCTGTCGACGAGGAACAGCCCGCCGAACGACCAGTGCGCCTGCCCACCGAGGTTGGCGGCGCTCTCCTGGTCGACCACCACCACCCGGCGTCCGGCGTCGGCGAGCTCGGCGGCGGCGACGAGCCCGGACAGGCCGGCTCCGACCACGATGACGTCAGCGTCCATGGCCCCAACCTACGGGCCGGTAACCGCCGGCGTCACGTGAACGCGACCCTCCACCACCGAGAACCGCACGTCGGCCAGGTTGTCGCACCACCGCGTCGGCGACGAGGTCGGCGGCAGCGGTCGTCGTCGTCACGGCGAGGGTCGAGCAGCCCGCCGCGCGAGCCGGCCTCGAGACCACCCGGGGCGTCCTCGACGACGAGGCAGTCGGCCGGGTCGACGCCCGAGCCGCGCCGCGGCGAGCAGGAACGGGTCGGGGTGCGGCTTGCCCTGGGCGACGTCGCTCGCGGTGACGACCACCGGCGGCGCCGGCAGCGCGGTGGCGAGCCAGCCGCGCGTCGGCGAGCGGGCGGGTGCAGGAGGTCGCGATGGCACAGCGCTCCACGTCGCCGGTCAGGACGGCGAGCGCGTCGAGGGTGCCGGGCAGCACGGTGATGCCCTCGGTGTCGGCGATCTCGATCGCCTCGATCCGCTCGAACGCGCGAGTCCACCCGCTCCGGCGGGCAGCAGCGCCGGATGACTCCCCGCGCCGGGCACGCCGTGGAAGCCGGCGAGGTCGTGCGGGTCGACGCCTTCCTCCTGCGCCCACCGCAGCCAGCGACCGGATCACGACGGGGATCGAGTCGATCAGCGTCCCGTCCATGTCGAACAGCACCGCCGCGAAGGTGCGGCCTTCGAGCGTTCCCAGGCTGCGCGGCATACCGCCAGCCTAGGAGGTGGCCCGGACGCGGTCCGCAGCCGGTTACGGTGGACCGGTGAGCACGCCCGCCGAGAGCCCACGCCGCTGGAGGCGTGCGTCCCGGTGGCTGCTGCGGCTCGGCGCGCTGGCGCTGCTGTTCGTCGCGTGCAACGGCGGAGGGGTCGCCGCGACGACCCTGTTCCCGAGCAGGGCCGACACCCTGAACTACGGCGCCGACCTGCGGCTCTCGCTCGACCCCGGCGACATCTCCGAAGATCCAGAGCCCCACCATCTTCGGCGACATCCGGCTCGACTTCGGCGGGCCGGTCCCGGCCCCCGGCATCGTGGCGCAGGTGCATGTCAAGGAGCGGATCACCGACCTGCTGGCCCGCCCGAACATCTCGGTGCAGTCCCTGCAGCCGGGTCCCCTGGAGCTCGAGCGCGCCGCTCGCGGGGCGGCGATCGCGCTCGGCTGGCGGTTCGCCGCCGGCTGCCCTCGTCGTCGCCCTCCTCTGCCTCGGTGGGTATGCCGCGTGGCGACGGCGTCGCCGCCCGGGCTGCGGTGGAGCGCCGCGGTCGCCGCGGTGTGGGTCGCCTCGTGCGTCGCCACCTTCGGCGTGATCGGGCTGACCTACCAGCCCGAGCGGCTCGACAGCTTCACCACCACCGGCATCCTCGGGACGGTGCAGCGCAACGCCGACCTGCTCGAGGGCGTGGAGACGCGGGCCGAGCAGGTGACGCCCTACCTGAAGAACCTGCTCGCCCTGTCGGCGGCGCTGCAGGACAAGTACGCCCCGCAGGCGCTCGACCAGCCCGTGGCCGCGCGGATGCTGCTCGTCTCCGACATCCACGGCGCCAACCAGTACGCGCTGATGAAGACGATCGTCGAGCAGGAGCGGATCGACGCCGTCATCGACTCGGGCGACCTGGTCAACTTCGGCAGTGCCACCGAGGCCGACGCTGCCGGGCTCTTCCAGGGCATCGCCTCGCTCGGGGTCCCCTACCTGTTCGTCAAGGGCAACCACGACGGCCAGTCCGCCGTCGACCGTGAGCTGCTCGACCGGCTGGCGGCCGTCAAGAACGTCGTGCTGCTCGAGCCGGACGACGCAGACCTACGTGGTCGAGAGCATCCACGGGCTGCGGATCGCCGGGTTCAACGACCCCCGCTGGTTCGGCGACGACAACACCGGCAACGCCGCCAAGCAGAAGCCGGCCGCGGCCCGGTTCAACGCGGCGATGGCCGACCAGCCCGTGCCGGACGTCGTCGTCTCCCACGAGCCCGCGGCGGCCGAGGACGTGGCGCAGGGCGGGGATCCGCGTCAACGGCCACTTCCACGCCGCCAGCTCGAGGGTTCGCGGATCGGCGTGGGCACCTTCACCGGAGGCGGTCCGTTCAGCCACTTCATCGCCGGGGACGACACCAACGACGCGGACGACGCACGGGCGGCGACGTCGGCGAGCTCACCGGTCAGCCGTCGGCGTTCGACATCGCGACCTTCGGCACCGACTGCCGGCTCGCCTCGCTGACCCGCTACCAGTTCCGCAACGTCATCGAGGGCCGGCCCGCCTACGACAACGTCACCCTCATCAACGGGTCGCGGATCGAGAGCGCAGCCCCGGCGGCGGCCGCACCCCGGCCGGGCGAGGCCGGCGCCACGGCACGTGCGACCCCCGGCGCGCACCTGCGGCCCCACCCTCGAGCAGAGCCGGGAACGCGTCGACCGTCGCCCCGCGTTGAACCTCGGCCACCCGCACCGTGACCGGAGGAGAACCGTGACCGCAACGACGCAGAGCCAGCCGACCGCACGACCGACGACCGACACGACCCCGACGAGCCCGCCACGACAGCAGAGTTCGACCGCCAGGTCCGGAGCCTACCTCGACGCCGGCTACCCGGCCCTGGCCGGGATGACCGAGCCAGGCGTTCGTCGACCTGGTGGAACCGTTGCGGGACAAGGCGATCGGCGCCGAGGCCACGAGCGCCTGACCGCATCCCGTTCGCCCTCGTCGTGACGTCGCGGCTGGTCACCGCCGACCTGGCGCTGCCCACCGTCCACTGGAAGTCCACGACCGGCTGGACCGAGTACACCGCCGACGACCTGGCCGGCTACCGCCCGATCGAGGGCGTGGACGTCCCCGACCACGCGGCATACCTCGTCACTGACGTCGACACCGGGAAGGCGACCCTCGACGTGCGGGCCAAGGACGCCGTGCCGCTCATCGAGGCCGAGGGCCGCAGCGCCGCTCACCGTCGACGAGGGCGTCAGCCTGCTCGCGCTCTGGCCGGGGATCCTCAAGGAGCGCAACGCCTTCTTCCTGCCCGGGCGCGAGGGACGCCAGCAAGCGGGTGGCGGCGCTCTGGGTGAGCAAGGGGCACCCGCGGCTGGGCTGGTGCTGGGAGGGCAACCCGCACACCTGGCTCGGCTCGGCGTCCTGTGGCGGACGCGTCGCCTGACCTCAGCCGACGGGGTCGGCGAGCACGGCAGTCCACACGTAGGCCGTGGCGTCGGCCTCGGCGCGACAGGTGAGCCGGGCGGGGGGCTGGAGGGCGCGGTGGACCGTCACCATCGACCGTGCCGGCACGCGCCCGGCACCGAGCACCTCGACGTGCCAGAGGTCGCCGTCCGCCACCACCTCGCCCGGTCGCACGTCGTGTGACGCCGCCGGGCCGTGCGCGCGCAGGACCGCTGCGAGCGCCGCCTGCACGGGTGGGCGGTGGGCCGAGAAGCCGCGCAGGTGCTCGAGGTCCACCGCTCCGCGACAGGTGGCCCTGCACGACGTCGACGGCGCTGGCGGCGTCGAGCCCGCCGTAGACGGTGCCGTCCGGCACGACGAGCAGGTTGGCGGCGAACCGGTCCCCGCCGATGTGGGTGCACTCCCAGGTCTGCTGCGGCCACCGGGCCGCGAGGGCCTGGGCCACCGGGCGACCCCGGACCGCACAGCAGACGTCGTGCCGCCCGTGGGTGCAGACCAGGAGCATCGGCTCGGGCGGGTGGCCGCCGCCCGAGTCGGCCGGGCCGTGCGAGCAGGGCCGAGCCGGCGGCGAGCAGGTCGGTCGACCGGCGCCAGGTGCCCCACTGCTGTCGGCCGTCGAGGTCGAGGACGGTCCAGCGCCGCTGCTCGGGTGGTCCCGGCACCGCCGCCCTGCCGGGGCGCCGGATCAGCACCACCCGGCCCCCGACCTCCAGGGCGGTGCGGTGCAGCCGGTCGGCCACCGCGTCGTCGATGCCGGGGCTGTCGAGCGCGGCCGGCGCCCACCCGCCGGGGTGCTCGATGAGCAGCCACCGCGTCGCGGGTGCGGCGGTGCCCAGCATCGGGTCGCCTCGACGTCGCGCGGACGTCGAGCACAGGGGGTGGTCATGCAGGGACGACGACGCCGGCGCGCAGGAGCGCGCGGGTCAGCTCGAGGCCGAGCTCGGCGGCCGTGGCCGAGCCCGACTCGAGGAGCTGCTCGACGGCCGCGAGGTCCGGGCGCTCGACGGTCTGCGAGCCGACCCTGCTGCGCAGCACGGTGCGGCCACCGGCGGCGGGCACGAGGGTCGCCGCGACGTGGGCCCGCAGGGCGACCCGCGACTGGGGGGTGAGGGCGTTCGCCGCCTCGGCCTGGGCCAGCGGGGCGAGCGGGGCCGGTCGCTGGGCCGCGCGCGCCGCACCGGCCAGCCCGGTCGCGAGGTCGTTCGCGTCGACCTGCTGCCAGCGCCTCGAGCAGCGCCGCGCGCACGACCTCCACGTCGTCGGTCGCGGCTCCGTCGGCGACCAGGTCGGTGCCGACGGGCAGTGCCGTGCGCAGCTCGGTGGCGCGGCTCGCCCTCGACACCGCGGCCCGCACCAGCTCGTCGGCGACGTGGCGCCGGGTCCAGGCATGGACGCCGATGGTGAGGTGGATGCTGGTGCCGCCCAACGCGGTCGCCGAGTGCAGGTAGCCCCGCGGCAGGTAGAGGCAGTCGCCCGGGCGCGAAGGTCTCCTCGATCAACGGAGCCGCAAGGGCCGCCTCCTCGACCGCAGCGCGGCGGTCGGTCCACGGCTCGTCACGCAACGGCAGGTCGTGCACCGGTGGGCGGATCCGCCAGCGCTTCTCCCCCGCGATCTGCAGGACGAAGACGTCGTGGACGTCGTAGTGGTCGCTGAAGCCGGTGTTCTCCGGCGGGGTCACGTAGGCGTTCACCTGCACCGGGTGGCCGAGCTCCGCGGCGAGGGCCTGGGAGAAGTCCACCACCGGGCGCCAGGTGCGGTGCAGGCCCTGGAGGACCAGCGTCGCGCCGTCGGTGAAGTGCTGCAGCACCGCGTCGTCGCTGGCCTGGTCGGCGATGGCCGCACCGATCCCGCCGCCGCGGGTGAAGCTGCGGTCGGCGAGGGTGGTGCCGTCCTTGGCCATCCGCAGGAACGGCGTCCGCAGCCCGCGACCGGCCACCAGCTCGTCGACCGCGTCGGCGGAGAACAGGTCGTCGAACGACCGGGGCAGGTCGGCCGCCCGGCTGAGCAGCGGCTCGCGCGACCAGTGCCGGTCGGCGAACTCGGTGGCCGGGACCGCGACGCAGGCGCGACAGCACCGGGTGCCCGCCACTCGTGGCAGGCACCCGGTGCGATGACGTCGTGGTCACCGGCTCACCGTACGTCGGGCTCGGCGGCTCAGGAGACGTCAGCGCCGCCGTCGGCTCCGCCGTCGTGGCCACCGGGGTTCGCGCCACCGTCAGCCGGGCCCTCGCCCGCGCCACCGTCGGCACCGCCATCGGCACCGCCATCGGCTCCGCCGTCAGCACCGCCGTCAGCGCCGCCGTCATGGCCACCGGGGTTCGCGCCACCGTCAGCCGGGCCCTCGCCCGCGCCACCGTCAGCGCCACCATCGGCACCGCCGTCGTGGCCACCGGAGTTCGCGCCGCCGTCGGCCGGGCCCTCGTCGGCGCTGGCCGGCATGCCTGCCGCGCCACCGTCGGACGGCCCGATGCCGCCCTCGTCGTCGCTTGCTTCGTTCAGGGGGGTTTCGGTCATGACTGGTTCTCCCTGTCGTCGGGCGGCGTCGTGTCACGCCGCTTCCACCTGTCTATGCCACCCAGCCTCGAACCGCCACTCGGAACCCGACGTTTGTGCAGGTCAGCGGCCGCGACCGGGCGACCTCGCCGAGTCGGTCGCGAGCCCACCTCCGCAACGTCCCTACCCGAGGTAAGGACTTGGCAAGGGTTCGTGCGCAGGACGCCACGCCGGATTTCCCAGCCCTACTGTGCGATCACCGACCCACTGGACCGCAGGGAGATATCAATGGCGATGACCCGCACGTTCGGCGCACTCGTGGCACTCGGTGCCGCAGCCGCCCTCACTGTGTCAGCAGCACCCGCCCAGGCCGCGAACTCCTATGTGGCACTGGGCGACTCGTACGCCTCCGGCACCGGCACCCGCACCTACATCAACGACGGCACCTCGTGCCAGCGCTCGGTGTACGCCTACCCGTCGCTCATCTCGGCGAGCAAGGGCCTGGCCCTCAACTTCCGGGCCTGCTCCGGCGCGCGGGTCGCCGACGTCACGAACACCCAGCTGAGCGCCCTCACGACCGCCACGACCCAGGTGTCGATCTCGGTGGGCGGCAACGACGCCGGCTTCGCCGACGTCCTCACCGAGTGCGCCCAGCCGGGCTGGATGAGCAACTGCAACGGGGCGATCGACGGTGCGCAGAACATCGTCAACAACACCCTTCCCGCGCGGCTGTCCACGCCTCTACGCCGTCGATCAGGGCCAAGGCGCCGAACGCCAAGGTCGTCGTCGTCGGCTACCCGCGGATCTTCCAGGGCGAGGACTGCAACGCCTTCACCTGGTTCTCCCCGGCCGAGGAGACCCGGCTCAACCAGATGGCCGACCTGCTCAACAGCAAGACCTCGGCCCAGGCCGCGGCCAAGGGCTTCAGCTTCGTCAACCCGACCAGCCGGTTCATCGGCCACGCCGTGTGCGACGACGTCGAGTGGCTCAACGGCCTGTCCAACCCGATCGGGGAGAGCTACCACCCCAACGTCGCGGGTCACCGTGACGGTTACGCCCCGCTCGTGAGCACGCCGCTGACGGGCAGCGCGTTCCGGGTGTCCGCGTCGGCCCTGCGCACGGCCGAGCTGTCGTCCGGCCGCCTCGCCACCCAGCAGCGCCGTTACGCCGCGGCCGACGCCTCGATCAGCCCCGAGCAGTTCCGTGGCGCCGGACCTGACGCACCGCCGAGGCCAAGGCGGCGGCGCAGCGGGCCGGCGTCGACCTGCGCTCGCGGGCCAGCATCGACGCCGCCGACCGGGTCTGGTCGCAGCGCCAGGCCGCGGAGCGCAGCGCCACGCGCTGACGGCGCAGACCGCGCCACTGCACGACGGAGGGGTATGCCGGGTGGTGACCACCCGGCATACCCCTCCGGTGTCGTGCGTGCGGTGTCTGGCTCAGCCAGTGAGCTTGGACAGCGTCGGGTCGTTGGCGTACGCCTCCTTGGCGTTCTCCTTCGTCACGATCACCGGGTCGAGCAGGTTGGCCGGGACGACCTTGACACCGTTGTTGTAGGACTTGGTGTCGGTGATCGTGGGCTCCTGGCCGGCCTGGATCGCCTTGACCATGTCGATCGTGGCCTTGACCAGGTTGCGGGTGTCCTTGTTGATGGTGGAGTACTGCTCCCCCGCCATGATCGACTTGACCGACTCGACCTCGGAGTCCTGACCGGTGACGACCGGCGTCGGCTTGCTGCCGGCCTTGACCGAGGTCAGGATCGCGCGGGCCAGCGTGTCGTTCGGCGACAGCACGCCGTCGAGGGCGGCCGAGGAGTAGTTGCCCGAGATGAGGGTGTCCATGCGCTTCTGCGCGTTCTCGGCCTTCCAGCCCTGGGTGACGACCTGGGTGAACTTCGTCTGGCCGGACACCACCTTGAGGGTGCCGTCGTCGATCTTCGGCTGGAGCACGCTCATCGCGCCGTCGAAGAAGACCTGGGCGTTGGCGTCGTCGGGCGAGCCGGCGAACAGCTCGATGTTGTACGGACCGCTCGGCTTCTTCTTGGCCATGCCCTCGAGGAGCGCGTTGCCCTGGAGGACACCGACCTTGAAGTTGTCGTAGGCGACGTAGTAGTTGACGGCGTCGGTGTTCTTGACCAGGCGGTCGTAGGCGATGACGACGGCGCCGGCGTCCTTGGCGGCCTTGAGCTGGGTGCCCAGCTGCGAGCCGTCGATGGCGCCGACGACGATGACCTTGGCGCCCTTGGTCACCATCGACTGGATCTGGTTCTGCTGCTCGCCGACACCGCCGTTGGCGAACTGCACGTCGGCCTTGAAGCCGGCGCTGGCCAGGTCGGTCTTGAAGAGGTTCTCCGCGAGCACCCAGTTCTCCGACGTCTTCTGCGGGAGCGAGACGCCGATCAGGCTGTCCTTGGCGAACTTCTCGCCTGCCAGCTGCTGCTGCTCGACCCACCAGCTGGAGTCGTCAGCCCGCCCGCAACCGGCGAGCGCGAGCGCGGCGACGGCCGCGAGGGCCATCGTCTTCGTCACTGTTCTCATGCTTTTCCTTTTCTCGTGTCCCGGCGGACGCCGGTGGGGTCGTGCTGTTGCGGGGCGGCCGGGTCGGCCGACCCTTGGAGGTCACGCCTCCTGGCTCACCGTGCCCTTGGGCTCTTCGGTGGACCGCCCCGGTGTTCTTCCATGAGCATCCCGGTGATCGACCGGCGCCCCTGGCTCTTGTTGTAGACGTCGAACGCGACGGCGATGAGCAGCACCAGGCCCTTGATGATCTGGGTGGCGTCGGCGCCGATTCCCTTGAGCTGCAGGCCGTTGTTGAGGACGGCCATCACCAGGCCACCGATCACGGACCCGACGACGGTGCCCACGCCACCGCTGACGGCGGCGCCACCGATGAAGACGGCCGCGATGACGTCGAGCTCCCAGCCGACGCCGTCGAACGGACCGGACGAGGTGGACCGCGCGACGAACATCATGCCGCCGAGCGCGGCGAGCATCGACATGTTCATCATGACGAGGAAGTTGATCCGCCGGCTGCGCACGCCTGACAGCTCGGCGGCATTGCGGTTGCCACCGACCGCGTAGACGTGCCGACCGACGATCGTGCGGGTCGAGATGAAGCCGTAGACCATCACGAGCACACCGAGGATGAGGGCGGAGACCGGCAGCGACGTGCCCTTGCGGCCCGAGCCCATGACGAACACGGTCGCGAGGATCGCGACGCAGATGAGCGCCGAGCCGGATGTACATCACGGTGCTGTCCTCGAGGTCGGCCCCGATCTTGCGCTGGCTGCGACGGTTGCGGAGCGTGCCGTAGATGATCGCCGCGCAGAGCACCAGGCCGAGCAGGATGGTGAGGTTGTTGTAGCCCGTGTCCGGGCCCACCTCGGGCAGGTAGCCGGCGCCGATCTTCTGGAAGTCCTCACCGACCGGGATCGTCAGGGACTTGCCGACGGCCTGGTTGGCGCCGCGGAAGATGAGCATCCCGGCCAGCGTCACGATGAACGCCGGGATGCCGACCACGGCGACCCAGAAGCCCTGCCAGGCGCCGACCACCGCCCCGACGGCGAGGCCGAGCAGGATGCCGACCCACCACGGGATGCCCCAGTCGCGCATGGCGATCGCCACGGTGATGCCGACGAAGGCCGCGACCGACCCGACCGACAGGTCGATGTGCCCGGCGATGATCACCAGCACCATGCCGATCGCCATCACCAGGATGTAGCTGTTGCCCTGGAAGATGTTGATGACGTTCTCGGGCTTGAGCGTCAGGCCCTTGGTCCAGATCTGGAAGAAGACGATGAGGGCCACGAGGGCGAAGATCATGCCGAACTGGCGGGTGTCTCCACCGAAGATCTGCTTCAGCTTGTCCATGCGCCCTCCTAGGGTGCGGTCGTGCGGTCTGGGGTGGCGGGGCTGGCGGAGCTGGCCGGCAGATCCGTGGGGGGTTCGTCGAGGCTGTCGGGACCGAGGTCGGCCTCGGGCGTGTGGGTGGAGCTGGTGACCGTCATCAGCCGCATCAGCGACTCCTGGTCGGCCTGTCCGCGGTCCAGGACCCCGGTGATCCGGCCCTCGCAGATCGTGTAGATCCGGTCGGAGATGCCGAGCAGCTCGGGCAGCTCGGAGGAGACGACGATGACGCCCTTCCCCTCGGCCGCGAGCCGCTGGATGATCCCGTAGATCTCGAACTTCGCACCGACGTCGATCCCACGGGTCGGCTCGTCGAGGATGAGCAGCTCGGGGTCGGTGAACAGCCACTTGGACAGCACGACCTTCTGCTGGTTGCCGCCGGAGAGCTTGGCGACGCCGTAGTCGACCGAGGGCGTCTTGGTGCGCAGCGCCTTGCGGTACTCCTCCGCGGCCGTGTGCTCCGCGCGTCGGTCGACGACCAGGTTCTTGGCGATCTTCTTCAGCTTCGCGGAGACCGTCGTCGTCTTGATGTCGTCGAGGAGGTTGAGGCCCAGGCTCTTGCGGTCCTCGGTGACGTAGGCGACGCCGGCGTCGATCGCGGCCGGCACGTTGCGCAGCCGGACCTCCTGGCCGTTGAGCGTCGTCGTGCCCTGGACGTAGGTGCCGTAGCTGTGGCCGAAGATCGACCGCATCAGCTCGGTGCGTCCCGACCCCATCAGCCCGGCGAACCCGACGATCTCACCGCGTCGGACGAAGAAGTTCGAGCCCTTGGCCACCAGCCGGTCGGGGATCTGCGGGTGGGCGATGGTCCAGTCCTTCACCTCGAAGAACGTCTCGCCGATGTCGGGCGTGTGGTCGGGGAACCGGGACTCCAGCGACCGGCCCACCATGCCGCGGATGATCCGGTCCTCGTCGACCGCACCCTGGCGCACGTCGAGGGTCTCGACCGTCTTGCCGTCGCGGATGATGGTGATCGCGTCGGAGATGGCCTCGATCTCGTTGAGCTTGTGGCTGATCATGATGCAGGTGATCCCCTTGGCCTGCAGGCCGCGGATCAGGTCGAGCAGGTGTCGCGAGTCCTCCTCGTTGAGCGCCGCGGTCGGCTCGTCGAGGATGAGGAGCTTGACCTCCTTGCTCAGCGCCTTGGCGATCTCGACGAGCTGCTGCTTGCCGACGCCGATGTTCTTGATCGGCGTCTCGGGGTCCTCACGCAGGCCGACGCGGGCGAGCAGGTCGCGGGCCCGGTTGTTGGTCGAGACCCAGTCGATGACGCCCTTCTTGGTCTCCTCGTTGCCGAGGAAGATGTTCTCGGCGATCGACAGCTCGGGGATGAGGGCGAGCTCCTGGTGGATGATGACGATGCCGGCGTGCTCGGAGTCACGGATGTTGTTGAACTCGACCGGGGTCCCGTTGAAGGTGATCGTGCCCTCGTAGCTGCCGGCTGGGTGGACGCCCGACAGGACCTTCATCAAGGTCGACTTGCCCGCGCCGTTCTCACCGCAGATGGCGTGCACGTCCCCGCGACGGACGTCGAGCGTGACGTCGTCGAGCGCCTTGACCCCTGGGAACGTCTTGGTGATCCCGGTCATCTGCAGGATCGAACCGCCATCGCTCATCGTGCCTCCTCATCGAGGTTGGGGAAGGCGACCCCCTCGCGGCGCCACCAACTCTTGACAACGTTGTCTCACGGGAGTTTTAGGCAGCAGGCTTGCGCAAGTCAACCTCCCGCTCCCAAGCGAGTCGAGACCGTGACAAGGATGTCCGATCTGCCCGATCCTTCGGACCGGTTCCCGCGACGGGGACACGGTGCGAACGGGAGGGACCGGTTGGCTGGTCAGACGGTCGGGGTGAGCACCAGGCCGTGCCCGAAGGCGAACAGCGGGTCGTCGTAGCCGGGGACGTCCTCGCCGTGGCTGGCGCACCTGCTCCATCGAGCGCGGCAGGTCGAACGGCAGCCGACCCTCGGGGGCGATCGCCCCGGTCAGCGCGTCGACCAGGGCGTCGTCGTTGGTGCCGAAGCTGCCGACGAGGGCACTGGCCAGGGGCAGCAGGGGGGTGAGCACCGCCGGGCGGTCCAGCACGACGTCGACGACCAGCGGGCAGTGCGCCGCGATCCGGGCCAACCGGGCGACCAGGCCTGGCGGGTAGTCGAGCGAGCCCTGGTGGAACCACGACTCGAGGAACAGGTCGGAGCGTGGCTCGAAGGGCGCGGGCAGTCGCACCAGCGCGACGTCGGCGTCCTCGGGACGGTCGACGGCGACACCGAGGGTGGCGACGGCCTCCGCTGACACGTTCTCCGCATAGACCTTGAGCCCCCGCTGCAGCGGGAGGACCGCTGTGCCCTCGACCGAGCGGTTGGTGAGGACGGTCACGGATCGGGCCTGCGCGGCATACCCGGCGTCGCGGAAGTCCTGGCGCCCCAGCGTCTGCGCAGCAACGTCCTCGTCGACGAACGGGTCGTCGAACAACCCCAGCCGGAACTTCACGGCGAGCAGGCGACGGGCCGACTCGTCGACCCGGGCCTCGGTCACGCGCCCCTGCGCCACGAGGTCGAGCAGCAGCTCGACGCACTCCTCGCCCCCGAACTGGTCTGCGCCGGCCTCGAGGATGAGCTCCATCCGCGCGGCCGGGTCGAGGTGCTCGACCCCCCACGCCCGCGCCGGGAGCACCTGGCCGCCGACGTGGTTGTCGTTGACCAGCTCCCAGTCGGTGACGACGACACCGTCGTAGCCGAGGGACCCGCGGAGCAGGCCCGTGACGATCTGCTTGTTGTAGCCGAACCCGACCTCCTCGATCTGCTCGCCGTGGATCTCGAGCCCGATGGGCATGCCGTAGTAGGGCATGATCGCGGCGGTTCCCGCGGCGATGATCGGGGGGAATGGCTTGAGGTGGTCGGCGAACCGGCCACCGGGGTAGACCTGCTCGCGGCCGTAGGGGAAGTGCGCGTCCTCGCCGTCCTTCTGCGGGCCGCCGCCCGGGAAGTGCTTGCTGGTGCAGGCGACGCTGCCAGGTCCGAGCGCGTCCTGCTGGAACCCCTTGCAGGTAGGCCACGGCGAGCTCGCTGACCAGGTCGGGGTCCTGGCCGAAGGTGCCCGACTGACGGGCCCAGCGCGGCTCGGTCGCGAGGTCGAGGGTGGGGTGCAGGGCCGCCCGGATGCCGACCGCGCAGTACTCCTGCCGCGCGATGTCACCGAACTCCCGGACCACCTCGGGGTCGCGCAGCGCGGCCAGGCCCAGCGGCTCGGGCCACTGGGAGAACGCCTTGGCGGCGAACGACGTGCCGGCGTTCTCGATGAACGCGTGCCGCGGGTCCGTCGAGACCGTGACGGGTATGCCGTGGGGAGACTGCTCGGCGACGGACTGGAGCGCGTTGTGCCACCGCGCGGCACTGCGCGCGTCGTCGAGGGCGTGCACGTTGAAGTGGGTGAGGTGCTTGCGCAGCACGACGTCGGAGGTGGCCGACTTGCTGATCGCCCCCGGCGACTCCAGCACCGTGCCGTCGGGGCCGGCCTCGATGACGGTCTGGAACATCAGCCCGACCTTCTCCTCGAGGGAGAGCCGCGGGAGCAGGTCGGCGACCCGCTCCTCGACGGCGAGGCGCGGGTCCTCGAACGGGTCCATCCGGTCGTTCCCGTTGAGGTCGCGGTAGGCGACGCCCTCGGGGCTGGTCTTCCTGACCGGGTGCATGGGGGTCCTCCCAGTGGTGCGTCGTGGCGGGCCGTACGGCCGGGTCCCGGCATCGCGTGCCCCGGGCCATCAGGGGCTTGCCCGGGGCGCGCGATGGGACCGGGGGGATCAGGCGATGCCTGCTCCGAACTCTTCCACACCGATGACCGGGCGCAGCGCCCGCTCCACGTCCGTGGTGCTGAACGCGCGACGAATCACGTTGTTCCCCATGACGTTTCCGATGGCGCCCATGACCATGGCCTGGTCGAGCGACAGGTAGCGCCGGGCGATGAGGCCGGAGCGCACGGCGACGGCGTCGAAGAACCCGCCCTTGCCGTAGGCCTTGAGCTCGTCCTGGATCTTCGCGAGGTTCGTGAAGGCCTGGTCGGGCTCGTGCATCATCGCGAGGAACGCGGCGTGCGGCGTGACGACACCGTCGCGGTAGGTCGGGTTCGGGTTGCTCTCCGGCGCGGCACTCGCCGAAGCCGCCGTCGTAGTTCGTGCCCAGGAAGGCCGGGTCCTTCGGTGTCGATGTCCGACAGGTAGCCCGTCGGGTTGAGGCCGAGCTGGTCGACACCGAACTCGCGGTAGCCACCCATCGGGTTGCTCGCCGGCGAGAAGCCCCAGTAGCCGTAGCCGGTCTCGGCGAGGCCGTGCTCGCGCTGGGCGCGGACGTGCAGCGGGTGGTTGAGGCCCCAGGAGCGCGGGGCCCAGCTCGACTCCGGGACGAACACGTCGGGCATCAGCTCCTCGAACATGCTGCCGCCCCAGCCGGGCACGATGTGCATGCCGCGGTAGGTGTAGGCACCCTCGTAGACGTCGACGCCGAAGTAGGTGCGGTTCTCGCCGACCGGCTGCATCTCCGGCCAGGACCAGTCGCAGGTCGCCGGGAAGGTGCGCCACATGGCGAAGTAGTGGTCCTTCGGGACCTGACCGGTCATGATGCCGAGGTAGCTCGTGATGCGCGTCTCCGACACCGTGGTGTCGTAGTGGTGGTTGGTGAGCCAGACGTCGGGGCCGACGCCGATGTGGTTGCCGTAGAAGCCATCGGTGCGGCCGGGCGGCTGCACGACGAAGAAGCCACCGTGCATCAGGCCGGGCTTCCGGGAGGCGTTGGTGTCGTAGAAGCTGTCCCAGCGCATCCGCTTGAAGAGCCGGTTGGCGAGGGGGGCGGCGCCGCGGTCCGCCGAGGCGACCACCTTGAGCGCCGCACCGAGCCAGCCGTTGTCGACGCTGGACAGGAACGGGTCGACCCGGTTGCCGTCGGTGGGCCAGACGGTGAGCTTCGCGCCGGTGGCCTCGTCGTACCAGTTGTAGTACATGCCGCTCGGCTCGTGGTGCTCCATGCGCAGCAGCGTGTTCAGCGTCTGGGTGAGGCGCCTGGTGCACTCGCCCTTGGAGATGATGCCGAGGTCACGGGCCACGATGGCCGACCACAGGTAGCCACCGATGTTGGTGGGCGAGGTGTAGCCCGACCGCTCACCGGCGGTCAGCCCCTCGGAGATGTTGTCGGCGGGCAGGCCGGTCTTGGGGTCGGTCATCGCCACGAGGCTGCGCCAGGTGTCCGCGGCCCAGCGGTGCACCCGCGCGGACTGTCCGGCCGCCCTTCGGCTTGCTGGACGCGAGGAGCAGCCGGGGCGCCGGGGGCGGCGTCGCGGGGGATCCCGGCCGAGGCGCGACCGGCGGTCAGGCCGGTGGCGGCCACCGCCGTGGCTCCGACGAGGAGCTGGCGCCGGGTGGCGGAGGGGACGACGAGCTGGGGGGTGGCCATGGGTGAGGCTCCAATCGGGTTGGTTTCACTGGCTGTCCGCTGAGGCGCGCAGGCTGCCTGCTGGGGCGCGGGACTGCCCGAGGGTGCGGGCAGTCCGGCGGGCCTACTTGATTCCGGTGGTGGCGATTCCTTCGATCACGCGGCGCTGGAAGATCAGGAAGATCGCCAGCACGGGGAGCACCACGACCGTGGCTCCGGCGAGGAGCAGGCCGTACTGGGTGGAGTTCTGCCCGGTGGAGTAGAGCGCGAGCGCCACCGGCAGCGTGTAGGTCTTCTCCTGCTGGGCGACCACCAGCGGCCACAGGAAGTTGTTCCAGCTGCCGAGGAAGGTCAGGATGCCCAGGGTCGCCAGCGCCGGCCCGGCCAGCGGCAGGAAGATCTGCCGGAAGATCCGCAGCTCGCCCGCGCCGTCCACCCGACCTGCGTCGAGCAGGTCGCGTGGCAGGCCGAGGAAGAACTGCCGCATCAGGAAGACGCCGAACGGCGCCGCCAGGAACGGCAGGATCAGTCCGGGCAGGGTGTCGATGAGGCCGATGTTGGCCACCAGGACGAACAGCGGCACGAAGGTCACGACGCCGGGGATCATCAGGGTGCCCATCACCACGGCGAACAGGATCTTCTTGCCCTTGAAGTCGAGCATCGCCAGGGCATAGCCGAGCATCGAGCAGAACAGCAGGTTGCCCGCCGTCACCGCGACGGCGACGACCGTCGAGTTGAAGAAGTACTGCTTGAAGTTCAGCCGCGAGAACAGCTGGGTGTAGTTGTCGAGGGTGACCGTCTCGGGCCACCAGGTCGGCGGGCTCTGGAGCAGCTCGCCCTGGGTCTTGAAGCTGCCCAGGATCATCCACACGAAGGGCGCGATGACGACGATCACGAGCAGGGTCAGGACGGTGTAGAGGGTCACCCGTCCGCGGGAGCTCATTCCAGTCATGACGACCTCACGTGTTGTCACGCAGCAGGCGGAACTGGATGGCAGACACGATCGCGATGACGACGAAGATGATGTAGCTCATCGAGGCCGCGTAGCCGTAGTTGCCGAAGCCGAACTGCTTGTAGGTGTACATGGACATCGAGATGGTGCTGTTGAGCGGGCCACCGTTGGTCATCACGAACGGCTCCTCGAAGAACTGGAGGTAGCCGATCGAGGTGGTGACCGACACGAACAGCAGCGTCGGTCGCAGCATCGGCAGGGTGATGTGGCGGAACCGCTGCCACGCACCCGCGCCGTCGATCGAGGCGGCCTCGTGGAGCACCCACGGGACACCCTGCAGGCCGGCCAGGAAGATGATCATCGCGGTGCCGAAGTTGCGCCACGCCGCCATCAGGATCAGACCGGGCATCGACCAGTGCGGGTCGCCGAGCCAGTTCGGCCCGGTGATCCCGACCCAGCCGAGCACCGTGTTGATCAGTCCGAACTCCTCCTGGAGGAGGAACCGCCACACCACGGCGACCGCCACGATCGAGGTGATCACCGGGAGGTAGAAGCCGAGCCGGAAGGCCGAGCGGAACTTGGTGATCCCCCGGTCCAGCGCGACCGCAGCGGCGAGGGCGATGCCCAGGGTGAGGGGCATCCCGATCACGACGAAGTAGGCGGTGTTGAGGGCCGACTTGCGGAACACCGGGTCGGAGAAGGCCTTGGTGAAGTTGTCGAACCCGATGATGTCGACCGCGAACGGCTTGCGGAGGTCGCGTGACTTGGTGTCCGTGAGGCTCATGAAGAGCGACTGGACCACCGGCCACGCGGTGAAGACGAGGAACAGCAGGCAGAACGGCAGTGCCAGCATCCAGGCTGCCGGCCCTTCGCGCAGCGCTCGCCCGGCGGCGCCACCCCGGCGGGGGGACGGGCTGGTGCTGCCCGTCTCCCCGCGCGGGGTCACCTCGGTGGTGGTGGCCATGACTACTGGCCGGTGCCGATCGAGTCAGCCTGCTGCTGCACGGTCTTCAGTGCCGCACCCGGGTCGGCGCCCTGCTTGGTGACCTTCTCCATCTCGGTGTCGAACGTCGCCACGACCTGCTCCCAGGTGGGGAAGGTCGGCGGGGCCTGGGCGGTCTCGAGCTGCTTGCCGAAGACGGCGAGCTTCTTGTCGGCCGTCAGGGCCGGGTCCTGCCACGCGGACTTCACCGCGGGGAGGTCGGTCGACTGTCCGGTACCACTTGACCTGGGTCTTGGGGTCGCTCAGCCACTGGACGAACTTCCAGGCGGTGTCGCGCTGCTTGGACTTCTTGAAGACGACGAGGTCCGAACCGCCGACGAAGGACGAGGACTTGGTCTTGGCCGGGATCGGCATGACGTCGTACTGGTCCTTGGTGACACCCACCTTCTCGACCGCGGACATCATCCACGGGCCGGAGATGAACATCGGCACGCGGCCGCTCTTGAAGTCGGGCTCGGTCGTCGGGGTGGCCGGCGCAGCCTTGTCGGAGATCCCGTCGGTGAAGTAGCTCTGGTAGTACTTCACCGCGTCGAGCACCTGCGGGCTGTCGAAGTTGTAGGCCTTGCCGTCGTCCTTGGTGAGGTTGGCGTCGTTGGACCAGCCGAACGGCATGATCGACTGCCAGGAGCCGACACCGCCGGCCTGGAAGCCCATGCCGTACTTGGCACCGGCCTTGTCCTGCATCGCCTTGGCCATCGACTTCAGGCCGTCCCAGTCGGTCGGGGGCGTGGTGATGCCGGCCTTCTTGGCGAGGTCGGTGCGGTAGTAGACGAGGCGGGTCTCGACGTACCACGGCACACCGAACGAGGTGCCGTTGACCTCGGTGGTCTTCTGCGCGCCCTCGAAGAAGGCGGACTTGTCGATCGACGGGGGCGTCGGGTCGAGCGCGTCGTTGCCGGCGAACTCACCCATCCAGGTGGTGCCGACCATCGCGGCGTCCGGCGTGGTGCCGGCCGTGATCGCGGTGGTGAACTTCTGGTATGCCGCGTCCCACGGGATCGCGGTCACGTTGACCTTGGCGCCGGGGTTGGCGGCCTCGAACTCCTTGGCAAGGGCGGGGAGCTTCTCCCCCTCGGCGCCCATCGCCCACACCGTGATGGTGCCGGTGGCCTTGCCTGCGCTGACGTCCTTGCCGGTCTCGCTGGCGGTCGAGCCGGCGTCGTCGCGGCCGCAGGCCGTCAGGGTCAGGGCTGCGGCGGCCAACGTCGCAACCGCCATGGCGGAGGTGCGTTTCATCGGGTATCTCTCTTTCCTCGGGGGGCTGGATCGCGGAGGTGAAGTTTGGTGGGGTGGTGCCCCGCAACGCTCAGGGCGAAACGCGGTCTGGGGGGCAGCCGCAGGACGACCGGATGACCAGGTGGGTCGGGATCACCTGCGGACCGTCCTCGACGGCGATGCCGGTGACCCGGCGGTGCAGCCGCTCGGCTGCCTGGGCGCCGAGCTCGCGCACCGGCTGGCGGACGGTGGTCAGGGCCGGCTCGACGTAGCGGGCGGTCATCACGTCGTCCCAACCGACGACGGCGACGTCCTCGGGGACGCGGGTGCCGCCTTCGCGCAGTCGCTTCATGACGGCGAGCGCGAGCTCGTCGTTGGCGCAGACGAGGGCGTCGGTCGTGAGGTCACCGGACAGGATCCGGTCGGCGAGGGCGGTGCCGTCGACCTCGCGCAGGGCAATGCGCACTGGTTCCGGCGCCTCGACGCCGGCGGCCGCGTGGGCGGCGACGAAGCCGGCATACCGGTCGCGCACGTCAGGACCCGAGTCCGGGTCACCGAGGAAGCGGAGGGCGGTGCGGCCGTGGCCGATCACGTGGCTGGTGATCTCCTCGGCACTGTGGGTGTTCTCCGAGGTGACGGTGTCGACGTCCGGACGCGGGTCGCCCGCGATGAGGACGACGGGCTTGGAGCCCTGCAGCGCCTTCACGGTGCTGTCGGGGATGGCCGCCGAGCCGAGCATGGCCAGCCCGTCGACGCGGGTGGCGAGCTTGCGCACCGCCGCGGTCAGGTCGTCCTTGCCCTCGGCGAGCATGAGCACGACGCTCTGCCCGAGGTCGGCCGCCCGCGACTCGAAGCCCATCAGGAGCTCGGAGTAGTAGGGACCGGACAGCTCCGGCAGGACCAGCCCGTGGGCCTCGTGGTGCCGCACGGCCAGGCTGCGGGCCGCGGCCAGCGGCACGTACTTGAGCTCCTCGGCCGCGTCGAGGACACGCTGGCGGGTCTTCGCGGAGACCGCCGTGGAGCCCTGCAGCACGCGGGAGACGGAGGCGATGGAGACGCCGGCACGCTCGGCGACGGAGTAGATCGTCGTCCCGCTCGAATGCGTTGCACCGGTCGCCACAGGTCTGCCTCTCTCATCGTTGAAAGCGCTTACATCTGTCTCGACCATGCCACGGGGCCCCGAGGGGCGCAAGGGGTGAAGGGCGCAAACCGGCCCACTGGGGCGTCGTGGGGCCGGCGGATCCGGCCGCTCGGCTCAGCCCGCGAGCAGCACGTCGGCGAGGGTCGGCGTCGACCACGAGGCCCTGCACCAGCCCACCGTCGAGGGCGGCCCGCACGGCCCTCGACTTCGACGCCCCGGAGACCACGGCGATGACCTCGGGGACCCGCTTCAGGTCGTCGGGGTCCATCGTGATGAGACGCGCAGCGACCTTGGGGCGCAACGGTTTTCCGCTCACGTCGAAGAAGATGCCGGCCAGCTCACCGATGACTCCGCGCGCGGTCAGGTCACGCTGCTCGGCATCGTCGAGGAGGTCGTGGATCGTCGACTGCCCGGGCTGCCAGGCGCCGATGCCGACCACGGCCTTGGTCACCGCCGAGGCGCGGGCCAGGCCGTCCACGACGGCCGGCTGACGTCGCAGCGCATCGGCGCTGGATTTGCTGTCGAGAACGAAGGGGGCATAGAAGACATGTGCCTTGCCACCGGACAAACGGGCCGCCCGGCGGACGATGTCGACGGCGCTGCTGTCGAAGTCCGGGAGGGCGATCGCGCCGGTCAGCTGGACGACCTCGACCCTGGGCAGGCTGGTCAGCGCCCCGACCATCGCGTGGACGTTGCGCGACCAGGGCAGGCCCAGCACGTCGCCGTCGACGAGCACCTCGGACAGCAGCTCAGCGGCCGCGCGGCCCAGCTGGTGCCGCACCGCCCCGGGGTCGGCGTCGGCGGTGTCGACGACGACCGCGTGCGCCAGGCCGAACCGCTGCTGGAGCCGGGCCGACAGGTCGACGTCGAGCGAGCCCTGCCGCACGATCTCGATCCGGACCAGGCCGCGCTCCCGGGCGGACTCCAGCATCCGGGCGACCTTGAAGCGGCTGATCCCCAGCTCCTCGGCGATCTCGACCTTCGACTGGTTCTGGAGGTAGTGGCGCCGGGCGACGGCGGCGAGCATCACGAGCTCAGCGGGTCCGTCGTCGTCCACGCGGACATCCTTCCCGTTGACAGGCGCGGTTTGCGCCGATTTACTCAAGGTACTCGTTTGGGCATCATGTCGCTCGTTTGAGCGCCAGTCAACTGAGGCCGTCAATGGCGACGGAGGAGGACGCGTGCGAAGTCGAAACTCCAAGGCCGCGCTGGTCGCGGCGACGACCGGCCTGACGCTGAGCCTGACGGCCTGCGCCGGCTGGGGCGGTGGCGGTGTGGGTGGTGGCGGGGCCGACAGCATCAACGTGCTGATGGTCAACAACCCCCAGATGGTCGACCTGCAGAAGCTGACGGCGGACAACTTCACGAAGGAGACCGGCATCAAGGTCAACTTCACGGTGCTGCCCGAGAACGACGTCCGCGACAAGATCAGCCAGGAGTTCTCCAGCCAGGCCGGCCAGTACGACGTCGCCTCGCTGAGCAACTTCGAGATCCCGATCTACGCCAAGGCGAAGTGGATCGCGCCGCTCGACTCCTACCTCGCCGTCGGACACCGAGTTCGACCAGGCCGACATCCTCAAGTCGATGACCACCTCGCTGTCGAGCGAGGGCAAGGTCTACGGCGAGCCGTTCTACGGCGAGTCCTCCTTCCTGATGTACCGCAAGGACGTCCTCGACGCCAAGGGCATCACGATGCCCGCCAAGCCGACCTGGCAGGAGGTCGCCGACATCGCGGCCAAGGTCGACGGGGCCGAGCCGGGCATGAAGGGCATCTGCCTGCGCGGGCAGCCCGGGTGGGGCCAGCTCTTCGCACCCCTCACCACGGTGGTCAACACCTTCGGCGGCACCTGGTTCGACAAGGACTGGAACCCCCAAGGTCGACGCCCCGGAGTTCAAGGAGGCGGTGAACTTCTACGTCGACCTGGTGCGCGCCCACGGCGAGAAGGGCGCACCGCAGGCCGGCTTCACCGAGTGCCTCAACAACCTCGTCCAGGGCAACGTGGCCATGTGGTACGACGCCACCTCGGCCGCCGGCTCGCTCGAGGCCGACGGCTCGCAGTTCAAGGGCAAGTTCGGCTACGCGCCCGCCCCCGTGGTCAAGACCGACTCGGCCGGCTGGCTCTACGCCTGGTCCTGGTGCGATCCAGCAGGCGAGCACGAAGAAGGACAACGCCTGGAAGTTCATCTCGTGGGCCAGCGGCAAGAAGTACGAGAACCTCGTCGGCGAGCGAGATCGGCTGGACCAGCGTGCCCGCCGGCAAGCGCGCGTCGACCTACGAGAACGCCGAGTACCTCAAGGTCGCCTCGGCCTTCGCCGAGCCGACCAAGGCCGCGATCGAGGCCGCCGACCCGGAGAACCCGGGCGTCGCAGCCCCGACCCGCCATCGGCATCCAGTTCGTCGACATCCCCGAGTTCCCGGACCTCGGCACCCAGGTCAGCCAGGACGTCAGCTCGGCGATCGCCGGCAAGACCTCCGTGGACGACGCCCTGAAGCGAGGCCAGGAGCTCGCCGAGGACGTCGCAGAGCGCTACCAGACAAGGGGACTGAGTCGCATGCCTCGACTCGAGCGACGACCGCCACCATCGACCGACGCCGGCACCAGCCGGCAGCCCGGGCCGAGCAAGGCCCTCAAGCGCTCGGGCGACTGGGCCCGCAGGGCGCCCCTGCTGCCCGCGCTGATCTTCACCATCCTGATGACCCAGCTGCCGTTCGTCGCGACGATCGTCATCTCGTTCATGAACTGGAACGCCTACTACCCGGAGGAGCGCGGCTTCGCCGGCGTGGACAACTTCGCCCGGGTCTTCACCGACACCAACACCCGCAAGGCCGTGGTCGTCACGATCCTGCTGACCGTGTCGGTGGTGCTCATCTGCCTGCTGCTGGGCCTCGGCATCGCGCTGCTCCTCGACCGCAAGTTCCGGGGTCAGGGCATCGTCCGCACGATGATGATCACGCCGTTCCTCATCGTGCCGGTGGCCGCCGCCCTGCTGTGGAAGCACGCGCTCTACAACCCGGAGTACGGCCTGTTCAACGGCCTGCTCAAGACCGTCTTCGGTGACAACGCGCCCGCAGCCGGACTGGATCACCAACAACCCGCTGGCCGCGATCATCGCCGCGCTGGTCTGGCAGTGGACGCCGTTCATGATGCTGATCCTGCTGGCCGGCCTGCAGAGCCGACCCCTCGACGTCGTCGAGGCGGCCCGGATCGACGGGGCCAACTCCTGGCAGATCTTCACCAACATGACGCTGCCGCACCTGCGCCAGTACATCGAGCTGTCCGGCCTGCTCGGCGCCATCTACGTGGTGCAGAACTTCGACCACGTCTTCACGATCACCTCGGGCGGCCTGGGCACGGCGAACCTGCCGTACTTCATCTACCAGACCTTCTACACGGCCCAGGACTACGGACGGGCCTCGGCCGCCGGCGTCGTCGTGGTCATCGGCACCATCATCATCGCGACCGCCGCCTTGCGCACCGCGTTCAGCCTGTTCAAGGAGGACTCCTGATGAGCACCCCGACCACGACAACCAGCCGACCGGGACCACCGGCATCACGGGCCAGGAGGTCCGGCACGCCAAGCCGCCACGCAGCGGGGTGCTGCTCTCCGCCGCGGCCTGGGTGATCGGCATCCTCTTCGCCCTGCCCGTGCTGTGGATGGTCCTGACCTCCCTGCACAGCGAGAACGACGCCGCCAAGAACCCGCCCGACTTCTTCGCACCCCTGTCGCTCGACGGCTACCGGTCGTTCTTCGACGCCGGGCCCTGGCCGCCGCTGCTCAACTCGCTGACCGCCAGCGTGCTGTCGACGATCCTGGTGCTGCTGCTGGCCTTCCCGGCCGCCTACGCCCTGTCGATCCGGCCGGTCAAGAAGTGGACCGACGTCCTCTTCTTCTTCCTGTCGACCAAGATGCTGCCGATCGTGGCCGGCATCCTCCCGCTCTACCTGTTCGCGCAGAAGGTCGGCCTGCTCGACAACATCTGGTGGCTGATCCTGCTCTACACCTCGATGAACCTGCCGATCGCGGTCTGGATGCTGCGCTCCTTCCTGGCCGAGGTGCCGGTCGAGATGCTCGAGGCGGCCTCGGTCGACGGCGCCAGCCTGACCCGCACGCTCAAGGACATCGTCGCCCCGGTGGTCATGCCGGGCATCGCGTCCGCCGCGCTGATCTGCTTCATCTTCAGCTGGAACGAGCTGCTCCTCGCCCGGGTGCTGACCAGCACGGTGGCGGGAACGGCTCCGGTGTTCTTGACTGGGTTCGTGACCAGCCAGGGGCTGTTCCTCGCCAAGGTGTGTGCGGCGTCGTTCGTGGTGTCGCTGCCCGTCCTCGCGGCCGGCTTCGCCGCGCAGGACAAGCTCGTCCAGGGCCTGTCGATGGGTGCGGTGAAGTGACGGGAGGCCGCCCCAGCGCGCTCGCCCGCGTCCCTGTCCCAGGCCACCCTCGGCGAGCTGGACGAGCAGGTGCGCCGACCGGCATACGACCGCTCGAAGGTCACCGCGAGCATCGTGCACTTCGGCGTGGGCGGCTTCCACCGCGCGCACGAGGCGATGTACCTCGACGCGCTGATGAACGACGGCAAGGCGCTGGAGTGGGGGCTGTGCGGCGTCGGCGCGCTGCCGCACGACCGCAGGATCATCGACACGCTCCGCGCAGCAGGACGGGCTCTACACGCTGGTGGTCAAGCACCCTGACGGTCGCCGCGAGCCGCGGGTGATCGGGAGCATCGTCGAGGTGATGTTCGCTCCCGACGACCCGCAGGCCGTGGTCGACCGGCTCGCCGACGACCAGACCCGGATCGTCTCGCTGACGATCACCGAGGGCGGCTACCTCGTCAACCAGGTGACCGGGGAGTTCGACGCCGCAGGACCCCTCGATCCAGGCCGACCTGGCCGCCGACCTCGCCGGTGGCGCCAGCCCCACCACCGTCTTCGGCTTCATCGTGGCCGGGCTCGACCGGCGGCGCCGCGACGGGCGAGCCGCCGTTCACGGTGATGAGCTGCGACAACCTCCCCGACAACGGCGACGTCGCCAAGCGGATGATCTGTGCGTTCGCCCGGCTCAGGGACCCCGAGCTCGCCGACTGGATGGAGGCCGAGGTCGCCTTCCCCAACTGCATGGTCGACCGGATCACCCCGGTCACGGCGCCCGAGGACATCGCAGGCCTGGCCGCGCGACTTCGGCGTGCACGACGGCTGGCCGGTGGTGTGCGAGCCGTTCACCCAGTGGGTGCTGGAGGACCGCTTCGGGCACGGGCCGCCCGCCGTTCGAGGACGCCGGCGTGCAGATGGTCGACGGACGTCGTCCCCTACGAGCTGATGAAGCTGCGGCTGCTCAACGCCAGCCACCAGGCGCTGTGCTACCTCGGCTTCCTGTCCGGCTACCGCTACGCCCACGAGGTCTGCCAGGACCCGCTGTTCGCGCGGTTCCTGCTCTCCTACATGGAGCACGAGGGCAGCCCCACGCTGCCCGAGGTGCCCGGGGTCGACCTCGACGCCTACCGCCACCAGCTCGTCGAACGGTTCGCCAACCCCGAGGTGCGCGACACCCTGGCCCGGCTGTGCGCCGAGTCGAGCGACCGCATCCCCAAGTGGCTGGTGCCGGTCATCAAGGCCAACCTGCGGGACGGCGGTCAGGTCGACCTGTCGGCCCTCGTCGTCGCGTCGTGGGCCCGCTACGCCGAGGGAGTCGACGAGCAGGGCGAGCCGATCGAGGTCGTCGACCGGCTCAAGGACCGGGTGATGGCGGCCGCCGCCAAGCAGCAGGACGACCCGCTGGCCTTCGTCCGTGACCGCGACCTGTTCGACGACCTGGCCGACGACGAGCGCTTCGCCACCGCCTACACCGCCGCCCTCGACTCCCTGCACCGCAACGGAGCCCGCGCGACGGTCGAGGCCCACACCTAGAGTGACCTCCATGCCCGACAGCCCCCGCACCCTCGTGGCCGGGGTCGACTCCTCGACCCAGTCGACCAAGGTCGTCGTCTGCGACGCCGCGACCGGCGAGATCGTCCGCTCCGGCCGCGCGCCCCACCCCGACGGCACGTCCGTGCATCCCGACCGGTGGTGGGAGGCCTTCACCACCGCCACCGCCGACGGGCTGCTCGACGACGTCGCGGCCATCGCGGTCGGCGGTCAGCAGCACGGCATGTGCGCCCTCGACGAGTCCGGCGACGGTGGTGCGCGATGCGTTGCTGTGGAACGACACCCGCTCCGCCCAGGCGGCTCGCGACCTGACCGACGAGCTCGGTGGCCCGCAGGAGTGGGTGCGCCGCACCGGCTCCGCGCTGGTGCCCAGCTTCACGGTGACCAAGGTGCGCTGGCTGGCCGAGCACGAGCCGGAGAACGCCGCGCGGGTCGCAGGACGTGGTGCTTCCCCACGACTGGCTCACCGCTCAGATCCTCAAGCAGGGCAACGGTTTCGAGCGCTACACGACCGACCGGGGCGACGCCTCGGGCACCGGCTACTTCTCCAGCATCGACAACGCCTACCTCCCAGACCTCCAGGAGCTCGCGCTCGGCCGAGCCTTCGGGGTGCCCGCGGTCCTCGGCCCCCACGAGGTCGCCGGGCGCACCGACGGCGGGCATGGTCGTCGGCCCCGGGACGGGCGACAACGCCGGCGCGGCCCTGGGCCTGGGCCTGCGACCCGGGCGACGTCGTGGTCTCGCTCGGCACGAGTGGCGCCGTCTTCGCCGACGCCGACCAGCCGGTGGCCGACCCGAACGGCCTGATCGCGTCGTTCGCGAGTGCGTCCGGTGGGCACCTGCCGCTGATGGCCACGCTCAACGCGGCGCGGGTGCTGACCGCCGCCGCCCAGCTGCTCGGCACCGACCTGGCCGGGCTCGACCGGCTCGCCCTCGCGGCCGCGCCCGGTGCCGGCGGACTGACCCTGCTGCCCTACCTCGACGGCGAGCGCAGCCCCAACCTCCCCGACGCCACCGGCACCCTCGGCGGGCTCACCCGGTCCAACGCCACCCCCGAGAACCTCGCGCGCGCGGCGGTCGAGGGCATGCTGGCCAACCTCGTCGCCGGGCGTCGCCGACGTGCGACGGCTCGGCCTGCCGGTCGAGCGGGTCGTGCTGATCGGTGGGGCGTCGGCGTCGGCGGCGGTCCGGGCGGTCGCGCCGAGCCTGTTCGGCGTGCCGGTCGCGATCCCCGAGCCGGGCGAGTACGTCGGGCTCGGCGCCGCCCGGCAGGCCGCGTGGGTGCTGGGTGGGCAGGACCAGCCGCCGGCCTGGGAGGTCCGCTACGAGGCGACCCTCGACCCGCCGTCCGAGCGACGACCGGGCGCCGCCGTGCTCGACCGGTATGCCGCACTGCTCGGCCACCGTCCACCCTGCCTAGCGGCTCACCCGCCGGGCAGGATGGGGACCATGAGCTATCCACCGCCCCTCTATGACGGCACCACCGGCCAGGTCAGCGCGACCATCCGCCTGAACGACGCAGAGCCGGATGTCATCTACCCCAACGGCAACCGGGTGCACTACCTGTCGTCCGGCGAGTCGACCGGCCGGCTGTTCGGGCTCTACCGCTGGGAGTTCGCCGGTCCCCCGTCCGGCCCTGGCTCGCACTTCCACAAGACCATCGCCGAGTCGTTCTACGTCCTGTCCGGTGAGGTGAGCATCTTCGACGGCACGCGGTGGAACACCACCCATTCCGGGCGACTACGTGCACGTGCCCGCCGGGCGGCCTGCACGGCTTCCGCAACGAGTCGGGACCGGCCTCGATGCTGCTGCACTTCGCTCCCGGCGCCCCTCGCGAGGCCTACTTCGAGGGCCTGGCCCGCGTCGCGGCCGGCGAGACGATGACCGACCAGGAGCACGACGAGTTCATGCGCTACCACGACAACTACTGGGACGACTGAGCGCCGCGCCGACGTCTCAGAGCGGGTGCACGGGTGCGGTACGGGGTGGCTTTCGTGGCGAATCGGATGGAGGCACCCCGTCGCGCGGCGATCTGCAGGCGGACCGCGAGCCGGACCGTGGCGTCCTCGAGGTCGAGCCCGGCGAGGTCGGCGATGCGGGCCATCCGGTAGCGCATCGTGTTGGGGTGCACGTGGATCGACCGCGCCGCCGCGGTCGGGGCGCCCGGGTGGTCGAGCCAGGCGGCCAGGGTGCGCAGGTGCTCGCTGTGGTGCTCGGCGTCGTGGTCGCGCAGCACCGCCAGCGGTCCGAGCAGGTCGCCGGCCAGGGTGCTGGCGGCCCGCGCGATGGTCACCTCGGCCCACACCTCCTCGTGCGCGGCCACGGCGACGGCCGGGTCCCACGACGCGGTCGGTCTCCTGCGCCTCGCTGCGCGACCGCTCCAGGTCCACCGGCGCGTATGCCGTGCGGCCGGCCCGCGCCGTCAGCTCCAGCGACTCGCCGCCGCGCCTGGGCGACCACCTCCGCCAGCCAGCCCCAGCTGCCGGGTGAGGTCGTCGTCGCTGTCGCGCACCACGGCATACCCACGGCCGTCGAGGTCGGCGAGCAGCGGCTGGTTCCACGCGTGCCGTCGGCACACCGACTCCCAGAGGTCGAGCAGGCGCACGGGGTCGCCCTCGCCCCCGAGCGCGACCACCCGCCACGGTCCGGCCGGGAGCCAGTCGGCGGCGCCGCTGACGTTGCCGGACAGGACGCCCCGGAGGCGGTCGGCGGCGACCCGGCGCGACAGGTCGGCCTGCGCACGCAGCCGCAGCAGGTGCAGCGCCACCACTGACGAGGTCTGCACCAGCTCGGCCGACCAGGGCGGCGGGTGGGCGCTCCTCGACCACCGCCCAGATCGAGCCGAGCCAGGTGCCACCGGCGCGGACGGGGATGACCAGCCGCGGCTTGGTGCCGCCGGAGGCCGGGACGAAGACCGGTTCGGCCGACCGCGCCAGCCGGCGGAAGACCCCCTGCGCCCGCAGGGTCGCCAGCACCTCGTCCGGCACCCGGCGGCCGACGATGGTCGAGACGCGGGCCGGGTCGGCGAGGTCCTGGCGGGAGGAGTAGGCCAGCACCCGCGACTGGGCGTCCTCGATGGTCACGGGGGCGTCGACCAGCGCGGCCGCGGCATCGGCCAGGGCGAACAGGTCGTCCTGCACCGGCGCGTCGTCGCGCCGTCCCGGGTCCCACCGCGGCGCGGTCGATCACCCCTCGCAGCAGCCAGACCAGGTGGGCCCACGACGCCTGCTCGGCCAGCTCGACCAGGGCGATGCCGCTGCGGCGGGCCCGGTCGCGGACGGTGCGTCGGCGGGCGATGCTGCGGCGCAGCACCACGCCCCCGGCACCCGGCCTCGGCGGCCCGCCGGACCAGGTCGGCGGCGGACTCGGCCGACTCCACCCCGACGCCCAGGACGAGGTCGCCGGGCTGGCCCACGATCCCCTGGCCGGGCTCGGCGATGGTCAGGTCGTCGACCTCGGCACCCGGCCTCGGCACACCGAGCGTGAGGAGGCCCCCGAGGGTGGCCACGAGGTCGGTGACGGCGAGCACCGCACCCAGCGTCCGGTGTTGTGTCATGAGCACAAGTGATCGCGACGGATTCATGCTGACGGGCCCAAGGCGACATACCGGCCCGCTGGCACGCTCGACGTATGGCTCCCATCACCGCAGCAGGTCTCCCCGTCCCCCAGCGCGTCGCCGTCGTCGGCGCGGGCATGGTCGGCCTGTCGACCGCGTGGTTCCTCCAGGAGCACGGCGTGGAGGTGACCGTCCTCGACCGCGAGGGTGTCGCCGCGGGCTCGTCCTGGGGCAACGCCGGCTGGCTGACGCCCGGCATCGCGACGCCGCTGCCCGAGCCGGCCGTCCTCAAGTACGGCCTGCGCGCCGTGCTGTCGCCCTCCTCGCCGGTCTACGTGCCGCCGAGCGCCGACCCCAAGTTCCTCAAGTTCGTCACCGGGTTCACCAGGAACTCGACGATGAAGCAGTGGAAGAAGGCGATGGGCTCGCTCGTGCCCGTCAACGACCTGTCGCTGGAGAGCTTCGACCTGCTGCGTGACGGTGGCGTGCAGGCCGAGACCCGCGAGGCGAAGTCGTTCCTCGCGTCCTACCGCACCGAGGCCGAGCGGGTCACCCTGCTCGAGGAGATCGAGCACATCCACGCCGCCGGCCAGGACATCGAGTTCGACGCACTGACCGGTGACCAGGCCCGCGCCATCGAGCCGAGCCTGTCCGACGAGATCGGCGCGGCCATCCTGCTCAAGGGCCAGCGGTTCATCGACCCCGGCACCTACGTGCACGCCCTCGCCGACTCGGTGAAGGCGCGCGGCGGCAAGATCATGGACGCCGCGACGGTCGCCGACATCCGCGACACCGGGACCGGCGTCGTCGTCACCACGGCCGAGGGCTCGGTCGAGGAGTTCGACGCGGCGGTCCTCGCGACCGGCGCCTGGCTCGGCAAGCTCGCCCGCCAGTTCGGCGTGAAGAACGTCGTCCAGGCCGGCCGCGGCTACTCGTTCTCGGTCGCGATCGACCACGTGCCCAACGGCCCGGTCTACTTCCCCGCCCAGCGCGTCGCCTGCACGCCGATCGGTGACCGCCTGCGCGTCGCCGGGATGATGGAGTTCCGCAAGCCCGAGGCCGCGCTCGACCAGCGCCGCATCCAGGCCATCGCCGACGCCGCTCGCCCGCTGCTGCGCGGCGCCGACCTCGACAACCGCCAGGACGAGTGGGTCGGCTCGCGCCCCTGCACCGTCGACGGCCTGCCGCTCATCGGCGCCACCGAAGTCGCCGCGGGTGTTCGCCGCGGGTGGGCACGGCATGTGGGGCATCACCCTCGGCCCGGTCACCGGTCGCCTCCTCGCCGAGACGATGGTCACCGGCAAGCAGGTCGCGCAGCTCGCGCCGTTCGACCCGATGCGCTGACCCGACCCTCTCCTCCCCACTTCTGGCCACCGGTGTGGCACCGCGACGGGATCTCCCGCCATCGGTGCCACACTGGGTGGCCAGAAGTCGTTGGTGGGGTTGACTCAATACCATAGGGGGGTATGGTGTAGTCATGACCGACACCGAGACGCACCACGGCTACCACGACCAGAAGGACGAGCCACCTCAAGCGGCTGCGCCGGGTCGAGGGGCAGATCCGCGGCCTCCAGCGGATGGTCGAGGAGGACAAGTACTGCATCGACATCCTCACCCAGGTGTCGGCCGCGACCAAGGCGCTGCAGTCCTTCTCGCTCGAGCTGCTCGAGGAGCACCTCGAGCACTGCGTCGTCGACGCCGCCCGCAAGGGCGGACCCGAGGCCCAGGACAAGGTCCGCGAGGCGTCCGACGCGATCGCCCGGCTGGTCCGGTCCTGACCCCGACCCCCCACCCACCCACCTCAAGGAGCACCCCATGAGCACCCAGACCTTCGACGTCGTCGGCATGACCTGCGGCCACTGCGCGAGCGCCGTCACCGAGGAGCTCAAGGCCCTCGACGGTGTCAGTGACGTGCAGGTCGAGCTGGTCGCCGGCGGCACCTCTGCCGTCACCGTCGCGGCGGACCGCGAGCTCACCCCGGCTGAGGTGACGTCCGCGCTCGACGAAGCGGGCGACTACAGCCTGGCGCAGTGAACACCCTCACCCGCGTCAGCGCCTTCGGCGCGGGACTGGTCGTGGCGTTCGGCGCGGCCTTCGGGATCGGCCAGGCCGCCGACCTCGGTATGCCGGGTGCTGACCGTGCTGCCGGCGGCACCTCGCCGCCGACGGCACCACCGAGTGCGCCGGCCGCCGGCGGCGGACACGGGCACAGCGAGCCCGAGGCGAGCACCCCCTCCGACCACGGCACCGGGGCCGCCGATGACGGTGCCGCCCAAGGCAATCCGGCCGCCGCGCTCCCCGGCGGGCTGCAGGTCGCGCAGGACGGCTACCGACTGGTCCTCGACCACCCCATCGCCCAGGCGGTCGACGACGGTGGGCTGTCCTTCCGCATCCTCGGGCCCGACAACGAGCCGCTGCGCAGCTACACGACCACCCACGACAAGGACCTGCACCTCATCCTGGCCCGGCGCGACCTCAGCGGCTACCAGCACCTGCACCCGCGGCTCGCGGACGACGGCACCTGGTCGGTCGAGACCAGCCTCGCCCCGGGGAGCTGGCGGGTGTTCGCCGACTTCGACCCGGCTGGTGCGGTCGGGCCCCTCACGCTCGGCGCTGACCTGCTGGTCTCCGGCACCCTACACCGCGAGGCCGCTCCCGGCGCCCGCGAAGACCTGCCGTCGTCGACGGCTACACCGTCACGCTCGACGGCACGCTGACCCCGGGTGGGGACTCGCAGCTCACCCTGTCGGTGAGCCGGGACGGCGTCCCGGTGACCGACCTGCAGCCCTACCTCGCGGCATACGGGCACCTCGTGGCCCTGCGCCAGGGCGACCTGGCGTACCTGCACGTGCACCCGGACGGCGCGCCCGGTGACGGACGCACCAAGGCCGGGCCGGCGATCGTGTTCCACACCACGGCTCCGAGCGACGGCACCTACCGGCTGTTCCTCGACTTCAAGCACGGCGGCGTGGTGCGGACCGCCGAGTTCACCCTGACCGCCGGCGAGGAGGCACCCGCCCATGGCCACTGACGCGCCCGCCACCCCCGTCTCGCCAGCCGCCACCGGGTCGGTCGAGCTCGTCATCGGCGGCATGACCTGCGCCTCCTGCGCGACCCGGATCGAGAAGAAGCTCAACAAGATCGACGGCGTCGTCGCGACGGTGAACTACTCCACCGAGAAGGCGAAGGTCACCTTCCCGGCGACCGTCTCGACCGACGAGCTGCTGGAGACCGTCGAGCGCACCGGCTACACGGCCACCCTCCCCGTCGTCGACCGCACCGACGACGCGGCCGGCTCGCCCGACCCGACGGTCGACCCCACCGCAGTGCTGCGCCACCGGCTGCTCGTGTCGGTCGCGCTGGCCGTCCCGGTCGTGGTGCTGGCGATGGTGCCGGCCTGGCAGTTCGACTACTGGCAGTGGGCCTCCCTCGTCCTCGCCGCCCCGGTGGTGGTGTGGGGTGGCTGGCCGTTCCACCGCGCCGCCTGGACCAACCTGCGCCACGGCCAGACCACGATGGACACGCTCGTGTCGGTCGGCACGCTGGCGGCGTTCGGCTGGTCGCTCTACGCGCTGTTCCTCGGCACCGCGGGCGTCCCGGGGATGACCCACCCGTTCCGGTTCACCCTCGAGCGCAGCGACGGCGCCGGCAACATCTACCTCGAGGCCGCAGCCGGCGTGACCGCGTTCCTGCTGGCCGGGCGGTACGCCGAGGCCAGGGCCAAGCGGACGTCCGGTGCGGCCCTGCGAGCCCTGCTCGAGCTCGGCGCCAAGGACGTGGCGGTGCTGCGTGGCGAGGGAGACGACGCCCGCGAGGAGCGGATCCCGGTGGAGCAGCTCGCGGTCGGGATGCGGTTCGTGGTGCGCCCCGGCGAGAAGATCGCCACCGACGGCACCGTCGAGCACGGCTCCTCGGCCGTCGACGCGTCGATGGTGACCGGCGAGTCGGTGCCGGTCGAGGTCGGCCCCGGTGACGCGGTGGTCGGCGCCACCCTGAACGCCGGCGGACGCCTCGTCGTGCGGGCCACCCGCGTGGGCGCCGACACCCAGCTCGCCCAGATGGCGACGCTCGTCGAGGACGCGCAGAACGGCAAGGCGCAGGTGCAGCGGCTCGCCGACCGCGTCTCCGGGGTCTTCGTCCCCGTGGTCATCACGCTGGCCGTGGCCACCCTCGGCTTCTGGGTGGGCACCGGCGCCGGCTGGACGGCGGCCTTCACGGCAGCCGTGGCCGTGCTGATCATCGCCTGCCCCTGCGCGCTCGGGCTGGCCACGCCGACCGCGCTCATGGTCGGCACCGGCCGCGGCGCCCAGCTCGGCCTGCTCATCCGCGGGCCCGAGGTGCTGGAGTCCACCCGGCAGGTCGACACCGTGGTGCTCGACAAGACCGGCACGGTGACCACCGGCCGGATGTCGCTGACCGAGGTGGTGCCCGCCGACGGCGAGGAGCGCGCCGAGGTGCTGCGCCTGGCCGGTGCGCTCGAGGAGGCCTCCGAGCACCCCATCGCCCGCGCCGTCGCCGACGCAGGCCCGCGCGGCCGGCGCCCTGCCCCTGGTCGAGGACTTCACCAACAGCGCGGGCCTCGGGGTCTCGGGGACCGTCGAGGGACGCGCCGTCGTCGTGGGCCGGCTGCGGATGCTCACCGAGCGCTCGGGACCCGTCCCCGACGAGCTGCAGGTATGCCGTGGAGTCGGCCCAGCAGCGCGGCGCGACCGCCGTCGTCGTCGCCTGGGACGGCGTCGCCCGAGGCGTGCTCGTCGTGTCCGACACCGTCAAGGAGAGCTCGACCGCTCGCGGTGTCGCAGCTGCGGGCCCTCGGGCTCCACCCGATCCTGCTGACCGGCGACAACGAGGCCGCCGCCCGCTCGGTCGCCGCGCAGGTCGGCATCGACGAGGTGGTCGCCGACGTGCTGCCGCAGGAGAAGGTCGACGTCGTGAAACGCCTGCAGGCGCAGGGTCGGACGGTCGCGATGGTCGGGGACGGCGTCAACGACGCAGCCGCGCTCGCCCAGGCCGACCTGGGCCTGGCCATGGGCACCGGCAGCGATGTGGCGATCCAGGCCAGCGACCTCACGCTGGTGCGAGGTGACCTGCGCTCGGCACCCGATGCGATCCGGCTCGCCCGACGCACCCTCGGCATCATCCGCGGCAACCTCTTCTGGGCCTTCGCCTACAACGTCGCGGCGATCCCGCTCGCGGCCGCCGGGCTGCTCAGCCCGATGATCGCCGGCGCCGCGATGGCCCTCTCGTCGGTGTTCGTCGTGACGAACAGCCTGCGGCTGCGTAGCTTCAGGCCCACCGCGCCCTAACTCCGGCCACCCGCAGCAACCTTTCCTCAGCAAGGGAAATTCGTTGATGGACAGGTTGCAACCTGTCCGTCAACGAGGAACCCTTGCTAGCTGTACTGACCTGACAGGTTGGTCAAGCGGGTGATGGGTGGCTTGTTCTCGCAGGCGGTGTGGGGTCGGTGGTGGTTGTACTGGTGTATCCATCCTGCCAGGGCTGCTCGTCGTTCGGCTTCGGACTGGTAGCAGCGGGCGTAGCCCCAGCCGTCGGCCATGGTGCGGTGGAGGCGTTCGATCTTGCCGTTGGTTTGTGGCCGGTAGGGGCGGGTCTTCTTGACGCTGACTCCCAGGGCGGTGCAGGCGGCTGTCCAGGCGTGTGACTTGTATGCCGAACCGTTGTCGGACAGCACCCGCTCGACGGTGACGCCGCGCTCGGCGAACCAGGCCACTGCTCGGGTCAGCACCGCGATCGCGGTGGTCGCGGTCTCGTCGTCGTGGACCTCGGCGTAGGCGACCCTGGAGTGGTCGTCGATGACGGTGTGCACGAACGCGTGACCCAGCTTCGGTTGGTACCGGGCGCTCTTGGGCTTGCCTGGTGTCGTTGCCCGGTTGCGGAACCCCTGGGGTCGGCCCACGAATCGCCACCCTCCACCGTCGGGGATGTTGCCCAGCTTCTTGACGTCGACGTGGATCATCGACCCCGGGTAGGGGTGTTCGTAGCGGCGGACCGGTTCACCAGTGGCGCGGTCCACGTACGACAACCTGTTCAGCCGGCACCGGGTCAGGACCCGGTGCGCAGTCGAGGGAGCTACCCCGGTCAACGCGGCCAGCTGGACCGGACCGACCCGCTTACGCAGCCGCAGGCTCACGATCCGTTTCGTGATGGCTGGGCAGGTCTTGGCCGGCATGGTGTGCGGACGGCAGGACCGGTCGGTCATGGGTTCACCCGCGGCATACCGGGCGGCCCACCGCTTCACCGTCGGCCACGAGCACTGGAAACGGGCAGCGACCTCGGCGATCGGGACACCACGATCGATGACGAGTTGGGCGACCTTGAGGCGGGCGCGAGGGGTCAGGGCAGCGTTAGCGTGGGACACGAGGGCCTCCTGTTGGCGAGTGGTTCCTTCAGCAGTTCCACTCCACCGCGGGAGGCCCTCCCCGCGCCACTGATCAGATCAGCGGATCACACCCACTCAACCAACGTCCCCGGTCAGTACAGCTGATATGGAGTGACTTCCTGTCAAGAGGCAGGGTGAGGCGCCGACCGGATGCTGATCTGGTCGGCGCCTCTGTGCTTGACTCCGGGGCTGTGCTGGCATGCGTGTCGGGGCGACGCGCGGTCTGACTGATATGCGCGGGTTGGGTACCGCAGGACGGTGCTGTTCGGCTGGAGCGGGTCCGCTTGTCTAGCATCGAGCGTCGCGACCGGATCGTGGATCCTGTTGCGGCTCATAGGTGTTCCGCGGATCACTCCACGCGCTGCAGCCAACCTAGGTCGGGGAGTCAAGCGGTCTTGTGGGTCAGTCCATGACGGCCAGGGACCAGCACCAGCCGGCCAGCTCTCGGGCGATCGCGACATTGGCGACCACGTGCCGCTTGCTGCGCTGGTTGAACCTGACCCACCGGGCGTGAAGACGCCGGTTGCCGGCGTCGCCCCGGGCCCGTGCGGCCGCGGGCGCCAGGTCCCACCGGTCGCGCATCGTCTTGCCGACGACATACCGGCCCTGGTGGTGCCAGGCGGCCTCGACCAGCAGCCGGCGAGCGTGGCCGTTGCCGGTCTTGGTGATGCCACCTTGCACTCGGGAGGCGCCCGAGGAGTACTCACTGGGAACCAACCCCAGGTAGGAGCCGATCGTGGTCCCGGTGAACCGGTGCCAGTCACCAATCTCGACCGCCAAGGCGAACCCGGTCAGGGTGGAGATCCCGCGCAAGCAGCCCAACCGTCGAGCCACCTCGGTGAACTCCGACTCGGCGGCCATCGCGGTGATCGCCGCATCCAGCCGGTCCCGACGGGCCACCACCGTGAGGACAGCGTCAAGGCCCTCCTCGAACGCCAGCCGGGTAGCCAAGGTCGGCAGGTGCTGCGCGCGCAGCCACGCGTCGTGTCGGCCGGTCCACGCCTGCCCGCCGGAGTACACCATCCCGTGGCGCAGCAACAGCTTGGACACCCGGTGCCGGGCCCGCATCAGGTCCCCACGACAGTCCTCACGGGCCCGCACCAGATCACGGGCCGCCTCCCGGTCGATGCTGGGCACCGTCACCGACGTCACCTCGTCCAGGCGCAGCAACCGAGCCAGGTGCATCGCGTCACGCTGATCGGTCTTGACCCGGTCCCCGCTGGGCCGCTGCAGCTTGCTCGGGGCCGCCACCTCGCAACGGACCCCCGCAGCCTCCAGGGCGCGGCACAACCCGAACCCCGTCGGGCCGGCCTCGTAGGTCGCCGCCACCGGCCCGGGCAGGCCACCCAACCACCCCAGGACATCCTGATAGTCCGGGGTCAGCCGCGCCCTGAACACCTCACCAGTCACACCGTCGATCGCCGCCGCGACGACCGACCTTGCGTGCACATCCAGCCCAACGCTCGTACGCTCAGAAAACACCGGGGCCTCCCACACATGTCGGATAGGCCGAGCAGGCAGCCCCTACTCGGTAACCCACGAATCTGTGTGAGTGAGGCCCCGGCCCGCAACCACCCAGCCAGCCCGGGCAGTCACTCCATACCGTCTAGCTCGTGGCATCGGGCAAACAAGTCGACCCGTTCAACTGCGTCACCAACTGACCAAGTCACGGTGCTGCGGCAGACCCCACCTTCCGCGACCAGCGTCACTGGCCCGACTATGGACACACGAGTGTCCATAAAGATCACGACGACGGCGTTGGTGTTGATCGCCCAGTCGTTGATCTCGACCTCGATCTCGTTGCCCGTCTTTCGCCAAGACACGCGCGGTGCGTCAGCCGTCGATGCGCCGCCGCTCATGAATTTTGTCGTCGAACTGGTGAACCAATCGAGGTCGCCTGCCTGATCGCGCCAGGAGCGAAGGGCGTCGATGGTCATCAGTATGTAAGACGTGTTGGGGTTGTCAGCGGAGAGGTACAAGGCGTCGAGCAGCCTGAACATGCCGGGGTCACGGCTGTCGTACTCGAGGGCGCGGGCAAGGAAAGATAGGGACGGGGGGTTCTCTCCCCACGCCTCTCCGATGACGCGGTACGCGGCTCGGTCGTTCAGGACGACGTCTACTCGGTCGCCGGGAAGGACGCCACCAAGCGCGCGCGCGATGTCACCGGGCTGGGCGCCGAGGAAGAGCTCGACCGGGAGGTCGGCTTCATGCGAACCAGGCATGGAGTATCCGATCTTGAAGAACTGGGGCCGACCCCGTTCGGTGCCATTCTGTATGGACTCCGCCTAGCCAGGGAAATGGCGGGTCTGGCGTGGCGGAAGGACGGAGTTGCCGATGGACGTAGCCACGCCCCTGTGGCCTGGCAAGGGTCTACCAGGCGACAGGGGCTGCGTAGCGGGCCAGGGATGTTGGCTAGTACCGAGTCGCGTGCTGCGCGTATTCGAACGCGGCCGTCGCGAAGCGGTCCAAAAGCTGGTCGTCGGCGCCCAGCATAGCGAGGAGGTCCTCGGTGGCGAGGCGGTTGGCGGTGCTCGTGGAGCGTCCGGTCAGGTTGTTGACCGAGTTATCACGGTTCAACACGTCCCCCATCGGCTCGGGGCACAGGCGCGCCGAGAGCGGCGTGATCTGCGTGCGTTCCGGCGAGGCCGCGACTTGGAGCCTCAGGTCCCAGCGGTGGCCACCCTTCTCGGTGACGGCGGGCATCGCGTGGATGAACTCGAAAACGCCCATCGGGCAAGTCTCCTGCCAGCCGCGGCCGTACTTCGACTCAAGCTTCCTGGCCGCGGCCTCCATCTCGATCCGCAACTCGTTGACCGTCATGCAGCGGTCGACTGGGATCACGCCCGTCCCGCCGGACGCTGCCATCGGCTTCAGGATGGCGCCGTTGAAGCGCCTGGCGACGTCGAGCGCGAGGTCGATCATGTCGTCGACTGTGCCGAGCAGCATCTGGGAGAAGACCGGCGTGATCGAGTTCGTCTTCGCCGCGATGTTCTGCTGCGCGATCTTGTCGAGGCCGAGGAGCGCAATCTGGCCGCCCTCGTGGATCGGGTCGGGCTGGATGCCGTCCCCAGCCACCTGCGCGATGAGCGTCTCCACCGGCATCTGCAGACGCCGAGCGAGCTGAACAAGCAGGTTCGGGTTGTTCAGGAACACCACCTGGCGTCCGCGGAAGCGCAGACCAGAGGCATCCAGCGTGAGGTGATCGGCCATCTCAGGGATGGTGCCCCAGACCGCGGCGGGTCCTGGGCGCAGCGCCTCGCATCCGGCGTGCGCAACCGACACGGGGGTGCCACTCCGTGCGCCCACCATCAAAGCCCGGAGCATCGCCCGTGTCCGGATCTCGGGAGTGGAGCGGGTGTCTGGCGACTCGGGTGTGAGCATGACGACGTCGCCGGTCACGTCGATCGACCGAGCAAGCATCACGTCCAGCTCGTGCTCGACACGCCAGATGTCGCGGTTCGCGACGCTGCTGCCTGCCGCGTTGCTGGTGTTGCACTCGACGCAACGGATGCGGCCGGCTCGGTCGAGAACGAGGTCGAGCATCAGGTACGCGTGCTTGGTGACGCCCGGGAACGTGAACGTCCTATTGACGGTCATGCCGGTTTCGTCGGTGAGGTCACCCATGCCAGCGAGCATCGACTGGAAGGCCGTGGCGACCTCGTAAGCGGAGAACCTGACGTCGTTGGACGTCGTTGGGTTGGTGTCGTGAAGAGCGAACATGGCCAACTCCTTCTTTGGTGTTCGTGTGGTTGGGTTTCACTTCTGTAGGCCGGTCGTGTGTTATCAGCGGGTGCCCGGGCGCAGGCGAAAGGACAGGCCACCCATCAGCGCCGTGATCGACGAGTAGCCGGTGATTGTCGGGAACCAGACCGTCGCGATCGTCAGGGCGGAGGCGAGGCTGTTGAGGCAGAACTGCTGAGAGTCCGGCGTGAGCGGCCCGTACGCGTAGCCCTGGAAGAACTCGACGCGGAGGACGTCGTCGCGCGGGTTGAACACCGCGATGTTCTTGATGCCGAGGCCGTCGATGCCCGGGTAGGCGCCCATGAGGGTCTGCCTCACGTCTGCGAGGAAGTCGCGGACCTCGATGCGGTTCTGCACGTGCGAGGAGCCGGAAACGTCCACGACGATGGACGGGGCAGGCGCATCGGCGGCACGGAGCACGGCCGTTCGCGGAAAGGTCATGACGCACGCTCCGCGAGCCCGGACTCGATGCCGAGGCGAGAGAGCAGGTCGGCGACCGAGGCGTCGATGCGTGTCCGGATCACGTCGACGGACACGTCGGGCGACACCACGACGGCCGGCAAGGCAACGGCATCGAAGTTGGCGTGCAGGTCGGACCGGAAGTCGTTGCCCACCAAGTGGGCCCGGACAGATCCTGCGGCGACGATCGGGAGGACCAGCTTCTCGGCCAGCCCCTCGCGGATAATCTCGATAAGATTCCTAGCCCACCCGGCGACCGCGTTCTTCTGCACGGGTGCGCCGAGGACAACGGCATCGGCCGAGGCGACGGTGTGGATGAGGTGGATAAGCCCGCGCGGGTATGAGAAGCCCGGCACGTTGTCCAAGCCCGCCGGGACGACGGGCAGTTCGTGGGTCGGCACGAACACTGGAACGACCCCGGCGACGGTTAACTCCCGCGCAAGACGGCTGCACTCGGAGTAGCAGGTGCCGACACGCGGGGACAGGGGCACGATCGCGATTGTCTTTGCCGCACCATGGCTGGGAGCGCCCGCGATCGGAGTAAGGATCATGTCACTCATACAATCCAGGCGTACGAACCGGTCAGCCGCCAGCCGGAATCTCGGCCTGAAGCGGCATGTACACGCGGAGCGAAGAACCTTCTGGAGGACGTGGCGAATCGCCAACCGAGGCGCATGGACGATATGCCGGAGGCATTCCAAGCCGCGCCCCCTCTGTGCGCGGTGCTCAGCCGGGCCCTGTTCGCGCTCGGCTGCGTCTCGCGCGGCGGCGGCCGAAGGGACCTGACCAGCCTCGCCTGCGACGGTTCAGTGGGACGGCACCGGGCCACCCGCCGCTTGTGCTCGGTCGTTAGCCCCGACAGGGTAGGTCCCTCCTACCTTCCAGCTCTTTGCCGGTAGTCGATAGCGACGCTAGCGCCGGCCTAACCTTCGACGACGAACGCGATATCGGGCCGCCCTCAGACCCCACGCCCCCCTCAGTCGACGTGCTCCAAGAGCTCAAGCACGTACCGGCTGGGCACTCCGTCCGGGAGTTCCCAATAGCCACGGTTGTTGGTCCACCCGCTGCCAGTGATCAAGTACAACTCGTTACGTGCGCGTGTCACCGCCACGTAGAACGCCCGCCGTTCCTCGGCGACTGATTCATCGTCGGGCGGCTCGCGTTCCCATGCCGGGGGTCCGGTCGGTGGCCAGAGCGGGACGCTTCCTTCAACCAGACCCGGCATTACGACGACGTCGAACTCCCGTCCCTTTGCCGACTGATAGGTCGTGACCGCAGTCGAGGCGATGCTCGATGCCAGGCCCGGGAGTGGCACGTCCCAAGCACCTGAGGGCGGCCCGGTCCCGGGACCGCGCGCCGGACCCGAAGCAGCCGTAGCGCCGTGGCGGCGCGGCGAGCGTTCGCGTGAGTCATCGGGGCAAAGGTCATCACCACGAGCAGTGGCGGCCGGCCAGAAGTCGTGGTGATCGTCATCGCCCTGGTCGGCATCGTCGCCGCGATCGGGGTCGACACGACCGACGAGGACACGGCCGCGGAGCTTCGCAGCGCTGAGCCAGGTCAGGTAGGGCGGTCGACGACGACCGGCGTCATGGCGACCTGGATCGGCAGCGCGACCCCTGACCTCACCAAGTAGCCACGGCCGGGAATCGCCGCCATGGATCAACCGGGACTCGCGCGCCGAGCAGGTCGGCAGCTGTCGGGTTCGGCGGCCCGAGAAGGATGCCCGTGCGGTGCCGCGCGACGGTGACGGCCAGCTGACGGTACTGCAGGGACACAGCGTCAGCCTTCGCTCCCACCACCACGAGCCCCCCGTCGCGGTCGACCAGGGCGGCGACTTCCCGTAAGGCCGCGTCGAGTGGTGTGTCGAGCAGCTGGTCGCCATCGTTGACCAGCACTGCGAGGTCTGGCACCTGTCGTCTCAGGGCGGCCAGCTCGTCGACGCGACCCGGGTCGTCGCACCAGAGGATGCGCGGGTCCGGGCGCAGTGCCTCCCACGCGCAGCAGTACTTCGACGACCCCGGCGCGGTAGACATCTGGATCTAGGGGCGGCTGACCGGATAGTGGTCCTGCCTCAGACGTCGTTCGTGCCGTCAGGTTTGAGGCGTATCCGAACCGACCCCTACCTCACAGGGGAGCCGGAATGACGCGCTTGTTTCCCAATGGGCGACCGTCTTTGGCATCCCACAACAGGTGCGGCAGGGCACTCGAGGAGCTAGCCAAAGTGGTCGGATCTAGAGGCTGGATGGCGGGAGACCCGTTGGCGAGCTCAGCCACCGTGATCGCAAGTAGCCCTGCCGCACCCGCCTCGCCCATCCGCCGGGATGGCTATGCGTTTGCGCCTTAACGCGATGGAGACGTGCAGGATCAAGCGTTCGACCCTCGCAAACGGCGACTCATGGTCGCATCCCGTCCACCCGAGGAAACGCATCGGCGTAGGTCTTAGTCAATGACTCGACACAAGGCTCCACCGATCACGCGTACTGCCTCCACTTCGAATCCGCTTCCTCGCGCGGGGCAGGCAGCATCGTGGTCACCGGTGGAACCCGACCACAGATTCTAGGTGCGCTGAACGCGCAGCACCTACTCACATCTATCCTGAGCATCCGACGATGCCCCGCACAGACACGCTGTGGCAATCGCCATGGTCGTGTGACGGAGGAACTGTGAGCTTAGAGCACTGGGAGCCAGACATCGACGCGATGCTGCGTCGGATTGCACAGGGCGAAGTTGACCTGCAGCCAAGCTTTCAGCGTGGCTTGGTCTGGAATCAACTTAAGCAGCAACGGTTGATTGACACCGTTCTCCGGCGATGGTCCATCCCGCCTGTCCATCTGGTGGTGACCGATGACGAGAGGATGCTTGTTCTCGACGGCCAGCAGCGTTTGTCGGCGATTCGCCGCTTCGCCGCCGGAAAGTTCGCAGTAGGGCATTTCCTGCCAGAGGATCCGGAAATCAGTAGTTTTGTTGGACGGCACTACGAAGACTTACCCCTGGAAGTTCAAAGACGCTTCAAGAACTTTCGCATTTCGTGCTTTCGGCTGACCGACTATCAGCCCGACGAACCGTATGAGCTTTTCTTCCGTTTGAACATGCCGACCGGTTTGACGCAGGCTGAAAAGCGAAACTCACTCATTGGTGAACCGCGACTTCAGATTCGAACGCTGGTAGAACGAGCCAACTGGTCTGCGATCCGGGTTGGGTTCGCCAACGGACGAATGTCCTATGACGACATCATCGCTAGATGCTGCTGCTACGTTGAGGCCAACACGCTGCGAGCCCCCATGAACGTGAATACGCTAGAGTCCCGATACCGAACTCAGGCTGGATTTTCAGACGATGTAGTTCGCACAATTGAACAGGCGATCGACGAACTCAACGAAGCTATCGATGGCGCCAAGGAGCAGATACGCTTCAATAAGGCAACGCTCCTTTCCTGGCTGATGATATTCGCGCGTCAGCAAATGGATCCATACTTCGCCAGAATCTCCATGGCAACCTGGGTTCCTCGAGTTGAATCAGCCCGTGCTGTCATGCGCACCCGACGCGAAGCCGGGCAGGACTACGAGTTCGACCACATATCCGATCTCCTTGAGATCTACACAGACCGTGCCAGCTTGCGCGTGACGGATGTCCTCTCAGTGGTTGTCCGGGATCTGGCAATTTGGGGCATAGTGGGGAGACTGTCGGGGCCAGGAATGTTCGATGGTGCAAATAGCCTTCTTCTCCGAGTCTCCCAGTCACACATCGATCACGGTGAACTGTTGCGTAAAATCCAAGCCGATACCGACTCGTGGGGCCACCTGCAATGAGGAGCGCAAACGTTTCTCGCTCGTGGGATCGCGTTGCCGAAGCGCAACGGCCGACCGCGCTTCGTGCTGTCCGCATCGCCAGCCTTGCCGGGTTTGAGGAACAGCGACATGAACTCGCCGGCAGCGTGCTAATCATTTGCGGCGGAAACGCTTACGGCAAGTCGCGATTGCTACAATCTCTATACCGTCGCGACGGCGAGTCGGCCTTGGAGTTCGCCGAGCATAACGCTTCTTCTCTGAAGAACTGGGTCTACCTCGACCCGGGCCTTCTCATCACACGCCAGATGTTTTCCGTCTCGAGGGATGCAGCGATCGCGGAGCGGATTGACGCCTCAGGATACGTTCGCATGAAGGAAGAGGTGTTGCGTCAACTCTCTTATGTGCTCGGCAATGACTACTCGACGTTCGAGACTTCCGAAATAGATGCGGATGACCCCGACTCCGAAAATCTCGAGGCTTGGGGCGCCAGGCAAGACCTCGTCTACGCTTCGGATGTGATCCCCTACTTTCGACTAACGCGGGGAGGTCGGACTTATACTTCGGAAGCAATGAGTCAGGGTGAACTCATTGCGTGCACGGTGCTGTGGGCCCTCGCCAGATTGGATGAGAAGTCCGTGGTCTTCATTGAAGAACCGGATTCAGCGTTGTCTCCGAAGTCGTCGGGTCGGTGCTTTGACCTCGTCGCGACTTACGCCCATACGCGCAACTTGACTGTGATACTGACATCGCATTCGTCAACCGGTCTGGCGCATGCCCCTATATCTCACCTGGCTCTTCTAAAGCGAACCACGGAAGGCATCACAACCGTCAACAAGGCGACTGCGATCGATTTGCGAAGAGAACTCGAAAATCACTATGGAAAAGCGGATCCTGTTCGTTGTCGAAGATGCAGCTGGCCGCCAATGGCTGGAGACCTTCCTAGCGGCAAGGTTTCCCGGGTTGTCGCCTCTATATGAGATTCTGATTGGGCACGGGGAGTCAAACGTGCGCAAGGCGTGTTCATTTCCGCCTGACATCGAAGGATTTGCCACCGCGATCTGCGGCGTGTTCGATGGCGATCAGCGACGTGTAAAAATGAAAGGTCAACGGTTCTGTGCCTATCTTCCTGGGACCGTACCGCCAGAGGAATTGATACGCGACTACCTACTCAGCGAGTCCGCTCGGTTAGATCTCGGAATTGACCTCGCAACAGCCCGCGCGGGGTATGCCACGTCTGCCGGAGACGACATCCATGACCAGTTGTTGTGGGTTGCCAATGAATTGGGCGTTGCAGTGCCCCATTTGCGATCTACTGTGTGGGATGCCTACGCACAAACAGACCAAGGCAGATCTGAGATGAAGGAACTCGAGGATGTCGTGCGCGAACTGCCATGGGGTGATGACGTCGACCTGAGTCCGACGACTATTCATGATCAAGACTCACTCGGTGTTCAAACGCCTCCTGAGTCAGGTAATGCCGCCGACCTCGTGACGACAAGCGGACGTCGCAGCCGGTTTGATCGTCTTCGCGAGGTCGGAGAGGCCATCCTCGCCCGACGCGGGCGGCCGGGGTCCTGATTGCCTAGAGGCGGCGCACCCCCATGCTCCAGGGTGCTGAAGATGGCTGCCCATCGGGAGTAGCCCATAGTGGGCTACTAGCCAAAGTGCCCCTGTCGGGGCGCCCGTTCCGGGCTGAAAATGGGCTTGTGGCCGTCTGGTGACGCCGTGTTTCTATGCTCCGTTGAGGGCGTCTACTAGCCGGGCGCGGGGATCACGCTGTGGGCGCCTTCATTGTTGCCGGCGATGGTCGAGCACGAGGACTAGATTCTGCTTTCTGCCTGTGATCCCCCCGGGCGGCCACGCCGTCGAGTTCCGGATCGCGTGGAGGTGGGAGATGAGCAACGATGTTCGCCGAGTCCGTCGATGAGGAGCAGATCATCGAAAGGGTGGCTGCCTTGGACATCGGCAAAGCCGAGTTGGTCTGTTGTGTGCGAGTGCCGGCCTCGGGTGGTTCCAAGCGGCGGGTCCAAGAGGTGACGACGCATACGACGATGACCCGCTCGTTGGCGATGCTGGCCAACCGGTTGGTCGAGCTGGGTGTGGACCGGGTCGTCATGGAGGCCACCAGCGACTACTGGAAGCCGGTGTTCTACCTGTTGGAGGCTCACGGACTGGCGCCGTGGCTGGTCAACGCCCGTGACGTCAAGCACCTTCCGGGTCGGCCCAAGACCGATGTGCTGGACGCGGTGTGGCTGTGCAAGGTCGCCGAGCGTCAGATGCTGCGACCCAGTTTCGTGCCACCACACCCGATCCGGGTGCTGCGCGATCTGACTCGCTACCGCATCGATCTGGTCGCGGCCCGCACCGCGGAGAAGAACCGGGTTGAGAAGCTGCTTGAGGGTGCCTGCGTCAAGCTGTCGGTGGTCGCCAGCGACATCTTCGGGGTGTCAGGTCGGGCGATGATGGCTGCGCTGATCGCCGGGGAGCGCGACCCCAAGGCGCTTGCCGACCTGGCCAAGGCACGCATGCGAGCCAAGATCGGGATGCTCGAGGAAGCGTTCGCCGGGTTACCGGCAGGCGGCTTCGATAGCCATCACCGGTTCCTGCTGGAACGGATGCTGGGCCGCGTCGACGCCATCGATGCCGACATCGCGGTGTTGGACGCCCAGATCGAAGCTCACCTCGCCCCCTTCGAGCAGGCAGTTCAACGTCTGGATGAGATGCCCGGGATCGGACCGATCGCAGCCGCGATCATCATCGCCGAGGTCGGTGTGGACATGACCCGTTTTCCCACCGCCGGGCACCTGTGCTCGTGGGCGAAGTTCTCCCCGGGCATCAAGTCCTCGGCCGGCAAGAGCAAGGGCAGCGGATCCACCGGACACGGAGACCGCTACCTGGCGCGTGTGCTGGGTGAGGCTGCCGTGATGGCCGGACGCAGCGACACGTTCCTAGGTGAGAGGTACCGCCGGATCGCGCGACGTCGAGGAAAGAAGAAGGCGATCGTCGCGGTCGGCCGGTCCATGCTGGTCATCATCTGGCACCTGCTCGCCGATCCGGACACCCGATTCCGTGACCTCGGCGCTGATCACTTCACTCGCACCGTCAACACCGAGGCCAGGAAACGCAACCACGTCCGACAGCTCGAAGCCCTCGGCTACACAGTCACCCTCGAATCCGCAGCCTGAACCGCGCTGAGCTGAGCCCTCGCTCTGACTCGGAAAGCCCTGTGCCCAATCACCTTTCATTTTCGGAC
>CAVSUT010000019.1:0-784731 GCA_963731235.1 uncultured Actinomycetota bacterium | reverse complement strand
TCCGGCATCCCCAACCACGCGTTCTACCTCACGGCCAGCGCCATCGGCGGCCACGCCTGGGAGGCCCCCGGCCAGATCTGGTACGACACCCTCACCGGTGACGGCATCGCGGCCGACTGCGACTTCGCGACCTTCGCCGGGCTCACCGTGGCTGCCGCCACCGCCCGGTATGGCGCGGGGTCCAGCGAGGTGGGCGCGGTCGAGCAGGCCTGGACGCAGGTGGGGGTGCCGATCGGTGCGAGCCAGGCCCCGGTCCCCGCCCCGCCACCGGCACCTGCTCCAGGTCCGGCTCCTGCGCCGCCCCCGGCTCCTGCCCCGGGCCCGGCCCCCGGTGACGAGCTCGTGCAGGTCCGCCGCACGGGTGGTCTTGCCGGGATGCGGCAGACCCGGACCGTTGCCCTGTCCCAGCTGCCTGCCTCCGACGCCACCGCCTGGCGCTCCCTGCTCGCCGACGACGGGTTGCGCGGCCTGGCCGCCGGCCCCACCGGGCGGACCATCCCCGACGCCTTCACCTATCACGTGGCGTGCCCTCCGGAGGGTGCGGAGGTCACGTTGCCCGAGCACGGCATACCCGATCCGGTGCGCGAGCTGTTCCGGCGCACCCTGGAGCTGTGAGCAGCGCGCCCTCCGCCTGGCGCCGAGCGGCACCCCTATCGACGTCTCAGGGAAACGGCGAAATCCGGCACTGAGGGACCGGGTGGTGTACCGGGACTCCAAACCTGCCCCTGTTTTCGGTCAAATCCCGGCTCACGGGCCTCCTGACGCCCTGTGGCCCTTCCCCGCCCGGTAGACTGTGAGGTGAAATCGCGGCCGGCTGGGCTTCCAGACTGGCCGCGTGTCATGAGCAGGGTGCAGCGGCGTGTCGGGGCGACCCCCGAGCGGCCTGCCCCACCGGAGAAGGAGCACCGTGTCCGAGTCTGACCAGACGCCGCACGAGAGCACGCCGAACAGCACCCCCAGCGCAACTCCCCCCTCGGAGCACCCCGAGCACGTCGCCGAGAACCTCACGGCGGCCCAGGCCGAGGCGGCCCGCCTGGCGGCCGAGGCCGAGCTCGCCGGCGTGCCCGCCGGCACCGAGTACGACGCCAGCGCGATCACGGTCCTGGAGGGCCTCGAGGCCGTCCGCAAGCGGCCCGGGATGTACATCGGCTCGACGGGCGAGCGCGGCCTGCACCACCTGGTGTGGGAGATCGTCGACAACGCGGTCGACGAGGCGCTCGCCGGGTATGCCGACACCATCGACGTGACCCTGATGGCCGACGGTGGCGTGCGCGTCGTCGACAACGGCCGCGGCATCCCCACGGGCCACAACGACCAGTACGGCGTGTCCACCGTCGAGCTCGTCCTCACCCAGCTGCACGCCGGCGGCAAGTTCGGCGGCGGTGGCTACAAGGTGTCCGGTGGCCTGCACGGTGTCGGATCCTCGGTGGTCAACGCCCTGTCCAGCCGCCTCGACGCCGAGGTGCACCAGCTGGGCCACGTCTTCCGGGTGTCCTTCGCCTACGGCGAGGCCACGGCGCCGCTGGAGAAGATGGAGCCCTCGGACCGCACCGGAACGACCATCACCTACTGGGCCGACGGTGACATCTTCGAGACGACCACCTACGACTTCGAGACGATCCGGGCCCGGTTCCAGCAGATGGCGTTCCTCAACAAGGGGTTGACGATCAACCTCACGGACGAGCGCGTCCCCGAGGCCTCGGAGGACGACGTCGACGCGGTCGACGCGTCGGAGAAGAAGCCGCGCCAGATCAGCTACACCTACGCCAACGGCCTGGTCGACTACGTCACCCACCTGGTGACCTCCAAGAAGGCCGAGCCGGTCCACGCCGAGATCATCTCGATCGAGTCCGAGGACACCGAGCGGCAGCTGTCGTTCGAGCTGGCCATGCAGTGGACGAACGCCTACTCCGAGTCGGTCCACACCTACGCCAACACCATCAACACCCACGAGGGCGGCACCCACGAGGAGGGCTTCCGTGCGGCGATGACCAAGCTGGTCAACGACTTCGCGCGCAAGCAGAACCTGCTCAAGGACAAGGACGAGAACCTCACCGGCGACGACATCCGTGAGGGCCTGACCGCGGTGGTCTCGGTCAAGCTCGGTGAGCCGCAGTTCGAGGGCCAGACCAAGACCAAGCTCGGCAACTCCGAGGTCAAGGGCTTCGTCCAGCGGGCCATGACCGACGAGTTCGGCCACTGGCTGGGCGCCCACCCCAACGAGGGCAAGGACATCGTCCGCAAGTCGATCCAGGCGGCCGCTGCCCGCATGGCCGCTCGCAAGGCGCGTGAGGCCACCCGGCGCAAGGGTCTGCTGGAGTCCGGTGGCCTGCCGGGCAAGCTGCGCGACTGCCAGAGCAAGGACCCCTCGATCTCCGAGGTGTTCATCGTCGAGGGTGACTCGGCCGGTGGTTCGGCCGTGCGTGGTCGCAACCCGCACAACCAGGCGATCCTGCCGATCCGGGGCAAGATCCTCAACGTCGAGAAGGCCCGCATCGACAAGGTGCTGGCCAACAACGAGGTGCAGGCGCTGATCTCGGCGTTCGGCACCGGCATCGGCGAGGACTTCGACAAGACCAGGGCGCGCTACCACAAGATCGTGCTGATGGCCGATGCCGACGTCGACGGCCTGCACATCCGGACCCTGCTGCTCACCCTGCTGTTCCGGTTCATGCGCCCCCTGATCGAGGAGGGCTACGTCTACCTCGCGCAGCCGCCGCTCTTCCGCCTCAAGTGGAGCAACCACGCCCACGAGTTCGCCTACTCCGACCGCGAGCGCGACGCCATGCTCACGGCGGGACAGTCCCAGGGCTGGCGCCTGCCGAAGGACGCCGGGATCCAGCGCTACAAGGGTCTGGGTGAGATGGACTACCAGGAGCTGTGGGAGACCACCATGGACCCCGACCACCGCGTGCTGCTCCAGGTCACGCTCGACGACGCCGCCGCAGCCGACGAGATCTTCGCGATCCTGATGGGTGAGGACGTCGAGAGTCGTCGCGGCTTCATCCAGCGCAACGCCCGCGACGTCCGCTTCCTCGACATCTGATGGGTATGGCGCGTGGTCGCCCGGCGACCCACCGCCCCCCGCAGCGCCTCCCTTTGAACGTCACCGTCCCTCGTTGATACGCAAGGATTTTCATGACTGAGATACCGCCGATCGAGTACGACCGCACTGAAGCGATCGACCTCAACGCCGAGATGCAGCGCAGCTACATCGACTACGCGATGACGGTCATCGTCAGCCGCGCGCTGCCCGATGTGCGCGACGGGCTCAAGCCGGTGCACCGCCGTGTCGTCTACGCGATGTACGACGGTGGCTACCGTCCGGAGCGGGGCTACAACAAGTGCAGCCGCGTCGTCGGCGAGGTCATGGGTCAGTACCACCCGCACGGTGACTCCTCGATCTACGACGCCCTCGTCCGCCTCGTGCAGGACTGGTCGCTGCGCTACCCGCTCGTCGACGGCCAGGGCAACTTCGGCTCCCCGGGCGACGACCCGGCGGCGGCTCCGCGGTACACCGAGTGCCGGATGGCGCACCTGGCCATGGAGATGGTCCGCGACATCCACGAGGAGACCGTCGACTTCCGCGACAACTACGACGGCAAGACCCAGGAGCCGACCGTCCTGCCGAGCCGGTTCCCCAACCTGCTCGTCAACGGCAGCTCCGGCATCGCGGTCGGCATGGCGACCAACATCCCGCCGCACAACCTGCGCGAGGTCGCCGACGCCGCCCAGTGGTACCTCGCCCACCCCGGTGCCGACCGTGAGGCGGTCCAGGAGGCGGTCCTGGCCCGCATCAGCGGTCCGGACTTCCCGACCGGCGCCCTGATCCTGGGCCGCAAGGGCATCGAGGAGGCCTACCGCACCGGTCGCGGCTCGGTCATCATGCGCGCGGTCGTCGAGGTCGAGGAGATCCAGGGCCGCCAGTGCCTCGTGGTCACCGAGCTGCCCTACCAGGTCAACCCCGACACCCTCGCGCAGAAGATCGCCGAGCTCACCAAGGAGGGCCGGCTCTCCGGCATCGCGGACATCCGCGACGAGACCTCGGGTCGCACCGGCCAGCGCCTGGTCATCGTGCTCAAGCGCGACGCCGTGGCGAAGGTCGTGCTCAACAACCTCTACAAGCACACCCAGCTGCAGACCAACTTCGGCGCCAACATGCTCGCGCTGGTCGACGGGGTGCCCCGCACGCTGCCGATCGACGCGTTCATCCGGCACTGGGTCGAGCACCAGATGGAGGTCATCCAGCGTCGGACGAAGTTCCGCCTGCGCAAGGCCGAGAACGAGATCCACATCCTGCGTGGACTCCTCAAGGCGCTCGACGCCCTCGACGAGGTCATCGCCCTCATCCGCCGGTCGCAGACCGTCGAGGCGGCGCGCGACGGGCTCATCGCCCTGCTGGAGATCGACGAGATCCAGGCCCGCGCCATCCTCGAGATGCAGCTGCGCCGCCTGGCCGCCCTCGAGCGCCAGAAGATCATCGACGAGCACAACCGCCTCGAGGCCCTGATCCTCGACTTCGAGGACATCCTCGCCAAGCCCGAGCGGCAGCGGACGATCGTGTCCGAGGAGCTCGCCGAGATCGTCGACAAGTACGGCGACGACCGACGCACCCGGATCGAGTTCTTCGACGGCGACATGTCGATGGAGGACCTCATCCCCGAGGAGGACGTGGTCGTCACCATCACGCGCGGCGGCTATGCCAAGCGGACCCGCGTGGACGCATACCGGTCGCAGGGCCGCGGCGGCAAGGGAGTCCGCGGGGCCTCGCTGCGCGGCGACGACATGGTGCAGCACTTCTTCACCACCACCTCCCACCACTGGTTGCTGTTCTTCACCAACCTCGGCCGGGTCTACCGGGTCAAGGCCTACGAGCTGCCGGACTCCGGTCGGGACGCCAAGGGCCAGCACGTCGCCAACCTGCTGGCGTTCCAGCCGGACGAGAAGATCGCGCAGGTCCTCGACGTGCGTGACTACGGCCAGCAGCCCTACCTCGTGCTCGCCACGAAGAACGGCCTGGTCAAGAAGACCCGTCTCGCCGACTACGACTCCCCCCGCAGCGGTGGCCTCATCGCCATCAACCTCAAGGACGGCGACGAGCTCGTCGCCGCCGACCTCGCGTCGCAGACCGACGACCTGCTCCTGGTGTCGCGCAAGGCCCAGTCGGTGCGTTTCCACGCCACCGACGAGCAGCTGCGCCCGATGGGCCGCGCCACCAGCGGGGTGACCGGGATGCGGTTCCGCGGCGACGACTCGCTGCTGTCGCTCAGCGTCGTCCACGAGGGCGAGGACCCGGACGTGTTCGTGGTGTTCGAGAACGGCATGGCCAAGCGCAGCCCGTCCTCGGACTGGAACGCCAAGGGCCGTGGCGGCCTCGGTGTCGCCGTCGCGAAGATCACCGAGCGCAACGGCGACCTGGTCGGCGCCCTCACGGTGAGCGAGGACGACGAGGTCCTGGTCATCATGGGCAAGGGCAACATCGTCCGTATGCCGGTCGGCCCGGTCACCCGTCGTGGGCGCAACACCCAGGGCATGAAGTTCGCCAGCCCGGGCAACAGCGACTCGGTCGTGGCCGTGGCACGCAACCCCGAGCGCACCGTCGACGAGGTCGATGCCGATCTGGTCACGCCGGGTGCGGTGGGCGACCCCGCGACCACCGATGCCGTACCGTCGTCGGGGAACGAGCAGGTCGCGCCAGTGGCTGCCGAAGGTGTCGACGAGACACCGGACGCCCCCGAGACGACCGGGACAGACGCCAGCGGAGGTAACGAGTGAGCACGGCAGGCCAGACGAGTCCCTCCCGCCCCGGGGGGCAGGAGTCGGGTGCGATGAACAGGAACGTCGACGCTGCCGGCGCTTCCCGGGCGGGCACCTCGGCCCGTCCCGGGGCCGGCGCCACGACGGCCGGCGTCGCCCGCGCCCGACGCGTCAAGCTGACCGTCTCGCGGGTCGACCCCTGGTCGGCGATGAAGATGTCGTTCCTCATCTCGGTCGCCCTCGGCATCGCCGGCGTCGTCATGGTCGCGGTGCTCTGGATGATCCTGTCGGGCATGGGTGTCTTCTCCGAGGTCAACCGCCTGGTCGGGACGATCTTCAACGACGCCCAGAACCCGTTCGACATCATGGACTTCCTCGGGTTCGGCCGGGTGCTGTCGCTGTCGATCGTCATCGGGGTCATCGACGTCATCCTGCTGACCGCCCTGAGCACGCTCGGAGCGTTCCTCTACAACATCTGCTCGGCCCTGGTGGGCGGCCTGCAGCTGACCCTCACCGACGACTGAGAGCCGGCTCCGCGGCATACCTGCTGTCGCTTCCCCGGTCCCTCCCCGCAAAGCGGGGGTTGCGCGGCAACACAGGACTTCTCCGTCCTGGTTTCGCCGAACAACCCCCGCTTTGCCCGTGTCGGGGCACCGGTTCGGCGCGGCCACCGGGTCGGCGGGAACCGTTTTGGTGGGGGGGACCCCTGTCATGTAACCTCGTGCCTCGCGCCACCCTCCGTGGCGCAGCGGAGATTGGGCTCACGGGCCTATAGCTCAGACGGTTAGAGCGCTTCCCTGATAAGGAAGAGGCCACAGGTTCAAGTCCTGTTAGGCCCACCAATCCCGATCCCCGCCGGTTTGCTCTGCGAGGGAAGGCAACCGCCGATGAAGAAGATCCTGCTCCTCATTGCGACCGTCATCGGGGCTGCCGCGGTGCAGAAGAAGCTCAAGGACCAGCAGGCCGAGAAGGACCTCTGGGCCGAGGCGACGGACTCACCCTCGTAGTCACATCCCGCACGTCGGGGGCCATGGCGCAATTGGTAGCGCACCTGCTTTGCAAGCAGGGGGTTAGGGGTTCGAGTCCCCTTGGCTCCACCACAGGTCAGAGCCCTTTCCAATCCGGGAAGAGTTTCCAGTCCGTGCAGCAGCAAAGTGCAGCAGCGCGGTCGCTGACTCGTCGGTCTCCGCCAGTCACGAACGCCTTGCCCACGCGAGCGAGTGCAGCCCTGCGTGCTGGCCGGCGCGACCTGGGCGTAGATGTCCATCGTCACCGCGATCTCGCTGAGCCTCAGGATCTGCATCGTCGCGCGGGGGTGTACGTCGGGCTCGCGGAGCAGTGAGGCGCAGGTTCGCCTGGTCGAGAGGACCGGGACGCCGGCCAGCGCGGCGCGCTCTTTGAAAAGGCGGTGGAAGTGGCGCGGATCGACTGAGGTGCCATGACTGGTGGTGAAGACCAGGCCGGAGTCGTGCCACGCCTCTCCGGCACTCGCGCCCGCCCTGGCCTGCTCCTCGCAGGCGGACTCCCTCGTCGTGGATGTCCGCTCTCCCTTCCCGAGGTCCATCGGCCCTCACAGGACAACCGCGCTGAGAGGGCACCATCGGCTCGGCAAGGGACGAAGAGCATCAGCAAGGATGCTCGCGCAACGGGACGTTGCGTCCCTGAACCAAGAAGCCACAATTGTGGCCATGAGCACCGAACCTCTTCGCGCCGTCCGCGACCACTTCAGCGAGGTGGTCGACCGGGTCGAGTTCAGCACGAACGGGTCATCGTGACCCGCAACGGTCACGCCGCCGCCGTCCTGATCAGCCCCGAGGACCTGGCCCAGTTGGAGGAGACCCTCGACGTCCTCGGCGATCCGGAGGCACTGGCCGACATCCGCGAGGCCGACGCCGCATACGCGCGAGGCGACGTGGTCCGTGGGATGGACGCGGTGCGGCAGCTTCGGTGAGCGGAGCCGGAGCCATACGAACTCGTCCCACTCCGCCCGCCACGCGGGCTGTGCGCGACAAGCTGCCCGAGCCCGTCGCGGTTGCGGTCATCGAGTTCCTCACCACGGCCCTGGTCGGCAGCCCCCATCGGGTCGGCAATGCGCTGCGTGCGACGTGGCCGGGATCTGGTCCGCGCGACGAGGGACTACCGGGTCCTCCACCGGATCAACGACGCTCAGCGTGAGGTGGTCGTCCTCCGGATCGAACACCGACGCGACGTGTACCGCCCGTTCTGACTCGGCTCAGGGACGAGTGCCGAAGTGGTGCGGGCAGGCAGGCCGGCACCGGGCTTGGGAACAGAAGCGGGCAGCCACCTCTGGTCTAGCAGCGATCGAGGTCGTCGAGCGCCACGTCGAGGTACGGCCGCCGCGCGCAACTGCTCGGTGAAGGGTCACGTCACTGAGACTCCAGCGATGCATTTGGCACCTGGAGGCCGTTCAACACCCGCTGGCCTGCGGTGGCGAGTAGCGGCTTCCATCGACCTACGTGAGCTGGGGTTCACGCCTTCGAAATCGCGCACGAGCGGCATAGGCCTGGGGGCCTTCGCGCTCGTGTCGAGTGGACACGTCGCGAGCCCAGTCCCCGCGCTCACAGCGGGTCGACGTCGTTCAACTCACGAATGATTTCACGCACCCACTCGACGTCTTCGCCGTTGGCAGCCCGTGCGTCTGCCACCCAGCCGAGGTCGCGCGCGGTCGTCTCCGCTCGAACCTGTCTTGGGTGAGGGCAAGCGCACGCTCGCTCGCGTGCCGTGCGCCAGCCTTGTCGCGGGAGAGGACCGCGAGTCCGAGGTCGGTCGCGTGATCCCAGTAGTCCGGCTCCCGATCAGTGCGCGCCAGTCGACGATCTCGTGCATAGGCGACGATGGGCAGAAGGTGCTCGAGGCGGGGATCGGGCGGAGTGCGCAGTGCCATCAATGTGATCGCATTCAGACCGGGGTACGAGTCCCGCCAGTCAGTCTCGAAGCCCTTGAGGTATACCTCGATTGCGCGGCCCAGGAGTCCCCGGCGACGGGATTCAGAGGCTTCTCGATCCCAACGGTCCTTGTAGATCCGGCCCAGCAATCCGTAGGTCTCACTGCTTGGTCGAGACGTCGCCAGGTCGGTCGCTACCCGCCGGCCTGTCGGTCTCGACCACAACGATTGAGCGCCCACGCGTACTGCTGCGCACCAGCTCTACGCGCGACAAGCTTGGCGAGCCCCTCGATGACGCGAACTAGATCTTCGTAGGCAGAGGCGGAGCGATAGGCCACCAGCAACGACATCGCCGTGCGCAGTTCCAGATCAGACAGGGGTCCCAGCGTCGCCTCTACCGTCCGAAGCGGTTGTAGACCCTCCCGTGCCGCGTCCTCAAGTCGCTGTCGCATCTGCTCGTCCCGCTCGGCGTGCTGACGAAAACTGTCGATCCTCTCGTCGTCGAGTTCGGGCACCGGAAGCCCCGTGACGAGTTGGTACACCGGACTGTCAATCTCGGCGTCCCTCGCACTGCGCAGCCGTGAGATCAACTTTTCCCTCGTCGCGTCCAGTCGTAGGGGTTTGCCCTCGGCGTTGACCCCATACTTCAGCGCAGCGTCGTGGGCGATGTCCAACGGGAGGTCGAACCCGTCCCGGAACAGCAAGATGGTGCTGTAAGGCCTCAGCGCATGACGGACGCCCAGCTCGTAGTAGACATTCGGGTTTCCGCTCGAGAGGTCGCCGACTGCGAATTCGCACAGGACGAGCCGTTCGAACATCGACTTCTGGAATACTCCGCGGCTCTGCGGATCCTCGTCAGCTCGCAATGGGGTCATCCCCGCCGCGACGATGGATGGCGCAATCAGGCGATCGTAGACAGCCGCGAAGTCAATGATTTGCCCGTCATTGTCTCGCGTCACGTGATAGAGCATAAGGACGAAACACAACGGCCTAGTCACCGTGAAGCCCCCCGTAGCAACGCATCAGTACGGGGAGCTGTATAGGGCTTCGGGCCGGGCCCTACGGGTCACGACCTCTCTTACTTGGCCCTCCCATGTGCCAACGAGTTGTCGCCACTTTTCAGCGTTGTTCGCGAACGCCGACTCCAGGTCGATGGCGTGATCCGCATTCTCAGAGAGGGCAAATGTCGGTGAGTACTGCCCTAAGACACCCTTCTCGAGCGCTCCATCCTGGTGAACGCCTTCTTGAACGAGTAGCAGGATGAGTAGACCGATCTGGAAGGCCATGGCCGTCTCCATGTGACACCAAGGGGTGGTCAGCCATCGCGCCTCCACTGACTCGCCTTGAGCCCCTATGTTCTGGCCCCTCGAGGCCGGCACATATTCGCGCTTATGCAGCTCCGTCCGCTGGAACGCGATGCTGACAAGGCCATTGGACTGGCGCACGAGTCCGCGCACGGCTTCGAGTCCGTACATCCCGAAGTCTGTGTCCCCGACAGTCCTCGGGGACAGGCCGCGACCCTGCAGGTAGGCACATACAGCCTTGACGAAGTTGGCCTGGGGTCCGGGCCGTGGAGTTGCCCGACTCAAGAACACAGGAATGGCCATCGCGTCCCCCCAGCGAGAAGAATGTCAGGTTCAGACTCGTCCCACCGCGGCTTCGTCGTCAAGGGGAAGAGAGGGCGACCACGACAGAACCAGCGCCGAGCGTCAGATACAGGGGCCATACGGACCAGCTCCTGAAAGCTGTGAACCAGAGAGCGCACGTGACTTTCGACGCGGCCATCGTGAAAGGCTCAACCTCACCGTTGACGGCGGCGCGAAACAAGTTTCGATAGACGCGTTCCTGGGCCAGGTAGGCACTGTCCAAGGCGCAGAAGGTGACGAGAACGCCAGCGGCTACCCAGGCGTAGACCGCATGTGCATCCGCTCTCGATATGGCGCTGAGGGCCGCTGCCAGCGTCACCGCCCATCCCTTGAGAAGAAAACTGTTGCCGGCCAGACGGCTGATCACTGACTGGATCATCTGGAGATGTTCAACATTGGGCTTGCCGCTTTTCATACGCTGACTCCTTCGCACACGGGATGGGCGGGCCAACAGGGGCCTCGTCGACTTGAAGACCGAGCCGAACGCTGCCTCGGGGTTCAAACTCCCGCCACCAGTTGGGCCGCAATGGCCAGGTAGGCGCGCCCCTCGACGGAGTAGTCACCGGGACCGAACACAGCCTCTGGGGCCAGAAGCTCTGAGTGCCCGTCGATCCGGTGCTTCGCGTGTGCGGCGATCTTCGCTGCATTCCCACCCGGAGTAGCGAAGAAGAACGCCGGCTGTGAAGGATGTCGTTCACGGAACTCCATGCTCTCATCAGCGATCCCCTCCATGCCGCCGATGAAGAATGCCCCGGCCAATGGCTCTGACAACATGCGAGACCGCATCCGCGCGAGTGAGGCGGTGCGGGCGGATCTCGGATCAGGCCCACCGACTGCATCAACCGTGATCATGCGACCGTAGTCGTCGGCAACGAGCCGATAGACCTCGGATGTGATCTCTTCCGAGAAGTACCCCGACTGGTAGATGACCACCTGATCGCGGACCCCTAGTTCGGCGGCGGCGAGAAGAACCATCGGAGTGATCGACGGGTGACCCCCGAAGACCAGGACGTCGCCGCGATGGAGCACCTCCCGCGCAACCGCGGAAGCAGCTGCCGTGACGTCACGACTACTGAACGGACCGAACCGCCGACCCCTGTCGTCGTCGGTAGGAACACTGGCCGATAGGAGAAACCTGCGGGTGTCGGCGGGTTCGTCCTTGGCGCTTATCTCAACCATGGCCCAACGATGCCTCGAGCTCGAGCAGGCTGGCTACTCGCAAGGGACGATGCGCCGCCGCCCACGTGAGCAATGCCGCAGCCGCGGCGTCCCTTGCCGCGGTGTTGTGCACAAGCACGCCGGGTGGGGCTCCTTCCGCTTCTACTCTGGAACACAAGTCGTCCAGCTCACGGAGATCGGCGACGATGGGTCGGCGCGGAGTCACGAGAAACACGCTACGCCGACCATCGCTGTGCTGAGCGAGAAGGCTCCACTGCGAGAGAGGCTGCACCTCGAAACCCGCAGACCGCAGGTAGGCATGAGTGCTGTCGACGAGATTGTCACGCCGTAGACGCAGGGCTGTCGCATGTCTCAGCTCGGCCTCCTCCAACACACGCCCGAGCGGCTCAGCAGCCAACCGGCCTGTGTCTGCTTCGAAGTCCCTCAACTCGAGTTCGTACCGCTCGGCACTTGCAACAACAGGGAACCTCTGCGCCTCCGTGAGGGATGGCATCGACAGCGGAAGGATGGCCAGGCCATGGTTGTTGGCAAAACTGACCTCGTGATCGATCCACTCCGATTCCTTGGCCGTACGGCTCTCGATGAGGAGCACGAAGGCCTTGTCTGCCAATTCGATGTCCAAGCGGATCTGAAAATCCTCGGCCGGCTTGATGGTGAAGCGATCCATGAAGACGTCGAAGCTGTGGTCGATGAGGCCATGACGCAACTGTTCCGCGAGATGCTCGACATCTTGTCGTCGGTAGGACAAGAACAAGCGTCGCTCTGACTCTGTGATGGCAAGCTGTCGCAGGATCTCCTCGACGACGCGAAATCGCTCGCTCAATGCCATGGCGTTGAGTGGGCGCGCGATGTCGGTGCAACGCTCTCGAATCGGTCACCATCGTCGTAGACGGGAAGGACGGCGATCAACCGATCGCGAGCGACCCGTAGCCTGTCGATGATCATCATGTTGGAGCGAGCGGCCTGGCTGGCGATGAAAACCGCCAACGTTGGAATGTCTTCAGACGGCAGCACTTCCGGGACGATGGAGTCAGTGACGATGAGGCAGTCATCGGTGCCGAGTAGGTCTCGTACCCGGCTGCGGACGCTGTCCGCCAACTCATCCGCAAGCTCGTGCTGGTCGACGTGAAGCATGACCAGCCGGTACTCCCCTCGTGCCCGACTCGTCGTGTGACTCATGGGCGTTCCCTGCGACACTCAACGACGGCAGCTCCGGAGAGGACCACGGAACTCTCGTGAGTTCGGGCGACTGAACGGTAGGGAAACTCCGTCATCCCGGTCTCCTGGAGCGCGCCAGTCCTTGAACTACCAAGCTCGCGATGTCCCCAGGGCGATGCGTGGATGCCAATTGCTCCTCTTGCATCTTGGTGAGACCAGTACTCACCGGGGGAAACTCCTTGATGGCCGTTGCGAGCCTTTCCAAGGCGATCGACGATCTGTCGTCGCGCGCAGGTAGCGTCGCCGGCGCCCAGTTCACTGGCTCAAGGCTCATGACGCGAGCGACTGCCAACGAAGCGCCCCCGAACCCGCCTGCGACGAAGAGCGGTTGCTGTGAGCGGATGGAAAGTATTGCCTCCTCAACGACTCCCGGCATCGTCCCCTGATACCCGATGAGCTTTCCACCAACGATCACTCGAGCGTCCGTGATGGCCGTGACGTAGCGGCGCATTGCCGTCAGCCCGCGGGACCTGTCCGCCTCGGAGGTATCGGGTCGACGATTCCCCCCGTCGACCACCTCCCCGACCTCATCGAGACACACGACCCGAGCTGTGAGGCCAAGGCCCTTGCGGAACCTTCCCAACGCTTCATCGGACAACGTTCGGTGCTCACTCGCAGCCAGGCAGATGGTCAGAGCATCTAGCCTGCCTGCGAACTTGTTCACCTCTTCCATGAGAACCTGCGTGAAGCCTTTGGCTGAATCCGACCCCCGTAGACCAACGCTCCCCCCGCGATCAGGACCGCTCGGCGAGCTCGGCCACGGCGAGGTCACAGTGACGCGCAGAGAGACCCATGCGCTCGAGGTCCGTGCTGTCCGACACGGAGATGCCGACTCGAACTCCCGCTGCAGCGTCTCGTTGGGCGAGAGAAGGAGACGTGCTCACGACTGCGCCCTTTGACCGCCGCGACTGGCGAAGATGCGAGGTGTCAGCACGTCGACATCCCGCGTATAGCCGGCGATCTTGCACAGATCAGCAAGGACCTGTTGCTCTGGGGGCCCGAGCGGCGGGTCCGGTGCAGTATCCAGAGGTGCTGAGGATCGTTGGCCGTCGTCCCGCGTGACTCGAGCCATGCAAGGAGGGTGACCGGCTCTGGAGCATGGGCGGGCAGCCAGTCGAAGCCGTGCTCACGCAGGTACACGGACTGCTCGCGCCACAAGCATCCCTTGAGCGATTCGTCGACCAACCGGTTCAGCGCCCGCTCGACGGCGGCATGTCGTTCACCGGGATGACACGCGATGACCGGGAGGTGATCCATGAGGAAGGACCCACGGTTCTCCTCCCCAGCAACCGCGTACAACGTCACTACGGGACGTCCTCTCGCTTGGCTATCAGCACCTCGCGCTGTGTCCTCTCCCGTCTCTAGTAGCGGTCGGTGCGCACCATGAGCAGAGCACTTCTGGCCGCCTCGCGGTGTAGCGTTACCGCCCAGTCCTGGCCGGTCTGGATGTCGTGTAGGTCGAAGAACTCATCGAGCGCGTGTTGCGAAGCACCTCACGAACGGTTTCCAGCATTTTGCGACCATCTACTCCGTCCGCACCGTCGTGCTTCGTGTGGCTCACGAAGACGCTGATGCGGCGCTCCTGAGCGGATCGTTCGTCGTTACCACCTCCTGTGTCGTGCCGGTGGAGGTCTTGAACGATGGCCTGCGCCTGATCCCGCGCTAGCAGTCCCGGCTGGTCCTCAGCCTTTCCGTGCAGCCCCTGCACCCGTTCTGTCACCCTCTCGAAGTCGGCACCCAAAGGACCTGAGTCCAGATCTCTCACCGGGTAGACGCCGACGGCGCCAGTTCGATCACCGTCGTGGTCCTGCATCTTGTGGTCGGCTTTGTACTAGTCGGTGACTTAGCTACGCCATGAGTCGTCGTCCGCAAAGCGCGTGCCAGTGCAGTTCCCAGAATGGGCACGACGGCGGTGTACTGTGGGCCGGCAGTCCCGCGGTAGCTTCGCCATGTACGGCAAAGGTCGGGGCGCGCTGGTCGGGGATTCCCATCCACCACTGCGTGAATACACCTCGACCGCCCCTCCAGCCAGACCCGCGTAGGAGGGTCCGTGGTAGTGCTCGTACAAGGTCTTTGCCACCATTCGCCGACGTCATCAGCCTGTTGCCAGACCACATAGATCTCTAGTATCGGCGGCTATGTCAAAACGACCCCCACGTGCAGACCTTTTCGTTATATCAGGACGTTGTGCTAAGGTCCAGAGATCGGAGAACGGCGCCTAGAGGTCGCCAGTATGTGCCGTAGGTACACGCCTAGTTGCTGCCCCAGCAGGTATGTGCCGCCCTCTTGATATAGCAGTGTCTCCCGGTTGCGTACCATGAAGGGCAAGTCGTCTAAGCTCAGCGACAGATCTGCACGGTGGGTTTACCCAAAGCGTGTGCCATCCCGAGTTTATACAGGACATCCGCTCGTTGGTCGAGAGATCGGCCACGACAACACGGCACCGTTCGATCTCTCGTTTCGTGGCGAGGACAGCGTCATCCCCATGCATCACCTGGTCCACACGACGCCCGACCACCCGACGAGCGAGCCGCAGCCTCGATGGCCACATAGAAGACGTCGTCGAATGTTGGATCGAACGGCATCGCTGCAAAGATCGTGAAATCATCCCCGGTACTGCGCTCGCCCGACGATCCTCCCAGCAGATCCACCAAGGCGCTTGAGTGGCCGCGTTGTCGATCGTTACGACGGGTAGCCGCTGTGATCGAGGGACGCGTCGCGCCTGCATCCGTCATGGCAACAGATTCCGTGCTGCAGAAACCCACGAGTGACACGGCCGACTGAACGGCGCCTGAGTTATCACTGCCCGCACCATCGGCGGACCAGCGATATGCGTGATCAACAAGGATTCAGCCTCCTGGGGCACGCCACAACTCCCACCGTGCGACATCAGCCGCAGACAGTATGCCGCTCACCAACCATTGAGGTTGGCATGACGCTCACCCGTACCGAACAAATGGATCACGTCCCGGTCTCGGACCCGCTATTCCGACCCCTGACCGCTGCGTCTCGACTTCGCTAAAGCGTGTCGTAGCCTTGCGATGCGATTTGACCATATGGCCGCATGCCCCCACTGTAGAAGCAGCGCGCCATGGACCAGGTCGTAGCAATTGCTTTTGTGTCGTGCGCTTGTGCAGCTATGTGGATACCACTCGGCGTATGGCGCGCTGCAACGAGAGCCGCGAGAGCGACTATCGCACCCAACGCAATCTCCTAAAACCAATCACCTCTGCTCTATCACATGCTTGCCCACTGCCCCCAGCCCCCAACACATCGTTCTGCCGCGATCTCCCCGCGCCGATCCTCACACGTGGCCGTTCTTGACCCTCGTTTCACCGGCTTCCTGCCGGCCGGACCGGCTCACTTGATGACCTGGTACCTCGAGAGCATTCCCGCGGCGATGTGGTCGTTGACGTGGCAGTGGAACAGCCAGGTGCCCGGGTCGTCCGGCACCATGTCTGAGACCATCATCATCCCCGGCAGCAGTTGGATCATGTCCGAGCGCATCCCGTTGCTGGTCACGGTGTTCCCGTGCCAGTGCGGCGTGTGCAGGTCGACCTCGGTGCCCAGGGTGTAGGTGTACCACCGCACCCGCTGACCCACCTTCATGACCGGCACGGGTCCGTTGCCGTAGACGTAGCCGTTCATGGTGTGCATGAGGTTGCTCTCCTCGAACCCCTCCTCGTCACGGGCAGCAACCCGGTGGGGCGCCTTTGCCAGCTCCGCGAGGTTCCGATCCAGGTGCAGGCTGGCTCCTTCGTTCTCGACGGTGAAGTAGGAGAAGATCTCGCGGTCGACGTCCAGCGGCGTCGCGGTCTTCGGGTCGGCCTTGCCACGGGCCGTGATCACCAGGGGCCCGACCAAGCCGGCGTTGGTGTCGGCGACCTCGTCGGTGTGGGAGTGGTACATCCACATCACCGAGGAGCCGTCCATCGGTCCGGGGCCGGCGCGCTCCGGGACCTCCCAGGTGTACGTGTGGGTCTGCCCGGGCCTGACCGCGTCGTCAGCCTTGTCGGCGCCGCTGGTCCCGTCGGCGTAGGGCGCCCCCTCGGCGTTCTTGGCGTAGAAGACGCCGTGGGGGTGGACCGATGCAGGGAACGTGGTGTTGTTCTTGAAGACCACCTTGATGGTGTCGCCGACCACGCCTCGGATGACCGGACCCATCATTCCCAGGGTGTCGTCACAGGGCTTGACCCCTGCGGGGCAGCTCGTGGGGGCCTTGACCTTGGTCGAGAAGGTGGCGTCGGTATAGGCGCGGTACAGCGACTTGCGGTAGACGTGACCGATCCGCGTGGGGCCGTTGGCGACGAAGACGTTCTCGTCCTCGGTGAAGGGTTCGCCGGTGATGTCGTTCCGCCCGCTCGGCGCGTAGTCCCACAGCACCTCGTCGGCAGCGATGTAGTACGTGCGCACCTGCCCCGGGCCGGAGGCCGCAGGGGCGGCGTCGACTGCTGCGTGACCGGTATGGGTCGCGTCACCGCAGGCGCTGAGCAGCAGACCCAGGAGCGCGGCGACGGCCAGTGGTGTCCTCTTCATGACTCTCCCCTCGGGGCGGCGTCATCGCCACCCTCCCCGGCCAAAGAGTCCACCTGACACCTTGGGAGAACCTTGGGGTCGGCTTGTTGATCGGGTCCTGGGCAGTCACAGGGCTCGACGCCGCCGACGCCTCGTGTCGGTCGCCAGGTCAGGGCGCGAGGAGGGCCAGGGGGACGCGACAGCTCACGCCGACGTCGTTGAGGCGGTCGACCAACGGCTGGCCGTCGACCACCGGGAGCTGCAACGGCTTGGGTTTGCCCGATGCCAGTGACCGCGCGTACGCATCGCGGGCCGTCACCAGCCGCTCCCAGTCCTCGATCCACCGGGCTGTCGGCTGGTCGGCGTCGAGCACCGTGGGCCCCAGCGAACGCACCTGGGTCAGCATGTCGACGACCGCGTCGTTCTGGGCGTTCACTGCGCCGACCCGCTGGTTGCGCGGTGCGGACGTGGGCCGTGCGGCGGCGGACACCGAGTCACGCATGGTCGCGCAGGCGACGGCCACGGTCCGGGTGATGAGGGAGTTCTCGATGACGTCCGGGTTGTCGGTGTTGGCAAAGGCCCACAGCTTCAGCAGGGCGACCGCGACGACGACTCCCGCCACCACCACGGCCACGCGAGCGGCCCATACCCGCCAGCGCGCCTCCTCCGGCACCGGCAGCGTCACCTCGCGCCCCCGACGCGGATCGCGTGGGGCCCATTGACGTCACCGGGCACGATGGCGCTCGTCACCGGGTGGCGCGGGCCTCGGCCATCGTCTTGAGCTTGGTCATCGCCGCCATGGTCTGCTTGGGCAGGTCGCGCCGGATCAGGGGCGTGAACAGCTTCCCGAATCCCTTGGTGCCGATGTCGATCGAGTGCGTCAGGGTCGTCCCCACCCCGTCGGAGGCAGCCACGAAGTCCACCGTCACGTCCATCATCTTGTCGCTGAACTTCATCGCGAAGTGCCGGTCGGGCTCGCGGGCGATGACCTCGCCGTCCATCGAGCCGGTCCGCCGGCCGTCGTTGTAGTGGTACTTCAGGCGGGTGCCGATGTCGTTGGGCCCGTCGTCGAGCTTGTCGATGCCGGTGCACCTCGACAGCCACTGCGGTGTCAGGGTCAGGTCGTCGACGATCCCGAAGATCACCGACGGGGCGGCGCTGACGGACAGGGTGTGCGCGAAGCTGGGCATGGCGGTCTCCGGACACGTCGGGGGCGTTCGTGCGGGGTGCGGCCACACTACTGCGGCGGGCACGGACCTCGGGTCCGCCTCCCGGACGAGATCCGCTCCTGCGTCAGACAGCCGCCACGGCAAGACCTCGGGCACCGCGGAGCGACTGCGCGTACTCGGCAGGTGCGCGGGGTCGGCCAGAGGTGCGCGAAGTCGCCCCGGGGGTGGCGGCGGACGGCGCGTCAGGCGATGCGCAGGCGAGCCGGACCCGCGACGGTGTGGCCGATCACGGGTGCACCGGGCACCTCGCCGACCACCAGCAGCCCGCCACTGGTCTGGGCGTCGGCGAGCATGAGCAGCACCTCCTCGGAGACGCCGGAGTCGAGGTGGGGGCGCACCCAGTCCAGGTTGCGCCGCGTCCCACCGCTGACGAACCCGGCACGCAACGACTCCCACGCCCCGTCGAGGACCGGCACCGCCGACGCCTCGAGCACCGCGCCGACCCCGGACGCGCGCAGCAGCTTCCACAGGTGACCCAGCAGCCCGAACCCGGTCACGTCCGTCGCCGCCCGCGCCCCACCCGCGACGGCGGCAGCGGCGGCGACGTCGTTGAGCGCGACCATCGACGAGACAGCCTGGGGGAACACCTCACCCGTCGACTTGTGGCGGTTGTTGAGCACCCCCACCCCGATCGGCTTGGTCAGGCTGATGGGCAGGCCGGCGACCGCGGCATCGTTGCGCAACAGCAGGTTCGGGTCGGCCAGCCCGGTGACGGCCATCCCGTACTTCGGCTCGGGGTCGTCGATGCTGTGCCCCCCGGCGACCGCACAACCGGCCGACCGTGCCACGTCGAGGCCGCCACGCAGCACCTCGCGCAGCAGCTCCAGCGGCAGCACCGAACGCGGCCAGCCCACGAGGTTGACGGCCAGCACCGGCCGACCGCCCATCGCGTACACGTCCGAGAGGGCGTTCGCCGCGACGATGCGCCCGAAGTCGTAGGCGTCGTCGACCACGGGCGTGAAGAAGTCGGCCGTGCTGATCACCGCGGTGCCGCTGTCGATCCGCAGCACCGCCGCGTCGTCGCCGTCGTCGAGCCCCACGAGCAGGTCGCCGTCACCGCTGCCCTCGGGCGCACTCCCCACGAGCCCGCGGACGACCTCCTCGAGCTCGCCCGGCGGGATCTTGCACGCGCACCCGCCCCCGGCGGCGTACTGGGTCAGCCGGACGGTCGTCTCCTGGGTGCTCACCGCGCCTACGCTAGCCTCGCCAACGGAGGCGTACAGGTGCCTGGTGGCCCTCCCGGTCTTCAAAACCGGTGAAGCCGAGCAGCTCGGCTTGGCGGGTTCGATTCCCGTCCGCCTCCGCCACGACAGGAGGACGTATGCCGCAGCCGCACCAGGACGACGTGCGTCGCCTCGTTCCTCGCACCGACTCCGTGCTGGCGGATCCTGCTGTGGCGCAAGCGATCTCACGTCTCGGCCGGAAGACGGTCCGGGTCGCTGTGACCGGCGCACAAGACCTGGTGCGCTCCGGCGCGATACGCCCGGACGAGGTGGTCGCGACGGTCCTGGCGGCACTGCCCACCCGCGCCACCACCCTCACGCCGGTGCTCAACGCCACCGGCGTCGTGGTCCACACCAACCTCGGTCGCGCCCCGCTGTCGGAGGCCGCCGTCGAGGCCATCGTCGCGGCCGCGGGCACGGTCGACGTCGAGCTCGACCTGGCGACCGGCGCCCGTTCGAAACGGGGACGCGGCACCCTGGCCGCCCTCCTCGATGCGGTGCCGCAGGCGGGCGGTGCGCTCGTGGTCAACAACGGGGCGGCCGCGCTCGTCCTGGCGACCACGGCGCTGGCCGCAGGGCGTGAGGTCGTCGTCAGCCGCGGGCAAATGGTGGAGATCGGCGACGGGTTCCGCCTGACGGACCTCATCGAGAGCACCGGCGCCCGCCTGCGCGAGGTGGGCACCACGAACCGCACGACCCTCGCCGACTACGAACGCGCCGTCGGCCCCGACACCGGTTGCATCCTCGTCGTCCACCCGAGCAACTTCCGGGTCGAGGGGTTCACCGCCTCGGTGGGGGTCGGCGAGCTCGCCGGTCTCGGGGTGCCGGTGATCCACGACATCGGCAGCGGCCTGCTCCACCCGCACCCCCTGCTCCCCGACGAGCCCGATGCCACCACGTCGCTGACGGCCGGCGCCTCGGTCGTCACCTGCAGCGGCGACAAGCTGCTCGGTGGCCCGCAGGCCGGGCTCGTCCTCGGCGCGGCCGAGGTCGTGGATCGACTGCGGCGCCACCCCCTGGCCCGGGCCCTGCGCGCGGACAAGACCACGCTCGCCGGCCTCGAGGCCACCCTTCGGGGCCCGCGCGCGCCTGTCCTGGAGGCGCTCGAGGCCGATCCCGACGAGCTCCGCGTTCGCTGCGTGCGACTCGCGGAGTCGGTGGCGCCAGCCGTTGCCACGACCGATCCGCACCACCTCGTCGAGGTGGTGGCCGCGGACGGCGTCGTCGGCGGCGGTGGCGCACCGGGACGACCCCTGCCGGGGTGGGCCGTCACCCTCCCCGAGCCGTATGCCGCCGCCTTGCGAGGTCTCGAACGCCCTGTGCTGGCCCGGTTGGACCGAGGGCGCTGTCTGGTCGACCTGCGTTGCGTCCCCGCCGACCGGGACGCGGAGGTGGCCGAGGCGATCCGACGTGCCGGCGACCCGCGCAGCCTCGCTGCGTCCGCGGCGCCCGGGCTCCCGACGTAGATGGCGGTCGTCGCCACCGCCGGTCACGTCGACCACGGCAAGTCCACGCTGGTCCGGCTGCTCACCGGCACCGAGCCCGACCGCTGGGCGCAGGAGCGTGCGCGCGGCCTGACCATCGACCTCGGGTACGCGTGGACCGACCTCGACGGTGTCCACCTGTCGCTGGTCGACGTGCCGGGGCACGAGCGGTTCGCCGCCAACATGCTCGCCGGGCTCGGCCCCGTGGCCGGGGTCATGTTCGTCGTCGCGGCCGACGCGGGATGGGCGCGGCAGTCCGAGGAGCACGCCCGCGCCATCGCCGCGCTCGGCCTGCGCGAGGTGCTGCTCGTCATCACGCGCTGCGACCTCGTCGAACCCGCGACCGCCCGGGCGGTGACGGTGGACGCGGCCGACCACCTGGGTGCGCTGGGGCTCTCGGCGCGGGAGGCCGTCCGGGTGTCGGGTCGCAGCGGCGAGGGGCTACCCCGGTTGCGAGCGGCCCTGCGCAGGCTCGCCCTCACCCTCGACCCCGCCGGGGCGACCGCCGACCCGTCCGCCGACCCCTCCGCCGACTCCGCCGGCCCGTCGGCCGACGCCACCGACCCGTGCGCCGACTCGTCCGCAGGGGTGCGGTTGTGGCTCGACCGGGCGTTCACGGTCCGGGGTGCGGGCACCGTCGTCACCGGCACCCTGACCGCGGGAAGGCTGCGGGTCGAGGACGAGCTGGTGCTGCGCGGCACCCGGGTGCGGGTGCGGGGGCTGCAGAGCAGCGACCAGGCGGTCCACGAGGTGCGGGGCCCCGCCCGGGTCGCGGTGAACCTGCGTGGGGTCGACCTCGGTGACGTCGCCCGCGGGGACGCGTTGCTCGACCCCCGACTGCCCGCACCGGCAGCCGTCGTGGACGTGACCACGTGCCAGCCCTGGTTGCGCGACGGCCCACCGGGGCCACCAGGGTCGCGCCCTGCGGCGCCGCCGCCGGCAGCGAGGCCGCTCCCGCGCCAGCTGGTCCTGCACATCGGCACCGCAGCCGTCACCGCACACGTCCACGTCCTGCCCGACGGCACGGTGCGGCTCCGCCTGCGCACGCCGCTGCCGCTGGCCGTCGGTGACCGAGGCGTACTGCGCGACCCGGGCCGCCACGAGGTGCGGGCAGGCATCGAGGTCGTCGCACTCGACCCGCCCCGTCGCCGGGCCACCCGCAGCCAGACCCCGGCGGCCAACACGGCGGCCAACACGGCGGCCCCCCCGCCCCCGGAGGCCGACGACCCGCGCCCCGACCCGCGGGCCGACCCGCGGACCGAACCGCGGGCCAACGCGCGGACCGGCGGGTCCGTGGAGCAGCTGGTCGCCTGGCTGACAGCCCAGCCCCTCGACCCGCCCACGCGTGAGCAGCTGAGGAGCTGGGGGGTCACCGCGCACCTGCTCGCCGGCGCGGAGCGGGACGGACAGGTCACGAGGGTCGGTGGCCTCGTGCTCGCGGGAGGCGCCGTACAGCGGGCTGCCGAGGCGGTGAGCCGCCTCGACCAGCCGTTCCGACCCGGCGAGGTGGCCGCCGCCCTGCAGACCTCGCGCCGGGTCGCGATCGCCCTGCTCGAACGCCTGGACGCCACGATGGTGACCCGCCGGCTCCCCGACGGGACGCGGGAAGTCCGCTAGACGGTGATGGTCCCGCCCTCGAACGTGCAGGTCAGCCGGCCGTCGGCGAGCTGGCGCGTGTCGGACAGCGGGTAGCCCCAGGGTCCGGTCGCCCCACCCTCGGCCTTCCACTGCGTGCGCACCGACCCGAGCACCCGGCGTCCGGGTCCGGTCCCGAGGGCCCAGACCTCCCCGCCCTGGAAGACCTGGAAGGTGCCGCGTGCCGCTGTGCCCATGGCGCCCGTGGGGTAGTGCAGCCAGCCCTTCTCGCGCCCACCGGCCGCCCACGCCGTGTGGATGACGCCACTGACCGCCTGGGTCGTGGTGGACGTGGAGTCGATGATCGAGCCCTTCTGGAACCGCTGGATCCACGCCCCGCTGCCCAGGTCCTCCTTCGGGCCGAGTGGGAAGCCGAGCCGGCCGGTCTCGCGGCCCTCGCGGCGCCATACGTCCCAGCGAATGCCCCACACCGACTGGGTGGTCGTCGAGGTGGAGTCGGTGATGGCCCCGGTCTGGAAGGTCTGGATCCAGCCGGTGCCGGCGAGCACGTCGACCTTCGGTGCGGTGGGGTAGCCGAGGCGGCCGGACTCGCGCCCCTCCTTGACCCACACGGGGTAGCGGATGCCCCAGACGACCTGCGTCGTGGTGTTGGGCGAGTCGCAGATCGCCCCGCCCTCGAAGGTCTGGATCCAGCCGCCCTGGGCCCGGTTGGCGATCTTGTCGCTGGTGGGGTACCCGAGCTGGCCGTTGATGCCGTCGAACGCCGTCCAGACGCCCTTGATGTTGTTGGGGACGGCGCGGGTGCCGGTCGCCGACGTGGTGTAGATGGAGCCGCCCTGGTAGTCGACCCGGGTGCCACGGCTGTCGCCGTTGGCCTTGATCGGACCGAGCGAGGCCTTGAGGAACGACCCCTGCGCACCCATCGCCAGCTCCTTGGCGGAGATGGCCCCCCACTTCGGCAGGCAGGGAGCGCTGTGCTCGCTGGTGCGGTCGTCCTGCAGGGACGTCGTCGTGCAGGCCTCCCACTTGTAGGGAGCGACACAGCTCACGACGCGGCAGTGGACACCGCCGCTGCACTTGACCTGGGTGTTGCACTGGCCGTAGCGGAAGGCGTTGCAGCAGACCCGGCGTTGGTCGCAGGTGGCGCTCGACCCGGTGCCGCACGAGCAGCTCCAGCACTTGCTGTCACAGATGCCGTCGGTGCAGCCGGTGGTGCACGTGGAGCAGGAGGCGTTGCAGTCGACGATGTAGCGGTAGCCCGCGCCGCACCACGAGGAGTCGGCGGCCTTCCACCAGCCGGCGGCAAAGCTGCCGGGTGGGCAGGCGTTGACCCCCTTGTTGATCGTGCAGCAGAAGACGGTCCAGCCGCTGCTCGCGGTGTTGCCGGGACCGCAGATGGTGGCGTACGCCGGCTGGGGCCGCAGCACGTAGTCCTTCGGCCGGGTGGCCAGCGCGGAGCCGGCGACGGCGGCACCGACGAAGAGGTCGCGCCGCGAGACGGGGCGCATCCGCCGGGACAGGGTGCCGACGAACCCGGCGATGCCGCCGGGCCCGGCGTTGAGGTCGTCGAGGGTGCTCACGGGCGGCCTCCCTGGCGGACCAGCGTGGCCCGGTCGGTGATCTGCAACGAGTTGACCAGGGTGACCGCCCGGGGCACCGACGCCATCCGTCGGGCATGGCTGCCGAGCACGGTGAACAGGCAGAACGCCCGGCCGCCGGAGCTGAAGAAGTGCTGCGACGCGCTCAGGCCGGGCAGCGGGCGCTGCAGGCGGTTGGGCCCGAACTGCGAGGGCGCGAGCCGCGGCACCCCCTGCTTCTCGAAGAGTCCCTGGTCGGCGACCTCGGTGCCGTAGTCGACGAGCGCCACGAAGATGTCGTCCGGCCCGAGCAGGTCGACCACGCCGGTCCCGAAGTCCCCTCGCGCCGTCGGCATCGCTCGGGTGCAGGCGTGCAGGACGGGTCTGGTGACGTCCTGAGGGGCCAGGCCGCGGGCCGTGGGGGCGGGGTCGGTGCCACCGGGGCGCCGGGTCACGGCCACGTGCCACCCCCGCGGCGCGTCGGCGGCCAGGCCGTACGGGTCCGACATCGTTCAGCTCCCTACTGCGGCGACCAGCAGTGCGGCGGCCGCGCCTCCGAGCGCCACCCTAGCGAGGATCCGTGCCGGTTTGGCCCCGTTCTCGACACGGATGAAGACCGCGTGCAGCGCCGATCGGTCGCGCACCCGACCCATCAGCAGCGACGGCAACGCACGGACCACCCCGAACACCGCCCCGATCGCCAGCCCCGCGCCCAGGTCGCCGGAGAGTGCGGCCAGCAGCACGACGCCATACGTCGTCGCGCTCGTGATGATCGTGACGAGGCCGAACCCGAGCTGCAGACCGAAGCCCAGGCCCATCACCCAGCCGCGGTACTCGTCGAGCCAGTGGACGTCGACCTGGCGTCGCCACGAGGGGACCAGGCGCTCGCCGGGCGCCGCGTCGTACCCGAGGCCCACCAGCAGCAGCAGGGCGACTGCGACCAGCACCCCGGGCGAGGTCCGCACCGGCTCGGGCACGGCAGAGCCGAGGAGGGCGGCGAGGGCCCCGAGGGCGAGGCCACCGGCCAACGACCCGACGAGGTATGCCGCGGTGGTCAGCCACCAGCGGGAGTTCCTGGCCCGCTCACCGAGCGGGCTGATGCTCGAGAGCATCGACTCGCCTCAAGGGGACCAGGTGGCACGGACCGCGGCGACCGCGGCCATGGGCAGGCCCAGGGTCAGGGCCAGGGCGGTGGCGGACACGGCTCAGTGCTCGTGGCGGCCGGGCGCCGCGTGCTCGGGGTGCTCGTGGTCGTGGCCGGCGTGGTCGTGGTGGTCGTGGTCGTGGCCGGCCTCGGCGGGGTCGGGGGACGCGTACAGGCTGGGGTCACCGGGCGCGATACCGGCTGCGCGCAGCTCGCCGTCCATCCGCGGCAGGCTGTCGCGCTCGCCGCGACCGAGCCCCTCACCCACGAGGGCCCCCGGACCGGACCGGCCGGCGGCGCCACGGGCCTCCTCGCTGTCGGCCACGCCCTGGGCCATCAGGTCGCGGACCTGCGGCCAGGTCGTCGCGGAGCCCTCGCCGGTGACGCGGCCGGCCTCGACGTAGACGAAGTAGGGCGACCCGGGGATGTCGTAGTCGACCCACGCGGTCGTGGACTGGACGACCGGCAGGTCGCCGGCGAGCGACCGCAGGCTGGGGATCGACTCCTCCTCCGGGCCCTTGGCGACGACCTGCAGGTCCCCGGCGCCGGGCACGTCGACCCCGCGCTGGAACTCCTCCCAGAAGGTCTGGCACACGCTGCACCCGCTGGTGAGGAACGCGAGCAGGGTCCGCTGGCCCGGTGCGGTGACGACGACCTCGACCGACGCCCGGTCGAGGTCGGTGCCCACGATGTCGTGGGCGGTCGTCGAGTCGTGCCGGGTCGCCGGGATGACCCCGGTCTCGAGCTCGACCGGCACCGGCCCGGGCCGCCCGCCCGTGGTGGCGGTGGTGACCCCGGTGCCGGCGTCCTTCTCCAGCTCCAGGCCGGCGCCGAGCTCGTGCAGGGCCTTGAGGATCAGGGCGTGGCTGCGCAGGAGGCCGAGGACCAGGACGCCGAGCAGGGCGACGGCGACCCCCTCGGCGATGACGGCGGCAAGCATGGGTCAGCCCTTCGTGCGGGTCGGGTTGGTGCTGCGGGCGGCGGCTGCCGTGGTGGTCGGGAGGACGGCCATCACCATCCAGGCCAGTCCGCCGACCAGGGCGGCCAGGGCCACGGTGGTGGCCAGCGCGGCGCCGCTGGGCGCAGCAGCAGCGGCTCCGGACCACACCGCGGACGGTGGGTCGACGGCGAGGGCTCCGGCGACGAGGGCCGCGGCGGCGGTGAGGGCGAGGTGGGTGCGGGTCGCGGGGGTGTCGGGCTTGCCGAAGCAGCCGCACGACCCGAGGACGCCACCGTGGCCGAGCACGCGCGCCACGAACAGGGTGAAGACGAGGTATGCCGCGGCCACCAGGGCCGCGTTCACCCGGCCGGGGGCGATGACCGCCCACGCGCCGAGGGCCACCTCGGCGACGGCGAAGGTGCGGACGAGGGCGGCCCCCGGGCCGGGACGCACGGACAGACCGGCCGAGCGCAGGGCCCGGACCAGCGGCTGCGGGTCGGCGACCTTGGGGACGCCTGCCACGACCAGCAGCCCCGCCGCGGCGAGGAACGGTCCGGCCAGGGCATCCCACATGGCGCCCACGGTACCCGGCGCCTGCGACGAAGCCGGGACCTGCGACATACCGCCACAAAGACCTCGGGGTGCCGCACCGTCGAGGCGACGGTGCGGCACCCCGGGCGGTGCCTCCTGCGAACAGGTCGGTGGAGCGCTCAGTCGACCTTGTCCTGGGTCTCGTCCGCCTTGTCGGCGACGGCCTCGGCAGCATCTTCGGTCGCCTCGGCGGCCTCACCGGCAGCGTGCTTGCCCTGCGAGGTCACCTTGTCCTTCGCGTCGGCGGCGGCGTCGGTGGCCTTGTCCTTGGCTCCGTTGGCCTTGTCCTTGACCGTCTCGGCAGCGCTGCCGGCCTTCTCCTTCGCGGCGTCCGCGAGCTTGGAGACCTTGTCGGAGGTCGAGGCGCGGCCACTGGTGGGCGCGGTGTACGGGTCGTCGAGGGGCGTGGCCCACGGGTCCTCGCGAGGCGCGGCCTTGCGGAACGCGGCGAAGGCGGCACCTGCGGCAGCAAGGACGCCGAGCACGATGAAGAACTTGCCCTTGCGCCCGCTGCGCTTGGCGACAGCGTCGCCCTTGAGGACACGGAAGGCGCCCTTGGAACGGTCGGCGCCCTCCTCTGCCGCGTCGGTGGCCGTGCTCTTGGCGACGGCCGACGCGGCTGCGACGGCGGCGATGGCCTCGGCGACCTTCGGCAGCAGGCTGTCGACGATGGTGTCGCGCGCGGTGTCGACCTTGGGGGCCAGGCCCTCGACGGCACCCTGCAGCTTGGGGGCGGCCACCTCGATGCCGTGGTCGACGTGCGGCTTGGCCCAGTCACGGGCGGCTTCGACGTGCGGCTTGCCCCAGTCCTTGGCCTGGCCGGCGCGGTCCTTGGCGACCTCGGCAGCCGGGGCCACGCGGCCCTTGAGCTGGCTCGCGTAGTCCGCCGCGTGGTGGGTCGTGGAGCTCACTGCGTCTGCGGCCTGATCGGTCTTGCTCTTGGTGCGGAACACCTGTGCCTCCCTGGTGGTGCGGACATGTCTGGCTCCCCGGAAGGGGGCGCCTCTCCCCACCCATCCTGCCTTGTTTCGGCCGGTGGGCAACCCAACGGTATGCCGTGGACGACGTGCCGATGCCCTCCGTGGAAGGATGAGCGGCATGGACGTCACCCTCAAGACCAACCACGGCGACATCAACGTCACCCTCTTCCCCGACCACGCCCCCAAGACGGTCGCGAACTTCGTCGGCCTCGCCAAGGGCGAGCAGGACTACCGCGACGACGCGGGCCGCACCAACCCCACGCCGTTCTACGACGGCCTGGTCTTCCACCGCATCATCCCGGGCTTCATGGTCCAGGGCGGCTGCCCGGTCGGCCAGGGCGTCGGCGGCCCCGGCTACACCTTCGACGACGAGATCAGCCCCGACAAGGACTTCACCAAGCCCTACATGCTCGCCATGGCCAACGCCGGCAAGCGCATGGGCAAGGGCACCAACGGGTCGCAGTTCTTCATCACCGTCGGCAACACTTCCTGGCTGCAGGGCAAGCACACCATCTTCGGCGAGGTCGCCGACGGCCCGAGCCGTGAGGTCGTCGACAAGATCGCCAGTGTGCGCACCGGTGCGAACGACAAGCCCGTCGAGGACGTTGTCATCGAGTCGGTCGTCGTCAACGACTGACGTCGTCAGACCCCGATCCCCCGAAGGCAGGACCCGCGCATGAGCGAGCCCACGGCATACCCGCAGCAGCAGACCACCCCCGTGTGTCCACGGCACCCCGACCGGGTCTCGTACGTGCGGTGCCAGCGCTGCGGTCAGCCGGTGTGCCCGGAGTGCCAGCGGCCGGCGGCGGTGGGCGTCCAGTGCGTCGACTGCGTGCGCGCCCAGGCCAAGACGATGCGCTCGGCCACGACCGTCTTCGGGGGACGGGTCACCGACACCCCCACGGTGTCCTACGTCATCATCGCGATCTGTGCGCTCGTCTTCGTGCTCCAGACCGCGTCGCCCCGGCTGACGAGCGACATCTCGTTCGTGCCGGTGCTCGGTGAGTCCGAACCCTGGCGCTTCATCACCTCGGCCTTCGCGCACGGGAGCATCACGCACATCCTGTTCAACATGCTGGCCCTGTGGCTGGTGGGGGCGCAGTACCTCGAGCGCCTGCTCGGTGCCGCGAGGTATGCCGCGGTCTACCTCGTCAGCGCGATCGGCGGCTCCGTCGTCTACCTGCTGCTGTCCCCGGCGGTGCCGTTCGACGGTCAGAACCCCAGCTCGTGGTACGTCGGCGCAGTCGGTGCGTCGGGGGCGGTCTTCGGCCTGTTCGGTGCCCTGCTCGTGCTCAACCGGCACCTCGGCCGGTCCTCGGCAGGCATGTACGCGACGATCGCCATCAACGCGGTCCTCGGGTTCATCATCCCCAACGTCGCGTGGCAGGCCCACCTCGGCGGCCTGCTGACCGGCGCCGCCCTGGCCGGGATCATCTCGTGGACCACGCCGCGCGAACGCCGGCGCTGGCAGTGGCCGGGCGTCGTCGCCGTGCTCGTGGTGCTCGTCGTGGTCACGGTCCTGAAGTACGCCCTCACGTCGAGCTTCGTCCGGGTCGGCTGAGGCTCCGCCTCCCCGTCTTACACGGTTGTCATTCTGTCCCCAGCTGTGGACAAGCCTGTGGACGAAGCCTGACGGGGAGCACGCCTCCTGCCGAACCCCTCCCGGGCTCGTCCCCAGCTCCTCCCTGGCTTCTCCCTGTCTCCTGCCGATGGAGGAGACCGCCGACCGTCAGGAGGCCGAGGCGCACGACCTCGACTCCCGTCACGATGGGTAGCAGGGCGCTTCCGCCCGGATCCACCGTCGAGGGAGTCCCCAGTGACCGCGCTTCACCACACGCTCCACCACGCGATCCGGCGCACGTTCCAGCGCACGTTCCACGGCGTCGGGCGTCGCGAGCAGGGCATCACCGCCGTCGAGTACGGCCTCATGGTCGCCCTCATCGCGGTCATCATCATCGCGGCGATCGCCGTCCTCGGCGAGCGCGTCCTGGGCATCTTCGACGGCTCCGCGACGAGCATCTGACCTCCCGGGTCGCCGGTATCCCCCACCGGCGACCCGGGTGCACCACCGAACGAAACAGGAGCGCACCCCGGCTGGGCCGGGGTGCGCTCCTGTCTCGTGTCAGGTCCGGACGGTCAGGTCCGGCTCTCTGAGTTCGTCGGCTCAGCGCCAGCGGGTGGTCATCGCGAAGCCGGTCAGCATCAGGCCGAAGCCGATGCCGAGGTTCCATCGACCGAGGGACTCGATCGGGAAGCGCTGGCTGGTGATGTAGAAGACGACGATCCACAGCAGGCCGAGCACCATGAGCGTCAGCATGACGGGGACGAACCACGGCGGGTTGCCGACCTTGGCCTTGGCGGGCTTGCTGGGCGGGGTGTAGGTGCGCTTGGCGCGACCCTTGGACTCCGGCACGGCAAATCTCTCCTCGTTGGTCGGACGGCATCGAGCCGCCGGGACGTTTGGCATAGCGTAGTGCCATGGCGGACCAGCGGCTGACGTGGCTGACGCGCCGGCCCACGGTGTGGTCGGCGGTCGTTCCCCTCGTCGCGCTCGGCGCAGGAGCCATGTTCGCCCTCAGTGCAACGACCGCCAAGGGGACCGATCTGCGGTCCTCCGGCGGCGACGTGCCGGGCCTCATCCGGGAGCAGACCCGGCAGAACGCCCTCGCCGCCCAGCGGGTGGGGTCGTTGCGGGCCGAGGTCGACCGGCTCGCGGGCCAGCAGGCGCCCGGAGACCTGCGCGTCACCCAGCTGACCGACGACGCGAACGCGCTGAGCCTCGCAGCAGGCACCGAGCCGGTCGCCGGTCCTGCGGTCCAGGTGAGCATGACCGACGCCAAGTCGGTCCCGGACGTCCTGCCGGACGGCTTCTCGGTGGACGACTACGTCGTGCACCAGCAGGACGTCCAGGCCGTCGTCAACGCCCTGTGGAAGGGCGGGGCCGAGGCGATGACGCTCATGGACCAGCGGGTGATCTCCACCAGTGCCGTGCGCTGCGTCGGCAACACCCTCATCCTCCAGGGCCGGGTGTACTCCCCGCCCTACGTCATCACCGCGATCGGCGACCAGACCGCCCTGCAGGCGGCCCTGGAGGCCAGCCCCACGGTGGGGATCTACCGGCAGTGGGTCGACGCCGCGGGCCTGGGCTATGAGGTGAAGACCGAGCAGGAGGCGACGTTCCCCGCCTACAACGGCTCGATCAACCTGCAGGACGCCCGGGCGGCGCGATGACCGCGGGCTTCGCGAGCACGGCGGGCTGCGCGGGCACAGGTCGATGAGGGCCACCCGCTGGGCCCTCGGGCTCACCGGTGACCTGTTCGTCACCGCCGGGCTGCTGCTGCTGCTCTTCGTGGGCTGGCAGCTGTGGTGGACCGACGTCACCGCCAACCGCGTCCAGGACGACACGGTGCACTCCCTGGCCCGCGACTTCGCCTCGGAAAGCCCGGGGAGCGCGGGGGTCGCGGCCGGCGCCACCCAGACACCGGCAGCGGTCCCGTTCGGCGCAGCCTTCGCCATCGTGCGGATCCCCCGGCTCGCGGACGACTACGCGCGGCCGGTGCTGGAGGGCACCACCCACGACATCCTCGAGGGCGGGGTGGGTCACTACGACGGGACGGCGCGTCCCGGCGCGGTCGGCAACTTCGCGATCGCCGGCCACCGCACGACCTACGGGCGTCCCTTCCACGACATCGACCGGTTGCGGGAGGGCGACAAGGTGGTCGTCGAGACCAGGACGGCCTACTACGTGTATGCCGTGAAGCGGCACGTCATCGTCGCACCCACCGATGTCGAGGTGATCGCCGCGGTCCCGGAGAAGGTCGGCGCCAAGCCCACCGAGCGCTGGCTGACCATGACGGCGTGCCACCCGAAGTACAGCGCCGCCCAGCGGTACGTCGTGTTCGCCGAGCTCGAGAAGACCTACCCCCGCGCGAAGGGCCTGCCCGCGGGCATCCTGGCCGCGCCGAAGGGCGGCTGAGCGATGATCTACGCAGCGATCTGGCGGGCGCTGCCCGGGCCGCTGGTGGTCCGGGTGCTGTTGGCGGCGCTCCTGGTGCTCGCGGTGGTGGCGTTCTGCTTCCTGTGGCTGTTCCCGCTCATCGCCCCCCTCATGCCGTTCAACGACAACACGGTCGACAGCTCCTCCGCCGCCCGCCCGCCCGCCGTCCACGCATCCCCAGTCCGAGGCCCCCTCATGACCCGCATCCTGGTCGTCGACAACTACGACAGCTTCGTGTTCACCATCGTCGGCTACCTCCAGCAGCTCGGTGCCGAGTGCGAGGTGGTGCGCAACGACGCCCTCGTGGCGGCGGACGGCGCCGACTTCGACGGTGTCCTGGTCTCACCGGGGCCCGGCACCCCCGAGCAGGCCGGGGTGTCGATGGCCATGATCGAGGCGTGCGCCGAGCGCGCCCAGCCCATGCTGGGGGTGTGCCTGGGCCACCAGGCGCTCGGTGTCGTCTGCGGCGCGACCGTCGGCCGGGCGCCGGAGCTGCTGCACGGCAAGACGTCCGGGGTCCGGCACGACGACACCGGCGTGCTCGAGGGGCTGGGCAGCCCGTTCACGGCGACCCGCTACCACTCGCTGACGATCGACCCGCCGACGCTGCCGGACTCGCTGCTCGCCAACGGGCGCACCGAGTCGGGCATCATCATGGCCGTCCGCCACCGCGACCTGCCCCTGCACGGTGTGCAGTTCCACCCCGAGAGCGTGCTGACCGAGGGTGGGCACCGCATCCTGGCCAACTGGCTGCAGGTCTGCGGGCTCACCGACGCGGTGCAGCGTTCGGTCGGCCTCAGCCCCTTGGTGCGCGACGCCGAGGGTGTCGCCCGGGCGGTCGCCGCCCACTGACGGCAGTCACCGGGTCAGGGGGTCTGGACCGGCGCCGGGGGTGTGGCTGTCGCGGTCGCGGTCTGCGTGGGCGGCGCGGTGGCGGTGGTGGTCGTCGCCGGCGGCGTGGTCGTCGTGGTGGTCGGTGGCGCGGTGGTGGTGGTGGTCGTCGTCGTCGGGGTCGGCCGGGGCGGCTGGGCGACGGTGATCACGATCTGGGTGCCGTCGTCGACCTTCTGGCCCTTCTTGAGGCTCTGCTTGGTGACCGAGTCCTCGGTCTCCGAGCTCTCCACGTACTCCGTCTTGATGCGGAAGCCGAGGTCACCGAGGATCTGGGCGGCCTCGCTGCGTGACTTGCCCACCACGTCCGGCGTGGTGATCTTGCCGGAGGACACGGTCAGGTTCACCTCGCTGCCGACGGCCACGGACTCCCCGGCGCCGGGGCTGGTGTCGACGACCTGGCCCTTGTCGAGGCCCGAGTCGTCCACCGCCTTCACCGACCCCACCCGCAGGTTGAGGTTGTCCAGGGCAGCGGTGGCCTCGTCCTGGCTGAAGTCCTTGAGCTCGGGGACGTCGACGGTGTCCGGCCCGGCCGAGACGCTGAGCTGGACCCGGGAGTTGCGGGCCGCCATCTCACCACCGCCGGGGCTCTGCTCGACGACGTGACCGACCTCCTTGGTGCTGGCCACCTGCGTCGACTCGGGCACCAGCCCGACCGCCCGGATCTCGGCCTCGGCGGTCTCGACAGGTTTGTCGACGACCGAGGGGATGGAGACCTGGGCGGGGGTCTGGGGCGGGCGGTCCAGCAGGGACTTTCCGGCCAGGCCCAGCAGCACGGCCGCCCCCACGACGGCGAGCACGAGCAGGACGTACGCCAGGCTGCGGCGGCGGCCGGGCTCGTCGTCGGGGTCGTGACCGATGGCGGGGAGGGTCGCGGTGTTGCCGTGGCCTGCTCCGCGGGGACCGGCGGTGGGGCGGGTGGCACCGGAGGGCAGCACCGTCGTCGCGGCCGCGGCCGCTCCGATGGCGCCCAGCGCGACGGTGGCCTCCGGCGCCGTGGCGGCGGTGCCGCGGGCTGCGTCGCTGATGGGTCGGTCGAGACGCGCGGCCTGGAGGTCGACGCGAAAGGCCGTGGCGTCCTGGTAGCGGGCCTCGCGGTCCTTGGCCAGCGCGTGCAGGATGACCGCGTCGAGCGCCGGGCTCACGGCCGGGTTCATCGAGGAGGGGCGAGGTGGCGGCTGACCCACGTGCTGGTAGGCGATCGCGACGGGTGAGTCGGCCTGGAAGGGGGGTCGGCCGGTGAGGAGCTCGAAGAGGAGGCAGCCGGCGGAGTAGAGGTCGGACCGGGCGTCGACGTGGTGCCCCTGGGCCTGTTCGGGCGAGAGGTACTGCGCGGTGCCGATGACGGACTGGGTCTGGGTCATCGTGGCGTTCGCGTCCGCGACGGCGCGGGCGATGCCGAAGTCCATCACCTTGATGTCGCCGCCGGCACCGATCATGACGTTGGCCGGCTTGATGTCGCGGTGGATGATCCCCATGCGGTGGCTGTAGGCGAGGGCGTCCAGGACGCCCTCGGTGATGCGCGCCGCCTCGTCCGGCTCGAGCCGCGTCCGGTCGTTGAGCAGCTCGCGGAGCGTCTGTCCCTCGACGTACTCCATGACGATGTAGGGAACCGGGACGGTGGCGCCGCCGGACTCGGTGAGGCGGTCCTCCCCCGAGTCGTAGACCGCAACGATGCTCGCGTGGTTGAGGCCTGCGGCCGACTGGGCCTCACGCCGGAACCGGTTGAGGAACGAGGTGTCGCGGGCGAGGTCCGAGCGCAGGAGCTTGATGGCCACAGGGCGCGACAGGCGGGCGTCGTGGCCGAGGTGCACCTCGGCCATACCGCCACGGCCGAGCAGCTCACCCACCTCGTACCGGCCCCCGAGGAGCTGTGGTGCACTCACGGCTTCTTGCCCCCCTTGCCCTTGCCCTTCTTCTTGTGGCTGGGGGCGGGCGGGGCCGGCGCTGGCCGGGCTGGTGCGGGCGGGGTGCTGGCCACGGCTTTGGTGCTCGACGTCGAGGTGGTCCGCGCGGGCGCCCTGGTGGTGCTGGGGCTGGCCTTCGCGACGGTGGGAGTGCTCGTGGCGACGGCCGCCGGGGCCGAGGGGGTCGGAGCGGTGGGTGCGCTCGTGGCGACCGGTGCGGTCCTGGTGGGTGTGGGGCTGGTGCTGGCGGGACGGTGGTTCGTCATCGAGAACATCAGTGCCACGGCCAGGAGGACGGCGGTGGCGGCGGCCACGGGCAGCGCCCACGCGCGCCGCCTGGTGTCGTGGACGGCGGTGTCCTCGTGGGAACCGGCGACGTCGGCGGGAGCGGGGGCGAGGAAGACCGAGGTGGGGAGGGTGTCGTCGGCGCTGAGACCCTCGGGCACGCCGACGATGACCGGGGTGACGGCTGACGCGGCGCCGGCACGCAGGTGCTCGGGCACCTGGCCCGGCGGCAGCTGCAAGGCGGCGGCGAACTCGGCGGCACTGCCCGGCCGCTGGGACGGGTTCTTGGCCAGGGCCGCCATGACGGTCGTGCGCAGCGGCTCCCCCACCTCGTCCGAGAGCTGGGGGGCGGGCTGGTTGAGGTGGGCCAGCGCCGTGGTGACCATCGACTCGCCGTTGAAGGGGCGCCGGCCGGTGAGCATCTCGTACCCGACGACGGCCAGGGCGTAGACGTCGCTGAGCGGTCCGGCCGGGTTGCCCGCCGCCTGCTCGGGGGCCAGGTAGTGGGGGGTGCCCAGCACCTCACCGGTCTGGGTCATCGGCGCCTCGCCCACGACGCGGGCGATCCCGAAGTCGGTGAGCTTGGCGTAGCCGTCGGGGTCGACGACGATGTTCGCGGGTTTGACGTCGCGGTGGACGACCCCGGCCTCGTGGGCCGCCTGCAGGGCCAGGGCTGCCTGCAGCAGGATGTCCGAGACCTCCTGCTGCGGCATCGGGGCCCGGGCGCGGATCAGCGCCGACAGGGGTTCACCGACGAGCAGCTCCATGACCAGGTAGGGGGTGCCGTCGTCCTCGCCGAAGTCGTGGACCGTCCCGATGTTCGGGTGGCTCAGGCCTCCGGAGTGTCGCGCCTCGGCCCGGAACCGCTCGGCGAAGGCGTCGTCCTGCGCGCTCTCGGGCCGCAGCACCTTGACGGCGACATCGCGGTCGAGCGTCAGGTCGCGGGCTCGCCAGACCTCGCCCATGCCGCCCATGGCGATGGACTCCTCGAGGCGGTAGCGGCCGGCGAGCACGTCGCCCTGGGTCGGGGTCACTTGCCCAGCACCGCCCGCATGACGGCCTTGGCGATGGGGGCGGCGACGCGCCCACCGGCCGCCTCGTTGCCGGCGTTGCCGCCGTCCTCGACCACGACCGCGACCGCGACCTTGGCGTCGACGGCGGGCGCGAAGCCGGTGAACCACGCGTGGGGTGCCTTGCCGACCGCGTGCTGGGCGGTGCCCGTCTTGCCGGCGACGTCGACCCCGCTGATCTGGGCCGCGGTGCCGGTGCCGTCCTCGACGACGCCCTGCATCATCCTGGTCAACGCGCTCGCGGTGTCCTGGGAGATGGCCTGCGACAGCTGCTGGGTCGGCGTCTCGTCCAGGACCTCGAGGTCGGAGGAGGTCACCTTCCTCACCAGGTGCGGCTTCATCACGACCCCACGGTTGGCGACCGCGGCCGAGATCATGGCGACCTGGAGCGGGGTGACCCGCACGTCGTACTGCCCGATCGCCGACTGCGCCAGCTGCGGCTCGTTGAGCTCGCTCGGCACGCTGCTGGGGGTGACCGTCATGGGGATGGCGAGGCGGTCACCGATACCGAACTTGGCTGCCTGCGCACGGAAGTCGCCGGCCCCCAGCTCCATCCCCAACCAGCCGAACGCCGTGTTGCAGGAGATCTCCAGGGCGCGTTTGAGGGTGACCTTGTTGTCCGGACCGCACGGCTGGCGGTCGTCGTTGGGCAGCGACACCGTGGTCTGCGGCAGCTTCAGGACCGCCGGGCCGGGGATCTGGGACTCCTCGGTGAACTTGCCGGACTCCAGGGCAGCGGCGGCGGTGACGATCTTGAACGTCGACCCCGGCGGGTAGAGGTTGCCGGCGATGGCGCGGTCGACCATCGGCCGGTTCGGGTCGGCGTTGAGGTCCTTCCAGGCCTTGACGACCGCGTCGGTGTCGTGGCTGCTCAGGACCGACGGGTCGTATGACGGGTGGCTGACGAGGGCGAGCACCTCACCGGTGCTGGGGTCGAGGGCCACGACCGCGCCACGCTGGTCGCCGAGCGCCTTCTCCGCCGCGGCCTGGGCCTTGGCGTTGATGGTCAGCTCCAGGCTCGCGCCGGTCTGGTCCTTGCCGGTCAGGATGTCGCTGACGCGGCGGTAGAACAGCTTGTCCGAGGAGCCGGAGAGCAGGGCGTTCTCCGCGCCCTCGACCCCGCCGCCGGCGCCATACGTGAAGGAGTAGTAGCCGGTGAGGTGGGCGTAGAGCTCACCCTGCGGGTAGGTGCGCAGCCACTTGAGCTCGTCGTCGGAGGCGACCGACTTGGCGATCGGGGTGCCGCCGACGAGGATCTGGCCGCGCTCGCGGGCGTAGTTGGCCAGCAGGGTGCGGCGGTTCTCGGGCCGGTCCTGCAGGGACTTGGCCTGGACGAACTGGATGGCGGTCGACGAGATCAGCAGGGCACTGAACAGCAGGGCCACGACCATCGAGAGCCGGCGCAGGGGGGTGTTCACCGCAACGCCACCACCTCGGTCTTGGCCTCACCGGCGGGGGACGCGCCGACGGGGACCTCGACGACCGGCCGGCGGGCCTGGTCGCTGATGCGCAGCAGGAGGGCCACCAGGGACCAGTTGGCCAGCAGGGAGGAGCCTCCGTAGGACAGGAACGGCATCGTCAGGCCGGTCAGCGGGATCACCCGGGTGACGCCACCGACGACGACGAAGCACTGCAGGGCCACCGCGAAGGCCAGGCCGCCGGCGAGCAGCTTGCCGAACCCGTCGCGCACCCCGAGCGCGGTGCGCAGGCCGCGCTCGACGAGCAGGACGTAGAGCATGAGCAGCGCGAACAGGCCGACCAGGCCGAGCTCCTCGCCGAAGCTGGGGATGATGAAGTCCGACTCCGCGAAGTAGGTCAGGTCTGGTCGACCACGACCCAGGCCGGTGCCGAGCAGGCCTCCGGCCGCCATCCCCATCAGGCCCTTGGCCACCTGGTCGGACTGGCCGGGGGCGAACGGGTCGAGCCACAGGTCGACGCGGGCCTGGACGTGGGAGAAGAGCAGGAACGCGAGGTAGGCACCGCCACTGAACAGCGCCATGCCGATGGCGATCCACGACACCCGCTCGGTGGCGACGTAGAGCATCGAGACGAACAGGCCGAAGAGCAGCAACGACGAGCCGAGGTCCTTCTCGAAGACCAGCACGAGCAGGCTGAGGATCCAGGCGACGAGGATCGGGCCGAGGTCACGACCGCGCGGGAAGGTGAAGCCGAGCACCTTGCGGCCCGCGAGCGACAGCGCGTCACGGGTCTGCACGAGGTAGCCGGCGAAGAAGATCGCGAGCACGATCTTGGCGACCTCACCGGGCTGGAAGGTGAACGGCCCCACGCCGATCCAGATGCGCGAGCCGTTGACCGTGCGACCGATGACGGGCAGCAGCGGCAGGATCAGCAGGCCGAACCCCACCACGGCTGCGGTGAAGGTGTAGCGCCGCAGGGTCCGGTGGTCGCGCAGGAACCACAGCACCACCGCAGCGATGGCGACGGCCAGTGCGCTCCAGATGAGCTGGCGCAACGCCAGGCCCTCAGCGAGGTCACGGCCCTCGGCGATGTCGAGCCGGTGGATCATCACCAGGCCCAGACCGTTGAGCAGGGTGACGATCGGCAGCAGCAGCGGGTCGGCGTAGGACGCCTTCCAGCGCAGCAGCAGGTGGAAGGCGAGCGAGATGGCGAGCAGGCCGACGCCGTGCGTGACCAGGCCCGGCGGGAACTCGCCCGCGACCGAGAGGCCGACGTTGACGTAGGCCAGCACCACGGTGGCGACGGCCAGCAGCAGCAGGGCCAGCTCGACATTGCGGCGGGTGCGCGGCGCGAAGCTCGAGACGGTGGTCATGGCGTGCTCAACGGGTCGTCGTCGACGGCGTACCGGTCGTCGTCGACGAGGTCGTCGTGGTGGAGGGGGCGGTCGTGGGTGGTCGTGGAGGGCGTCGGGGTGACCGGGTCGTTGACGCACCGGCCGCCGGTGGCCCGGCTCACCGCGCACCTGGACGCCTCGAGGCGCAGCCGCGCGACCAGGGCCTCGGCGTCCTTCAGGGTGCTCTGGGAGATCGAGGCCTCGACCTTGCTCCGGTAGAAGTCCGGCAGGTCGCCCACGACCACGTCCGACTCCTGCTCGACGTGGGACAGCGCGATCGGCCCGAGGTCCTGGGACACCCCCTGGAAGATGGCGACCTTGCCGTCCCGGGCGCCGACGAAGTACTGGCCCTGGGACCAGGCGTACGCGGCATACGCACCGCCACCGAGGACCACGAGCACCACGGCGAGGATCGCGACGCGGCGCCACCACTGGCCGGGGCCGGCCGGCCCCTCCTCGGCGAGGGTCACCTCGTCGTCGTCGTTCTCGCCGTTCGCCTCACGGGTGAGCGCAGCGGCCTTGGCCGCCGGGGTGACGGGTATGGGGCGGGTGCCCTTGCGCCGCGTCGAGGCGGCGCCCACGATCTGCGGTTGGGTCGGGGGTCCGTCCACCTTGGTCAGGTCGACCACGTCGCCGATGACGACGGTGACGTTGTCGGGGGCCCCGGCCTTGAGGGCGAGGTCGACGAGGCGTTCGGCGGTGGCGGAGGGGGCATCGCCGGCCGTGACGATGTCGGCGATGGTGTCGCCGGCGACATAGTCGGTCAGGCCGTCGGAGGCGATGAGGTAGCGGTCGCCCATGCGGGCCTCGCGCACCGTGACATCCGGCTCGTCGTCCGCCTGGCCGGTCAGGACCCGGGTGACCAGGGAGCGCTGCGGGTGGCCGATCGCCTCGTCCGCGGTGATCCGCCCCTCGTCGACGAGCGACTGGACGAACGAGTGGTCCTTGGTGATCTGGGTGAGCTGACCTTCCCGGGCGAGGAACGCGCGGGAGTCGCCGATGTGGGCCAGGACCAGCTTGTTGTGCGACCGCAGGATCGCGATCAGCGTGGTGCCCATGCCCTGCAGGCTGGGTTCGGACCTGACGAGGTCGGCGAGCTCGTCGTTCGCCGAGGTGATGCGCTGGAGCAGGGCCTTGCTCGCCTCGGCGCTGCCGAGGGCCTCGCCGTCGAGGTCGGCCAGGGCGCCGATGACGATCGAGGACGCGATGTCGCCCCCGGCATGGCCGCCCATCCCGTCGGCCATCGCCAGCAGGCGGGGACCGGCATAGCCGGAGTCCTGGTTCTCCGAGCGCACCATCCCGACATCGGAGCGCGCTGCGTAGCTGAACGCGAAGGGCATGTCGAGGCGCCCTACTTCCGCAGCTCGATGACGGTCTTGCCGATCCGCAGGGTGGTGCCGACCTCGACCCGGACCGGACCGGTGAGGCGCTCGCTGCCGAGGAAGGTGCCGTTGGTGGAGCCCAGGTCCTCGACGAACCAGGCACCGTCGCGGTGCATGATCTTGGCGTGCCGGCCGCTGGCGAAGTCGTCGTCGAGGACCAGCGCGCACTCGGGGTTGCGGCCGATGACCGTGCCGGCCTCACGCAGCGGCAGGCTCGTGCCGGTGAGCGGGCCCTGCGTCACCACCAGGGTGCGGGGGGCCGACGACTGCTGGCGCCGGGGGGTCTTGGGGGCCGGTGCCGGGGACTGGTCGGACGTCCTGCCCTGGGGCGCCGGCGGGGGTGTGGGCTGTCGCTTGGCGGGTGCCGGCTTGCGACTGACGACCCGGGTGCCGTAGATGTCGCCGCGCAGGACGCCGACGACGCTGAACACGAAGAGCCACAGCAGGACGAGCAACCCGAGGCGGATGATCGTCAGGGTGAGTTCACTCATGCGTCGAGGTCACCGCCGCCCGGCGCGGAAGATGACGGAGGAGCGGCCCACCGTGATCCGGTCCCCGTCGGACAGGCGCTGGCTGGTGATCCGCTCACTGTTGACGAACGTGCCGTTCGTCGAGCCGAGGTCGCGGATGCTGGCGACGAGGTGCGGGCCGTCGTTGGTGACCCGGATCTCGCTGTGCCGCCGGGAGATGCCGGGGTCGTCGAGGATGATGTCGGCGGCGTCGTCGCGGCCCAGGACCGTCAGCGCCCCCATCAGGGGATAGCGCTCACCGTCGACGTCGAGCCACGGCCGGTCAGCCGGGTTGACCCGCCGCGGCGGGGCGGGCGGGGCCACCGGGGCCTGCGCCTGGGTGGCCTCGAGGCCGTCGTCGTCGAGGTGGTCGCGGGGGGGCTGCTGGGCGGGACGGGCCGGGGTGCGCGCCGGCGGTCGGGCCGGGGGGCGGGCGGTGTGGGCGGGCGGTGCGACAGCAGCGGCCTGGGCCGCTTGGGCGGCTGCCGCGGCGCTGGGGGCGGGGCTGGGAGCCGGCCCGTCGTCATACCCGGCGTCGCGGCGCCTGGGGGCGTCGCCGGGGCGGCGGGCGGTGGAGGTGCGCAGGCGGAACACCCCGGTCTCGAGGTCGTTGGAGCTCGCGAAGCTCACCTGCAGCGGGCCACCGGGCTGGTAGCGCTGGGACTCCGCATGCTCCTGCGCCGCGGCGATGAGCTCGATCTCGAGCTCCTCGTCGTAGCCGCCGAGGCGGTCGTAGTCGGTGTCGGAGAGCTCGACGGTGTAGAGGTTGGGCACGATCGTGCGGCCGGGGCCGAGGATCGCGGCACGGTCGTCCATGGCCCGGCGGATCGCCGAGGCGATCTCCACGGGCTGGACCTCCGACTTGAAGGCGCGCGCAAAAGCACCGTTGACGGCACGCTCGAGGCGTTGCTCGACCCGGTCGAACAGTCCCACCGCTCGGCCTCCTTCGCTGACTGGCCCCTGATCGTAACCGGATCGGCTGGCCTCGGCTCTCCACACGCGCCCGACGCTGCACAGCCACCACTCGCAAAACGCCGGTTGCTCGGGGAAACGGCACGTGGAGACCGCAGTTTCGCCGAGCAACCGGCGTTTCGTGGTGTCGGAGCTGGCGTTTTCGGTTGGGCGCTCCGGGCCGGTTTGGAGTTCCGGGTGTCGATACCGCACACTGTTCACCGCGCGCGAGTGGCGGAACGGCAGACGCGCTGCGTTCAGGTCGCAGTGTCCGAAAGGGCGTGGGGGTTCAAATCCCCCCTCGCGCACGCAAGAGATGTCTCAGGACATCGGAAACCCTCGAACCCCAACGGGTTCGGGGGTTTCTTCATGTCCCGGCGGTGGCGACCGGCAGTGGCGACCGGCAGTGGCGACGGCCGGTGGTGTCGGGGGTGGGGTGGGTGCCCGTCAGCTCCTTGAGGCGCCGTCGACCGTGGCGAACAGGCTGGTGATGGCTTCCAGGGCTTCGGGCTTGGCCTTGTAGTAGACCCAGACGCCGCGCTTCTCGCGGTCGAGCAGCCCGCAGGCGTGCAGGACCTTGAGGTGGTGGCTGATGGTCGGCTGGGACAGGTCGAACGCAGGAGTCAGGTCGCAGACGCACGCCTCGCCGCCCTCGTGCGACAGCACGAGCGACATCAGTCGCAGCCGCACCGGGTCCGCGATGGCCTTGAGCAGCCCCGACACCTGTTCGGCCTGGTCCGTGGTCATGGGTTGGAGCGTGAGGGGTGCACAGCAGGCCAGCGCGCTGCCCGTCGGAGACGGTGTCAGCTCCAGAGGGGACTTCGACATACGAAGACATTGACAGAGATCTATGTCCGATGGCAAGGTGGCAAGACATTGATATCCATCTATGGAAGGAACCATCCCATGTCCCGAGTGCAGCTGGCCCTTCGAGTCCCCGACCTCGAAGCATCCATCGAGTTCTACTCCCACCTGTTCGACACGACCCCGGCCAAGCGCCGCCCCGGCTATGCCAACTTCGCGATCGCCCAGCCGCCGCTGAAGCTGGTCCTGCTCGAAGGTCAGCCCGGTGACGACACCCGCATGGACCACCTCGGTGTCGAGGTCGAGAGCACCGACCTGGTGGCATCGGCGACCAGCCGGCTCGCGGACGCCGGGCTCGCGACCCGGACCGAGGACGACACCACGTGTTGCTACGCCGTCCAGGACAAGGTCTGGGTCACCGGCCCCGGCCGCGAGCCGTGGGAGGTCTACACCGTCACCGCCGACGCCCGCCCCGACCTCGAAGGCAAGACCGATCTCGACCTCGCCGAGGTCGCCGGTGACGGTGCCTGCTGCTCCGCCTGACGCGCTTGCCGCGTCGTCGGCTCGAGTGGAGCGTCGTATGGTGCGCGGAGTCGACCGCGCGCACCGTGGGACCACTCCGCATACCTCAGACGTGCGCGAGGTCGTCGCAGCCTGCGCGAGGTGGCGGCTCGGTGAGCGGCTCGGTGAGCGCCAGGTCCGGCGCCTAGACTGGGAAGTGATGAGCACCCGGGACCGGTCTGCAGGCGCAGCGCAGCGCAGGAGGGTCGTGCCCTGGCGCCGGTGGGGCGCGCTGACAGCAGGGTTGCTCGTCACTGCAGGGGCAGCGGCCTGCTCCTCCGAGCCGCCGACCGCTGGTCCCGCACGATCAGCCGAGTCATCCGAGGCATCCGGCGCCGCAGCGCTGGGTCACGTGCACGGGCTCGGCGTCGACCCTGCCGATGGGTCGCTGTTCGTGGCCTCGCACACCGGGGTCTACCGGGTGCCGGAGGCAGGCACGGTGGAACGGGTGGCCGATCGCTACCAGGACACGATGGGGTTCGCGGTGGTCGGACCGGGTCACTTCTTGGCCAGCGGCCACCCTGACCTGCGTGAGGACCTGCCGGGGCAGCTGGGGCTGATCGAATCCACCGACACCGCAAAGACCTGGACCGCGCTCTCCTTGCAGGGCGAGGCTGACCTCCATGCGATCGAGCCCGCCGGGGACCGGATCTATGCCTACGACTCGGTGGCCGGAGCGCTGATCACCTCCCAGAACCGGCGCGACTGGACCGTGATGGAGAGGCGGTCGCTGCTGGACCTGGCTGCCGATCCCACCGACCCCGGAGTGTTGTTCGCGACCACTCCCGAGGGGGAGGTTCTCCGCTCCGAGAACGGTTCTGCGCTGGCGGCCGTGGCAGGCGCCCCCGTCGTGGGACCGCTGGACTGGGAGCCGAACGGGCCGTTGGTCGGAGTCGGTTCCGACGGGGCCGTGGTGGTCAGCAGCGATCGGGGCGCCACGTGGGCCAAGAAGGGGACCGTGGAAGGCGGGGTCGAAGCGCTGGACGTCACAGCCGGACGATGGCACGTCGCCACCGACCAGGGTGTGTTCGAGTCCACCGACGACGGTCAGACCTGGACGACCGTCGTGCCCGTGAGCACCAAGCACTGACCCCGCCGCCGCGTCGTCGGCTCGAGTGGAGCGTCGTATGGTGCGCGGAGTCGACCGCGCGCACCGTGGGACGACTCCGCATACGTCAGGCGTGCGCGAGGTCGTCGCAGCCTGCGCGAAGTGGCGGCTCGGTGAGCGTCAGACCCGGCGGGGCGGGGTGCTGCCGTCGGAGGTCGCGGGAGGGCGCGGGTGCTTGAAGCCGACCCAGAGGTAGGTCGGGACGATCGGCATGAGTACCCGGAACGACGCCTGCGGCAACCTCGCGGCGATTCCGGGGACGATGTCGCCGCCGCTGTAGCGCTGGGGGTCGGCGAGCACCGGGACCGTGTAGTCCCAGAGGTCGAAGGCGCCGAGCAGCGTCTTCAGGGACGACCTGGTCTGCAGCCGCTCGTAGTAGTGGTCGCCCTTGCGGGTCAGCCGGACGTAGGCGTCACCCGCTCTCGGGGGGAGCCACGACAGGAACGGCAGCCGGTGGTGCGGTTCGATGACGCCGAGCCGGTTGGCCAGGCCGAAGTAGGCGACCCCTTGGTCGGACAGCACCCGGTGGATCTCGGCGACCACGGCGGCGGGGTCCACGACGTGCTCGTAGATGTGGTTGAGGACCACCACGTCGACGCTGCCATCGGCGAACGGCAGGTGCTCGGCATCGCTCAGGTGGAACTCGACGCGCTTCCCGAACCGCTCACGCGCCCGGGCGATGCCACCCTCGTCGATGTCGACGCCGTGGGTCGTGGCGCCGGCCCCGGCGAGCTCGTCGGCGATGTATCCGGCAGAGCACCCGACGTCGAGGGCGGTCAGTCCGGTGAGGTCGGGCCGCCCCAACGCGTGGCGCAGCACCGCAAGGATCTTGGCGGCCTTCTGGCGCCGCTTCTCCTCGTCGAGCATCGCTGCCATCTGCTGGGAGTAGTCGAGCTGCGGCTTGCGCTCCGCCATGGCGGGGCTCCCATCGTGAGGCGGTGTGGCGCAGTCAACCTACCGGGACGACCGAGGAAGAGGTCCTGCGCGACGGTCGCCGCGACCCGCCATCCATACGCGGTCAGGTGCCGCCGAGTCTTTGAAGCCTTGACCCGGCCATGACCGGGTCAAGGCTTCAAAGACTCAGTCGACGTCGGCTCCGGTGGTGAGCTGGCCGTAGAGGGCCGGTCGTCGGTCGCGCATCGCGTCGTTGTTGGCGGAGGAGGACTTGTCCCGGGAGAGGCGCAGGTCGCACCGACCCACGAGGACCTGCTCGGTGCCGTCGGGCTCCGCCAGGGCCAGGGGATAGCCGTCGGGCGCGATGATCGCCGAGGCGCCGGCCCAGTCGACTCCGCGCTCTGGGCCCACCCGGTCGCAGACGGCGACGAAGACCTGGTTGGCCAGGGCAGCCGCCTGGGCGTGGACGACCGCCTGCGGTCGCTCGCCGGGGGGCGTGGGGGTGGCCGGCCAGTTGGTCGGCACACAGAGCAGGTCGGCTCCACGCAGGGCAGCGGTGCGCGACCACTCGGGGAACTCGATGTCGTAGCAGACGATGACACCGATCCGCCCGACCCGGGTGTGCACGACGGGAGGTGGCTCGTCACCAGCCACGAAGAGGTGCACCTCGTTGTCCCACAGGTGGGCCTTGCGGTAGACCGCGCGCACACCCGACGGGTCCACGATGAAGGCGCTGTTGCGCAGCCTCCCCAGCTCGTCGAGCTCGGCGAAGCCCCCGGTGATGACGAGATCGTGGTCGGCCGCCAGGACTGTCAGGGCCCGCAGCGACGGACCGTCGGCCGGCTCCGCGAGCTCCCGGAGCTCCTCGGTGTCCGTGAAGGCGTACCCGGTGGTGACGAGCTCGGGGAGGACGATGACGTCGGCGCCCCGGGCAGCGGCGGCGCCGACCGCGCCGGCGACCCGGGCGAGGTTGCCCTGGACGTCCCCGAGCACGGGCGCGAGCTGGCAGGCCACCACGACCGCCGGACCGGCCGCCGCATCGGCCGCGGGACCGGCCGCCGGACCGGCCGATGACGCGTCCGCCGGACCGGCCGGCGACGGCGCGAGGCTCTCCTGCTGTTGGTCAGGCACGGGCGGGCGCGGTTTCGGTCTCCTCGAGCTCGGCCTCGTCGAGCGCGAGCTGCGGCGGACGACGGGTGAACCCACGGGTGAGGAAGAGCAGGTAGGCCAACCCGACCGCGACCCAGATGCCGCCCACCGTGAAGGTGGTCGACGACAGACTGGTCCACAACCACAGGGTGAGCGCGACGCCGATGCCGGGCACCACGCCATACCGCAGCAGGTCGCCGGGGCTGCGCCGCCCGCTGTCGATGACGTAGTGCTTGACCACCGAGAGGTTGACGAACGAGAAGGCCACGAGCGCGCCGAAGCTGATCATGGCCGCAGCCAGCTCGAGGCTGATGACCAGGGCCACGAACGACACCGCACCGACGATGAGCGTCGCGCGCAGCGGGGTGCGGAAGCGGGCGCTGAGCCGTCCGAACACCCGGTTGGGCAGCACCCCGTCGCGACCCATGGCGTAGAGGATGCGCGAGACGCTGGCCTGGGACGCCATGGCAGAGGCGAAGCAGCCGGCGATGTAGGCGGCAGTGAAGAAGGAGGCGAGGATCGCACCGCCCACGTGCTTCATGACGTCCAGCGATGCCGAGTCGACGTCGGTGAAGGCGGTGTAGTCGGGGAACGCCAGGTGGGCGGCGTAGGAGACGCCGATGAAGGTCACCCCGCCGATGATCGTGGTCGCCATGATGGCCCGCGGGATCGTGCGCCGGGGGTCGTGGGTCTCCTCGGACAGGGTGGAGATGGCGTCGAACCCCAGGAACGACAGGGAGAGGATGGCTGCGCCGGCGAACAAGGCGCCGAGCTGGGGGTTGTCACCGAAGAACGGAGCGGTGAGCGAGGGGGCGCCGTCCGTGGAGATGCTGCGCACGGCTGCGAAGACGAACACCGCGATGAAGATCAGCTGGAACGCCACGAGCACGAGGTTCAGCCGGGTCACCAGACGGATCCCCACGACGTTGAGGGCCGTGACCAGGACGATGGCCGTGACGATCCACACCGGCTGGGCGACCGAGGGGAACTGCGCGTTCAGGTAGATGCCGATGACGAGGTAGTTGATCATCGGCAGGAAGATGTAGTCCAGCAGCAGCGCCCACCCGACGAGGAACCCGGCCTGGCTGCCGAACGCCTTCTGCGTGTAGGTGTAGGCGGAGCCGGCGTACGGGTGCGCGGCGACCATCCGGCCGTAGCTGTAGGCCGTGAAGAGCATGGCGACCAGGGTGAACACGTAGGCGCCGGGCAGGTGGCCCGACGTGCTGTCGGTGACCACGCCATACGTCGTGAACACCGTCAGCGGAACCATGTAGGCGAGGCCGAAGAGCACCAGGGCGGGCATCCCCAGGACGCGGCGCAGGTGGGGTGGGGCGGTCGTGGAGGTGGCGGTGGTGGAGGTCATGCTGGTCCTCTCGTGGAGCGGGACAGGCCGGTCATCCGGCATGGGGGGCGTCGGCTCGGTCGAAGACGACTCGACCGCCCGCGATGGTGAGGTCCACCCGGGCGTCGGCGATCGGCCGGTCCGGCGTGAAGACGTTGTGGTCCAGCAGGGCCAGGTCGGCCCGTCGTCCCACGGCGAGGGTGCCGGCGTCGTCGTCGTGGTTGACGTACGCGGAGCCGGCGGTGAAGGCCCGCAGCGCCACTTCCAGAGGGAGTGCCTGCTCGGGCAGGAATGGTGCGTTGTCGCGGTTCTCGGGGTCGATGCGGGTGACCGCGACCTCGATCTGCTCCAGCGGGTTGGCGGTGGTGACCGACCAGTCGCTGCCCATCGCCAGGGTCGCGCCGGAGCGCAGGAAATCGCCGAAGGGGTACTGGCGCTGGGCGCGGTCCCGGCCGAGGAAGGGGATGGTGAGCTCCTCCATCTGGGGCTCCAGCTGCGCCCAGTACGCCTGCAGGTTCGCGACCACGCCCAGCTCACGAAAGCGCGGGACATCCTCCTGCTGGACCACCTGGACGTGGGCGATGTGGTGCCGGTTGTCGCCGGCCCCGTTCGCGTCACGGGCGGTGCCGATGGCGTCCAGGGCGTTGCGCACGGCGCGGTCCCCGATGGCGTGCAGGTGGACCTGGAACCCGTGCCGGTCCAGCTCGGTGACCGCCGCGGCCAGGAGGTCGGGCTCGACGTAGGACAGGCCGTGGTTGTCGGTGTGGCCACCGCAGCCGTCGCAGTAGGGCTCGAGCAGGGCGCCGGTGTAGTTCTCCAGCACCCCGTCGGTCATGATCTTCACGCTCGTCGGGTGGAAGTTCCCTGCCCGGCCGGCCTCGCGCTGGGTGAGGAACTCGCTGACCTGGTCCAGCTCGCGGTGCCGTTCCCACCACAGCGCGCCGACGACGCGTGCGGTGAGCTGGTCGCTCTGGGCCAGCGACCGGTAGGCCTCCAGCGTCGCCGGCGTGACCCACGCGTCCTGCCACCCGGTGATCCCGAGCGCGTGCAGGTGCCCCTGCGACTCGAGGATGGCCGCTTCCCAGTCCTCGCGGCTCGGCGCCGGGACGTGCCGGTCCTGGAAGCTGTAGGCCGCGCCCTCGTGCAGGGTGCCGGTGGCCTCACCGGTACTCGGGTCGCGTTCGATCCGGCCGTCGGCGGGGTCGGGGGTGTCGGGTCCGATGCCGGCGACCTCGAGCGCACGGGAGTTGACCCAGGCCCCGTGGACATCGCGGTTCATGAGGAACACCGGGCGGTCCGGCACGATCGCGTCGAGGTCGCCCTTGCTCGGGGTGCCGCCGGGGAAGTGCTCCATCGCCCAGCCGCCACCGATGATCCATGGCAGGTCCGGGTTGGCTGCGGCGTACTCGGCGATCCGGTCGAGGTAGGCGTGGCGGCCGACGAGGTCGTTGAGCCACACGTGCAGCCGGTTGCGACCGGCGAAGGGCGCGTGGACGTGGGCGTCCTGGAACCCGGGCACCACCAGGGCGTCGGGCCGGTGGATGCGACGGGTGCGCGGCCCGACCAGCTCCCCGCTGGCGTCGGCGCCCAGGGCGACGATCCGGTCACCCCGGACGGCGATGCTGTCGCTCCACGGGGAGGCGGGGTCACCGGTCCACACCCGGGCGCCGGTGATGACGACGTCGGCGGATCCACTCATGCAGGACTCGATTCAGGGGTCGGGGCGGGTGGGACCCGCAGGACGGTCACAGGAAGTAGAGGCGGGACAGGGGGATCGACTCCGCGGGCGGGCACCAGATCGGTTCCCCGTCGAGCCGGACGGCGCCGTCCGGTGAGACCTCGACATTCGCGCGGGCACGGTTGCGGTCCATCGCCGCGAGCTGGAGGTTGCGGGTGTCGCGCACCGGTACGCGGCGGCGCCGGGTCGGCAGCCGGTCGGCACCCTGGTCGTGGGTGGACTGCGCGACGAAGGCCACCGACAGCTCGGCCGGTGCCCCGCCGAACCCGCCGAACTGGGGCCCCAGCACCAGTGGCTGGGACCGGTCGGTGGCTGCGTTCGGGTCACCGGTGACCCCCCAGGCGGGGAAGCCGGCCTTGAGGACCAGCTGCGGGCTGGCCCCGAAGCGGGCCGGGTCCCACAGCACGATGTCGGCGAGCTTGCCCACCTCGAGCGAGCCGACCTCGTGGGCCAGGCCGTGCGCGATCGCGGGGTTGAGGGTCAGCTTGGCGAGGTAGCGCAGCACCCGTTCGTTGTCGTGGTGGTCGTTCTCGGCGCCGCGGACCCGCTTCATCACACCGGCCAGCGCGAAGGTGCGACGGACGGTCTCGCCGGCGCGCCCCATACCTTGGGCGTCGGAGGACGTGATGGGGATGACGCCCAGGTCGTGCAGGACGTTCTCGGCACCCATCGTCTTCGCGCGGATCCGGTCGCGGGTGATGGCGGCGTCACTGGGGACGTCGGCAGACAGGCCGTGGACCTCCATGATCATGTCGTAGTGCTCGGCCACCGCGTCACGCCCGAACGGCAGCGTCGGGTTGGTGGACGACCCGATGACGTTCTCGACCCCGGCGAGGCTCAGGACGTCCGGGGAGTGCCCGCCGCCGCAGCCCTCGACGTGGAAGGCGTGGACCGTGCGACCGTCGAGGACGGCGAGCGTGTCGGCGACGAGCAGGCTCTCGTTGAGCCCGTCGGTGTGCACCGCGACCTGCACGTCGTGGTCCTCGGCGACGGTCAGGGCGGTGTCCAGGGCGCGGGCGTGGGCGCCCAGGTCCTCGTGGACCTTGAACCCGCAGGCCCCGCCCTCGGTCAGTGCCTCCACGAGCGGTCCCGGGTGGGAGGACGAACCGCGGGCGAGGAAGCCGATGTTGACGGGCCACGCGTCGAAGGCGGCGAAGGCCGTGCGCAGCGCCCACGGCGAGTTGACCCCGACTCCCCAGACCGGGCCGAACTCCTGGCCGATGATCGAGGTGACCCCCGAGGACAACGAGGCCTCCATCACCCGGGGGCTGAGCAGGTGCACGTGGGTGTCCACGGCCCCCGCCGTCGCGATGAGCCCCTCGCCGCTGACGATTGCCGTGCCGGTGCCCACGACGACGTCGACCCCGCTGAGGGTGTTCGGGTTGCCGGCCCGGCCGATGGCGGCGATCCGGCCCTCGCGGATCCCGATCGAGGTCTTGCGCACGCCGAGGACCGGGTCGAGCACGAGGACGTTGGTCACCACGAGGTCGCACGTCTCGCGGACGGTCGCGGCGAGCAGGTGCATCCCGTCGCGCGCCGGCCGGGCGAAGCCGGTCGTGAACTCCTCACCGGGCAGCTGCGAGTCGTGCTCGACCTCGACGACCAGGCCCGTGTCGCCCAGCGCGACACGGTCACCCTTGGTGGGGCCGTATGTCGCGTGTCCACCGCTCATGTCGGTGCCCCCTCGCCGCTGTCGAGGTAGCCGCACGCCCAGGCGCGCTCCAGTCCCCGCTGCAGGGCGCCGGGGGCGTCGAGCGGACCGTCGACGAGGCCGGCCAGGCCGATGACCACGCGGTCACCCCCGATGGGGGTGAGGCGGACGGGGACGGGTTGCCCCGGCTCGAAACGCACCACCGCTCCCGAGGGCACGGCGAGCCGGCGTCCCCATGCGGCCGCACGGTCGAACCGCAGCCGCGGGTTGACCTCGAAGAAGTGCAGGTGCGAGGTCACGCTGATCGGCACGGTCGCCTCGTTGACCACCGTGACCTCGGTGGTGTCGGCCCAGCTGGGCGCCGGTGCGGCCGCCCGCTGGACCGCGCCGGGGGCGCTGGGGTCGCTGGACGCCGGGCCGAACGGGGCGTCGACCACGGCCAGTCGGGTCCCGTCGTCGAAGACCGCTTCCACCTCCACGTGCCGCACGACGTCGGCCACCCCGGGCAGGACGTCCTGCGGCGCCAGCACCGCCTGACCCGCGGCGATGGCTTCGGCGAGGCGGCGGCCGTCCCGGGCGGCCTCGGCCACGGTGTCGGCCACGAGGGCGGTGGCCTCGGGCACGTTGAGCTGCAGGCCACGGGCCCGACGCGCTCGCGCCAGCTCTGCTGCGGTGAACAGCAGCAGGCGGTCGCGCTCGGTGGGGGTGAGCTGCATGGGACTCCTGGAACCGACGATGGGCCAACCCGGTGAGCTCGTGACCGCAACCGGTGGTCAGCACGAAACCACAGACAGAAACGTTTCTGCAATGGTTTGGGGCAGTCGATCTCGCGGTCGCATACAGTCGGCGGCCATGGACGGTGCAAAACGGGTGAGCATCCGCGATGTCGCGCGGGTTGCCGGGGTCTCCACGACCACGGTCTCCGATGCGGTGACCGGTCGCGGTCGGATCTCCTCGGCGACGCGCGAGCGGGTGGCCCAGGTGGCCGCCGAGCTCGGTTACGTCGCCCACCCCAACGCGAGGTGGCTGCGCTCTGGACGCACCGGTGCCGTCGGGCTCTACCTGCCGCAGCGCACCACCGGCTGGGAGTACTACATGCGCCTGGCCCTCGGCGCAGCCGACGAGACGTTCGCCCACCAGCTGGCGCTGACCCTGGTGCCGACCCGGCCGGACGGGCCCGGCGGCCCCGCCCTGCACATCGACGGGGTGCTCGTGTCCGACCCGGTGCTCGGCTCCGCCACGGTGGCCCGTTTGGCTGGCCTGGGTGTCCCGATCGTCACCTGTGAGCGCGACCTGACGCCCGGGGCCACCCACGCGGGCAGCGTCGAGGGTGACCACGTGGCGGGCATCCGGACCCTGCTGGACCACCTCGCCGACGAAGGCGCCCGGCGGATCGCGGTGCTGTGTCCGCCCGGCGACACCTCCTACGGGTTCGACATCCGAGCAGGCCACGCTCGGTGGTGCGCGGAGCGGGGACTGCCGGAGCTCTTGTACGACGTGCCCTTCGACGCCCCCGCAGAGGCGGTCCGCAGCGTCACCCGGGCGGCGCTGGCGGTGGGACCGCGCCCTGACGCGATCGTCGTCGTCCCCGAGGGGGGCGTGGCCCCCTGCATGGAGGTCCTTCGAGGGGCCGGTATGGAGTTCCCCCGCGACCTGCTGCTCGCCTCCTACGTCGACGACCTGTTCCTGGCCTCACTGCCCGTGCCGGTCACTGCCGTCGACCTCAAACCCGCGCTCATGGGTCAGCTGGCGGCGCGGCTGCTGGCCGACCTGGTCGAGGGTCGTGCTGCGGTCGGACAGGTGCTGCAGGTGCCGACCGAGCTGCACGTCCGCGCGAGCACGACGGGGTGAGCACGACGGGGTGAGCACCACGCGGTGGGACCTACGGGGTGAGGCGCACCAGCGTCTGGGGGTCCTGGGTCCCGTCGAAGTACCGGTCGAGCACGGCCTGGAAGATCGCCTGTTCCTCGGGGTGCTCGGCCGCGTGCAGGAACAACGTCATGGACGAGCGCAGCTTCTGGGCATCGGTCTCCCCCAGGACGGCCACCGGGTCGCGCTCATCGAGCTCGGTGAGCGCCAGGGCGCACTCGAGCAGGCGCGGACCCAGCACCGCGTCGGCGAGGTAGTCCCTGGCCTGCGGGACACCGTCGAGCGCGTAGTGCTGTGCCGTGCTGCTGCGGCCGAGACCGGCGACCTGGGGGAAGACGAACCACATCCAGTGGGTGCGCTTGCGGCCCGCGCGGAGCTCGGCCAGGGCCTGCGCATAGGTGGAGTCGGAGTCCTGGGCGGTGACGAATCTGCTGAGGTCGTGGGGCACGGAGCCATGCTGCCCCACGGCCGGGCGCACCATACGTGCGGCGCCCGCGAGTCTTTGAAGCCCTGACCGTGCCAGGACCGGGTCAGGGCTTCAAAGACCCGCAAACAGGGGGTATGGGTCAGGCCGGCGCGGAGGGTCAGGCGTCGGCGTCGAGGGCCTTGAGCTCGTCGTCGGTGAGCTGGAGCTCGGTGGCCTTCACCGAGTCCTCGACCGACGTCGGGCGCGAGGCACCCGGGATCGGGATGACGACCTCGGACAGCGAGAGCTCCCAGGCGAGGGCCACCTGCTGGGGGCTGACGTCATGGGCCTTGGCGACCTCGGCGAAGGCGGAGTGGTTGGACCCCAGCTCCGCGGCGTTCGAGATGCCGCCGAGCGGGCTCCACGGCAGGAACGCGATCCCGAGCTTCGCGCAGTGCTCGAGCTCGCCGCGGCTGGACAGGAACTTCGGTGAGAACTGGTTCTGCACCGACACCAGGCGCCCACCGAGGATCTCCTGGCTGAGGTCGATCTGCTCGATGTTCGCGTTGGAGATGCCGGCCCGGACGATGACGCCCTCGTCGAGCAGGTCCTTGATCGCGCCGACCGACTCCGCGTAGGGCACCTCGGGGTCGGGGCGGTGGAACTGGTAGAGGCCGATCGCGTCGACGCCGAGGCGGCGAGCCGACTCCTTGACGGCCTGCTTGAGGTACTCCGGTCGGCCGTTCAGGGTCCACGAGCCGTCGCCGGGGCGCAGGTGGCCGCCCTTGGTGGCGACGAGCACCGCGGAGGTGTCGCCACCCCACGACGTGAGGGCCCTGGCGATGAGCGACTCGTTGTGGCCGACCTCGTCGGCGTCGCGGTGGTAGGCGTCCGCGGTGTCGATGAGCGTCACGCCGGCCTCGAGGGCTGCGTGGATGGTGCGGACCGAACGCTCTTCGTCGGGGCGGCCCTCGATCGACATGGGCATTCCGCCGAGGCCGATGGCGCTGACCTGGATGTCGCCGAGTGTGCGTTGCTGCATGCGGGGTCCTTCCGTTGCGATGGGGGCCTTCCCACGCTAGGTCGGTATGGGTCGCGGTGCCCACTCGGGGCCGGTCGGCGCGGCAGGGGCATACAGTTCCGCCATGGTCGAACAGGCGCAGCGGACGACGTACGTGCTGGTGGACGGCGAGAACATCGACGCCACCCTGGGCACCTCGATCCTGTCGCGCCGACCGCAGCCGGACGAGCGACCCCGCTGGGACCGCCTGCTCAAGTTCGCCGAGGAGGAGTGGGACCAGCCGGTCAAGGGCCTGTTCTTCCTCGCGGCGAACGGCGACCTGCCGATGGGCTTCATCCAGGCCCTGCTCGCGATGGACTACCGCCCCGTGCCGCTGTCCGGTCGACCGCACGAGAAGGTCGTCGACATCGCCATCCAGCGCACCATCGACGCGCTCGGTGACCGCTCGGCCGACATCATGCTGGTCAGCCACGACAGCGACTTCGTGCCGCAGCTCGGCAAGCTCTGCGACGGCCGCAAGGTCGGCCTCATCGGTTTCCTGGAGTTCCGCAGCAAGGCGTTCGTCGAGCTCGAGTCACGAGGTCTGGAGTTCTTCGACCTCGAGTACGACGTCGACGCCTTCACCGCCCGCCTGCCGCGGGTGCGGATCATCCCGATCGACGAGTTCGACCCGGCCGACTTCCTCTGAGCGGCCCCGCTCAGCGGCGACCGGTGATGACCCAGTCGCAGGCCTGGTGCACGGCATCCCACGGGTCGGTGCCGAGCTCGGCGGTGAACCGCTGCACGTGGGCCTGGGGGTCGGTGAAGACCGCCGTCCACGCGTGACCGCGGGCGCCGATGCGCAGGCTCGCCCGCCGCAGCAACGTGCAGGAGGAGATGTCGACCGTCATGGCCCCACCGTTGCCGAGCTCGCGGCGGATGGTGAACGCGTGGCCGTCGATGATGTCGGTGCAGCGGGCAGCCTCGGCGGCGCGGGACCGGGCCCGGTCGTACTCGGCCCGGGTGACGTTGCCGAAGGACAGGGCCAGGGCGGACCGGGCGGCGGTCAGACCGGCCACGGTGCGGTTGTGACCGGCATCCTCACGGGCGGCCTCGCACTCCATCCAGGTACGGGTGACGTCGGCAGCGAGCTGCTCGCGCATACCGGGAGCAGCGTGGGCGACGTACCAGGAGTTGTCGTAGATGCGTTCGATGACGGTCATGAGAAGTCCTTCTCCACCGTGACGGTGGACTTCGTAGGGCTCCGGGGAGGTGTGAGGCGGCTCCGTCCGGCAGGGTCAATCCTCGTGGCAGGGCCTCCGTCACACATCCGTCGCGGGAGGGCGGACCTTCTCCACCATCTGGCGTAGTCATGGCACCGGTGATCTTCGGTTTGCCGTCGATCGCTTTCGACGGTGCGGATCTCGGCCTCCACCAGAAGGATGCCCGGCCACCCGCTCGGCCAGACCCGCCCGGCCGAAGGTGGGATTGCCGGCCGATGGTCGGCCGCGATGTCCGGCCGAACGGATGAGACGTCCCGCAAACCGGTCCGGCTCTGGCGCGGGCCAGCGAGGGAGCGCATAGTGAGGAGGAAGGCGGGGCAGGCCCGTCGACCAGCCGCCCTGGAGGCGCCATGAAGGCCACCACGCCAGCCGTCACCCTCCCCGATGTCATGCCGGTGCTCTCCTCCGGGAAGCACCGCAGTCCGCGCAAGGGCGCGTGCTTCATGGAGATGGCCTCCTACCTCGCGGGCGAGCGCTGGAGCGACCACCCCGCGTGCACCCATCCCCTGCTCGCCTCGATGGCCCGCCTGGTCAACGACTCGCTGCCCGATGCCGACCGGCCCCGCATCCTTCGCCTGATCCCGGATGTCGTCGGTGTCACCGGGACGGCCCTCGAGCTCGATGTCGCGATCGCCGTCCGGGCCGCCGCAGCCGCTCTCCCGGTGGCACCGGCCACCCGCCAGAACGCCCTCGCCGTCGGGCTCCTCACCTGCCGCCGGCTCGCCACCGAGCTGCCCGACCACCCCGGCGGCGGACCGGGTCGGCACGACGACCTGGTCGCGCTGTGCGATGGCGCCCTCGAGGCCACCCCGGACGCCCACGCGTGGGCCCTGCGGTTCGGCAAGGACGGCCAGGTCAGCGAGCGGACCTTCCGGCGCCAGACCGCCCCCCACCTCGTGGCGTATGCCGTGGAGGGCATCGCGGTGGCGTGTGTCGACGACGTCGCGGCCCGCCTGGTCGCGTTGCTCTCCTCGACCATCCACGACACCGCCCGTCGGGCTGACCGACTGTCTGGACCGGACGCGCCGCCGCTGCCGTCGCGGCCCGCCCGTCTCGAGCGGGTCCGGGCCCTGGTCCGCTGACCGGGGGTGACACCCCCCTAGTCGACCCCAAGTGGTGCCCAAGCGCGTCGTCGCACGCTTCTCCGCACAGATCCAGCGGAACAAGGAGCAAGCACCATGACCATCCACACCACCCTCAGCGACCTGCGTGCCGAACCACTGCGCGGCCGGTGCCGCGGTGCGGTCCACCTGCCCGGCGACCCCGGCTACGACTCGGCGCGACTGCCGTGGAACGCGGCGCTCGACCAGCGGCCGGCGGCCGTCGCGCTGCCGCGCACCGTCGGCGAGGTCCAGGAGGTCGTCCGCGCGGCTGCGGCGGCGGACCTGCGCATCGCGCCCCAGAGCACCGGCCACAACGCCGGCCCCCTGGTCGCCCAGGGGCTCGACGACGTCGTCCTCCTGCGGACGTCGGCGATGACCGGGGTGCACATCGACCCCGTGCGCCGGGTCGCGCGCGTCGAGGGAGGCGCCCTGTGGTTGCACGCCACCGAACCGGCCGGTGACCACGGCCTGGCAGCCCTGCACGGGAGCTCGCCCGACGTGGGCATCGCGGGCTACTCCCTGGGCGGCGGCATCGGCTGGTACGCCCGCAAGCTCGGCCTGGCCACCAACAGCCTGCTGGCGCTCGAGCTGGTGACGGCCGACGGCGAGCACGTGCGCGCCGACGCCCACCAGAACCCGGAGCTGTTCTGGGCGATGCGGGGCGGCGGCGGGAACTTCGGGGTGGTCACGGCCCTGGAGTTCCGGCTCTACGACATACCGACCGCGTATGCGGGGATGCTCGTGTGGGACGTGGCGCAGGCGGAGGCCGTCCTGCGTCGGTGGGCCGCGTGGGCTCCGGAGGCACCGGACGAGGTGACGACGTCGTTCCGGGTGCTGAACCTGCCGCCGCTGCCCGACATCCCGGCGCCCCTGCGTGGACGGTCGGTCGTCGTGGTGGACGGCGCCGTCCTCGGGTCGGACGCGCGGGCCGAGGCGGTCCTGGGCGACCTGCGGGCCCTGGCGCCGGAGATCGACACCTTCGCGCGCGTGCCGGCACGGACGCTGGTTCGGCTCCACATGGACCCCGAGGGCCCCACCCCTGCGGTGTCCGACTCCACCATGCTCGGCGGGCTCCCGGACGAGGGGATCGACGCCTTCCTCTCGGAGGTCGGTCCCGGCTCGACGTCCTCGCTGCTCATGGCCGAGCTCCGCCAGCTCGGAGGTGCCCTGGGCCGCAACCACGACGGTGGTGGGGCGCTCAGGCGTCTTGACGGCGCCTTCGTGGCCTTCGGGGCAGCGATCGCGGCCACGCCGCAGCTGGCTGAGCAGGGCGAGCACGACGCACGCCGCCTCACCAGGGCCCTCTCCCCGTGGGCCAACGGGCGCAGCTACCTCAACTTCGCCGAGGGTGCGGTCGATCCCAGGACGGGGTACGACGAGCGGACCTGGTTGCAGCTCAAGGGGATCCGTTCCGCGGTCGATCCGCGCGGGGTGTTCGTGGGCAACCACCGCATCCCCCGGCTCGTGGAGAACCTGCGCGTCACGGACTGACTCGTCAGGCCGCACCCCGTCCCGAGCGGGCGGGGTGCGGCCACCGCCCTGCGCAGAAAGGAGGAGTGGCGCCGCCGTCTGCGCCCCTATCCTCGATCGGATGAGAGTGGGTGTGCTCGGCGCAGCCGAGGCGCGCTTGGGCGACCTGCCCGTGGACCTCGGGACGCGCAAGCAGCGCGCCCTGGTGGCGGCGCTCGCCATGAACCACGGTCGCCCGGTCTCGGTGGATGTCCTCGTCGACCTGCTCTGGCCGGCGGGGCCACCGCCCGGAGTCAGCGGCACCCTGCAGGCGTATGTCGCGGGACTGCGTCGCGCCCTCGAACCGCAGCGGGCGGCCAGGGCGCCGTCGACGGTGCTCGTCACCGTGGCTCCGGGGTACGCGCTGCGCGTCGGCGACGGCGACCTCGACGCCGCACGGTTCGACCGTGCGGTGAGCCGGGCACACCGTCGTCTCGGGCAGCCGCAGCGGGTGCAGGACAGCAGGGGGCTGACTGCCGAGGAGCTGGCCGACGTCGTCACCGAGCTCGACGCGGCGCTCGCCGAGTGGCGTGGGCTGCCCTACCTCGACCTCGAGGACGCACCGTCCGCGGTGGCCGAACGGGCCCGGCTCGAGGAGCTGCGCCTCGTGGCCCTGGAGGACCGGGCCGTGGCTGCCCTCGAGCTCGGTCACCACGGCACCGTCGCCGGGGAGCTCGAGGCGCTGACGACCGCGCACCCGCTGCGGGAGCGGCTGTGGGCGCTGCGGGCGCTGGCCCTGACCCGTTCCGGCCGACAGGCCGAGGCGCTGGACGCCCTGCGCGTGGTGCGCAAGGTGCTCGCCGACGAGCTCGGGATCGAACCCGGCGCAGAAGTGCGCGAGCTGCAGGCGGCCGTGCTGCGACAGGACCCGAGCCTGGACTGGCACCCTCCGGGTCGGGCGACGCCGACTCCCCCACCCCCACCGGCCCGCGGTCCGGGCACAGGGCGGTCGTCGGTGCGGCTCGGCCCGATCGAGTCGCTGGTCCCCGGCCTGCCACCGTGGCCGATGGTGGGCCGCGACTCCCAGCTCGCGGCCGTCCTGGGGCAGCTGGACCGCGCCGACGCGGGCTCGTCGGCCTTCGTGGCACTGGTCGGAGAACCCGGGATCGGCAAGAGCCGGATGGCGGCCGAGCTGGCGTCCCGGGCGGGTGAGCGCGGGGCGGCCGTGCTGCTGGGGCGCTGCTCGCAGGACGACGGCGCACCGCCGCTGTGGCCCTGGCGCCAGGTGCTGCGCGGTATGGGTCAGGACCTGCCCGAGCTTCCCGACGACGGCAGCGCCCCCTTCCGGGTCTGGGAGGAGCTCGTGGACGCCGTCATCGACGTCGCGCAAGGTCGCACGGTCGTGGTGGTCCTCGACGACCTGCACTGGGCCGATGTCGCCTCCCTCCGGGTCCTGCGCCTGCTGGTGGAGAGTGCCGGCGACGCCCGGCTCCTGGTGGTCGGCACCTGGCGGGACCGCCCCGAGCCCACGGGCGCCCTCTCGGACGTCGCGGAGGCCCTCGCCCGCCGGCACGCCGTCCGCGTCGACCTGCACGGTCTGACCCCGCCGGAGGCCACCGAGGTCGTCGAGCGGGTCGCCGGCTCCGTCGCCACCTCGGCCCAGGCGCTGGAGCTGGCCGAGCGCACCGACGGCAACCCCTTCTTCCTGGTCGAGTACGCCCGGCTGGCCAAGGAGGGTGGGGGGCTCGGCGCCCTCGAGGGGGAGGCGCACCCTCCCGCAGCGGTCCACGACGTGCTCGTCCGCCGCCTGCAACGACTCCCGGAGGACTCGGTCACGGCGCTGCGGTGGGCGGCGGTCCTCGGCCGCCAGTTCGACCTGTCGACCCTGGCCAAGGTGTCGGGACTCGACGAGGACGACCTGCTGGACCGCCTCGACCCGGCCCTGGACTCCGGTCTGCTGCGCGAGGACGGGATCGAGCGCTACCTGTTCGGTCACGCACTGGTCCGCGACACCATCTACGGCTCGCTGTCCGCCACCCGCCGGGCCCGCGCGCACGCGAGGGTGGCCGGCGCCCTGCCGGGTCAGCCGGGTCGCGAGACCGAGCTGGCCCGCCACTGGCTGGCTGCCGGGCCGTCCTACGCGGCCCGGGCCTGGCTCGCCGCGGTGTCCGCCGCCGCCCTCGCCCGCCGCTTGCACGCCTACGACGAGGCAGCCCAGCTCCTCGTGTCCGCCTTGGACACCCTCCCGCAGGACCCCGACAGCACGGCCCACGAGCACTTCGACGTCCTGTGCGACCTCGCCGACGCCCGGCGGTGGGCAGGTGACTGGTCCGGTCTCGTCGACGCGGCGGAGGCGGCCATCGCGGTCGCAGAGGGGATCGGTGACGTGGAGCTGGTGGGCCGAGCCGCCACCATGACGGCCGTGGGTGCGCTGTGGCAGTCCGGACCTCACGGCACCGTCAACGCGACGGTCGTGGCCGCACTGCGTCACGTGCTCGCCTCGCTCCCCGAGGAGGACAGCCCGCTGCGCTGTCGCGTCATGCTCAGCCTCGCCCTGGAGACCTACTACGGGTCCGGTCACGACGAACGCGCGGCGCTCGTGGACGAAGGGCTCGCCATGGCTGCGCGCATCGGCGACCCTGAGCTCAGCCTCGACGGCTACCAGCTCGCCTTCGTCGCGTTGTGGTGCCCGCGCACGGCACCGCAGCGGTTGGCCCACGTGACCGAGGCCATGCGGCTCGCGCACCAGCTCGGTGACGAGCGCGCCTACGTCGTCACGACGACGCTCCGTGCGGTCGTGGCGGGGGAGCTCGGCCTGCCGAACGAGATGTGGGAGCACGGCGCGGTCGCGCGGGACGCCGCGAACCGGCAACGGCTGCCGTACGGGATCATCGTGCTGGACAGCCTCGAGCTGCCGTGGTTGGCCATGGCGGGCACGTTCGACGAGTGTGAGCTGCGGCTGGCCAACATCAAGCTCCTGGACCAGCGGATGTCCCTGCACCAGACCGACGACGCGACCCTCGGCGCGTTGATGGCCCTGCGCCTGTTTCAGGGCCGGGCCCGGGAGATGACCGATGCGCTCACGCAGGCGCAGGAGCACAGCCCGTTGCCGCTGACCGCGGTCGTCCTGATGTTCCTCCTGCGGAGCGGGCAGGAGCAGCTGGCCCGCGAGTATGCCGCGACCCACCCCGTCGACCTGCACCACGACGACTGGTTCTCGATGCTGTCATGGGGCTGCGCCGCCGAGGTCGCGCTGGGGCTCGGCGACCGGGAGCTGGCGGTCCGCGCCTACGACCGGCTCTCCCCCTTCGAGGGGTACACCTGCTGCGCGGGTTCGGGGGTGGCGCTCGGGCCGGTGGACGCCTTCCTCGCCCATGCGGCGGCGGCGTGCCGCGAGACCGATCTGGCGGGGCGGCACGCCGACCGTGCCCTGGAGCTGTGCGAGGACTGGCAGGTCCCGCTGGCCGCGCAGTGGTTGCGCGGCCAACGGGACCGGTTCGGCTTCTGACGGGGCCTGCGGGCGGTCGCCTCAGGGGCGGTCGAGGTAGGCGAAGGCCACCCGCTCGCGACGCTCGAAGCCACGCCGGGTCACGAGCCACATGAGGTGGTGCGGCCGCCCCGTCCTCGCGAACACCCCGCGGCGCAGCGGTGCCGGGACCCGGTGCAGTGCCCACGGCACGACGGCGAGCAGCTCGGTGGTGCTCATGCCCGCCTTGAAGTGGGTCTCCTCGAGCTGTGCCCACTCCTCACCAGTGACGACCTGTTGGATGATCGCGATGGCCTCGGTCTCCTCGTGCTCGAGGTGACGGCCCAGGCTGGCCTTCGCGGCCGTCAGCCGGATCGCCAGGGCGGCCCGGGCGTCGTCGTCGGCATGGGTGCTGAGCCGTGCGAACCCTGCCGTGCAGGCTGCGAGGATCGGGTCGATCCCCGCGTGTTCGTCCTCCATGGCCCGCAGGGTGACGCACCCCGCGTCGTCGGTGCGCTCGAGCAGCAGGGGCCAGAGCCCGGCGTCCTCCCCGGAGTGGTGGTGGTGCAGGGTGCCGGCGAACAGCTCCCACCTGGACGCGAGTGCCCGCCAGGTGGTCCGCGCCTGGGTGGGCGTGGCGGTGGCGGCGGCCGCGAACGCCGCCAGGTCGCGGCGGAACGCGTGGTGCATCACGTACATCAGCGTCATGTCGGCAGGTCCGGGGTGTGCGGCCGCCTGTCCCGGGAACCGGAGCTGCTCGGGCCAAGGGGTGGGCACCGGGGTGGGCACCGGGGTGGGTACCGGTGGGGGCGAGATCGTGGTCATGGCAGTTCCCCTTCAAAAGGCGTCGACGAGCTGACGCTCGTCGACGCGGGTGTCGGTCGTGCTGGTCCGGACCAGCGTGCGACCGAGCACTTGCAGACGACTTGGGATGGACTTGGGGCCGCTCCGGCAGGCGGCTACGGCACCTCGACGTGCACGAGCAGCGCCGCGTGGTCGGAGGCCGGCGACGGCAGCACCCGGGCCGTGAGGGGCCGCACGCCGCCACCGACCCATACGTAGTCGATCCGGCGCGGCGGGCGCTCGGCGTCGAAGGTGAACCCCTCACCGTCCCCGACCTGCCTCCACGAGTCGTCCAACAGCGTGGCGAGGTGCTCGTAGGTCTCGGTGCCGGGCGTGGTGTTGAGGTCACCGAGCAGCAGGGTCGGTCGCTCGTCGAGGACCGCCGTGATCGCCTGCGCCTGGACCAGCCGCTCGTCCTCGCGGTCCCACTGCAGGTGGGTTCCCAGCACCCGCAACGACGTGCCCCCCACGTCGAGACTCGCCTCGAGCAGCCCGCGCTGCTCGCTGCCGGGGAAGCAGGGCAGCAGGGTGGTCGACGTGTCCTCGAGCCGGCGGGTGCTGAGCAGGGCCGTGCCGTACTGCGCCCTCGGCCCGCCCGGGTGGGCGGGCTCCTCGTCCAGGCACGCGGCATACGCGAGGTGCATCGCGAGCCGGTCCGCGAGGTGGGCGGCCTGGTCGACGAACGCACTCTGCTCGCGACGGTGCCGGTCGACCTCCTGCACCGCGACGAGCTCGGCACCGCTGTCGGCGATGACGGCGGCTACGCGGTCGAGGTCGAGGACCCCGTCGATCCCGATGCCGCCGTGGATGTTGTACGTGAGGACGGGGAGCTGCATCGTCCCAGCCTGCCGGTTCAGCGGGGCGGGCGGCGCAGCAGGGCAGGGAGGTATGCCGCGCCCGGCGCGTCCTCGGAGTCGGCCGCCCTGTCGGCGGGGTTGGAGATGCCGCACTGCTTCAAGGACAGGCAGCCACACCCGATGCAGGAGTCGAGCTTGTCGCGCAGCGCCTCGAGCGCCTCGAGCTGCTCGTCGAGGCGGGTGCGCCAGTGCCCCGAGATGCGGTGCCAGTCGGCCTTGGTGGGGGTGCGGTTCGACGGCAGGCCGGCGAGCTCGGTGCGGATCTCCTCGAGCGACAGACCGACGTTGCTCGCCGCCCGGATGAACGCGAGCCGGCGCAGCACGCTGCGGGCGTAACGGCGCTGGCCACCGGTGGTGCGGGAGGCCTCGACCAGTCCCTGCTTCTCGTAGTACCGCAGGGCCGAGGCCGCGAACCCGCTGCGCTCGGCCACCTGGGACACCGTGAGGACGTCGGTCGACTCCATGCGTGTGGCGCCCTTCCTGAAGTGGACTTCAACTCCGAGTCTCGCGCGGCGTGGGTCGCAGGGGCAAGGGCCAGCGCGTCGGTCGCGGAATACGTGAACCGCCCTCGGGAGTTGTCCCCGTTCGTGACGCACACCACGACCAGGAGCAGTGTCGGCCTGCGCAGCGAACGTGGCCCGGTGCTGCTCGCAGTGATGATGTGCACGGCGTTGGTGGCCATCGACGCCACGATCCTGGCTGCCGCCGTGCCAGCGGTGGTCAGCGACCTCGGCGGGTTCTCGCAGTTCCCCTGGCTCTTCTCGATCTACCTGCTCGCCCAGGCGGTCTCGGTTCCGATCTACGGCAAGCTCGCCGACGGCATCGGCCGCAAGCCGGTGATGCTCGTCGGCATCGCGCTCTTCCTCGTCGGCTCGGTCCTGTGCGGCGTGGCCTGGTCGATGCCGCTGCTCATCGGCGCCCGCGTCATCCAGGGCCTCGGCGCCGGCGCGGTGCTGCCGATGTCGATCACCATCATCGGCGACATCTACTCGGTCGAGGAGCGGGCCCGCGTCCAGGGCTTCATCGCCAGCGTGTGGGGCGTCGCCTCCATCGTCGGCCCGACCCTGGGCGGGGTGTTCTCGGAGTACGTCTCGTGGCGCTGGATCTTCTTCGTCAACCTGCCGATCGGCGCGCTGGCCACGGTCCTGCTCGTGCGCGCCTTCCACGAGCGCATCGAGCGGCGCCGGCACACCATCGACTGGGCGGGCGCGACCCTGCTGACCACCGGGGTCTCGTTGCTCATCCTCGCCCTGCTCGAGGGTGGGCGCTCGTGGGGTTGGCTGTCCCCCGCGGGGACCGGGATCGTCGTGGCCGCAGTGGTGCTGCTGGTCGGGTTCGTCCTCGTCGAGCGCCGGGCCGCCGAGCCGATCCTGCCGCTCTGGGTCTTCACCCGCAGGGTCCTGGTCGGGGCCAACGCCGCCTCCCTGGTCATCGGGGCCGTGCTCATCGGCCTGACCTCCTACATCCCCACCTTCGCCCAGGGGGTGCTCGGGTACGGCGCCCTGCTGTCGGGACTGGCCCTCGGCGCCATGACGATCGGCTGGCCGATCGCCGCCGCGAGCGCCGGGCGGATCTACATGCGGTTCGGGTTCCGCAACACCTCGATCCTCGGCGTCGGGTTCGTCGTGCTCGGCAGCGCCCTGCTGCTGCTCGTGGACGAGCGGACCAGCCTGTGGGCCATCGCCGCCTACACCTTCGTCGTCGGCGTCGGCCTCGGCTACGCCTCGGTGCCCACCCTCGTGGCGGTGCAGTCGTCGGTCGACTGGGACCGCCGGGGTGTCGTCACCGCCACCAACCTCTTCGCCCGTTCCCTGGGCAGCGCCGTCGGGGTCGCGGTCTTCGGGGCCATCGCCAACGCGAAGCTGGCCCAGGACTTCCGGACTCCCCCGGCCGGCGCCACCGGGAGGCTGCCGAAGACGGCCGACGACGCCGCGGTCGTCCTCGGCGACCAGTCGGGCGTGACGGCTCTGGTGCGCGACTTCGTGCGCGCATCGCTGACCAGCGCGACCCACCAGGTCTTCATCGGCGTGGTGGTCCTCGCCGTGACGATGATCGTCGCCGTCCTCGTGATGCCGCGGCGCAGCCAGCCGCTCGTCTTCGACTGAGGGGGCGGGCGAACCGCTCGACCCGGACACCCGGCGCCGCAGGCGCCTACCATCGGACCATGACTCCTGCCGAGCTGCTCGTCGACGGCTTCACCCGCATCCAGGAGGGCGTCCACGCGACGGTCGACGGCCTGGGCCCCGACCAGCTCGCACGGCAGCCCGCGGAGGGGGCCAACTCGATCTCCTGGCTGGTCTGGCACCTCACCCGGGTGCAGGACGACCACGTCGCCGAGGTCGCGGGGCTGGCCCAGGTGTGGACCTCGGGGCCGTGGCACGAGGACTTCGGGCTGCCGTTCGACCCGACCGAGACCGGGTACGGCGCGACGCCCCAGGAGGTCGCGCAGGTGCGCGGCCTGTCGGCCGACCAGCTCACCGGCTACCTCGACGCGGTGCATGCGCAGACGGTGGGCTGGGTGCAGGGGCTGGCCCCCGAGGACCTCGACCGGGTCGTCGACGAGCGGTGGGACCCACCGGTGACCCTGGGGGCGCGCCTGGTGAGTGTCCTGAACGACGACCAGCAGCACGTGGGCCAGGCGGCCTACGTACGCGGCCTGCTCACCTGACGGGTCGGCCTACGTGTAGCGGCGGGCCAGCTCGACGGCTCGGTGCACGTACTCGCCCCCGAACAGCACCGCGTGCACCATCAACGGGTGCAGCTGGTGCAGCGCGACCCGCTCCTGCCACTGGGCGTCCAGGCGGTGCTGGGCGAGGTACCCGCCGAGAACGAAGTCCCAGTGGGGGCAACCGAACAGCGCCAGCATCGCCAGGTCGGTCTCCCGGTGCCCGCCGTGCGCGGCCGGGTCGATGAGCACCGCGCCCTGGCCGGTCCAGGCGATGTTGCCCGCCCACAGGTCACCGTGGATCCGGGCCGGCGACGAGCCGTCGTCGAGCTCTCCCCGCGACAGCCGTCGTGCCACCGCCTCGAACACGGCCACGTCCCCGCGGTGCCACAGTCCCCGGTCGCGACCCAGCTTCAGCATCGCGAGGATCCGCTGCTCCGCCCAGAACTCCCCCCAGGACGGCGACGGCCGCAACGGCAGGGGCAGCAGCTCGGTCGCCGGGCCCAGGAAGCCGTCGCCCGACCACCCCGCCGGCGCGCTGCCGAACGCCGGGGCACCGGCGTCGTGGGTGCGGGCCAGCCGGGCCCCGAACTCCTCCGCCATCGCCGGGTCGGGGTTGACGAACGACAGCCGCCGCAGGTCGAGGTGGTCCTGCCCGACCTCCACGACCTCCACGACGGGCGCTCCGCCGGGCGCGTCAGCCAGCCACGCCAGACCTGCCGCCTCCCACCGGAAGTAGCCGTCGGGCGCGGAGGCGCTGCCCTTGCGAAAGACCGGATCGGCGCTCACCGGACCATCTTCGCCGACGAAGCCCGGGAAGGCGCGTCCGCGCCATACCGGATCTTTGCCAAGCCCAGTCCGGGCCCATGCTTCGCGTTCGCCCGCCGTATGCCGTGCTGCTGGCAGGTTCACCTCCATGCCCCAGCAGCTCACCCTCCGCGTGCGTCCGCGGCTCGCGCTCGTCGCCGTCCTCCTGCTCGTCGCGTTCGTCGCGACCACGGCCCGTGCTGCCACCGCGGCCGCGCCGATCACCGTCGCCCAGGCGATCGCCACCCAGAACAGCTCGGTGCAGACGGTCCGCGGCTACATCGTCGGGGAGCCGGTGGCCACGAACACCGTCAACCGCAGCGGGTTCACCGGCGACCTGGCCATCGCGCTCGCGGACACCGCCGGGGAGACCAGCACCTCGAAGATGGTCTACGTCCAGCTCACGTCGCAGTGGCGCTCGGTGTGGGGCCTGCGCACCAACCCCGCCAACCTGGGCAGGCAGGTGGACGTCACCGGCACGCTGACGGCCTACTTCTCGCACGCCGGCCTCAAGTCGCCGACCGCCATCGGCGCCGTCGGCTCGACCCCGAGCCCGACGACGAGCACGACGTCACCGAGCCCCACCGGCACCGCCACCGGGCCGTACGACAGCACCTACTACGCCAACGCCGTCGGCAAGTCGGGCTCGGCGCTGCGCAGCTCGCTGCACACGATCATCAAGACCCAGACGGTGCTGACCTACGACCAGGTCTGGGACGCCCTCAAGGACACCGACCAGGACCCCAACAACACCAGCAACGTCATCGAGGTCTACTCGGGTCGCTCGATCGCCAAGTCCGACAACGGTGGTGGCGTCGACCAGTGGAACCGCGAGCACGTCTGGGCCAAGAGCCACGGCGACTTCGGCACGGCGAACGGGCCCGGCACCGATGTGCACCACCTGCGCCCCGAGGACGTCACGGTCAACAGCGACCGCGGGAACCTCGACTTCGACAACGGTGGCTCGGCCGTCAACCAGTGCTCCGACTGCTGGCGCGACGGCGACTCCTTCGAGCCGCGCGACTCGGTCAAGGGCGACGTCGCCCGCATGATCTTCTACATGGCGATCCGCTACGAGGGCGACGACGCCTGGCCCGACCTCGAGCCGAACGACTCGGTCGGCAACGGCAGCGCTCCCTACATCGGCAAGGTCTCGGTGCTCAAGGCGTGGAGTGCGGGTGACCCACCGGACACCTTCGAGAAGCGTCGCAACCAGGTCATCTACGACACCTGGCAGCACAACCGGAACCCGTTCATCGACCACCCGGAGTGGGTCGGCTCGATCTGGCCGTGATGGCCTGACCTGCGCCTCGGGGGCGGGTACCGTGTGGCTCGACCACGCAGGACCGTGCCCGAAGTGCGCAGGAGTGCCAGGAGTGCCCATGACCGACCAGGTCGGCGTCGCCGACGCCGTGCCCGACGGTGCCGACGAGCGCGGTCTCGACGCGGCCGAGCGCCTCCTGGGCGAGCTGGCCGGCACCCTCGACGGGATCGACGACCTCACGCCCTACCTCGAGCGGCTGGTCCAGGCGGTCAATGCCCACCTCGACGGCTGCGACGCCGTCGGCGTGACGGTGATCATCGAGGACCGGCCGCGCACCGCGGCCTACACGACCGCGGGGACCCTGGAGATCGATGCGGTGCAGTACGCCGTGGGCGACGGGCCGTGCCTGGACGCCTTCCGCAACGGCCGGGAGAACCTCGTCGACTTCAGTGGTGGCGAGCAGCGCTGGCCGGCGTTCATGCAGGGGTGCTCCCCCGGCGCGGTCCAGTCCCTGCTGGCCCTCCCGCTGGCCTCCGGCGGTCGGCGCTACGGCGCGCTCAACCTCTACGGCCACGAGGTCCACGCCTTCGACCACACCGACCTGCAGCTCGCCCGGATGGCCGCCGGCCGGGCTGCCGATGCGCTGGCCGCCGCGGTCCTGCTGGCCGGTGCCCGGGAGGTCTCCGGGCAGATGGAGCAGGCGATGGCCAGTCGGGCGGTCATCGAGCAGGCCAAGGGGGTGCTCATGGGGCGCCACAGCATCGACGAGACCGTGGCGTTCGAGCTGCTCCGGCGCCAGTCGCAGGAGCAGAACCTCAAGCTGCGCACGCTGGCGGCCCAGATCGTCGGAGAAGTCCGTTCTTCCCGTTCCGCGGCGATGTGAGCTAGTCTGCAGGGCACCTGAAGCAACCGGGTCTGGCCGATCGGCCATCCGGTTGCTTTTTTGTTGCCCTGGAAGGGGTGCAGATGCAAGGTCCGCTCCGCGCCTGCAGCCACGGCGCCCGCCCGTGCACGACCCACTCGACCAACCTCGCGTCGTGGTGCAGCCCGCACCCGCCCGCGGCGCTCGCGTCGACGCACGTCGGTGCACCCCGGGGCAGGCGCCCGGGCCGGGGCCCCGTCCGCCCCTCAGCGCTCGCGCCGTCGGACGCCAGCACCCTGCTCCTGTACGTCATGGACATCTACGACCCGTGGTCGTACGCCTACCTGCCGTCGGTGAGCGCGGTCCTGCGCGCCGCCTGTCCCCTCGTCGGGGTGGAGGTGGTGCACTCGAACCGGTATGCGGCCCAGCCCACCAGTGTGCTCGCGGCCGCGGTCACCGAGGCCCGCCTGTGCAGCGACGCCGAGTTCGGTCCGGCCTTCCTCACGTCCCTGGAGTCGGGCGCCCTGAGCCTGGACGTCGAAGGCGCGGCGGCGGCCATGATCGCGCTGCTGGCCGGCGGTGTCCTGCCGGTCTCGACGGTGCTCGGCGCCGTCCAGCACGAGTTCTTCGTCAACGGTCGGCCGCTGGAGGCGCCGGGCGTGCTCGGTGGGGTGGCGGGCCGGCTCGGCCTCGACGCCCCGGCGATCGAGGTGTTCGCCGCGTCCGCCCGGGCCAGGGAGCTCGCCCGCGAGGACTTCGCCGTGGCCAGGGAGCTCGACATCGACGGTGGTCCGTTGCTGCTCGCCAGCCGCGGTGACCGGTTGTTCGAGTTCGACGGCCTCGGGGCCACGGGCGAGCGGCTGGTCGACCAGTTCCGCAGCGTCCTGGCCAAGCCCTGACGGGCTCGGCCGGCGCGGTCCTGCGCACCGGCAGGCCATAGGGTCGTTGACATGGCTCGCCCCCACGCTGCATCTCTCGTCGAGGACGCCTGGCACCGCCGGGTGGACGCCGTGCTGCGCCGTCGCGGGTGGGGCACTCGTGTGGTCAGCCACACCGGGTACGGGTCGCAGGACTTCGTGCGCGTGCTGGGCCGGGTGCTGCTCACCCGCCGCCCCGAGGTGAACCCACGTGCCGACGCTGGTTCGTCCTCGGCCGAGCTGCGTTCGGCGGAGGACGAGCGGCGCGGTTGGCGGGCCTTCATCACCGCGCCGGCGATGAACGTGCCGGTCACGGTGACCCTCGGCGACCGGGTCGTGGAGACCATCAGCGACCGCAGCGGCTACATCGACGTCCGCATCCCCGACCCCGACCTGCCCCCGGGCTGGCACGAGGTGACCCTGGGAGCCCTGGGTGCCGAGAGCATCCGCGCGTCGGTCGTGATCGTCGGGTCCGAGGAGACCCTCGGGCTGATCTCCGACATCGACGACACGGTGATCTCCACGTCGCTGCCCCGTCCGATGATCGCGGCCTGGAACACGTTCGTGAAGAGCGAGAACGCCCGCCACGTGGTCCCCGGCATGGCGACGATGTACCGCGCGCTGCTCGAGCAGCACCCCGGCGCACCGATGATCTACGTCTCGACCGGCGCCTGGAACACCGCGCCCACCCTGACCCGGTTCCTGCGGCGCCACGGCTACCCGGCCGGTCCGCTGCTGCTCACCGACTGGGGTCCGACGAACACCGGGTGGTTCCGGTCCGGGCAGGACCACAAGATGTCCTGCCTGCACCGGCTCGCGAACGAGTTCCCGCAGATCCGGTGGGTGCTCATCGGTGACGACGGCCAGCACGACCCGCGGATCTACGGCGAGTTCGCCGACCAGCGCCCGGACCGGGTGGCCGCGGTCGCGATCCGCGAGCTCACGCCGAGCGAGCAGGTGCTCTCGCACGGCATCCCCGTCTCGCTGGAGGAGTTCGAGCCGCTGCGCAAGCGCCAGCAGGTGCCGGTCTGCCGTTCCGGTGACGGGTACGGCCTGCGCCCGCAGCTCGAGCACGTGCTCGAGGTGCTCGAGCAGGCGGACGGATCCGTCAGCGAGCCGTGAGGTCGAGGTGCGGCTGGGCGGCGCAGGCGGGCTCGCGGCGCGCCAGGCCGAAGGCCGTCACCAGGGCCCCGAGGGCCACGAGCGCGGCGCTGACGAGCATCGCCGCGCGATAGGCGGGGGCGAGCAGGGCGGGATCGGCGTAGGCCGCGCCGCTCAGTCCCACGAGCGGCGGCAGGGCGGCGACCGCGATGAGCCCGGCGGTGCGCGACACCGCGTTGTTGACGCCGCTGGCAGTCCCGGCCAGCTCGTCGGGGGCTGCCGCCAGGACCGTGCCGGTCAACGGCGCGACGGTCATCGACAGGCCCAGCCCGACGAGCGACATGCCGGGCAGGACGTTCAGGACGAAGGTCGGCTCGCGGGGGACGAAGGCCAGCAGGGCGAACCCGCTCGCGGCCACGAGCGTCCCGCCGACCATGTAGCGCCGTGGTCCGTGACGGGTCGCGAGGTCACCGAACCGGCTCGCCAGCAGGAGCATCGCCACGCTGAGCGGCAGGGTCGAGATGCCGGCGCCCAGCGCCGACCAGCCGGCGACGACCTGCAGGAAGAGCACGACGAACAACAGCGCCGACGACAAGCCGGCGTAGACGAGCAGGGTGACGATGTTGATGGCGGTGAACACGCGGTCGGCGAACAGCCTCGGCGGCACCAACGGGTGCTCGGACGCGCGCTCGGCCAGGGCGAACGCGACCAGCGCTGCGACGCCCACGACCCCTGCGCCGGCCGAGAGCGGCCCCGGGTGCTCGGGTGCGACGGTCAGTGCGTACGTGACGCCGGCCAGTCCCACCACCGCCAGGGCGACCCCACGGACGTCGAACCGGTGGCTCGCCTGTTCGTTGCGTGACTCCGGGACGAACCGCAGGTTGAACACCACCACGACGATGCAGAGGGGGACGTTGAGCCAGAACGCCCAGCGCCAGTCGAGGTCGACGAGGTAGCCCCCGATCACCGGGCCGGAGGCGGCCGCCACCCCGAGCAGGCCGGTCCACGAGCCGATCGCGGCCATCCGGTCCTGGCGCCGGAACGACGCCTGCAGGATGGCCAGGCTCCCCGGCACCAGCAGTGCGGCACCCACGCCCTGCACGGCTCGGGCCGCGATCAGGAGCTCGACCGTCGGGGCGAGGGCGCACGCGACCGACGCCACCCCGAACCCGGCGACGCCCACGGCATACACGCGTCGCCGACCGAACCGGTCACCGAGCGAACCGCCGAGCAGGATCAGTGCGGCCAGGCTCAGGGCGTAGGCGTTGACGACCCACTGCAGGCCGGCGAGGTCGGCGCCGAGCTCGCGGCCGATGGTGGGCAGGGCGACGTTGACGACGGTGCCGTCGAGCAGGGCGATGCCGCTGCCGAGGATCGTCGTCGCCAGGACGAGGCGACCGCGGCGGGTGCCCATGGCCAGCAGCTCGTCGCTCATGACGCCATCACCGGGACATCGTCGCACCGGCTGGGACAGAATGGTCGCGTGCCGGAGCTGCCCGAGGTCCAGGCGCTCGTCGACTTCCTCGCCGAGCGGGTCGTCGGGCTGGCCGTGACCAGCGTCGAGCTGGGGTCGTTCTCGGTGCTCAAGACGTTCGACCCGCCGCCGCAGGCGCTGTCCGGGGTGCCGGTCGACGCGGTGTCGCGGCACGGGAAGTTCGTCGACCTCGACTGCGACGGGGTGCACCTGGTCTTCCACCTCGCCCGCGCCGGGTGGCTGCGCTGGTCCGACGCCTCGCCCGACACGGTGCTGCGACCCGGCAAGTCCCCGATCGCCTTGCGCACCAAGTTCTCCGACGGCTCGGGCTTCGACCTCACCGAGGCCGGCACGAAGAAGCGCCTCGCGGCATACCTCGTGCGCGACCCCCACGACGTGCCCGGCATCGCGTCGCTGGGCCCCGACCCGCTGGCGGAAGAGTTCACGCGGGAGGTGTTCGGGGAGCTCCTGGAGGGCCGGCGCTCGCAGGTCAAGGGGCTGCTGCGCGACCAGGGCTGGGTCGCCGGCATCGGCAACGCCTACTCCGACGAGATCCTGCACGTCGCGAAGATGTCACCGTTCGCGCTCGCGTCCAGCCTGGACGAGGACGCCGTCGACCGCCTGTATGCCGCGCTGCGCGACACGCTCGCCGGCGCCGTCGCCACCGCGTCGGGCAAGCCCGCGAAGGAGCTGAAGGACGCCAAGCGTGCGGGCATGCGGGTGCACGGACGCACCGGTCAGGAGTGCCCGGTGTGCGGTGACGAGGTGCGGGAGGTGTCGTTCGCGGACTCGTCCCTGCAGTACTGCGCCACCTGCCAGACCGGCGGCAAGCCACTGGCCGACCGTCGGATGTCCCGTCTGCTGAAGTGAGTCGTCCTCGCGCGTGACGACGCGGCGGGAAACGGCCGACGAGGTTTCGTGATCCCCGTGTCGAAGAACTGGTTGGCTGTTCGACGTGTTGGTGAAAGAGCATCTCCACACCAAGGGAAGGACCACGAGACATGCCGCGCTTCATGGGATTCGTCAGGATGGAAGAAGGCACCGGCGCGCCGCCGCAGGCGCTGATGGACGCGATGGACGGCTACATCGGTGAGCAGGCCGCCAAGGGCGTCTTCCTCGACGGTGGCGGTCTGTACGGCACCGAGGACGCAGTGAACTTCGTCGTGCGCCAGGGCGAGACGTCCCGCGTCGACGGCCCCTACGCCGAGTCCAAGGAGGTCGTCGGAGGGTGGGCCATCATGCAGTACGACACCCTCGACGAGGCCGTCGCCGGCCAGCAGGAGTTCGCCGAGCTGCACGCGAAGTACTGGCCCGACTGCTCGATGGTCGCCACTCTGCGCCAGATCTCCGACGTGCTACCGGAGGCGGCCTCGTAGTCTCGGCACGTGCCAGTCGAGACGGCGACCACCGAGGCGATCACCACCGCGTGGCGGACGGAGTCTGCGCGACTCGTCGGTGCGCTCACGCGGATGACGCGCGACCTCGAGCTCGCGGAGGACCTCGCGCAGGACGCCCTCGTCGCCGCCCTCGAGCAGTGGCCAGAGACGGGCGTGCCGACCAACCCAGCCGCCTGGCTGATGACCACGGCCAAGCGCCGCGGGGTCGACCACTTCCGCCGCGCCCAGAACCTGCGGCGCAAGACCGAGGACCTCGGCCACGCCAGCACCGGTGGAGGGGAGGAGCAGGTGCCCGACCTCGACGCCCACGTCGACCACATCGAGGACGACGTCCTGCGCCTGATCTTCCTGTCCTGCCACCCTTGCCTGACCGCGGAGTCGAGGGCCGCGCTCACCCTCCGGCTCGTGGGTGGTCTCAGCACCAGCGAGATCGCCCGGGGCTTCCTGGCGACCGAGTCCGCCATGGGCCAGCGGATCTCGCGAGCGAAGAAGACGCTGTCCGAGGCCCACGCAGACTTCGACCTGCCGACCGGGGCAGAGCGGGTCGAGCGCCTCGACGACGTGATGGCCGTGATCTACCTGATCTTCAATGAGGGGTACACCGCCGCGGCCGGCGAGCACTGGATGCGGCCGGCCCTGACGGACGAGGGAATCCGGCTGGCCCGGATGCTCGCTGCGCTCGCCCCCACCGAGCCCGAGACCCTGGCACTGCAGGCGCTGCTCGAGATCCAAGGCTCCCGGACCGCGGCGCGGCTGGACGAGCACGGTGTGCCGGTGCTGCTCGAGGCGCAGGACCGGACCCGGTGGGACCAGGAGCTGATCAGGCGTGGGCTGGCGGCGCTGGCCGGGGCACGGGCACTCGGCGCTCGAGGGAGGCCGGTCGGGAAGTACTTCCTCCAGGCGTCGATCGCCGCGCAGCACGCCCGTGCCCGCCGGGCCGAGCACACCGACTGGCGCCAGATCGCACGGCTGTACGACGTGCTCGCCACGGCCGCGCCGGGACCCGTGGTCGAGGTCAACCGCGCGGTCGCCCACGGCCGCGCGTTCGGGCCTGACGCCGGACTCGCGGTGCTCGAGGCGCTCGATGCCGGGCAGCTCCGTGACTCGCCGCTGCTGCCGAGTGTGCGCGGCGACCTGTTCGAGCTGGCCGGGCGCCACGGTGAGGCGGCTTCGGCCTTCGGCGCCGCCGCCGCTCGGTCGCGCAACGACGCCGAGCGCTCGGTGCTGGAGCGCCGGGCAGAGGAGAACCGGGCGCGCATGTCGAAATCCGGCTGACCCGTTCGACGCACGGTCAAAGCCCCGACCGAGACCTGACCCAGGAGTCACCATGAGCACCGTGAGCGCCACTACCAGCACGCGATTCGTCACGTCGGCCGACGGCACCCGCATCGCCTACGACGTGACCGGCACGGGACCGGCCGTGGTCGTGGTCGAGGGCGCCCTGTGTCAGCGCTCGATGGGCACGGGGCAGGCCTTGACCCCGTTGCTGTCGCAGGACCACGCGGTCCACGCCTACGACCGCCGGGGCCGCGGTGAGAGCGGACCCGGCTCCGCGCCATACACGGTGCAGCGGGAGGTGGAGGACCTCGCGGCGGTGCTGCGAGGCGGCCGGGCCGGACGCGCTCGTCGTCGGTGCCTCGTCGGGGGCGGTGCTGGTGCTCGAGGCGCTGCGGGCGGGTGTCTCGATGGCGAAGGTCGCGCTGTACGAGGCTCCGTTCATCGTCGACGACACCCACGCCCCGAACGACGCGGACCTCGGCGCACGGACCCAGCAGCTGGTCGACGCGGGCCGACGGGGTGCGGCGGTGCAGCTCTTCCTGCGCACGGTCGGTGTGCCCGCGTTCGGGGTGATGATGATGCGCGTGATGCCGGTCTGGAAGCGGCTCTGCGGCGTCGCGCACACCCTGCCCCACGACTACGCGCTGGTCCTGGGGCACCAGCAGGGTGAGCCGCTGCCGGTGGACTGGCTGTCTGGCGTCACGGTCCCGACCCTGGTGATCGTGGGTGGCAAGAGCCCGCTGTACATGAAGAACGGGCAGGCGGCACTCGCCGCCGCGCTCCCTCACGGCACGCTGCGGGAGCTGCCGGGGCAGACGCACCTGGTCAAGGGCAAGGCCACTGTTCCTGCGCTGCGGGAGTTCTGGGCCCGCTGAGGCCTCGCAGGCCTGCGCGCTAGTTCTCCGTGCGGCGAGCGTCGTCCTGCGAGTCGGTGTGCGCACCCACGCCTTCGTCGGCGGGCTCTGTCGCCTTGTCGGTCTGCTGCGAGTCGAGGGCGGCCTGCTCTTCTTCAGGCGTCATCTGGATGCTTTCCTGGCCCGGGGTCGTTTCACTCACGTGGTTCTCCGCATCTCGCGGCGACAGCTCGGTGCTGACGCCCTGGCTTCCATCGTCGTTCACACGAGGCTCCGGCGCTCGGCGGTGGGCCGGCGCGCGGTCGTCCGCCCGGAACGGACCCGAAAACTTTGTGTGGCAGGTTGTCGTATCGACGTGAACCCGTTCGTGGTGAGGGTGGAAGGCGGCCACAGGGGCCGCCCCGAGACAAGGAGTACCGAGATGACGCACTACCTGCTTTCCGTCCACGGCGCCGCCGAGCGCAACGAGTTCGGCGAGTACGGCTCCAAGGAGGAGATGGAGGCAGCGTTCGCTGCGACCGGCGCCTTCAACGACAAGCTCCAGGCCGACGGCTACTGGGTGTTCGCGGGAGGGCTGCAGGAGGCGTCGACGGCGACCGTCGTGGACGGCCAGGGCGACACGCCGGTGATGACCGACGGGCCGTACCTCGAGGCCAAGGAGTACCTCGGCGGGTTCTGGGTCATCCAGGCCCCGGACCTCGACGTGGCGCTCCGGCTCGCGGCCGAGGGCTCGAAGGCGTGTCGGGGCAAGGTCGAGGTCCGTCCGTTCGAGGGTCCGGCCTGAGCCGGATCAGCCCGGACGAGTCGATGCACGACGAAAGGGCCGCCGTCGAGCGGGTCTTCCGCGAGGAGTACGGCCGCCTGGTCGCCACGCTCGTCCGCCGCTTCGGTGACATCGACCTCGCCGAGGAGGCGGCTGGCGAGGCGCTCGTGGTGGCCCTGGAGAAATGGCCGGGGTCCGGAGTGCCCCCGAACCCCGGCGCCTGGCTCACCACGACCGCCGCCCACCGCGCGATCGACCGGATCCGCCGCGAGAACCAGCGCGACGCCAAGCACCAGGCGGCCCTGATGATGGTGGACGACACCCCCCACGAACCCACCGGCCCGGTCGAGGACGACCGGCTGCGGCTCGTCTTCACGTGCTGCCACCCGGCTCTGGCTCCGGAGGTCCGGATCGCCCTGACCCTGCGCCTGCTCGGCGGCCTCACCGTTGCCGAGATCGCCCAGGCCTTCCTCGTGTCCGAGACCACGATGGCGCAGCGGATCACCCGGGCGAAGAAGAAGATCGCGGCGGCCCACGTGCCCTACCGGTTACCCGAGGCCGCCGACCTTCCCGAGCGGCTCGATGCGGTGCTCACGGTGCTCTTCCTCGTGTTCAACGAGGGCTACCTCGCCAGCGGCGACGGCGACCCGGTGCGTGCCGAGCTCACCGGTGAGGCCATCAGGCTGACCCGGGTCCTGCGCCAGCTGCTCCCGGACGAGCCGGAGGTGGCCGGCCTGCTGGGACTGCTGCTGCTCATCGAGGCCCGTCGTGGGGCCCGCGTACGCGACGGGCAGCTCGTCCCGCTCGCCGACCAGGACCGCGCCGGCTGGGACGGCGCGCTCATCGCCGAGGGCCACCGGCTGGTCCGTGCATGTCTGGCGACCAACCGCCCGGGCCGCTACCAGCTGCTCGCGGCGATCAACGCCGTCCACAGCGACGCCCCCACCGTCTCGGACACCGACTGGTCGCAGGTGGTGGCGCTGTACGACCAGCTGACCCGCCTCGACCCCTCACCGATCGTCGCCCTCAACCGGGCTGTGGCCATCGCCGAGCTGGACGGGCCGGACGTCGGTCTCGCCCTGGTCGACCGGCTGCCGCTCGACGGCTACCACGCGTGGCACGCGGTCCGTGCCGACCTGCTCCGCAGACTCGGCCGGAGCTCCGAGGCCAAGGAGGCGTATGGCGCCGCCGTCGCCGCCACCCAGAACAGGGCCGAACGCGCCTACCTTGCTCGCAGACGGGGCGAGCTGGTCTGAGCGCGCCGGCCGTCGTGGTGGGCGGCTGACCGGGGCTCGGGGCTCAGAGCTCGAGGTAGACGTCGTCCCCCTCGACGGTGACGGCGTAGGTCGTCAGTGGTGACGGTTTCCGGCCGAGGGCGATCATCCTGCGTGACCAGCGAGGCATGTCCCTGCCGGCGAAGCCCGGGGCCCAGTCGAGGTTGTCGCCCGAGGCGAGGTCGAACCGGGAGTTGTGCCACGGGCAGACGACCTGACCTTCGGCGAACTTGACTCCACCGGGCCCCTTCGTGAGGGAGAACCCCAGATGGGGGCAACGGTTGCCTGCCGCGCACAACGAGTCGTCGACCAGTCCGACCACGTAGGAGCTGCCCGACACCTCCACGGCGTGGAGCTCGCCGTCCGCGAAGTCCGCCACGCTGCCGACCCTGACCCGACCTGACACGTGGCATCTCCTCGTCTGGGTGCGTGACCCCTTCCTACCAGCCCGCGCCGCTGGCGTACATGGGGAACGTCCTGACGGACACGCCGGGAGGTCCTGGCACGTCCGGGTGGTCCGGATCGTCCGGGTGGTCCACCTCAGCGTGGGGCGGCCCCGATGCTTGAATGACGTCATGACGTCACCGATCGCCGAACCCCGTGTCATCAGCGCGCATCGCGAGATCGCCGCGAGCGCCGAGAGCATCTTCGAGCTCATCGCCGACCCCACCCAGCAGCCTCGATGGGACGGCAACGACAACCTCGCCGAAGCGGTGGGGGGCCGACGAGTGGCGGCCGTGGGCGAGGTCTTCACCATGACGACGACCAAGGGCCACGTCCGCGAGAACCATGTCGTCGAGTTCGAGGAGGGGCGCCTCATCGCCTGGACGCCCGCCGCTGCGGGTGAGGAGCCCTGGGGGCACCTCTGGCGATGGGAGCTCGAGCCCCTCGACGCGGACCGAACCCGGGTCACCCACACCTACGACTGGACCGCCCTGAGCGACGAGACTCGTCTGGTCAGGGCCAGGTCCACGACCGCCGACAATCTGCAGGCATCCGTCGACCGGTTGGCCGACCTCGCCGAGCAGGGCGCGGGGGCCAGAACACCCGGCCAGGGTTGACTGGGCGCGTGACCACCCGACTGCTCCTGATCGCCGACACCCACCTCCCCAAGCGCGCCAAGCACCTGCCCGACGAGGTGTGGCGGGCGGTCGATGCAGCCGATCTGGTCCTGCACGCCGGCGACTGGGTCGAGGTCGCACTGCTCGACGCGCTGGAGGCGCGAGCCGGACGCCTCGTCGGCGTTGCGGGCAACAACGACCACGGTGTCCTGCGAGAGCGCCTTCCCGGGTTCGCGGACGTCGAGGTCGAGGGAGTGCGCATCGGCGTCGTCCACGAGACCGGTCAGGCGTCCGGCCGCGAGCTGCGCTGCGAGGCGGCGTATCCCGACCTGGACGTGCTGGTGTTCGGACACAGCCACATCCCGTGGGACACGACGTCGCCGCGAGGGCTGCGGCTGCTCAACCCGGGCTCGCCCACCGACCGCCGCCGCCAGCCGTTCTGCACGTACCAGACCGCCACGGTCCACGATGGCGTGCTCGAGTCCGTCGTCCTGCACGAGATCGCCCGACCCCACGGCTAGGAAGAGCCACCGAGGATCTACCGGCCTACAGGGAGCGCTCGTAGGCCAGCATGAGCGGGCCGCCTTCTCCTTCGGTCCGGCGGAACCCGGCTGCCTCGTAGAGTCGTTGGGCCAGCCGGTCGTCCTCGCTGGTCACCACCATTGCGTAGTCGGCACCCTGCTCACGCGCGACCCGCAGGGCCTCGGTGACCAGCTCCCGGCCGTACCCCCTGCCCCGCTGTCCCGGCACGACGTAGAGCTCGGCGAGGTAGGCCTCCTGCGCGCGGCTCCACACCGACGGCTGGATCCGCATCACCGCGACGCCGACAGCCGCGCCGGCCTCGTGCTCGCGAGCGAGCAGGACCGTGACGTGCCCCTGCCCGATCAGCTCGACCAGCCGGGCCGCCAGCTCCCGGGGCGCAGGTGACGGCTCGCCATACTCCTGGTTGAAGTCGTGGAGCAGCCGCGCCGCGGCTGCTGCGCCCCCGCCCGAGTCCACGGTCACCGTCTCGACCATGCCGACAGTGTGCCTCGGCGCGGACCGCCCCGCGTGCCCACACGGTGCGCCGAGCGCGACGCCGCCCCTCTTCTCGATGGGCGGGACCTTTGACACTGTGCCGGCGCCATGCCTGCTGGTGCAGTGGGGGACACCGACCGCGTCTGTCCAGCGCCACGACAACCCCCACGGAGCTCCCCCCATGCTGTCCACGAAGTCTGCCCAGGTCGTCAAGGCCACCCTGCCCGTCATCGGTGCGGCCATCGACGACATCACCCCGGTGTTCTACCAGCGGATGTTCGCCGCGCACCCCGAGCTGCTGCGCGACCTGTTCAACCGGGGCAACCAGGCCCAGGGTGACCAGCAGAGCGCCCTCGCCGGTGCGATCGCGGCATACGCGACCCTCCTGGTGGCCGAGGACGGACCCGACCCGCTCGAGGTGCTGGCGCGCATCGCCCACAAGCATGCCTCGCTCGGCATCACCGAGGACCAGTACCCGATCGTCCACGAGCACCTGTTCGCCGCCATCGTGGAGGTGCTGGGCGAGGCCGTCACGCCCGAGGTCGCCAGCGCCTGGGACGAGGTCTACTGGCACATGGCCAAGGCGCTGGTCACGATCGAGAAGGGTCTGTACGCCGAGACCGGGGTGGCGGACGGCGACGTATGGCGCACCCTGGTCCTGCGCCGGCGGCTCCAGGAGTCGCCCGACACGGTGTCGTTCGTGCTCGGCACGGCCGACGGCAGCCCGCTTCCGCAGGGCCGGCCGGGCCAGTACGTGTCGGTCCAGGTGGCGTTGCCCGACGGGGCGCGACAGATCCGCCAGTACAGCCTCACCCACGCCCCGCAGGTGAGTGAGTGGGGGATCTCGGTGAAGGCGGTCCCGGCGAACCACACCGACGACGGCGCGACCATGCCGGCGGGTGAGGTGTCGAACTTCCTGCACGACAACGTCTTCGAGGGTGACGAGGTCAGGGTGTCCGCCCCCTTCGGCGAGCTGGTCCTCGAGGACTCCGAGTCCCCGCTGGTGCTGATCTCGGCCGGCATCGGCATCACCCCGATCATCGGCATCCTGCACTACCTGGCCGGCACCGGTTCGAGACGCGAGGTGCTGGTGCTGCACGCCGACCGTTCACCGGCCCGCCACGCGCACCGCCAGGAGCTGAAGGAGCTCGTGGCGGTGCTGCCCGCGGCGACCCTGCACCGGTGGTACGAGGACCTGGGTGTCCGGCCGACCCGCGACGTCCTGAGCGCCGGCCGGGTCGACCTCGAGGCCGTGCAGATCCCGGCCGACGCGCAGGTCTACCTGTGCGGACCGCTGCCCTTCATGAAGTCCGTGCGCCAGACCCTGATCGAGCGGCTCGTGCCCGAGACCGACATCCACTACGAGATCTTCGGGCCGAACAAGTGGCTCGCCTCGGCCTGAACGAAGCCGTTGCTCAGGGTGTGAGCGAGGTGCGGTAGTCCGACGGGGTGGCGCCGGTCAGCTCGCGGAAGGCCGCGTTGAACGCCGACAGCGAGCCGTAGCCGACCTCGTGGGCGATCGTCGTGATCGGTGTGTCGTCGGCCACGAGGAGCTCGACCGCCCGCAGCACCCGCATCCGCCGCACGACCGCGCGCCAGGTCATCCCGACCTCGGCCTCGAACCGACGGGCCAGCGACCGCGGGGCGAGGCCGACGTGGGCTGCGACCTCCTCGAACGAGACCTCGTCGCCGAGCCGTTCCTCGGTGAGCTGCAGCGCGGTCCGCACCTCCACCGACCGTCCTGCCGGCACGACCACCGGGCTGGGGCGCTCGGCCAGCCGCCACGCCACCACGGCGAGGGCGCCGAAAATGGCTCGGGCGTATGGCGGCAGCGGCTCTTGCGACTCCTGCCACCCACCACACTCGGCGACGAGCGCTCGGGCCAGCGGGTCGAGGTCGAAGACCGTGAGGTCCTGGGGTGGCGGCGGCGCGAAGTCGACGTGGAAGAGCACCGAGGCGGTGGTCGCCGGTTGCGGGATCACGACCGTGACGGGCCGCCCGGCTCGCAGCAGGGCGGCCCGGGCCGGGGGCAGCAACCAGCGCTGACCCTCGGCCTCGAGCCGCAGGGCCCCCGTGGACGCACACAACAGGTAGTGGCGGTCGACGAGGAGCTCCTGCGGCCCGGTCGGCGCGAAGGATCGGGTGAAGGCGAACGCCTCGCACGTCACAGGTGGGCTCCCACGCTCCGATCGTACGAACCCTGCGCCGGTCAGGCGACGGACTCGAGCAGGTCGGCGCGGAAGCGACGGCTCACCGGTCCGTCGGTGATCAGCGGTCGAAGGATGGCGTTGGAGCGGGCGAAGGCGTCGGAGCCGAGGTATGCGGCGAACGCGCCCTGGTCGTCCCACTCGTGCACGACCGTGACGGTGCGCTGGTCCTCGCGCGAGGCATACACGCGGAACGCGAGGTTGCCGGGCATGGACCGGACCTGCGGACGTTCACCCTCGAGCTGGGCGAGGGCACGGTCGCGGTCGTCGGGGGTCGTGGCGAAGTCGAGGATGGCGATGAACACGAGGTCTCCTGGTTGGGGAAGGTGGCGGATGGTTCATCCATCGTGACCCCGAGCACGCAGTCCTGCCTCCGTCCACCGGACGCGTCCGCGCGTCCATCGGACGTCGTCCCCGGCCGACCCCGCGACCCGTTCTTCGGACGCTGCTCCGCGGACGCTGCCCGCCGGAGCTGGGCGGCATCGTCGGTACGGTCCGTCAGGCCCCTTGACGGGCGGCCAGCTTCGCCGCGCGCTCCTCACGGCGGGCGACGAACCGAGCGGCCTCCTCGTCGAGGGAGCCCACAGCAGCCGCGAGCTCCTCCCGGGCCTTCTCGCCTTCCTCGTCGAGCCCCTCGAGCTCCCAGACGCCCCACTGGCGCAGCAGCGGCGTCACGATGTCGTCGTGGTGGATGCGCAGGTCGTAGATGCCGGCCATGGCCATCTGCACGGCCTTGCGGCCGAACCCGGGGATGATCGCCCCGGGCATCTGGAACGCCACGACCTCGTCGGTGATCGCCCGCATCGTCTGGCTCGGCGTCAGCTCCAGCGCCGCCTGGACGAGGTTGCGGTAGAAGATCATGTGGAGGTTCTCGTCCTTGGCGACGCGGGTGAGCAGCTTCTCCGCGATCGGCTCCTCGGTGTAGCGGCCGGTGTTGCGGTGTGACACGCGGGTGGCCAGCTCCTGGAACGAGACGTAGGCACACAGGTTGAGCAGCGGCTTGTCGCCCGACTCGTAGCCGATCTCCATCGTCTCCATCCGTGCCCGCTCGAGCTCGTCCGGGTCGACGCCGCGGGTGACCAGCAGGTAGTCGCGGATGCAGAACGCGTGTCGGCCCTCCTCGGCGGTCCAGCGGTTGACCCAGGTCCCCCACGCGCTGTCACGCCCGAACGCCTGCTCGATCTCCCGGTGGTAGCTCGGCAGGTTGTCCTCGGTGAGGAGGTTGACCTCCAGGGCCGTCCTGGCGATCGGCGAGAGCTGCGACTGGTCCGGCGACCACGCGTCACCACCCAGGTCGGCGAAGTCACGGCCCATCGACCACGGGACGTACTCGTGGGGCATCCACTCCTGCGCGGCCGCGAGGTGACGGTTGAGGTTCTCCTCGACCGTCGGCTCGAGGGCGGCAAGCAACTGGGCGCTGTCGAGTGTGGCCATGGCGTCCTCCTCGGTGTGGAACGCGCAGGTCGCGCCCCACCCATGCCTACACCCTCGACGGCCCCCGAGCCAGAGTGACGAGCGGGGCCGCGGTCACTTGACCTCGGCGCGCCGGACGATGAGCAGGCCGACCGCCATGGGCAGGAGGGACCACCATGGCAGCGTCACGTCACCCAGCACAGCCAGCAAGCTCAGTGCACGTATTCCTGCGGCAGGGCGGGTCAGGAGTAGGTGGGGCGGTCCGGGTGCTCGGGGTCAGCTGTGCTGGGGGCCTTGGGGAGGTGGGCTGCCGCGGTCGCGTCGGGCTCGCCGTACAGGAGCTGGTCCCGGTCGGTGATGATCGACAAGGGCGCGCCGCTGGCCTCGGTGAGCTGCTCGCCGAGCCGGTCGTAGGAGGTGGGCGGCAGCTGCACGCCACCGGCCTCGAGGCGGTCACGCAGCTGTGCGGCGATCTCGGACGGCAGCGCGTCGGCGGCCGTCGAGCCGAGGGCGACCACGGTGCGGACGTAGTGGTCGAGCTGCTCCGGGGTCAGTGACTCCACGAACGGCGTGTTCAGGGTGATCGTGAGACCGCGGTCCGGGGTGTGGCCGACAGGCACCTGTTCAGTCATGTCCCCGACCCTAACCGCGGCCGACTCCGTGTGCCTCGGCGAGTGGGCGCTCGCGGTGGCAGGATGACCGCCATGAGCATCCCCCAGGTGTCCGTGTCCGATGTCGCCGACGACGCAGTGCTGCTCGATGTCCGCGAGCAGGACGAGTGGGACGCGGGGCACGCCCCCGGTGCCGTCCACATCCCGCTCGGCGACCTGCCCGCCCGCCTCGGGGACCTGCCCGACACCGACGCAGGAGCGCTCGCCGTCGCCTGTCGCAGCGGTGGTCGCTCGGGCCGCGCGGTGGAGTGGTTGGTGCAGCAGGGGTTCGACGTGGCCAACCTCGACGGTGGCATGAAGGCGTGGGAGGCCGCTGGCAAGCCCCTTGCCGCCGACTCGTCCACGCCGTCGGTGAAGTAGCCGACGATGGCCTGGTTCGGACGCGGCAAGAACGAGGAAGCAGAGCCCGTCGAGGAGCTCGAACTGGCCTCGGGCGGCGACCAGCTCGTCGACGACGGCGAGTCCCTGCGACCCGTGGTCCAGGCGCTGGGCCCGCAGGAGCAGGCCCGGATCGACGCGGCTCTCGCGGAGCTGGAGTCCGAAGGTGTCGACGTGGGTGACCTGGCCTCGCTCAGCGCCGGCCTCGACGCGGCATACGCGGCCTGGACCTCAGGCGACGAGGCTCACCGCCCCGACCACGCCGCCATCGTCGAGCGGTATGCCATCGGCGTCGGCGCCCACCTCGACCGGACGACGGACCTCGACTGGCAGGTGGTGACCGACGTGTTCGGCACGGACCTGTCGATGACCGAGGGGTTCAAGGGGTCGTTCGTCGTCGTGCCCCACAACCTGGTGGCCGGCCGCTGGATGCGCGGCGAGACCAACTGGATCCCCGCGGTCATCGGCCACATCGTGCGCCGCCGCACCCGCCGCTGACCCTGCGCAGGCCGTACCCCGGCGCGGGCGGGCCAGACCAGTCACTGTGATCACTGGCCGCTGTCGGACGGCGGTCCCGACGACGCCGAGTGATCACAGTGACCGGTCCGCTTTCGTCGAGGGAGCGCTAACGCCGTATCGGTGAGTATCGGACACGCCCTAGAGACCGCCATACATCACCATCGACCCCCTGGGGCCGCTCGCCGGACGCGACACGATCGGGGCGTATCCGCACCTCTGCGGATATCGCTAGACAGACCCATACGCTGCGATCGTGGATCCGATCCGTAACCCCTACGCCCCCGGCGCCGGCCAACGCCCTCCCGAGCTCGCCGGACGGGACGAGCAGCTGCAGGCGTTCGACATCGTGCTGGAACGCATCGCGCGAGGCCGGCCGGAACGGTCCATCGTGCTCACCGGCCTGCGCGGGGTCGGCAAGACCGTGCTGCTCAACGCGCTGCGCTCGGCGGCCGTCCGGGCACACTGGGGGACCGGCAAGCTGGAGGCGCGACCCGACCAGGGTCTGCGCCGACCGTTGTCGGCGGCGCTCCACGTGGCCGTCCGCGAGCTCGGACACCCGCAGGGTGACGACGTCGACCACGTGCTCGGCGTCATCAAGGCGTTCGCCCAGCGCGACTCCGCCCCGGGCGCGAAGCTGCGCGAGAGGTGGAACCCCGGCATCGACGCCCCCGCCGTGAGCGGCCGCGCCGACTCCGGTGACATCGAGATCGACCTCGTCGAGCTGCTGAGCGACGTGGGTGGCCTCGCCGCGGACGTCGGCAAGGGCGTCGCGATCTTCGTCGACGAGATGCAGGACCTGTCGCCCGAGGACGTCTCGGCCGTCTGCGCCGCCTGCCACGAGATCGCGCAGTCGGGGCTGCCGGTCATCGTCGTCGGCGCCGGACTGCCGCACCTGCCAGCGGTGCTGTCGGCGTCGAAGTCCTATTCGGAGAGGCTCTTTCGCTACCAGCGGATCGACCGGCTCGACCGCGGCGCCGCCGACCTGGCGCTCGTCGCGCCCGCCGAGGACGAGGGTGCCGACTTCACGCCGGAAGCGCTCGAGGCGATGTATGCCGCGACCGCCGGCTACCCGTACTTCGTCCAGGCCTACGGCAAGGTCGCGTGGGACGTGGCGCCCAGGACGCCGATCACCGGGGATGACATCAGGGTCGCCGCTCCCGAGGCCGAGGCCGAGCTGGCGGTGGGCTTCTTCGGCTCCCGGTTCGAGCGGGCGACGCCGGCCGAACGCGAGTACCTGCGGGCGATGGCCGACGCAGCGCTCGCCATGGTCGAGGCCGGCGAGGACGTCGACGAGACCGAGTCGGTGCCGACGTCGGCCGTGGCCACCCTGCTGGACCGCAAGCCGCAGTCACTGTCGCCGGCCCGGGACGCGTTGCTCAAGAAGGGACTGATCTACTCGGGGGAGCGCGGTCGGATCGCGTTCACCGTGCCGCACTTCGGCCGCTACCTGCGCGCCACCGGCTGACCGGCTCGGTTGGTCAGCGGCGGTCGACTCTGACGCTGCTCGCAGTGAGTGGCGGGGTCAGTCCCGCTCATCCGATCCAGCGAGCGCCGGCGGGCGGGTGTCCCCCAGGTGGGCCACGAGCTGAGTAGGGCTCGCTCCGCCGAGGCTGTGGAAGTCGCGCACCAGGTGCATCTGGTCGTAGTAGCCGGCGTGATGAGCGACGTCGAGCCACGGCTGGGTCGGGTCGACGAGCTTGGCATCGAGGGCGAACTGGAACCGGGCGATGCGCGAGAACCGCTTGGGCGTCATACCCAGCTCACGTTCGAACTGCCGCTCGAACTGACGGGTGCTCAGCGAGGCCAGCGCGGCCATCTCGGTCACGTGCATGCGCCCGTGTCCACGGAACGCATCCATCGCGACGCCGGCGATCGTCGAGGTCTCGGCGTCGTGGAGCATCCGCAGGAGGTATGCCTCGCTCAGTCGGACGCGCTCCTCGAAGCTGGTGGCGTCGGCGAGGGCCGACCAGAGGGCCTGGACCCGGGGGCCAAGGACGTCCACTGCCGGGTACGAACGGTCGGCCACGTGGGGCGCAGGGATGCCGAGCAGGCTCTGGAGCGCAGTGGGCTGGAGGAAGATCGCGAAGGACTCGACTCCGGTGCCCAGGGTGAGAGTCGCGTTCGGGGCGGAGTGCGAACCCACGAGAGCGATGCGGTGCGCGGGCTCGCTGCTCCCGTCGCGGTAGTCGACGGTGAACAGCGAGCCGAACTCGAACCCGAGCACCACCTCGAGCGAGGCCGGAACCCGCTGCATCAGCGGGACCTGCATCGTCCGCGTGGTGCGCTGGGCGTAGGCACGGACGAGATCACGAAGCGCTCGGCACGGCATCGCGGACTGAAGGATGTTCATCGACCCCTCCTCGCCCGCGGGTGTGCGCCAGCACGACGTCGCTTTCGTCCTAGGCGCAGGCATTCCGACACCTCGATAGTAGGGATGCTGACCAGCAGCCGCGAGTGGATCCGGCGTGGTGGTCCGGCCCGCCTCGGTCGGGCCAGGGGGCCATGAATCGAGTTCGAGAACGGGGCATGGAGATGAGACGCATCGGATGGATCGTGGCGATGGGGGTGGCAGCAATCGTGGGAGGCTGCGCTGAGGCCAAGGCCCCGGCCTCCACCCCGTCCCAGGCCACTGCGACGAGCCCGTCGACTGGCCCTGCTGGACCTCCGCTGTCCCTCGTGGCCATCGGAGACTCGATCCCCTTCAACAGCAGGGACGACTGTCCCAATTGCACAGCGTTCGTCTACCAGTACGGCGACGCGCTGGCCAAGGCGACTGGACGGGCTGTCGAGCCGAACAACCTCTCCGACCACAGCGGCCTCACCCTGCCCCGTCTGTTGGATGACCTCGACTCCCTCTCCGGGGACCTTGCGGCAGCCGACGCGATCATCGTGGGAATCGCTCACAACAGCATCGAGCTCGGCGCCGACGCACCCTGCGGCTCAGCCATCGACCCGGCTACGGGCGTCCCGAGTGACTGGACCAAGGTCGACCAGAGGTGTGCGACACGCTCCGCTGCGGCCTCCCGCCCTCGTTACGACGAACTGTTCTCCACGGTCGCGGCTCAGCGTGCAGGCAAGCCCACCATCCTCATCGCCCTCAACAAGTACAACGACTGGATCGGCTCGGAGAACCTCCACCTCACCCCCGACCAAGCCGAGCGGACGATCGTGATGCACGACGCGTGGAACGCCATGATCTGTGACTCGGCCAAGGCCCATCGGTTCAGCTGCGCCGACATCTACCACGCGTTCAATGGCTCAGCCGGTGACAAGCCCAGTGGCGACCTGCTCGCCGACGACTACACCCACCCGTCGCAGCAGGGGAACGACGAGATCGCCCGGGTCTTGGTCGACCTCGGCTTCGCGCCTCTGGGATAGGAGGTCGACGTCAGCCCCCTCACCCGCGCCCACGTGTCGGCGTTGAGCCCGACCGCCTCGCGGAGGCCTGTCGCGCACGGACTAGGCGTTCGCCGCTCCGGCCTCGAGGTCGAGGAGGTAGCGCTTGGCGGCCAGCCCACCGGCATACCCGGTCAGCGCCCCGGACGACGCCACCACCCGGTGGCACGGCAGCACGACGCACAGCGGGTTGGCGCCGAGCGCCGCACCGACGGCCCGGGCCGCCTTGGGGCGCTCGACGCGCACTGCCAGCTGGGCGTAGGTGGCCCTGGTGCCGTACCCGACGGACGAGGCCAGCGTGGGCAGGACGAGGCGCTGGAAGTCGGAGGCGAGGGCGAGTTCGGTGGGCAGCGTGAACCCGCGGCTGCGTCCGGCGAGGAAGTCCTCGAGCTGGCGCCGCGCCTCGTCGAGCTCGCGCGGCTGGCGCAGGACACGCGGTGAGATCTTCGCCGCGAGCCGGGTCAGGACGACGTCCTCGTCCTGGGGCGTGGCGACGAATGCCGAGGCGACCAGGGCGCCAGAGGCCTTGCGGGCCAGGAGCATCCGACCGATGGCGGTGTCCTCGACGACGTACGACACGTCGCTGGGGTCGAGAACGGGCGGGTGCAGGTCGGGGGCCCACCAGGCGAGAGCAGCGGCGGGGTCGGTGGACGGGGAGACCGGGACGTTCATGGCAGGTCCTTTCGCAGCGTGGCGAGGGCGTCGCTGACCAGGCGGCGGCTCATCGCGGGCGAGCAGCCCAGTGCGGTGGCGATCGTGGGGTGGTCGAGGTCGACGACGTACTTGAGGACGACGGCCTCGCGCTGCCGGGGAGGCAGGGCGTCGACCGCGGACCACAGGGGTGCGTCGGGCAGCTGCGCATCGGCGGCGGGGACCGCGGCCTCGCGGGTGGCCAGCGACGCGGGGTCGTCGTGGGGGACGGCCCGGCGGCCACGCCCCCGGTGGACGTCCATGGCGCACCGGTGGGTGATGGTGAGCAGCCAGCCGCGCAGGTTGGTGGCCGAGCGCAGCGCGGGGTATGCCGCCAGCGCCTGGGTCCACGCCTGCTGGGCCACGTCGTCACCGTCGACCGGACCGGCGAGGGCATGGGCGAGCCGGGCGACGTCGCGCCAGTGCGCGTCGACGAGGACCTGGAAGGCGGGGAGGGTCACAGCCATGGAACGCACCATCCTCCCAACCTGTGAGCCCGCACGCGGCACGGTGGCCGGTATGGAACCATGGTGGCGTGCTCGACGACGCCGTCTCCGCGCGGTCTGCAGTCTCCCCCCGGCGCACCCCCCTGGTGATCGCCCACCGTGGTTCGAGTCTGGCCGAACCAGAGCACACCCTCTCGGCCTACCGGCGCGCGATCGAGGAGGGGGCGGACGCCCTCGAGTGCGACGTCCGGCTCACCGCCGACTCCCACCTGGTCTGCGTCCACGACCGCCGGGTGAACCGCACGTCCAACGGCCGGGGCAGCGTCTCCACCCTGGAGCTGGCCGAGCTCGAGGGGCTCGACTGGGGTTCGTGGAAGGACGAGCACGGCGGCGACCTCGAGCTGCCCGACCGGGACCGCAACATGCTGCTCACCCTGCGCGCGCTGCTCACCATGATGAGCGCCAGCGAGCGTCCCATCGGTCTGGTCATCGAGACCAAGCACCCGACGCGGTACGCCGGGCTGGTCGAACGCCAGCTCGCCAAGGTGCTCAAGGAGTTCGGGCTCGACGGACCGCGTCGGCCGGGCAGGCACTGGGTGCGGGTGATGTCGTTCTCGCAGCTGGCCGTGCAGCGGATGCGCCAGCTCTGCCCCGACGTGCCGGCGGTGCTCCTGGTCGAGGACTCGGTGCCGCTGCGGTTCCGGGACGGTTCCCTGCCCCGGGGGGTGCATGCCGTCGGTCTCGACATCAAGCTCGTGCGCCGCTGGCCCCGCACGGTGGCCCGTCAGCACCGCCACGGCCACGAGGTCTACGCCTGGACGGTCGACGACCCCGCCGACGTCCAGCTCTGCCTGGACCTCGGTGTCGACGCCATCATCAGCAACCACCCCGCGGCAGTGCTCGACGCTGTGCGTGCGAGTCGATAGTCTCCGAGCCTGAACGCTCGTAAATGAGGGGACTTGGGCATCGCATGAGCGCAGGACACCATCCCGACCGCCCCGGGCGGTCCGCGCCCGCGTCCACCCGCCGGAGCGGTGGCACGGACTCCTCGCGGACGGTCCGGGTCATGTGGCGGGCGACGAGCGTCGCGCAGGTCCGCCGCACCCTGGTCGAGGACCTCGAGTCCCGCGAGGTCGAGGCAGACGTGGTCCACGAGGCCGAGATCGTCATCTCCGAGCTGGTCTCCAACGCGGTGCGCCACGCCCGCCCCCTGTCCGACGGCAACCTGCGGGTCCACTGGAAGGTCAAGTCCGGGGTCGTCGAGGTGGAGGTCACCGACGGCGGGGGCGACAGCACCCCCCGCCCCTCTCCCCGCACCGTCTGGGCCCCGTCGGGGCGTGGCCTGCGGATCGTGCGGTCGCTCGCCCACGAGTGGGGTGTGACCGAGGACCGTTCCGGCTGCACCGTCTGGGCCTCGGTCGGCGGACCCTCCCGCCGACGCAGCCGCTGACCCAGCGCCCACTAGGGTTTGCGCCATGGGTAAGGCATCACGGCGCCGCAAGCACGGCGCAGACCAGGGCTCCGGCGAGGCTGCGACCACGAAGGTCGAGCCCGCACCGTTCGTCTCACGGCCCTTCGAAGGCCTGCCGAACGAGACCGACTGGGTCGCCATGCGCGAGATCCTCCCGGCCGCGACGGCCTCGGTGACCTTCGCGAAGGGCAAGGCACCCAGCGGGGCCCCGACCGGGGTGACCGTGGCCACGGTTCTGCCGATGGCCTGGCCGGGCCTGCACCGCGCCGACGGCACGGTCCTCATCGGCACCCAGTCCGGCTCCGTCTCGGGTGACGCCTCCCGCGACCTGGCGGGCTGCCTGCTCGCCGCGGCTGCCGCGGAGCAGGGCACCCCGATCACGACGACCGCCGGCGCGACGGCCGACAGCCCCCGCCTGCAGGACCTGCTCGAGACCTCCGCGCCCTTCGAGGTCACCGTCCACGAGGGCTTCGACTTCTGGGTGGGTGACAGCGAGCTCGACGACGACGCGAAGTCCTCGCTCGAGCGGGCCAACGAGTCGGTCATCCCGACCGTCAAGATGGACGCCGCCGCCTCGGCCTACTGGTGCCGGATCGGCGAACGCACCCACATCCGCCTGGTCCTGCCCGAGGACGAGGACACCGCGACCGACGCCCTCGCCCGGCTGCACGCGGCCGGCGAGAGCGGCCTCGGCGGCCCGACCCGACTGCTCGGCGCCTTCCGCGCCTGTGGCCTGCTCGTGCCGGTCTGGGACCTCGAGCCGGAGAAGTCCGCCACCGACTACGAGGCCGCCCTCGGCGACTTCATGAAGCGCTACGCGGCGGCAGCCGCCTCGACCGAGCCCCTCACCGTGGACGAGCGTCGAGCCAGGTCCGGCCTGCTCAGCCGCCAGGTCACCCTTCGCTGACATGACGGCCCCCGGCGTCGCTGCCATCGTCCCGGCCAAGGACGAGGCGGAGCGCATCGCGGCCACGGTCGCAGCCGTGCGCGCCATACCAGGGGTCGACCTCGTCGTCGTCGTCGACGACGGGAGCACCGACGCCACCGCGGAGCTGGCCCGGTCCGCCGGCGCCGAGGTGGCCCGGCACGCCCGCAACCGGGGCAAGGCTGCCGCGATGACGACCGGTGCCGCCTACGTCGCGCGCCACGAGGGGGTCGAGGGGGGTGAGCACCCGCGGCCGCTGCTGTTCGTCGACGGCGACCTCGAGGCGTCGGCCGCGAACCTCGGCGTGCTCGTGCCGCCGGTCCTCGAGGGCCGGGCCGACATGACGGTGGCGACCCTTCCGCCGCAGAAGACCGCCGGTGGGGGACACGGCTTCGTGGTTCGTCTGGCACGCAAGGGGATCGAGGACCTCACGGGGTTCTCGGCGGTCCAACCGCTGTCGGGTATGCGGTGCATCTCGCGACCCGCGTTCGACGCCGCCACCCCGCTCGCGCGGGGGTGGGGCGTGGAGGTCGGGCTGACCGTCGACGTCCTGCTCGCCGGTATGCGCGTCGAGGAGGTGCCCTGCGAGCTGCACCACCGGGTCAGTGGCAAGGACTGGCGCGGCCAGCTGCACCGGGCCCGGCAGTACCGCGACGTGGCGCTGGCGCTGGCGCGTCGTCGGGCGCGACGCGGACTGCGCTGAACCACACTGCACCTCATGGGGACGTCGGTGCGCCAGCGGACAGGGACGGCTGCGGTCGCGCTGTCGTTCGGCCTGCTGCTGCTGGTCGGTGTCGCCGGACCGAACGCAGCCAAGCCCGGTCTCGGGCCGCGCGGCTGGGCACCCGGTGACCTGGCGTGGGCCCCCTCCGCGGCGGTGGTCACCGGACTCCTGTGGGCGGCATACCTCGTCGGCGGTGGTGGGGTCCTGCTGCGTCTCCTCGCGGCCGGTCGGGAGCCGGCGGCACGGGTGGCGGGACGCGTCGGCACCGCAGCGACGCACGTCGCGGCCCGGGGGTCGACGTGGGGCCTGCCGCTGCTGCTGGGGCTGGGTGCCCTGCTCACCGGCCCGTTCGGCTCGGCCGACCACACGAACTACGCGGCGTACGGACGCATCGCCGCGCTGGGGGGCGACCCCTACCTCACCGCCCCTGACGCCTGGTCGGCCTCCGACCCGGTGACCAGCGCGGTCGAACCGCCGTGGACCGGGACCGTGAGCATCTACGGCCCCTTCGCCACGGCGTTGCAGGCGCTCGCCTCGCTCGTGGGCGGCGCCAACCTGCGCCAGACCGTCTGGGTGTGGCAGGTGTTGGTCGTCCTCGCGTGGGTGCTGGTGCGCCTGCTGCTGCTGCGCGCCGGCGCGGCGCAGTCCCGGGTCGACACCCTGTGGACGCTCAACCCGCTGGTCTTCGGGATCGGCGTCCTCGGCGCCCACGTCGACCTCCTCGCGGCCGCACTCGCGCTCGCAGCGATGGTGCTCGCCGCCAGGAGCCCGCTCGCCGCGGGTGTCGTCGGTGGTCTGGCGGTGTCGACGAAGATCACCTTCGGCATCGCGGGGGTGGCGCTGCTGCTCGGCTGGTGGGTGCACGAGCGGAGCGGGTTCGCCCGCCGGGCCGTGACGCTCGCGGTGGGCGCGCTGGTCGTCGTCGTGCCGCTGCACCTGTGGGCCGGACCGCACGTCTTCGACCAGCTCGACCGGGCCCGTCGGTCGATCTCGCTCGCGACACCGTGGCGGCTGTTGTTCGAGTGGCTGGCCGGTGGTCCGATGGCAGCGGGCACGGTCCGCGACCTGGTGACGGGGGCCTCGGTGGTGCTCGCCGTGGTGTTCGTCCTCCTCCTCGCCCGGCTGACCCGAGGGCTCGCGCCGGCCACGACGACCGGCACGGCCGCGCGCTGGGTGGTCGTCCTCAGCGCCGCCTACACGCTGGCGGCGCCCTACTCCCTGCCGTGGTACGACCTGCTGGTCTGGGCGGCCCTGCCGTTGTTGGCCCCGAGCGTCCTCGACCTGGTCCTGCTCGGCCGCCTGGTCGCGATGGCCGTGGCCTACGTGCCCGGCCGCGTCGTCGGGATGAGCCCCACCGTCGAACGCGTCACCCTGGGGGTCCGTCGGCAGGTGGTGCCGTATGCCGTGCTCGCGGTGTGGGGCTGGCTCACCCTCGCCGCTGCGCGCGCGTCGTCGCGAGCGAACGGGCCTCGTCCTCCAGCACCCTGACGCTCACCGCGATGATGAGGGGGACGGCGATGATCGCGCCGTTGGCAGGGATGGCCACGCCCGAGTCGTTGATCGCGAAGCCGATGGTCAGCATGACCAGCAGGGCGATGAGGCCGGGACGCAGCGTCGGGCACGCCTCGTAGGAGCGTTGCAGGGCCCGCGACCCCCACGACGTCGGTCGGGCCAGGATGTAGATGACGAAGACGAGCGCGATGGGGACGAGCAGCGCGAGCCGGTAGTTGCCGAAGAGGATCGCGATGTTCTGGTCGAGCTTGCGGCTCATCACGGTCCAGGCGCCGCCGTCGAGCATGGTCTGGAAGAACTCACCGAGGTGGGAGCGGGACTCCTTGGGCCGCAGCCAGTCCAGGAAGCTCACGAGCAGGAACATCCCCACGGTCGCCCCGCCGATGAGCACACCGCGTCGCCAGGTCATCCGGATGCCGAGGATGGCCAGCACGAGGAAGGCGAGGGCGGGCAGCAGGGCGGGCGGGCCCCCGCCGTCGGCGCCCCAGAACGGCGCACCGTCGACGACGACCGCACCCAGCCCGATCACGAGGGTCGCGAGGGCGGCCACGCGGGGGCGTCCCTTCTTCACGAAGTAGCTGGACACCGCGATGCAGAGCAGCAGGGCCGAGGTGGCGAACAGGGCGAAGGTGACGTTGCCCATCCCGTAGAAGCGGCCACCGACGACCGGCTGCAGGCCCATGAGCGAGGAGATCTGGAGCCGCGAGCCGAGGATGATGTCGACGCCGAGCACGAGCAGGGTCGCGGCCGAGACGGCGGCCAGCGGGCCGGTCAGGCGTCTGCCCCAGGGTCCGAGGAACGCGATCGCCGAGATGATCGCCGCGAACAGGCCCACCGACGCGACGATGGCCAGCATCGGGACGGGGAAGCGCCACCACGGGATGAGGTTGGCCAGGAACGTCGAGGCGGGCACGGTCGCGGCGATGATGGCCACACGACGGGTGATCCGCAGCAGCCGCAGGCGCAGCGCGGTGGAGCCGAAGTCGCGGCGCCAGACCACGGCGGTGAGCAGGTAGATCGCGAGCTGGGTGTAGACGACCGCGTTGAAGAACGGCGGCACGAGCGAGTGCACCTCGTGGCTGGCCTCGTCGAAGTCGATCAGGCCGCGCAGCCGGTCGGCCGCCGCCGCGCCCGAGTTGGCGCCGGCGTCGCCGCGGCGCAACGCCTTCCCGCCGAGGCTGTCCGGGACCGGGACGTCCGCGGCGGCGAGCAGGGTCACCGTGAGGTCGGCGGCCTGCACGAGCCCTGTCTGGCGGGTCGAGGGTGACTCGAGGGTGCCCGGCCCGAAGCTGGGGCCCTTGGCGGCGACCAGCCGCAGGCGCTCGCTGCTCCCGGCGTCCGAGAGGCTGGCGACGACGACGTCCGAGCCGTTCGGGGCAGCCTCGAGGACCTGCCCGATCCGCTGGTCGATGGCCGCGGCCTGCGCACTGCGGCTCCCGAGCGAGCCGTCGGCCTCCCCTGCGGGGACGTCCGCGGGGTCGCGGAGAGCACCGACGTCCACGAGCGTCACACGGCACGCGGACAGCGACCCGGTCAGCGTCGCGGGGTCGTAGGGCGCGTAGCGCGGCACGGCGCCCGAGCGGTATGCCGCGCCGACCCCGGCGCCGGCGCCCACCGCCTGGACGCACTGGTCGTTGGAGGCGAGGGACTCCCCGAGGGTGCCCGGGGTGGAGTCGAACTTCTTGGCGGCCGCGGACTTCACGTACGCGTCCCAGCCGGGGACGACCCCGCTGTCGACCACGGGGATGGGCGGGCACGGGTCGGTGGTGCGGCGGCCACCGCCCTTGCCGGGGCCGTCGGCGGCTGCGCGGTTGCCGGCGGACAGGCTGAGCCAGCCGTCGATCGGGCAGGTGTTGGTGAACACCGAGCGCACCGACAGGGCCGCGGTGGAGCCGTCGCGCAGCAGCGACCACAGGGCCGGGGTGGACCTCTCGTCGACGTCGCTCCAGGTGAGGCCGCCGGTCCCGACGAGGATGACGGGGTTCGTCGAGGCAGGGTTCGTCGAGGCGGGGGCCGGGCTCGCGGCACTGCTGGCCGCGACAGGGACGAGGACGGCAGACAGGGTGGCGAGCAGGCCCGCGAGGAGGAGCAGGGCGCGGCGGGTCACCGGTACAGGCTACGGGTCGGCCCACGCGCAAGAATGGGGGCGTGACGACCACGACCCGCCCTGCGGCACCCGCCGACAGCAGCGACCGGCGGTGGTGGTCCCGGGTCGCCCGGATGGCTGCCCGCCGCGCTGGGGCCTTCGCCACCTGGTTCGCCCCCCTGCCGTCCCGGGTCCGCTGGTCGTTCGCCCTCGTGGTGGTCCTGCTCGCGGCGGCGGTGCCGGTCCTGCGCTACCTCGTCTTCTGGCCGATGGACCAGTGGCAGGTCGATGTCGAGGTCTACCGCCAGGCCGGGGTGTCGGTCCTGACCGGTCGCCCCGTCTACTCGGCGATGACCGAGGCCCCCCAGCTGTTGCCGTTCACCTACCCACCGTTCGCCGCCCTCGTGGCGATCCCGTTGGCGTTCCTGCCGTTCGGGGTCGTCGGGTGGCTGTGGACGCTGGCCCAGGTCGCGGCGACGACGGCGATCGTCTGGTACGCGGGTTGGCGCCTGATCCACCGCACCGGCTCGCTCGCCCCACTGACGCTGGCCCTGCTGACCGCCCCGATGCTGTGGCTGCACCCCGTGTCCGACGGACTGCGGTTCGGTCAGGTCAACGCCTTCATGGTCCTGGCCTGCCTCATGGACCTGCGCAGTCCGCGCCCCGGCCTGCTGCGCCGCATACCGGCGGGGGTCCTCGTCGGGATCGCGATGTCGATCAAGCTCACTCCCGGCGTCTTCGTCGTGCACTACCTCGTGAACCGCCGGTGGAAGGAGGCGGCGACCGCGGTGGGCACCGCCGTCGCCGTGACGGTCGGTGCGTGGCTGGTCCTGCCCGAGGCGTCCTTCACCTTCTGGGGCGGCGCCCTGCAGGACCCCGCCCGGCTCGGCCCCAACGCCGGCACCTCCAACCAGAGCATCCGCGGATTCCTCCTGCGCGTCGGTCCCGACGGCCTGGCCGGCAACGTCCTGTGGCTCGTCCTCGTCGCCGTCGTGGGAGCCATCGGGTACGCGCTGGCCCGCCGCGCCTACCGCGCCGGCGACTCCATCAGCGAGGTCGCCGCCGTCGGGCTGATGGCGGTGCTCCTGTCGCCCGTCGCCTGGATCCACCACCTGCACTGGATGGTCGTCGTGGTCTTTGCCGTCCTCGGCGCCCAGCCCTGGCGCGACCGTCGACGCCTCGTCGCCGCCGCCCTGATCACCGGCTTCTTCCTGTGCCGGATGCCGTGGTGGGGCATCTCGTGGCTCAACCACCGCGACTGGCCGCAGTGGCCCGGCCGGGTGCTGCAGAACGCTGACACCTTCGGGTCGCTGCTGGCGCTCGGCCTCCTCTGGTGGGCGCTGCACCTGCCCGCAGCGGTACGGCGCGAGGGCGTCGACCGCGGGGAGCAGCGCGCCATACCGGGGTCGGTCAGCCGCCGAAGACGCCGACGATCTCCAGCACCGTGACGGTGGCCAGGAGCAGGCAGACACCGCCACCGGCACGCCGGATCGTCGCGAGCCGGACGCGGGACAGCAGGACCCGGCCGAGGAGGGTCGCCAGGCCGGAGATGGTGACGAGCGCGAGGAACGCGCCGACGAAGACCGACAGCGGCTGGTGGTAGCGCAGCACCAGGGTGGCCGTGAGGATCTGCGAGAGGTCACCCCACTCGGCCAGGAACAGCACGCCGAACGACACGGCGACGGCTCTGAGCCCCACCGCGGTGGCCGCCCCCTTGTGGGAGAACTCCTCCTCGGTCGCCGCCTCCTCCTCGTCGGCCTTCGACGCGCCGCGCAGCAGCAGCACGCCACCGAGCAGGAACAACGCCGCGGCGAAGATCTCCACCGGCCGCCTGGGCAGCTGGGCGAGCAGCCCACCCACCGAGACCGCCACGAGCGTCTGCACGAGGAAGGCCAGCGACACCCCGATCCAGACGAACAGGGCGCGGAACCGGGTGGCGAGCACGAGGGTGGCGATGAAGGTCTTGTCCGGGAGCTCCACGAGGAAGATCGCGCCGAAGACGATGGCAGCGGTGGCGAGGCTGAATTCCATATCGCGTCGACTGTATCCACGCCCCCCGCCTACGCTTCCACCGTGTCCGACTCCACCCTGACCCTCCTCGCCCTCGTCGTCGCCGTGCTCGCCCTGGCGGTGGCGGGGGTCGCCGTTGCGCAGGCCGGCCGCGCCCGCGCGCAGGTCCGGGCCCTGGAGTCGCAGCGGCCGGTCGGCTCCGGTGACCTCGCGGCGTTGCGGGCCGACATCGCCCAGGCGCTGCGCCATGTCGCGGTGGTCCGTTACGACGCGTTCGGTGACATGGGTGGACGGTTGTCCTTCAGCGCGGCCGTGGTCGACGACCGTGGCGACGGGCTCGTGTTCTCGGCCATCCACGCCCGAGGCGAGTCCCGCACCTACGCCAAGGGAGTCGTCGGTGGCGGCTCCGACGCCACCTTGACCCCCGAGGAGCAGCAGGCCCTCGCGGCCGCCCGCACCGGACCCCAGGAGGCCCGACCATGACCGACGCCACGCCGACCTACGCCTACCTCGGGCCCGAGGGCACCTTCACCCAGATGGCGCTCGACGCGTGGGCCCCTTCCGCCGGCGCCCGGCGTCGCCCCTGCGGCTCGGTCGATGCGGCGCTGGCGCTGCTGCGGGCCGGCGAGGTCGACGGCGCCATGGTCCCGATCGAGAACTCTGTCGAGGGTGGCGTCAGCGCGACCCTGGACGCCCTGGCCAGCGGCGACCCGCTGGTCGTGGTCGCCGAGGTGCTCGTGCCCATCACGTTCGTGCTCGCCGCCCGACCCGGTACGGCGCGCGGTGACGTCCGCGCGGTCGGCACCCACAGCCACGCCTGGGCGCAGGTCCGCCGCTGGATGGACGCCGAGCTCCCGGACGCGACCTACGTCCCGACGCTCTCGACCGCCGCGGCGGCGGCGGGGCTGGTCGGCGCCGAAGGCGAGCAGGCGGCATACCAGGCTGCGGTCTGTGCCCCGGTGGCCGCGCGCAACCACGGGCTCGAGGTGCTGGCCGAGGACATCGGCGACAACGCCTCGGCGGTGACCCGGTTCGTCCTCGTGGCGCGGCCGGGGGACCTGCCGGCACGGACGGGGGCCGACAAGACGACGCTGGTGCTGTTCCAGCGCGACGACCACGCGGGGGGCCTGCTCGGGCTGCTCGAGCAGTTCGCGGTGCGCGGGATCAACATGTCGCGCCTGGAGTCCCGCCCGACGAAGGCGTCGATGGGCAGCTACTGCTTCTCGGTCGACATCGAGGGTCACGTCCTCGACGAACGCATCGGCGAGGCGCTCCTCGGGCTCAAACGGGTCTGCGCAGAGGTGCGGTTCCTCGGGAGCTACCCCGCCGCGCACGGCACGGCGGTCCGGGTCACGCCGCACACGACCGACGAGGCGTTCGGCGAGGCCCGCAGCTGGCTGCGTTCGCTGCGCACCCCCTGACCCCACGCCCCACGACACCCCGGCACGGCGACGCCCCCCGCAAAGCGGGGGTTGTTCGGCAATACCGGCACCTACAAGTTCCGTGTCGCCGAGCAACCCCCGCTTTGCGGGTATGGCGCGGGGCTACTTCTCGCGCCAGGCGCGTTCGAACGGCAGCCGCCAGGCGTGCGGGGCGATGAGCTGGTGGATGGCGTTGGGGCCCCACGTGCCGGGCGGGTAGGACTTCACCTCGGGCGGGTTCTCCAGCAGCGGCGCCGAGCGCTCCCACAGCGACTCGATGCCCTCGGCTGTCGTGAACAGCGTGTGGTCGCCGAGCATGGCGTCCAGGATGAGCCGCTCGTAGGCCTCCAGGACGTCACCGGCGCGTTCGGTCTCCCGGGTGGAGAACTGCATCGACAGCTTCTCCAGCCGCATCCCCGGCCCGGGACGCTTGCCGTAGAACGACAGGGAGACCTTGGACTCGTCGGCGAGGTCGAAGGTCAGGTGGTCCGGGCCGGCGTTCCCGACCCCGGAGTGCGCGGGGAACATCGACCGCGGCGCCTCCTTGAACGCGATCGAGATGATGCGCCCACCCTCGGCCATCTTCTTGCCGGTGCGCAGGTAGAACGGCACCCCTGCCCAGCGCCAGTTGTCCAGGCCGCACTTGAGCGCGATGAAGGTCTCGGTGTCGGAGTCGCGCGGGACCCCCTCGAGGGAGGTGTACCCGGCGAACTGCCCACGCACGACGTCGGACGGCAGAATCGGCAGCAGCGACCGGAAGACCTTGTTCTTCTCCTCGGAGATGGCGCGCGGTTCCAGGGCGGTCGGCGGCTCCATCGCGACGAACGCCAGGACCTGGAACAGGTGGGAGACCACCATGTCCTTGTAGGCGCCCGTCGCCTCGTAGAAGTTGGCCCGCTGGTCCAGGTCCAGCGTCTCGGGGATGTCGATCTGGATGTGGTCGATGAAGTTGCGGTTCCAGATCGGCTCGAACAAGCCGTTGGCGAAGCGGAACGCCAGGATGTTCTGGGCGGCCTCCTTGCCGAGGAAGTGGTCGATCCGGAAGATCTGGCGCTCGTCGAACGTCGCGTGCACCTGGTCGTTGAGGGCGATCGCACTGGCGAGGTCGGTGCCGAACGGCTTCTCCATGACGACCCGTGAGTGGTCGACGAGGTCGGCTTCACGCAGCATGTCGATCACGGCGATCGCGGCCTTCGGTGGGACCGAGAGGTAGTGCAGCCGTAGGGCATCGGGGCCGAGCTGCTTCTCGGCATCGGCCACGGCCGCGGCGAGCGGCCCCGGTCCCGCGGACTGTGGGACGTAGACGAGCAGGTCGTCGAAGCTGTCCCACTGCTCCGGGGTCAACCGGTGGCTGCCGAACTCCTCGACGGCGGCGCGCGCGAACTCGCGGAACTCCGCGTCGCTCATCTCCTCCAGCGACGTGCCGACCACGCGGATGGCGGGCGCCAGCTCGGAGGCGGACAGGTGGGCCAGCCCCGGTAACAGCTTGCGCCGGGCCAGGTCGCCGGTGGCGCCGAAGAGCACGATGACGTGGGGGTCGGTCTTCTCGAGCGTCCTACGTGAGGTGCGCGCGTCGGCACCGGGGTAGGAGATGGTCTGCGCGTTGGGCGGGGTGGGCTCGGGCACTGCTCGATCCTCCCACCACGGCACGCCCGAGGTCACGTGTCCGCGAGGGTCTGGGCCACCTGGAGGTCGGTGACCAGGATGTTGACCCAGCCACCCTGGACCGCTGCCCGGATGGCCTCGGTCTTGTCGGCCCCCCCTGCGACCCCGATGCGCCTAGGCACCCGCATGAGGTCATCGATACCTATGCCGATGATCCGTTGGTCGAACGACGAATGGACTGGTTTGCCGCCCGAGTCGAAGTAGCGCAGGCAGACGTCGCCGACGGCGCCGGCCCGACGCAGCTCTTCCTGCTCGGACGGGGCCAGGCTGTTGCCGCTTCGGCGCAGCAGTGGTGACGGCTCGAGGGTCCCGATGCCCACCAGGGACATGGTCAGCCGGGACCACTCCTGCTGCACGGCCTGGACCCCGGGATCGGCCATCAGTGCCTCGCGCAGGGCCGTCGACCCGACCAGGCCGGGTGAGGGCACGAAGACGGGTGACCCACCGGTCACCTCGGCCAGTCGCCCGGTCAACCGGGTGGCCTGCATCTGCACCTCCGGGCTCCCGACGCCGCCCATGATCTGCACGACCTTGTCGACGACCTGGGTGCGTTTGGGGCGCATCACCTCGACGGCGGCCAGGAGCGTCGAGCTCCAGGAGGAGACGCCGATGACGTCACCGCCGATCAAGGTGGAGTCCAGGTATGCCGCCGCCCCCGATCCCAGGGCGCTCGTGACGTCCGCGCCACTGCCCTCGACGTCCACGACGACCACGTCCCGGAGGGCGAACTTGTCGGCGAGGCGTTCCTCGATGTCGGCGTGGACGCCGGGAGGTGACACGACCACGGTGCGGACGATGCCGCGCTCGACGGCCTCCTTCAACAAGCGGGAGACCCGGGCCTGCGACAGGTTCAGCAGGGCGGCGATCTCGGGCTGCCGGACGCCCTTCTCGTGGTAGAGCCGTGCGACCTTCGTCAGGAGGCGCATCCTGTCGCGGTCGGCCGTGATACGCGGGCGCATGGGGATCGTCTCTCGAGGGGTCGCGGACAACCAAGGTTACGAGACGAGCGGTACGGACGTGCGGTCTGCCCACGCACGTCCGTACCGCCGTCAGGGGTCACTTCTTGCCGAAGACTCCGTACTGGTCGGCGTTCTCGGCGGTGATGAGCTCGCAGTCGATGGACTGCTTCTCGTCGGCTCCGGTCTTGCCGGTCTTGATCATCGTGTCCGCCTGCTCCACGGCGGTCTCGGCCCCGAGGGCTGCGGGCTGCAGGGCGGTCGCATGCATCTCGCCGGCCTTGATGGCGGCGATGGCGTCGGGGCTGCCGTCGAAGCCGACGACCACGACATTCTTGAGCTTCGCCGCCTTGATCGCGGCCACGGCCCCGAGAGCCATCGTGTCGTTGCCCGCGATCACGCCCTGGATGTCGGAGTTGCGCTGCAGGATCGTCTCCATCTTGGTGAAGGCCTCCTGCTGGTCCCAGTTGGCCGTCTCCTTCTGGACGAGCTTCAGACCCGGGTACTGCGAGATGACCGCGTTGTAACCGTCGGAGCGGACGCCCGCGTTGGTGTCGGAGGCCTTGCCGACGAGCTCGACGTACTTGCCCTTCTCCTTCATCGCCTCGACGAACGCCTGGCCGGACAGCTGGGCGCCCTGGGCGTTGTTCGACACGATCTGCGCCGCGGCCACGCCGGTCTTGTTGATCTCACGGTCGATGAGGAAGACGGGGATCCCGGCATCCTTGGCCTTCTGCACCGGCCCGATGGAGGCGTCTGCACCGGCGTTGTCCAGGATGATGGCCTCGGCCTTGCGCGAGATGGCTGCGTCGATCAGCTCGCTCTGCTTGTTCGGGTCGTCATCGTGGGAGGAGACCGTTGCCTGATAGCCGAGGGACTCCGCCTTGGCCTTGGCTGCGTCACCCTCGGCCTTGAAGAACGGGTTGTCGGGTGACGGCGTGATGATGGCGATGTAGTTGCTGCCCTTCGTGGTGGCACTGCTCGAGTCGGAGCTCGAGCTGGCGCTCGAGTCCGTGCTCGTGCCGGCACATCCACTCAGCACCAAGGCCCCCGCTGCGGCAATCGCCGCGCACCGCGGGCCCGTGCCCTTCATGAACTTTCCAAACATTTCTGCTACCTCCTGGAATGGGTGCGTGTCACCCGTGTGTGGTGGTGGTGCTGTCTTCCGACCGGCTTGGGGACCCGGTTCCTGAAGCGTGTGTCTCGCCGTCGCTGCCGCCGGAGGGCTGGGCAGGTCCGTTCGATACGGCGTCGTCCGGTGGGGACGGGTGGGGCGCGTTCTCGGCTCGGACCGTCGCAGCCACGGCAGCGCCCTTGCGCTGGAACCGCTGCTGGCCCTGGTCGAGCATCACCGCGAGGATGATGACGGCTCCCTTGATGAAGATCTGCCAGAAGGTGGAGATCCCCAGGATCACGAGCCCGTCGGCGAGGAACCCGATGACGAACGCCCCGACCAAGGTTCCTCGCACGTTGCCGCGTCCTCCCGACAGTGCGGCACCGCCGATGACGACCGCGGCGATGGCGTTGAGCTCGAAGGTCTCCCCGGCCTGCGGGGCGGCTGAGGTCAGCTCGGAGGCGATGATGATGCCCGTGACCGCTGCGCACGCCCCGGACAGCATGTAGACGATGGTCTTGACCCGTCGCACGGGCACGCCCGAGAGCTCCGAGGCCCGCTCGTTGCCGCCGGTGGCGTAGAGCCACCGCCCGAACGGAGCCTTGGTCAGGAGCACGGTCGTGACCAGCGCCAGCACGATCATCACCCAGATCGAGAACGGCAGACCCAGTGGTCGGCCGCCGCCGATGAAGGAGAACCCGGTGTTTCCCAGACTGGGGTTTCCACCCAGGTTCGGGTAGGTCGAGCCCCCCGAGATGAGCAGGGCGGTTCCGCGGGCGACGTACAGCATGCCGAGCGTGGCGATGAAGGGTGCGACGTTGAAGCGGGTGACGAGCATCCCGTTGACCAGGCCGACGGCGGTGCCGACGACGATCGCCACGATCACCACCACCCAGACCGGTGGGAAGGCGAGGGTGTCGGTCCCGGGGATGTGGATCCCGCCGAGCAGCTCGCCACACACGACACCGGACAGCCCCACGATGGAGCCCACCGACAGGTCGATGCCCCCCTTGAGGATGACCAGGAGCATGCCGAGGGCGAGGACCGCGTTGATCGCCACGTGCTTGGTCATCGTGATCAGGTTCGTCACGGTGAGGAAGGAGTCCGACAAGGCGCCGAACACGACGATCAGCACGGCCAGGGCGATGAACGCCCGCAGCTCGAAGATCATGTTCAGCGTCCGGAGGCGCTTCACGTCCTTCTCGGTCGGGCCGTCCTCCACGGCCACCGTGGGGCTCGGGGCGAGGGTCTGCGTCACGATGTCTCTCCAGTTCTGCTGCGGGTCGTGCCGTCTGCGAGCTGCATGAGGCGCCCGCGGTCGATCGAGCGCGGGTCGAGGTCGGCGACCAGCCGCCCCCGCTCGAGGATGAGGAGTCGGTCCGGGATGTGCAGGGCCTCTTCCGCCTCGGAGGTCGTGAAGACGACGGCGAGCCCGTTCTCGGCCTGCTGGGTCATCAGTGCGAAGACGTCGGCCTTGGCGCCGATGTCCACGCCGCGTGACGGCTCGTCGAGCAGGAGCACCTTGGGGTGGGTCAGCAGTGCCTTGCCGATGACGACCTTCTGCTGGTTACCGCCGCTGAGGGATCCGATGGGTGCCGACTGGCCGGCGGTCTTGACCGTGACGCCGGTGATCATCTCGGCCACGGCATCGCGTTCACGTCCACGGGTGATCAGGCCTCGGCGAACAAAGCTCATGAGCGAGCTGAGCGAGAGGTTCTGGCCCACGGACATCGTCTGGACCAGGCCGTCGCGCTGCCGGTCCTCTGGCACGAGGGCGATCCCGCGGCGGATGCGTTCGCGGACCGACTCCGTGCCCAGCGGGTCACCGTCGAAGGTGACGCTGCCGGACGTGACGGGCAGGCGCCCGGCGATGGCCTCGAGCAGCTCGGTACGGCCGGATGCCATGAGGCCGTACACCCCCACGATCTCACCGGCGCGGATCACGAGGTCGATCCCGTCCACGGCCAGCCGCTGGGGGTTGGAGGGGTCGGCCACCTGCAGCTGCTGCACCGAGAGCACGACCTCGCCGAGGCGCGCGTGCCGCTGCGGGAACAGCGAGTCCTGGTCGCGACCCACCATGTGGTGGACCACCCAGCCCAGGTCGACGTCCTCGCACACCCCGGTCGCCACCAGCTGGCCGTCGCGGAGCACTGCCACGTCGTCGGCGATCTCCAGGGACTCCTCGAGGTGGTGGGAGATGTAGACGACCGCGACTCCCTGGGCGGTGAGCTCACGAATGACCCGGAACAGCACGTCGACCTCGGTCATGCTCAGCGCCGACGTGGGTTCGTCCATGATCAGCACGCGGGCGTTCTGCATGAGGGCCCGGGCGATCTCGACCAGCTGCTGCTGACCGATGCGCAGGTTGCCCACCAGACCGTCGGGGTCCAGCTTCTCCTCCAACCGCTCGAGCACCCCGGCGGTCAGCTCACGCTGCGTCGCGCTGTCGACGCTGCCGAGCCGGCCCCGCTCCTCGCGAGCCAGGAAGAGGTTGTCCTGGATCGACAGGTTGGGGCACAGGCTCAGCTCCTGGTGGATGATCACGACACCCTGGTCCGCCGCATCGCGGGGGGAGGTGAAGCTGACCACCTCGCCGTCGAGCTCGACGTGCCCTGTGGTGGGTGTCTCGATCCCGGAAAGGATCTTCATCAGGGTGGACTTCCCTGCACCGTTCTCGCCGAAGAGCGCAGTGACGCGACCGGGTGCGATGCTCAGGCTCACACCCCGTAGGGCGTGCGTTCCGCCGTACGCCTTGGTCACCTCGCGCGCGGACATCACCGCTGTCGCCGGTGCGATGCTGGGGCGGTTCACGGCGCCACCTCGATGCTCACCGGAGTGACCGTGACGACCTTCGGGTTCAGCGGTGCGGTCGCTCCTACGACGGTGACGGTCTTCCCGACCAGGGACGGGGGGTCGAGGCCTGCGAGCAGCTCGGACTTCATCTCGGTGTTGAGGGCGGTCGCGGCGTTCGCGTAGTCGACCTGGTTCACGAAGTCGTTGAAGGAGACCAGACCGGTGGCATCACGCAGCACGGTCCCGTTGACCGCCGGACCGACCTGAACCGCGACCCGGCTCGAGGCCGGAAGACCCGGCACGGTCACGGGCATCAGACCGCCCACCACCGGTCCCGCGGTCCCGGTCAGGGTGACCGAATACGTGAAGGGGGAGGTGCCCTGGCGCTTGCCGTACCTGGCCCCGGCTGCCTCGGGGTCCTCGGACAGCAGCGGCACCAGGGTGACCAGGGCAACCGGAGACTTCTCGATTGCCGGCTTCACCTTGGTGGGATAGTTCTCCTTGCCGTATGCGGTGGCGTCGAACTTCTTCTCTGCCCCGGGTACGGGGGCCGAGGCTGACACGTACTTCGTCGACACCGCCATGGCCACCAGCAGCGCCAGCAGGAGGGCTCCTGCCCAGATGCGGGGTGCCAGGTGGCGCCGGGCACGGGTGAGCTCGCGTGGGCTGGTCATGAGGTTGCCCCCTCGGTGTGAGCGTGTGATCGGTGGGGTGGGCCGCGCCGCGCGCCCGGGTCACGGTGCGCGACCAGGCCGCACGCAGGTCGGATCGCTCGGTCGGGTCGATCCCCGGCCGGAGGGGCGCCTGGCCAGACGCCCTGCCGAAGTCGCCCTCGAGGTCCTGCCATGTCCACCAGCCGATCTGGAGACCGGCGAGGTGGGCGGCGCCGAGCGCAGACAGGTTGGCCGTGCGGCCCACCCGCACCGGCAGGCCGCTGAGGTCGGCCTGCAGCTGCATCAGGGGTGCGGACTTCGTCATCCCCCCGTCCGTGGCGAGCTCGGCCAGCGGGCCGGTGACATCTGCAAAGGCCTGCAGGACGTCGTCGACCTGGAAGGCGATGGACTCCAACGCTGCTCGCGCGAGGTTCCCTCGGCGCGTCCCCAGCGAGAACCCGGTCAGCAGGGGTACCGCGTCACGGTCCCACCATGGTGCGCCCAGGCCCCCGAAGGCCGGGACCAGCGTCACCCCGTCGCTGGCGCTCGAGCCCGCCCAGTCGAAGACGCGGTCGACGTCGACGTCGAGCAGCTCGGCCAGCCAGGTCAGCGTGCGCCCGGTGGAGCGGATGTTGGCCTCGAGGGCGAGGGCCACGTCCTCCACCTGCCACGCGATCGTCGCGCAGACCCCGGAGGCGCCCGTGACCCGCGGACCGAGGGCCATGACCGATGAACCGGTGCCGTAGGTCGCCTTGACGACCCCGGGACGCCACCCGGCGTGGGCGAACAGTGCTGCGTGCGAGTCCGCCAGGACGGCGAGCACCGGCAGCCCGTCGGGCAGTGGCGCGAGTCCCCGAACGCGGGGAAAGGGACCGACCGACGACACCACGCGGGGCAACGCCGCCCGAGGCACGCCGAAGAGGTCGAGCAGCTCGGGGTCCCAGTCGCTCGTGTCGAGGCTGAACAGCTGGGTCCGTGACGCGTTGCCGATCTCGGAGACGACGTCGCCACCGAAGTGGGACAGCACCCAGGCGTCGATCGTCCCCACGCACCAGTCACCACGACGCGACCTGACGCGGTCGGGGTCGTGCTCGTCGAGCAGCCAACCGGCCTTGAGGGCCGAGAACATGGGGTCCAGGGGCAACCCCGTGCGGTCGAGGACCTTCGCCGACTGCCCCGAGCGCTCCAGCTCGGTGGCACGATCCGCCGTCCGCTGGTCCTGCCAGCTCAGGGCCGGGGCGAGTGCGCGTCCGGTCTGCCGGTCCCAGAGGACCACGGTCTCGCGCTGCACGCTGAGCGCGACACCGACCACCCGCGTGGCGTGCTCCCGGGTCACGCAGGCTTGCACGCTCTGGCAGACACTGGTCCAGATCTCCTCGGCGTCCTGCTCGACCCAGCCCGGCTCGGGGTGGGTCTGGCCGAGCGCGACCGACGCCTCGGCGACGACGTCTCCGCGCGAGTCCACCAGCATCGCCTTGGTCGAGCTGGTTCCCTGGTCGATGGCCAGGACGAGGTCCTCAGCCATGGGCGTGGTCGAGGAGGTCGCGTGCCGCGCCGACGATGCCGTCGACGTTGAGGCCGAAGTGGTCCAGCAGGAAGGAGGCGTTGCCCGTCGGGGCGAAGGTGCTGTCTATCCCCAGGATCCGCATCGGGCACGGACGCGCCTGGCTGACGAGGGAGGCCACCGCGCTGCCGAGCCCTCCGCTGAGGGTGGCCTCCTCGACGGTCACGATGCCCGCGGTCTCCGACGCTGCCGCGAGCAGGGCCGCGCGGTCGAGCGGTTCGACGAACGGCATGTTGAGGACCCGGGCTCCCACGCCTTGCTCGGCGAGACGGTCCGAGGCCCACAGGGCCCGAGAGACCATCGTGCCGATCGCCACGATCGTGACATCGCGACCGTTGCGGAGCTGGACAGCCGTGCCCGGGGCGAAGATTTCGTCGGTGCCTGAGACCTCGGGCACCTTGAATCGAGGGATGCGCAGGTAGGCACCCCGACCGAGACCTGCTGCCCAGCGCACGGCCGACCTGGTCTGCAACGGACCGGCCGGCACGACGACCGGCAACCCGGCGATCGCGCGCATCCAGGACAGGTCCTCGATGGAGTGGTGCGTCGGGCCCAGCTCGCCGTAGGCCATGCCGGGGCTCTGCCCGCAGAGCACCACGTGCCGCTGGCTGTAGGCGACATCGGCCTTGATCTGCTCGGTGGCGCGCCCGGTGAGGAAGGGTGCTGCGGCACAGACGAAGGGGATGAGACCGGCGTTGGCCAGGCCGGCGGCGACTCCGACCAGGTCCTGCTCGGCGATCCCGACGTTGATCAGCCGGTCCGGGAACTCGTCGCGGAAGCCGGTCAGGTTGCTGGAACCCACCGAGTCGTTGCAGACGGCGACGATGCGCTCGTCCTCACGTGCCAGCTGGGCCAGCTCGTCGGCGAAGTCGACGCGACAGTCGAACGTGGCGCCGTCGGTGGGGAGCGTGCGGAGGTCTTGGCTGGGTGCGGTGGTCATCGGGAGAGCTCCTCGAGTGCGGCGCGGACCTGGTCGTCGGTCGGCACCTTGTGGTGCCATTCGACGCGGTCCTCCATGAAGGACACGCCCTTGCCCTTGATCGTGTCGGCGACGATGGCGACCGGCTTGCCGGTCGTGGACGGGCCCATGGCCTCGACCAGCGCCAGGTGGTCGTGACCGTCGATGCGACGGGTCTCCCAGCCGAAGCTGGTCCACTTGTCGTGCAGCGGCTCCAGGGTCTTGGTGTCTTCTGTGCGCGCGCCCTGCTGCAGGCGGTTCCGGTCGACGACTGCGGTGATGGTGTGCAGCTCGTAGTGGGCGGCGGTCATCGCCGCCTCCCAGTTGCTGCCCTCCTGCATCTCGCCGTCGCCCATCACGACGATCGTGCGGTAGTCCGATCCCATGACCCGGGCGCCCAGCGCGCACCCCGTGGCCACCGGGAAGCCGTGGCCGAGCGGGCCGGTGTTGGTCTCCACACCGGGGACCTTGACGCGGTTGGGGTGCCCGTTGAGTGGCGACAGGGGCTTGGCGAAGGTGGTCAGCTCGGCTCTGGGGAAGAAGCCACAGGAGGCGAGGGTGGAGTAGAGCGCGGCCGCGCAGTGGCCCTTGCTCAGGACGAAGCGGTCGCGGTGGGGGTCGTCCGGCCGCGTCGGATCCACCTTCAGCGCGTGGTAGTAGGCGGCCACGAGGATGTCCGTGACGGACAGGTCCCCGCCGATGTGGCCCAGTCCAGCGCCTTGGATCGTGGTGAGGATGTCGCGGCGTACCCCGGCGGCGGTGCCGGCCAGCGCCAAGCGCAGGTCCTCACCGCTGAGGGTGCGGTGGTGGGCCACGGCCTGGGCGTATGCGGCGGCCGCCGGCCGGTCCACGCCGAGTGCCGTGGAGGTCAGGGTGCCGGAGTCGAGAAGCGTCATGCTCGTTCCTCGTCCAGCTCGGCCATGGCGGAGTAGAGCGCCTTCTTGGCGATCCGCTGGGCCAGCAGAGCATCCTGGGCGTCCTGGGCGGCTCGGAGCGCATCGTGGTCGAGCCGTACCAGCGCCCGGTGGAATCCGCGCATCGTCTCGATCCCGTCCTTGGCCGCTTGCACCGAGTCCTCCCGGAACGGGAACTGGTCCAGCTGCCACACGCCTTCCCATCCGGAGGTGTGCAGGGCGTGGAAGAACTCAAAGGTCTCCATGAGGTGGACGGAGCCGACCACCATGTCGTCGTCCCAGCCGCGGAAGTTGTCGTTGACGTCGATCGCGAAGAGGCGGTCGCGGGAGAGCGCGAGCTTGGCAGCCTCGGCAGGGGACTCACCGCCATAGAGGGAGTGCCCGAAGTCGAGCAGGATGCCGACGTTGTCGCATCCCATCTCCTCGATGGCCAGCAGGGTGCGGGCACAGGAGGAGAAGACCATGCGGTTGCGCGGCTCGCGGGGCTTGTACTCGATGCAGAACTTCATGGCGGGGAAGTTGGTCGCCAGCTCCCGCACCGCCTCCACGGAGTAGGACCACAGCTGGGCGTGGTCTGCCTGGAAGGGGTAGTCGACCCCGTCCTGTCCCGGCCAGAGCTTGACGTAGTCGCAGTCGAGGTCGGTGGCGAGCTCGGCCGCCCGGGACACCAGGTCGATCGCTTGGGCGCGGACCTTGGCGTCGGGGTTGGTGAAACCACCCTTGACGTAGTCGCGGTTGTAGATCTCCGGGGTGACCGCCACCGCGCTCAAGCCGGCCTTGTCCAGCGCGGACTTGATGTCGGCGGTGGCGACGTCCTTGGGCGCGAACGGCCAGTTGAGGTCGACGACGGACAGCGAACCGACCTGCCCTGCCAGCTCGATCGCCTCGAGCGTGGTCACGGGATCGGCGTACCCCTCGGTCGCGTAACGGTCCACGTAGCTGGCGAAGTGCCAGATGCCGGCGCCGTAACGAGGTTCTTGAATAGTTATGCGTGCTTGATCGGACATGCGTTCATGGTGCGCTGACAAGAAGGCCGTGTCAACGGTTCGGTCGCACTTTTCTGTGACCGCGATCACAAACCGGGTCATTCACGGCAGGTGCCGTCCGCTGCGGTCGCACCGGCACACGTGGGGCCGGTGCGACGGCCCAGCCGCTCGTCAGCTGACGGCAGTCCTCGCCCGGGCAGCGACCTTGTCCCTGTGGGTGGCCTTCCACCAGTGGTAGGCCAGCAGCGCGCAGACGATGCCGTTGAGCATCCCGGCCACGACGTCGGAGATGTGGTGCGCGCCGCGGTAGAGCCGCGCCAACGCGACCAGGACCGGCAGGACGGCGCACACGCCCACGGCGAGGCGACGCAGGCCGTCGCGCTCGATCCGCGTGGCAGCCATGAGCAGCAGCGAGAAGTAGAGGGCGGTGGCGGCGCCGGTGTGCCCGCTGGGGTAGCTCGACGTGGGCGGCGAGGCGTCCATGGGGATGGCAGGCGGGCGCTGGCGACCGACGGCCATCGTGGCGAACAGGAAGATCGTCGCCTGCACGGAGATCGAGACCAGCGGCACGACCGACCAGCGCAGGTCGCGGGTGCGCCACCACAACAGCGCCACGACGACCAGGCAGGCACCGATGACGTACTCGGTGTTGCCCACGTGCGAGAAGACGGCACTGACCGGGTCGAGCAGGTCGGTCCGGGACCGGTTGAAGGCTTCGGAGATCCGGTCCTCGCGGTGGTCGAGCACCGACAACGGGCCGGTGATGAGCAGTCCGGCGCCCACCAGCACCGCCCAGACGGCTATGCCGGGGAGGACGGTCCGGGTGAGGAGGTCGCGGCCTTCTTGCCAATGAATCCGAGCCATGAGGAGAACGTAGTGCCCACGCCGAGGACATACCCCGCAATGACGTCCGACGGGAAGTGGGCGCCGAGCATGACCCGGTCGAGCCCGACCACGAGGGCCACCACGACCGCGACGCCGACGGACACCCTGCGGGTGGCCGGGGTGAGCAGGGGCCAGAGCAGGAAGACCAGCACGGTGACCACGACGGCGATGTTGAACGCGTGGCCGGAGGGGAAGGAGTAGCCGGGCGAGTGGGAGACCGGGTCGTCGACGACCGGCCGGGCGCGCTGGACGACCGACTTGGCCAGGAGACCGACGTTCCAGGCCACCATCATCGTGACGAAGGCCCACAGGGCGCGGTTGCGCAGGCCCTTGCGCCACCAGACCCAGGCAGCGACGACCGTGGCGACGATGTAGACCAGGAACGGCTGGCTGACCGCCTGGATGACGAGGAAGAGGCCCGCGAGGCCGGTGTCACGGGTGGCGCTGGTGGCGGCACGGATGACCCGCTCGTCGAGCCTGATCAGGGGGTCGAACTGCTGACGGACCGCGAACCCCAGCAGCAGCACCGGCAGCGTGAACACCACCATGGCCAGCGCCCCGCGGACCAGCCGCATGATGCGGCTCGGCCCGACGGGGCTCGCGTCCTGCCGCCCCATCAGTCGGGGGACCCCACCCGGACGACGAGGGCACCGGGCACGCTCTCGACGTTGATGGCTCGGGCCTTGCCCAGGGTGTCGCCGTCGATCTGCACCTCCTGGGGACGGTCGGCCCGGATACGGACCGTTTCGCTGGTGTAGTGGTCGACGCGCTCGTGACCCTTGCGCCGCTTGGAGGCGATGCGTGCGGCGACGGCGGCCCAGCCGACGATGCCCTGCGGCGACAGGATCACGGTGTCGAGCTGGCCGTCGTCGATCTCGGCGTCAGGCATCAGCACGAGCCCGCCGAGCAGCTTGCCGCAGTTGCCGATGACGACCGTGCGAGCCCGGCGGGTGAACTCCTCGTGCTCGTCGATCCGCACCCGCACGCGGAACTGTGGGCCGCGCAGGTTGCGCGCACCCGAGACGACGTAGGCCGCTGGACCCACCTTGGCCTTGAGGCCCTCGGGGGCGTCGGCCATGATCGCGGCATCGAAGCCGAGGCCGGCCATGACGAGGAAGATGTGCTGCGCGGGGCGTTCGTGCTCGCCGGACTGGTCGATGGTGAGGCGGCCGACGTCGACACGCTTGTTCTGCCCGGTCAGGGCGACGCGCAGCGCGTCACCGAGGTCGTCGACCGGCAGGTCGAGGTTGCGCGCCAGCAGGTTGCCGGTGCCCCCGGGCAGCAGCCCGAGTGGGGTGTCGGTGCCCACGAGCACCTCCGCCACGGCGCGGACGGTGCCGTCGCCGCCGAGCGGGCAGACCAGGTCGACCTGGCGCTCGAGGGCCTCGCGGGTCTGGCCCTGGCCGGTGTCCTCTGCGGTCGTCTCGATGAACAGCGGCTCGGACCACCCGAGTGCCGTGGACTCCTGCGTGATCTGCTGCTTCACAGCGTCCAGGTCGTCGAACTTGGTGGGGTTGATGATGATCGCTGCGCGACGCGTGGGTGTCTCGGACACGGTGCCCTCCGGGCGGAACTCGTTGCGGTGCGGGCGGCGCCCCCACCGGCGTCCTCGGTGGGCGCCTCCAGAGCTGCCGTCGCGCATGCCTGCCCAGCCGGCGATGCCGAGGGCGAGGAGGATGGCGAGGACGATCGCCGCGAAGACGATCCAGCCGGAGAGGTCGTGGAACACGGGGTGACGCTACCGCACGGTAGGCCGCGGTCCTGCGCCCGTCCGGGGGCCCGGGACGAGGTCGTGCGCGCAACCCCTCAGCAGGGCGTCTGCACTGGTCAGAGGGTCAGCCGGTACGTCAACAGGTCGACCTCGGGGATGGGCTTCCAGTCGCGCTCGGGGGTACGCGTGAACCCCAGCCGCTCGTACAGCCGGTGCGCCGCCGCCATGCTCGGCTGGGTCGAGATCGCCAGGGCCGACAGGCCCAGCTCGCGGGCCCGGTCGACGCAGCGCCGGACCAGCGCCTCGCCCACCCCCCGGCCGCGGGCCTGCCCGGTCACCGCGAGCATCCGGAACTCGCCCTCGCCCGGCGCCGACACCTCGGCATACGCGGAGCCACCGACCGCGAAGGTGACCGACCCGAGGACGGTCCCGTCCTGCCCCACGGCGAGCCAGAGCTCGGCCTCCCGGGCCCGTGCGGCGGCGTCGGCGAGATGGTTCGCGTACTCCGCGCGGCCGGGGATGTGGCCACCGTCGACGTAGGCGCTGCGGGAGACGACCCCGGCCGCCACGATGGCCGGCCCGTCCGCGGGATCGGCAGGATCTGCTCGGCGGATGGCGAAGGACATGCTGCCCATTGTGTCCTCGCGTCCCTACGGTGGCGGCATGGGACCGACAGGGCAGGACGGCGCCACGCTGGACGCAACCACGCAGGGCGCAACCATGCAGGGAGCAACCACGCAGGACGGGATCGTGCCGGACACCAAGGACTGGACCTGGACGCTCGAGCGCCCCTGTCCTGACTGCGGGTTCGACGCGGCATCGCTGGTGCCCGAGTCCGTCGCCGATCTCACGATCGAGCTCACCGTCCCCTGGCGGGAGGTGCTGGCTCGCGAGGGGGTGGCGACCCGGCCGTCACCCGGGGTGTGGTCGCCCCTGGAGTACGCCTGCCACGTCCGCGACGTGTGCCGGGTCTTCGACGGCCGTGTCCGGCTCATGCTCGAGCAGGACGAGCCGACCTTCCCCGACTGGGACCAGGACGCGACCGCGGTGCAGGAGGGGTATGGCGCGCAGGTGCCGTCCGTCGTGGCTCACGAGCTCGCCGCCGCAGCGAGCTCGGTGTCGGCCCGCTTCGCGGCGGTGTCGGCGGCCCAGTGGTCCCGGCCCGGACTGCGCAGCAACGGGTCGGTCTTCACGGTCGAGTCGTTGGGTCGCTACTTCCTGCACGACCTCGCCCACCACCTGGTGGACGTGGGCGCGGGCGCCTGCCGGCGGCATACCGGCGACGGGGTCCGACCCCGCCCCGAGGTGAGGGAAAAGCGGTGGCGGACGCTCGCTAGGCTGACCGCGTGATCGACATCAAGCTCCTGCGCGAGGACCCGGACCGCGTCCGCGCCTCGCAGCGCGCCCGCGGTGAGGACGAGGGGGTCGTCGACGCGATCCTGGCGGCCGAGCAGACGCACCGCTCCTGCCTGACGGAGTTCGAGCAGCTGCGGGCCCAGCAGAAGTCGATGGGCAAGCAGGTCGCGCAGGCGCAGGGTGAGCAGAAGCAGGCCCTGCTCGCCCAGACCAAGGAGATCTCGGCGCGGGTCAAGCAGCTGCAGGCCGACGCGGACACCGCGCAGGGCGAGCTGGCCACCCTGATCCGCCGGGTCGGCAATCTCGTCGAGGACGGCGTGCCCGTCGGCGGCGAGGACGACTACACGCTGCTCGAGACCGTGGGCGAGCTCCCGGAGTTCGGGTTCGAGCCCAAGGACCACCTCGCGCTCGGGGAGTCGCTGGCCGCGATCGACATGGAGCGCGGCGCCAAGGTCGCGGGCTCGCGGTTCTACTTCCTCACCGGTGTCGGCGCGCTGCTCGAGCTGGCCCTGCTCAACATGGGGATCGCCCAGGCCGTCGAGCACGGCTTCACCCCCATGATCACCCCGACCCTGGTCAAGACGGACGTGATGGCCGGGGCGGGCTTCATCGACCAGCATGCCGACGAGGTCTACCGCCTCGAGGCCGACGACCTGTTCCTCACCGGCACCTCCGAGGTGGCGCTCGCCGGCTACCACGCCGACGAGATCCTCGACCTGTCGTCCGGTCCGAAGCGGTATGCCGGCTGGTCGGCCTGCTACCGCCGCGAAGCCGGGTCGCACGGCAAGGACACCCGCGGCATCATCCGCGTGCACCAGTTCCACAAGGTCGAGATGTTCACCTACTGCCGGGTCGAGGACGCTGCCGCGGAGCACCAGCGGCTGCTCGGCTGGGAGAAGGAGATGCTGGCCAAGATCGAGGTGCCCTACCGCGTCATCGACACCGCGGCCGGTGACCTCGGCGGTCCGGCCGCCCGCAAGTTCGACTGCGAGGCCTGGGTGCCGACGCAGGGTCGCTACCGCGAGCTCTCCTCGACCTCCAACTGCACGACCTACCAGGCGCGTCGGCTCAACACCCGGGAGCGCGACCCGTCCGGCCAGGGCACCCGCGCCGTCGCCACGCTGAACGGGACGCTGGCCACGACCCGCTGGATGGTGGCCATCCTCGAGAACCACCAGCAGGCCGACGGCTCGGTCGTGGTGCCGAAGGCGCTGCAGCCGTTCCTGGGCCTCGAGGTGCTCACGCCTGTCAAGTAGTCAGTTCGGGCCTGGAGGTCGTACGACCATCTGGTCTGCAGGGGGCTCACGTGGGCCATGTTCTGCGCTGTGACGGTGGTCGAACCTGAGGGGGTGGGCGCCCTTGATGACCGTGACCTGCTCGCCGAGATCATCCTGCTCGGCGAGGTGGTTGCTGCCGTGTCCGGGGTCACCCACGAGCTGACCGACGCCGAGGTCGACGAGGTGCTGGGGGTTCCCCCGGTCCCCGGCGCCGGGGGAGGCGGCGCCTGGGACGAGCGAGGGCGGCCGGGTGCTCGCCGCCGGACCGCCAGAACCCGCTCCGGGCGGTTGTCCGGGTAGCGTCGGGGGTCATGACCAACCGACAGCTGCCCAAGTGGTCCGAGCTGGGGCCGCTCCTGCGACCCAGGCCGATCGAGCTCGACGCGAAGAAGCGCCGCCTGGACGGGGCGCTGACCATCGCCGACCTGAGACGGGTGGCGAAGCGACGGACGCCCACGTCGGTGTTCGACTACACCGATGGTGCGGCCGAGGGTGAGATCAGCCTGCGGCGGGCGAGGCAGACCTTCGCAGGCCTGGAGTTCCACCCGGCGATCCTGCAGGACGTCTCGCAGATCGACCTGGCGACGAACTTCCTCGGCGCCCCGTCGTCGCTGCCGTTCTCCTTCGCCCCCACGGGGTTCACCCGGATGATGCAGCACGAGGGGGAGCGGGCCGTGGTCCGTGTCGCCGACCGCATCGGCATCCCGTACGCCCTGTCGACGATGGGCACGACCTCGATCGAGGACGTCGCCGCTGCTGCACCGGAGGCCCGCAAGTGGTTCCAGCTCTACGTCTGGAAGGACCGCAGCGCGGGCGAGGACCTCATGCGCCGCGCCAAGGAGGCGGGGTATGAAGCGCTCATCCTCACCGTCGACGTCCCCGTCGCGGGGGCTCGGCTGCGCGACGTCCGCAACGGCTTCTCCATCCCGCCGGCCCTGACGGTCAAGACCGTCGCCGACGCAGCACTGCACCCGAGCTGGTGGGGCAACCTGCTCACCACCGAGCCGTTGAGGTTCGCCTCCCTGTCGTCGTGGGAGGGCACGGTCGCCGACATGCTCAACGCGCTCTTCGACCCGACGATGACCCTGGCCGACCTCGAGTGGGTGCGCTCGGTCTGGGACGGCCCGCTCATCATCAAGGGCATCCAGACGGTGCACGACGCGCAGATGGTGGTCGGTGCCGGCGTCGACGCGATCGTGCTGTCCAACCACGGTGGCCGCCAGCTCGACCGCGCCCCCGTGCCGCTGCGGCTGCTCCCCGACGTCAGGGAGGCGCTCGGCGACGACGCCGAGATCATGCTCGACACCGGGGTGATGTCCGGTGCCGACGTCGTCGCCGCGGTGGCGCTGGGCGCGAGCAGCGTCATGGTCGGTCGCGCCTACCTCTACGGGCTGATGGCCGGCGGCGAGGCCGGGGTGCAGCGCGCGGCCGACATCCTCACGGCCGAGGCCCGGCGCACGATGGCGCTGCTCGGTGCCCGCCAGATCTCGGACCTGGGGCCGCAGCACGTGCGCCTTCCGTAGGCTCGGGCCCATGCCCCACCCCCACCTCGTCGCCCTCGATGTCGACGGCACGACGATCAACCACGCCGGAGAGCTGTCCCCCGAGGTGCGCGAGGCCGTGCACGCGGTGGTTGCCGCCGGGCACCACGTGATCATCGCGACGGGTCGGTCCATCCCCGCGACGACGTTCATCCTCGAAGAGCTCGAGATCAAGACCGGGTATGCCGTGTGCTCCAACGGTGCGGTCACCCTCGAGCTGGATCCGGCTCACGACAAGGGCTTCCGCATCATCGAGGCCGTGACGTTCGACCCCGCGCCTGCCCTCAACCTGCTGCGCCACGAGTGGCCGGACGCGGTGATCGCGGTCGAGGACCTCGGGGTCGGCTTCAAGCTCAGTGCGCCGTTCCCCGACGGCGAGCTGCAGGGCGAGCTCACGGTGGTGCCGTGGGAGGAGCTGGTCGCAGAGCCGGTGACGCGCGTGACGTTCCGGTCGCCGAGCGGCACGGCGGAGGACTTCCTGGCCCTGACCGAGCGGATCGGCCTGCACGGCGTCAACTACGCGGTCGGGTTCAGCGCCTGGCTCGACCTCAACCCCGAGGGGGTCTCCAAGGGTTCGGCGCTGGAGATCCTGCGCCGCCACCTCGAGATCGACCCGCAGTACACCCTCGCCGTCGGTGACCAGCGCAACGACCTCGAGATGCTGCAGTGGGCGGCGCGGGGCGTGGCGATGGGCAACGCCCCCGACGAGGTGAAGGCTGCTGCGGACGAGGTCACCGGCGACGTCGACGAGGACGGCCTCGTGCCCATCCTGCGCTCCCTGCTCTGACGACTCCCGCGCCATACCCCCGACCACCCGGACTGATCACAGTGAGCGGTCGGCAACTGCGCGCCATACCCCCGACCACCCGGACTGATCACAGTGAGCGGTCGGCGACTGCGTGCCATACCCCCGAGGACGCGCACTGATCACAGTGAGCGGCCCCGGTCAGCGGGACTGGAGGGCGTCGAGGGCCACGGCCATGGCCAGGCCCACGCGCCAGTCCAGCTGCCAGCCGTTGCTCGCCTGGGGCAGGTGGATGTCGTACCGGTCGCGCAACGTCCGCTTGCGCTCCGAGGACAGCACGACACTGCCGTCCTTTGAGGTGAAGTCGAAGTGGAACAGGAACGGCAGTGGGATCTCGCCGATGTACGGCACCAGGTCCCACACGCGGCGGACGATGGCGATGTTCTTGTTGCGCTCGGTGCCGAACGCCTCGAGCCCGTCCGGGGTGCCGAGGTGCCACGACGAACGCAGCAGCGACTTGCCGAAGTCCTTGCGGAACCAGCCGATCGCCGCGCCGCTGGCGTCGAACACGTCATACGTCGCGCCGAGGTCCAACCGCTGGCGGGCCTTGAACGAGAAGACGGGCTGCTTGCGGGCCTCGTCCGAGTAGAACGTGACCTGCTCCTTGAACGCCATCCGCTTCTGCTGCGCCATGGCGACCAGGGGGCCCTCGTTGCCGGAGGCGTCGACGGCGCGGATCTCGTAGCGGTTCACCATCAGGGTGATCTTCTGTCGCAGGGCGTAGTGCTCGGTGACGGCGGGTTGGCTCATGGCGGACAGTCTGCACGAGCGCCGCTGTGCGAGGGTGGGGTCGTGCGCACTCGTGACCTGTGGCAGGCCTTCGGCGAGCGTGAGGCGGCTGGTTCGTCCTCGACCTACGAGCAGCTCGCGTATGCCGTCGCCTCCGACGAGCGGGTCCTGGACCTGCTCGACGGGCTCGCTCCCGCGAAGCGCCAGCCGAACCTCCTGCTGGGCGTCGGCCGACTTCTCGGCGCCCCGCTATCACCGCAGCAGTTCGTGGACTGGGTCGTCGACCACTGGGAGTCCGTGCGGCCGCAGGTGCTCGCGCGCTGCGACCCAGACCAACGAACCCGGCCGCTGCGCCACGCTGCTCCCCGTGCTGGCCCAGATCTCGGGTCCCCTCGCACTGCTCGAGGTCGGGGCCTCGGCCGGCCTGTGCCTCTACCCCGACCGGTACCGCTACGACTACGGACAGGACCTCGTCGGCGGAGGAACCGGCCCGGTGCTGCGTTGCCGGTGGGACGGCGAAGAGGCTCCGCCCACCCAGCTGCCGGAGGTGGTCTGGCGGGCCGGCATCGACCTCAACCCGCTCGATCCCACCTCTGCGGACGACCTGGCGTGGCTGCAGGCGCTCGTCTGGCCCGAGCAGCAGGAGCGGCGCGACCGGCTCGGTGCTGCCGCCGAGGTCGTCGCGACCGATCCGCCGTTGCTGGTCGCCGGCGACCTCCTGACCGAGCTGGCGCCACTGGCAGCTACAGCCCCACCCGAGGCGACCCTCGTCGTCCTGCACTCGGCGGTGCTGTGCTACCTCGAGCCGACCGGTCGTGCGGCCTTCCTGGACGTGGTGCGCGGACTGCCCGCGCACTGGATCGCCAACGAGTCCCCGCGGGTGCTCGAGGGCCTGGTCGACGACCCCGGGCTCGTCCCCGTGAACTCGCAGGGTCCTGGGCAGGACGGACCCGCGCCATTCCTCACGACCCTCGACGGCGCGCCTGTCGGCTGGTCCGGACCGCACGGACAGTCCTATCGCGCGTTGACCTGACACACTGATCGCGCCATGGCTGACCTGATCATCACCTCGCCGTCCAACCCCAGGCTCAAGGCGCTCGCCGCTCTTCGCCGCCGCCGGACCCGCGAGGAGACCGGCCAGACGCTCATCGAGGGGTATGAGGAGCTGACCCTCGCCCTCGACGCCGGTGTGCGCCCCGAGGCCCTCTACTACTGCCCCGAGCTCATGCTCGACACGGCGACGCAGACGCGGGTGGTCGACGACATCCGGCGCTCCGGTGTGGACACCGTGCAGGTGTCGCGCGCGGCGTTCGAGAAGGCCGCCTACCGCGAGGGCCCCGACGGCTTCATCGCCGTCGTCCCTGCGGTGGTCCGCAGCTGCGCCGACCTGACCGTCGGCGCGAATGCCCTCACCGTCCTGTGCCAGGGTGTCGAGAAGCCGGGCAACCTCGGGGCCATGCTGCGCACCGCCGACGCGGCGGGGGTCGAGGCCGTCATCGCCGCCGACCCGGTGACCGACTGGGGCAACCCCAACCTCGTGCGCGCCTCCAAGGGGACGGTCTTCTCGGTGCCGGTCGCCAGCGACTCGACGATGCAGGCGCTGGCCTGGCTCGACGACCGGGGCATCGCCCTCGTGGCCACCACCCCGGACACCGACCTCGACCACACCGACATCGACTACACCGGCCCGGTGGCCATCGCTGTGGGAGCGGAGAAGTACGGGCTCACCGACGAGGTGCTGGCGCACGCTGCATACAAGGTGCGAATCCCGATGGTGGGCAAGGCGAACTCGCTCAACGTGGCCACCTCGGCGGCCATCGTCATCTACGAAGCCGTGCGCCAGCGGGCGGCACGGACGGCACGACCGCCCCTCTGACCACACCCGTGTCAGGAGCACTCCGTGGGGTGTGCCACGATGTCGGGTATGCGAGTTGACCATGTTTCGTATGCCGCTGAGCACGACGGTTTGCGAGCCACCGCGGCTCGCCTGTCCAAGGTCATCGGGGTGGACGCGGTCGACGGGGGCATCCACCCGCGGTTCGGCACTCGCAACATCATCCTTCCGCTGGCCCACGACCGCTACGTCGAGGTCGTCGAGGTGCTCGACCACCCCGCCTCGGACAAGGCTCCGTTCGGGCAGGCGGTCCGGGCCCGCTCCGAGGCCGGCGGTGGCTGGCTGGGCTGGGTCGTCGCGGTCGACGACCTGGCGCCGTACGAGCTGCGCATCGGTCGCGAGGCCGTCCTGGGCAACCGGCACCGCCCCGACGGGGTGGAGCTGCGCTGGCGCCAGCTCGGCGTCAAGGGCCTGATGTCCGACCCGCAGCTGCCGTTCTTCATCAAGTGGGACGACCCGACCCTGCACCCCTCGACCGCAGCGCACACGCAGGTCACCATCGACCAGCTCCAGATCGCCGGCGACCCGGCTCGCGTCCGCGACTGGCTCGACCTGCCGGCCGACCACACCTCCTCCGTCATCGACTTCACCTTCGTCGCACCGCACGGCACCCCCGGACTGCTGTCGGTCACCTTCGACACCCCCCACGGCAAGGTCACCGTCTGACCCGCGGCCATCCCGCGCTGTCCTGCGGCCCCGGCCGCGCCCTTCACCTCTCGTCGTTCACGCCTCGACCTTCATGCCTCGTTGAAGTACTGCTTCACGAGGCGTTTTGGTGCCCGGGCGGCCCACGCGTCGGTGACGACCTCCTCGAGCTCGCGCCGTGTCACCTTCGGAAGGTCCCGCCCGCGCAGCAGGACGGCGTTGTAGCCGTCGAAGTGCGCCGTGGTGAACCACGGCCCGTCCGAGGCCACGAGGGCGTCCTTGTCGTTCTGGTCGCCGACGACGAACATGATCACGTCGTCCATCCGCTTGCCCGTGTCGGCATCGACGGCGTCGGGGCGCGGCTCACGGAACAGGACGAACGACTTGCCGCGGACCTGGTATGCGGGACGGTCGCCCCACGCGGTCCCCGTCTCGACCTCGGGCAGCCCGAGGGCGATCTCACCGATGTCCGCCAGCCGAGCCTTCCGCGCCGTCATACCCGGTCACGCTAGCCCCGCCCCCTGACCGTCGGCGTGGCTCGGTGCGGCTCGGTGCGGCTCGGTGCGGCTCGGCTGCTCAGTCGAGGTAGTCGACGAGCTCCGGCGCAGCGCCGACGTAGGTCGCCGGGGTCATCGCCGAGAGGCGGGCGGCAACATCGTCGGGCAGGCCGAGGCCGGCGACGAACTCGCGCAGGTCGGCGCCGGTGATCCGGCGTCCCCGGGTGAGCTCCTTGAGGCGCTCGTAGGGGTTCTCCATCCCGGCGACGCCCTGGGCGCCGAGCGCGCGCATGGCCGACTGGACCGCTTCGCCCAGCACCTCCCAGTTGCCGTCGAGGTCGGCGGCCATCGCGGCCGGAGCCGCGTCCAGACCGGCGAGGCCGCGCTCGGCGTTGTCGATGGCGAGCAGCGAGTGGCCGAACGCCGAGCCGATGTTGCGCTGCATCGAGGAGTCGGTCAGGTCGCGCTGCAGGCGGCTGGTGACCAGGGTCGAGCCGAGCACGTCGAGCAGGGCGTTGCTGACCTCGAGGTTCGCCTCGGCGTTCTCGAAGCGGATCGGGTTGACCTTGTGCGGCATCGTCGACGAGCCGACCGTGCCCTGGCCGCGCACCTGGGCGAAGTAGCCCATCGAGATGTAGGTCCACACGTCGGTGCACAGGTTGTGCAGGATGCGGTTGAAGCGCGCGAGGTCGGCGTAGAGCTCGGCCTGCCAGTCGTGGCTCTCGATCTGGGTCGTGAGCGGGTTCCACTCCAGCCCCAGGGACTCGACGAACCCGCGGCTCAGCTGCGGCCAGTCGGCCTCGGGCACGGCGGCGAGGTGCGCGCCATACGTGCCGGTCGCGCCGTTGAGCTTGCCGAGGTAGTCGGCGGCCTCGATGCGGCGCAGCTGGCGGCCGAGGCGGTGGGCGAGCACCGCGAGCTCCTTGCCCATCGTCGTCGGGGTCGCCGGCTGGCCGTGGGTGTGGGCGAGCAGGGGCATGTCGCGCAGGTCGGAGGCCATCGTCGCGACCATCTCGACGAGCCGGCTCGCCCGCGGGAGCCAGACCTGGCGGACCGCACCCTGCACCATGAGCGCGTAGGACAGGTTGTTGATGTCCTCGCTGGTGCAGCAGAAGTGGATCAGCTCGGCGAGGCCGGCGTCCTGCGCTCGGCGGGGGCGATCGCGGTGAGGCGGCGCTTGAGGAAGTACTCGACGGCCTTGACGTCGTGCAGCGTCTCGCGCTCGATCGTCGCGAGCTCCTCGATCTCGGCGGCGCCGAAGTCGTCGACGACCTTGCGCAGCTCGGCCTGCTCGTGGTCGGTCAGCGAGCGGACCCCGGGGACGACCTGGTGGGTGGTCAGCCAGATCAGCCACTCGACCTCGACGCGGACGCGGGCCCGGTTGAGGGCGGGCTCGGACAGGTGGTCGACCAACGGCGCGACGACGCCGCGGTAGCGACCGTCGAGGGAGCCGAGGGCGATGGAGGGGGTCGCGTCAGCGAGCGAAGCCATGGCTGCAGTCTCCCAGAGTGCGGACACCCCTCCGCACACCCGTCCAGCCGAGCGGCGTCCGGCTGCGCGACATACGGTGGACGGCATGCGCTACACCACCCTCGGATCCAGCGGCACCGTCGTCTCCACCCAGTGCCTCGGCACGATGACCTTCGGGGCGGAGGCCGACGAAGCCACCTCCGGCACCATCACCGAGGCGTTCGTCGAGGCGGGCGGCACGTTCCTCGACACGGCCGACGTCTACTCCTCCGGTGTCTCCGAGGAGATCATCGGACGCTGGCTCAAGGCCCACCCCGACGACGCCAGGAACCTCGTTCTCGCCACCAAGGGCCGCTTCCCGATGGGGAAGGGGCACAACGACGTCGGCCTCTCGCGCCGCCACCTGCGCCAGGCCCTGGACGCCTCCCTGACCCGCCTCGGCGTCGACCACATCGACCTCTACCAGATGCACGCCTGGGACGCGGTGACCCCGATCGAGGAGACCCTGCGCTTCCTCGACGACGCCGTGGGCGCCGGCAAGATCGGCTACTACGGCTTCTCCAACTACCTGGGGTACCAGGTCACCAAGGCCGTGCACACCGCGCGCGAGCACGGCTGGACGCCGCCGGTGACGCTGCAGCCGCAGTACAACCTGCTGGTCCGCGACATCGAGCACGAGGTCGTACCGGCCTGCCTCGACGGTGGCCTCGGGCTGCTGCCGTGGTCGCCGCTGGCCGGTGGCTGGCTGACGGGCAAGTACCAGCGCGACGCCACCCCCACCGGGGAGTCGCGCCTGGGTGAGGACCCGGAGCGCGGCATGGAGGCCTACGGTCCGCGCAACAAGCAGGAGCGCACCTGGGCGGTCATCGACACCGTCGGTGAGGTCGCCGAGGAGGCCGGCGCCACGTCGGCGCAGGTCTCGCTGGCGTGGCTCGGTGCGCAGCCGGCGGTCACCTCGGTGATCCTCGGCGCCCGCAACGTCACCCAGCTCACCGACAACCTCGCTGCCGCCGACCTCGACCTCACCACCGAGCAGCTCGACCGGCTCACCGAGGTCAGTGCACCGCAGCTGGACGACTACCCGTATGGCGCCGCCGGTGTCGCCCAGCGCCACCGCTCCATCACCGTCTGAGAGCCGCCCGGGCGTCAGCCGAAGCCGTGGCGGGACAGGGCGGGGACGAGCTCGCGCTCCTCGTAGGACAGGTGGGACAGCAAGGTCGTGCTGAGCAGCTCGACGGCCTCGCGGACCACGGACGTGCCCTGCTCGCCCGACACCATCTGCACCAGCGCGTGGTCGACCTGCTCGAGGACGTCGTGGATGACGTGGTGCTCCTGCTCGAGCCGGTCCAGGACCGGGGCGAGCTGCGGGTCGCTGCGGCGCAGGTGGGGAAACATCGACCGGTCCTCGAGCAGGTGGTGACCGGTGACGACGCGGCAGTACGACGCGCAGTACGCACCGAGGGTCCAGTTGTTCTGCCGCAGCGTGAGCTGGTTGATGATGTTGCGCGCCCGGCCGGCGTCGGTCTCGGAGGTGGCGACCTGCTCCACCACGTCGCGGAGTCGCTCGAGCTCACCGCGCAGGTGGTCGTGGACGTCGACGAGGTGCTGGCCGGTCGCCTGCTGGCTGGGGGTGAGCGGTTCGTCGGGGTCGACGGGCGCGCTGGGACCGCTGGGACCGCTGTCGGAGTGGGACAGCTCGAGGACACCACCGGTCCGGGACGGCTGCGTCGCCATCCGGCCGCGCTCGGCCTCGACCAGCTCACGGGTGGCCGGGGCCACCTCGGCAGCGAACCGCTCGACCTCGCCCCGGCTGCTCACCGCGAGGAGGTAGGTGCTCATGCCCTGGTCGAGGGTGATCTCGGCGAGCTGCTCGGCCCAGTCGCGAGGCCGGCCCTCGAGCAGCCCTGCGCCAGTGCCGAACCGGCCGTGGATGTTGTAGAGCCGCCGGACCGCGGCGGGTGCCCGCCCTGCCTGCTGTGCGGCCTCGTCGATGGTGGCGTTCATCGCGCCCAGGGCCTCGGGCGCGGCGTACCCGAGGCTGGGGAGCCAGCCGTCCGCGAGGCGACCGGTGGTGCGCAGCATGCGCGGCTTGTACGCGCCGAGCCAGATCTCCACGTCGTGGGCCGGGGTGGGACCGGCGTGCAGACCCTTGACCGGGTAGTGCTGGCCGTCGACCCGGACGGACCCCTGCCCCGACCACAGGCCGCGGATGACCGCGATGGCCTCCTCCAGGGCCTCGACCGCCTCGCCGGGCGTACGGCGCGGACCCCCCGCGGCGACGATGGCGTCCCAGAACGCGCCGGTGCCCAGCCCCAGCTCGACCCGTCCACCGGTGAGCTGGTCGAGCGTGGCGACGCTGCGGGCGAGCACCACCGGCGGTCGCAGCGGCAGGTTCGCGACGTTGGGTGCGACGCGGATCGAGGTCGTCCGGGCAGCGATGACCGACAGCAGGGTCCAGGCGTCGAGGTGCTTGGCCTGGTAGGGGTGGTCCTGGATCGTCACGAGGTCGAGGCCGCCGACATCGGCGGCCTCGCTGAGGGCGAGCACCTCGTCGAGGCGGTCGGCGTCCGGGCTCGGGAAGATCCCGAACCGCAGCTCGTGCCCGTAGTCGGTCATCGCGGTTCCCCGTAGGCGGCGGGGCGCTCGTGGTCGCCCAGGATGTTCGCGAGGGCGAGGTGGCGCCGGGCGTCGTCATGGCGGCGCTGGCGCTGCAGGGTCCGGCCGAGCAGCAGGTGGAGGTATCCGTCGTCGGGCGACTCCTCCACCAGCTCACGCAGCACCGACTCGGCGCGGCCGAGCTGGGCCGAGCCGAAGTACGCGCGGGCCAACGAGATCCGCAGCGCGGTCGTGCCGTGCCCCGGGTCCTCCCGGGTGGCCTCGTCGACGAGCTCGGCGTACGCCGTGGCTGCTGCCGCGTGGTCGCCACGGTCGAACAGGCCCTCGGCGAGGGCCAGGCGGAGGCTGAACGGCGTCGTCATCGTGGTCATACCTCCACAACATCGTTTCGATTTCAACTATTCCGTTTGGCGCCCGGCGCGACCACCCTCCGCGGGAGGTCAGTCGGGGTGGGAGGCGAGCAGGCGCCGTACGTGCGCCACCACGCCGTCCGCCGCCGCGGTGACCTCCGCGTAGGTCTGGTCGAAGGAGCGGTCGTCACCGAACCACGGGTCGTCCATGTCGAGGTCGTCCCGCTCGGCCGAGACCGGGTCGAACGACCGGAACATCCGGATCTTGGCGCGGTGCTCGTCGGTGCGCGCGAGCGTGCTGAGCTCGCTCAGGTGGCCGGCGTCGGCAGCGAGCACCAGGTCGACCTCGTCGAACCACGACTGCTCGAACCTGCGGGCCACGTGGTCGCTCCCGCCCATGTCCTGGTGGCCGTTGCGGGCGAGCACCGCCAGGGTTCGCGGGTCGGCGGGGTTGCCTTCCTCCCACGAGTGCGTGCCGGCCGAGTCCACGACGACCCGGTCCTCGAGGCCCGCGTCCGCGAACCGCTCGCGCAGGAGGAACTCACCCATGGGGGACCGGCAGATGTTGCCGGTGCAGACGACGGTCACGCGGTAGGGACGCTTCGCACTCATGAACCCATTGAACCCTGCCGGCCCGCCACCCGTGCTCGTGCGGCGGTGGTTAGGGTCCTGCGTATGCCGCGCCCGCTCGTCCTCGTGCCTGCTCGCTGGGCGGGGGTGATCGAGGGCCGGGAGCGGCCGGGTGTCTTCGCCCCGCGCACCCTGGTCGACGCGATCACCCGCGCCGGAGGTGAACCGTTGCTCGCCTGGCCGGACAGCGTCGAGCGCGCGCGCGAGCTCGTGGCGCGCGCCGACGCGGTGGTGCTGCAGGGCGGCGACGACCTCGACCTTCGACCGTTCGGGGTCCCCGACGTCCACCCGCGCGAGACCTACCCCCCGCCCGAACAGGATGCTGCCGACGTGGCGGTGACCCGAGCCGCGCTGGAGGCAGGGGTCCCGGTCCTGGCGATCTGCAGGGGGATGCAGGTGCTCAACATCGTGCTCGGCGGGACGATCCACCAGCACTACGAGGAGACCTCGGTCGCGCACGCCGACAACCCGCACGACGTCGACGTCGTGCCGGGGACCCTGCTCGAGCGCCTGATGGGCCAGGGGCGCACCGGTGGGGTCCGCCTCGGTGGCTGGTCCAACCACCACCAGGCCTGCGACCGGTTGGCTGATGGGTACCTGTTGTCGGCCACGACGCCCGACGGCTGCGCCGAGGCGATGGAGTCGACCGACGGCCGGGTGCTCGCCGTGCAGTGGCACCCCGAGGTCGATGCCATGACCGTGCCGCACCAGCAGGCGTTGTTCGACTGGGTGGTCGGTGCAGCCGTGGCCCGGACCGCTCAGTCGGGGTAGCCCACCGGGTTGTCCCGCTGCCAGCGCCACTGGTCGGCGCACATGTCCTCGATGGTGCGGGTGGCCTTCCAGCCCAGCTCGGACTCGGCCCTGGACGGGTCGGCGTAGGAGGCGGCGATGTCGCCGGCGCGCCGGCCCACGACCTCGTAGGGCAGCTCGTGGCCGCAGGCCTGCTCGAACGCGCGCAGCACCTCGAGGACGCTCGTCCCGTGGCCGGTGCCGAGGTTCCACGTCGAGACGGCCTCGTCGGTGGCGCCGAGCTTGGTCAGCGCGGCGAGGTGCCCGGCGGCGAGGTCCTCGACGTGGATGTAGTCGCGCAGCGCCGTGCCGTCGGGGGTCGGGTAGTCGTCGCCGAAGACCCGGAGCTTGTCGCGCGTCCCCACCGCGACCTGGGCGATGAACGGCATGAGGTTGTTGGGGATGCCCTGCGGGTCCTCGCCGATGGTGCCGGAGGAGTGCGCGCCGACCGGGTTGAAGTAGCGCAGCAGCGCGATCCGCCAGCGGTCGTCGGTGCGGGCGACATCGCGCAGCACCTGCTCGATCATCACCTTGGTCCACCCGTACGGGTTGGTCGCCGAGGTGGGGAAGTCCTCCTTCATCGGCACCGGTGCGTTCTCGCCGTACACGGTCGCGGAGGAGGAGAAGACGAGGCGGAAGCAGCCGTGGCGCTGCATCGCCCGCACGAGGGCGAAGGTCGAGTCGAGGTTGTTCTGGTAGTACTCCAGCGGCACCTCGACGCTCTCACCCACCGCCTTGAGCCCGGCGAAGTGGACGACCGCGTCGAACTTGCGCTCGGCGAAAAGGTTCTCGGTCTTGTCGCGGTCGGTGAGGTCGAAGGCGTGCACCTCCAGGTGACCACCGATCAGCGCCTCCAGCCGCGGCACCACGGTCGGCTTGGAGTTGGCGAAGCTGTCGATCACCACCACCTCGTGGCCGGCCGCTGCCAGCTGGACGACGGTGTGGGATCCGATGTAGCCGGCACCGCCGGTGACCAAGACGCGCATGCCCCCACCGTATTGCGTGGCGCACCGTGGTGTCGGGCAGTCCGCCGACGCTCACTGTGATCAGTTCCGGTGCCCCGAGCGGTCCTGCCCCGACGCTGAGTGATCACAGTGAGCAGCAGGGGTCGGGGCTGCCAGCCCGGGTCGACGCGAAGTGATCACAGTGAGCGGTAGGGGTCGGGGCCGCCAGCCCGGGTCGACGCGCAGTGATCACAGTGAGCGGTCAGGTCATCGGTCAACGGGGCGGCAGGCTGCGCGACCGCCCGCGGAACTCGGCGACGACGGCGCCGTCGGACTCGCGGGTGACGGTGACGTCGGTCAGGCCGCTGCGGCCGTAGGTGGTGCGCTGCCGCGCGTCGGCGACGAGCACGTCACCCAGACGCGCGGCGGTCACGAACGTGATGTCGGCACCTGCGGCGACCGTGCGGGTCCCACGGCTGTTGCAGGCCAGGGCGAACGCCGAGTCGGCCAGGGTGAAGATGAAGCCACCATGGGCGATCGCGTGGCCGTTGACCATGGCCGCGCCCACCTCCATCCGCACCACCGCGTGGTCGGGCTCGACGACCAGCGCCTCCATGCCGAGCCCTCGGGACGCCGCGTCGTCCGCCCACATCGCGTGCACGTGACCCAGGTCCACCTCGTCGCTCACCAGGTCATCATGGCGGCTCGGCGCGCCTACGATGACGTCATGACCACGGCAACGGCGCCCACGCAGTCCAACGAGCCCCACGAGCCCCAGCAGGACCAACGGGGCCACGACGGCTCCCACCACCCCCTCGTCGCGAAGCACGCGGACGTCCTCGCGCAGGCCACCGCCGCGCTCGCCGCCCGCTCGTACTACTCGCGCTACCCCGAGTCCCCGTCCCCCCGCGTCTACGGTGAGTCGGCCGGCCCGGACGGCCAGGCGGCATACGAGGGCTTGCTGGGCAAGGCGTTCGGTGCCCTCGGTGCCGTGGCCACGGACGGTTCGTGGACGGGTGAGGAGATCTCCCCGTATGGCCCGGCCCTGGGGATCACCTACCCGCACCTCGACGTCGACGCGGCCATCGACGCCGCCGAACAGGCGATGACGCAGTGGCGCGACGCCGGCGCCCGCACCCGGGCAGCCGTGTGCGTCGAGATCATCGAGGGGATCAACCGCCGCTCGTTCGAGATCGCGCACTCGGTCATGCACACGACCGGCCAGCCGTTCGTCATGGCGTTCCAGGCCGCCGGTCCCCACGCCCAGGACCGCGCGCTCGAGGCCGTCGTCGCCGGTCTGGTCGAGCAGGAGCGTGTGCCGGCCTCGGTCGTCTGGGAGAAGCCGGGTAAGGACCGGCAGGGCAACCCGGCACCCCTGCGGATGCAGAAGGACTACCGCGTCGTGCCCCGCGGGCTCGCTCTCGTCATCGGCTGCAACACCTTCCCGACGTGGAACGGGTACCCGGGACTGTTCGCTTCGCTGGTCACCGGCAACCCCGTCATCGTCAAGCCGCACCCGCGCGCAGTGCTGCCGCTCGCACTGTCGGTCGCGGTCGCCCGTGAGGTGCTGGCGGCCGCGGGGTTCAGCCCGGACCTGGTGCAGCTGGCCCCCGAGGCCGAGGGCGAGGGCCTGGCGAAGGTCCTGGCCGAGCGCGACGAGGTCCGCATCATCGACTACACCGGCGGTCCGGCCTTCGGCGCCTGGCTCGAGGAGGCCGGCGCCGCGAGCGGCAAGCTGGTCTACACCGAGAAGGCCGGCGTGAACGCGATCGTCGTCGACTCGACGGACAACCTGCGCGGGGTCCTGGGCAACCTGGCCTTCTCGCTCACCCTCTACTCCGGACAGATGTGCACCGCCCCGCAGAACATCTTCGTCCCGCGGGACGGCGTCACCACCGACGAGGGCCCGGTGTCGTTCGAGGAGTTCGGCAGCAAGCTCGCGGCCGCGGTCGGCAAGCTCACCGGTGACGACGCCAAGGCCGTCGAGCTGCTCGGCGCCACGGTCAACGACGGCGTGCGCGCCAACGCCGGAGGCATCGCCACCCTCGCCGAGGAAGCCGGCGGCAGCGTGGTCCTGGACTCCCGAACCGTCACCCACCCGACCTGGCCCGACGCCGTCGTCCGCGCCCCGGGGCTGGTCAGCCTCGACGCCAGTCGCGAGGACGTCTACACCCAGGAGTGCTTCGGCCCGGTGAGCTTCCTCATCGGCACCGCCGGGACCGACCAGTCGCTGGCGCAGTTCCGCGACACGGTCCGCGAGCACGGGGCGATGACCGCCGCCGTGTACTCCACCGACGAGGGAGTCCTCGAGGCCGCCCGCGACGCAGCCGCCGATGCCGGGGTGGCACTGTCGGAGAACCTCACCGGCCAGGTGTTCGTCAACCAGACGGCGGCCTTCTCCGACCTGCACGGCACGGGGGCCAACCCGGCCGCCAACGCCGCCTACACCGACGCCGCGTTCGTGGCCAACCGGTTCCGGGTGGTCACCAGCCGACGGCACGTCTAGTTCGTCGAGCTCGGGCCATCTGGCACGATCGAGCCATGAACTTCCTCATCAAGGTCGCGGTCAACGCGGTCGCCCTCTGGGTGGCCGCGTGGCTGCTCCCCGGCATCGGTCTCGACGACGGCAAGTTCGGGTCGAAGTTCGCGACGGTGCTGCTCGTGGCCGTCCTCTTCGGAGTCGTCAACGCCGTCGTCAAGCCCATCGCCAAGTTCTTGAGCTTCCCGGTGATCATCCTGACCCTGGGGCTGTTCACGTTCATCGTCAACGCGTTCATGTTGCAGCTCACCGAGTGGATCGCCAAGCCGCTCGGCCTCAGCTTCACCATCGACCACTTCTTCTGGGACGCGGTCCTCGGCGCCCTCGTCGTCACCATCGTCTCGATGGTCCTGAACTGGGTCCTCCCGGACGACGACGACTGACGCGAGCCCGCCCGCCCACAGGCGAGGCCGGGCACGAGGCGAGACCCGACGCGAGACGTGGCCCGGCACGAGGCGAGACACGAGGCGAGGCCGCATCCTCGACGGGATGCGGCCTCGCGACGTGAGCGGACCCGCTACCTGCCCCTGCACGGAAGTGGTCTGCGGGTCGCCGGTGACATCCGTCCCCCCGGAGGAAGTCACCGACGCACACTGTGACAGCACGAAGCGGTCAGTGCCACCCAACCGGCCCAAACTTGCGTGAACACGCAAAAAGCGCGGGTGTTGCGTGCTCAGGCGCGGCCGCGGCCGTTGCGCAGGATGAGTACGGCGTCCACCCGGCTCGTCGCGCCGAGCCGGGCGACGAGGTGGGCCACCTCGGACACGACGGTCCGCACCGACACCCCGAGCTCCCGGGCGATGCTCGCGTCCTTGGCGCCGCGCGCCAGCAGGATCGCCGTGCGCACCTGCCGCTCGGTGAACGGTGGCCGCTCGCCCTCGGGAACCGCGGGCCGCGAGCTCTCCCAGATCAGGTCCCAGAGCTCCAGTGCAGGACCCAGCACCTGGCGCGTCGTGGCTCCCCAGACGGTGGCGAGACCGTCATGGGTGAGGGGGCCGGGCATCACGGCGCGTCTGCGGTCGATGAGGTAGAGGGTGGTGGCTGCGTGCCCGATGCGGGTGGTGGGGTCGAGCGAGGACAGCAGCGGGTTGACGCTGAGGCCGCGCTCGCTCACGACCGACCGCAGCTCGACCCCGCGGGCACGCGAGCGCGCGTTCAGCTCCAGGGCCGGTCCCCACGGGTCGAACCGCAGCACCGGCACCACGCTGCACACCAGCTTCGTGCTGAGCGGCTCGAGCGCGGCGAACCCGGCGTCGATCGCCTCGGTGCCGGCGCCGACGAGGCTGAACCCTGCCGTGCGGCGCCCCTCGAGGTGGTTGAGGGCGAGCTCGTTCACCGTCGCCGTCAGCCGTGCGGCGCGACGCACCAGGTCGATCCGCAGGTTCTCGTCGCCCCCAGCCGTTCCCATCGTGAAGCTCCCCCTGAGTTCCCCGTACGCATCGCCGTGCTCATCCCGCACGCCTCCCGGGCACACTCCCGGGCCGACTTCGCATACTCACACAACTCGGACAGGTCCGCGCGCGTACCGGTCCCCAGTGGTCGTTCGGACGATGGGCGCCGGGGGACCGGACACCATGGCCGGCACCGCCCCATATGGTGAGGACCATGAGCGACACGGCCCGTGACACCGACGTCCAGCTGCGCAGCGCCCTCGACCAGGTGCCCGCGTACGTCCCCGGGAAGCCCGCGGCGGCACCCGACGGTGTGGCGGCCTACAAGGTGTCGTCGAACGAGAACCCGTTCCCGCCCCTGCCGTCGGTGCTCGAGGTCATCACCGAGGCGGCCGGCAACGTCAACCGGTACCCGGACATGGCCGTCACCGCCCTGACCGAGGCCCTCGCGAGCAGCCTCGGTGTGCCGGTCGAGCACATCGCCACGGGTACGGGCTCGGTCGGCGTCCTCGGGCAGGTCATCGCGGCGACCTGCGACGCGGGCGACGAGGTCGTCCACGCGTGGAGGTCCTTCGAGGCGTACCCGATCGTCACCGCGCTCGCCGGCGCCACCTCGGTCAAGGTCGGTCTCGACGACCACGAGCGCCACCGCCTCGACGCCATGCACGCCGCGATCACCGACCGCACCAAGGTCGTCATCGTCTGCACACCCAACAACCCGACCGGGCCGATGGTCACGCACACCGAGCTCGAGCGCTTCCTCGACCGGGTGCCGTCGCGGGTGCTGGTCGTCATCGACGAGGCGTACGTCGAGTTCGTCACCGGCGAGGACGCCCCGCGGTCCCTCGAGCTGTACCGCGACCGACCCAACGTGATGGTGCTGCGCACCTTCTCCAAGGCCTACGGTCTCGCCGGGCTCCGCGTCGGGTATGCCGTGGCGCACCCTCCCGTGGCCGGTGCCCTGCGCAAGACGGCGACGCCGTTCGGGGTGAACTCGATCGCCCAGGCTGCCGCGATCGCGTCGCTCGAGGCGTTCGACGAGCTCAAGGAGCGGGTGGACCAGCTGGTCTCGGAGCGGACCCGCGTCCTCGGCGCGCTGCGCGGGCAGGGCTGGTTCATCGCCGACACCGAGGCCAACTTCGTCTGGTTCGGGCTGGGCGCCCGCTCGGCGGACTTCGCCGCAGCCGCCCAGGCCGCGGGCCTCACCCTGCGCCAGTACGGCGACGACGGTGTCCGCGCCACGATCGGCGAGCCCGAGGCCAACGACGTGCTGATCCGCGTCGCCGGGGAGTTCCTCGCCGAGCACCCGGCCGAGCCGCCGCTCGAGCACCCGGCCGGCTGAGACCCACACGGCAACAAACGGTCACACCCGCCGCGCTGACCGGCAGACTTGGACAAACCTTTACCTCTCGGGTGGAGCCGATCCTTGGCGAGCGGGGTGAGACTGACCCGGATCGCCCACCGCAGGGGGGGCGTCGGAGGGAAAGGGAATCCCACGTGACCGCACGACGCACGACGCGCCGCGGACTCACGATCGTTGCCGGAATCGCTGTGGCGGGGGTGGTCGCAGCAACAGTTGCGCCCATCGCGTCTGCGGAACCAGGCGGCACCGTGAGCAAGGCGCCCTCGGCCAAGGCCGAGAAGAACCAGGTCAAGAAGGCCCAGAAGAAGGACAAGCTCGGCCAGCACGACCGCGAGCTGCTCAACACCGCGCAGCAGAAGGGGACCAAGCGCGTCACCCTCATGCTCGCCACCGAGAAGGGCGCCACCAAGGACGTCGTCTCGGCCGTCAAGGCCTCTGGTGGCTGGACCGGCATGGTCAACGACCGCATCGGTTACGTCCGGGCCAGTGTGCCGACGGGCAACGTCGACAAGGTGGCCAGCGCCCTCAAGGTGATCGCCGTCGACCTCGACGAGTCCATCCCCCTGCCCGACCCGGCGCTCGAGCGCTCCAAGCCGGGTGCCAGTGCGGCAGTCAGTGCACCCGGCAAGGGCACCCCCGACTCCAACCCCTACATGCCGACGCGTGACCAGGGCTCGGTCGACTTCAAGAAGAAGCACCCGTCCTGGGACGGCCGGGGGGTGACCATCGGCGTCCTCGACTCCGGTGTCGACCTCGACCACCCGGCCCTGAAGACCACGTCGACGGGTCAACGCAAGATCGTCGACTGGGTGACCGGCACCGACCCGATCTTCGACGGTGACTTCACGTGGCGCGCCATGATCACCAAGGTCACGGCCAACCCGACCTTCACCTACGCGGGCGCCACCTGGACGGCCCCGGCCCCCGGCGAGTACTCGGTCAGCCGGTTCTCCGAGAGCATCACCGCGGGCAGCGAGCCCGGTGGGGACGTCAACCGCGACGGTGACACCACTGACCAGTTCGGCGTGCTCTACGACTACGCCACCCACGACATCTGGGTCGACGCCAACCAGGACATGAAGTTCACGGCCGACGAGATGATGCGCCCCTACAAGGAACGCTACGACGTCCACTACTTCGGCACCGACGACCCCAGCACCGCGATCGTCGAGCGGATGCCCTTCACCGTCGAGTTCCGCAAGGACGTCAGCCTGGCGCCCTACCAGAACCCGTCCCTGCCCCCGACCGCCGACTTCGTGAACATCGGCATCGTCGAGGATGCGCACGGCTCCCACGTGGCGGGCATCGCGGCGGGCCACAGCCTGTTCGGCGGGAAGATGGACGGCGAGGCGCCCGGCGCCACGATCGTCTCCTCGCGGGCCTGCTCCTGGGGCGGCGGCTGCACCGCCGCGGCACTGACGGACGGCATGGTCGACCTCGTCGCCAACCGCCACGTCGACGTCGTCAACATGTCGATCGGCGGACTGCCGGCCCTCAACGACGGCAACAACGCGCGATCGGCGCTCTACAACCGCCTCATCGACGAGTACGGCGTGCAGCTGTTCATCTCGGCCGGCAACAGTGGCCCCGGCATCAACACGATCGGCGACCCGTCCGTGGCCACCGACGTGGTGAGCGTGGCCTCCTCGATCACCAAGTCGACCTGGCTGGCGAACTACGGCTCGACCGTCTCGACCCCGCTGACCCTGCACAACTACTCCTCGCGCGGTCCGCGTGAGGACGGCGGGTTCAAGCCGAACATCATGGCTGCGGGTTCGGCCATCTCCACCGTGCCCCGGTGGTTGAAGCAGGGCGATGTCGCCGAGACCGGCTACACGCTGCCCGTCGGCTACGCCATGTTCAACGGCACCTCGATGGCCTCTCCGCAGGCCGCCGGTGGCGCTGCACTGCTGCTGTCCGCCGCTTTCGCGACGGGTACCGACACGACGCCGGCGCAGCTGCGCAACTCCATCTACACCTCGGCGAAGTTCGTCAAGGGCCTGGAGGCCATCGGCCAGGGCACCGGACAGATGAACGTCCCCGGTGCCTGGACGCTGATGCGCAAGCGTCCGGCGACGCAGAGCTACACGGTCTCCGCCCCGGTCTGCACCCCGATCTCGGACTTCCTCGCGACGCCCGATGTCGGCACCGGCGTCTACAACCGCTGTGGCAGCAACGAGGGCGGCCAGGTCTCGGGTGTTTCCAAGACCTACACGGTCTCGGCGACCCGTACGAGCGGTCGCTCCGGCCCGGCGCTGCACCAGCTCCGGCTGGTCGGCAACGACGGAACGTTCTCGCTCCCGGTGACCAAGGCCAAGATGACCAAGGGCAGCAAGATCAGCATCCCCGTGGTGGCCAGGACGTCCGCGCAGGGCGCCCACTCGGCCATCCTGGAGATCGACGACCCGGCCACCCCGGTGGTCGACCACCGGGTGCTCGTCACGGTGGTGCTGGCCAAGGAGCTGGCCAAGCCCTCGTACTCGGCGACGGCCAGCGGCAAGGTCGGTCGCAACCTGACCAAGAAGCTGTTCGTCAACGTCCCGCAGGGCACCAAGGCCCTGCAGGTCAACCTCGGCGGCATCGCGACCAGGAGCCAGGTCCGCTTCATCGGGATCAACCCGTACGGCGTCCCGGTCGAGTCGAGCTCGTCGCTGGCCTGCTACACGAACTTCAGTGACGCGAAGTCGTGCAAGCCGACGTCGCGCAACTACGCCAACCCGATGCCCGGCATCTGGGAGTTCGAGGTCGAGGCCCGGCGCACGTCGCCGTTCCTGGACAACCCGTTCCGCCTGACTGCCGCGGCGCAGGGTGTCGTGGTCGACCCCGAGACCCAGACGCTCCCGTCGGTCCAGGCCGGCACGCCGACCCCGGTCAGCTGGAAGGTCACCAACACCTTCGGCCCGGTCACGGTCACGCCGAAGGGCGGCTCGTTGGGTAGCTCGTCGTCCGATCGCAAGACGATTGCGGACGGCGAAGTGCAGGAGTTCGAGGTGGTGGTGCCGGCCGGTGCCGAGCGCCTCGACGTGGCCATCGGCAACACCTCCGACCTGGGGGCCGACCTCGACCTCTACGTCTATGACGAGAACGGTGACGAGGTGGGGTCGTCGGCTGACGGAGACTCCGAGGAGTCGACGAGCATCGCCAACCCGGCGGCGGGCACCTACACCGTCGTGGTGGACGGCTACGCGGTGCCTGCGGGCTCCACGCAGTACGACTACCTCGATGTGTTCTTCGCCTCCGGTCTGGGCTCGCTCGACGTGCCGAGCACCCCGATCGACCTGCCGGCCGGTGGGTCGACGACGGTGACCGGTGAGGTCACGGCCCAGGAGGCTCCGACCTCGGGTCGCAAGCTGTTCGGCGAGATGAACGTCATCTCCTCCGAGGGCGCGGTGCTCGGCACCGGGTCCGTGGTGATCGGCGACGTCACGCAGTAGTCGCGCAGCACCGGGGCGACAGCCTCGACACAGGACCCCACGGGCACTCGCCCGTGGGGTCCTGTGCGTCAGGGGCCGGCTGCTGTCTCGGGTCGGGCAAGCAGGGGCCGGGTCGTCAGCTGGTGACGACGGTCTGCACCTCGAAGGGCAGGCCCTGCTGGCAGGTCGTGGCCATCGTGTCGATCCTGGCCCCACGCACGGTGACCTGCTGGCCGGCCTCGATGCCGGCGATGTTCCCGACCAGCTGCCACGGGCCGTCGGGACTGGCCGGCTCGGTGGTCAGCAGGAGGCAGCCGCTCTCGACGCCGGCAGAGACCGTGCCGGTGACCGTGACGAGCTTGCCGCGGCCGGTACCGGGCAGCGGTGGGGTTCACCGTGTCGGTCGACCCCGACGTGCTCGGCGACGGGCCCGTCGCTGTGCCCGGCGACGTGCCCGTCGACGTGAGCGAGGTCGTCGTACCGGTGCTGTCGGGCGTGCTCGACCCGTTCGTGCCGCCACCGGTCCCGCACGCGCCGAGCAGGGCGACGGCGGTCAGCGCCAGGAGGGGACGAGGGATCCTCATCAACCCATCCTCACCCCGGTGCTGCAGGAGGGCAATGGCCGTTGGTCCCCCGCGCCGGGGCTTCGCGCCATACCCCGCTGGTCGCGGGAGGTGACCCACGACAGACTGGGGGCATGGTCGACACCTGGCTCCCCGCCTACCTCCCCAGCCCTGACCGCTACGGTCCCATGCCCTACCGCAAGGTGGGTCAGAGCGGCCTGCACCTGCCCGCCGTCTCCCTCGGCCTGTGGCACAACTTCGGTGACGACAAGCCGTTCGAGGTGCAGCGTGCGATCCTGCGCCGCGCCTTCGACATCGGCATCACCCACTTCGACCTCGCCAACAACTACGGCCCGCCCTACGGCAGCGCCGAGAAGAACTTCGGTCGCCACTTCGCGGCCGACTTCAGGCCGTACCGCGACGAGCTCGTCATCAGCTCCAAGGCCGGCTACGACATGTGGCCCGGGCCGTACGGCATCGGCGGCTCACGCAAGTACCTGTTGGCCAGCCTCGACCAGAGCCTGGAGCGGATGGGCCTGGACTACGTCGACATCTTCTACAGCCACTGCCCGGACGAGGACACCCCGCTCGAGGAGACCATGGGGGCGCTGGCCACCGCGGTCAAGCAGGGCAAGGCGCTGTATGCCGGGATCTCCAGCTACTCCCCGGAGCGCACCGAGCGCGCGGCCGAGGTCCTCGCCGACCTCGGGGTCCCGCTGCTCATCCACCAGCCGAGCTACTCGATGCTCAACCGCTGGGTCGAGGGTGGCCTGCTCGACACCCTCGGCGAGAAGGGCATCGGCTGCATCGCGTTCAGCCCGCTGGCGCAGGGGATGCTCACCAACAAGTACCTCGGTGGGGTCCCGGAGGGCTCGCGGGCCTCGCAGGGCAAGTCCCTGTCGCCCGACCTGCTCACCGACGAGTCGCTGACCAACATCCGCAAGCTGAACGACGTCGCCTCCGAGCGTGGCCAGTCGCTGGCCCAGATGGCGCTCGCCTGGGCGCTGCGCGACGACCGGGTCACCTCGGTGCTGATCGGGGCGTCGTCCGTGGCGCAGCTCGAGGACTCCGCTGCCGCTGTCGCCAACCTGCGGTTCAGCGACACCGAGCTGGAGAAGATCGACGGGTATGCGGTCGAGGCCGGGATCGACCTCTGGCGCGACCAGTCCGAGATCGGCTGACCCGCACCCACCCCGTCTTGCCGGGGTGGGGGAGGGGTGGGGAGCGGGTGGCGAAGTCCGGATTCTGAGATTTCCCGCCGCCCCGTTATGTTTGGGCTGAGCAAGGCCATATGTGAGCACCGCCACAACCGGTGCAACCAGTGTGCCGCGCAACGCCAGCAGCGGTGACCCCGCGGGGGTTGTCGTGGCCCGAGCCGAAGGACCCGTCATCCGCGGGACCGGAGGAAGAATGGAGTGCCTGTGAGCGACAAAGCTGTCGCCAGTACCGGTGAGAAGGCCGGCGCCGTCCCCCGCGAGGAGAAGGTGTTCGCCGACCTGACCGCCCCCGTCCCCGAGGTGGGTGACGGAGGACCCGAGATGGTCCAGCTGCTCACCCCCGAGGGGCAGCGCGTCGAGAACACCGAGTACGACGAGTACGTCAAGGACCTGACCGACGAGGACCTGCGCGGCTTCTACCGCGACCTGGTGCTCATCCGTCGCGTCGACGCCGAGGCCACGGCGCTCCAGCGCCAGGGCGAGCTGGGCATCTGGGCCAGCCTGCTCGGGCAGGAGGCGGCGCAGGTCGGGTCGGGTCGCGCGATGCGCCCGCAGGACTACGCCTTCCCGACCTACCGCGAGCACGGCGTCGCCTGGTGCCGCGGGGTCGACCCGCTCAACCTGCTCGGCCTGTTCCGTGGCGTCAACCACGGTGGCTGGGACCCGAACGAGAAGAACTTCCACCTCTACACGATCGTCATCGGCGCGCAGACGCTGCACGCGACCGGCTACGCCATGGGCATCCAGCGCGACGGCGACGTGGGCACCGGTGACGACGCGCGCGACGCGGCCGTCATCGCCTACTTCGGCGACGGCGCGACCGCGCAGGGTGACGTCAACGAGTCGTTCGTCTACGCCGCGGTGAACAACGCCCCTGTGGTCTTCTTCTGCCAGAACAACCAGTGGGCCATCTCCGAGCCCAACGAGCGCCAGACCCGTATCCCGCTCTACCAGCGGGCGCGCGGGTTCGGCTTCCCCGGTGTGCGGGTCGACGGCAACGACGTGCTGGCCGTGTACGCGGTGACCCAGCAGGCGCTCAACGCGGCCCGCAGCGGCAACGGCCCCACCTTCATCGAGGCCTACACCTACCGCATGGGCGCGCACACGACGTCCGACGACCCGACGAAGTACCGCGTCTCCGCCGAGGTCGAGGTGTGGAAGCACCGCGACCCGATCGAGCGGCTGAAGTCCTACCTCGTGCACACCCAGAAGGCCGACCAGGAGTTCTTCGAGGCGGTCGAGGCCGAGGGCGACGAGCTCGCCGTCCGGGTGCGTGAAGGCTGCCTGTCCATGGCCGACCCGACCGGCGACTCGATGTTCGACCACGTCTACGTGGAGGAGCACCCGGTCGTCGAGGCCGAGCGCCGGGAGTTCGCCGAGTACCACGCCGGCTTCACCACGGAGGGTGGTCACTGATGGGCACCATGACGATCGCCAAGGGCATCAACAACGGCATGCGCGCCGCCATGGAGCGCGACCCCAAGGTCGTCCTCATGGGTGAGGACATCGGCAAGCTCGGTGGCGTCTTCCGGGTCACCGACGGCCTGCAGAAGGACTTCGGCGAGGACCGCGTCATCGACACCCCGCTCGCCGAGGCCGGCATCGTCGGCACCGCGATCGGTATGGCGCTGCGCGGCTACCGCCCGGTGGTCGAGATCCAGTTCGACGGCTTCATCTACCCGGCCTTCGACCACATCGTGAGCCAGGTCGCCAAGATGCGGGCCCGGTCCCTCGGCAAGATCAAGCTGCCCATGGTCATCCGCATCCCCGTCGGCGGCGGCATCGGTGCGGTCGAGCACCACTCGGAGTCCAACGAGGCCTACTTCGCCCACACCGCGGGGCTGAAGGTCGTCTGCTGCTCCAACGCCGAGGACGCCTACTGGATGATCCAGCAGGCCATCGAGTCCGACGACCCGGTGCTGTTCTACGAACCCAAGCGCCGCTACTGGGACAAGGGTGAGGTCGACGAGTCGGCCGCTCCGCGTCCCCTGCTCAAGGCCCAGGTCGTCCGTGAGGGCACCGACGCCACGCTGATCGCCTACGGCCCCATGGTCAAGACCTGCCTGCAGGCCGCCGAGGCCGCCGCTGCCGAGGGCAAGAACCTCGAGGTCATCGACCTGCGCACGCTCAGTCCGCTCGACCTCGACACCGTCGCGGCGTCGGTCGAGAAGACCGGTCGGACGATCGTGGTCCACGAGGCCTCGACCTTCCTCGGCATGGGTGCGGAGATCGCCGCAGCCCTGCAGCAGCGCTGCTTCTATCACCTCGAGGCCCCCGTGCTCCGGGTCGGCGGCTACAACCTGCCCTACCCGCCGAGCAAGCTCGAGGAAGACTTCCTCCCCGACCTCGACCGCGTCCTGGACGCTGTCGACCGCTCGCTGGCCTTCTGAGAGGGGCGCGAAAACGCATGGCAGTCAAGGAGTTCAAGCTTCCCGACCCCGGTGAGGGACTGACCGAGGCCGACATCGTCACCTGGAACGTCAAGGTCGGTGACACGGTGAAGGTCAATGACATCGTCGTCGAGATCGAGACGGCCAAGTCGCTGGTCGAGCTGCCCGTGCCGTTCGCCGGCACGGTCACCGCCCTGCTCGTGTCCGAGGGTGACACGGTCGAGGTCGGCACGCCGATCATCGCCGTCGACACCGCTGGGGCTTCCGGTGTGGGTGCGCCCACGTCGGTCCAGGAGGCGCCCGCCGCCGGTGCCGTCGAGCCCGGTATGGAGGGCTCGCCGGCTCCCAAGGTGGCTGCCGCCGCTGCGGCCGCCGAGGCGGAGGAGGAGGCCATCGAGGAGGGCAAGATCGGCGGCACCACGTCGACCGGTCGCACCGCCGTCCTCGTCGGCTACGGCGTCAAGCAGACCGAGGCCGTCCGTCGTCCTCGCAAGGGTGGCCCCGCCGCCGGGGCGGCTCCCGCCGCTGGGGTGGCTCCCGCCGTCCAGGCCGCGTCCGCGCCGCCCGCCCAGGAGGCCCGGGCGACCCCGGCGCCCGCCGAGTCGGGTCCTGCCGCCGCGGTGGCCCGCGAGGGTGGCGCTCGTGCCCTGGCCAAGCCGCCGGTCCGCAAGTACGCCAAGGACCTGGGCGTCGACCTCGACGCGGTGACAGGCTCCGGCGAGGGCGGCATCATCAGCCGCGCCGACGTCGACGCCCACGCGAACGGCGCCAGCACGTCCGGCGCGCAGGCCGACTCCGCCGGGTCGGCGACGTCCGCGACCACCACCGCCCCGGCGGCATACCGGGCCCCGGTGTTCACCCGCGGCGGTGAGCGCGAGACCAGGGTCCCCATCAAGGGCGTCCGCAAGATGACCGCCCAGGCGATGGTCGGCAGCGCCTTCACCGCGCCGCACGTCACCGAGTGGGTGACCATCGACGCGACCGCCACCATGGAGCTCGTCGAGCGGCTGAAGAAGGACCGCGAGTTCAAGGACGTCAAGGTCACGCCGCTGCTGGTGCTGGCCAAGGCGATGGCCGTCGCGATCCGCCGTCACCCCGAGATCAACGCGACGTGGGACGAGGGCGCCCAGGAGATCGTGGTCAAGCACTACCTCAACCTCGGCATCGCCGCCGCCACCCCTCGGGGCCTGATCGTCCCGAACATCAAGGACGCCGACCAGATGTCGATGCTCCAGCTCGCCGAGGCCATCGGCGCGCTCACCGCGACCGCGCGGGAGGGTCGCACGCAGCCTGCCGACATGTCGGGGGGCACCATGACGATCACCAACGTCGGGGTCTTCGGCGTCGACACGGGCACCCCGATCATCAACCCGGGTGAGGCGGCGATCATGGCGTTCGGTGCGATCCGTCGTCAGCCGTGGGTGGTCACTGCCGCCGACGGCACCGAGACGATCGAGCCGCGCTGGGTGACCCAGCTCGCGCTGAGCTTCGACCACCGCCTCGTCGACGGAGAGCTCGGCAGCAAGTTCATCGCCGACGTCGGTGCGATCCTCGCCGACCCGGCCCGGGGCCTCGTCTGGGGCTGAGCCCCGACCGCCTCCGCACCATGACGACGGCCCGCACCACACCGGTGCGGGCCGTCGTCGCACGACACGCTCCCGCACGGGGACTGGAGCCCGTCACCGCCGCGGCTCAGCGCTGTTCGCCCAGCGCCGGGGTGTGGCAGCATCGGCCGGCGCCATCGGTGCGGTCAGTTGATCGAGGGAGGATGGGCTGAGCATGGGCACGGAGACCGGTGACTTCGAGCGGGTGGCCGCCGAGCAGGCAGTGCTGGATGCGGCGGCACCCCTGCTGGCGCTGCGCTCCCACGCTGCGGCGACCCTGGACCGCGCCGGTGACTCGGCGAGCGCAAAGGTCCTGGCGGTGGGGAAGGACATCAACCCGACCATCATGGAGCTCGCTCGGGGGTGGCGGGAGCTGCTCTCGGTGAAGGCCTCGGGGCCGGCGGAGGTCCTGCGCGCCTCCTTGCCGAACAACCGGGTGTGCATGGACCGCGGCATGCGCATGCACTCGGTCTTCGACGCCGAGCGACTGACGTTGGAGGAGCAGCTCCTCCTCGTCGGCGAGAACCTGCCGTGCTACCGGTTCAGCTTCGTCCCGGTGCAGATGAAGATCGTGGAACGACGCTCGGTGCTCCTGCAGGGGCCCTTCGTCGACGGCCAACCCTCGGTCATGGAGGTCAGCTCGCCGCGCGTCGTCGCCGCAGCGGTCCGGTACTGGCGCGAGGTCATCAGGAGCTCGACGCCCAGCACGGGACCCGCGCACCTGCTGGAGCACTTCACTGCGCGTCAGGTGCAGATCATGGTGATGCTGCGCGAGGACCTGCACGACGAGGACATCGCGGACGCGCTCGGCATCAGTGTGCGCACGGTGCGTTCGGACATCGCGGCGATCATGCAGGACCTGGGCGTGCGGTCCAGGTTCGCGGCCGGCGCCCACCTGGGGTGGGCCCCGCTGCGGCAGGCCTGGGCCGGCGGCGCGTAGTTGCAGGTTCCTGCAACAGCCCCGGCCCGCTGCGTCCTGCTTTGTCAGGATCGCGGCCATGACAGAGGGACAGGCGCTCCTGCCGACGGTGAAGGACGTCGTCTGGGGACGGTCGACCGACACCGACCTCACTGTCGTCTACGACCAACGCGAGCCGCTCGTCGTCCATGACCCGCAGGGGCAGATCGAGCGGTTCCTCGAGCTCCTTCGTGAGGGCACGCGGACGGTCCCCGAGCTGAGCCTCGCCATGTCTGGCCCCGACGGGCCGGTCACGGTGGACGAGGTGTGGTCGGTGCTGGAGGTCCTCGACTCGCACGGCCTGCTGGTGGATGCGGCGCGTCTGGGCAGGTACGCGGGCGAGCTCGGCGAGCGACACTTCTCCAACCTGGCGTTCTTCGAGACGTTCGCCTCGCTCGCCGTCTCGCAGGAGGACCTCGTCGACCGGGTCCGCGGCGCACACGTCCTGGTGCTGGGCACGGGCGGTCTCAACTCGACGACCATCCCCCACCTGGCCGGGGCGGGCGTCGGGCGCCTCACGGTGGCCGACCGGGACGTGGTCGAGGCGAAGAACTTCGCCCGCCAGTACCTGTACTCGTGGGACCAGATCGGTCGACCCAAGGTCGACGAGGCCGCGCAGTGGATCCGCCGGTTCGACCCGACGATCGAGGTGCGGGCCCTGCACCTCGACGTGACGGGGACCGACAGCGTCGCCACGCTGCTCGAGGAGCTCGAGCCGGACCTGGTCATGTCCGGGATCGACACGCCCCGCGACGTCGACCTGTGGGTGAACGACGCCTGCATGGCGGCGGGCGTCCCCCTGGTCCGCGGCGGGATGGGGGTGTCGACGGCGGGCGTGTGGTCGGTGGCCCCGGGGCGCAGTGCCTGCCGACGGTGCCTCGCCCTGCAGGCCGACTCGGTGAGCGGTGAAGCGGCCCGCTCGCAGGTCGGCGACGACGTCCACGCGATCACGGCGCTCGGGTTGGGCGAGCGCAAGGCCAGGGTCAACCGTGGCATTGGTCCGATCGCCGGGCTCATCGGCAGCTTCGCCGCGTTCGAGGTGCTGCGGTACCTCACGGGATACGAGGAGCCGCAGTATGCCGGCCGGCTCCTGACGATCAACCTCACGAACGGCTGTTCCACCACCGTCCGCCCGTGGGAGCAGGTGCCTGCGTGCACCGCCTGCCAAGGCGTCGCGCCCCAGGGTGCCGGCCGCACCGTGGCGGCTCACCCCGACGACAGCCGGGTGCTGGCCTCCTCCACGACTCCCGGGTGACCACCCGGCGACAGACCACCGATTCCGTCAAGCGAAGGGAGGTGCCCTGATGAAGCTCGAGATCCGCAAGGTCGAGAACACTCGCCTGACCAAGTACATCCCCGACTACGACAGCTGAACTCCGCCCCGGGACGTGTGAGCGTGTGAGATCACGTACCGGACGCTGGGCTGAACAGTCCGGTCCTTGGGAGGCGGGTCATCCGCCTCCCAAGGACAGGACGCAGAGAGGTGCACACCAGATGTCGGTCGAGAGCGCCGAGTCCCCCTCCGCAGACCTGTCCCCCGAGCGGCTCAGGCCTGTGCTGGACCTGATCGTCGTGGCGCAGGACGGCGACTCGTCCATCATCGGGCGTCCCGACCTCAACCTCTTCATCGCCGTTCCGCTGCCCGGTGGCGCGTTCGTGAGCACCCTGCAGGAGACCGGCTCCTTGGAGGAGGCCACGACACGCGCGAGCGAGCTGGCCGGCGAGACGGTGGACGGTGTCGACTTCCTCGAGGGCCTGCTGGGGGCGGGCCTGTTCGACGAGGCGGTGACGCAGGCGGTGCGGCAGGACGGTCAGCGGCAGGCGACCCGCTGGTTCGAGGGGATCTCGCAGCCGGTCGCGCGACGATTCTTCGGACGGGTGGCGTGGCTGGTCTACGCCGCCGCGGCCATCGGGTCGGCCGTGCTCATCGTCCGTCATCCCCGACGTGCGCCCGCACTACCGCAACGTGTGGTTCCTCGAGGACAAGGCCCTGTCCAGCCTCGTGGTCGCGGTCCTCGCCCTGGCGCTGACAGCCGTGCACGAGGCCTGGCACTGGCTCGCCGGCCGCGCAGTCGGTGTGCCGGCGACGTTCCGCATCAGCCGACGAGGCGTGTTCCTCGTCATCGAGACCGATGTGAGCCAGCTGGTCACGGTCCCGCGTCGCGCCCGCTCGGGTGTCTACCTCGCCGGTATGGCCGTCGATGCCGTCGTGCTGTTCGCAGCCCTCGGTCCTGCAGTGGGTGGCGCTGTGGACGCAGGCGCCCGACCCCTGGTCACGCTTCCTCGGCGCGGTCGTCCTGCTGAACGTCCTCGGCATCGGCCAGCAGTGGGCGCTGGTCTTCCTCCGCTCGGACGTCTACGCACTCCTCGCCAACGTGCTCGGCTGCCACAACCTCTACCGGGCCACGTGGCTGTCCGCCAAGGCGCGGGTGTAACGGGCTCGATGCCGCGGACCGCGCGGAGTGGGAGGACATCGGGGCGCACGATCGGCACGTCGCCCGCTGGTTCGGCCTGGTCTACCTCGCGGGCTGCCTGATGATCGGCGCGTTCCTCGTCTTCTGGGTCCTTCCCTACCTCGTCGGCATGATCCGCTGGCTCGCCCCGATCCTGGCTGACGGCGACGTCAGCAGCATGCCGTTCTGGACCGCCGTCATCCTGCTCGCCTACTCGGGTGCCACGTGGATCGCGCCGCCCGTCCTCGCCCTGCGGGAACGCGGACTGCGCAAGCGGGGTGTGCTCCTGTGACGACACCTGCCACCTGACGACGCGCACCCGCAGAGCTGTTCGCCGTCCCGCAGAGCTACTCGTCGCCGCGCAGGGTGAAGGACCGCAGCCGGTCCCCGGTGAACCACAACGCCGCGACGGTCAGGACGACCGCGGCGACCACGGCGTAGGTGAGGCCGATGCCCGGAGCCGGGACGAGTGAGCTGACCTCCGTGGCGACCGCGCGGCCCCAGGCGCCGACGGACACCCACCGGATGCCGTCGAGGACGCTGCCGAGCACCCCTTCCCACAGGAGCGCGAAGAGGAGCCCGACCACGACCGCGTGCCTGGTGAAGGCCGCGAGACCCAGGAACAGGGCGGTGTATGCCGTGCCGGCCACCGCAGCGCCGGCACCCCAGGCGAGCGCCTGGCGAGGATCGGACACATCGAGGACCAGGCCGGCTGCCAGGACCGGCAGTGCGCCGAGCACCATCGTCGCCGCCCAGGCGACGACGTACTTGCTGAGGGCGATGACGTGCCGGCTCACCGGCTTGGACAACAGGTAGACGATCGACCCGTCGTCGATCTCGGGACCGAGGACCGCGGTGGCTGCCAGCAGGGCGACCAGCGGCAGGCCGAGCGTGAAACCGAGGTTGGTGACGGCGTCGTAGCCGACCGTGGGGTCGTCGGTCAGGGCCCGCACCACGACGGCCAGGATCAGCAGCACCGCGGGGATCAGGACCAGGACGAGGCCGCGCCGGCGTCCCAGCAGGGCCTGCGCAGAGAGTCGCAGGATGGTGGCGTTCACCGCTCGACCCCCACCAGGTAGGTGAAGACGCTCTCGAGCGACTCGTCGGTGGGGGTGAGCTCGAGGATCCGGATCTCCTGCTGCCGAGCCACCCTGGGCAGCCGGACCGCGAAGGCCCCGAAGTCGGACACCGACACGTCGACACCGCCTGCCCGGCGCAGCGAGACCGAGACCACCGAGGGTTCCGCGATCAGCGCGGCAGCGAGGCGGCGGTCGTCGTCCGCGACGACGACGTACTGGACCGGCCGGTCGGTCATCAGCCGCCGGATCTGCCCGAAGTCCCCGGACGCGGCATGTCGACCGGAGACCACGACCTCGATCTGCCTGGCCACCTGCTCCACCTCCTCCAGGATGTGGGAGCTGAACAGGACCGTGCGGCCTTCGGCGCCCATCCGGCGCAGCAGGCTCATGAGGTGCAGCCGCTGGCGCGGGTCGACACCGTTGAAGGGTTCGTCGAGCAGCAGCACCGCCGGGTCGTGGACGAGCGCGGACGCGAGCTTCACCCGTTGCCGCATGCCCTTGGAGTAGGTGTCGATCCGGCGAGCGGCCGGTTCGGTCATCTCCACGACCTCGAGCGCCCGCTCGGCGGCCGCGCCGGGATCGGCGAGCCCGTGCAGCTCGGCGTTGGCGAGGACGAACTGGCGGCCGGTGAGGTAGCCGAAGCTGAGCTCCCGCTCGGGGACCAGGCCGATCGTGCGGTAGGCGTCGGTGTGGCGCCAGATCGGGGCGCCGTCGAGGGTGACGGTGCCTGCCGACGGCGCGAGGAAGCCCGCCATCAGGGCGATCAGGGTGGTCTTGCCCGCCCCGTTGGGACCCAGGAGGCCGGTCACGCCCGGGCGCACGGTCATCGAGATGCCGTTGACGGCGACCACGTTGCCGTACCAGCGCGAGGCCTTGTCGATGGTGATGACGCTCATGCCGTGGCCACCCGTCGGTAGCGCCAGACGAGACCGGCCACGCAGGCAGCGGACAGGGAGACGAACACGACGAGGTAGGCGAGCTGCATCGGGGTGCCCGTGGGTGGTGTGGGGGCCGGCGAGTCGGTCCAGGTGGCCATCAGGCCGCGGTAGAGCGAGTACGGCGAGAACAGCCCGGCCACCTCGCCCACCCGCGGCTGGGCCTGCTCGGTGGCGATCGCCTGGATGGCGGACACGATGCCGTTGCCGATGAGGAGCAGCGCGATGGTGGCGACGACGGCGAAACCGCGGCGGGTCGACCACGAGGCGATCAGTCCGGCCACACCGGCCAGTGCCAGGGCAAGGAGCAGGGCGAGGCCCGCCGCGACCGCGGCGTCGCCGGTCTGCTGGGTGACGTCGAGCTCGCCCAGCAGCGCCACGGCATACAGGAGCAGGATCGGGAGCAGCAGGAAGACCAGGGTGGCGCCCAGCAGGGATGCCCAGCGGGCCAGCGCGTAGGTGGTCGAGGGGAGTGGCCGCGCCAGGTACAAGGAGATCGTGCCGTGCCGGAGGTCTCGCGAGAAGAGCACCGGCGCCTGCGAGGCGACGAAGATCCCGAGGAGCACCTGGGTCGTGGAGGCGTACTCGGCATAGCCGATGGGCAGCTCCTGGAGCCCGACGAACACCATCACCCCACCGATGATGAGGGCCGGCATCAGGTTGAGGGCGAGCAGGATGAACGGCAGCACCTTCGACTTCCCCGAACGGCCGAGTCCGAAGGCGTTCCGGAAGCCGGTGACGACCAGGGACCGGGCGATGGCAGCGGGTCCCCACCGCGGGCCGGTGTAGGGCCGGTAGCCGAGGTCGTGGATGACGCTGCCGCCCGCGGGTGTCGCAGCCGTCGGGTCGGTCGATGCCGTCGGGTCGGTCGATGGGCGGTCAGCCACGGGGCTCCTGCCCGGCGTCGGCGAAGACGTCCTCGATGCGTCGGTGGTCGACCTGCACCCGCACCAGGCCGAGGCCCAGGTCGCTCGCGGTGTCGCGGATCAGGTCGTGCACGTCGAGCTGCTCGTGGACGGCAGCGACGGTGAGCAGGCCGCCGCGCGGCACGGTCGTGACCCCGGCCCGGGTCAGGGCCTGCATCATCCGGGCCTGGCCGTCGTCGCCCAGCACCTCGACGAGCAGGACACCCGTGGTGTCCAGGAAGTCGTCGGTCCGCGAGGCCCGCAGCAGCCGGCCGCCGTCGAGGACCACCACGTGGTCGCTCACGCGCTCGAGCTCGCCGAGCAGGTGCGAGGTCACGATCACCGCGATCCCGAAGTCGTGCCCGATCCGCTGGACGAGGCCCAGCATCTCCTCGCGTGCTGCGGGGTCGAGCCCGTTGGTGGGCTCGTCCAGCAGCACCAGCCGGGGGTCGTGGGCCAGGGCCTGGGCCAGCTTGGCCTTCTGCTTCATGCCGGTGGAGTAGCCGCCCATCGGGCGGTACCGCTCCTCGGCGAGCCCCACGTGGCGCAGCACCTCGGCGGCACGCTCACGGGCCGCGACCCGGGGGAGCCCGGACATCATCGCGAGGTGGACCACGAAGTCGCTGGCGCTGACGTCCGGCGGGAGGCAGTCGTGCTCCGGCAGGTAGCCGACCGCGGCCCGGATCGCAGGACCTGCCGTGGCGATGTCGTGCCCGAGGACCTGGGCCCGACCCCCGGTGGCGGGGACCAGGCCGAGGAGGATCTTGAGCAGGGTCGACTTGCCGGCCCCGTTGGCCCCGACCAGCCCGGTGATCCCGGGACCGATCTCGAGGTCGAGGGAGTCCAGGGCCAGCACGGAACCGTAGTCCTTGGTCAGGCCCCGGGTCTGCACGACGGCTTCCACGAGAGCCACAGTAGCCACGAACCCCGGGCGAGCCGATGGGCTCACCCGGGGTTCAGGGGTGGATCAGGGACAGGTCAGGGCGGACCCTCAGTGCCCAGCGGCCGGTGGTGCCGCAGCCGCGGCGGCATCGGACTCCGCCTTCTCGGCTGCTCCGCGCTCGGAGTAGGCCGACCCGCCGCGCAGCTCGACGTGCGGCAGGAACAGCATCACGAGGAAGCCGACGACCATGACTGCTCCACCGACGAGGAACACGGTGTCCATCGCCTGGGAGAACCCTTGCAGGAAGGGTTTGGCCAGCCGTGGGTCGAGGTCGGTGAGGAAGGAGGAGTCCTTCAGCACCCCACCGGCTGCGCTCGTCCCGCCCGGCTGCTGCGAGGCGGCCATGGACGCGGCGAACTCGGCGTTGGCCGGGTCGGCCAGGGCTGCCTTGAACTCGGTGGTGCCCTGGGCCTTCTGCAGCGAGGAGGCGATCTTGTCGGGCACCGTCGTGAACAGGATGGACAGGAACACCGCGGTGCCCAGCGTTCCACCGATCTGGCGGGTGAAGGTGGCCGAGGACGTCGCCACCCCGATGAGGCGCGGCGAGACGGCGTTCTGCACGGCCAGGGTCAGCGGCTGGAAGTTGAAGCCGAGCCCGAGGCCGAAGAACACCATGACGATCATCGTCTGCCACAGCGGGGTGTCCGCCTGGACGAAGTGGAAGACGAACAGGGCGACGGCGAGCAGCGCCGAGCCGATGATCGGGAACATCCGGTACTTCCCGGTGCGGCTGATGATCTGCCCGGAGAGGATCGAGCCGGTCATGATCCCCAGGGTGAGCGGCAGCAGCTGCAGGCCGGCCTGGGTCGGCGAGGCGCCCTTGACGATCTGCAGGTAGAGGGGCAGCGACGCGAGGCCGCCGAACATCGCCATGCCGATGAGGACGGAGGCGGCCGAGGCGACGCCGACCGTGCGGTTCTGGAACAGCGTCAGCGGCAGCAGCGCCTCGTCCTTCATGGCGCGCTCGACGAGCAGGAAGGCGATGACCCCGAGACCACCGACGACGTAGGCGAGCACCGAACGGCCCGAGCCCCAGCCCCAGTCGCGGCCCTGCTCGGCGACGAGCAGCAGCGGCACCAGGCCGAGGGTCAGCGTGGCCGCGCCCCACCAGTCGATGCGGTGGTCGAGGCGGGTGTGGTGCAGGTGCAGGGTGCGCGAGACCACGAGCAGGGCGACGATGCCGATCGGGACGTTGACGAGGAAGACCCAGCGCCAGCCGTCGACCCCGAGGATGGTGGACTGGCCGGCGAAGAACCCGCCGATGACCGGGCCGAGGACGCTCGAGGTCCCGAACACCGCCAGGAAGTAGCCCTGGTACTTGGCGCGCTCCCGTGGGGGGACGATGTCGCCGATGATGGCCAGGGCCAACGAGAACAGGCCGCCGGCGCCGAGGCCCTGGATGGCGCGGTAGAACGCCAGCTGGAGCATCGACTGCGACAGGGTGCACAGGACCGAGCCGACGACGAAGATCGTGATCGCGGTCGAGAAGAACTTCTTGCGCCCGTAGATGTCCGAGAGCTTGCCGTAGAGCGGGGTGACGATCGTCGAGGTGATCAGGTAGGCGGTGGTGGCCCACGCCTGCTGGTCCAGGCCCTTGAGGTCGTCGGCGATGGTGCGGATCGCGGTGGCCACGATGGTCTGGTCGAGGGCGGCGAGGAACATCCCCATCATCAGGCCGATGAGGATCGTCACGATCTGCCGGTGGGTCAGGGGGCCGTCGGGCCGCGCCGGGGCGGTGGCTGCCATGTCAGTTCTCCGAGGTGCTGGTGTCGCCGGTGGCGGCTGGGGTGGGTTGGGGTGCGCGACGGCGCAGGAGGCTGTCCCGGTTGGTCTCCAGGGCGGAGCCGAACCGTTCGAGGTGGGCGGCGAAGTCACTCGCCTGCTCGGAGGTCCAGTCGTTCATCAGCTCGCGGAACCACTCGTTGCGCTGCTGCTGGATCGCCGTGAGCAGGGTGTGGCCCTCGTCGCTGAGGCACACGACCTGGGCGCGACCGTCCTCCGGGTCGCTCACCTTCTCCAGCAGGCCGTGGCCGACCAGGGTGCTCACCTGCCGGCTCACGGTGGAGACGTCGGAGTGGATGAGCTCGGCGAGCGCGGAGACCCGGTGCGGTTCGTTGAGCAGGTTGAACAGCAGCGGGTACGCCGTGGCGTCGACCGCAGGGTGGAGCCGGGGGGCGTGCAGCTTCATCGACTGCAGGAGCTTCATGAGCCGGACGAGGCCCAGGCTCACCCGGTCGGCGGTGGCGCGGTCGAGCTGGTGCTGGTCGGCATCGTGGCCGGAGGGGTCCTGCGGGTCGAACGGGTCGTGCTCGGGCATGGCGGACCTCGGGGACAGAAGTTTGCTTGCGGCATACAAATATCACATGATGGTTGCAGCGCGCAATCAGTTCCTGGGTCAGGTGACCCGGCGGTGCCGTGAGGTCAGGGGACCAGGACGAGGTGCTCCAGCACGCGGTGCGCGACGGCCTCGTCACCGACCACGCTGAAGTGGATGTCCTCGACCCGGCCGCGGCCTGCCGCCCGACGCGTCAGGCAGTCGGTGGAGAGCGTGATGGTGGTGAAGACGTCGTCGGGGTCGCCGTCGTGGGCGATGCCCGAGAACAGGGGTATGCCGCGGGCCTTGCCCTCGTCGCCGGGCTCCACCCAGACGCCGGCGCGACCCATGACCGGTCCCGTGGAGTCGATGATCACGACGTTGCCCGGCTCGATCCCCGCGTCGCGGGCGACCATCCGCGGCAGGGCGGCGAACAGCTGGTCCATGAACACCGCGGCGCCGCCGGAGTCGAGGTTGCCCGGGCGGCCCAGCGCGTGGCGCAGGTCCTGCTCATGGGTCCAGATGTCCAGGATGCGGCGTCGGAGCGTCTCGCCGAGTGGTGCCGGACCCCACGGGCCGCGGACGACGGTCTCGAGGGTGGCCTCGGGCGCGGAGAACTCCGCGATGCGATGGGCTGCCACCGTCTCGAGCTCGTCGACGACCTTCTGGCCGACCATGCGGCGGCGCAGCTCGACCGACTTCTCGATGAACTGGCCGGCGTCGTTGCGGATGTGGCCGTAGGCGGGGACGTCCACCTGCGGGACGGTCCCGGTGTGCAGCCAGGACTCCAGGCCGACGACGTGCGAGATCTGGTCCTTGACCGTCCAGCCCGGGCAGGCGGTCTCCTTGTCGAAGTCGGTGTCACCGCAGGAACGACCGAGGTCCACGATCGCCTGGGTGGTCTGCTGGTAGGCCGAGACGAGGCCGGCCAGGTCTTCGGGTGCTGCCGGATGCAGGGGCATGGCCCCACCATACTTAGGCTGGGGGCATGAGCTCACCCGCTGCGGTCGCCGTGAGACCGCAGGTCGATGTCCCGGCCCGGTTGCCCGGCGTCGCGCTGGCCCTGGCCGTCCTGCTCACGCTGCCGCTGGCCGCCGCGGTCGGTCAGGCGGCCGCCGCTCCCGTGATCGGCGACCCGGGTGGAGTCGTGCGCTGGGGCGTCCTCTACGCCCGGGTGCTGCACGACGTCGCCGCCTCGGCCACGATCGGACTGCTGGTCCTGGCCGCCTTCCTCGTCCCGGAGACGACCCGGACCCGCCGCAGGGTCACCGCGACCCGCCTGGCGGGGGTCTCCGCGGGGGTCTGGGCCGTCGCCGGCGCGGCGGGTGCGGTGTTCGGCATGGCCACGCTGATCGGCATACCCGTCTCCGACCCCGGCTTCGCCCAGCAGTTCACCACCTTCGCGTGGCAGCTCCTGCCGATCCGGGAGGTGCTCATCACGACCGGCCTCGCCGCCGTCGTGAGCGTCGGCGCCCTCCTCGCCACCCGCCGCACCGCGATGGCCTGGCTCGCGGCGACGGCGGTCGTCGCCCTCCTGCCCCTCGCGCTCGCCGGCCACGCCGCCGGCGCGACCGACCACGGCACCGCCGTCAACGCCCTGGCCGTGCACCTGGTCGCCGTCACCGTCTGGGTCGGTGGGCTCCTGGCGCTCGCGGTGCTGCGGCCGCTGCTCACCGGCACCGACCTCGCCGCGACGGCCCAGCGCTTCTCGAGCCTCGCGGGCTGGTGCTTCGCGGCGGTGGCGGTCTCGGGCCTCCAGAGTGCCTACCTCCGGGTGGGCACGTGGTCGGGCCTGGCCACCGGCTACGGCGCCCTCGTCGTGGTCAAGAGCGTGGCCCTGGTGCTGCTGGGGGTCGCCGGCTACCTCCACCGGCGCAGCCTCCTGGCCCGCCTGCGCGGGGACGCCCCGGGGGGAGCCTTCGCCCGCCTGGTCCTCGCCGAGCTGGTGGTCATGGGCATCGCCGTGGGCACCGCCGTCGCCATGGCGCGCAGCGTGCCGCCCGTGCCGCAGGACGCGGTCCCCGACGCGACCCCCGCCTACAACCTCACCGGCTACCCCGAGCCGCCGCCGCTGACGGGCAGCAGCTGGTTGACCACGTGGACCACCGACTGGTTCTGGGTCGCGGTCGCCCTGGTCGCGGTCGGCCTCTACCTCATCGGCGTGGTCCGGCTGCGCCGGCGAGGAGACGCCTGGCCGATCCACCGCACCATCGTGTGGGTGCTCGGCTGGGCCGTCCTGCTGTATGCCGTGTGCGGCGCCCCCGGCGTGTACGGCCGGGTGCTGTTCTCGATGCACATGGTCATGCACATGGTCGTGGCGATGCTCGTGCCGCTGCTGCTGGTCCCGGCCGCGCCCATCCTGCTGGCCCTGCGCACCCTGCCGTCGCGGCCCGACAAGACGTGGGGGCCGCGCGAGCTCATCCTGCAGGTCGTGCACTCCCGCGTCTTCTCGGCCTTCGCCAACCCCGTCGTGGCCGCGGCGCTGTTCTTCTTCAGCCTCGCGATCTTCTACTTCTCGCCGTTGTTCGAGGTGGCCCTGCGCACCCACACCGGGCACATGCTGATGATGTTCCACTTCCTGCTCAGCGGGTACCTCTTCGTCTGGGTGCTCGTGGGGATCGACCCGGGCCCCAAGAAGTGGTCGCCGCTGATCCTGCTCGTCATCCTCTTCGCCACGATGAGCTTCCACGCGTTCTTCGGTGTCGTCATGACCGGCAGCACCACGGTCCTCGCCCCCGACTTCTTCGAGGTCGTCAAGCTGTCGTGGATGACCGACGTCCTGGGCGACCAGAAGAAGGCGGGAGCGATCGCCTGGGGGATCGGCGAGGCGCCGACCCTGGCCCTCACCCTCATGGTCGCCCTCGCCTGGGTCCGCTCCGACCGCGCCGAGACCACGCGCAAGGACCGGCAGGCAGACCGTGACGGCGACGCCGAGCTCGCTGCCTACAACGCCCACCTCCAAGAGCTCAAGCATCGACAGCAAGGACGGGGATGACCATGAAGGTCGCACTGCTGCAGGTCGCCTACGGCGATGCCGAGCCCGTGCAGGAGCGGGTCGAGCGCGTCGCCGCGCTGGTCCGCGAGCAGCGCGGGCACGACCTCGTCGTGCTGCCGGAGCTGTGGGCCCCGGGTGGGTTCGCCTACCGCGAGTGGGCCGACCGCGCCGAGCCCGTCGACGGCCCCGTGGGGACCGCCATGTCCGAGGCCGCCCGTGACGCGGGCGTGATGCTGCACGCCGGCTCGATCGTCGAGCGCCCCAGCGACGGCGCGACCGGCCCCGAGGGTCGAGGGCTCTGGAACACCTCGCTGGTCTACGCCGCCGACGGCAGCCTCGTCGCGACCTACCGCAAGATCCACCGGTTCGGCTTCGGTGCCGGTGAGCCCAGGCTCATGGACGCTGGGGAGGACGTCGTCCTCGTCGACCTGCCTGCAGGAGCCGGGCGCGCAGGGCTGTCCACCTGCTACGACCTGAGGTTTCCCGAGCTCTACCGTCGCCAGGTCGACGCGGGCGCCACGGTGTTCGTCGTGCCCGCTGCGTGGCCGGCGGCCCGGGTGCAGCACTGGACCCTGCTCGCGCATGCCCGCGCCATCGAGGACCAGTGCGTCGTCATCGCCTGCAACACCGCCGGCACCCACGCCGGGACCGAGATGGGGGGCCACTCGCAGGTCATCTCCCCCACGGGGGAGGCGCTCGCGATGGCCGGGACCCGCGAGGAGGTGCTCAGCGTCGATGTCGACCTGGCTGCCGTGACGACCTGGCGCGAGAAGTTCCCGGTCCTGCAGGACCGGCGGCTGTGACGACTGCGTCTCCGCGCGCCGCCACGCGCCTGCGCGCGCCCGAGCTGGTGGGCCGCGGCTGGCTCAACACCGGCGGCGTCGAGCTCGCCCTGGCCGACCTGCGCGGGCGCATCGTCGTCCTCGACTTCTGGACGTTCTGCTGCGTCAACTGCCTGCACGTCCTGGACGAGCTGCGCCCGCTCGAGGAGCAGTACGCCGACTCCCTCGTCCTGATCGGTGTGCACTCGCCGAAGTTCGAGCACGAGGCCGACGCCGACGCGCTCGCCGCCGCCGTGGAGCGGTATGCCGTGCACCACCCGGTCCTGGACGACCCGGACCTCGTGACGTGGCAGGCCTACACCGCCCGCGCCTGGCCGACGCTGGTCGTGATCGACCCCGAGGGCTACATCGTCGCGTCGATGTCGGGGGAGGGCCACGCCCACGGCCTGTCCGTCCTCGTCGAGGAGCTCATCGCCGAGCACGGCGCGAAAGGCACGCTGCGCCAAGGAGATTCACCGTATGCAGCGCCGGAGCCTGCCGAGACCGCGTTGCGGTTCCCGGGCAAGGTGGCCGGGCTCGCGGACGGCTCGTTCGTCGTCTCCGACACCACGCACCACGAGGTCGTCTGGCTCGAGCCGGACCTTCAGACCGAGCGCGGCCGCTTCGGCCGCTGCGGGTGGCGCTGGTGGTGCGAGTGGCGCGGGTCGCGCCGGTGAGCTGAACGAGCCCCAGGGCGTGCTCGTGCTGCCCGAGGAGACGGCCCGACGCGTCGGCTATGACGTCGTGGTCGCCGACTCGGTCAACCACCGGGTCCTGGGGCTGCGCCTGGTCGACGGGGCGTGGACCGTGCTGGCCGGCACCGGTGAGCAGCTGCGCGAACGCTCGGGCAGCGGCCCAGCCCTCAAGCAGGCCCTGTCGACCCCCTGGGACCTCGCCTGGTTCATCGGCCGGGTCGTGGTCGCGATGGCGGGCGTCCACCAGCTCTGGGCGCTGCACCTGGCCACCGACCCGGCCGACAACACCGTCGCCGTCCTCGGCGGCACGTCGGCCGAAGGCCTGCGCGACGGCGCTGCGGACGAGGCGTGGTTCGCCCAGCCGTCGGGGCTCGCCGTCTCCGCCGACGGCAGCCGCCTCTGGGTGGCCGACTCCGAGACGTCGGCGCTGCGCTCGCTCGACGTCACCGACGAGGGGTTCGTCGTGACGACGCACGTCGGCCAGGGCCTGTTCGACTTCGGGCACCGTGACGGCCGGGCCGACCAGGCGCTGCTCCAGCACCCCCTCGGGGTCACCGTGCTCCCGGACGGGTCGGTGGCCGTGTCCGACACCTACAACGGGGCGGTCCGACGGTTCGACCCCGTGGCAGCCGAGGTCACCACGCTGGCCAGCGGGCTGCGCGAACCCTCCGACGCGGTCGTCGAGACCGACGAGTCCGGGACGACGCACCTGGTGGTGGTCGAGTCGGCTGCCCACCAGCTCGTGCGGATCCCCCTGCCGGACAAGGCGACCCGGGTCGACGGGCTCGCCCGCCAGACGCAGCGTCCCCGGACCAGCATCGCGGCGGGCGAGGTGCGGCTCGAGGTCACCTTCACCCCGCCGACGGGCCAGAAGCTCGACCGGCGGTGGGGCGACCCGACGAGGCTGAGCGTGTCGGCGACCCCCGAGCACCTGCTGCGCTCCGGTGGTGGCAGCGCCCGGGGCCTGACCCGGGTGCTCGACCTCGACCCCGCGGTGGGCGACGGCGTGCTGCACGTCTCGGTGCAGGCCGCGTCGTGCGACGGCGACCCGGTCACCGGCGAGGTGCCCGAGCACGCGGCCTGCCACCTCTACCAGCAGGACTGGGGGATCCCGCTCGTGCTCGTGGACGGCGCCCCGGCCGAGCTCACCCTGGACCTGCGCGGGGTCTGACCGGCTCGCCGGAAACGCCCCACCGACGGCCCGTCGCGTCTACTCTCGGGGAGTCGCCCTGTTCGCACGGGTGACCTCACAGAGGGGGTTTCGGGCCATGAAGTTCATTCTGCTGCTGGTCATCGTCATCGGGGTGCTGGCGTTCGTGCTGAGTCGCCGAGGGGCGACGTTCGGCAAAAGGGGTGACAACACCTACGAGGGTCGCTCCGCCGAGGAGCACCGCATCGGGGGCACGGGTGCAGGCAACTCTGCACAGGGCATGGGCCCGGGGGCCTGAGCTCGCCGGACTGGCCTCCGTGGGCGACCGCCTCGGTCGGTCTCGTGCTTTCGGTTGCTCCAGCGCGTCATTCCTGCAGGTCAAGGGCGGCAGGTCTACAGTCATGCACCCGGGTCAACCAGCACCCGCGACCTACCAGGAGTGAGCATGTACATCGGACTCGGCATCTTCCTCATCGTCGTCGGAGCCGTCCTGACCTTCGCGGTCAACGCATCGGTGTCCGGGGTCGACCTCGCCATGATCGGGTGGATCTGCATGGCCGCCGGTGTGCTGGCCATCCTGTTGTCCCTGGTCGTCACCCGTCGTGCCACCGCGGGCGGTGGCTACTCCTCCCGCCGGGTCAGCCACACCGACCCCGCCACGGGCACCCGCGTGGACGAGGTCGACGTCGACCGCGACCGGGGTATCTGACCCGACCCGCGCACCAGGCCCGCACCAGGCCCACACCAGGCCCGCACCAGGCCCGCACACGGCGTGCATCACGGACCAATCCGTCGATCGAGCGGCGCCGAACACCCCTACGAGGTCGAGGTTCCGCCGAGCATGGGGTGGCGGTGCCTTGGTTGCGGGGACGCGAAGGGCTGGCTTCCGGGGGGAGGCCAGCCCTTCGTGCGTCTCGGGAGCGGGCCGCATACCCGCCTGGCTCCCAAGGGGACCCCGGTCAGAAGGCCGACTCGGGCACGTCCATGAGGGCGTTGTCCGTCGCCTCGGCGATCGCCCGCTCGGCAGCGATCTTCGGCAGGATCGTGCGGGCGAAGAACGAGGCCGCAGCGATCTTGCCCTGGTAGAAGTCGGTGTCCTTCGGCGTGATGGTCGTCGCCGAGGCGTCGCCGGCCTCCAGGGCCGCGTGCGCGACCTCGGCCTGACGCAGCAGCAGCCAGCCGATGACCAGGTCGCCGGCGGCGAGCAGGAGCCGTGAGGTGTTCTGGCCGACCTTGTAGAGGTTGGTGACGTCACCGCCGTCCTGGCGCGGGTCCGACTTCATCAGCTCGCCGACCATGAAGCCGAGGATTCCCTGGACGTCCTCGAGCCCCTTGCCGAGCAGCTCGCGCTCGGTGGCGAGGAACTGGCCGCCCTCGCCCGCCTTGGCGAACTCCTGGATCTGCATGGCGAGGTGCGACAGCGCCTGCGCCTTGTCCTTGATGATCTTGCGGAAGAAGAAGTCGAGCCCCTGGATCGCGGTGGTGCCCTCGTACAGGGTGTCGATCTTGGCGTCGCGGATGTACTGCTCGATGGGGTAGTCCTGCAGGAAGCCGGAGCCGCCCAGGGTCTGGAGCGACTCGGTGCCGAGCAGCACCCAGGCGCGCTCCGACCCGACGCCCTTGACGATGGGCAGCAGCAGGTCGTTGACCCGGTTGGCCAGCTCGGCCGGGCTGTCCTTGGCGATCACCTCCGAGCCGCTCTCGAGGAACGCCTGGTCGACGACGTCCTGCTGGGTCGCGGTGTAGACGACCAGCGCGCGCAGGCCCTCGGCGTACGCCTTCTGCGTCATGAGTGAGCGGCGCACGTCGGGGTGGTGGGTGATCGTCACGCGGGGGGCGGACTTGTCGCCCTGCTGGGTGAGGTCGGCGCCCTGGACGCGCTGCTTGGCGTAGTCCAGGGCGTTGAGGTAGGCCGACGAGAGCGTCGAGATCGCCTTGGTGCCCACCAGCATCCGGGCGTGCTCGATGACGCGGAACATCTGGGCGATGCCGTCGTGGATGTCGCCGGTGAGGGTGCCGACGGCCGGTTCCTTGTCGCCGAAGGTGACCTCGCAGGTGGTGGAGACCTTGAGGCCCATCTTGTGCTCGAGGTTGGTGACGTAGGCGCCGTTGCGCTCTCCGAGCTCGCCGGTCTCGAGGTCGACGTGGAACTTGGGGACGATGAACAGGCTCAGGCCCTTGGTGCCCGGACCGGCGCCTTCGGGGCGGGCCAGCACGAAGTGGATGACGTTGTCGACCATGTCGGACTCGGCCGAGGTGATGAAGCGCTTGACGCCCGTGACGTTCCAGGTGCCGTCGGCGTTCTCGGTGGCCTTGGTGCGGCCGGCGCCGACGTCGGAGCCGGCGTCGGGCTCGGTCAGCACCATGGTGCAGTGCCAGCCCTTCTCGACGATCCAGCGGGCCAGCTTCTTCTGGTCGTCGTTGCCGAGGATGTAGAGGAGCTTGGCGAAGGAGTACGACGCGGCGAACATCGCGATCGCGGGGTTGGCGCCGAGCACCATCTCGTTCATCGCCCACTTCAGCGACGGTGGGACGACGGTGCCGTCGAGCTCACCCGGCACGTCGACGGCCCAGAAGCCGGACGCGGTGTAGGCGGCATACGACTTCGTGAAGCTCTCGGGCATGGTCACCGAGAAGGTGCTGGGGTCGTAGACCGGGGGGTTGCGGTCGGCGTCGGTGAACGACTCGGCGAGCTCGTGCTCGGACAGCCGCGAGACCTCCTTGAGCATCTCCCGGGCGGTGTCCTCGTCGACCTCGGCGTACGGGCCGTGGCCCAGGACGTCCTGACGGCCGAAGACCTCGAAGAGGTTGAACTCCAGGTCTCGCAGGTTGCTCTTGTAGTGGCCCATCGCGGGCACCTCCGCACGTGTCGTCCCTCGTGGCGCCGACCGTACTGGCCGGTAACTTCCATGGTGCTACTGGCGGGTAACGATTGCAAGCCCTTGTGGCGAACCCCACCAGAACGGACGAGCCGAGCGACGCGGCATACTCGCGGTGTGAGCGAGCAGACCCCGACCGACAGCCGCGGCAGCACCCTCGACCGGGCGCGGGCCGACCTCGAGGCCGGCCGCGAGTGGAAGGCTCGGGACCTGCTCATCGGCCACGTGGCCCACGCCTACGACCCCGAGGCCCTCGGGCTGCTCGGGGAGGTGCACGCCACGATGCGCGACCTGCCCTCGGCCGGGGCCGCCTGGTTCGGCACGAACCGCCGCGGCGCGGACGTCGATGCCGCGGTGGACGCCTGGCGCGACCGGTACGCCGACAACTTCGTCCAGATGTGGCACAGCCTCCCGCGGGCCGTGCGCGACCACGAGGGCAACGCACGGGTCGACGCCCTGCGCCGCCGGGTCGAGAAGGACCGGCCAGCCGCAGGCATCGACGCTGCCGAGGGCGACAGCGGTGGCGGGGTCGACGCCGCCGTCATCATCGCGGTGGCCGTCGGGCTCTTGTTCCTCGTGTGCGCGGGGATCGGGTTCGTGACGCTGCTCGGGTGGCTCGTCCCCGGTTTCTGACCCGGCCGAGGGGCCTGCCACGACGCCTGGTGGTCCTGCCACGACGCCCAGTGATCACAGTGACCGGTCGGCGTGGTGGCCAGACGCCTGCCACGACGCCCAGTGATCACAGTGACCGGTGGGCGCTGTCCGCGTCGGGGGCGCCGAACCGGGCCACGTGGTGCCACACCTGCTTGAGCGTCTGCCGGTCGTGCTGCTCCGTGGCCGCCGCGTGCCCGATGACCGCAGGGTCGAGCCACCCGTCGACCGCCAGCTCCTCGGCGAGCGCGACGACGTGGGCGCCCCGGTAGTCCGGATGGGCGCGGACCGTGTCGAGGTCGAGCCGGAAGCCCTCGTGCCACTCGACCTCGCAGGGCAGCTCGTCCGCGGCCCGCTCGACCTCGGTGCCACGGAACGCCGGGTCGAGCACCAGGGCCTCGACGTCCTGGGCCAGGTCGACGACGCCGTGGACGTGCGCCTCGACGTAGCTGTCGAGGTCGTCGGTGACCCCGGTGGCCAGGTCCCGGTCGGCCGGCGTCGACAGCTCGAACCGGTGCGCGGTCGCGAACAGGTCGGGCTCGAACACCGAGTCCGGGTAGCAGAACGTCGTCCGCGCCAACGCATCCCGGGTGAGCCGCAGGTGCGACGACCCGAACCGCGGTGCGCCACCCACCGTTCGGCGCCGATGGTTCAGCGCGCCGTACTTGGGGCGCTCACGGTCCGGCGCGACGTCATACGCACCGCCGAAGATGCGCTGCTCCCACACCCAGCGGTCCCCGCCCGGGTGAGCGGTCAGGCCGCCGTTGCCCGTGCCGGTCTCGAACTGGGAGCGGTAGGTGCCGGCCAGGGCCATGGCCCGCAGGATCGGTATGCCGCGCACGCTGCGGTCCGGGTGGAAGTTCAGGGTGACCCGGAGCTCGGCGTCGAGGGGACCGCCCCGGGCCGAGCCCTCGACGTGGGCGACGGCGGCCGCAGCCCACGGTGACAGTTCGCTCACGCGCAGGAGCCTGCCACGCCCTGTTCGGCCTCACCCCATCTGGGCACCGTACGGAACGACGGGATAGTTTCGGTGCAGAGTCCCGAGCAACAGGAGATGTGCGATGAGCGAGACCAAGACCTCCCCCACCTACGCGATCACCAACCCGGCCACGGGTGAGGTGGAGAAGACGTTCGACACGGCGACCGACGCAGAGGTGCAGGCAGCCCTCGAGTCCGCCCACGCGGCATACACGGCGTGGAAGGACGTGCCGATCGACGAGCGCGCCAAGGTCGTCCACCGCGTCGCCGAGCTCTTCGCGGAGCGCAAGGACGAGCTGGGCGCCATCGCCACCCGCGAGATGGGCAAGCCGCTGAGCGAGGCCGTCGGCGAGGCGGAGTTCTCCGGCGAGATCTTCGACTACTTCGCCAACGAGGGCCCGACGCTCGCGGCGGACCAGCCGATCAAGACGTTCTCCGGCGGCAAGGCCGTCGTGCAGAAGCTGCCGATCGGCCCGCTGCTGGGCATCATGCCGTGGAACTACCCCTTCTACCAGATCGCCCGTTTCGCAGCGCCGAACCTGATGCTGGGCAACACGATCATCCTCAAGCACGCCGAGTCGGTGCCCGGTTCGGCGCTCGCCGTCGAGCAGATCATGAAGGACGCGGGGGTGCCGGAGGGTGCCTACGTCAACATCTTCGCCTCGCACGACCAGATCGAGACGATCATCGCGGACCCGCGCATCGCCGGTGTCTCGCTGACCGGCTCGGAGCGGGCCGGCGCTGTCGTCGCCTCGATCGCGGGCAAGAACCTCAAGAAGTGCGTGCTCGAGCTCGGTGGCTCCGACCCGTACGTCATCCTCGACACCGATGACGTGGCAGCTGCTGCCGACACCGCCTGGGAGACCCGGATCGGCAACACCGGCCAGGCCTGCAACTCCAACAAGCGGATGATCGTCATGGACGACGTCTACGACGACTTCGTCGCCCGCCTCACCGAGCACGCCATGGACCTGCGCCCCGGCGACCCGGCCGCCGAGGAGGACGGCACCTTCGCGCCGCTCTCGTCGCGCGCCGCCGCGGAGAAGCTGGCCGAGCAGGTCAAGGACGCGGTCGACAAGGGTGCCACCCTGCACGCCGGCGGTGTCCTCAGCGACGGACCGGCGGCGTACTACTCACCGGCCGTCCTCACCGGCATCACCACCGAGATGCGGGCCTACCGCGAGGAGCTCTTCGGTCCGGTGGCGGTGGTCTACAAGGTGTCCGGCGACGACGAGGCGCTCGCGCTGGCCAACGACACGGACTACGGGCTCGGTGGTGCGGTGTTCAGCACCGACCCCGAGCGTGCGACGAAGGTCGCCCAGCGGCTCGAGGTGGGCATGTCCAACGTGAACACGCCTGCGGGTGAAGGTGCCGAGGTGCCGTTCGGTGGCGTCAAGCGCAGCGGCTTCGGTCGCGAGCTCGGCCCGCTCGGCATGGACGAGTTCGTCAACAAGCGGATGTTCTACGTCGCCGACTGACCAACGCCTTTCGGCCCTCCGCGACCCGAGGGTCCGGCACGACCCGAGGGTCCGGCACGACGCGAGGGTCCCCCACTGGCCGGTGGGGGACCCTCGCGTTCGTCACGCAGGCGGGCGTTCTCGGTCTCGAGGTCCAGCACCATGCCGACGCCGGCCAGGTTGAGCCCGGCCTCGAGCAGGTCGCCGATGCGGCGCAACCGGTCCAGGTCGTCCGCGCTGTAGCGGCGGGTGCCTCCGTCGGTGCGCTCGGGTTCGAGCAGGCCGCGGGTCTCGTACAGGCGCAGGTTCTGCACCCCCATACCCACCAGGTCGGCAGCCACCGAGATGCCGAAGACGCCACGGGCACGGTCCGGACTGGGTGCGGTCATCGCAGCATCGACCTTCCTGAAAATTTCTGGGATTCCGTCGCTTGCACCCAGCATGCCACGTGTGCTACATAAAACCTATAGCGAACGCCATAGGTTCTACCGGACCGGTGGTGGAGCTGGAACCATCAGCACTACACGACGGAGGTGAAGACGATGCTGATGCGCACCGACCCTTTTCGTGACCTGGACCGCCTGACCCAACAGGTCTTCGGCCCGAACGGCACACAGGCCCGCCCCTCGGCGATGCTCATGGACGCGTGGCGGGACGGCGACATGTTCCATGTCGAGTTCGACCTGCCCGGTATCAACCAGGACTCGATCGACATCGACGTGGAACGCAACGTCGTGACGGTCAAGGCCGAACGTCCTTCGCGGGCCAGCGACGCAGAGCTGCTCGCCGCGGAACGGCCGCGTGGCGTGTTCAGCCGGCAGCTCGTCCTCGGCGACAACCTGGACACCGAACGCATCGAGGCCAGCTACCACGGGGGCGTGCTCGCCCTGAAGATCCCGGTCGCCGAGCGGGCCAAGCCGCGCAAGATCGAGATCAGCAGCGACAACGACCGCCAACAGGCCATCAGCGCCTGATCCGAGCGGTGCGGCTCATGGCCACCGTCAGCGCCCCTCGGTTCCGCGCGGCACCCACTGTGGACGAGGAGTTCCTCGAGCTGGTGTGCGCGGACGAGGGGCTGCTGCGGGCGGAGTTCGACGAGATCGTCGGTCAGGAGTGGACGGTCCGTCCCCCTCCGGTGGGGCGGCAGGCGGCTCGACCGGCCATCGACCCCCGCCCGCGGCGTCGACTGGCACCAGAGGACCACGAGGTGTTGCCCCGTCGACCATGGCGTGCCGGTCTCAGCGCGCGGTGTCGGCAGCGCTCACCCCCGCGGTTCGCTGCGGCCAGCGCGCCGACCGAGCACCAGCACAGGAGGAACGATCGAAGGTAGGTGTTGCCCGACACCCTTCACCGATGGTGCACCGACTCTCGTCTGGGCCGCGTTCGTGCCCTCGCGTCCGACGCAGTCCTGCGCGACGACCACGCCTTGACGGCGTACCGTTCGCGGCCCAGGCGAGGCCCAACCACGCACCTTGCCCCTCAACTTCCCCCGAGATCATCGGCCGGGGACCGTCACGATCGACCCGGCACCGCCGCCTGGACGGTGGCGCCGCCATACCCGTTCTCGGAGTCACGACCCTCGACCGTCACGGTCCGGACGTCCGTGGGGATCTCCACGCCGGTCTGGGAGCGGGTGAACGGTTGTTCGCTCGCATGGTCGTGGGCCAGCTCCATCTCACCGAGCACGTCCCCGTCCTCGTCCAGCACCCGCCACCCGTCGGCGTAGCGCTCGGGGGAGTCGTAGGGCGAGCTCATGGTCACGTCCAGCGTGTAGGTCGGGCCGTCCTCGCGGATCGTCACCGCCGTGACGTCCGGATAGTCCGACCCGGTGCCCGCACTCGACTCCTCGGAGGTTCCCCCGCAGCCGCTGAGCGCGAGGGTGAGGAGCAACACCAGGGCGGCCAGGGAACGGACGGTCGTGGTCGGCATCACGCCAGTGGACCACGACCCTCGAACTTCCGGGCAGGGCGTGGTTGGATCGAGATGCCCGTCCTGACCCTGAGCGAGCCCTCGAGGAGACGTCGATGTCCGTCCGCAAACTCGCTGTATGTGTTGCTGTCATCTGCCTACCGCTGCTGGGGGCCACGTCCGCGGCAGCCGAGCCGCCCAGGCCGGGATGCGGTTATGGCGATGACAACCACGCCCACCAGGCAGCACCGGGTCGGGACCCGATGAACCTGCGGCCGGGGCGTGGCAGCGGGGACGAGAACCACCCGCACACCGCACCTCCGGGCCAGGCGCCCGAGAACGGTGGCGACCAGAGCGGACCGATGCGAGGCTGCACAGCCGCGCCGTGACGCGGTCCCGGGCGCGAACGCTCGCAACCGAGGAGACGTTGACGCTCGGACGATCTCCTAGTACTTTCCATACCAGTTAATGAACCTGTCTGGAAAGTTCGGAGAGCCCGCTGATGGGACCAGCCACCGCAACGCCCGCCGACACTCGACTGGACGAGACGTTCGCAGCGCTGGCGAACTCGACACGTCGGGCGATCCTCGCTCGCCTCGCCGAGGGGGAGGCCAGTGTCAACGATCTCGCCGAGCCCTTCGACCTGACGCTGCCGGCGATCTCCAAGCACATCAAGGTGCTCGAGAACGCCGGGCTCATCACGCGGGGCCGACGAGCCCAGTTCCGGCCCTGCACCATCGCCGCGGCTCCCCTCGCCCAGGTCGCCGACTCGACCGAGCAGTACCGACACATCTGGGACGACCCCTTCGACCGCATGGGCGACCATGGGCAGATCCTCCAGAAGGCCACCACTGAAAAGGAACAGCCATGACGCAGACCCAGGACGTCCAGATCGACCGCACCTTCGACGCCCCGATCGACACGATCTGGGCGATGTGGACCGAGGCCGAGCACTTCGCCCAGTGGTACGGCCCCAAGGGGGCCAAGATCCCCCGCGCCGAGATGGACGTCCGGGTCGGCGGCCGTCGCCACATCGCCATGGAGGTGGAGACTCCGGGTGGGCCGATGCAGATGTTCTTCGTCGGCGAATACCAAGAAGTCGACCCGAAGACCCGCCTCGTCTACACCGAGAGCATGGCCGACGCCGACGGAAACACCATGACCGCCGAGCAGATGGGGATGCCCGCCGATGCTCCGGTGGAGACCTCGATCGTGGTCGAGCTCGCCGACCTCGGAGGTCGCACTCGCATGGTCATGACCCACGTCGGTGTTCCTGCCGACTCCCCTGGCGCGCAGGGGTGGGGAATGGCGATCGACAAGCTGCAGGCTCGGGTCGCCCACCTCCTCGCCCAGCCCGGACCGCCGAACTGACAGTCGCAATCCTCAGCGAAAGCGGCATCGAAGATCGATGGCACGCGGCGACTCGTACTGTGAAGACATGGACACCGCTGCTGAGATCTTCCTGCTGCTGACCAACGACGAAGGCGGGCCGGCGAGCTGGGGGACCCAGACGGGGTGGGCATTGAGCGCCGCGACGATCGCCGACCTGCTGATCGAGGGACGCGTCGTCCTGGACGAGCACAAGGACCCCAGGCTGCGCGTCGTCGACGCGAGGCCCACTGGTCGAGCCGTGCTCGACAAGGTCCTCGCCCGTGCCGTCGAGAAGGATGGCACGAGGCTCTCGACCTTGGTCCAGGACCGCAAGCTCAACCCTGAGGCGGAGGTCGTCGAGGGACTCGTGAGTGACGGCATCGTGGACCTGGTGCCCTCGAGGTTGCTGGGCCTCGTCGCCGAGAAGCGCCCCACCCTGGATCCGCAGCCGGAGCGAGAGGTGCGCGAGCGTCTGCGCACCGTCCTCGCCGGCGGGCGCCCCTCGGCGTCCGACGCCACGTTGCTGGCGATCCTGCAGGGGCTTGGCGTCGCCAAGAAGGTGCTCGCCGAGGAGTCCCGCGGCATGTCGGCTAAGGACCTCAAACGCCGGGTGCAAGAGGCGTCGGACGAGGTCGCCGTGGGGGTGGCGATCAAGCGGGCCATCGACGGCTTGAACGCCGCTCTCATCGCCGCGGTCATCGTGCCGGCGGCCATCGCAGGTGGGAGCAGCTGAGAAGCCCCGGCCAGTCCCGCGCCGCCCCAAGTCGCGCAGCCGCTCGGTCGTTCAACCGCTCAAGAGCTGAGTCCCCGATAGCGTCAGCGCATGCCATCGCCGATCCGTCGCCACATTGGCCAGGTGTTCATCCCCGTCAGCGATCTGGAACGCTCAGCTCACTGGTATGCGCAGGTGCTGGCCTTCGAGCCGCAGGCCTTCTCCCACGAGGACCGCATCCTCGACATCCCCGTGGAGGCGGGACCGCGACTGGCGCTGGATGCCAACCGCCCCGGGTTCACCGCCGACGGTCCGCCGCGCTTCTTCTTCTGGACCGATGACATCGCTGCCACAGTCCAGCATCTGCGGCACTTGGACGTTCGAGTCACCTCCGACATCGAGGACATCGGCAGTGTGTCCTTCGTGCAGTTCGAAGACCCGGATGGCAACCCGCTCATGGTGTGCCAGCGCGCCGGCTAGTGGTTCCCGGAACGGGTCGACCGATGAGCGCCGTCCTGGACGTCCGCCCGGAACGCTCGGACCCAGGTCCCGGTGACGAGGTCGTGCTGCTCGTCGACTCGCCGCACGCCGCCGTCGCGAACGTGGAAGTGACCCACTTGGGCGATCTCGTGCTGTCGAGAGAGGTGGAGCTCGTCGACGGGAGGACGCGGTTGTCCCTCGGCAGCTTCGACCCCGGGGGGTACGCCGTAACGATGGAGGGCGACGGCCGGGCCGTGCACACGGCATACGACGTGCTCGTCGATCGCTCCACGCGCCCGCGGTACGGCTTCGTCACGGACTTCCACCCGGGCCGCGACGATGCTGCCGACGTGGCGGAGTCCTTGCGCACGTTCCACCTCACCCACGTGCAGTTCTACGACTGGATGTACCGGCACGCCCAGCTGCTGCCACCGCAGGACGTGTTCACGGACGCCCTGGGCCGGGAGCTGTCGCTCGCCGTGGTCCGTGACTTCGTCGACGCGGTCCATGCCTCCGGCGCCCGGGCCCTCGCCTATGCCGCGGTCTACGCCGCGGGCCAGGTGTATGCCGCCGAACACCCCGACGAGGTGGTCAACCGCCCCGACGGAACCCCGTGGATGCTCGGCGACTTCCTGTGGATCACGGACCTCACCCCGGCCTCGTCCTGGTCCAGGCACATCGTCGAGGAGATGGGCCGCGCAATGGAGTCCGTGGGTTTCGACGGTCTGCACCTCGACCAGTACGGCGACCCCAAGATCGCCATGACCGCCGCCGGTGAGCTGCTCGACCTCGCGGCCGCCTTCCCCACGTTCATCGACGCCGTCCGTCATCGCCTGCCCGATGCGACGCTGATCTTCAACAACGTCAACAACTTCCCGACGCGCACCACCGTGCGAGCCGCGCAGGACGCCACCTACATCGAGGTCTGGTCGCCACACGACGACCACGCCGACCTCATGGACCTGGTCCGGAGCGCCCGCTCCCTCGCCCCCGAGCGCCCGGTCATCCTCGCCGCCTACCTGGAACCGTTCGCGCAGGCGTGCGGCCCGGCCGAGGTCGCGGCCGCCAAGCTCGCGCTGGCCACCACGTGGGCGGAGGGCGGCCAGTACCTCCTCTTCGGCGAGCAGGCAGGCGTCCTCGTGCACCCCTACTACCCGAACTTCGCGACCCTCGACGAGCGGGCCGCCCGCGAGCTGCGCAGGTTCGCCGACTTCTCCGTCGCCAACGGCGACGTGCTCTTCGACCCCAACCTCCTCGAGGCGACGAGCCACCTCGTCGGTGGGATCAACAATGACGTCGACGTCGCGGGAGTGCCGTTCTCCCTGCGTCCGAAGGCAGGTGCCGTCTGGGTGCGCGCCTCGACGCGGGGCCGCAGGCTGGTTCTCCAGTTCGTCGACTTCACCGGCCAGGGCGACAACAGGTGGAACGCGCCGCGGCAGGAAACGCAGCCCATGACGGCGTTGAGGCTCACCGTTCGCGTGGCGTCCGAAGCTGTTCGCGCGCGGTTCGGCCACCCCGCTGCGGGGCCCGGACTGCACCACGTGAACTCCGAACGCGACGGCGAGCAGGTCACTGTCGAGGTCCCGGCCTTCGACACCTGGGGTGTCCTGGTCATCGACCGTTGATCGACGACCGTCCCCGGCGTGGTCCGCCACCGATCGAACGGGGTGAATGGCCGCCTCCTTCGAACTCGCTTGTCCGGCTTGGGAGCCGGTGCACTGACGAGCGGTCGTCCTCATCGGGATGACCCTGAGTGACTTGCCGTTGCCCCGTTGCGACCTGACGGACCACTCAGTGCGCCTGCTCGCAAGCCGACGCGGTCCCGGGCCGCCCGGGCGACGACGTCTGTGCAGTCCGCGAGCGGGCGAAGCTCCCTAAAGGTATGGCAAAAAGTCTTGACAAACGAACGTGTTCGTTCGTAAGTTCCACACTAAATTTAGTATCGAAATAAGGGTGGGATGGCGACAGGCCGAGTCCCTGCCCCGCGGCCAGAAGGAGCTCGATGATGAGTCCCACCACGTCCAACCGCCGGCGCCGGCGTTGGTCTCTGCCGCTGGCAGCGATCCTCGCGATGATCGCCACGATGGTGATCCCGCAGCAGGCGGCATTCGCCGGAACCCTGACCGGGGTGTTCCACAGCCCGTACGGCGCGGATGAGCTGTATGGCTCGCAGCCGACCGAGCGCGCGCCCCGGGACCCGATGGCTGGAGACACGGTCGTGGTCAAGGCGACGACCTGGCCGGTCTCGTCCGGGCAGACCGTCTGGGTGACGTGGAAGAAGAATGGCGTCGACCAGACCCCGATCGGTGCCGCCTTCGACTACAACAACGGCAACAACTCCTACTGGAAGGTCACGCTGGGGACCTTCGCCCGCGGTGACCAGATCCAATACTGGGTGAACGCCGACGTCGACGGGGCTGGGGCCAAGCAGGTGGGGCCTTACAGCTTCACCGCGACGTCGTGGAGCGGGACGGGCAACGTCACCGGCTTCGTCAACAACTCAAGCTCGGTCGACGTCACCACCACGGACACCGGTGGTGGCTCGTTCACGCCCAAGGTGCGGTTCACCTTCCCTGCGGCCGACCGCTTCCACGTGCAGGTGGCCCCCAAGGGCACCGGCCTCAACATCACGGGGACGACCGGCTACACCGTGACCGACAGCGCCGGAACCCTGACGTTGGCCACGTCCAAGATGCAGGTCAAGATCCAGAAGATGCCCTATCGCGTCGCGGTCTACAAGGCCGATGGTACGACGCTGATCTCCCGCCAGTACGACCCGGCGACCTTCCGCAACCTCGGCTGGGCCAGCGACGGCTCGACCACCGTCTCCAAGATCGAGGACCACTGGCTGACTCCCACGGGTGAGCGCATCGAGGGCCTCGGCGAGCGCTACGACCAGACCAACCAGCGCGGCAACGACGTCCACAACTACGTCTACAACCAGTACCAGGACCAGGGCCCGACCAAGCGGACCTACCTGTCGGTGCCGTTCTTCACCAACTCCGCGGGCTACGGCATCTACGTCCCGAGCACGCGCTACTCCCAGTTCAACCTCGGCACGACCCGCACCGACATGGCCGGCTTCACCGTCGACACCGGTGGCGCAGCAACGTCGACGATGGACTACTACTTCTTCACCGGCACCCCGGCCGAGATCCTCGACGCCTACACCGCGACGACGGCCCGCCCGAAGCTGCCGCCGAAGTGGGCGTTCGGTCTGTGGATGTCGGCCAACGAGTGGAACACCCAGGCCGAGGTCAACACCGAGCTCGCCAACGTCACGAGCTCCGGCATCCCGCACAGCGCGATGGTGCTCGAGCAATGGAGCGACGAGGCCACCTTCTACCTATGGCACGGCGCGACCTACACGCCCAAGCCCGGCAGCGGCGCCCTCACCTACGCGGACATGACGTTCCCGGCCGGCGGGGAGTGGACCGACCCCAAGGCGATGGTCACGGCTGCCCACAACCAGAACATCAAGATGGTGCTCTGGCAGATCCCGGTGCTCAAGGAGAGCTTCGACACCAACCCGGCCACCGCGCCGCAGCAGCACCTCAACGACCGCACGTATGCCGCCGCGCAGGGTTATCTCGTCGGCGACGGTGCTGGGGCGCCGTACCGGATCCCCACCGGCCAGTGGTTCGGGGACAGCACCGTCCCTGACTTCACGAACACGGCCGCGACGAACTGGTGGATGAGCAAGCGCTCGTACCTGTTCGACGACCTGGGCATCGACGGTTTGAAGACCGACGGCAGCGAGGCACTGTTCGGGCGCAACCTGACCGTCAGCGACGGCCGCAAGGGCGACGAGATGCACAACGCCTACCCGAACGAGTACACCCGGGCCTACTCGAACTTCCTGCAGACCAAGACCGGTGGCAACGGCGCGCTCTTCAGCCGCGCCGGCACCTCGGGCGCCCAGGGCAACTCGATCTTCTGGGCCGGCGACCAGGCCTCGACGTTCTCGGCCTTCCAGCAGGCCGTCAAGGCCGGCATCTCCGCGGGCCAGTCGGGAGTCCCGTTCTGGGCGTGGGACATGGCCGGGTTCACCGGCACCTTCCCCTCGAGCGAGCTCTACCTGCGCTCGGCCGCGCAGGCGACGTTCTCGCCGATCATGCAGTATCACTCGGAGAAGTCGAACCCCTCGACCTCCGAGGCGCGCACCCCGTGGAACGTCCAGGCCCGCACGGGTGACACTTCCGTGCTGACGACGTTCAAGAAGTTCGCCAACACCCGCATGAACCTCGTGCCCTACCTCTACACGGAGGCCAAGAACGCGGCCGACACCGGCCTGCCGATGATGCAGGCCATGGGGATCCAGTACCCGTCGGACGCCACCGCCGGTGCGCAGGACCAGCAGTACATGTTCGGCCGGCAGCTCCTCGTCGCTCCGATCACCAACCAGGGCGCGACGTCCAAGGACGTCTACCTCCCCGCTGGTGAGTGGTACGACTTCTGGAACGGTGGCCGCGCCATCGGTGCGGGGACGAAGACCTACAACGCCGGCACCGACTCGATCCCGGTGTTCGCCAAGGCCGGGGCGATCGTCCCGCTCAACCTCAACGCCAACTACGAGCTCGGCGGCACAATCGGCAACAGCGTGTCCGCATACTCCAACCTGGTCTTCCGGGTCTACCCGTCGGGGACCACGTCCTACGACTACTACGACGACGCAGCCGCGCTGAAGCGGACCATCACGTCGACCGAGAACTGGGCGGGCCACCAGGCCACCATCAGCGTCCCGGCGCTGACGACCAAGAGCACCCTCCAGGTGTCGAGCACCTCCCCCACCGGGGTCACCGCCGCGGGGACCGCGCTGACGCAGTACGCCAGCATCAGCGCCCTCGCCGCAGCGACCACCGGGTACTACTGGGACCCGGTGCAGCAGCTCACCCACGTCAAGCTCGCCAGTAGCGCCAGCGCCCGATCGGTCGTCCTCAGCGGCGTCGACAAGGCGGGGTACGAGGCGGAGTTCGGTACGGCGACGGGCACGACGACGAATACCAACCACACCGGCTTCACTGGGACCGGGTTCGTCGACGGGTTCGAGACCGTCGGCGACGCCGTGACCACGGACGTGCACGCGTCGGTCACCGGCACGCACGCCCTGAAGTTCCGCTACAGCAACGGATCCGGTGCATCGGCGACCCGCACGGTGCTGGTCGACGGCGTCTCGGTGGGCACCCTCACCCTGCCGCCCACGACCAACTGGGACACCTGGTCCACGGCCACGCTGAGCACCAGCCTCACGGCGGGCAAGCGGTCCGTGAAGCTCTCCTTCGCCAGCGGCAACGCCACCGGCATCAACTACGACAACCTGGTGGTGGCACGACCGTGACGACCTCGATGACCCTCAAGCGCAGGCTTGCCCTCGGCGTCGCGGCGCTGGTCGCCACAAGCGGCGTGGTGCTGGCCGGCTCGCCAGCGGCTCAGGCGGCCGTCCAGCGGGTGCAGTACACCGCCGGTGGCAACTACCTCGTCGTGGAGTTCCTCGACAACGACCTGGTCCACTTCGAGCTCGGCGCCGGCTCCGGCCCGGGGACGGGGTCCGATCTGTTCGCGAGCGAGCAGGTGTCCAAGCGCAACTACCCCGGGCCCACCAGCCTCACCCAGAACGGTGGCACCCTGACGACTCCTGGCCTGCAGGTGGTCGTCGACACCGGCACGTTGTGCGCCACGACGTACGACACCACACGCTCGCCGTCGCTGCTGCTCAACACGACCTGTCCCCGCAACCTCGCCCAAGCGTGGAAGGGGCTGTCGATCACCAAGTCCTCGATGCAAAACGCGTACGGACTCGGCGAGCAGTTCTACACCGGTGGCAGCTCCGACGGTGACCTCGTCGGCCGCACCCGCACTCCGGGTGGCAGCTACGGCAACGCGATGGTCTACGACGCCGACAACGGTCCGGTGGGCAACACCCAGATCCCCGTGCTGTTCGCCGTCGGGGCCAGCTTCGCCAACTACGGGTTGCTCCTCGACCAGGTCTACAAGCAGCAGTGGGACCTGACCGGTGACCCGTGGACGGTCGACACGTTCGGTGACCAGCTGCGGTGGTACGTCATGAGCGGTCCGGACCTACCCGACCTGCGCCAGGACTACATGGAGCTGAGCGGCCGGCCGCCGGTGCCGCCGAAGAAGGTCTTCGGCCTGTGGAACTCTGAGTTCGGCTACGACAACTGGGCCGAGCTCGACAGCACCGTCGCCAGCCTGCGGGCCTCGAAGTTCCCGCTGGACGGGATGATGCTCGACGTCAACTGGTTCGGCGGCGTGACTGCCGGGTCGGACAACACCAAGATGGGCACGCTTGCCTTCGACGGCACCAACTTCCCCAACGCGGCGACCAAGATCGCCAGCCTCGCGTCCACGGACGGCGTGGGTGTCATCCCGATCGAGGAGTCCTACATCGGCAAGGGCCTGGCCGAGTACACCGACCTCGCCAACCGGGGCTACCTCGTCCGGGCCGGCTGCTCCACCTGCGCGCCGACCTACCTCACCAGCAACGACTGGTGGGGGCGCGGCGGGATGATCGACTGGACCCAGGCCGCCGCCGGCGCGTACTGGCACGCGGCCAAGCGCCTGGCCCTGGTCAACGCCGGGGTGACCGGTCACTGGCTCGACCTCGGTGAGCCGGAGATGTACGACCCCAACGACTGGGTCGCCGGGGTGCTGCCGGGCAAGAACGCCCACGCGGACTACCACAACATGTACAACCTGCGGTGGGCCAGCAGCATCGCCAAGGGGTATGCCGACGCAGGCACCACCCAGCGCCCGTTCATGCTCGCCCGCTCGGGTGCCGCCGGCATCCAGCGGACCGGCACCGCGATGTGGTCCGGTGACATCGGCAGCAAGCTCACCGCGCTCGCCCAGCAGCAGAACGTCCAGATGCACATGTCGATGTCCGGCATCGACTACTTCGGGTCCGACATCGGAGGCTTTCGCCGCGAGATGCTCAACTCCGACCTGAACGAGCTCTACACGCAGTGGTTCGCCAACTCCTCGTGGTTCGACGTGCCGGTCCGCCCGCACACCGAGAACCTCTGCAACTGCGCGAAGACGGCGCCCAACCAGATCGGTGACGTGGCGAGCAACCTGGCCAACATCCGCCAGCGCTACGAGCTCACTCCGTACTACTACTCGCTCGCGCACCGTGCCAACACGACGGGCGAGCCGCTCGTGCCGCCGTTGGTCTACTACTTCCAGAACGACCCCAACATTCGGGAGATGGCGCACGAGAAGATGATCGGCAAGGACCTCCTCGTGGGGGTCGTCGCCGGTGCGGGTGAGCGCAAGCGCAATATGTACCTGCCGGCCGGCACGTGGTTCGACTACCGCACCAACCTGAAGACGGTCAGCACCGGCCAGTGGGTCAACGACGTGCCGCTGTGGGTCAACGGCGCCTTCCAGCTCCCGGCCTACGCACGGGGCGGCGCGATCCTGCCCAAGATGTTCGTCGACGACAAGACGATGAACGCCGTTGGCAAGCGCACCGACGGGACTACCCGTGGCGAGCTCACCGCTCGCGTCTACTCCGACGCCACGGCCAGCTCATTCAGCCTCGCCGAGGACGACGGGGCGTCGACGGGCTACCAGACCGGCGCGAAGCGGACCACGTTGCTCAGCCAGAGCCGTAACGGCAACACCGCCACGGTAACGGTCGCCGCCTCCTCGGGCACCTACACCGGGGCGCCGACGAGCCGGACCAACGTGGTCGAGCTCGTCGCCGACACCCAGGCGTCGGCGGTCTCGCTCAACGGCTCCGCCCTGACGCAGCTGGCCAACAGGGCGGCGTTCGACGCGGCAGGCAGCGGTTGGTACAACGCCGGCGGCAACCTCGTCGTCGCGAAGTCGGCCTCCCTGGCGGTCACGTCCGCCAAGACGTTCGCCTTCACGCTCGGCCAGGCGTTGGTCTCCCAGACCTTCACCTGCACCAACGGCACGACCACCACGGGCCAGTCGGTGTATGCCGTCGGCAGCGCCCCGCAGCTCGGCGCCTGGTCGGTCGCCAGTGCCGTGAAGCTCTCGGCGACGAGTTACCCGACATGGACCGGCACCATCACCGGCCTGCCGCCGGCCACGGCCATCGAGTGGAAGTGCGTCAAGCGGCAGGAGGCCAACTTCCCGAACACCGGAGACGCGTGGCAGCCCGGGGCGAACTCGTCGTTCACCACCCCGGCCACCGGACCGGGAACGGGGACCAGCGGCGCGTTCTGACGCCATACGGACCTGCGCCGTGCCCACGACCGAGGCCCCCCAGTCCCTGACGGGGCCTCACCCGCGCCCCTGGCACGGGTAAGGCGCGGAGGAGCTCGGCGAACCCCATTGGGCTGCAGCCAGATTCGCTCGGGTGGAGGTCTCGTGGCGGAGATCCGGGCGCAGGTCCGGCTGCCAAGGTCACGGTCTGGGACCGGTCCCGGGGCAATTCGTCGAAAGTCCTTGACTCGACTCCCGAGAGGGCTTACGTTCCTCCTAAATTTAGTAGCAAACAAAGGGATGAGCCGACGATGTCTCAGAACGGCCAGGGGACCACGCGAGGGGATCTCGTGCGCGCCGCGGTGCTGGGCCTGCTGGGCACTCGCGGACCGAGCTCGCGCGCCGAGATCGCCCGCTCGCTCGGCGTCAGCCCGGCCACGGTGACCCAGACGACCAAGGAGCTGCTGGCCCGCGAGCTCGTGGCCGAGCTCGAGTCGGTGCCCAGCCAGGGCGGACGCCCGGCCCGGTTGCTAGGTCTGGTCCGCACCGCCGGTGGCGCGATCGGCGCCAAGGTCACCGCCGACCACGTTGCCCTTGTCTCGGTCGACCTCGACGGCACGGTCCGCTCCTCGCGCACGGTGCCCTTCGACCCGGCCCACCCCTCTGCGCTGGAGGCCCTCTGCGACATCCTTCGCGCGGCGGTCGACTCGTTCGAGGGCCACCTGCTCGGCGTCGGCGTCGGCCTCCCCGGCGCAGTCGACTCCCAGGCCTCAGGCGTCGTCGACGCCCCGACCCTCGGTTGGGACCGCGCACCCGTCGGTCCCCGCCTGCGTGACGCGCTCGGCGTGCCCGTCCTGGTCGACAACGACGTCAACACCCTGGCCGCCGCCGAGAGCGTCTATGGCATCGGCCGTCGGCACTCCTCCTACCTCGTCGTCACCATCGGACGCGGCATCGGCTGCGGCATCGTCACGCAGGGTTCGGTCAGCCGCGGTGCCTACGGCGGCGCCGGCGAGATCGGCCACATTCCTGTCACTGTCGACGGGCCGGTCTGCGGCTGCGGCAACACCGGCTGCCTCGAGGCTCACATCGGTGAGAGCGGCCTGGTCGCCGCAGCCCTCGTCGCGGGCGTCGTCTCCAGCGGTGGTGGGATGGCCGAGCTCGCCGCCGCCGCCCACGCGGGCGATGAGCGCGCCCACGCCGTGTATGCCGGGGCCGGCCGGCTGCTCGGCAGGGCACTTTCCGGTGTCGTCCACATCCTCGACCCCGAGCTGATCGTGCTCATGGGTGAGGGCATGACCGAGTGGACCTTCTGGCAGGCCGGCTTCGAGGAGTCGTTCCGCCGCCACCTCATGCCCGCCCGGCGCGGCGTCCCCTACGTCACCGAGTCCTGGACCGAGAGCCAGTGGGCCGTCGGCGCCGCGTGCCTCGTGCTCGCGTCGTCGTTCGACGCCGACACCGCCGGCGCCCAGGGCCAGCTCGTCCGGGCCCGCCTGCAGGACGTCGCCACAGCCGGTGCCCGATGACCGGGCGGGCGCGCTGGCGCAAGCTCGGCTGGGTGCTGTTCTTCCTGGCCCCCAGTGCCATCCCACTGGTGCTGTTCACCGCGGTGCCGATGATCTCCTCGATGTGGGTCAGCCTCCACCGGTGGAACCTCATCTCCCCGATGTCGTGGGTCGGACTCGACAACTACCGCACGCTGCTGACCGACCCCGGCACCCGCACGGTCTTCCTGCACACGCTCATCTACTGCCTCGGCTACCTCCCGCTGGTCTTCGCCGGCGGCCTCGGCCTGGCCCTCGCGCTCAACCAGAAGCTCGCCGGACGCTCGTTCTTTCGCGCGGCGTACTTCCTCCCGGTGGTGACGAGCTGGGTCGTGGTGGCGCTGGTCTGGAAGTGGCTGCTCAACCCCACCAACGGCCTGGTCAACACCCTCCTCGGGGCCGTCGGGCTACCGGAACCGGGCTGGTGGACCGACCCCAACTGGGCGCTCCCGGCGGTCATCCTCTCCTCGGCGTGGAAGGACCTCGGCTTCGTCATGGTCATCATGCTCGCCGGTCTCCAGGCCATCCCGCAGGACGTCCTCGAGGCGGCCTGGGCCGACGGCGCGAACGGCTGGCAGCGGTTCTGGCGGATCACCCTCCCGCTGCTGTCGCCCTCGACCTTCTTCGTCATCGTCATCTCGCTCATCAACGGCTTCCAGGTCTTCGACCAGGTCTACGTCATGACCGGTGGCGGTCCGTCCGGCTCCAGCCAGGTGGTGGTCGGCCAGATCTACGACCTCACCTTCCGCTATGGCCGTGCCGGCGAGGCCAGCGCACTGTCCTGGATCCTCTTCGCCGTCATCCTGCTCATCACCGCGGTGCAGATCCGTGGCCAACGCCGGTGGGTGCACTATGCCTGAGCTCATCACTCCCGAAGCGCCTCCGGCATCCGCATCAGCCACTGCCGCAACGCCTTCCGCAGCGCGGTGCGGACGTGGCGAACCCGGTCGGTCCCAACCGTGCGCCATTCCGTCCGCTGAGCATCCTGCGGTATGCAGCCGTGCTCGCCGGGGCGGTCGTCATGCTCTTCCCGTTCCTCTGGACGGTCATCACCTCGATCACCCCCGAGGGCAGCCTCGCCGGTGGCCCGACGCTCCTCGTCGAGAACCCGACGCTGGCGGCATACCGGACGCTGCTGGACACGCTGCCCATGTGGCGGATCGTCGTGAACTCCCTGTGGGTCGCGGTCGCCGCCACCCTCCTGCAGCTCGTCACCGGGTCGATGGCGGCGTACGGGTTCGCCCGGCTGCCGTTCAAGGGCAAGAACATTGCCTTCGCCCTCTACCTGGCGACGCTCATGGTGCCGATGCAGGTGCTGGTCGTCCCGTTGTTCATCGAGATGAAGACGCTCAACCTGCAGGACACCTACATGGCGCTGCTGGCGCCGTCGATCGCCTCGGCCTTCGGGGTGTTCCTGCTGCGCCAGGCCGTCGAGTCGGTGCCCAAGGAGCTCGACGAGGCCGCCACCATCGACGGCGCCGGGCACCTGCGGATCTTTGTGACCATCATTCTGCCGCTGATCAAGCCGGCCCTGGCCACGGTCGCCGTCTTCGCGTTCATGGGCAGCTGGAACAGCTTCCTGTGGCCGTTGGTCGTCATCCGCTCACCCGAGTTCATGACCTTGCCGCTGGGGCTCGCCACGCTCCAGGGCCAGTTCACCACCGAGTGGGACGTCGTCATGGCCGGGTCGGTCTTCTCGATCCTGCCCATCGCGATCGTCTACCTCCTGGCCCAGCGGCACATCATCGCCGGTGTCGCCCACACGGGCATCAAGTAACCGGCACCGCAGTCCACTCCATACCCAGCACCGCCCCGACCGCGCGCCACCCGGAACGCGGCAGGCACCGAAAGGAACACCATGATCAACATCGCCAGGCGCAGCGTGGCGCCTGCCATCGTCGCAACTCTGGCGCTGGCGCTCGGCGCCTGCGCCCAGGGGTCCGCCACCAAGTCCGTCGCCGCGGCGACGTCCGGTGGTCCGACCACGGTCCGCTACATGAACTTCTCTGCCAACGGCGGGCACGAGAAGGATCTCGACGCGATCAAGGCGGCCTTCGAGAAGGCCAATCCCGACGTCACGGTGCAGATCGAGACCACGCCGTATGACGACTACTTCACCAAGCTGCAGACGGCCGTAGCCGGTGGCACCGCGGGTGACGCGTTCGAGCTGAACTACGAGAACTTCGTGACCTACGCAACCAACGGTTCGCTCGCCGAGCTCAAGGGCGTCGAGGGTGCGAAGTACAAGCCGTCGTTGCTCGATGCGTTCTCCGCCGAGGGCAAGCAGTACGGCCTGCCGGAGTCGTTCTCCAACGTCGTGCTGTTCTTCAACAAGGACCTCTTCAAGGCAGCCGGTGTCGCCGAGCCCACCGCGGACTGGACCTGGAAGGACGAGCAGGCCGCCGCGGCCAAGCTGACCGACAAGTCCACGAAGGTCTGGGGCGACTACCAGCCCATCTCGTTCTTCGAGTTCTACAAAGCCCTGGGCCAGTCCGGTGGTGAGTTCCTCAGTGCCGACAAGAAGACGGCGACGTTCAACTCCGACGCCGGGCGCGCCGCCGCCGAGTTCCTCGTCTCCAAGGCCGGCAAGACCATGCCGACCGAGGCCGACGGCGCGGGTACGCCCGACTTCGACAGCAAGCTGTTCAAGAGCGGCAAGCTCGCGATGTGGCACACGGGAATCTGGATGTTCTCCGGTATGGCTGACGCGAAGTTCGACTGGGACGTCGCGGTCGAGCCGGGCAACACCGAGAAGGCCTCGGCGATGTTCACCAACGGTGCGGTCGTTTCCGCGCAGAGCAAGAACCAGGCCGCCGCGCAGAAGTGGATCACGTTCCTGACCTCCTCGGACGAGATGGCCCAGAAGCGTCTCGAGACCAGCTGGGAGCTGCCGCCGGTCGCCGACGAGGCCAGGCTCGCCGCCTACCTCGACGCCGGCAAGCCCGCCAACCGCCAGGCCGTCTTCGACTCGCTCGACGCCACCGTTCTCCCGCCCGTCATCGAGCGCCAGCAGGAGATGCAGGACGCCGTGAGCAAGGAGCTCAGCTCCGCCGCCGCGGGCCGCAAGAGCGTCGCCGCCGCCATGGCCGACGCGGAGAAGGCAGTCAACGCCCTGCTCAAGTAGCCCACCGCTGCACCCGAGGCGGTCCGGCCGGCCACCGCCGGCCGGCCCGCCCACCTCTGACGGCGGCTGCCGGGTCGAACCCCTGGTCGACCCGGCAGCCGTTCCCACCCGCCACCCACCGGACTGGACGACATGACTTCCCTGCCCGAGACCGCGCCGGCCGCGACCGTGACGAACGCGACCATCCCTGCGGAGACCTTTCGACCCACTCCCACGACGGAAGAGCTGGTCGCGCTGGTGCACCGCAGCCACGCGGTGATCACCGAGCACCAGCACGAGGGTGGCGCCTACCCCGCGTCTCCGACCTTCTCGGCCTACCGGGGCTACGCCTGGCTGCGCGACGGTTCGTTCACAGCCGAGGGCGTCTCCCGGTACGGCGACGTGGACTCCGCCGACCGCTACCACGACTGGGTGAGCCGGGTCCTGGGCGCGCGACGCGAGCAGGTCGACGGGCTCGTCTCCGACGCCGCCAGTGGCATCGAGGTGCCGCTGGCCCGGATGCTCCCCACGCGGTTCACCTTCGATGGACTCGACGGCTCCGACCCGTGGTGGGACTTCCAGACCGACGGCTACGGCACCTGGCTCTGGTCGCTCGGGGCCCATGCGCAGCGGCACGGAGGCGACCTGACCCGGTGGCTGCCGGGCATCGAGGTGGCGGTCGACTTCTTGGCCGCCTTCTGGGACCTCGCCTGCTACGACTGGTGGGAGGAGCACGTCGAGCATCGCCACGTGTCGACCCTGGCCGCCGTCGCCGGAGGACTGCGCGACATCGCCGACTCCGGTGTCCTCGACGAAGGACGCACCAACCGTGCCCGGGTGGCGTCGCAGGGCGCCGCCGCCCTCGCGTTGAGCCAAGGAGTGGCCGACGGGCACCTCGTGAAGTGGCTCGGGACCACCGCGATCGACGGCTCGCTGCCGTCCTGCGTCGTTCCGTTCCGACTCGCCGAGCCCGGTAGTCCGCTCGCCGCAGGCACGCTCGCCCAGGTCGCCGCCGAGCTCGACGTCGACGGGGGAGTGCACCGGTTCCGCGCCGACGTGTTCTACGGGGGCGGCCAGTGGCTGCTGTTGTCGGCCCTGCTCGGCTGGAACCTCGCCGTTGCCGGCGACCGGGACGGGGCCCGGCGCCACCTGCACTGGATCGCGAGCCAGGCGACCATTGCCGGCGAGCTGCCAGAGCAGGTGCCCGACCACCTGCTGCACCCCGAGTCCCGCGCCGAGTGGATCGCACGCTGGGGCGAGGTCGCCACGCCGCTGCTGTGGTCCCATGGCATGTACCTGATCCTGGCCGATGAACTCGGCCTGCTCGGCTCCACCGGAGGACGATCCCTGTGACCACCGTGACCCACACCGAGGCCGCCCTCCTGACCGGGGCAGCCCTGCTCGTGCACCGTCCCCACGGCATTGAGCACCCGTACGCCACCTCCCTCGACCAGCGCATCCCCGTACTGCCCATGACCGGCGAGTCGGTGCACCTCGGGGTGCAGGCGCTCGTCGACCTCGAGTCGGTCACCTGCGAGTGGGTGGCCGGCTCCGGCGAGCCGGCCACGCTCGAGCTCGCCCCCCATGCGGGAGATGCCTCGGATGCCGCGGCGCTCGCCGGTGGCGAGGGCCACCTGGCCGCGGCACAGGCCGCATCCCTCGGTGGCGACGGCGGTTGGGCCGTGCAGACCCCACCCGTGGAAGTGCCGGCCGGCTACCGCTACCGCTTCCATGCCACCGCCAGCGACGGCGCGACCCAGACCACCGGCTGGTACTTCGTCGCGCCGGCTCAGTGGGTCACCGACCTTCCGGCCGGGTTGTCCGGCACCCTCACAGGGGCCGCCGCGCGGCTGCTCGACGACTCGGTCGAATGGCTCGTCACCGACGCCGGGATCCATCGGGTCCGCTTCGCCCTGACCCTCTCGGCGGGTGACCACGTCGTCGGGTTCGGCGAGCGGTTCGACAACCTCGACCAGGGCGGTCGTCGCCTCGATGCGGTCGTCTTCGAACAGTACAAGTCGCAGGGTGCGCACGGCCGCACCTACCTGCCGATGCCGTTCGCGCACGTGGTCGGTGCCGACGGCTCGACGTGGGGCTTCCACGTCCGCACGACCCGGCGTTCCTGGTACGACGTCGGAGCCTCCGACGCCGACCGCCTCGTCATCGAGGTCGCCCTCGGTGGCACGGCCGACGAGGCGCTCGACATCGGTCTCTACGACGGCGAACCGACCTCGGTGCTGCGATCCTTCCTCGACGAAGCGGGGCGCGCGGAGGAGCTCCCCTCGTGGGTGTTCAGGCTGTGGGCCTCCGGCAACGAGTGGAACACCCAGGCCCTTGTGACGGCCCGGATGGACACCCACCGCGAGCTCGACATCCCCGTTGGCGTGATCGTCATCGAGGCCTGGAGTGACGAAGAGGGCATCATGCTCTTCCGCGACGCGACCTACGCTCCCCGGTCTGACGGATCGCCCTTCTCCGCAAGCGACTTCGCCTTCGCCGCGGACGGCGCCTGGCCCGACCCCAAGTCGATGGTCGACGACCTGCACTCCCGCGGGATCAAGGTCATCCTCTGGCAGATCCCCCTCCTGAAGACCGCGACATCCGAGGACGGCCTCCACGAACAGGTGCTTGCCGAGGGCGAGGCAATGGTCCGGGAGGACCACGCGGTCCGCGAAGCCGATGGCACGGCATACCTCAACCGTGGCTGGTGGTTCCCGAAGTCCCTGATGCCCGACCTCTCAGTGCAGCGGACCCGTGACTGGTGGACTGCCAAGCGGGAGTACCTCGTGCGCGACCTCGGCATCGACGGTTTCAAGACCGACGGCGGCGAGCACGCCTGGGGCCACGACCTGTTGTATGCCGACGGCCGCAGTGGTGACGAGGGCAACAACCTGTATCCCGTGCACTACGCCAAGGCGTTCGGGGACCTCCTACGCCAGCACGGTAAGGCGCCGGTCACCTTCTCACGCAGCGGTTTCACCGGCTCGCAGGCGCACGGCGTCTTCTGGGCCGGTGACGAGGACTCGACGTGGCAGGCCTACCGCAACAGCATCACGGCCGGCCTCACCGCGGCGTCCTGCGGCATCGTCTACTGGGGCTGGGACCTCGCGGGGTTCTCCGGCCCGGTGCCCGACCCGGAGCTCTACCTGCGGGCGGCCGGTGCCTCGGCGTTCATGCCGGTGATGCAGTACCACTCGGAGTTCAACCACCACCAGCCCCCGCTGCGCGACCGAACGCCGTGGCACGTCGCCGAGATGACCGGAGACGAGCGCGTGGTGCCGGTGTTCCGCGAGCTCGCCCACCTGCGTGAGCGGCTCGTGGACTACCTCACCGAGCAGGTGGCCGAGACCATCCGCACCGACCGCCCGCTGATGCGTGCGCTGTTCTTCGACCATCCCTGCGACGCCCGGGTCTGGGAGCATCCGCGCGAGTGGATGCTCGGCGCCGACCTGCTGGTCAACCCCGTGACGCAGGAGGGCGCGACCACCTGGTCGACCTACCTCCCCGCCGGGGAGTGGGTCGACGTCTGGACAGGCGAGACACAGGGAGGTGGCCAAGTCGTCGAACGCGATGTGCCGATCGACGTCGTGCCGGTCTACTGCCGCGCGCAGGCGTGGGAGTCCCGCAAGCCGATCTTCACAGGTGCACGCATCTGAGGGCCTCGCGCCAAGCTTGTTGGGGCAGAGTCCTGTGAAGTGTCCGCCTACCGACGAAAGGGCTGGTCGTAGGCCTGACAAGAGACGTCCAGTCGGACGCGTGAATATCAGGCTCGAGGTGTCCATGGTGTCCGACGGGGCACGTCGTCAGGAAGGGTCATCGCCGCGCGAGGACTTTGACCTGCGAAAACGTGGAGCCGGTGACGAGAATCGAACTCGCGTGTCCAGCTTGGGAAGCTGGCGCTCTACCATTGAGCTACACCGGCAGACGCCGCCCTGAAGGGCGACGCGGCAGGCAGTCTAACCGACGCCCGCGGCATACCGGACACCCCGTCGGACCTGGTCGTACGCTCGCCCTGTGAGCGCCCTCAACCTCATCCCGTTCGTGCGCCGCATGGGTCCGCGCGACCCGCACGAGGCGCACCGCGTCGCCTCGCCGCTCGAGCTGTTCTTCGACCTGGTCTTCGTGGTCGCCATCGCGAGCGCGGCGGCCGAGCTGCACCACGGCCTGTCGGCGGCGCACTACGACGCGGTCATCGGGTTCGGCCTGGTGTTCTTCGCCATCTGGTGGGCGTGGATGAACTACGCGTGGTTCGCCTCGGCGTACGACTGCGACGACGTCGTCTACCGCTTGCTCACCTTCACGATCATGGCCGGTTCGCTGCTGCTGGCGGCGGGGGTGCCGGACCTGTTCGACGACGGCCAGTCCGTGGCCGTCGTGACCGGGTATGCCGTGATGCGCCTGGCGATGGTCGCGCTCTGGCTGCGCGTGGCCAGGGGAGACGTCCCGCACCGGGCGACCGCGCTGACGTATGCCGTGGGCATCACCATCGTGCAGATCCTCTGGATCGCGCGGCTCGGCCTGGACGGCGCCGGGGCGCTCTACACCAGCTTCGGGCTGCTCGTCCTGGCCGAGCTCGCCGTCCCGTGGTTGGCCGAGCAGCGCGGTGGGGCAACGCCGTTCCACCCGCACCACATCGCCGAGCGGTACGGCCTGTTCACGATCATCGTCCTCGGTGAGGTCATCCTGGCCAGCGTCCAGGCGATCCAGGGCGTCCTCGCCAAGCCGGCCGGCGAGGGCAGCAGCGCCGGCCACGGCGTCGTCCCGGCCGCCGAGGGCGGCAGCGGGAGTGGCCTGACGCCCGACCTCGTGCTCCTCGCGGTCGGTGGCCTGCTCATCGTGTTCTCGCTGTGGTGGCTGTACTTCAAGCGCGAGCACGCCGACCTCATCGGTCAAGGCCGCACCATGACGTGGGTGTTCTCCTACGCCCACTTCTTCGTCTTCGCCGCTGTCGCAGCAGTCGGGGCCGGACTCGCCGCCGCGGTGGATGTCGTGGAACACGAGGCTGTGGCTTCGTCGCGGGCCGTCGCCTTCGCCCTCGCCGTCCCGCTCGTCGTCTACGCCCTGGTGCTGGCGATCCTGCACGCGGCAGCCGACCGCGACCCGCGGACCACGGTGCCGGCAGTGGTCCTGTCGGCCGCCGTGCTGGTCATCGCTGCGCTGGGGTTCGAGATGCCGCTGGCCGTGCTGCTCATCGGGCTGGCCATGGCCGGCGGGGTCGCCCAGCACGTCGTCGTCGCCCAGCGTCGCCTCGCTGCGGGGGCCACGGGCTGACGTACCCGGCCACGCGGCATACCGACCCATTAGTCTCGGCACGTGCTGCTCAGCGACCGCGACATCCTGGCCGAGATCGACTCCGGACGGGTCGTGCTCGACCCGTGGGACCCCGAGATGGTCCAGCCGTCGAGCGTGGACGTGCGCCTCGACCGCTTCTTCCGGCTGTTCGACAACCACAAGTACCCCTACATCGACCCGGCCGAGGACCAGCCCGACCTGACGCGCCTGGTCGAGGTGGAGCGCGGCGAACCGTTCGTGCTGCACCCCGGTGAGTTCGTCCTCGGGTCGATCTACGAGGCGGTCACGCTGCCCGACGACGTCGCCGCCCGCGTCGAGGGCAAGTCGAGCCTGGGTCGCCTCGGGCTGCTCACGCACGCGACCGCCGGCTTCGTCGACCCCGGCTTCACCGGTCACGTCACCCTCGAGCTCAGCAACGTGGCGACGCTGCCGATCAAGCTGTGGCCGGGCATGAAGGTCGGCCAGCTCTGCTTCTTCCGCCTGTCCTCGCCCGTCGAGAACCCCTATGGCAGCGCCAAGTACGGGTCGCACTACCAGGGCCAGCGCGGCCCCACCGCGAGCCGCTCGTTCCAGAGCTTCCGCACCACCGACGTCTGAGGGTCCCCCCGCGCGCTTGGTGACGAGGGCCACGGCATAGGACCGGGGTCATCGGCGTTGGACTGCAGGACGCCTTGGAGCCATCCGTCGAAGGCGCGGCGTCGAACAGCAGACACCACCCCCTGCACGAGGAGAACCACGCCGATGCCCGCCGCCCGCCTGCTCTGGCCCACCGAGGTCGAGAACCCCCGCGCGATCGTCCTGGTGCTGCACGGGGGGCGCTCCAAGGGTCGTGGCCCGGTCCGTCCGTGGCACGGAGCAGTCCTGCGTATGGGGCCGTTCGCCAAGGCGGTCGGGCGCGCCGGTGAGGGCGAGGTCGCCGTGGCAGAGCTGCGGTATGCCGTCCGCGGCTGGAACGGCGCAGACGCCAGCCCGCTCGCCGACACCCGCCTGGCGCTGGAGCAGATCTCGGCCAAGTACCCCGGTGTGCCGATCGGTCTGCTCGGGCACTCGATGGGCGGCAGGGTTGCCCTGCACCTCGCCGACGACGAGCGGATCCACGCCATCGTCACCCTCGCCCCCTGGGTCGAAGGACCCGACCGAGCCCGCTCCCACCCCGACCTGCACCTGCTCGTCCTGCACGGCTCGCTCGACCGGATGACCTCGGCCAGAGCCTCCCGGTCGATGGCGACCGCGATGGATCGGCTCGGTGTCGACGTCACGTACGAGCGCATCGAGAACGACACCCACGCGATGCTCCGCAGGGCCACCTACTGGCACGAGCGGTCCGCCGACTACCTCGTGCAGCACCTGCTCGTCGAGCAGACGGCCCGTCTGGGACAGGACGAGCACCAGTCCCACTGACGCTGAACGTCGTCGGGGTCCCCTGGACGTCCCGCATCGCCCGCTCAGCCGGTGGCGGGTAGGGGGCGGGGCTGAGGTCGGGTGCGTTGTCGCCATTCGGTGAGGGTGGTGTCGTAGGAGTCGGTGGTCAGGTCCCACTCCACCCGGGGCCTGTCGTTGCCACTGCTGCCGGGGCCGGCACCGCTGCCGGACGGTCCGTGGGTGATTCGGGCGCCGTACCGGTGGGTGTGGACGATGCTGTGGTGGGCCCGGCAGAGCAGGGCGGCGTTGTCGAGGTCGGTCGGTCCGTCGTCGGCCCAGTGGACCAGGTGGTGCGCGTCGGTCCATGCTGCGGGTTTGGAACAGCGCGGGAAGGTGCAGTGCCGGTCTCGTAGCCACAAATGCCGGATTTGGGCCCGGTCGAACAGCCGCCTGGCCATGCCCTGGTCCAGGATCTCCCCGCTGGTGCCCAGGACCACGGGGATGACCTGGGCGTCGCACGCCAACCGGCGCACCGTGCCGACGGTGAGGGTTTCGTCGTCCATCGTCACCCCGGCTCCGCGGCACCGACCCTGCAGGGCGTCAAGACTGATGGTCACCACGAGCGACGTCTTGGCCTGGCGCGGGACCCCGTCCGGGGCGGACACTGCGCGGGACACCAGGTCGAGCAGTGCGTCGGCGCGTCGGGCGGCCGGGGTGCGGCAGTCCAGGTCGCCGGTGTCGGCGTCGCGTCGGGGTTTGGCCAACGCGTCGACCGCACCGTCGATGATCGCTGCGCCTTCTTCGTCCAGCACCAACGTGTAGCGCCACATGCCGACCGGGCCGGGCCCCTTGACCAGGGACCGGTGCGCCCGGCGCACCTCGGCCTCGCGTTCGACCGCACCGTCGGGTCGGGCGACGTCACCGGTGCGCCGGATCGCGACGGCGAGCTTGCGTTCGTCCCACCCCTGAGCACCCCGGGCGGCGCCCAGCAGCTCCGCGGTCGCCTCGGCCAGACCGACCGGGTCGGCCAGGCCCCGGATCGAACGGTGGAACCGGCAGATCTGGGCGGCCTTGCCCACCGGCAACGCCTCCACCCGCCGGGCAGGGTCCGGCGAGCTCGCACCCAGCACCGCAGCCACGACGTCGTCCAACCGGTGGTCGGCACCAGTGACCGCCGACCCCGCGGCGACCACCGAAGCAACCACGTCCGCGTCCAACAGGTCCCGCGTGGCCAGCAACGGGGCCATCGCGTGCGCCCAGTCCACCGGACCCCACCCCTGACCCGACCCCAGACTGCGTCGTTTGGCCTCGGCCAGCACCGACACCAGCAGCGCCTTCGCCCCAGACACCACCTCACCGAGTGCGGTCAACGCCGCCGCGACCTCGCCGTCGCCCAACGCCCACAACCGCTCCGGCTCCCCGCCGCACAGCACGTCCCGCGCCTCCGTCGCCACACCCAGCACCGGACGCGGTGCACCGTCACCGCAGGTGAGGGTCGAACGGTCCGCACTGATCGCCATACGAAGAACACTATCGGCGACCACCGACAACGCCCCGCCCTCATCCACAGACCCAACCCCGCTGCAGCGCAACAGTATTCGGCGTTGTCAGCGCTCCTGAGGAGTGCTCACGGCATACCCCTCGACGATCCGTTCGGCGACGACGAGCTCCGGCGAAAGGTCCCTGTCCTCGAAGCCCCCGGGGAGCCGGGAGCACTTCGCGAACGCCGCGCCGAGCTCACCCACCGGGCTGACCCCGCGCATGCGCATGGCGCGCACCGCGCAGACCAGCTCGACGGCGAGCATCCGCCGGTAGGCCGCGGTCGCCTCGCCGAGCCGCACCGCCGCCATGCCCGCGAACGACGCGTCGTCCTCGATGCCTGCCGACATGCCCGCGGTCTGGACGCTCGACGGGGTGGAGGCGTGACCGCGGATCGTGGACAGGGCCGAGGCGGCGACGTACTCCGCGATGAGAACCCCGGACGAACCCGCCGTGTCATCCGCCAGGAACAGCGGCAGCCCACTCGCCGAGTCGGTGAGGACGTGGCTCACCCGCGACTGCACCGCCTGCGCCGACCGGGTGAGGGCCAGCAGCGCGGAGTCCACCGCCAGGACGAGGTATGCCGCGTGGAAGCCGCCGTGGTGCGTGACCCGCCCGCCGTCCTCGCCCACGGTGAAGAGCGGGTTCTCCGAGGCCGTGTTGGCGGTGGTCTCCACGACCGCCTTGAGGTCGGTCACGGTGTCGAGGACCGGGCCGTGCACCTGGGGCCAGGTGCGCAGGCCGAAGAAGTCCTGCAGGTGGGCGGGCTCACCGGGCTGTCCGTCAAGCAGCTCGCGCAGCACGCGGGCCACCTCGCGCGCTCCGTGGAACGGGGTGGCGTCGGCAGCCGTCGTGCTGACGGCCTCGGGGTTGCCGCGCAGGGCGACGAAGCTGAGGGCGCAGACCGTGTCGGCCGCACGGGCCAGGGCGTGCAGCGATGCGGCGTGCAGGCCGGTCTCGGCGATGGCGAAGGCGTTCGACGACATCAGCGGCAGGGCATCGGCCGAGCTCAACGCCAGGTCGGCCCGGCGGTGCCCGCCGACGCGCTCACGCTCGCCGATCAGGGCGAGGCCGACCTCGGCGAGCGAGGTGAGGTCACCGGTACCCAGCGACCCGTACCGGTGGACGACCGGAAGGTCCGCGGCCGGCGCGCCCACCAGGGCAGCGAGGGCACTGGCGAGCTCGGGGCTCGCCCCGCTGCCGCCGGCGAGCAGCTGGTTGGCGCGGACCGCCATCGCAGCCCGCACCACGTCGTCGGGGACGACGGCGCCCCAGCCGGCGGCGTGCGAACGCAGCAGCCGCAGCCCGTGGTCGACTGCCGAGTCCGTGCTCTCCTCACGGGCGGCTCCGACCCCGGTGGTGCGGCCGTAGACGGGACGTTCGGCGCTGATCGTGGCTGCGAGCTCGTGCGAGGCCTTGGCGCGGGCCAGGGCGGCAGGGTCGGTGGCGGCCTGGGTGCCGGCGGCCGCGAGGAGGAGGCCGTCGAGGTCGAGGCTGCTGCCGTCCAGTCGCAGGGAGTGGTCCACAGGGCCAGTATCGCGCCGCGAGCAGCACGTCCGGGTGCCCGGTCCGCTGCGGCACGGGGAGGTCTCGGTCCGGTCTCGGCCTGACTGCGCGGGTCGGTGCCCTGCATTAGGTTGACTCGCATGATCGTCTTCGACGCGGTGACCAAGCAGTACCCGGATGGCACCGTGGCCGTCGACGAGCTGAGCCTGGAGGCACCCACCGGCAAGATCACCGTGCTGGTCGGCCCCTCGGGCTGCGGCAAGACGACCTCGCTGCGCATGATCAACCGGATGATCGCCCCGACCTCGGGCACCATCACGCTCGACGGCAAGGACACCAAGCGGATGAAGGAGTCCGAGCTGCGCCGCGGCATCGGCTACGTCATCCAGCACGCCGGCCTGTTCCCGCACCGCACCGTCCTGGACAACGTCGGCACCGTGCCCCGGTTGCTCGGCATGGACCGGCGCGAGACCGAGAAGCGTTCACTGGAGCTGCTCGAGCGCGTCGGCCTCGACCCGGCGTTCGCCAAGCGCTACCCCGCCCAGCTCTCGGGCGGCCAGCAGCAGCGGGTCGGGGTGGCCCGGGCGCTGGCCGCCGACCCGCCGGTCATGTTGATGGACGAGCCGTTCAGCGCCGTGGACCCGGTCGTGCGCGAGCAGCTGCAGGACGAGTTCCTGCGCCTGCAGGGAGAACTCGGCAAGACCATCGTCTTCGTCACGCATGACATCGACGAGGCCATCAAGCTGGGTGACCAGGTCGCCGTGCTCAGGGTGGGTGGCACGCTGGCCCAGGTCTCCGAGCCGGCCTACCTGTTGTCGCACCCCGTCGACGACTTCATCGCCGACTTCGTCGGACGTGACCGTGGTTATCGCGCGCTGTCGTTCCAGCCGACCCCGCGCCTGCCGCTCGCGTCCGAGCACACCGTCGCCATGGGCGAGACCGTCAAGGGCATCGACACCGACTGGGTCCTGGTCGTCGACGAGGGCAACCACCCCCTCGGCTGGGTCGAGCCGAAGCGCATCGCCGGTGAGGTCACCACCGAGGTGCTGCACCGCGGCGGCACGGTGGCGCAGGCCAGCGGCCCCCTTCGCGCAGCGCTGGACGCCGCACTGTCCAGCCCGAGCCGTCGCGGCGTCATCGTCGACGACTCCGGCGCCCTCGTGGGCACGGTCCGCGCCCACGAGGTGCTCACCGCCATCGAGCAGACCGACCGTCCCGAGCTCGAGGACCCGCAGCGACCCGGCGCCCCCCAGACCTCGGGAGCCTGAGGACCTGCCATGACCTGGTTCATCGACCACCTCGACGAGGTCTGGACGCGGACGCTGCAGCACGCCTATCTCGCCGGGCTGCCGCTGGTCATCGGCCTCCTGCTGGCCTTGCCGCTGGGCTGGATGGCCCGTCGTTACAAGCCCTTGTTCGTCCCCTTCATCGCCGGGTTCGGCCTGCTGTACACCATCCCCAGCCTTGCGCTCTTCGTCCTCATGCCGGCCATCATCGGCACGAGCATCCTCTCCCCCATCAACGTGGTCGTCGGCCTGACCCTCTACACGCTGGCGCTGCTCGTGCGGACCGTTGCGGACGGCCTCGGTGCCGTGCCCGACCACGTGAAGCAGTCCGCGACGGCGATGGGCTACACACCGGTGAAGCGGTTCTTCGCCGTCGACCTGCCGCTCGCAGTCCCGGTGATCTCGGCGGGCCTGCGGGTGGCTGCCGTGAGCAACGTGAGCATCGCCAGCGTCGCAACCGTCATCGGCGTCCCCCAGCTCGGGCTGTTCTTCTCCGACGGTTTCAGCCGCAACTTCTACGACCCGTTGATCGTCGGCATCGTCGGCTGCATCGTCCTCGCACTGGTCTTCGACGGCGTCATCATCGTCCTCACGAGGGCCTTCACGCCGTGGGTTCGCGCGACGGGAGCCAAGGCATGATCCCCTCCATCTTCGACTGGTTGTTCGACCCGACCCACTGGTCCGGGTCGGACGGCATCCCCACGCGCACCGTCGAACACCTCTGGTACTCCAGTCTGGCCATGGTGGGCGCGTGCCTCATCGCGATCCCCGCGGGCCTGGCCATCGGGCACACCGGCCGTGGCCGGTTCGTGGCTGTCAACCTCGCTGGCGCTGCCCGCGCCATACCCAGTCTCGGCCTGCTCTACCTCATGGTCCTGTGGCTGTTCCCGAAGCTGGCCGGCGACTCCGCCTTCCTCGTGCCCTCGCTCGATCGTCCTGGTCGTGCTCGCGATCCCGCCGATCATGGCCGGCGCCTACTCCGGGGTGGAAGGCGTCGACCCCGCTGCGCGGGACGCCGCCAAGGGCATGGGCATGACGGGGATGCAGGTCCTGCGCCAGGTCGAGGTGCCGTGCGCCCTGCCGCTGATCTTCTCCGGAGTCCGCTCGGCCACGCTGCAGGTCATCGCCACGGCCACCCTCGCGGCCATCGCGGGCACCGGTGGCCTGGGACGCTTCATCATCGACGGGCAGAAGATCCGCGAGTTCCCACAGATGGCCTCCGGTGCGCTCCTGGTCGCCGTGCTGGCCCTGCTGATCGACCTCGTGCTGTCCCTGGTGCAGCGGTTCTTCGTTTCCCCGGGCATCGGCGGCGGCCGGATCGGGGCGTCGCGTTCCGGTCGATCGATCGGCGAGGAGACGGCCGGGAATACCCCTGTCGATGTAGAGATTGACACCAGCGGGCGTACCGTTGACGCTCCGGCCCGTTGACCCCGAGTTCACCCCGTTCGTCGAGTCCACCTGACTCGTCGAGTTCACCACACTGAGGAGCAGGACCGTGAAGCTGAGTCGCATCACCCTGACCATCGCCACCGCTGCGGCCCTGATGGCCACCGCGGCGTGCGGCAACTCCGGCGGTGACCCGCTCGCCCCGAGCAGCAGCTCCTCGTCGGGCAGCGCCGAAGGCGGGAGCATCACCGTCGGCTCCGCCGACTTCCCCGAGAGCGCGCTCCTCGCCGAGATCTACGCAGGTGCCCTGGAGGCCAAGGGCATCACGGTCACCAAGAAGCTCAACATCGGTGCGCGCGAGGCCTACATCCCGGCCCTGCAGGACGGCTCGATCGACCTCATCCCCGAGTACACCGGCGTGCTGGCGCAGTACTTCAACAAGGACGCCACGGCGACCGACCCCGAAGGCGTCTACGCCGAGCTCAAGGCAGCGGTCCCCGAGACGCTGACCGTGCTGGAAAAGTCCGCGGCCGAGGACAAGGACGCGCTGGTGATGAAGAAGTCCCGCGCGGACGAGCTCGGCGTGAAGTCGATCGCCGACCTCAAGGGCAAGGCCCAGGACCTCACCGTCGGTGGCCCGCCGGAGTGGAAGACCCGTCTCACCGGCATCCCCGGGTTCAAGAAGATCTACGGCCTGGAGTTCAAGCAGTTCCGTCCGCTGGACGCCGGCGGCCCGCTGACCCTGGCGGCGCTGAAGAACGGCCAGATCGACGCCGGTGACATGTTCACCACCGACCCGAGCATCGCCGAGAACGACCTCGTCGCCCTCGAGGACCCGAAGAACATGTACGCCTCCCAGAACGTCGTCCCGCTGATCACCAAGAGCAAGAGCAACCCCACCATCGAGGGTGCGCTCAACGCGGTGTCGGCCAAGCTCGACACCCCCACGCTGTCGGCCCTCCTCAAGGAGGTCGTCTCGGACAAGAAGGACCCCGACGCGGTGGCCAAGGAGTTCTTGTCCAAGAACGGTCTCAGCTGACCTTCGGTCTCCACACCACCTGCACGAACGCGAGGCATCCCGGCTGCGGCCGGGGTGCCTCGCGTCGTGCTGCCGAGGTGCGTGGGACACGACTGAGGCCGGGTGTCGTCCCCCCCGGACGGCACTCGGCCTCAGTCGAACTGCCCACAAGAAGGCTGCCGTGGCCACGGGACACGCCCCCACGTCTGGCGCGGCCACAGCTCCTGCTCGTGTCGAGACCAAGAATGTCGGTGCGCCTGGCCCAGGAGCATCGGTAAAACCACTGATATTGGTCGGAGCGTCTCGATAGCCTGAGTTTGTGCTGACACCGTGCGTGGGGCGCGACGAAGTCATCGATCGCCTCCGGCTGCTCCTCGGGAGCCACCGATGGGTGACCCTGACCGGCGCTCCCGGCTGTGGGAAGACCCTCGTCGCCCGACACGTGGCCGCGTCCGCGACGAGGACCGCCTGGGTCACGGGGCACACGCACCCGACCTCGGACACCCTCGTCACGGCGTGCCTCGACGCCTTGGATGCCGAGGTGGCCCCCGGTGACTCCACGGTCAAGGCCCTCAAGCGGGCGTTGGACGGGGAGGACCTCCTGCTCGTCCTCGACGGCGTCGACTCGATCGACGGCCTGGGTGAGATCATCGACGACCTGGTCGAGGACGCGGCGACGTTCCGCCTGCTGTGCACCGCGACGACCGTGGCCGGCCGGGCCCATGAGAACGTCCTGCGCCTTGCGCCCCTGCCCGTCCCGGCGGCGGCCAGTCCGCTCGAGGGAGTCGCCGTCGAGCTGCTGCTTGCCCGGGTCGCGGCCGCCGGCGGCCAGACCGTCGACATCGCCCAGCACGACCGCACCCTGCGCCGGTTGCTGCGCGCCAGTGGTGGCCTTCCCTCGCTCATCGAGCAGCTCGCCGTGCAGATCGCGCTCATCGGCGTGAGCGACGTGTCACCGGCCGGGACGATGGCCCAAGCGGTGCGCGGGTCCTACGACCTGCTCGACGAACCCCAGCGCTGCTGCTTTCGACGGCTCGCGGTCATCGGTCGTCCGGTCAGCCTCGACGCCCTTGCCGACATCTGCGAGGTGTCTCGGCCTGCGGCGGTGCAGCTCGCGTCCGCCCTGGCTCGCCGCAGCCTCGTGGAGGTGCAGTCCGACGGCAAGTTCGACATGCTGCCGCCGTTGCGTGAAGTGGGGCGTGAGCTGGCCCGCGGCACCGTGGACGAGGCGGCGGCGATGGACGGCCTGCTGCGCTGGGTCGAGCGCAGTGTCCCCGCCGGGCACAACACCGGCGCGGCCGATGCCCCGTGGCTGGGTGAGATGCCGCTCGTGACGGCGGCGGTGCGGCACGCCGCTGCCGACCAGGGGCGGCTGCCCGAGGCGTACGACCTCGCGAACCGTGCCTTCTCCTCCCTCTACACCGCGATGCGCGCCAGGGAAGCCGTCGACCTGCTGGAGGCAGTGCTCGACAGTGGCGACGGACCCGCCAGCATCGGGTCGCAGCTCGCGAGGAGGGCAGGCATCTGCGCCTCGGAGGTCCGCGGCACCTACGAGGGGCTGCGGCTGCTCGACCGCGCCGAACAGCACGCCTCGAGCCTCGACGACGGGGCCCGCAACCTGGAGCTGGCCCGTAACGCAGCCATCCGCGCCGAGATGCACCTCGACGCCGGCAACCTCGCCCAAGCCCGGTCGGACGCGGAGCGCACCTTGCTCCTCGGCCAGGGTGACCCGTACGTCGTGCGCCAGGTGCGCCGCACCCTGATGGACGTCTGCGTCGCCAGCGGTGACCTCGCCGAGGCCGAACGCCTCGCCGCCCTGGTCGTCGACGCGCCACCCGCCGACGAGAGGTGGATCGCCCTGTCCGCGCGCACCCTGCAGGCCAAGGTGGCGTGGGAGCAGGGGCGGCTCGTCGAGGCGGAGTCGCTTGCCCTGTATGCGCGCGCCAAGGCCCAGGAGATCCACGAGGATCGCATCGCCCTGCTCGCCGACACCGTGGTGCGGCTGGTCACCGGTCGCCCCAGCGCCGCCCTCCCCGTCGACCTCGTGAACCTCCCGTGGGCGATCCGGCTGGTGGTCCAGCTCCAGGACGCCCGCGAGCTGCTCCTCGCCGGCGACCTCAGCCGAGCCGCGGGCCGGGCCGCCGACACCGTCGTCCTGGCCGACAGCAGTCGGCTGGGTCGGGACGGCGTCGAGGGGCGGCTCCTGGTCGGCGACGCCTTGATGGCCCTCGGGGACCCGGCCCAGGCCCGGCCCTCGTACCTGTCGGCCCTGCGCCGCGCTGCGGAGATCCCCATGCCCCTGCGCGCGGCTGATGCCCTGGACGGGTTGGCTGCTGGCGCGGAGCCGGGCACGACGGCATACCGCCAGCTGGCGGGAGTCGCGGCAGCGCTGCGGGTGCCGCGCGCAGCCGTGGGCCGCGCGCGGCCGGGAGTCCCGTATGTCGCGGGCTCACCACGGGACTGCCCCTCCAGCTGGGTCGCCGATGGCCACCTCACCCCGGCCGGGCTGGCCGCGGTGACCGACCTCGCGTCAGGGGACGAACCCGAGGTCGTCTCGCCGCTGGGGGTGTTGACCAAGGCCGAGCGGGCCGTGGCCGAGCTGGTGGCCGAGGGGCTGACCAGTCGCCAGATCGCCGAGCAGCTGTTCGTCTCACCGCGCACCGTCGACGCGCACCTGTCCCACATCTACCGCAAGCTCGAGATCAGCACCCGGGCCAAGCTCGCCGCCCTGATTTCCGAGATGGCCTGATCGACCCCCTATCCACCGGCAGGCGCGACCGGGTTCCGCTCCGAACAACCGTCGTGCCCGACCTCACCTACCGCCTCGTCATCCGCGTCTGCCACGGCCTGTTCCGGCTCCTCGGGCTGCGGATCGATGTCGTCGGGTGCGCACCGGCTGCCCGCGACGGGACCGGTGCTCGTCGCGGCCAACCACAGCAGCTTCATCGACTTCATGTTCGTCGGGCTGGTCGGGACCCGCGGACGGCTGGTGCGGTTCATGGCGAAGCAGTCCGTGTTCGACGCACCCGTGTCGGGTCAGCTGCTGCGCGGCATGCGCCACATCCCGGTCGACCGCGCCCACGGGGAGACCGCCGCGCGCAGTGCCCTGCGCGCGCTGCGGGCCGGGGAGGTCGTCGGCATCTACCCGGAGGCCACGATCGGTCGGGCGTTCGTCGTCAAGGACCGCGCGGACCTCAAGCGGGGCGCTGCCTACCTGGCCCTGGCGACCGGGGCGCCGATCGTGCCGGTGGCGCACTGGGGCATCCACCGCATCTACACCGTCGACGGGCGGCTCAGCCTGCGCCGTGGGCGGGCGGTGCAGGTGCTCGTCGGCGACCCGATCAGCCCGCTGCCGGGCGAGGACGCCGATGCGCTGACCACCCGGCTGCACGGGGTGCTGGCCGAGCTGGTCGAGCAGCTCGTCAGCACGTACCCGCAGAAGCCGGCCACGCCGCATACGGCCTGGTGGTGGCCGGCCTCCCACGGCGGTGCCGCACCGCCACCCGAGGAGGCGCGGATCCTCGACGAACGCGCACTCCTCAAGGCCGACGCCCGCCCCTGACCCCCGCTCGCGCCCCCGACCTCTGCCCCCGCCCCGCCCCCGCCCCCGCGCCCCGTTTCTGCAACCTTTGCTAGCAAACCTTGGGGGAATCCGGACACCGTAGAAGGTGTCCACAGTTCGCTAACCCTTGCTAGCAAAGGTTAGGGAACGGGGGGAGGGGGGGCAGGGGGTGGGGCAGGGGTGGAGGGGGTGGAGCGGGTATGGCGCGTGCTCGGCTAGGCGACGGGGGTGGGCTCGCTGGTCGGCGCCTCGGCGGGGATGTCGTCGCCACCGCGCTTGACCGCGGCGAGCAGCATCTGCGCGACATCGACCACCTCGACCTCTTCGGCCTGGCCCTCGGACTGCTTGGCGGTCAGGCCGTCGGACAGCATCACCCGGCAGAACGGGCAGCCGATGGCGATCCGTTCGGCGCCGGTCGCGATGGCCTCCTCGGTGCGGTTGGTGTTGATCCGCGTGCCGAGCTTCTCCTCCATCCACATGCGCGCGCCGCCGGCGCCGCAGCAGAACGACTTCTCCTTGGTGCGCTCCATCTCCTTGAGCTCGACACCGGGCAGGGCGCCGATCAGCTCGCGCGGCGGGGCGTAGACGCCGTTGTGGCGACCGAGGTAGCAGGGGTCGTGGTAGGTCACGGTCTCCGCCGTCGAGGCGACGTCCTTCGCCGAGGACTTGCCGGGGGCGTCGGCGGGACGCGCCACGGGGACGAGCTTCTTCTCCCGCACGAGGCGGTTGAGCAGCTGGGTGTGGTGGACCACCTCGTACCTGCCGCCGAGCTGCGGGTACTCGTTCTTGATGGTGTTGAAGCAGTGCGCGCAGGTCACGACGATCTTGGTCGCGCCGGCCTCGTTGAGCGTCTCGACGTTCTGCTGCGCCAGCATCTGGTAGAGGAACTCGTTGCCCGCCCGACGCGCCGAGTCGCCCGTGCAGGACTCGCCGTCACCGAGGATCGCGAAGGTGACCCCGGCCTGGTCGAGCAGCTCGGCCACCGCGCGGGTGGTCTTCTTGGCCCGGTCCTCGTAGGCGCCGGCGCAGCCCACCCAGAACAGGTAGTCCACGTCGTCGGCCGAGTCGACGTCCTGACCGAGGATCTTGACGGGGAAGGGCAGGTCCTTGGCCCAGTCGAGGCGGGCCCGCGCCGCCATACCCCAGGGGTTGCCCTTGTTCTCGAGGTTCTTGAACAAGCCGTTGAGCTCGTTGGGGAACGCGCTCTCGATGAGGTTCTGGTAGCGACGCATGTCGACGATCGCGTCGACGTGCTCGATGTCGACGGGGCACTGTTCGACGCAGGCGCCACACGTGGTGCAGGACCACAGGACGTCCTGGTCGATGACCGCGTCGGGCCCGTGCGGGTTGTATGCCGCGAGGGGGTTGCGGATGTCGTACCCGGTGTCGCCGATGAGCGGCACCTCGGCCAGAGCTGTGGTCTGCGCCCCCAGCGACTCGCGCTCGGACTCCGAGGCCAGCAGCCACGGGGCCTTCGCGTGCGCGTGGTCGCGCAGGGTCATGATGAGCATCTTGGGCGACAGCGGCTTCTCGGTGTTCCACGCCGGGCACTGCGACTGGCAGCGTCCGCACTCGGTGCACGTGGAGAAGTCGAGCAGGCCCTTCCAGGTGAAGTCCTCGACCTTGCCGACGCCGAGCGCCGCGTCCTCGTCGAGCTCCTCGATGTTCTCGAAGTCGACCGGCTCGCCCTGGACCATGAGCGGCTGGAGCTCACCGAGGGAGGTGCGGCCGTCCGGGTGGCGCTTGAGGAAGATGTTGAAGAACGCCAGGAACCGGTGCCACGCGACCCCCATCGTCGGCACGAGCGAGATGGTGATCATCCAGGCGAACGAGATCAGGATCTTGACGGCGGCGACCACGACGATGGTGGTCTCCAGCGCGGCGACCGAGCCGCCGAACCCGGCACCCAGCCACGCCGTGAGCGGGTAGTGCAGTGCGGTCGCGTGCTCGTCACCGGTCGCCTGCCCGAGGGCGTACTCCAGGGCACGCAGGGTGATGATGCAGATCGTCACGCCGAGGATGGTCAGCTCGACGTAGTAGGCCTGCCAGAAGTTGGAGCCGAAGAACCGCGACCGGCGCCCGCCTTCGCCGGCGGCGCTGCGCGGGTGGTTCTTCTGCCGGATCGCCATCAGCGCGACGATGCCGAGCAGGCCGGTCCAGGCGAAGAACTCGGTGACCCACTCGTACGGGAAGAAGTGCCCGATCAGCGGGAGTGCGAAGTCGGGCTTGACCAGCTGCCCGAACGCGTTGACCAGCGTCAGGAACAGCACACCGAAGCTGATCATCGTGAACCAGTGCGCCACGGCCACGACCGGCAGCCTCGACATGCGGGTGTGCCCGAGGAACTCGCGCAGCAGCGTCACCGTCCGCGTGCCCTTGTCACCCGTGCGGGTCGCATCGGGCTGGCCGAGGCGGAAGACGGACAGGAACTGCCGGATGACCCGTGCGAACAGGGCGATCCCCACGAGGGCGACCACTGCACAGACGACGAGCGCGATGACCTGGAGCGCAGACATGGCCGTCACTCTACTGGCCGGTAAGCGCCCGCTCACCGCTGTGTGACCGGGCTCAACCGCGTGGCGTCACCTCCAGCCGGCCGGCCGAGTCCGCGTCCGGGTGCGCGTCGGTCCATGTCCGGCTTCCGGCTCCGGAGCAGGGGCACATTGCACTTGACATAAGCATCTGTTGGAATATCCATAACCGGTTCTTCGCTGACACCAGAGACTGCCCCACGACCGCGCTCCAGGTGAGCCCGCGGCATACCGAAAGTAGAGGCGCATGCCGATCCACGACGACGTGACCCAGCTCATCGGCAACACCCCGCTGGTGCGGATCAACCGCCTCATCAGCAGCGACGCCACGGTGGCCGCGAAGCTGGAGTTCTACAACCCCGCCTCCTCCGTCAAGGACCGCATCGGTGTCGCCATCGTTGACGCCGCAGAGGCGTCCGGGCAGCTGAAGCCCGGCGGCACGATCATCGAGGCGACGTCGGGCAACACCGGCATCGCGCTCGCGATGGTCGGTGCGGCACGCGGCTACCAGGTCGTGCTGACGATGCCGGAGACGATGTCCAAGGAGCGGCGGGCACTGCTGCGCGCGTATGGCGCCGAGCTGGTCCTCACCGAGGGAGCGCTCGGCATGAAGGGCGCGATCACCAGGTCCGAGGAGATCGCCGCCGAGCGCGGTGGGGTGCTCGCGCGCCAGTTCGCCAACGAGGCCAACCCCGAGATCCACCGCAGGACGACCGCGGAGGAGATCTGGAAGGACACCGACGGAGAGGTCGACATCGTCGTAGCCGGCATCGGCACCGGTGGCACGATCACCGGAATCGGCCAGGTCCTCAAGCCGCGCAAGCCCGGCCTGCAGATGATCGCCGTGGAGCCCGAGGAGTCGGCGATTCTCAACGGTGGACAGCCCGGTCCGCACAAGATCCAGGGCATCGGCGCCAACTTCGTCCCGGAGATCCTCGACCGCGACATCTACGACGAGGTCATCGACATCAACGCCGAGACCTCGGTGGAGTGGGCGCGTCGAGCGGCTCGCGAAGAGGGACTGCTCGTGGGGCTCTCGTCCGGTGCTGCGCTCGCGGCCGCGGACCAGGTGGCTCGTCGTCCCGAGAACGCCGGCAAGACGATCGTCGTGATCATCCCGTCGTTCGGTGAGCGGTACCTGTCCACCATCCTCTTCTCCGACCTCCTCGACTGACGGGCGGCGCGACCTTCGTGACCTTGGCCCTCTACGCGCGACGCGCGCGAAGCCGCATCGTCGACGACCTCGATGCGGCGATCGCGCGCGACCCCGCGGCTGCCTCGCGGCTCGACCTGGCGTTCAACTCGCCCGGCCTGCACGCCATCTGGGCGTACCGCGCCGCGCACCGACTCTGGCTTCGCGGAGGGGCGACCAAGCCGGTCGCCCGGCTGCTGTCCACGCTGGCACGTTCGCTCACCGGGGTGGAGATCCATCCCGGTGCCACCATCGGTCGACGGTTCTTCATCGACCACGGCATGGGGGTCGTCATCGGCGCGACCGCCGAGGTCGGCGACGACGTGATGCTCTACCACGGGGTCACCCTGGGCGGTCGTTCGCTGGCGAAGGTCAAGCGCCATCCCACGGTCGGCGACCGGGTGACGATCGGTGCGGGCGCTCGCGTGCTCGGGCCCGTCCACATCGGGAACGACGTCCAGATCGGCGCCAACTCCGTCGTGGTCAAGGACGTCCCGGCCGGGGCGATCGCCACGGGCATCCCCGCGGTGATCCGCTTCCCCGCAGGCCGCGAGGACCCGTACGAGGCGATGTTCAAGGACCCCGCGATGTGGATCTGAGCTGGTCCCGTTCGTCGGCAGCGCCGACCGCTCACTGTGATCACTTGGCGCGGTGCGTGGCCAGGGCCGGCGACGCTGGCCGCTCACTGTGATCAGTTCGCGCGGTGCGTGGCCAGGGCCGGCGACGCTGGCCGCTCACTGTGATCAGTTCGCGTCGTGGCGCGGATCAGGCGGGGGTATGCGGCGCTGCCCAGTCGGCGCCATACAGGCAGAACGCCCGCGCCCCCGGGTGCTCGGCCACGGCCGCCGCGAGGGCCCGGGCCGCGGGCACGCCGCTGCTCAGCTGGCGGTGGTAGTCGACCATCGCGGCCTCGGCGACCTCGTCGGCCACGGGCGCGACCCCGGCCACGACGCTGCGGGCGCCGAGCGAGAGCAGGGCCGCGGTGAGGCCGAACGGCTCGTCGCCGGGGCGCAGGTCGGACTGTCCGACGTCGCAGGCCGACAGCACGACGTGCCGTGACCGCAGCGGTCGCGGCAGCTCGTGGGCGAAGACGGGGCCGTCGGCGAGGTGCAGCGAGGAGAAGAACGGGTTCTGCCGTTCGTGCGTCCCGTGGGCGGCGACGTGGACGACGGTGTCGCGCCCCAGGGCGTCGACGAGCTGCCGGCTGTCGGCGGGCCCCTCGAGGGTGGCGGCGCCGGAGCCTCCCCAGGCGGCAGCGACCTCGCGGGCCTCGGCGACCGCGCGGTGCAGGCCGGGGCCGGCGAGGGCGGCCACGGTCGTCGGACCGTCGGACGGTGGCTCGGGAATCGCCCAGCGGGTCAGCGAGGTCGCGACCGTGACGGCGCGTCCCGCCAGGCTGGGCAGCGCAGTCCAGGGCACGCTGGCCAGTCCCCGGCTCGGGGCGACGACCACCCCGAACCCGCGGGGGAGGCCGAGGTCGCCGAACACCACCCGGTCGAGCTCGGCCAGGGACGCCTCGACGGCGCGACCCACGGCGATCGACAGCGCCGGGTTGACCGCTGCGAACGCGTGGGCCCGAAGGTCGCGCACCAGCCGGTCGGCGAGGCCCGTGACCGCCGCGACCGTCCCGAGGTGGCGCAGTCGGCTGCGTCGGTGGGCGCCGACCTCGAGGGCGTACTGCTCGCCGGCCTGGGCGAACAGGACCAGCGCGACCTCGCCCCGGGCACCGAGTGCGGCCCTGGTGCCGGCAAAGCCGGTTCCCGGCCCAGCAGCAGGAACGGTCGAGCCCTCGCGGGACGACGTGGACCAGTCCCGCTCGGCGATGCGTCCCTCGAGGGAGGCCACCAGCGAATGCAGCTGCGCCTCCTCGTCGCCCTCGGCAGCGCTGCCCAGCTGGAGACGGGCCTGGCGCAGGCGGGCCATCAGCTCGGCGGTGTGCGGGTCCGCCGGGGCGCTGACCGGTGGCAACCGGTGCGAGACGGCCCGCCAGCGTTCGACGCTGTCGAAGATGCGCCGGGCCGACCCGCTGGCGAGCGCGTCGCCGAGGTCGAACTCACTGAGCCGCCGTCCGTGCAACGCCAGGGCGGCGCGCACCTCCAGGCTCTGCGTCGGAGCCTGGCGTCGGCCGAGCTGCCGTGCGGAGGCGTGCACCTCACGGCGAGCACCACGCGAATCGCCCTGTGCCGCAGCCACCTTGGCGAAGAGCAGGTGGTCGTGCATGGCACCCGCCAGGCTCTGGTGGTTCGCCCTGCGAAGGCGTCGAGCAGCATCCGCGGCCCCGGCCACGTCCCCGCGCAGGAGGAGTGTCTCGACCTGGACGCGTGCCGCGAGCCGCTCCTCGCCGGTCACCGGACGGTTGCCGGTGAGCCATGGCGTCAGGAGGCTGTCGACGCCCCGCGGCACCCGGCCGTTGCCGAGGTCGACTGCGGCCCGCAGCAGTGAGGCGCTGCGCTGGCGGCCCTGCGCACCGCGGGCGCGATAGACGCGGATCGCCGCGCCGAGCTCGGTGCGAGCCGCAGCACCGTCCCCCTCGACGAGTGCGCACTCGGCGAGGTCGAGCCGGATGTCGGCCTCCTCGAGGTCGAGCCGGTCACGCCGCGCCTCGCCGAGGGCGCCGAGCAGGGTCTGGCGAGCCTGGGAGAGGAGACCGGACTCGAGCAGCACCTGCGCGAGGTCCTGCTTGGCCCGGGCCCGGGTGACCGGTGCGTCGACGTCGTCGGCCGCCCGCATGAGGGCGATGGCCTCAGGGAGGTTGCCGGCGTAGAACTCCAGGCAGCCCAGGTTGTGGCGTGCCTTGAACTCCTGCTCCGGGACGTGCTCGGCGACCGCGATGGCCAACGCGTCGTGCAGCTGGGTCCGAGCCTCGTCCAGCTCGAGAAGGGACAGGTGGGAGAGCCCGCCGTTGAGCAGGGCAGAGGTGCGTTCGCGGGGGGTGAGCAGGGCGAGCGTGGTCGCGTCGAGGTGGCCCAGCGCGTCCAGTGCCTCCCGCCAGTCCGCGAGGGACACGTGGACCACGGCCTCCTGCACCCGGCTGAGGGCGTGCAGGCGCGGGGAGTCGGTGAGGACGCGGACCTGGTCGAGCAGGTCGAGCGCTTGGTCCCGCCCCTGCAGGGCGACCGTGGTCCAGGCCAGGGTGATCAGGATGCGCGCCCGGGCCGCCACGGACTGCTCCGCGGGGATGCCCGGTGCCATGGCGAGGTCCAGCGCCGACCGCAGCGCCGCTTCGGCGTCGCGGAAACGTCCGATCGAGTTGAGGTGGCGTGCGTGGGTGAGCAGCTTCTCGACCGCGGGGTCGACGACCTCGATGGCGTCCCCTAGATCTCGATGGCCGGGGTGATCACCGGGCGGCTCTCGGGCTGGTCGAGCCGGCGCAGCAACAGGTGGACCAGCCCGCGTTCGACGCTCGCGAAGGTGAACCGCCCCTCGGCATCGGTCTGGGTGGTCTGGGTCCGCGACCGCTCGCTCAGCTCGATGGCCATGGGACCGTCGCTCACCCATCCGCTGAGGCGGGCGTGGCTCCCGTCGTCGAGCTCGATGGTGATCATGGCACTGAGGGTGTCGGTCGAGAACGTCACCGTGGCCGCACGGTCGTAGACCTTGGCCCGGACCCCGACAGCTTCGGCACTGGTCTGGATGATCTCGGCGACCTCGGCCTCCAGCGCTGCCACCGTCATCGCGAACTTGGCGCGCTCGGCCAGGCCGGATGGCACCGGGTCGGCGCTCACGAAGATGCTGCGCACGGTGGCCAGGGCCCGCAGGTCCTGCTCGTCGATCGGCTCTGCCGCCAGCCGGTCGAGGTCGCGCTCGCTGGACGCGGTCATGACGCCAGCTCCCACTCCGGGTCGCTGTCGAGCCCCGCTCGCAGCTTCGCCAGGCACCGACCGCGGGTGGGGCCGATGCTGCCGACCGGCATCCCGAGGGCCTGGGCGACGTGCTGGTAGTCCGGGCGTTCGGCGAGGGCGACCACGCGCAACAGCTGTTGGCAGCGCTCGGAGAGGCCGGCGAAGTGGCGCCAGAGGACGGCCTGCTCCTGCCCGCGGACGACCACCTGTTCGGGCCCGTCGGTCGGGCTCGGGGAGGCGTCGAGGAGGTCGCCGATCTCCTCGCGGGCGTCCTCGCGTCGGGCGCGACGCGAGACGTTCCAGGCCTCGCGCCGGGCGGTCGTGGTGAGCCACTTGAGGACGGCGAGCGGGTCCTGGATCGAGTCCTGGTGCCTGACCAGCGACAGCCACGTGGTCTGCACGACGTCCTCGGCCGCGGCACTGCCCAGGCCCTGGGCGCGGGCGGTGTGCCACAGCAGGGCGGTGGTCGCGTCCACGAGGTCGGCCATCGCCTCCAGGTCCCCGCGGCGGTATGCCGTGAACGCGAGTGCGGCGCGCTCGACCAGGCTGCCGGTGGTGCCGTCGGTGTGCATCACGGCCCATCCTCTCCCAGGGCCGAAGCCACCGCTGCTGCGGCCAGGCTGACCCGTTTGCCGGTGTCGAGGCCCGGCTGCACGCTGCCCACGAGCCGGGAGGCGACATCGCCGGCCAGCGCCGGCGCGGCGAACGACGTGCCGCTCCACTGCCCGAACCCGCCCGAGTAGTCGTCGAGGTCGATCGAGCCCCGGGCCGGGTTGGTCGAGCCGGGGAGGTTGAGGACGCTGCGGATGCTGCCGTCGAAGGTGGTCGGCATGGTGCTGACGACCGCGGTGCCGCACCGGTAGGTGGTGACCCAGGACCCGGTGTTGGAGTAGACGGAGACCGTCGGGCCGGTGGGGTTGAGGCCGCCGGGGTTGTGCGCTCCGACGCTGACCAGGGGGACGTCGAACCCTGCGCCCGCCGCGAACGCTGCAGGGAAGAACTCGACGTCGCTGGACCCGTTGCCGGCGGCCGCCACCACGGCGACCCCGGTGGAGCTGAGTCCCCGCAGGGCCGTGACGAGCGCGCCCTCGTCCTCGAAGGTGCCCGGCGTCTCGTGGTAGTAGCCCAGCGACATCGACAGGACGTCGACCTCCGGGCCGTGGCGCTCGGGGTCACGCCGGGCCAGCAGCTGGCGGGCGTACAGGAGCTGGAGGGCGTCGATGACGTCGGCCTCGTCGGCCACGCCGTCGCCGTACATCACCGGGATCGCCATGATCGTGGCCTCGGGGCAGTGCTGGCGCACGACGCCGGCGATGAACGTGCCGTGCCCCGCGAGCCGGTCGAGCACGCCGTTGACGCGGTCGATGGTGACACCGGTGCCCTCCGGGTCGTCGGCTGCGGTGAAGACGAGCCCGACGGGTACGCCCTCGACCTCGACGTCCTTGATGACCCCGCGCCCGAACCACGGGTGGACGCCGATGCCGGTGTCGAGCAGGGCCACCACCGGTCCGTCGGGCAGCTCGCGCGGGCACGGGTCCGGTGCTGCCCAGGTGACCGGGGAGCGCCCGGACGGACCACCACCGGGCAGGCCCGCCAGGCCGACGCCGTCGCCGTAACCCACCCCGTCGCCATACCCGACGCCGTCGCCGTAACCCACCCCGTCGCCGTACCCGACGCCGTCGCCATAACCCACCCCGCCGCCATACCCGCTGCCCACCATGACGTGGCTGAGCTCGACGGACGACGCGAGGTCGGGGTGGGCGCTACGGAAGTCCTGGAGGATCTGCCACGCATCGGGGGGCTCGACGGCCTCGCCACGCAGTGGCGTGATGCGGACGCTGGTCGTCCCCACCCGGTCGAGCTCGTCGGTGAGCTCGAGGCGCTCGAAGAGCTCACCCAACCCACTCTCACGACGCTCCTGCACGGCGTAGCGGCCCTTGAGCTGTTCGCGCAGGGCGCCGAGCGGCCCCTGGGCACGACCCTGGAGCAAGCCACGGATCAGCAGGGTGTCGCCGACGTAGAGCGTCGGGCTCGGCGCCGGTTGGTCGCCGAGCCGCGTGCAGGTGGTCGGGTCGAGCGCGCGTGCACCGAGCCGGCGGACCGCGCTGCCGGGCACCGCCAGACGTGGGATCCGGTGGCCGGGTCCCCTGCTGGGGGCTGGGGTCACGTGTGCCATGAGCTCTCCTGAGGGCGGGGCCGACCCTGGGCGCCTGGTGCGTCCAGGGATCAGCGTAGTGAGGCTGGTCCGTCACAGACAGGAGTTCGTGCAGGTGTTCCTGATACCTCGCGGTGCGAGTTCGGCGGCGAGAAAGTTTCGCGACCCGTGTATCAGGGCCCCGGGCCGGCGCTCTTCTCCGGTGTCAGACCTGGTTCGGGGGAACGGGTCGGGCGCAAGGAAAGGAGACCTCATGCCATGCCGGAAAGACGCACGCCGACGGCGCCGTTCTGGTGTGGCTGGGGCGCTGGCGCGGGGGTGCCAGCGTGGAGGCCGGCAGTGCGGGGGGTTGCGCTGCGGGTCTGCCCGAAGGGGCACGTCACCGGGTCGGTCCGGTCAGAGCAGGTGCTGGTCAGGGGTTTCCGGCACACGCTCGACCAGGACCACCCGGTGGCGTCCCTGAAGGTCGGGCGCGGTCGGGCTCAGGGGAGCTTGTCGCCGCCCGGCCCGAAGCCCGAGGTGTCGGCGTGCAGCGAGCCGTCGCTGCCGCGGTGCAGGGTCTCGGGCAGGTCCTCGCCGGACAGGCGGTCCTTGGCGTTGGCCCCTGCGGTCTTGGCGTTGGCTCCTGCGGACTTGGCGACGTCGCCGAGCTTGGCGCCCAGCACGGGTGCCTGCTCCTTGACGGCCTCCTTGACGGTGTCGACGCGGGTCTGGACCGGGTCGCTCGACCAGACCTGGCTGGCGCGCCCGCGGATCTGCTCGTAGCGCTTCTGACCAGCCTTCGCACCGAGGACGTAGCCGGCGGCGACGCCAGCGATGAAGGACAGCTTGCCCATGGTGAAATCCTTTGTTCGGGGGTCGTCCAACCCTAACAAGAGGCCTGCTCAGGGGCCTTTCGGGCGGCTGAGGTGGTGGCGCAGCCCGAGCGGGAAGACCACCCAGGCGGCCACGAACAACACGGCGCCTACACTCGCCGCCACGATCCCTGTGCCCTCACCGAAGACCAGCGAGAAGGTGAACGCCATCACGCTGACCACCGCAGCGGCCAGGGCCGCCAGCCCGATGACCGAGACGTGGTGCGCGACGTCGACCAGCGTCTCCTTGCGTCGCTGGCGGAACAGCCCGCGGTGCATCGCCACCGGGGTGATGAGCAGACAGGTGGCCAGGATGCTGGCGCTGATCGCCGCGACGTACGCGTTGCGCTCGAAGCCGCTGATGTCCCGGAACGCCGGCTGGATCGGCAGCGTGAGCAGGAAGCCGGTGAGGATCTGGATGCCGGTCTGGGTCACGCGCAGCTCCTGCAGGAGCTCGTTCCAGTTGCGGTCGAACCGCTCGGCCTGCGTTTCGTCGTCTCGTTGGTAGCCGTCCACGCCGTGACGATAGCGTTGGGCCCGGTCCGGCGACCGTGTGTCGCCCGGCCAGGAGGGCTCGCATAGTGGCCTAGTGCGGCGGTCTTGAAAACCGCTATGGGGTTACACCCATCGTGGGTTCGAATCCCACGCCCTCCGCCACCGGTCACTGTGATCACTTGGCGTGGTCTGGCGGCCTGGCCCGGGACGCTGACCGGTCACTGTGATCACTTGGCGTGGTCTGGCGGCCTGGCCCGGGACGCTGACCGGTCACTGTGATCACTTGGCGTGGTCTGGCGGCCTGGCCCGGGACGCTGACCGGTCACTGTGATCACTGCGGCGCGGTCTGGCGACCTGGCCCGGGACGCTGACCGGTCACTGTGATCACTGCGGCGCGGTCTGGCGGCCTGGCCCGGGACGCTGACCGGTCACTGTGATCACTCGGCGCGGTGTCCTCGATGCGACGGTTTGAGCACGGAACCGAGCAAGACGCATCCAGCAGTACGTGTATTGCACGATTCCGTCCCGGACGACCCGCGCATAGCGTTGGGGTCAACCCCTGTCACAGGGGAATCAGACGTCCGCCTTCGGGCGGCGGGCCGGAGGCCGGGCAACCCTGCAGCCCGGCCTTCGCGCCGTCCCGGCCCGGTCACCCCGTCAGCGCAGCACCCGCGCAGCGGTCCGTATGCCGTGGGGTCAGCGGGCGCGGCCGTTCCAGCCGCTGGTGAGGGCTGCGTCGGCGAGCGCGTCCGCCAGGGAGCCGAGGGCGCCGACCTCGTCGCGGGCCAGCCCCACCGTGACCCGGATGTGGCCACCCTCGCCGCCGGTCCCGATCCGGAACGGGGTGCCGGGCGCGACCCCGATCCCCTGGCTGGCCAGGCGCACCACCGCAGCGGTCTCGTCCTGCACGGGCACCCAGATGTTGATGCCCTCGGTGCCGCCGACCTCGACCCCGCGCTCGCGGAGGCGGTCGACGACGTGGGCCCGCCGCGCGGCATACGTGCGGGCGGCGGCCCGGACCTGCGCAGTGGTGGCGTCGTCGGTGAGCAGGCCGACCAGCACCTGCTGGAGCAACCGGCTGGACCAGCCCTGCCCGAGCTGACGCCGGCCGTTGATGGCCTGGAGGATCGGTGCGGGCGCGCTCAGCGCGGCCAGGCGCAGGTCGGGTCCGTGCGACTTGGAGAACGAGCGGATGTGCACGGTCTGCTCGGGCCGCCACTGGCCGAGGCTGACCAGCGGCGACGTCGACAGGCCTGCCGCCGAGTCGTCCTCGACGACCAGGGTCGGCGACCCGGACAGCAGGTCGGCGATCTGCCCGGCCCGCTGCGCGCTCATGGTCACGCCGGTCGGGTTCTGGGCGCGCGGCTGCAGGAAGATCGCGGCAACCGGGTCGCTCAGGGCCGCCTCGAGGGCGACGAGGTCCAGGCCCTCCTCGTCGACGGCGACACCCACGAGCTGCACGCCCACGGACTCGAGCAGGTCGACCAGCGGTGGGAACCCCGGGTCCTCGACGACCACCCGGTCGCCGAACCGCAGCTGCGTCCGGACGAACAGGTCCATCGCGTCCATCGCGCCGTCGACGACGGCCACCTCGGCCGCCGCGAACGGCCAGTCCGCGAGCAGCGCCGAGGCGAGGGCCGGCAGCACGGGGTCGTCGAGGTAGCTGCCGGTGGTCGGCGCCGTCCCCAGCCCGGCCAGCGCGCGGCCGAGGTCGGGGAGCAGCTCGGGGTCGGGGACACCGGTCGACAGGTCGTGGTCGAACGTGGAGGGACGGTCCAGGGCCGCGCGGTAGCGCACCGTGCCTCCCGCGCGGTGGTCCAGCACCGTGGTGCCCCGACGCCCGTCGGTGGCCACCGTGCCCGAGCGGGCGAGCAGGGCCCAGGCCGCGCTGACGGTGGTGGGCGACAGGGCGAGCTCGGCCGCGACGGTGCGGATCGGCGGCAGGCGGTCACCCGCGACGAGGAGCCCGTCGCGGATGGTCGCGGAGACGGCATGGGCCAGTCCCTTGGCCGAGGGGGTGTCGAGGCGCTCCTCGAGGGCCGTGAGCGTCGGGTGAGTCATGTTTGCACCATAGCAATAGTTCTATTGTGTTACCAGCGATTGGATCGTATGGTGTGACGTATGACGACGCGCATCTCCCACTGGATCGACGGCCGGCCCACCGCGGGCACCTCTGGACGCACCTCACCGGTGTACAACCCGGCGACGGGTGCGGTGACCGGCGAGGTCGACCTCGCCTCGGTCGAGGAGCTCGATGCAGCCGTGGCCAGCGCCTCGGCTGCGGCCAAGGAGTGGCGGCACGCCTCGCTCTCGCGTCGCAGCGCAGTCCTCTTCGCGTTCCGCGAGCTGCTGCACGAGCGCACCCCCGACCTGGCGGCGATCGTCACGGCGGAGCACGGCAAGGTGCTGTCCGACGCCGCCGGCGAGATCGCCCGCGGCCTGGAGAACGTCGAGTTCGCGACCGGGGTGCCCAACCTGCTCAAGGGCGGCTTCAGCGAGCAGGCCGCCACCGGTGTCGACGTCTACAACATCCGCCAGCCGCTCGGGGTGGTTGCCGGTGTGACGCCGTTCAACTTCCCCGCGATGGTGCCCCTGTGGATGTGCGCCAACGCGATCGCGTGCGGCAACGCCTTCATCCTCAAGCCCTCGGAGAAGGACCCGTCCGCGGCTCTCTTCCTCGCGCAGCTGTGGAAGGAGGCCGGACTGCCTGACGGCATCTTCACCGTCCTGCACGGCGACAAGGTCGCCGTCGACGCGATCCTGGACCACCCCGGCATCGCGGCGGTCAGCTTCGTCGGCTCGACCCCGATCGCCAAGTACATCTACGAGCGCGGCACGGCCAACGGCAAGCGCGTCCAGGCCCTGGGCGGCGCCAAGAACCACGCCCTGGTCCTGCCGGACGCCGATGTCGACATGGCTGCCGACTCGGTGGTCTCCGCCGCCTACGGATCTGCCGGCGAGCGCTGCATGGCGTTGTCCGTCGCCGTCGCCGTGGGCGAGGTCGCCCAGCCGCTCGTGGACGCCATCGCCGCCCGCCTCCCCAAGCTCACCGTGGGCAACGGCGTCGACCCCGACAGCGACATGGGCCCGCTCATCACCGCCGAGCACCGCGACAAGGTCCGTGGCTACGTGGGGGCCGGCCAGGAGGCCGGGGCCACCGTGGTCGTCGACGGCCGCGAGGGCGACCTGCCCGCCGAGGGCTTCTTCCTCGGCACCACGCTGCTCGACCACGTCACCCCCGAGATGACCGTCTACACCGACGAGATCTTCGGCCCGGTCCTGTCGGTCGTCCGCGTGGACACCTACGAGGAGGGCCTGGAGCTCATCAACTCCAACCAGTACGCCAACGGGACGGCGATCTTCACCCGTGACGGCGGCGCGGCCCGCCAGTTCCAGTTCGACGTCCAGGTCGGCATGGTCGGCATCAACGTCCCCATCCCGGTCCCGGTCGCCTACTACTCCTTCGGCGGCTGGAAGGACTCCTTGTTCGGCGACACCCACATGTACGGGCCCGAGGGCATCAACTTCTACACCCGCGGCAAGGTCGTCACGCAGCGGTGGCCCGACCCGGCCACCTCGAGCGTCGACCTCGGCTTCCCGCGCACCCGCTGAGAGGCAGCCATGACCGACACCACCGTCCAGCCCGACGTGCTCGACGCCGTCACCGGCGCCACCGAGGAGCAGGTGCGCCGTGACGACCGCGGCCACGTGTTCCACTCGTGGTCGGCGCAGGGTCTGATCGACCCGCTGCCGATCGCGTCGGCGCAGGGCTCGTACTTCACCGACTACTCGGGCCAGCGCTACCTCGACTTCTCCAGCCAGCTGGTCAACGTCAACATCGGCTACCAGCACCCCAAGCTGGTCGCCGCGATCCAGGAGCAGGCGGGTCGCCTGACGACGATCAGCCCGGCGTTCGCCAACGACGCCCGTTCCGAGGCCGCGCGCCTGATCACCGAGCTCGCGCCGGGCGACCTCAACCGCGTCTTCTTCACCAACGGTGGTGCCGAGGCGAACGAGAACGCCCTGCGCATGGCCCGACTGCACACCGGCCGCCACAAGGTGCTCGCGGCCTACCGCAGCTACCACGGTGCGACCGCGGGATCCATTGCCATGACCGGCGATCCGCGCCGGTGGGCATCCGAGCCCGGTATGCCGGGCGTGGTCCGTTACTGGGGTCCCTACCCCTACCGCTCGGCCTTCCACTCGACCACCGAGCAGGAGGAGGGGGAGCGCGCGCTGCAGCACCTGCGCGACATCCTCATGGTCGAGGGCGCGCACACCGTCGCCGCGATCATCCTCGAACCGGTCGTCGGGACGAACGGCATCCTCGTGCCGCCGCCGGGCTACCTGCAGGGCGTGCGCGACCTGTGCGACGAGTTCGGCATCGTCATGATCGCCGACGAGGTGATGGCCGGGTTCGGTCGCTGCGGTGAGTGGTTCGCCGTGGACCACTGGGGTGTGGCGCCCGACCTCATCACGTTCGCCAAGGGGGTCAACAGCGGCTACGTCCCGCTCGGCGGCGTCATCATCTCCGAGCGGGTCGCGCAGTCGTTCGACACGAAGCCGTTCCCCGGAGGGCTCACGTACTCGGGCCACCCGCTGGCCTGCGCCTCGGCCGTCGCCTCCATCAACATCTTCAAGGAGGAGGGCATCGTCGAGCACGCCCGCGCCCTCGGTGCGGACGTCATCGGTCCCGGTCTGCGCGAGCTCGCCGAACGCCACCCGAGCATCGGCGAGGTCCGTGGCCTGGGTACCTTCTGGGCCCTCGAGCTGGTCCGCGACCGCGAGACCCGCGAACCGCTGGTGCCGTTCAACGCAGCCGGCGCCGACGCCAAGGCGATGACCGACTTCGCCGCTGCCTGCAAGGAGCGTGGCCTCTGGCCGTTCACGCACTTCAACCGGACCCACGTCGTGCCACCGTGCACGACCACGGCCGACGAGGTGCGCGAGGGCCTGGCCATCCTCGACGAGGCGCTCGAGGTCGCCGACCGCCACTACACGGGCGCCTGACGAGGTGCCGTCCGCGTCCCCGCCGACGGGTGGGTCGGCGCCGGCCGGTGGGTCGGCGGGGACGCTGAGCGGTCCCGCCGCCCACGCCCTCGCCGACACCGCGCCGTCGGTGTTCTGGCTGGACCGGCCGGACCGTCCTGCGACCCGCCCGTCCCTGGACGCTGATGCCAGCGCCGACCTGGTCGTGGTCGGTGGTGGCTACACCGGGCTGTGGACGGCGTTGCTCGCCAAGGAGGCCAACCCCCGACGGGACGTGCTCCTGGTCGAGGCGGCACGGATCGGCTGGGCGGCGTCAGGCCGCAACGGCGGCTTCTGCTCGGCCAGCCTCACCCACGGTGAGGCCAACGGCCGCGAACGGTGGCCCGCGGAGTACGAGCAGCTGCACCGCCTCGGCCTCGCGAACCTCGACGCGATCCAGGACACCGTGCAGCGCCACGGCATCGACTGCGACTTCCGGCGCACCGGCGAGCTGACCGTGGCCACGGCCCCCCACCAGGTGGACTGGCTGCGCGAGGACCTCGGCTCGGGGACGTTCCTCGACCGTGACGCCATCCGGGCCGAGCTCGACTCCCCGACCTACCTCGCCGGGGTCCACACGCCGGACGAGACCGCGATGGTCGACCCGGCACGGCTCGCCTGGGGCCTCGCTGCCGCGGCCGAGTCGTTGGGCGTACGGATCGTGGAGCGGACGAAGGTGACCGGCCTGGAACGGGACGGTGCCGGTGTGCGCGTTCGCACCGATCGTGGGCACGACCTGCGTGCGGCTCGGGTGGCGTTGGGCACCAACGCCTTTCCGTCGCTGCTCCGTCGCATCCGGCTGCACACGGTGCCGGTCTACGACTACGTCCTGATGACCGAGCCGCTCACCGACGCCCAGCTCGCGTCGATCGGCTGGGCAAGTCGCGCCGGGGTCGGCGACATGGCCAACCAGTTCCACTACTACCGGCTGACCGACGACCACCGCATCCTCTGGGGCGGCTACGACGCCATCTACCACCTCGGTCGGCAGGTCCGCCCCACCAAGGACCAGCGACCCCAGACGTTCGAGCGCCTCGCCACGCACTTCTTCGAGACCTTTCCCCAGCTCGAGGGGCTGCGGTTCAGCCACCGGTGGGGCGGGGCGATCGACACCTGCACCCGGTTCTGCGCGTTCTACGGCTCGGCCCACGACGGCCGCGTCGCCTACGCCCTGGGTTACACGGGCCTCGGCGTCGGGGCGTCCCGGTTCGGCGCAGCCGTCACCCTCGACCTGTTGGACGGTGCCGACACCGAACGCACCCGCCTGCAGATGGTGCGGGAGAAGCCGCTGCCATTTCCGCCAGAGCCGTTCGCCTACGCCGGGATCCAGCTCACCCGTTGGGCGCTGGCCCGCGCCGACGAGAACGACGGGCGGCGCAACGCCTGGCTGCGCACCCTCGACCGCCTCGGGCTCGGCTTCGACTCCTAGAGGCGCGACAGCGCACGGTCGACCAGCAGCGGCACCGACGCGCCGACGCGGTCGTACCCCTCGCCCACCGACCTCCCCGCGAGGTAGCGCGCGTGCACGCCCTCGAGGATCACCGCGAGCCGGAAGTCGGTGAAGGCCCGGTAGTAGTCCAGGCGTGACACGTCGCGCCCGGTCAGGGCGGCATACCGGTGGGCGATCTCGTCGGTCGTCGGGAAGCCCTCGTGCGCGGTCAGCCCCGCGGCGACGGGCACGGCGCTGCCGTCCTCACCGGGTCCGGAGTAGTAGGTGAGCCAGGTCGCGAGGTCGGCGAGGGGGTCGCCGAGGGTGCTGAGCTCCCAGTCGACGACAGCAGCCACGGCGGGGCGGCCGCTGTCCTGGGAGACGAGGGTGTTGTCGAGGCGGTAGTCGCCGTGCACCAGCGTCACCTCGCCACCGGTCGGGCGCTGGGCGTCGAGGCCGCGGATGAGGTCGTCCATCCGGGGCAGGTCGCGGGTGCGGCTGGCCTCCCACTGGCCGCTCCACCGTCGCACCTGGCGTTCGAGGTAGCCGTCGGGCTTGCCGAAGTCGCGCAGCCCCGTGGTGTCGAGGTCGACGGCATGGATGGCTGCGAGGACCTCGACCAGGGAGTCGGAGAGCTGGTCACGCTGTGCCCCGGCGAGCTCGGCGGTCTGGGAGGGGTCGCGGTAGACGGTGCCCTCGACGAGCGCCATGACGTAGAACGGCGCTCCCACGACGTCGGGATCCGAGGTGGCGGCCAGCACCTGCGGCACCGGGACGGCGGTCGACCACAGGGCCGACAGCACCCGGGCCTCGCGACCCATGTCGTGGGCGCTGGGCAGGAGCTTCCCCAGCGGGGGCCGGCGCACGATGACCTCCGTCGTCGGGCTGCTCACCTGGTAGGTGATGTTCGACAGCCCGCCGGAGATGACCTGTGCGGTCCAGTCCGGACCCAGCTCGGGCACGGCCCTGGCCGCCCAGGCAGTGAAGGGGGTCCGCGGGAGGCCGGGGACCTCGTCGCCCACCGGTGTCCCCGCAGGTGCGGACAGGGGTATGCCGCCCGCCTGGCTCATGCGCGCGCCTCACGGTGGGCGGTGCGTTCGGCGGCCCTGCGGGCCACCCGCTTGGCGATCGACATCTTGTGGACCTCGGTGGCGCCGTCGTAGATCCGGAAGGACCTGATGTCGCGGTAGATCCGGCCGAGGACGAGCTCCTCGGAGGTGCCCATGCCGCCGGCGAGCTGGACCGAGCGGTCGACGACACGGCAGGCAGCCTCACTGGCGAACACCTTGGTGCGCGAGGACTGCTCGCTGCTGCGCTGCCCCTCGGCGATCGCCCACGAGGCGTGCCAGACCATCGACCGTGCTGCGTCCAGGTCGATCTCGTTCTCGGCGATCAGGGCCTGGGCCATGCCGAGGTCCGAGAGCGTGGTGCCGAACAGCTCACGGCCGACAGCACGTTCGACGGCGATGTCGTGGGCGCGACGGGCGACCCCGAGCCAGCGCATGCAGTGCGTCAGCCGGGCCGGGGCCAGCCGCACCTGGGCGCTCTGGAATCCCTTGCCGACCTCGCCGAGGACGTGGTCGTCGGGGACGAAGCAGTCGCGCAGCGAGACCCGGCAGTGGCCGCCCACGCCGGTGGCGTCGATGGTGTTGAGGTGCTCGCCGACCACGAACCCCGGGTTGTCGGCGTCGACGAGGAACATCGTCGCGCCCTCCGGGGCGTCGTCACCCTCGTTGAGGGCCATCACGATCGAGAACGCGGCACCGTCGGCCCCGGTGATGAGCCACTTGTCGCCGTTGACGAGCCAGCCGCCGTCGGTCCGGCGGGCCCGCGTCCTCAGGGCGGACGGGTCCGACCCGGCACCGGGCGGCGGCTCGGTCATCGAGAAGCAGGAACGGATCTCGCCGGCGACCAGCGGCTCGAGGTACTTCTCCTGCTGCATCGCCGACCCGGTCAGGTGGAGCAGGTGGATGTTGCCCTCGTCGGGTGCCGCGCAGTTGAGCGCCAACGGCCCGAGCAGCGAGTACCCGGCCTCCTCGAGCAGCACCGCCGACTCGTCGAACCGGAAACCACCGCCCCCGAACTCCTTCGGCGCCTGCGGCGCGAACACCCCGGCGGCCCTGGCACGGGCCTGGAGCTCGACGCGCAGGGCATCGGTCATCCCTTGCGCGAACACCTTCTGCTCGAGCGGGATCACCTCGGTCGCGACGAACTCCTCGATCCGACGGCGCTGCTGCTCGACGGCTGGGCTCATGCTGAAGTCAAAGGCCACGCCCTGACACTACCCAGCCACTACCCCGCGGCACCCGTTCCCGACCCGGACCGCCCTGGCGTCGCGCTGGACCCGCTCGCGAGGAACGCGTGCACGGCCTGCTCCACGACCTCGTCGGCGCTGAGGTGGTGGTCGGCGGCGTACGCGGCGACCCGTGGCCGGAGCTCCGCGGGCAGCGCGGCTGCGGCACCGGTGGCACCGTCCGGGCCGACGGCCGTCCCGGACGGACCGAACTTCACCAGCGCTGCCACCACCACCGTGCCGAGCACGTCGAGGATGGCCACCACGCCGAGCACCCGGTAGTACAGGTCGCCGGGGTCGAGGCCGACGACGAGGAGGCAGCCGAGCAGGGCCAGGACGGCGGCGAGGGACAAGGTCGCGGCGAGCAGGCGGCGTACCGAGGGGCGCGCCGCGTCGCCCAGCGCGAGGAGCAGGCTCGCCTGCGCGAGCGTCGCGGCCACGATGGCCCCCACACCGAAGGTCCGCAGGAGCGTCTCGCCGGGGCCGTCGAGCAGGTCGGCCCCCCAGATCATCAGCAGCGCAGTGGCGAGGGGCACGAGGACGACGACCCCACCGGCGATCCCCACCACCTGGGAGCGGCGACCAGCAGTGGCGAGGTAGCACAGGACGGCGATGCTCACGATGCCGACGAGCAGCGTGGTGAGCAGGACGCGGCCCTCGAACTCTCCGAAGTCACCCGACCCGAGGAGGGCGACGATCCCCATGAGGGCGGCGACGGAGAACGAGCCGATGGTGGTGCGGACGATCCACCGGCGGACCGGAGCGGTGCGAGGGGTTGCCATGACTGATCGTCCCACCGGGACGGCGTCGCGCACAGGGTGCGGGTCCTCTTGTCAGGGCCAGCATGACGGCGTACAAGCAGCGCCTGACCCGCGCGGGTCCGGTGCGAGGATGTCGCCGTGACCATTCCGGAGCCGCAGCCCTTCGACCTCCCGCGCACGCCGCCGCTGGTGCTGCGCGGCCGGACCTTCGACGCCTCGACACCGGCCGTGATGGGCATCGTCAACCGCACCCGCGACTCCTTCTTCGCGGGCAACCGGCACGCCGACCTCGACTCGGCCAAGCGAGCGCTCGACGAGGCGGTCGAGGCCGGCGCCGACATCGTCGACGTCGGAGGCGTGCGGGCTGGGCAGGACGGCGAGCAGGTCTCGAGCCAGGAGGAGCTCGACCGGGTCGGGCCGTTCCTCGAGCACGCCCGCGCCGCATACCCCCACCTCGTCCTCAGCCTCGACACCTGGCGCAGCGAGGTCGCCCGGGAGGCGGGCCGACACGGTCTCGACCTCGTCAACGACACGTGGTCGGGCCACGACCCCGAGCTGGTCCGGGTGGCGGCGCAGATCGGCGCGGGAGTGGTCTGCTCGCACACCGGCGGCCTGCCGCCCCGGACCGACCCGGCACACGTGAGCTACGGACCCGACCCGCTCGACGTGGTGCGCGACGTCCTGGAGACGCTGGCTGTCGGCACCCGCACGGCCCTGGCCGCAGGCATCCCGGCGGAACGGATCCTCGTCGACCCGACGCTGGACTTCGGCAAGACGACCGCCCACTCGCTGGTCCTCCTGCGCCATACGGCCGACCTCGCGGAGCTGGGCTTCCCTGTCCTGCAGGCGTTGTCCCGCAAGGACTTCGTGGGGGAGTCGCTCGGTCTCGAGGCGGACGACCGGCTCGAGGGCACCCTCGCCGCCACCGCGGTGGCAGCGTGGCTCGGTGCCACCGTGTTCCGCGCGCACGACGTGCGGGCCACGCGACGGGTGGTGGACATGGTGGCGACGATCCGCGGTGACCGCCCACCGGTGCACGCCATCCGCGGGGTCTGAGACCCGACGGGAGCCTCCCCCGGGAGCGTCCCCGTACTCACCAGAATTCCACCCCGGTTGGCCTCCACGATCGGCATCGTGCGTGCTAGCGTCTGTCGCGGTTGCATCAAGCAGTTCCTCGCAAAGGTCGACGAAGTGCCCGCCCTAGCACCATCAGAGCGGGCTTTTCTCATCGGAGGCGGGCATGTCTCGTCAGTGGGGTTGTGTACGGCAGCCTGGTGTTTCGCAAAGTGCGTGGCGCCAATGGCTACGAAGGAAAGAGTTACCCCATGGCACAGGGAACCGTTAAGTGGTTCAACGCTGAAAAGGGCTTCGGCTTCATCGCCCAGGACGGCGGCGGCCCGGACGTGTTCGTCCACTACTCGGCGATCGACTCCTCGGGCTACCGCTCGCTGGAAGAGGCGCAGCGCGTGGAGTTCGAGGTCACCCAGGGACCCAAGGGTCCCCAGGCTGACGCCGTTCGCCCGATCTGACCCGAGGACTGCTCAACCACAGTCTTCAGCGAGGCCCCCACCGGATTCCCGGTGGGGGCCTCGTTCTGTGGCAGGGCTTTTCGCCGTCCCCGCAGGTCGGCTACTTGGCCAGCGCGGTGAGGAAGTCCTTGACGACCGGTGCGGCGACGCCGCCGCCGCTCTTGCCCTTCTCGACCAGTGCCGCGAAGGCCACCTCGCCCTGGTAGCCGACGAACCAGGCATGCGTCTCCGGCGGGTTCTTCGAGCCGAACTCCGCGGTGCCCGACTTGCCACGCACCGCGCCTCCCGGGGCATCGTGAAGGACGGTGCCGGTGCCGTCGGTGACGACCTGCCGCATGAGCTCCCGCAGCTGACCCACGGCCTTCGCGTCCAGCGGCGTGGGGGTGCGGTCCGCGCCAGGGGCAGCGGGTTCGGTCACCACTGCGGGAGGTATGGCGCTGCCTCGCGCCACCGACGCGACCATCGTCGCGAGGGCGAGCGGGGAGGTGAGGTTGCGCCCCTGCCCGATGGTCGCCGAGGCCTTGTCCGTCTTGCCGTCGTTGCTCGGGATGCTGGCGTCGAACGCGTTGCCCACGCCGAGCGCCTCGGCCCACCCGGTGAGACCGAGGGCGTCCGCGGCCTTGGCGAGGTCGTCGTCGCCGAGGTCGGTCGAGAGCTTCACGAAGGCCGTGTTGCACGAGTGCGCGAAGTCGGTCGCGAAGTCCGGGGTGCCCAACGACTCGCCCTCGTAGTTCTTGTAGGAGCGACCGTCGACGGCGAACGTCGTCGGGCAGTCGACCGTCGTCGTGGGCGTGACCTTCCCCCCGGTGAGCAACGCGTAGGTGCTGACGATCTTGAATGCCGAGCCGGGTGGGTACTGCCCGGTGAGGGCGCGGTCGAAGCCGAGGGCTGGCGAGTTCGCCGAGGCGAGGACATCGCCGGTCGCCACGTCGACGGCCACCAGGGCCGAGGGCACCGAGCCGGTGCCCCCCACCGCGGACTCGGCGGCGGTCTGGACCTCCGGGGACAGCGTGGTCTTCACGTCCGTGCCGTCGACAGCCTCCTTGCTGAACAGCGGGGTCTCCGGGTCGGCGCTCGAGGTGACCTCGATCCCGGGTGTCCCCGCGAGCTGGCTGTCGTAGCGCCCCTGCAGACCGCTCAGTCCGGCGTGGTCGCCGGCGACGTACCGGCCCTCGCTGGCGGCCACGAGCTCGGCGCTCACCGCGCCATACGAACCGAGCAGTGGTTGGCCGAAGGTGCGGGTCCTGGCCAGTGGCTGCTCGCGGGCGGGGTAGATCACCCCCTGGAGGCCGTCGAGCGCGGCCTTGCGGTCCTGGAAGTCGGACTCGCGGTAGGTGATGACACCGATGGGGGCCTTGCTCCCCGCCTTGGTCGCGGCCTCCAGCTTGGCGACCAGCGACCCCGCGGGTTCGTCGACGACCTTCTCCAGGGCGCGCACGCTGGCGGTCGTGGCCCGGCCCGGGTCGATCTGCACGGGGTAGACCTTGCCGATGGGCATGAGCGGTTTCCCGTCGCGGTCGAGCAGGTCACCCCGCGCGCCCGACGTGCGGGTGGCCGTGAGGGTGTCGCCGGCCTTGAGGTCGGGGTGCCACAGCGAGCCCGACGCGGGAGGGACGACCGCCCACTGCTCGCCACTGCGCTGCACGGTGACCGGCACGTCGTAGGCCCACGACACGTCGCGCAGCCAGGGACCAGGTGACCCGCACGGTCGAGGTGGCCCGGTCGCCCTTGCGGGTGACCTTGCCGGGGGTGACGGTGACCGGGCCACCGCCGAGACCCTGGGTGGCTGCGGTGAACCCGTCCTGGACCTGCTGCGCCGGGGTGTCGGCGAACACGGTGCCGGCCTTGGTGAAGGATCGCTCCGACCAGCCCTTCGCGAACGCCGCCACGGCCGCCTGGGACTGCTCGTCCGCGTCGCGTGCGGCCTGCACCTGACGCCACCACCACCCGCCGCCCACCAGACCGGCCACCACGGCCACCGCAGTCAGGGCCCCCACCAGCGCTCGCTTGCTCATGGCCCCATCCAACCCCACCCGACGGGGAGTTCTTGTCCCATTTGTCCTGGGGCTCGTCGGAGGAACCGCGGCGGGGCAACCAAACCGGGGCGTCGGACGTCTGTGAAGTAGACGCATTCCCATCAACATGCTCAGGTCCCGGCTCTACACTCGGCGGGACGAGGCATCGCCCCGCCACCCGCAGGCGGTGCAGTCGAACCAGAGAGGTCCACGTGAGCGAGCCCACCAACGGCTCTGCGCCGGGCGGCACGCCCAGCCAGGACCCGAGTGCCCCGGGGGGCGGCGCACCGCAGGACAGCAGGTCGATCGGCGGCAGGTCACAGCGGCACGACGGGAAGCCGCACCGTCACCCGTGGTTGCGCCGGTCGCTCTACGGGGTGGCCGCGCTGCTCGTCGTCGCCCTCGCCCTCGGCATCGCCGCCTACGTGAAGCTCAACGGCAACATCAGCCGCCTCGACATCACCAAGGCGCTCGGTGACCGCCCGGAGTCCGCAGCGACGACCGACGCGGTGACGAACCTTCCCCCCGTCAACATCATGATCATGGGCTCGGACAGCCGCGAGGGCACCAACCTCGGCCAAGGCCAGACGGAGTACGGCATCACCGGGGCCCGCTCGGACACCAACCTCGTCGTCCACCTCGCGGCCGACCGCAAGTCCGCGATCGTCGTGTCGATCCCGCGTGACTCGATGACGATGGCGCCGCGCGAGTGCAACAACCAGCAGGACACCGTCGAGAACGGCGTCATGCGCCAGTGGAACCAGAACTTCACCCTCGGCGGCCCGGCCTGCACGATCCGTACGTTCGAGGGGTTGACGGGCGTCTTCGTCAACCACTTCGTCGTCATCGACTTCCGCGGCTTCCAGAAGATGGTCGACGCCCTCGGGGGCGTGACCGTCTGCACCCCGCAGCCCATCAACGACAAGGACAGCCACCTCGTCCTGCCGGCCGGCAAGAGCAAGGTCAACGGCAAGCAGGCGCTCGGCTACGTCCGCGTCCGCAAGACCGTCGGTGACGGTTCGGACCTCGGGCGCATCGACCGCCAGCAGGCGTTCCTCTCCTCGGTCATCCAGGAGGCCACCAAGTCCTCCTTGCTGTTGCGTCCGGACAAGCTGTTCCGCTTCCTCGACGCCGCCACGCAGGCGATGACCACCGACAAGGGCCTGGACGTCGGCGAGATGAAGGACATCGCCCAGAGCGTCCAGGCGATGGGCACCGACCAGATCCGCTTCGTGAAGCTGCCGACCACGGTCTACGCACCCGACCCCAACCGCGTCCAGTGGCTGCCCTCCGCCGAGTCGATCTGGAAGTCGATCCGCGAGGACCAGCCCCTGCCCGGCACCAAGGTCCCGTCGACGACCACCTCCGCCTCGTCGCCGACGACCACCGAGCCTGCGCTGACGGTGGCCCCCAGCGCCATCTCCGTGCGTGTCACCAACGACTCCGGTGTCGCGGGGCTGGCCAAGCAGGCGGCCGGCGACCTGAGCATCCAGGGCTTCAAGGTCCAGACCTACCTCACCGGGACCGGCACCAAGACCACTGGTGTGCTGGTGCGGTACGGACCCGGGCAGAAGGAGGCCGCGCGGACCGTTGCGGCGGTCTTCCCCGGCGCGAAGGTCGAGCAGGACTCGACGCTGGGTTCCACCATCGAGGTCAGCATGGGGCAGGACTCACCGGACGCCGTGGAGATCCCCAACCGTGAGGGCACCGAGCCGCTGCCCAAGCCGTCGGTGACCGCCAAGAGCAACCCGACCGACACCCAGACGATCGCCGCCCGCACCGCCGACCAGGACATCTGCAGCTGATCGCGGGACCGGCTCGCACCCCACCGTCGGGGGGCCGCTTTGCTCCTGTGCGCGGCGTCCGGATACCCTGTGCGGGCTCGGTCGACCTGTCGTCCGGGCGTGGAGACGTCGCCTAGTCCGGTCTATGGCGCCGCACTGCTAATGCGGTTTGGGTTTATCGCCCATCGAGGGTTCAAATCCCTCCGTCTCCGCCAGAACCGAAGAAGGACCCGACACGCTTTTCGTCGGGTCCTTCTTCGGTTCTGGTCAGGCACGCGGGATGGAGAGGAGCGAGGGACGTCCGTCCTACTCCACCGCGGCCAACGCCGCTTCGGTATGCCGCGGGGCAGCCGGCTCCCGGGCCTCGCCGACCTGGGTGGGTGGCCGGAACATCCACGAGCGCATCGCCAGGAACCGGACCACGGTGGACGCGGCGGTGGCTGCGGCGACGACGGCGGTCTGGACGATCGTGGGGGGAGTGGCGGCGACGACGTGCAGCAGGCCCAGCGCACCGGCCGTCATCAGCCAGGTGATGCCGAAGATCACCAGGCCCTGCAGCTGGTGCCGGCCTGCCCCGCGACCCTGGATGCCGAACGTCCACCGCCGGTTGAGCGCGGTGTTGGCGACGGTGGCGATGAGCAGGGCGGTGAGGTTCGCGACCTGGGCCGACTCGACGCCGGTGCTCAGGGCTGCGAACAGGCCGAGGTGCACGACGGTGCTGATGACCCCGACGGCGGCGAAGCGTTGGAGCTGCTGCCACGTGCTGCCCCCCGGCGCACCCCGGCCCAGGCGAGCCGCGATGTCGGCCACCGGCAGCGTGCCCGAGGCCAGCGACCTCCGGACCCGGCGCACGCCGCGCAGGTCGTCGAGCGCGGTGCCGACCACGTCGACCCGGGAGTCCGGGTCGTCGAACCAGTCGACCGGCACCTCGTGGATCCGCAGGCCGCAGCGCTGGGCCAGGACGAGCAGCTCGGTGTCGAAGAACCACGTGGTGTCCTCGACGAGGGGCAGCAGCTCGGCTGCGACATCGGCCCGGATGGCCTTGAACCCGCACTGGGCGTCGCTGAACCGTGCGCCCAGCGTTCCGCGCAGGATCAGGTTGTAGCCACGCGAGATCACCTCACGCTTGGCCCCCCGCACCACCCGTGAGCCCCGGGCCAGCCGCGACCCGATCGCGACGTCGGAGTGACCCGACATCAGCGGGGCGACCAACGGCCACAACGCGTCGAGGTCGGTGGACAGGTCGACGTCCATGTAGGCGAGGATCGGCGCGTCCGAGGCCAGCCAGACCGCCTTGAGCGCCCGGCCCCGGCCCTTCTCCGCCAGCTGGACGACGGTCACGCCCGGCAGCTCGGCCACCAGCCCCGACGCGACCTCGACGGTCGCGTCGGTGCTGGCGTTGTCCGCCACGGTGATCCGGAACGGGTACGGGAAGGTCTCCACCAGGTGTTGGTGCAGGCGTCGGACACAGGCCGCGACGATGTGCTGCTCGTTGTGGACGGGGATGACGACGTCGAGCACGGGGGGAGGGGCGGTCCAGGTGTTCATCGTCGTACCTCTCAGGTGGTGGTGGTCGTGGTCGTGGTCGTACCGGCGGTGCGGTGGACGTGGCGCCGGACAGCGGCTGGGTCAGGTCGTAGAACGTCGAACCGCCGATGGTGACGGAGGAGTAGTTCGCGGCCACCCAGGTGGTGATCTGCGATCCCGTGCCCGTGCTGCTGCCACCGGGCCCGCCACCCCGACCGCCACCCTGAGCGTCACTGGCGGCGAGGTAGTGGATGTCGCCGTTGGCCACGTACGCCTGGAACTGCGCCAGCGTGGGCGAGGGGTCGCTGCCGTTGAAGCCACCGATCGCCATGACCGGCAGGCCGGTGCCGAGCTGGAGACCGGCCGCGCTCTGCGAGCCGACGGCGGCGGCGACCCAGCGGTAGGAGCTGGCGTCCGCGCTCAGGGCCGAGACGACCTCGGTGGTCGGGACACTGGCGTCGAGCAGCCCGCCTGCCGCTCCACCCGCCGCACCGCCTCCGGACCTGCACGCCCGGCGGACGGGCCCGCGGTCACGATGGAGCCGGTGTGGGCGGTGCCCACCGTCTGGATGCTGTAGGCCGCGGGGCCGGCGAGGGCGGCGACGAGCGCGGCTGCGACGACGACCGGGACGAACCGGCGGTGCACCTGGGTGATCACCAGCAGCAGGAGTGCGCTCGCCAGTCCGACGACGAGGACGCTGACGCGCAGCCAGTTCTGCCAGTCCGTACGAGACAGGAGGATGAAGGACCAGGTCGCCGCGGCGGCTGTCGCGGCCGCGAGGGTGACCGAGCCGATCGACCGGCCGCGGTGCTCCCAGGCCTCGCCGGCACCCATGCCGACGATGGCGGCGATGGCCGGGGCGAGTGCGACGGTGTAGTACTCGTGGAAGATGCCGGCCATGAACGAGAAGGTCACCATGGTGGCCAGGAGCCAACCGCCCCAGACCACGTATGCGGCGCGGCGGGGGTCCGTACGCGGCGCCCGGCCGCGCAGGAACAGGCCGACCGCGAGCAGGATGAGCGCCGAGGGGATGAGCCAGGAGATCTGGCCGCCGATGCTCGAGCTGAACATGCGGCCCAAGCCAGTCGTGCCCCAGCCGTTGCCGCCACCGACGGAGCCGGTCTCGTCACCGCTGATGCGGCCGAGGCCGTTGTAGCCGAAGGTGACCGACAAGAACGAGTTGTCCTGGCTGCCACCGATGTAGGGGCGCATGCTCGCCGGGACGAGCTCGACGATCGCGACCCACCAGCCGGCGGACAGGACCATCGCCGCGGTGCCGATCAGGGCGCCCGTGATGCGGCGACGCAGCGTCGTGTTGGCCAGCAGGAGGTAGGCGAGGCCGAACGCCGGCACGACCAGCAGGACCTGCAGCGCCTTGGTGAGGAACCCGAGGCCGATGAGGACACCGACGACGGCGAACCACTTCGACGAACCTTCGTCGATGGACTTCAGGGTGGCCCAGGCGCCGAGGGCCATGAGCAGCACCAACAGTGCGTCAGGGTTGTTGAACCGGAACATCAGGACCGCCACCGGCGTGAGGGCCATGACGAGGCCGCCGACGAGGCCCGCCGCGGCGCCGAAGTGGCGTCGGACCGTGGCGTAGACGACACCGACGGTGGCCACACCCATGAGGACCTCGGGCATGAGGATCGCGAACGAGCTCAGCCCGAAGATGCGGACCGACAGCGCCATGACCCACAGCGCGGCTGGGGGCTTGTCGACGGTGATCGAGTTGCCGGCGTCGGAGGAGCCGAAGAAGAACGCCTCCCAGCTCTGGCTCCCCGCCTGCACCGCGGCGGAGTAGAACGAGTTCGCGTACCCGCTCGACGTGAGGTTGTAGAAGTAGAAGAGGGCGGTCGCGAAGAGCAGGCCCAGCAGCGCGGGGCGGGCCCAGGAGGGGTCCCCCTCGTGACCACGCCAGAGGCGCTGGATACGGCTGGGTGCGGCCGGGTCGGCAGGCACGGGCGTGGCACGCGGGGGGGCGGGGGTGTCGTCGGCCGCGCTGCGGTGGAGGGTCATGGTGTCCATGGCTCCAACAGTCCGGCCGGCCGCTGTGCGGTTCCTGTGCCAGCCCTGAGCCCCGCTGATGAGGCCGTACGGTGCGACCCCGGCTGCGGTGGCCCCCTGGCGGCGGGCGACGTGACTAGCTGGGGGCATACCCCTGGTCGCGGTGCGACCACGAGGAGACACGGGCCGTGAAACCGCGGCTGGTCCGGGTGAAGTTCAACGAGTCCGAGAAGTTGCGGGCCAGCCAGAGGCCGGCGCCGTTCTGGGGCAGGGTGTCGATCGGCACGGGGACGAAGCCGGCCAGCGGGTCGTCGAAGCCGGGGCCCTCGTCGGTGATCGTGCACACCAGCTGCTCGTCCAGGGCCCAGAACTTGAGGTCGACTCGGCCGGCACCGTGCCGCAGCGCATTCGTGACCAGCTCGTTGACCGCCTCGATGAACTCGTCGACACGGTCGGTCGAGAGAGCGGACGCCGTCCGGGCGACGAGGTGCAGCCGGCGGCGCAGCCCCGCGAGCCCGGTCGCGCGGACGTCGGAGACGGTGACCTTGGGCTCGTGCGCCTCGAGGTCGTAAGGAGTGGCCTGGCTGTGCCTGCGGAGCAGTTCGGCCGGGTGGAGGTACCGAGGATTTGCCGTGCGCTCATGGCCGAGCACCAGGTGGGTGTGGGCCCTGGCGCTCTCGTCCAGCACCTGCTCCGGCCTGCGGCGCACGTCGTAGAGGCACACGTTCCACAGCGGCTGGCTGCCCAGGGCGATGTTGGCGACCGCCTCGAAACGAAGGTTCTCCTCGAGTCCTTCAGGGGTGCTCCCGAAGTCGATCTCGCTGAGGGAACGGACGCCGCGGGCCCCCTTGGCGAGAGCATCCTCGACCAGCTCCTGGTAGACCAGCAGGGCGCTCGCGGTCCGGCTGAACACCTGCGGCGAGGGGACGAACAGGACCCGCCCCCTCCTGTCGAGCGCGGGGGCCAGGAGCTCGCGGGTGTGCGGGCCGCCGACGACGAAGGCGGCTTCCCCCCTGGCCGCCGCCTCCTGCAGGAACGGGACGGCGAACTCCACCAGGTCCTCGTCCGAGGCGTAGTAGAGGCCGTCGTGGGAGGCGGCCACCTCGACCGGCGCGGGGGCGCCAGTCTCCTGGGGGGCCATCAGGAGGTTTCGTTCGTGATGGTGACGCCCAGGGCGCTGTCCAAGCGCATGAGGTGGAGCACGCGCTCGACCAGGGGTCGTTGGGCCAGCAACACGATCTCGCCCCCTCGTTCGCGGAAGTCGTCGGTCCCCTCGAGGATGGCGCGGCACCCGGCTGCGCTCATCAGCTGCACGCCGTCGAGGTCCACGCGCAGCTGGCCGCCAGCCGCCAGGGCCGCCTCGCGCAGCGACTGCGACATCAGGTCGCTGTTGGTGCAGTCGATCTCGCCGAAGAGCATGACCGTGCCCTTCCCCGGGACGGCGAAGTACGGCGTGGACTCGCCGGTGAGCCGGTGCAGGCTGGACACCTCGCTCAGCCACTCCCCGGCAGTCAACGGGTCGTACTGGCACAGGGCGGAGAAGGTCCTCGTCTCGCAGGCCTCGGCGAGCTCCTCCTCGTAGGCGATCAGCTGCTGCCTCCCGAGGTGCACCATGGCAGCGCTCGCCTGGGTCGCGACCCGCACCGCTGCGAACCCGTCGGCCTGCGCCGTGGCGGTGATGCGGGCCGGAGCCCGGGGCGAGTAGAAGTCACCCACGGGGATCCGCACCAACCGACCATCGCGGGAGGCGGCATCGGCGTCGAACTGCTGGCTCACGAGCAGTGCGCGCAGCGATCGGCTGGAGCGGTCCTCGTCGGGATCGGCGTAGACGAACCGTTCACCGCCCTCGAGGCCGGTCAGCACCCACCGGGCCAGGATCGACTGACGCTCGGACTCGGTCGCGGCGAACGACAGGCAGTGCTCCCCGCGCACCCACGCAAGCCCTTGCGCATCAGGATCTGGCACCTTCGCAGAGTACGCCACCCACGAGGCCCGAGAGCCTGCTGCGCCGGGATTCAGTGCGCGGGCAGCAGGACGGTGAAGGTCGTGTCGCCGGGGATGCTGGCGAGCTCGACGCGTCCACCGTGGGACCTGGTGACCGCGTCGACGATGCTCAAGCCGAGGCCGGTCGACCCCGATGCCCTGTTGCGGGAGTCGTCGCCGCGGGTGAACCGCTGGAACACATTGCGCTGCAACGGCTCCGGCACGCCGGGTCCGTCGTCGGCGACACTGACGCGGATCCACTCGCCGTCCGGGCGCACGGAGGTCACGACCTTGGTGCCCTCCGGAGTGTGGGTGCGGGCGTTGGCCAACAGGTTGGCGACCACCTGGTGCAGCCGGGCCTGGTCGCCGGAGACCTCGATGGGCACATCGGGCAGGTCGAGCTCCCAGCGATGGCCGGGGGCGGCGGCGTGCGCGTCACTGACGGCGTCCATCGCCAGCAGTGACAGGTCGACCGGCTCGCGCTCGAGCGGGCGCCCGGCATCGAGCCGGGCCAGCAGGAGCAGGTCCTCGACCAGTCCCTGCATCCGCAGCGCCTCGGACTCGACGCGCGACAGCGCGTGGGTGACCGAAACGGGCACCGGCTCGTGCTCACGCCGGGACAGCTCGGCATACCCCCTGATCGATGCGAGCGGGGTCCGCAGCTCATGTGAGGCGTCGGCGACGAACTGCCGCACCCGCTGCTCGCTCTCGTGCCGCGACTGCAGCGCACCCTCGACGTTGTCGAGCAGGTTGTTGAGGGCGAGGCCGACCTGGCCCACCTCGGTGCGCGGGTCGGTGTCCTCGCCGGGCACTCGCTCGGCGAGGGCGACGTCACCCGACCCGAGCTTCAGTTGGGAGACGTGGGTGGCGGTGTGGGCGACCCGCTGCAGGGGGGCGAGGTTGCGCCGCACGAGCCACAACCCGCCGGCCGCGACGATGATGAACCCGACGATGGTGCCGCCGACCATGAGCGTGACGACCGTGTTGACGGTTTCGGTGACGCCGGCCATCGGCAGACCACTGATGACGGTGCTGCCGTTGCCGGTCCGGACCGACACGACGCGGTAGTCACCGAGGCCCTTGATCCCGATCGTCTTGGGCGTGCTGCCGATGCTGGCGTCCTGCAGCTGGGTGATCTGGGCGGCGGTGAGCAGGCCGTAGGTCCTGCCGTCGGCAACGCGGTTGGTCACGGCCACCCCGTTGCGCAGGGTGAGGCTGAGGAAGGAGCCACCGCCGCCGGGAGCGCCACCGCCTCCGGGAGCGCCACCGCCTCCGGGAGCGCCACCCCCTCCAGGGGCGCCGCCGCCACCGGGGCCCCGGCCGTCACCGTCGAGATCCTGCCGACCGCCGTCACGCAGGACGCTGGCGGTCACGTCCTTGTCGAGCTGGGCCTGCAGGAAGTTGTGCAGCAGCACGACCGTGAGGGAGGAGGTGGCCAGGGTGACGGCGAGGAACAGCCCCACGACCGTCACGACGAGCTTGGTGCTGAGCGACCAGGCCGCCGGTCGGAACGGGGTTTGGGTCATCCCGAGGGCGGCAGGAGGGCTCATGATGCGGGCTTGAGGACGTACCCGACGCCGCGCATCGTGTGGATCATGGGCTCGCGTCCTGCGTCGATCTTCTTGCGCAGGTAGGAGATGTAGAGCTCGACGACGTTGGCCTGGCCGCCGAAGTCGTAGTTCCAGACGCGGTCGAGGATCTGCGCCTTGGACAGGACACGCTTGGGGTTGCGCATGAGGTACCGCAGCAGCTCGAACTCGGTTGCCGTCAGCTGGACCGGGTCGCCCCCGCGGGTCACCTCGTGGCTGTCCTCGTCCATGGTGAGGTCACCGACGACGATCACCGACGACGAGTCGTCGGTGATGACGGCGGTGCGCCGCATGAGGGCTCGCAACCGGGCGACGACCTCTTCGAGGCTGAAGGGTTTGGTGACGTAGTCGTCGCCGCCGGCGGTAAGGCCGGCGACCCGGTCCTCCACCGCATCCTTGGCGGTGAGGAACAGCACCGGCACACTGGGGGAGTCCGAACGCATCCGGCGCAGCACCTCGAGGCCGTCGAAGTCCGGCAGCATCATGTCGAGCGCCACTGCGTCGGGCTGGAACTCCCGGGCTGCCCGCACTGCAGACGCGCCGTTCGACGCCGTGCGCACCTCCCAGCCCTCGTAGCGCAGCGCCATCGAGAGGAGCTCGGTGAGGTTGCTCTCGTCGTCGACCACGAGCACGCGGACCGGGGAGCCGTCGATGCGCTGGAGCTTGGCAGTGGTGGACTGCTGCGTGTTCATGGCCCCTAGACAACACCCGTTCAGTGGGCAAAGGCCACGCACAGCCTGTGGGAATCCTGTGAGTCCTCTGTGTCGGACCGCCTGATCTCAGGTCGGCGGCCTGGTCAACCGCCGGGCGGCGGGAGAAGGGGGACCCGGCGATACTCGACCGGGTGACCACCGATCGACCGCGAGCCACCCAGCCGCACCCCCGCCCCGGGCAGGGCGACGTCCGGGACCACCCGGAGCGCTACCGGGTCGGAAGAGGGGAGCAGGGAGTCCTGACGGTGCAGCCCTACAAGGACGAGCTGCTGCCCTTGTGGCGGTTCCGCACCCCGGACGTCGCCCGGCAGAGCGCCGCGGACCTGAGAGCAGCCTTCGACGCCTACCTCGCCGCCGGCGACCTCGTCGGTGCCGACATGGCTCGCAAGTTCCTGCAGATGGGCTTCACCCGGGCGCGGCGATACGCCAACCATCCCGGCGGGCGCAAGTACGACGGACCAGTGCCGCCGGACCAGCGCGGCGTGAGCGGTGCGCACGGCCGAACCGAGCTTCCCCGTGGGCCGGAGGATCCGGTGAAGGCCGAGTCGGCCCGCATCTTCAAGAATGCCTGGGACGAGGTCGAGCAGGTCACCGAGTACACGACCTGGCGGACCGCCCACAAGAAGGAGCACGGCTAGCCACAGCCTGCGCACAGGCCAGGGCCCGACGCTTCAGGGAATCAAGCCAGCGCGACTCTCGACGGAGGCGTCCGATGACGAACCCCACCACCCACAACGACACCAGCCCCGACACCACCCCCGACATCAGCCCCGACACGGCGCCGGCGCTCAACCCACCGGTCTGGTCCGGTCGCAAGACGGCGATCGCTGCCGCACTGGCCATCGGCATCTCGGCGATGGGGGCGGTCGGGGCGGCTGCGGCCCTCCCGGTCGGGTCGAACCAGGGCGGCACGGGGCAGTTCCAGCCCGGCGGCTTCGGCGGTCGAGGCCAGGGTGGCGGCCCCGGCCAGCAGGGGACGCAGCAAGGCACGGTCCCGCAGAACCCGAACGGCAACCAGCAGCTGCCCGGCCAGCCGGGTCTGCCCGGTCAGCCGGGTCAGGGTGCGACGCCGACCGAACCGAACGCGAGCACGACGTGAGCCCGCTCGCTCTCACGCGGTCGGTCATCGGGTCGCTGACGGTCCACGCACCTGCGCACCACCCGGCTCGGCGCGCAAGCCGTCGGCCGACGACGGTGCAGCGCAAGGACTTCCGCGCAGTGCCCGTCTGTGGATCGGTCCGTCCGCTGGCGTCGCAGCGTGACCGGGCCGGGTAATTCCCGCGGTAGGGCCCTGGGATCGGCACGGCCTACGGGCTGGGCCGGATCTCGCCCGAGCCCCGGATGACGAGCTCGGGTGCGATCACCACGTGCTTGGGGGCCGAGGTGTCCCCGTCGATCCGGGCGAAGAGCCGTCGGGCGACCTCGGAGCCGATCAGGGCGACGCTCTGCTTCACCACCGTCAGCGGAGGGTCGACGATGTCGGCCAGGGGGAAGTCGTCGAAACCCACGAGGGCCACCCGGCCAGCCAGCCCCTGCTGGTGCAGGGCGCGAATGGCGCCGATGGCCAACGAGTTCCGCGCGGCGAAGACCGCGGTAGGAGGCTCCGGGCCGTCGAGCAGACGGGTGAGCTGGGCAGCAGCGTCGTCGGAGGAACGCAGGGCAACGGCCTGGAGCGACGAATCCGGCTCGATGCCCGCCGCGCGCAGGGTGTGCAGGTAGCTGTCGTGGCGGGCCCGGGCCGTCTGGATCGAGGGCAGGTCGCCGAGGTACGCGATCCTACGGTGGCCGTGAGCGAGCAGGTGCTCCACGGCCAGCTGTGCTCCCTTGACGTTGTCGACGGTCACCGAGTCGGTGTCGATCCCATTGGGCCGACGGTCCACGAAGACGATCGGCAGGCCGCTGCGCAGGTCGTCGGCCAGGTAGTCGTGGCGCTCGGTGGCCGGCATGAGGAGCAGTCCGTCGACGCGGCGCCGGACCAGGCCTTCGACGAGGGCGCGTTCGCGCTCGGGCTCTTCGTCCAGGCTCGACGCGATGATGGCGACGTCCCTGTCGCGGGCGGCGTCCTCCAGGCTGCGCAGCAGGCTGGCGGAGTACGAGTTGCTGACGTCCTGGAGCAGTGCGCCGACCATGGCGCTCTTGGCGTGGACGCGGCGCAGGTTGCTGGCGGCAAGGTTGTGCCGGTAGCCGAGCTGTCCCACCGCGCGCTCGACCCTGGTCACGACATCGGCGGAGACCCCCGGCTCGCGGTTCACCACCCGCGACACCGTCTTGAGGCTGACTCCAGCAAGCGCGGCCACCTCACGCATCGTGGCCCGTGGCCTTCGGTCAACTTTTGACAACGATGTCATCATCACGCAGGCAGTTGTACAGGAACAGGTGACAAGTGCACAACACCGGCCGACTCCCCCGTTGACAAATGCTGAGGGTCGGACTACAAATTCTTCTGACAACGTTGTCACGCGGCGATCGAGCCGCCTGAGAGGGGAGATCCCAATGCTTCGAACCACCTTGCATCCGGCCCTGCGCCGCAGCCTTGCCGTCGCGCTTGCCGCGTCGACGGCTCTCGCGCTCGGCGCCTGCAACCGGTCCAGCTCGACCGACACCGCCGGTGGCGGTGGGGGCGAGGCGCCGGTGGGCGTCACGCTGATCACGAAGGACTCGACCAACCCGTTCTTCGTCGCGATGCAGAAGGGCGCCAAGGCCGACTCCGCCAAGAACAACGTCAAGCTGACCATCGCCTCCGGCAAGCAGGAGGGCGACGACCAGGGGCAGATCACCGCCATCGAGGACGCCATCGTGCGGGGCGACAAGGGGATCCTCATCACCCCGATGAGCGACGGCGTCAACTCGGCCATAACCAAGGCCCGCGACGCCGGCCTGTTCGTCATCGCCCTCGACACCCCCCCCGACCCGCCCGACACCGTCGACATCACCTTCGCGACCAACAACCGGGCCGCAGGCAAGCTCGACGGCGAGTGGGCCGCGGCGCAGCTGGACGGCAAGCCCGCGGTGATCGCCCTGCTGGACCTGTTCAGCGACAAGATCGTCTCGGTCGACTACGACCGTGACCAGGGCTTCCTCGAGGGTATGGGGATCGACCTCGCCGACCCGAAGAAGAACGGTGACGAGGCCAAGACCGGCAAGTACACCGGCGGCAAGGGTGGCGACTACACCATCGTCTGCAACGAGGCCAGCAACGGCGCCGAGGACGGGGGCCGCACCGCGATGGAGAAGTGCCTCGCGAGGAACCCCGACATCAACCTCGTCTACACCATCAACGAGCCGGCTGCCGTCGGTGCCAACGCAGCCCTGAAGGCCGCCAACAAGAAGGCCATGATCGTCTCGGTCGACGGCGGCTGCGCCGGGGTCGACAGCGTCAAGAGCGGCGTCATCGGGGCGACCGCCCAGCAGTACCCGCTCAAGATGGCCACGCTCGGCATGGAGGCCATCGCCAAGATCGCCCGCGGCGGCGAGAAGCCGAAGGTCACCGAGGGCCTGGAGTTCTTCGACACCGGCGTCGCCCTGGTCACCGACCAGAAGGTCGACGGCGTGGAGAGCATCTCCTCCGAAGAGGGCGCCAAGATCTGCTGGGGCAACTGACCATGTCCACCGAGGTCAGCTCTGCTGCCGCCGAGTTCGCTCGGCGCCAGCAGTCGCCCCTCCAGCGCGTGCAGCACCAGCTGCACGGCAGGCCGTGGTTGAGTCCGCTGTTCCTGCTGCTGGTGGCGTTCGTCGCCTTCTACATCGCCACGCCGACGTTCCTCACGGCCAACTCGATGGGCATCCTGTTCCAGCAGACGGCCGTGGTGGCCGCCCTGGCCGTGGGGCAGACCCTGGTCATCCTCACGGCCGGCATCGACCTGTCGGTCGGAGCCGTCATGGTCCTGTCGATGATGGTGATGGCCACGCTGTCCAAGGACGATGGCATGCCGGGCCTGCTCGGGCTGGCCATCGGGCTGCTGCTCGCCACCGGCGCCGGCGCGTTGAACGGCCTCCTGGTGACCCGGCTCAACCTGCCGCCGTTCATCGTCACCCTGGGCACGCTCAGCATCTTCACGGCCATCGCGCTGCTCTACTCCGGCGGTGCGAGCATCCAGGCCAACCACCTGCCGGACCTGCTCAACTTCCTCGGCAAGAGCTTCGGCATCGGGTCGTTCCGGCTGACGTGGGGAATCGTGGTGGTCATCCTCATCTACGCGGTCATCGGCTTCGTCCTGTCGCAGACCGCGTGGGGCCGATACGTGTATGCCGTCGGTGACGACCCCGAGTCGGCCCGCCTCTCCGGTGTGCCGAGCAAGCGGATCCTCCTGGCCGTCTACACGGTGGCCGGCCTGATCTACGGTCTCGCCGCCTGGATCCTCATCGGGCGGTCCGGAGCGGCCACGCCCAACGCCTTCCCGGAGGCCAACCTGGCCAGCATCACGGCCGTGGTGATCGGTGGCACGAGCCTGTTCGGAGGTCGCGGCCGACTGGTCGGGACGCTCATCGGGGCACTCATCGTCCAGACGCTCCAGTTCGGCCTGTCCCAGATGGGCGTCGACCAGCAGTGGCGAGTCCTCGCGACCGGCATCCTCGTCATCATCGCCGTCGCAGTCGACCAGTGGATCAGGAAGGTGAAGGCATGAACATCACCCCAGAAAGTTCTACGCTCCTCCGTCGCTCCGATACTTTCCGGGGGCCCCGATGAGCACCTCGACCATGGAGGTCGCCCACGGCGGAGTTCCCGCCGGCAAGGAGCACATCTACGCCCAGGAGCCGGTCCTCTCGGCCCGCAACCTCGTCATCACCTTCGGCCGTGTCGTCGGGCTCGACGGGGTCGACCTGGACCTGTACCCCGGTGAGGTCCTGGCGGTCATCGGCGACAACGGGGCCGGCAAGTCCACCCTCATCAAGTGCCTCACCGGCGCCTACGTCCCCGACTCCGGTGAGATCACGATGGGCGGCAAGCGGGTGCACTTCCGCAAGCCGCAGGACGCCCGCGCGGCGGGTATCGAGACGGTCTACCAGCAGCTGGCCGTCATCCCCGCCCTCGACATCGCGAGCAACCTCTACCTGGCTCGCGAGGAGCGCCGCAAGGGTCCGTTGGGCTCGGTGCTGCGGATGCTGGACAAGAAGGGGATGGAGCGGCGCGCCGGCGAGTCGGTGCAGGAGCTCGGGATCCAGACGATCCAGAACATGAGCCAGGCCGTCGAGACCCTGTCCGGTGGGCAGCGCCAAGCCGTGGCCGTCGCGCGGGCGGCGGCGTTCGGCAGCACGGTCGTCGTCCTCGACGAGCCGACTGCCGCACTCGGTGTCAAGGAGTCCGGCATGGTGCTCGACATGGTCAAGCAGCTGCGGGACAAGGGCCTGTCGATCATCCTGATCAGCCACAACATGCCGCACGTCTGGGAGGTCGCCGACCGCATCCACATCCAGCGGCTCGGCGGCCGAGCGGGGGTCGTCACGCCCCAGACGCACGACATGGGTCAGGGCGTGGCCATCATGACGGGGGCGACACGCCTGGACGGATCCTCGTCATGACCGGCACGGTCGTCGTCGGCTACATCCCGACGCCAGAGGGCATCGCCGCCTTCGTGCGGGCCAAGGGCGAGGCGCTGCTGTACGGGTCGCGCCTCGTGGTGGTCAACACCGGGCAGAACGGTGACTTCGCGACGCCCAACTTCGCGACCGCGCAGGATCTCGATGCCATCCGGGCCGAGCTGGAGCAGGCGGGCATCGACCACGAGGTGGTGCAGGCGACCGGTGGCCTGGCCGCTGCCGAGGAGATCTTGCGGGTGGCCGAGGCAGAAGAAGCCGACCTCATCGTCATCGGCATGCGGCACCGCTCGCCGGTGGGCAAGCTCTTCCTCGGCAGCACCTCCCAACAGGTCCTGCTCGATGCCCCGTGCGCCGTGCTGGCGGTGAAGGCGGCCAAGACCCGCTGACCGCGGCCACTGCTGCACCTCGATGGTGCGGGACACGCCCTACGCGACAGAGATGCCGCGTGACCCTCCTCGGTCACGCGGCATCTCTGTTCCCTCCGAGGGTCAGCTCCGAGCCGAGCCCATCCCGAGCACGACCGCCAGGCCGAGCGCGCTGCGCGGGTCGTAGGCCGTCCGCCAGAGTCCGCCGTGCACCGCGCCGTCGGCCTCGTCCTGCCACGGCGGGCGGGGTTGGTGCGCGGCGCCGCGCAGGTCGTGGACCAGCAGCGCCGCCATCAGGGTGTTGCTCGTGGCGGGTTCGAAGACCTCGATGCCGAACCGGTGGGCTCCCGCGTAGGCCGAGGCGAGGGCGCGGTTCTTGACCACGGACCGGGTCCGAGTCGGCGGGGCGACGTTGAGCGACACGGTCACGCCCTCACGGGCCGCCACGGTCGCGCGCCAGCGCTGAAGCCGTTTGGCGAGTGCGTAGTTGGGACCCTGCTGCGGAACGAGGCTGTCGTTGAGGCCGGGCACCGAACCGGGCGCATAGTTGCGCTGGAGCAGCCGGCCACCGCTCACGGTGCGCAGGGCGGGACGCAGGACACGCATGGCCGCGGACGGTGACCGGTAGGCGCGCGTGGAGAACTCGACCGCGTCGCCCGGCACCGCGAACACGTCGGTCGGGGTCGCCAGGAAGGCCAGCGCGACGTCGTCGCGACGCCGCAGCAGCTCGACGCTGAGGGCATCGACGGCCGAGGACACGCGGACGTTGGTGGCGCCGTCGGCATACACGTAGTTGCCCAGGACGAGGGGGCCGTCGAGGCCGGTGAGCCAGTCGGCGACCGACGGGAGCCCGTGCACCAGGTCCGCACCGGCTGCCCCGGCGAGCTCGTTCGCCGGTGTGGACGACGCGCGGGGACCGGAGGTTGGGGCGGCGACGACGGGCACGTGCAGCGTGCCGGCCGAGCCGGACGCGACCTCGAGGACCCGTTTCCAGATGTCGGGTCGTGGCAGGTCGACGCCGACGACCTCGGCTCCCCAGGACAGCAGGGCGCGCAGGGGTCCCATCTCGGCACCGGCACCGAGGACGACGACCTTCTGACCGGACAGGTCGAGCCAGTCGGGGTGGGCCATCACCTCGCGCACCTTGTCCGCGGCGGAGGGCTCGAGCGAACCGGCAGCGACCCAGCGGTCGAGCTGGCGGAGCAGGGCGTCGCCGCTCAGGCGTTCGCCGTGCAGCGGCACACTGAGCTCGGTGGTCCGCGTGCCGGTGCCACGGACGGTCACGGTCTCCAGGGGCGCGGCGGGTTCGGGGGTCGCGGCGAAGGCCTCGGCGAGCGGCACCTCGCCCCGGGGCGTGGCGCAACGCATCCGTGCGTGGAGCGAGTCGAGACCGGCGTGGGCGATGTCGACCGCGGCCTCGCCGTCGCGCAGCAACCCCGCCTCGACCATCCGGCGGAAGTGGGTGAGGTAGCCCTGTCGCCAGTTGGTCTCCCGCTCGGCCGCCTGCGCGCCGACCGGGTCCACCGACCGCAGGGCGTCGGCGGTGACCGCCCGCCCGAACGCGGACGTGGACCGTTTGCCGTCGACCTCGGGAAAGACCACTCCACGGGGTTGGATGCCACTGTGCGCCATGCGGCGAGTATGCCGCGCGCCGACGCCATACGACTTTGGGGGCATTGCGGTGACGTATGTGTCACTGCAATGCCCCCAAAGTCAGGACGAGCTCGAGCGAGCAGTCAGGTCACTCCACGCCGAGGCGCGCCTTGAGGCCGTCGAGCTCCACCTGGAGCTGGGTCGGGAGGTTCTCGCCGAACTTGGCGAACCACTCCTCGATCTGCGGGATCTCGGCCTTCCACTCCTCGGCATCCACGGCGAGCACCTGCTCGAGTGCGGCGTCGCTCATGTCCAGACCGCTGGTGTCGAGCGACTCCGGGGTCGGCACGTGGCCGATGGGGGTCTCGACAGCTGCTGCCTTGCCCTCGATGCGCTCGATGGCCCACTTCAGGACACGGCTGTTCTCGCCGAACCCGGGCCACAGGAAGCCGCCCTCGTCGTCGCGGCGGAACCAGTTGACGTAGAAGATCTTCGGCAGCTTGGTGGAGTCGGCGTCCTTGCCGAGGTTGACCCAGTGCTGGAAGTAGTCGCCGGCGTTGTAGCCGATGAACGGAAGCATGGCCATCGGGTCGCGGCGGACGACGCCGACCGCACCGGTGGCGGCCGCGGTGGTCTCCGAGGAGAGCGTCGCGCCCATGAAGGTGCCGTGGATCCAGTCGCGGGCCTCGGTGACGAGGGGGACCGTGGTCTTGCGGCGGCCACCGAAGAAGATCGCCGAGATCGGCACACCCTTGGGGTCGTAGTACTCCTTGGCGAGGATGTCGCACTGCTCGATCGGGGTGCAGTAGCGGCTGTTCGCGTGGCTGGAGAGCTCGTCGGAGTCGGGGGTCCAGTCCTCGCCCTTCCAGCTCGTGGCGTGGTCCGGGGTGTTCTCCAGGCCCTCCCACCAGATGTCGCCGTTGTCGGTGAGCGCGACGTTGGTGAAGACCGAGTTGCCCTTGTTGATGGTCTTCATGGCGTTGGGGTTGGTGTGCTCGTTGGTGCCGGGGGCGACGCCGAAGAAGCCGAACTCGGGGTTCACGGCATACAGGCGACCGTCCTCACCGAAGCGCATCCAGGCGATGTCGTCACCGAGGGTCTCGACCTTCCAGCCCGGGATGGTCGGCGCGAGCATCGCCAGGTTGGTCTTGCCGCAGGCGCTCGGGAATGCGGCGGCGATGTAGTAGACCTGCTCCTGCGGCGAGATGAGCTTGAGGATGAGCATGTGCTCGGCCAGCCAGCCCTCGTCGCGGGCCATGACCGAGGCGATGCGCAGGGAGTAGCACTTCTTGCCGAGCAGGGCGTTGCCGCCGTAGCCGGAGCCGTAGCTCCAGATCATCCGCTCCTCGGGGAACTGCACGATGTACTTCTCGGGGTTGCAGGGCCACTTCACGTCCTGCTGGCCCGGCTCGAGGGGCGCGCCGACCGAGTGCAGGGCCGGGACGTACCTGGCCTCGTCGCCGAGCTCCTCGATGCGGCGCAGGACGTTGACGCCGCAGCGGGCCATCACGCGCATCGAGGCCACGACGTACTCGGAGTCGGTGAGCTCGACGCCGAACATGGGGTTCTCGGAGTTGAGGTGACCCATGACGAACGGGATGACATACATCGTCCGGCCCTTCATGCACCCGGCGTACAGCCCGCGCATGAGGTCCTTCATCTCGTTCGGGTCCATCCAGTTGTTGGTGGGCCCGGCATCCTTCTCGTCCACGGAGCAGATGTAGGTGCGGTCCTCGACCCGGGCGACGTCGGTCGGGTCGGAGGCGGCGTAGAAGCTGTTGGGCTTGAGCTCGTCGTTCAGCCGCACGAAGGTGCCGGCGGCCACGAGCTTGTCGGTGAGCCGGGTCCACTCGGCGTCGGAGCCGGTGACCCACTCGATGTGGTCGGGGGTGGTCAGTGCGGCCACCTCGTCGACCCAGGCCTGGAGGCCTGCGTGCGTGGTGCCCCCCGCTCGCTGGTCGGTGTGCTGCGTCGCCTCGGTCGTCATCGTGATCGGCCGTCCCTTTCGCCCGGGCGCAACCGCCCCCGGGATCACCGCGGTTGAATGCGTCCACGAAGACCTGAGTCCACATGGTGAACGCTTCTGATCTGGCCAAGGTAGCGCCGCGTGGAGGGGGTCGATACCGTTGCTGCCGTAGTTCGCTGGTGAAAAGCCTCACAACCTCTGCGAAGTCCTGACCTGCATGTTTGCTTCTTGCAAGGCTTGCAAGATCCTTCTCCAATTTGCGCCGTTTCTTGCGGGGGAGGGTGCTCGTCGGGCCGCGCGAGATGGTGCCGGCGAGGGACCCCGGAGCCAGTGGGACCGGCGCCCGCGACGCGGGTGACCCAGGGGCGTTCCACAGCGCCGCGACGGTATGGCGCGCGCCTCCACGGCGATGGCCGAGCCGATTTCGTGTGCGAGGGGGTGAGCCGGTAGTCTTTCCCGTCGTTGCCTTGGGCGATCCCCGAGGCGACATTTCGCGCCCGTAGCTCAACGGATAGAGCATCTGACTACGGATCAGAAGGTTAGGGGTTCGAATCCCTTCGGGCGCACTCTGTGTTGAGACAGACGTTTGGGGCCTCGGCCCGCGGAAACGCGGCCGGGGCCTTGCTCGTACCCCGGCTCGCGTGCTGCTCAGCGATGCGCTGGGTCCTGCGGTGGGTCGATGCGGCTCTTGTGGTCCTGAAGTTTCAGCGTAATATGAAAGTTATGAAGCGTGCAGAGGTGTCGACCGGAGCATCGACCGCCGGCCGGCGGGGACCCAGCCTCCGCGAGGGTCGCGGTGGTGGTCTCCACGCGGACGAGCAGGCCCTGCGCGAGTTCGTGGAGGACTTCGGGCTGGCGATGGACGGCGCCGGCCTGCCGCGCGCAGCGGGCCGGGTATTCGGGTGGCTGCTGGTCTGCGACCCGCCGGAGCAGACGGCCACGGACCTCATCGAGGCGCTGGAGTCCAGCACGGGTGGGGTGAGCCAGAGCCTGCGGCTGCTCATCCATTTCAAGTTCGTCGAGCGCTTCGGTCGACCCGGCGACCGACGCAGCTACTACCGGGTTGCTCCCGGCGCCTGGGAACGCGTGATGGCCGCCCAACAGGCAGACACGATCCGCTTCCGTCAGCTGGGCGAGCGCGGGCTGGAGCTGCTCGCGTCAGCGCCGGGGCAGCGCCGCCGTCGACTCTCCGAGATGACCGCCTTCTACAGCTTCCTCGAGAAGGAGATGCCCGCCTTGATGCAGCGGTGGGCCACCACCAGAGGCAGCACCGATGACTGACACCCCCGACCTCGCCATCGAGACGGCCGGCCTCACCAAGCGCTTCGGTGAGTTCACGGCTGTCGACGACCTCGCCCTGGGCGTGCGGACGGGGGAGATCTTCGGCTTCCTGGGCCCCAACGGCTCCGGGAAGTCCACGACGATCCGGATGCTCCTGGACCAGCTGCGCCCCACCAGCGGCTCGGCCCGAGTGCTCGGTCGGGACAGTCGCGCGGACTCCGTCGACATCCGCCGTCGGATCGGCTACCTCCCCGGTGATCTGGCCCTCTACCCCAAGATGACCGGACGGGCCACCATCGACTACTTCGCCCGACTGCGCGGAGGCGTCGACGCGGCATACGTCGACGAGCTCACCGAGCGGCTGCGGGCCGACCTGAGCAAGAAGGTCGGGGAGTACTCCACCGGCAACCGGCAGAAGATCGGTCTGATCCAGGCGTTCATGCACCGCCCGGAGCTGCTCATCCTCGACGAGCCGAATGCCGGCCTCGACCCCCTGGTGCAGCAGACGTTCCAGGAGCTGCTGCGCGGTGTCCGAGCGGAGGGTCGCACCGTGTTCCTGTCCTCGCACACCCTCTCCGAGGTGGAACGGGTCGCTGACCGGGTCGGCATCATCAAGCACGGGCGGCTGGTGGTCGTCGAGCGCGTCGAGACGCTGAAGCACAAGGCGATCAACCGACTCGACTTCGAGTTCGCCGAGCCCGTGCCCCCCGACCTGTTCACAGGGGTGCAAGGCGCCCACGACGTGGAGATCGACGGGGTGCACGCCGAGGTCGCCTACACCGGCTCGGTCCACGCCGTCCTCACCGCGGCGATGCGCCACGAGGTGGTGTCCCTGCACTCTCGGGACTCCGACCTCGAAGAGATCTTCCTGACCTACTACCGCGACACGGACGAGGACGACCTGTCCCAGGTGAGCGGGGCCAGCCATGTCCGCTGACGTCTTCGTGCACGACACCCGTCGACGCGGCACGGGCACGGCCGTCATGGCCGGTGCCTTGGGAGGCTTCGCCTTCTTCGGCCTCGCCATGAGCGGTGCCGTCGGTGACACCTTCGACGCGCTCGCCGAAGGCATGCCGAAGGCCCTCACCGCCTTCGTGGGTGGCGACGTGCCCGGCGGCTACGTCGTCGGCGAGCTCTTCACCCTCGTCGCCCCCATCGCGCTGGTGGTCTACGCCGTGATGGTCGGCTCATCCGCCCTCGCAGGGGAGGAGCGGGACGGCACGATGGCGTTGCTCGCGGCCCAACCGGTCTCCCGCGCCCGGGTCCTGTGGGCCAAGGCCGGCAGCTTGGCCCTGTCACTGGTGGCGATCGGGGCAGCCTTCTGGGCGCTGATGGCACTGGGCGGGTCGATGTTCGGCTCGGACCTCGGCGCCGCGAAGATGGCGGCCGGTGTGACCCACCTGGTCTTCCTGGCCCTGGCCATGGGGTCGATCGCGTTCGCCGTGGGCGCCGCCAGCGGGCGTCCGGAGATCGCCGCCGCCGTGAGTGGCGTCGTGGCCCTCACCGCATACCTGGCGTCCACGATGCTGCCGCTGGCCGGACTGGACCAGTGGGCCGAGCTCAGCCCGTGGCACTACGCCCTGAGCAGCGACCCGCTTGCGCAACGGGGTCGATGTCGCCCACCTCGGCGTGCTCGCCACGATCTGCGTGGTCGCCATCGCCATGGCCCAGCTCCTCTTCGACCGCCGCGACCTCCGGGGCTGACCATGACGACCACGGCACGACCCCAGGCCCCCACCGCACCGTCGGCCCCATCCCGGCTGTCCGTCCTCCGCACGATCTGGGCCCGTGGCGTGGCCGACAAGGCAACGGTCATCGGCGTTCTCACGTTCTACGCGCTCGCCTTCGGAGCCGGCGTCGGCGCCCTGTGGATCCCGCTGAAGGACGTCTTCGCCGATCTGGTCTTCCCCGCTGCCTTCGACGCCATCCTCGGAGGCGCACCGATCAACACCCCGGCGGGCTGGGTCAACGCAGAGCTGCTCTCGATGGTCGGTCCCGGCTTCCTCATCGCCGCCGCGCTGATCTCGGCCACCGCCGCCACCGCCGGGGAGGAGCAGCGCCACACCCTCGCGCTCGTGCTCTCCACGGGCGCCAGCCGCAGCACCTTCCTCGCCGCCAAGACCGCAGCCGTGCTCACCCACGTCCTGGTCGTCGCCGCCGGGATGTTCGGCGGGCTGGTCCTCGGCAACCTCTTCGGTGATCTGGGGCTCGGTGTGGGTGCGATGCTGCTCGCCACGCTCTGGATGGTGCTCATCGCCCTCGTCTACGCCGCCATCGCCCTCACCGTGGGCACCCTGACCGGGGACACCCGCACCACCATGGCCGCCACGGCCGGGATCGCTGCGGTCTCGGTCGTCCTCGCCCTGTTCCTGCCGATCAAGGCCTCCCTTGCCGAGTGGGCGAAGATCAACCTCTGGTACCCGTACAGCGGCAACGTGGCCATCGTCGACGGCATCGACTGGGGCCTGGCCGCGGTCATGGTCACCGTCACCGTCGTGGTCAGCGCCATCGGGTTCCTCGGCATCCGCCGCCGAGGGGACCTGCGGGGCTGAGCGCGGGGCTGCCAGCAGGAGCTCGAGTCCGGGAGGGCTGTGCGCCGCTCGGCCGGAGCATGGTCAGCGCCGACCGGGATTCGCCTCGCGATGAGCCATGAGGGCCACACCCAACGACATCCTCGAGGCAGCGTCATCGAGCTTGACACCGAGGATGCGCTCGAGCTGTTCCAGCTTCTTGTAGAGCGCCGGGCGGCTGCGGTGTGAGACGCGGGCCAGCTCGGACTTGTTGCCCCCACAGTCGATGAACTGCTGCAGGAACTCGAGCAGGCCATCTGCATGCTGGGCCTCGTGACAGAGCAGCCGGTCGAGCTCGGCCTCGGCGAAGGCCTGGACGCGGGAATCGTCGCGCAGGAGGGCCATCAGGCCTCGCAGCCGGATGTCGGTGTTGCGGTAGTAGGGCAGGGACTCGCCGGACATCTCGCTCGCTACCCCAGCGACATGGCGCGCAAGCCGGATGCTTGACGCCGCTCCGAGGATCGTGGAGCTCGAACGTCCGACGCCAAGGGTGACCGGATCGATGGCTGGCTGACGTGGCTTCTGCGCCGCCAACGCCCCGGCCAGGCGTTCGAGGCCTTGGAGCTCCTCCGCCACCGAAGCGGACGCGATCAGCAGTCCTACCTCCTGCGTGCCGAGGGCGCCGACGAGCGCTGACACCCGCGCGCTGCGCACCGCATCGGTGACCCTCTCCAGCAGCAGGCGGCTGCGTCGCGGTGCGGCGAGGGGGTCGCTGGCATCGGGTGCGTGGATGTGAGCAACAGCAGGGAGGTACAGCCGCGATCTCTCCAGGCCCAGTGCCTCGGCCTGGGACCGGGCATTGGGCTCGTCACTGATCCGTCCCTCGTCGAGGTGCACGAGGAGCCCACCTTGCGCCTGTTGGTCAAGGCTGACGCGGTCACGGTCCATCATGCGGCCCAGCTCCAGAGCCTGAGCGGCCCGTTCGAGCACCATCGCCAGGCGCTCGTGGCTCTCACGCACCTGCCCCGCGCCGGCCTTCGGTACGACGAGGCGGCCCCAGCTGCGACCGCGCACCCCCACTGGTGTGGTCATCCACTTCTCGGGGCCGAGCACCGCGGTCTCGTCGGCCACCGGGGTGAGCCGTGAGCGGCTCTGCCAGTTCGCGATGGCGTGGGCGGGCGCTTCGCCGTGGGTCGCGTGGGCGACGACGCGCCGTGACAGGTCCTCGAGGACCACCGTCGTGCGACTCAGCTGTGCCGTCGTCTCGATGATCTTCTGGGACGAGGCCCCTTCGAGGCTCAGCGCTGTGAACGACTCGTGCACGTGCTTGCCGAACTGCAGGCTGGCGTACTGCTCGGTCACGATGGAGCGGTGCACCTCTTCGGTGATGTCCACGAAACGCACCTGCTCGTGCAGCACGATCAGGGGGAACTCGAGGTGGCGGGCCGCCTCGACGACCGCGGCGGGAACCTCGCGGAAGCCGTCATTCAGCTCGACCAGGAGACCGCACGCTCCCGCGCCTGCCAAGGACTCCAGGTAGGGGACCGGATCGGCAGCTGCGCCACCCAGGCTGATACCGGTGGAGAGGATGAGCTCCCCGCCCGACAGCAGGTCGCCGATGTCGGCCACCTCGCTCACGTGCACCCACCGAACCCGGCGCTCGAGGTTGGAACCCCCCGCCAGCAGCTCTGGCTGAGCGGCCTGCACCGTGGCCGAACGAAGAACTGAACGCAACGTGGGAAGCACGTCAAAATGTAACCGATGCGGCCCTTGTGGCGACATGTTGTCCGTTGTGGCCATACGCGTCGCGCCGCACAGTGTTTCCCTCAGACCAATGCCCCGGGAGACCGAAGATGAGCACCGATACGACGGCTGGCGGACAGGGTCCGTCCACGCCCAGCGACCCCCAGCACGCCCGGCTGAAGAAGGGGGCGGTGGGCCTCGGCGGCGCAGTGGTCATGTCGGCCGCCCTGATGGGTCCGGCGGTGTCGGTCTACTTCAACCCGCAGCTGGTGGCCGGCTTTGCCGGAGCGGCGATGCCGCTGGTCATGGTCGTCTCCCTGATCGCCTCACTCATCGTCGCCAACGGCGTTGCTGCGATGTCTCGTGAGCTGCCCAGTGCCGGCGCCTTCTACACCTACGTCGCACGCGGCCTCGGCCCTCGCTACGGCTTCGTGACCGGGATCTTGATGTTCCTCGCCTACGCGTTGCTCGTCCCCGCCGAGCTGGCGCTCATCGGCATCTACAGCCACGACATCCTCTCCGGCTACGGAGTGTCGGTCCCCTGGCCGGTCGTGTCCCTGTTCTTCGCTGCGGCCATGCTGGCGCTGTCGTGGCGCGGCATCGCCGGCTCGCTCAAGACCGCCCTCACCCTGTTCGCCATCGAGGTGAGCGTCATCATGGTGCTCTCGCTCGTCATCCTCGCCAAGGGCGGGGCTGACGGGCTGTCCGTCGCTCCCCTGCTGCCGTCGTCATCCCCGAACGGGTTGTCCGGGATCGCCCTCGGGATGGTCTTCGGGGTGCTCTCCTTCGTCGGCTTCGAGTCCGCGGCCACCCTGGGGGAGGAGGTGCGCAAGCCCCACCACGTGCCGTGGGGCATCTTCGGCGCTGTGCTCCTGGTGGGCGTCATCTACCTGTTCACCACGTATGCGGAGATGATCGGCTTCGGCGTCAACGGTGTGGACGCACTGACCAAGGACACCGCGCCGTTCACCACCCTGGCCGCCCAGTACGCGCCGTGGTTGAAGCTGCTCGTCGGTCTCGCCGGCGTCTCGAGCATCTTCGCCGTCGTCATGAACAGCCACAACGGCATCACCAGGATCATCTTCGCCATGGGGCGCGAGCGCATGCTGCCGACGACGCTGGCGCGGGTGCACCCTGAACACGGCACGCCCAGCGTGGCGATCGTCGCCAACACCGTCTTCGCGGTGCTGGTCACCTTGGTGATCGGCATCTGGGTCGGCCCGTTCAACGCCTACGCCTACCTCGGCAGCCTGCTGACCTTGGCCATCATCCCGGTGTACATCCTCACCAATGCTGCCTGCATCCGCTTCTTCGCCACCACGGCCAGGGCGCGGCGCAACATGTTCCAGCACGTCGTCCTGCCCGTTCTCGGGATGCTCGTCATGCTCATCCCCATCTACGGGCTGCTCTGGCCGGTCCCCGCGGCCCCGTACAACGTGTTCCCCTACCTCATCGTGCTGGCGATAGCCGCCAGCGCTGCTGCTGCCTGGGTCATCGGCAAGCAGCGCCCCGAGGCGCTGGCTCGTGCTGGTGCGGTCCTGGCCGCCGGCACTGTGGACGCCGAGGACCGCGACCACAGCGGTCAGCATGTCTGAGGTGGTGGACGACCTTCCCCGCGGCGTCACAGGCCCCGGCCTGGGTTTGGCGCAACAGATGTGTGACGCGGCCCTCCGGCAGGCGACCGCCCTCGGAGTCGCTGTCTCCGTCGCCGTGGTCGACGCCGGTGGTCACCTCGTGTGCTTCGCCCGGATGGATGCGGCCGAGATCGCTGGTCCACACCTGGCGGTCGCGAAGGCGGCCACAGCGGTGGCCCACCGCTGCCCGAGCGGCGACCTTGCCGAGGAGGCAGGCCCCACGGGGAGCCTGGCAGGTCTGGGCTCGAGTGGTGGTGGGCGCTACGTCGTCTTCGCCGGTGGACTGCCCCTGTGGTCCGACGATGGACGTGTGGTGGGCGGCGTCGGGGTCAGCGGTGCAAGCGCCGAGCAAGACCTCGACTGCTCGGCGGCGGCGGCCACCTTGTGACCGATTCCGGACTGCCTCGAAACCCCGAGTGACCTTCGCCCCTACGGGGTGGGCAGCGGCGGCACTACCGTCGAACAGGAGCGATGTTCTCCTAGATCCCGGCGGTGAACTGGTGTGCGGACAGTGGTGGTGGGTTACGACGGATCGGCGGCGTCCACAGCGGCAGTGAAGTGGGCGGCTGGTGAAGCCGAGCTCCATGGGGCCGAGCTGGAGGTCTGGACGGCCGCAGACCCCTTCCCTCCGGTCACTGCCGGTGAGCTCGTCGACGAGGCGACCGCGCTCGAGGAGATGCGGTCAGCAGTGGCCGACCTCACCCGCGACACTCCGGCCACCTTCCATGTGGGATCGGGCGGGCCGTCACGGTCCTCGGCGCGGCCGGCGTCGACGCCGACCTCCTGGTCGTGGGATCGCGGGGGCGAAACCCCGTCACGCGCCTGCTCCTCGGCTCGGTCAGCGCCGCGTGCCTGCACCGCGCGCCCTGCGCGGTGGCCGTGGTCCGACCTGGCCTGGAGGCGCGACCGGTGCACGGCAAGGTCCTGGTGGGCATCGACTCCTCGGAGTCGTCGCGGCACGCCCTCACCGTGGCGGCGACAGAGGCCCGGGTCCGTGGCGCCACACTCGAGGTGCTGCACGGCGTGCACTGGGACCACGTCGCCGTCGAGCTGACCGCGCCCACGACGCGGCAGCTGATGGCCTGGGGCGAGAACCTCGTGCGCGAGGAGCTGGCCAGGTCGGGGGTGGAGGCCACGACGAAGGTCCTGAACGGCAACCCCCCGGACGTGCTCGTGCGACACAGCGCGGAAGCGGACCTGCTCGTGCTGGGATCGCGGGGACACGGTCCCCTCGCGAAGATGGCCACCGGGTCGACCACCGACTACTGCGTCAGGCATGCGGCGTGCCCGGTCCTCGTCGTCCGGCCACCTGAAGCTGGTGGCGCATGACCAGCTTGCGAACCTCGTCGCTGACGAGCAGGGTGCACGCGGTCGCGCCGGCCAGCAGCCATTGTCCCGGGGAGAGCGCCACCGTCTCGAAGAGCCCTTGCACGGGTGGCGCGTGCACGAGGACGACCTGCACCGCGACGATGAACGTCAGGGCGATCCACAGCGATCGGTTGGTCAGCGTTCGAGCGGTGAACACCGACAGCAGACGACTCCGCACGGTGAGTGCGCTCACCACCTGGAACAGGACGAACGTCGTGAACGCCAGGGTGTTCGCCTGCTCGCTGGGAAGGGTGGCCGTGCCGTAGGCGAGGACGGCGAGGGTGCCGACGGCCATGATCGCGCCGTTGAGGGTGATCACCGCGATGCGGGACATCGGCAACAGCTGTTGACTCGAGGCGCGCGGTGGGTGCTGCATCACGTCCGGCTCGGCCGGGTCCAGGCCGAGGGCGAGCGCCGGTGGACCGTCCATGATCATGTTGACCCACAGGATCTGCAGGGCCGTCAGTGGCGCGGGCAGCCCGAGCAGGGGCGCCACGAGCATGCTCGCGATGGCACCGGCGCTGGTGGTGAGCTGGAACCGCAGGAAGGCGAGGATGTTGGCGTAGATCGTGCGGCCCGCCTCCACCGCGTGGACGATCGTGGCGAAGTGGTCGTCGACCAGGACCATCGCGGCAGCATCACGGCTGACCTGCGTGCCGGACCTGCCCATGGCCACACCGATGTCTGCCGTTCTGAGGGCCGGGGCGTCGTTGACGCCGTCACCGGTCATCGCGGTGACGTGACCTGCGCGTTGCAGGGACTGGACGATGCGGAGCTTGTGCTCGGGGCTGACCCGCGCGAAGACCCCGACGTCGCCGATGCTGCCGTCGTCGTCGCCGAGCGCGTCGAGATCGGCACCGGTGCAGGTCCTGCCGACGATCCCCAGCTCCTGCGCGATGGCTTCGGCGGTCGCAGCGTGGTCGCCGGTGATCATCTTGACGTCCACGCCGGCGCCGTGGCAGGCCGCGATGGACTCCACGACGCTCGGTCTCGGCGGGTCCAGCAGTCCGACGAGCCCGAGGAGGGTGAGGTGCTCGAGCTCGCCCGCCAGTGCGTCGGCCTCGAAACCGTGCCGAGGGACCCGGCGTTCGGCCACCGCGAGGACGCGCAGGCCGTCTGCAGCCAGCCGTCGCATCGCCTCGGACACGCCGGCCCTGCCGGAGGCGTCGAGCGCAGTCGTCGTGCCTTGCGGCCCCAGCAGGTGCGTGCAGCGATCGAGGAGGACGTCGAGGGCTCCCTTGACCATCACCACGACGCGGGTGGGGTCCTGGTCGTCGAGGTGCGCGGTGACCATGTAGCGGTGGCGCGCATCGAAGGGGATCTCGCCCAGGCGCGGTACGGCGCTGCGTTCGCCGTCGGGATCCACCCCCACCTTCGTCGCCAGCACCAGCAGGGCTGCCTCCATGGGGTCCCCCAGCACGCTGTCGCCGTCCAGTCGGCTGTCGTTGCACAGGGCTGCCGCACGCGCCAGACGCCCCACCGGGCCTGCTGGGGGTTCGGCCAGGCTGCCGCCGTCGACGGTGACCGTGCCCTCCGATCGTGGTAGCCGGTCCCGGACACGTCGTACCGTTGGCCGCCGACCCATACGGTGCGCACGGTCATCTGGTTGACCGTCAACGTCCCCGTCTTGTCGGTGCACACCACCGAGGTGGCGCCCAACGTCTCCACCGAGGCCAGGTGCTTCACCAGCGCGCCTCGCCGGGCCATCCGACGGACGCCGACGGCGAGGGTGACGGTGACCACCACGGGCAGCCCCTCCGGCACCGCGGCGACCGCCAGGGCCACCGCCGACAGCAGCACGATGTGCCACGCGTCCCCGCGAAGCAGCCCGAGCAGCAGGTATGCCGCGACCGCGACCCCACCGATCGCGGCGAGACGCCTTCCCAGCTGGGCCAGCTGGCGCTGGATCGGCGTCGGCACCTCCGGCGTGCGGGCGATGAGGTCGGCCAGGACGCCCAGCTCGGTCTGTGCACCGGTCGTCGTGACCACCAGCTCGCCGCGTCCCCGAGTGACCAGGGTGTTCATGAAGGCCATGCACCACCGGTCGCCCACCGCGGCGTCCGCTGTGGGCAACGGCTCGGTGCGCTTGCTCGTGGGCAGCGACTCCCCGGTCAGTGCCGACTCGTCGACCTGCAGCTGCTCCGCCAGCAGGAGCCTGCCGTCGGCCGGGACCTGGCTCCCCGCCTCGAGGACCACCAGGTCACCCGGAACGAGTCCGACGGCCTCGATCTCGACCAGGCGTCCGTCACGACGGACCACACAGGTGGGGAACAGCATCTCGCGCAGCGACTCCAGGCTGTGCTCCGCGCGGAACTCCTGGACGAATCCCAGCAGCGAGTTGATCACGATCACCGTGAGGATGACGACCGTGTCCTTGTAGTCCCCCACGAGGCCGGCGATCACCGCGGCCGCGAGCAGCATGAGGATCAGCGGGTTGCGGACCTGGTCCACCAGCAGCAGGATCCGCCGCCGGCGAGGCGGCGAAGGCAGCGCATTGGGTCCGTGGCGGGACTGCCTGCTCTCCACCTGGGCAGCGCTCAGCCCGGACGACACCGAGACACCGAGCTCCTGTGCGACGTCGGCACCCGCCATCGCATGCCAAGGAGGCAGCGAAGGCGCCCGCACAGGGGGTGAGCCGGTTGTCACAGGAGGACCACCCCTAGGGATCATGCCCGGTCATTGACCCGTCGTGACGACCCTCGCGCACGCGGAGGCACAGGGCTCGAGGTGGGTGCAGCCACTGGATCCTCTCCACGAAAACCTAGTCGCCCAGATGGGCGCTGTACAGGGACCGTGCTGGCGCACGAGGTCAGGCAGGATGGGGATGAGCCCGGGAGGTCGTCATCGTGATCACGAGCGCAGTGCTGGCCGCAGGAGTCCTCTGCGCTGTCGTGGGGGGTGACCTGTTCGTGCGCGGGGTGGTCAGCCTGGCTGCGTGGTGGCGTGTTCCGGCGGGGCTGATCGGCGCAACCATCGCGGCCTTCGCGACCTCGAGCCCGGAGCTGACCGTCGCCATCACGTCTGCGCTTGCGCGGGCGCCCCGAGATCGCGCTCGGTGACGCGTTGGGGAGCAACGTCGTGAACCTCGGCGTGGTCCTGGGGCTGGCCCTGATCTTCGGGGCCGTGAAGGTGGAGGGCGGTGCACTGGCCCGGGACATCCCGATGGCCCTGGCGGCCCCCGCAGTCCTGGGCGTGTTCTGCCTGGACGGGACCCTGGGGCGGCTCGAGGCGACGGTCATGCTCCTGGTCTTCGTGGGCTGGCTCACGCAGAGCGTCCTGGCGGCCCGCCGGGTGCGTGACTCGGTGGTCATGGACCTGCAGGAGCGCACCCACCGGGCGACCGTGTTGAGCGTGGTGGGGGGTCTGGCGCTGCTCGTGCTGTCCGGCCGGTTGATCGTGACGGGGGCGATCGGGGTCAGCGAGGCGCTGGGTTGGGACGGCTTCGTCGTCGGCGCGCTGTTCGTCGCCATCGGCACCTCGGCCCCCGAGATCGCCACGATGCTGGCGGCTCGCGCCCACGGGCACGACGACATCGGGGTGGGAACGGTCCTCGGGAGCAACATCTTCAACACCCTCCTGATCGTGGGGGTCGCCGCACTCATCTCGCCGGTCGAGATCGCACGCACGGAGATCCTCGTGGGCACCGGCGCCAGCATGCTCGTCATCCTCCTGGCGCTGCCGAACCGGTCGGGGCACCTGCGCAGGTGGCGCAGCGCGCCCTTGCTCCTGACCTACGTGGCGCTGGTCAGCGTGATGATCGGTACCTCGCAGGCCTGATCATCGACGACGTTGCGCGATCGATGTCAGGCCGTCGGCTGCCCTCGCGAGGATGGGTCCGGTCACCGCGAGCAACAGGATGTAGGCACTGGCGAGGGAGCCGACCTCCACGTACCCGGCCGCGACAGCGAGCCCCGCGATGACCACCGAGAACTCCCCGCGGGCCACCAGGGCGGTGCCCGCGCGCACGCGGCCCCGAACCGCGACACCGTCTCGCCGCGCGGCATACCAGCCGGTCGCGACCTTGGTCAGCGTCGTCACCACGGCGAGGACCAGCGCGACCGGCAGGACCGGCACGATCGCGGCCGGGGCAACGCGCATACCGAAGGACAGGAAGAACAACGCGGCGAAGAGGTCCCGCAGCGGTCCGAGCACCTCGCGGGCCCGACGGGCGGTCGCCCCCGGGACGGCGAGCCCGACGAGGAAGGCTCCCACCGCCGCCGAGGCGCCCGCCCAGTGGGTGAGTCCGGCCACGAGCAGCGTCAACCCCAGGACGCGCAGCATCACCTGCTCGTCGTCGTCGTGCCGCAGCACCCGACCGAGCCGGTCCGCCAGTCGGAACGCGATGACGAAGACGGCCGCCACCACGACGACCGCCAGGACCACACCGACGACTGCGCCCTGGGCCGTTCCGCCGACGAGGAGGGCAGCCAGCACCGGCAGGTACACGGCCATGGCCATGTCCTCGAGCACCAGCACCGACAAGATGGCCGGGGTCTCGCGGTTACCGCTGCGACGCAGGTCGCCGATCAGCCGAGCCACGATCCCCGACGAGGAGATCCAGCAGATCCCGGCCAGGGCCAGGCTCGCCTGCCAGGCGAAGCCCAGCACCATGCCGGCCAGGTACCCGGGTGTGGCGTTCAGGACGAAGTCGACGACCCCGCTGGGGGAGTGTCTCTTCAGTGAGGTCCTGAACTCGGCGGCGGAGAACTCCAGGCCGAGCAGGAGCAGCAGCAGCAGCACGCCGATCTCCGCGGTGGCCTCCACGAAGGGCGCGGTCGACTCGGTGTCGCCGACGCCGATCCCGCGCAGCAGCAACCCGCCCAGCAGGAAGAGGGGCACGGGGGACAGCCCCAACCGTCGCGCCGCCGTACCCAGCCCAGCGAGCAGGACGAGGATCAGGCCGAGCTCGACGAGGAAGCGGCCGACGTCGTCCACCTGGTCAGCCGGTGACGATTTCCTGGACGCCTGCGATGCCCGCCTCGGTCCCCACGACCACCAGCGTGTCTCCTCCGTGCAGGGGTTCGGACGGAGACGGGGAGGCGATGACCGTCTCGCCCCGCACGATGGCCACCACCGACGAGCCGGTCAGGGTCCGGGCGCGGGTGTCGCCCAGCGTGGCGCCGTCGAACCGGGACCGGTCCGGCACCTCGACCCGCGCCGACACCAGGCCGGGGATCTCGCGGGTCAGGTCGGCGAAGCGCTCGGTGAGCCGGGGAGCTCCCAGCAGCTCGGCGACGGTGTCCGCCTCGGCGGCGGACAGCATGAGCAGCGGCGAGCTCGAGTCGGGGTCCTCCGGCCCGTACCGGACGAGCTCGAACCGCCCGTCCCGGTACGACACGATCCCCACGCGTGGCCCGGCGTGGGTGTCGAACTCGTAGCGCACACCTACCCCGGGAAGCAGCACCTCGACGACATCCATGCGCCCCATGATGCCCGAGGCCCGGGATCGGGGAGCGGATCAGGCTCGGGGGCTGCCCCTGCGGCGGTGAGCACCGATAGCGTGAAGGCCTCAGGGTCCACGGCAGACGACGCTCGGGAGGCAATCCATGAACGACTCCGACGACCACGCGACAGTGGAGGCGAGCCTGCGACTGGGCAGCGGCATCGCCGCCTCGGAGCGGGCCGAGGTGGTGGAACGGTTCGCCGCCCTGGACTCACGACTGCGTTCCTACCCCGCCGGCGAGGTCGAGCTCGTCCTGAGCGTGAAGGAGCGGGACGGAGCAGATCAGAAGACCACCCTGGAGGCGTGGGTCGCCGGCACCGAGCGGGTGGTCGCGACCTCGAGCAGGACGCCGTTCGACCAGGCGCTGACCGAGGTCCGTGACGAGCTGATCCGCCAGCTCACCGATGCCAAGAACCGCACGGAGCCCCGCCAGAACCGACAGCGCCGAGACACCTACGAGCTCCGGTCCCTCGGATCGGGGCTCCACATGGAGACGGCGACGGAGATCTATCTCCGATAGTGACGGCGTTTCCCTAGACCGGGGACGCGAGGTGCTGTCCCGACCGGAGCTAGCCGACGGCCTGCAGGACGAGTCCCGCGCCCAGGCCCAGGACGATGCTCAGCAGCGCGGCCCCCTGAGCGGTGTACGCCGACCAGCGCAGCGCGCCCTGTTCGCCAGCTCGTCCGGGAGCGGCGTCGCCAGCACCTGCCGTGGCCCCGAACGCCGGTGCGATCCACCGCAGGTAGTAGAACAGGCTCACCAGCGTGTTCACCAGGACCACGACCGCCAGCCAGGCCATCCCGCCGTCCCAGGCCGCTGTCGCCGTGGTGAGCTTGCCGACGAACACGACGGTGGGTGGGGTGCCCACCAGGCCCAGCAGCGCCACCGCCAGCGCCAGCGCCAGCCACGGCTGCTCGCGTGCCAGACCCCGGTATGCCGCCAGCTCGCGCCTGTGCGGGAGGGCGCACGTGACGGCGAAGGCGGCGATGTTGGTGACCGTGTAGCCGGTCAGGTAGAGCAGGAGCGAGGGCAGGGCGAGGTCCACCCGTCCGGCGACCGCCACGGGCACGAGCAGGAAGCCGACCTGGCTCACGGTCGACCAGCCGAGCAGCCGCCTGGGGTCCTGCTGCGCGTAGGCGGCGAGGTTGCCCAGCGTCATGCTCGCGACGGCCAGCAGCGCCACGAGCAGCGGCCACGCCACGGTGTCAGGCATCGCGAGCACCAGCCGGTAGATCCCCACGAGCGCACCGATCTTGGGCACGGTGGTGAGGAAGGCGGCGACCGTGCCGCCCGACCCCTGCGCGGCGTCGGGCACCCAGAAGTGGGCAGGGACCCCGCCGGCCTCGAACAGCAGCCCGGCCAGCACCGCCAGGAGCCCGGCACCCACCGCAGCAGGGGGGACATCGGCCAGGGTGGTCGCGAGGTCGGGGTACAGCGTGCTGCCGGACACGGCATACAGGATCGTGACGCCGAGCATGAGCAGGATGCCGAACAACGCCCCCATGAGGTAGGTCTTCATCGCTGCCTCCGCAGCGCGGGGGCCACGGGCCAGGCCGATCAGGGCGTACAGCGGGATGCTCGCGAGCAGGAAGCCCGCCGTCAGGACGATGAGGTCCTGGGCGCCGGCCAGCACCAGGGTCCCCGCCGTGGAGAACAGCAGCAGCGCGTAGCTCTCGCTCTCGCGCGAGGACCCGGCGAGCTCGTCACCGGCGAGCGCCAGGACCAGCAGGGTCCCCACCGATGCGACGATCCGGGCGACCCCGGTGCCGGTGTCGACCATGAACGTTCCCTCGAAGGCGGTGGCCGGGTCGCCGGCCAGGGCGATCGCCGACACGGCGGTGCTGGCGACCAGGGCCGCGGCCGCCACGACGCGCGTCACCCACTGCCGCTCCCGGGCCAGGAACGACCCACCGAGCAGGGCGACCAGCCCGCCCACGAACAGCAGCATCTCCGGGAGCAGCAGCAGGGGACGCATCTGCGTGTCCGACCCCACCCCTCACCGCCCCACGAGGACGACGGCGGTCCGCGCGGCGGGTTCGACCACGTCGAGCAGGAAGCGGGGCAGCACCCCGATCGCGACCGAGAGCAGCAGCAGCAGCCCGACGGACCAGGACTCGGTGCGGTGCAGGTCGCGGAACCCGACCGAGGCGCCAGCGGTCTCGCCGGTGAAGATCCGTTGCAGCGCAAGCAGGAACAACGCCGCGGTGATGAGGATGCCGAGCAGCGCGACCGCCGTCACCGGCGCAGCAGCGATGCTCCCGGTGAAGATCTGGAACTCGGCGATGAAGCCGGACAGGCCCGGCAGGCCCAGCGAGGCGAACGACGCCACGGCGAACAGTGCAGCCAGCCGCGGGGCGGGGCCGGCGAGGCCGCCGTAGTCACCCATCTCGTAGGTGCCCGACCGGTCGTGCAGGACACCGGCGAGCAGGAACAGCGCTCCGGTGACCAGGCCGTGGCTGACCATCTGGGTGACGGCTCCGGTCACTGCGACCGAACGCGCCTGCGCCGTGTCGCCGGCGACGAGACCGGCGACCCCGACCGCCAGCACGACGTAGCCCATGTGGTTGACCGAGGTGTAGGCGATCATCCGCTTGAGGTTGCTCTGGGCCAGTGCGACCAGTGCTCCGTAGACCACCGAGACCACACCGACGACGACGATGACCCACGCCCAGGACCGCCAGGCCTCGGGGAGCATCGGCATCGCGATCCGCAGGAAGCCGTAGGTGCCCATCTTCAGCAGGACAGCGGCCAGCACCGCCGAACCGACCGCAGGGGCGTCGGTGTGGGCCGGGGGCAGCCAGGTGTGGAAGGGGATGGTCGGGGTCTTCACGGCGAGCCCGAGCAGGATGGCGGCGAGCACGAACCCGCCTGCGACCGGGCGGCCGGCCAGCGGCATGGCCCTGGTCAGCTCGACCATGTCGAAGGTGTGCGGGCTGGCAGCGACATACAGACCGATGAACCCGGCCAGCAGGGCCAGCGACCCGAGGAAGGTGTAGAGGAAGAACTTCAGCGCCGAGCGGGCGGCGTTCTCGTGACCCCACCCGGCGATGACGAAGTACATGCCGACGATCGACAGGTCGAAGAAGACGAAGAAGAGGATCAGGTCCGCCGAGACGAACAGCCCGAGGCTGACGCTCTGCAGGAACAGGAACAGCGCGGCGTGCAGCCGTGGTCGACGCTGCTCCCTCAGGCCGTAGACCGCACACGCCAGGAAGATCACCGCGGTCATCGCCACCAGCGGCAGCGACAACCCGTCGACCCCCACGTGGTAGCTGCTGTCGACCCCCGGGATCCACCGGGCCTTCTCCTCGAGGGCCAGGCCGCCCGGCTCGGGGGTGGTGTAGGTGGCCCACACGCCGAGGACCAGCGCCAGGTCGAGTGCGGCCACGACCACCCACGTCCAGCGCGCGACGTCCTCCCCGATGCGGGGCGCCATACCCAGGACCAGGGCGGCAGCGAGCGGAAGGAAGATGATCAGGCTGAGCACGTTCACCTCACCGTGACGAGGAGCAGGAGGCCGGCCGCGAGGACCGCGACGGCGTGGAGGTAGTACTGGTGCAGCTGCCCCGTCTGGGGCGTGCGGGCGAGGTCGCCGAGTCGGCGCACACGTGTGGCCAGGCCTTCGACGGCCCCGTCCACCCAGCGCACGTCGGCCCGGGCGCTGTGGCGAGCCACCACGGAGGTGGCGCGTGAGACCTGGTCCACGCCGCGGTCGAGGACGTCGTCGTCGAACCGGGCGCTGCGGCGGGCCACCGCGCCGACGGCGCGAGGGAGTCGTTCGACTCCACGGTCGAGGACGTCGTCGTCGAACCGGGCGAGCGCCGCCCCGAGCCGCAGCGTGGGACGCACGACCACGGCGTGCGCCGCCCGTTCGAGCCCCAGCCAGCCCACGGCCCACCCGGGTCGGGGCACCGGCCACCGCAGGACGGCGGACACGACTGCCACGGCCAGCACGGCCGAGACCGCCAGCTCGAGCGGTGCGGCCGTGCCGCCACCGGGCTCGCCGAGGGCGCGAGCGATGGACCGGCCGAGGGGAGGCAGCGCCAGGAAGCCGAGCAGTGCGGCTCCGACCGCGAGCACCACGAGGGGCGCCTGCTGCCAGCCGTTGACCGAGCGCGTGCCGCGTTCCTCCTCGTCGTGGTGGGCGGCTGCGTCGACTCCCTCGCTGCCGGGGTTGCCGCGCCAGACGACCACGACGATGCGTCCCGCGTAGGCCGCCGACAGGACCGACGCCGCCAGCCCCGCCGCATAGAGCCACGGGGACTGCTCGAGCGCCGCGGCCAGCACCGCGTCCTTGGTGGCCCACAGGGACAGCGGGGGTATGCCGGCGAGCGCCAGCGCGCCGACCGTCGCCGCCGCGCCGACCAGGGGCCAGCGCCGGGCGACACCGGCCAGTCCGTCGAGCTCCTTGGTGCCGAGGGCCGAGAGCCAGGCCCCGGCGGCGAGGAAGAGCAGGGCCTTGGTGGCCGCGTGAGCAACGAGCTGGGCCGTGCCGCCGGCCACCGAGCCGAGCCCGGCGGCGAGCACGACGAACCCGAGCTGGGCGGCGGTCGAGGCGGCCAGCAGCTGTTTGAGGTCGTGCTGCGCCACCGCCACCAGACCGAGGGCGACGGCGGTCAGGACGCCCACCCAGGCCGTGGCCGTGGCCGCCCAGCCGGTGGCGGCCAGCAGGGGTTGGACCCGCAGGAGGAGGTAGCCGCCCATCGCCACCATGGCCGCCGAGTGCAGCAGGGCGCTCACCGGGCTGGGGCCCTCCATGGCGCGGGACAGCCAGAACGAGAACGGCAGCTGGGCCGCCTTGCCCAGGGCGGCAACCACGATGCCCAGGGCGACCGCGTCCCGCCACGGTGACGTGGCGTCGGGCAGGTCGGCGAGGGCCATACCGGCACCGCCGGCCAGGGCCGCACCTGCTGCGGCGTAGAGACCGAGGTCACCGGCGCGGGTGGTGAGGAAGGCGGTGAGGCCGGCGGACACCCGGACGCTGTCACGCCACCAGAACCCGATCAGGGCGTAGGACGTCGCGCCCATGACCTCCCACGCCATCAACAACCCGGGCAGGGTCGTGGCGGTCGCGGTGAAGGAGGCTGCGGCAGCGAAGAGCAGCATCAACCCGTGGAACCGGCTGCGTGACTCCACGATGTCGCCGACCGCGAAGGTCAGGACCAGGAGCGTCACCACGCTGACGGTCGGCAGGACGAGCGCGGACAGGGCATCGACCCCGAGCCCGAGGTCGGTGCCGGCCATGAAGGGCACCGCCACCCGGGGGCGCTGCACGGCGACGACGACCGAGCCGGCCACCCCCAGCGCAGCGGTGAGGAGGGCGATCGTGTTGGCGAACCGGGCGGTGCGGGGCGCCAGCACGAGGACCGTCCCGACGACGGCGGGCACGAGGACGAGCGCCCACAGGACGAGGGACGCGAAGGGCATGGACGAGGTGGTCATCGCGACAGGTCCGCCGCCATGTCGGTCATGTCGGTCTCGTGCTCGCGGTGCAGCAGGGTCGCCACGGCGAAGCCCATCGCCATCTCGACGGTCATCGCCGCGAGGACCACCAGCAGCAGCACCTGCCCGGTGGGGGCCGGGGCCAGGAACCACCAGAAGCCGGCCGCCGCGAGCAGGACGCCGTTGACCATCAGCTCCAGGCCCATCATCACCATGACGACGACCTGCTGCGACAGGGCGCCGTAGAGCCCGACGCTGAACAGCGCAGCTGCGATGAGGAGCACCACCTGCAGGGTCATCGTCCGACCCCTCCCCGCTGCGGGTCGTCCGCAGGCCGGCGGCGCAGGTCGTCGCCGAAACGGTCGTAGCGGGTGCGGTGGGTGGCCAGCACGACGCCGGCCACGATGGTCGCCACCATGACCGGGCTGACCACGGCCATGACGAGCATCTTCGGACCCATCAGCGACTCCCCGAGGGCCCGGGTGACATCGGCCGAGGGGAGGCCCCGCCGCGCGGGCCACGGGACGAGCAGGGCGCCCGCGGCCAGCACCACGAACGTCGCTGCTGCGGCGGCCACGGCGCGTCGGTTGTCGTGGACCATGCTCATGGGCATCAGCGCGGGGTTCATCCCCATGAACATCACCATGTAGACCGCCATCACGGCCATCTCCATGACCATCATGAGGATGGTGATGATGCCGAGGTAGTCCTGGTGGAGCATGAGCACGGCGACGCCGACGGCGATGAAGGACAGCGCGAGGGCGTAGGTGGCCCGCGCCATGGAGTCGACCCGGAAGACGGCCACTCCCGACGCGACCGCGAGCAGACCCAGGGCCCAGAAGGCGATGTCGAGCAGCATTCAGTGCCTCCCGACCACGATGACGGCGACCAGCAGGTCCTGGACGAGGGCGGCGGGGAGCAGCACGAGCCACCCGACCTCCATGAACAGGTCCGGCCGCAGGGCGGGGAGCCGGCGCCGCAGCAGCACGAACGCGGCGAGCAGGATGACGGTCTTGAGGATGGTCCACACCCAGGCGGGCAGCACCGGCCCGGCGCCGCCCCCGAGGAACAGCGGCACGGCGAAGGCTGCCCCGGCGGCGAGCAGGGCATACCTCCCGGCGAGGAAGAGCAGCCGGTCCGGGCCGGCCAGCTCGGCGCCGACCCCGCCGGCGAGGTCCGCCCCCAGCGCCGGCGCGAACGGTCCCCAGACCGAGAAGGCGACGACACCCAGGCAGTAGACGAGGAAGGCCACCGGCATCCAGACCACGAACCACAGGCCCTGCTGGGCGGCGGCGACGTCGCCGACCCGCAGGCTCTCGGCCGCGATGGCGGGAGCCACGAGCGCGAACATGAGGGGGAGCTCGTAGCCGAGGCCGTGCGCGAGGAAGCGGTACCCACCGACGAGGGAGTGGGCCGAGTTGGGTCCCCAGCCGACCAGCCACACCACGGCCCACACCATGACGTCCATGGCGTTGAACCAGACCACCCCCACGCCGAGGTCGAAGATCGTCCAGCGCCCCAACGGCACCACCGTGACCATCAGGAGGGCGGTGACGAGCAGGCCCGCGCTCGCGATCCGCCAGAGGAGGGTGTCGGCGGCGACGGTCGTCCGGCTGCGCTGGCGCATGAAGTCGCGCGACCTCGTGCAACGGCGCCGTGGCTCCCTGTCGCGCGCTGCCGTCGGCGCGTGCCGTGGCGGTGGAGTCGAGGGCGGCGGCGAACACGGCCAGCAGGCCCAGCAGGAGGGCGGCGCCGAGCGCCCATCCGGCGGCCACGGTGGTCAGGGGGGACTCAGGCACGGGTGGCCTGGTCGCGGGTCGGCGTCGGGTCGAGGGCGAGGCTGGCCACGAACAGGCGGACGGTTGCCAGCTCCATCCCGGTGACCAGGCCCGGGAGCGCGGCCACGATCGTGGCCGCGTCGTCCGGGGCGGCGTCGTGGGCGTGGTCGACCGGTGCGTCGCCGTGGGCGCTCTCGAGAGCGCTCTCGAGGGCGTGGTCGAGCATCCGCACGAGCCGGTCGTGGACGTCGCCATCCAGACGGTCCCGGAGCTGGTGACCCGCCAGCGTGTGGGCGCCGAGGGGACCCACCCCCCGCAGCGACCACCGCAGCATCCGGGAACCCGCCACCTTCCGACGCAGCCGCTCGAGCGGGGTTGTCGTCGACTCGCCGGGGCGCCCGTCGAGGAGCGCGTCCCGTACCTTGCGGGCGGATGCTGCCCCGTCGGGCCACCCGGCCAGCGACAGCAGGGCGCAGGCCTGGTCGACCAGCCGGGCCGGTCGGTCGTCGCGCGCGTCCGCCCCCGGCGACGGGGTCGCGGGGTGTTCGGCGTCCAGGAGCGCGGCGCTCGCCTCGACGACCACGTCGCCCTGCACCGCGCAGCGCAGCACCAGCCCCGCGGGCCAGTGCCGCAGGATCGGGCCGAGGGGGAGGTGGAGCACATCCATCTCCAGGCCGTCCCGGTCCGGACCGCCTTCGGCCAGCGGTATGCCGTGAGGAGCCATCTCCATGTCCCCGTGGTCCATGTCCCCGTGGTCCATGTCCCCGTGGTCCATGTCGTCGCTGTCTGCGGCGCTGTCCGGTGCGGCCGACCGCTGCCGGGCGTCCTGACGGTGGCTCGTGGTGTCGGCCAGCTCGGTGGCGACCCTGTCCAGGGCGCCGTCCAGCGCCTCGACCGTGGGCAGGCCCAGGCGGACGCGGGGCCCGGGCAGCTGGTCCCACACCCGGTCCACGAGCTCACCCAGCTCTGGTCCCGGCTCACCGCAGACCACGAGCACGTCCGCGTCCGCCGGTGACTCGGCCAGCTGCCAGCCGCGGCCGAGCACCTGCCGCTCCACCGCGACGCGCAGCGACCACCACCCGGGCACCTCGACGACGAGCACGTGGGCTCGCCGCACGGCATACCGCGCGAGGACCTCGCTCACACCCAACGGAACACCCCCTCGCGCCAGGCCCAGGCCACGGCCACCAGCAGCGCGCCCAGGAACAGGAACATCTCGACCACCGCCGTGGCCCCGAGCTCGGCGACGACCACGGCCCAGGGGTACATGAACAGCATCTCCACGTCGAAGGCGAGGAAGACCAGGGTCACCGGGTACCAGCGCACGTGGAAGCGCGACAGGGCGTGCTCCTGCGGCAACCACCCCGACTCGAAGGGCAGCGAGACGAGGCCTCGATCCCCGACCGAGGTGGCTCGGTGGACCAGCCAGAGCCCGCCCACCCCAGCCACGGACAGCCCCAGCATGGCGACGGCACCCCAGTACACCGGTCACCACCTCGTCGGTAGGGAGCTGGACGGGTCGAGACTGCCGCTCGACCCGCGCCAGTCTAGGTAGTCCACCCCCGCACCGCACGGCGCCGGGGAGCGTGGACGCGGTCAGCCCAGCAGCCCCTGCATGGTCGTGATCTCCTTCTGCTGACCGTCGATGATCGAGTTCGCCAGCGTCTTCACCCGGGGGTCCGACGTCGTGCCCAGCACGCCTTGGGCCATCTCGATGGCGCCCTGGTGGTGCTGGATCATCATCGTCAACCACTGGCGGTCGAACTCTGCGCCGGACGCCTTCTCCAGCGACGCCATGTCCGCAGCGGACATCATGCCGTCGGATCCCCCGTGGTTCATCGCGGCCGAGGCGGGGGCGTTCCACTCCTTCAGCCAGCTGTTCATGGTCTGGATCTCGGGTCCCTGGGCCTTCTTGATCTGCTCTGCCAGGGACGTGACCTCGGTGGAGACCGAGTCCTTCTGCAGTGCCAGGTCAGCCATCTCGACGGCCTGCTCGTGGTGCGGCACCATCATCTGCGCGAACATCACGTCGCCGGCGCGACCAGCCTGGGCTGACGACGACGAGCTCGTCTGGCTGCCCATCCCGTCCATCGTCGTGCCCGAGGTCGACCCGTCACTGCCGCATGCGGCCAGGGCGAGGATGGCCGTGAGGCCGAGGGCGGGGACGAGGCGTGGGCGGATGACGTGCACGGGCATTCTCCTGGTTGGGCGGGGGTGGGGGTCTACGACCGGAACGACCACTGTGGCTGCCCCACCCACGCAAGAAGGTCGGGGTTCGCTGAAGGTTCGATGAAGATCGGGCGGGTCAGGCCTGGTAGGACAAGGTCGTCATCATCCCGGCTGCCATGTGATAGGCGTTGTGGCAGTGGGTGACCCACTGGCCCGGGTTGTCGGCCTGGAGCTCGACGTCGACCTGCCGCATCGGCGGCACGATGACGGTGTCCTTGCGCGCACCGCCGTCGACCAGGGCGAAGGTGTGCCCGTGGACGTGCATGGGGTGCAGCATCATCGTCGCGTTGCGCAGGCGCAGCCGGACCCGCTCGCCCTCGCGCACCTGCAGAGGTTTGGCGTTGTCGAACGTCCTGCCGTTGATCGTCCACCGGTAGGCCCCCATGGAGCCTCCCAGCACGACGTCGTGCGAGGTGTCCACGGGGCGGCTCGCCAGCCGGACCTCGTTCGAGGCCCGCAGGTCGGTGCTCATCACCGTCGTCCCGCCGAGCTCGGCCACAGCCGTCGTCGACGAGGGTGCCTGACCCGAGGCGGTCCGGACCAGGGCCAGGCCTCGTCCCTGCTTGCCCTCCGCCTGGGCCACCAGCGGGAAGGCTCCGTCCCCGAGCGTGACCAGGACGTCATACCGCTCACCCATCCCGAGCACCACCGCGTCCACCGTGCTGGGCTGGACCGGGAACCCGTCGCTGTGGGTCACCGTGAGGCGGTGGTCTCCGAGGGCGACGCGGAAGGCCGTGTCGGAGCCGGCGTTGACCAAGCGGATGCGGACCCGCTGACCGGGCTTGCCGCGCAGCGTCACCGGCGCGGCCGGCACCCGGCCGTTGACGAGGTAGTGCGGGTAGTCGACGTCACCGGCGTCGCCGAGGAGGGAGGACTGCTGGCCACTTCCACCCATACCGCCGCCCATGCCACCCATCCCCCCGCCCATGCCGCCCATGCCCTGTCCGGAGCCCTGCTCGAGCTCGGCGAGGACGTCGTCGGGAGTCCGGCCGGTCCCGTCGACCCAGTCGTCCAGGACCACCACCCACTCCAGGTCGTAGTCACCGGGCTCGTGCGGGTCGTCGACCACGAGGACGCCGTAGAGCCCGCGGTCGAGCTGCAGGCCCGAGTGCGGGTGGTAGAAGTACGTTCCGGGATCGGGCACGGTGAACCCGTAGGTGAACTCGCCCCCGGCAGGGATCGGTGCCTGTGTCGTCCCGGGGACGCCGTCCATGTCGTTGCGCAGGGCGATCCCGTGCCAGTGGACGCTCGTGCTGTCACTGAGCGAGTTGGTGACGCCCACGCTCAGGAGGTCGCCGGCGGTGGCACGCAGCAGCGGACCGGGGACGGCGTCGTCGTACGCCCACGTCTGCACGGTGAGCCCGCCGAGGTCCACGGTGGCGGGGCGCGGTGACAGGCGGGCGGCAACGGTCTGCTGGCCGGCCCGGCGCCGGGCCTGCTCGACGCGCCGCACGGCAGCCGAGGTCGAGGCCACGGGCGTGCCCGACTGCTGCGACGCGACGACGAGGCCGCTGCCGAGCGCCAGGACGCCGGTGGCGGCCGAACCGGCCAGCAGCGTCCGGCGGGAGAAGGGTGTTCCTGGCCCGCGTTCCATGGCTGGCTCGCTCACTCCCTGTGGGTGTTCGAGCGCAGGACCGCCAGACGACTGCGGTACTCCTGCTCGTCGATCTCACCGCGGGCGAACCGCAGCTCCAAGGCCTTGACGGCCTCGTCCTCGCGGGGGCCGACCTGCCGGTCCAGCGGAGCCTTGCCCGGGCTGGTCCTGCGGAAGAGCGCGACGATCCCGAACACGACGGCCGCCCAGAAGGCGACCATCAGCACCGACATCACCAGCCATCCGCCCCATCCCATGCCGTAGTTCCACATCATGGTTCTCATCTCCTTGGTCGATGGCTCCACTGTCCACCCCGCCCCTCGTGGGGCTCGTGGTGGTTCCATGAAGGTTCGCTGAAGATGGCGTCGCGGGACCCTGCCGACGGACCGGGTGGTGCCGTCGGCTGCCACGATGAGGACATGGACCCCCGCGACCACCCCCCAGGGCCGCCGAGCGCACCAGTGAATCCTCGGTGCCACGGTGCCCCTCGGTGCCACGGTGCGATCCGGTCGGCGCGCCCTGGTGGTGGAGGACGAGGTCTCGCTCGCGACGGTGATCGGCAGCTACCTGGAGCGCGAGGGGTTCGAGGTCCACCTCAGCCACGACGGCCTCGACGCCGTCGACCAGGCCCGGAAGGTGGACCCGGACGTCGTCCTGCTCGACGTGGGCCTTCCCGGTCAGGACGGCATCGAGGTGTGCCGCCAGCTGCGCACCTTCTCCGACGCATACGTGGTGATGCTCACCGCCCGCAGCGACGAGGTGGACACCCTCATCGGCCTGTCCGTGGGAGCCGACGACTACGTCACGAAGCCGTTCAGCCCCCGCGAGCTCGTGGCGCGGCTCCGAGCCATGCTGCGCCGGCCCCGCAGCATCGGTGCCGGGTCCGCGGAGCACGCAGACGTATGGCGCTTCGGCGGACTCGCCGTCGATGCGGTGGGACGCGACGTGTGGGTGGACGGCGACCCGGTCGACCTGACCCGGACCGAGTTCGACGTGCTCGCCGCGCTCGCGGCCAGGCCGCGGATGGCGTTCAGCCGCAGGCAGCTGATCGAGGCCGTCTGGGGCGAGTCCTGGGTGGGCGACGAGCACCTCGTCGACGTCCACATCGGCCACCTGAGGCGCAAGCTCGGCGATGACGCCGCGTCCTCCCGCTACATCCGCACGGTCCGGGGAGTGGGCTACCGGATGGGGACGGGTCAGTGAGCCCAGTCGACGGGGCGGTGGAGCACACCGGCGAGGTCCGGGAGCGCGCCGGCCTCGGGCTCGCTCCACGACTCCTGGTGGCCCAGGGCATGGTGCTGGTTGCCGGTGCCGCGACGACCTGGCTGGTCGCCAGCGTCGTCGGCCCGGGGATCTTCCACGACCACCTGCGTCGCGCCGGCGTGGGGCACACCTCCGCCGAGGCCCGCCATGTCGAGGAGGCGTTCACCTCGGCGCTGCTCATCGCCCTCGGGGTCGCCCTCGTCGCAGCGCTCCTGATGACCTTCGCCGTCAGTGCCTACTTCACCCGGCGGGTGCACCGGTCGACCACCGCGGTGACGCTCGCAGCGTCCAGGATCGCCGAGGGGCACTTCGAGGCCCGCATCCCCAGCCCCGCCATGGGGATGGAGTTCGAGGTGCTCGCGGACACGGTGAACGCCCTGGCCCAGCGCCTCAGTGACATCGACCGGACCCGGCGGCAGATCCTCGCCGACCTCGCCCACGAGATGCGTACACCGCTCGCGGCCATCGAGGCACACCTCGAAGCCGTCGAGGACGGGGTCCGCGAGCTGGACACCGAGACCCTGGGGGTGCTCCACGGGGCAACCCAGCGACTGCACCGCCTCGCGGAGGACATCGGCACGGTCTCCCGGGCGCAGGAGGGCCAGATCGACCTGCGCGCCACCCGCACCAGCCCGGCGACCCTCCTCGCCAGCGCGGCTGCGGCCGCTGAGGAGGCGTATGCCGGGCGTGGAGTCACGCTCGTGGTGGGCGACAGCGATGCACCGGACGTCGTGGCCGACCCGGAGCGGTTGGGCCAGGTCCTGGGCAACCTGCTCGAGAACGCGCTGCGCCACACTCCCGCCGGCGGGAGGGTCGAGCTGGCCGCAGCACCGTCAAGGCGCGGATGGGTCGAGATGTCGGTGCGGGACAACGGGGCCGGCATCGCCGACGAGCACCTGGCGCGCATCTTCGAGCGCTTCTACCGGGCGGACCCCGCCCGCACCCACGAGCGCGGGGGGAGCGGGATCGGCCTGACCATCAGCCGGGCACTGGTGGAGGCCCACGGTGGACGGCTCACGGCCCGCAGTGCAGGCGCGGGTCAGGGAGCCACCTTCGTGATCGAGCTGCCGGTGGCGCAGCCCCACGGACGGCCCGCGCGCTGAGGTGGGGCCGCTGGCCGCGTGGGGTCCGACCCGGTGTCCTGGAGCGGTCTCACCCGCGGCGGAACAGGGCGGCGTGCAGGAAGTCCTGGGTGAAGACCGGTGCTCCGAGGTCGTCGACCGTCGGCAGCGCCCCGGCCGTGACCAGCTCGAGGTCGCCGAAGACCTCGACCAGCTCGTCCACCGAGTAGCCGACTCCGCCTTCGAGGTCCGCCCGGCGCAGCAGCTCGGCGTCACCCGCGGTGGTGCCCATCCGCCCGGCCGCGAAGGTGCAGATCCCGAACACCCCGGCCGGCGCGAGGGCAGCCGCCAGGGCAGCCCGGTAGGAGATCCGCCGGTGTGGCGCGAGGTGGTGGAAGCACCCGGAGTCGTAGACCAGGTCGAAGGGGCCGCCGGGCACCTCCTCGCGCACGAAGTCACCCAGCTCGTATCGCACCTGCTCACCGCCGCCGGTCCGTGCTCCTCGGCGTCGGGCCTCGGCAAGCGCTGGTTCGGCGATGTCGATGCCGGTCACCGAGAAGCCTTGCGCCGCAAGCCACGCAGCGTTGCGACCGAGCCCGCACCCGACATCGAGCGCGGTCGGCCGGATGTCATCGGCCGGGGCGGCGGCGGTGGCAGCGGCGGTCGGGGTGGCAGCGGCGGGGGCGGTCGGGAGCAGCCCGGCCGAGTGCCACGCCACGAGGTTGGCGTCCGGCAGCTCGGTGTTGAGCACGTGGTCAGGCTGCTGCAGCAGACGTCCCCAGAATTCGGAGGCGGCGGCGCTGGTGCGGTCCGTCTCGGCGCCGTACAGCGAGTCGAGCAGCTCCATGAGCTGCTCGGGGGTGCTCACGCGTCGCAGGGAGGGGTTGCCGGTGATCTGCACGGAGCCACCTTCTCAGGTCGTCTCAGGTGACGCAGAACTCGTTGCCCTCCGGGTCCCGCAGGGTCACCGCGAAGAAGTCGGCCCCCTCCGGGGCGTTGAGGTAGGCGACGCTCGCCCCGAGGGCGACCAACCGCTCGACCTCCGCCTCGACGCTCGCGCGCCGCGCGGCATACGCCATCTCCTCGCGACCCGGTGTGTGGCGCACGTCGAGGTGCAGGCGGTTCTTCACGCGCTTGTCCTCGGGCACCTCCTGGAACCAGATGCGCGGCCGCACGCCGTCGGGGTCGATGATCGCGCCGCTGCCGTGCTCGGCACCCACGAGGTCGGCGTCCGGGATCCCGACTGACCGCCAGTACTCCAACCAGCTCACCCACCCGGTCGGGGCAGGTTCGGGAACGTAACCCAGTGCCGCACACCAGAACTGCACCAGCCGCGCGGAGTCCGCGCAGTCCACCGTCAGCTGCCACGTCTTCACCATGGGCCGAGTGTGCCAGCGGGGGGTGTCAGCCGGCGTGCGCGGCGGCGCCGGGCATCGGTGGCGACCATCGGTGGCTCCAACGCCACGGATGGTCGCGTCGGGTGGCGGGGGAGGACCATCGGTGGCTCCAACGCCACGGATGGTCGTGGCCCCTGCCCAGGCGGGCGGCGCCGGGCGGGCAGGTGGCGCCGGCGGCACCGAGCCCGCGGATCAGGGCAGCAGCGCGCCCAGCAGGAAGCCGACCCAGACCGCGGGCAGGCCGAGGCCGAGCGAGAGGGCCAGGTTGGCGCCGAACGCTCGCCACTCCCGGCGCTCGAGCAGCACCCACGACTCGAAGGCCAGCGTCGAGAACGTCGTCAGCGCACCGCAGAACCCGATGCCCAGCAGCGGCAGCAGCCACGACGGCGCGGCCGACCAACCGGCGGTGACCCCGAGCACGAGCGAGCCGGCGACATTGACGACCAAGGTGCCGATGATGGTGCCGGCCTCGAAGCGGGCGCGGGCCCAACGGTCGACGAGGTACCGCACCGGGGCGCCCACCGCTGCCCCGGCCATCACGAGCAGCGCCCCGGCGAAGCCGGTCACGCGCGGTCACCGAACGCGCGTTGGCCCAGGCCGAGTCCGGCGCCGACGGCGACGAGGCCGACGGCGAACGAGGAGATCACGTAGGTGAGGGCCAGCCCGGGATGGCCGGCACCGCTCAGCGTGTGGACGTCGAGGGCGAAGGACGAGAAGGTCGTCCACCCTCCCAGCACCCCGACGCCGAGGAACGGTCGCAGCCACGGGTGCGGGTCGAGCATCGACAGCACCCAGGCGACCAGCACCCCCATCGCGAGCGACCCGGTCACGTTGACCCCGAAGGTCGCCCACGGGAAACCGGCGGCGCCGTGGGGAAGCGCCAGCCCCACGGCATACCGGCCCAGCGAACCCACAGCCCCGCCCAGGCCGACGACGCCGAGCAGCGCGGGAGCGGGGATGGTGGGAGCGGCAGGCACGGCGACAGTGTGGCAAACCCGGTACGCGTGGGGACGCGGCTCAGGCCCTGCGCGTCTCCAGGAACTCGCCGATGCGGCCGATCGCCTCGGTGAGCACCTCGATGTCGGGCAGCGTCACGAGGCGGAAGTGGTCGGGCTCGAACCAGTTGAACCCGGTGCCGTGCGTGACGAGGATCTTCTTCTCCCGCAACAGCTCGATGACGAACTGCTGGTCGTCCTCGATCGCGTAGACCTCGGGGTCGAGCCGCGGGAAGCAGTAGAGGGCGCCGTGCGGCTCGACGCACGAGACGCCGGGGATCTCGTTGAGCAGCCGCCACGCCGTCTTGCTCTGCTCGTAGAACCGCCCGCCGGGGTGGATGTACTCCTCGATGGACTGGTAGCCGCCGAGCGCGGTCTGGATGGCGTGCTGGCCGGGGACGTTGGCGCACATGCGCATGTTCGCAAGCAGGGTCAGGCCCTCGAGGAAGTCGGCCGCCATCGACCGGGGGCCCGACACCATGACCCAGCCGGCGCGGAAACCGCACACCCGGTAGGCCTTGGACAGCCCGCTGAACGTCAGGCAGAGCACGTCGTCACCGGCGAACGTCGCGGTGTGGTGGTGGACGGGCTGGTGGTGCTCGTCGGCGAAGAGGATCTTCTCGTAGATCTCGTCGGACATCAGGACGAGGTCGTGGCGGCGGGCGATGTCGACCAGGCCGCGGACGACGTCCTCGCTGTAGACGGCGCCGGTCGGGTTGTTGGGGTTGATGACGACCAGCGCGTGGGTGTTCGGCGTGATCTTCGACTCGATGTCCTCGAGGTCGGGGTTCCAGCCGTTCGACTCGTCGCAGCGGTAGTGGACCGGGGTGCCGCCGGCCAACGTCACGGCGCCGGTCCACAGCGGGTAGTCCGGTGCCGGGACGAGGATCTCGTTGCCCTCGTCGACGAACGCCGTGAGCACCATGGAGATCAGCTCGGAGACGCCGTTGCCGATGAAGACGTCGTCGACGTGGGTGTCGGTCAGGCCACACGACTGGTAGTAGTGCGCCACCGCCGTGCGCGCCGAGTAGATGCCTCGGGAGTCGCTGTAGCCCTGGGAGTTGGGCAGGTGGTGGACCATGTCCTGCAGGACGGCCTCGGGCGCCTCGAAGCCGAACGGCGCGGGGTTGCCGATGTTGAGCTTGAGGATCTTGTGGCCCTCGGCCTCGAGCCGTTGGGCCTCGACGAGGATCGGCCCGCGCACGTCGTAGCGGACCTGGTGCAGCTTGCGGGACTGGGTGATGCGGCGCACGCGTGCAGTCTGTCAAACGTGGGCGCTGTGCGGGTGGGCCGCCACACCGCGGACTACCCCCGGGCGGTGTGGACCGTGGTGACGACCCGGGTCACCCCTGGCGCCTTCGGCGTGGAGGAGAAACCGAACCGGCACGGCGGGTCCACCGGTGCCAGGGTGCCGAGGTCGGTCCCGCGCCACGACCCCGTCAGGGAGGTGACGTGGTGCAGGTCCTGCGCGCCGTACCACTCCCGCCGTCCCGACCGGGCCTGCCCGCGGGTGCTCACCCCGCGCAGCGCCACGCGGGCCACCGGGTCGACGGCGGCGGCGAAGAGGGGGCTCGCCGCCAGCGGCGGGGGTATGGCGCGCAGCACCCACCCGAGGGTCGCCCGGCGCCCGACCGTGAACGCCAGGTCGAGGCCGGCCCGCGCGGACGACCCACCGCGCGGGCCCCTTTGCGGCGCCCGGTGGCGTGGTGGTGGCTGCCACGTCGGTGACCAGGACCTCGTCGAAGACATAGGTGTCGGCCACGAACTCGGCGACGGGGGTGCTCGGGGCCAGCAGCACCCGGTGGCCGTCGGGCTGTTCGAGCATGACGTCCGCGAACGCCCCCAGCGGTGAGGTGTCCCACCGCCCGACGACGATGCGGACCCCGGAGGTGCTGCCCACTCCGGCGATCTGACCGTGGAACCTCTGCCGACCCTGCACCCGCACACCCTGACACGTGGGCGATCGGACGGGGGCGGGCAGGTCGAACAGCCGCTTGGGGTCCAAAGGCCCACCCGCGGAAGGTGCGGCGCCACTAAACTCTGGTCATGTCACCCCGGACCCCCCTCGGTGAGCTCGAGGTCGAGCTCACGCGGTTGTTGCGCCGGGCGCGCAGCTCCCAGCAGCGGATCGCCTCCGAGGTGCACCCCGACCTGGACGCCTCCGGGTATGCCGTGCTCGTCACCGTCCGCGAGCTGGCGGCGGCCGGCGGTGGAGCCAGGGGCGCCGACATCTCGGAGGCGCTGGGGCTGCACAAGTCGACGATGAGCCGCAACCTCGCCGTGCTCGAGGAGCTCGGCCTGATCGAACGCATTCCCGACCCCCTGGACGCCCGGGCCCGTCAGGTGGGGCTCACGACGCAGGGCTCCGCGGCCCTCGAGCGGTCCTTCGAGGGTCGGCGTGAGCGGTTGCGCCAACAGCTCCTGACCTGGGAGACGAGCGACATCGCCGAGCTCGCGCGGCTGCTGCGCCTGCTCAACGACACCGCTTCGTAGTCAGAGCTCGGTGAGGCGGCCGTCCTCGACGTGCCAGCGGCGCGTCGCGTGAACCTCTGACAGCATCCGGCGGTCGTGCGTGACGAGCAGGACGGTGCCACCGAAGGAGTCCAGCGCCTGCTCGAGCTGTTCGATGGCAGGCAGGTCGAGGTGGTTGGTCGGTTCGTCGAGGACGAGCAGGTTGACCTCGCGCGCCTGGAGCAGGGCGAGGGCGGCGCGGGTGCGTTCGCCGGGTGAGAGGGACTCGGCCGGGCGGTGGACGTGCTCGGCCCCGAGGCCGAACTTCGCCAGCAGGGTGCGGACCTCGGCGTCGGGCCAGTCCGGCAGGGCCTCGCCGAAAGCCCGGGCCAGTGTCTGGGGTCCGAGGAAGAGCCCGCGCGCCTGGTCGACCTCGCCGAGGCGCACGGAGGAGCCGAGTCCGGCCGTCCCCTCGTCCGCGGGGATCGTGCCGAGGAGCAGGCCGAGCAGGGTCGTCTTGCCCGAGCCGTTGGCCCCGGTGATGACGACGCGGTCGGCCCAGTCCACCTGCGCGTCAACAGGCCCGAGGGTGAAGTCGCCGCGCCGCACGACCGCGCCCGAGGCACTGGCCACGACGGCACCGGACCGGGGCGCTGCTGCGATGGTCATCCGCAGCTCCCACTCCTTGCGCGGCTCGTCGACGACCTCGAGGCGTTCGATCATCCGCTCGGTCTGGCGCGCCTTGGCGGCCTGCTTCTCCGAGGAGTCCGCGCGGAAGGCCGCCCCGATCTTGTCGTTGTCCGGCTTCTTGCGCCGGGCGTTGCGGACGCCGACGGTCATCCAGTTGCGTTGGGTGACGGCTCGCTGCTCCAGCCGTTCCTTGGTGTCGGCGAACTCCTCGTAGTTCTCGCGGGCATGGCGGCGCGCGACCGCCCGCTCGGCGAGGTAGCTGTCGTAGCCGCCTTCGTAGACGGCCACCTGCTGCTGGGCCAGGTCGAGCTCGACGACCCGGGTCACCGTGCGGGCCAGGAACTCCCGGTCGTGGCTGATGATGACGGCAGGGCTGCGCAGGCCTGCGACGAACTGCTCCAGCCGGTCGAGCCCGTCGAGGTCCAGGTCGTTGGTCGGTTCGTCGAGCAGCAGCACGTCGTAGCGCGAGAGCAGCAGCGCAGCCAGGCCGGCGCGGGCGGCCTGGCCACCGGACAGCGCTGTCATGGGGGTGGCGAGGTCGACGCCGAGGCGCAGCGAGGCGGCGGTCGCGGCACTGCGTTCGTCGAGGTCGGCACCGCCGAGCGCGAGCCAGGTCTCCAGCGCGACGGAGTAGCGGTCGTCGGCACCGGGGGCTGCGTCGGCGAGGGCTTCGGCGGCAGCGTTCATGGCCGCCTCGGCAGCGGTCACCCCGGTGCGGCGGCCGAGGAAGGCCGCGACCGTCTCGCCGGGGCGACGTTCGGGCTCCTGGGGCAGGTGACCGACGGTGGCGCTCGCCGGTGCGAGCGTGACGGTCCCGGCCTCGGGCTCGGCCTCCCCTGCGAGCAGGCGCAGCAGGGTGGACTTGCCGGCGCCGTTGGCACCGACGAGGCCGACGACGTCGCCCGGCCCGACCACGAGGTCGAGGCCGGCGAACAGGGCGCGGGCGCCGTGGCCCGCGGCGAGGCCAGAGGCCTGGAGGGTGGTGCTCATGTCGCCAGTGACGCTACCGGCTCGGGACCACTCGTCGACACCGGGTTCGCGCTCGCAGACCGGCTGCCGACAAGGGTTGTGGTGGGCGGGAGGAGGGGATGGGATGGCACCATGACCACGTTGTCGTACGCCGCAGGTGAGACCGACGTCCCGCTCCTGGAGCAGACCATCCCCGACAACCTCGACGCGACCGTGGCGCGCTTCGGCGAGCGTGAGGCCCTGGTCGACGTGGCGCAGGGCATCCGGTGGACGTATGCGGAGTTCGGCGCCGAGGTGGACCGGTTGGCCCGGGCGCTGCTCGCCGCCGGCGTCGCCAAGGGTGACCGGGTGGGCATCTGGGCGCCCAACTGCGCCCAGTGGACCGTGGTGCAGTACGCCACCGCGAAGATCGGCTCGATCCTGGTCAACATCAACCCGAGCTACCGCACGCACGAGCTCGAGTTCGTCCTCAAGCAGGCCGGGATCTCGCACCTGTTCCTCGCGGAGTCGTTCCGGTCCAGCAACTACGTCGCGATGTTCGAGGAGGTCCGCGACAGCTGTCCCGAGGTCGTCGGCGCGCACGTGCTCGGCCGTGACAGCTGGGACGCCCTGCTCGCGCGGTCCGAGGAGGTGACGGCCGAGCAGGTCGCCGCGGTGCAGGCCGGGCTCGACCGGTTCGACCCCATCAACATCCAGTACACGTCGGGCACCACCGGCTTCCCCAAGGGCGCCACCCTGTCGCACCGCAACATCCTCAACAACGGCTACTTCGTCGGCGAGCTGTGCCGCTACACCGAGGCCGACCGCGTCTGCATCCCGGTGCCCTTCTACCACTGCTTCGGCATGGTCATGGGCAACCTCGCGTGCACCACCCACGGCGCGGCCATGGTCATCCCCGCACCGGGGTTCGACCCTGCCGCGACGCTCAAGGCGACGGCCGACGAGAAGTGCACGTCGCTCTACGGCGTGCCCACGATGTTCATCGCCGAGTGGTCCCTGCCCGACTTCGCGGCATACGACCTGTCCTCGGTGCGGACCGGGATCATGGCCGGATCGCCCTGTCCTGCAACGATGATGACGCAGCTGATCGAGGCCGGGATCACCGAGGTGACGATCGCCTACGGCATGACCGAGACCTCGCCGGTCTCCACCCAGAACCGCACCGACGACACCTTCGAGCAGAAGGTCGGCACCGTCGGTCGCGTCGGTCCGCACCTGGAGATCAAGGTCGTCGACCCGTTCACCGGTGAGACGCTGCCGCGCGGGGTGGCGGGCGAGTTCTGCACCAAGGGCTACTCGGTGATGCTCGGCTACTGGGAGCAGCAGGACAAGACCGACGAGGTGCTCGTCGACGGCTGGATGCACACCGGCGACCTCGCCGTGATGGACGAGGCCGGCTACGTGCAGATCACCGGGCGCATCAAGGACATGGTGATCCGGGGTGGCGAGAACATCTACCCGCGCGAGATCGAGGAGTTCCTCTACACCCACCCGGACATCCTCGACGCCCAGGTCGTCGGTGTGCCGGACGCGAAGTACGGCGAGGAGCTGTGCGCCTGGATCCGCATGCGGGACGGGGCGGCCCCGCTCGACGCCGAGGCGGTGCGCGCGTTCTCGACCGGCAAGCTGGCGCACTACAAGATCCCGCGCTACGTCAGGGTCGTCGAGGAGTTCCCGATGACGGTGACGGGCAAGGTGCGCAAGGTCGAGATGCGCGAGAAGTCAGTGGCTGACCTCGGGCTCGGCGGCTGAGCCTGCCGGGGTCGCCGTCGCCCGGCGCGACCCCTTGCGGTGGGCGCCGCCGCGGTCGGCCGGGTGGCTGGGCCACCAGAACCGTTCGCCGAGCAGGCTGACGACGGCGGGCACGAGGACCGACCGCACGAGCAGCGTGTCGAGCAGCACGCCGAACCCGACGATGACGCCGATCTGCGCGAGCTGCACCAGCGGCAGGACACCGAGGACGGCGAACACGGCCGCGAGCAGGATGCCCGCGCTGGTGATGACGCCACCGGTGACGGCCAGGGCGGTGACGATCGACTCCCGGGCGTGGGAGCCGCCGGCAGCCTCTTCACGGGCCCGGGTGGTGAGGAAGATGTTGTAGTCGACGCCGAGGGCGACGAGGAACAAGAACGCCAGCAGCGGGGTGCTCACGGCCAGCGGCGGGTAGTCGAGCAGGTGTGCGAAGGCGAACCAGCTCGCGCCCATGCTCGCGACGTAGGTGGCGACGACCGTGGCCACGAGGACCAGGGCGGCGACGACCGAGCGCAGCAGGACGAGCAGCACCAGCACGACGATCCCGAGGATGAGCGGGAACAACAGCAGCCGGTCGCGAGCGGCTGTGGTGCGGGCGTCGAGCGCCTCGGCGTCGGAGCCACCCACGAGGGCCTGCGCGTCCGGGACGTCGTGGACGGCGGTGCGCAGCGCACGGACCTGGTCGAAGGCCTCGGTCGTGCCGGGGGCAGCGCCGAGGACGGCACTGAGCTCGACGAGCTGGTCGTCGCCGCCGGTCCTGCGGACCTCGGTGACGCCCTCGACCGTCTCGGCGGCGGCGGTCACGGCGTCGGTCGCAGCGGCCTTGGCGATGATCGTGGTCGGCTGGCTTGTCCCGGCGGGGAACGCCGCTGCCAGCTGCTCCTGGCCGACGACGGCCTCGGGCTTGTCGAGGAACTGCTCGTTGGGGGACTGCCCGACCGACAGGCCGAGGCCGCCGAGGGCGAGGGTGGCCAGGACGGCCACCGCGCCCAGGCCCACGACCACGGGGCGGCCGGTCACCGCCTCGCCGAGGCGACGCCACACCCCGGCGTGGCTGGGGTCCTGCGTCCCCATGCGGGGGACGAACGGCCAGAACAGGCGCCGGCCGAAGAGCACCATCGCCGCGGGGAGGACGAGCAACGCGTAGCCGAGGGCGATCGCGATCCCCATCGCGCCGGCATACCCGAGGGACTGGGCGAAGGGGTCGTCGGCGAGGCCGAGGCTGAGCAGCGCGAGGATGACGGTGCCGCCGCTGGCCAGGATCGCGGGCGCGGCCGACCCGAGGGCTGCGCGCATCGCGTCGTGGCGGTCCTCGGTGCGGCGCAGCTCCTCGCGGTAGCGGGCGATGAGCAGCAGGGCGTAGTTGGTGCCGGCGCCGAAGACGAGCACCGAGGTGATGCCGGTGACGGCGCCGTCGGCCCTGACCTCGCTGACCCGCGACAAGATGGCCAGGGCCTTGCTGGCGACCTGGTCGCCGACGCCGACGACGCTGAGCGGGACGAGCCAGAGCCACGGGCTGCGGTAGGTGATGAGCAGCAGGATCGCGACGACGCCGGCCGTGGCGCCGAGCAGCTTGATGTCGGCGCCGTCGAAGACCGCCCCGATGTCGGCGGAGAAGGCCGGGCCGCCGGTCACGGTGGCGGACAGGCCCGGCGGCAGGCCCTCGCGGACGGCGGTGCGCAGGGCGTCGACGGCTGCGGAGACCTCACCGTCGGCGAGGTCGGCCCGCAACGGCACGACGACGAGGGCGGTGCTCTTGTCGGGGGAGACCTGCGGGGGGATCGCCGATGCGGGGGCGCCACCGGCAGTGGGGGCCCACGTCCTCGCCGCGGCGATGGCGCGGTCGCGGGAGGCTTCGACGGCCGTGGTGTCGAGGTCGCCGGACGCGGTCGTGTAGACCACGATCGCCGGGGAGACGCCGCTGGCCGGGAGCTGGTCGCGCAGGGCGCTGACCTGGGCGGCCTCGGCGGTGTCGGGCAGCGAGGCTGCTGTCGTCGAGACCGCCTTGGGCTCACCGGCGAAGGCGAACGCCGCAGCCGAGACGAGCACGGCCACGACGACGACGAGCCACTTGACCCGCGGACCGACCAACCTGCCGAGGGCGCGACCCGCCCCCGAGAACCCATGTCCGCCGGCCACGTCGCTCTCCCTCGCGTTCGCTGCACTTCTGTCGAGCAATAGTTCTACGATGGAAACGATACCGTCCGGGAGAAGGGGTGGCATGTCGACGTCACAGGCAGGGCGGCCCCGGGGTCCGGAGCTCGCGCTCGAGATCATCGACGCCCTGCGCGCCTTCACCACCGAGATGGACCGCTACATCGACACCCGGGGCGGGGCGGTCGGGATGCACCGCACCGACCTCAACGCCTTGGCCCACGTCCTGGACGCGCGTCGCTCGGGCGGCGAGATGTCGCCGGGTGAGCTGGCGCATGCGCTGGGGCTGAGCCCGCCGGCCACCTCGGCCCTGCTGCGCCGGTTGGAGTCCGTCGGCCACGTGCGGCGCACCCACAGCCAGGTCGACCGCCGACGCGTCTCGGTGGAGATGACCGACGAGGCGATGGGGGTGGCCGTCGGGATCTTCGGGCCGATCGCGACCACCATGCGCGAGACCATCGGCTCCTACTCCCTGGCCGAGCGCGAGACGGTGCTGCGCTTCCTCACCGACGCCGTCGAGGCCGCGACCCGAGCCCGCGAACACGGCGACGCCGGCGCCACGGGAGGCGACGGCGGCTCCTCAGCCGGCCCGGGAATGGCTTGACACCGCCGGTCGTTCTCCTGGATGGTTGAATATTGAACGATATGAGGAGCGTCCCATGCCTGCTGTCACCGTCGCCGACCTGACCGTCCTGCCGCGGGTCCCCGTCCCCGCACCCGCCGCCGTCCAGCGCCCCGTCCGCGCCCTGTCCACGGCCCCGTCCGGTATGGAGGGCGAGGGCTTCCCGGTGAAGCGCGCCTTCGCGGGGGTCGACCTGCGCGACCTCGACCCGTTCATCCACCTCGACGAGATGGGCGCCGTCGAGTACGCGCCCGGCGAGCCCAAGGGCACGTCGTGGCACCCGCACCGCGGCTTCGAGACCGTCACCTACATCATCGACGGGATCTTCGACCATGAGGACTCCTTCGGGGGCGGCGGCACCATCACCAACGGCGACACCCAGTGGATGACGGCCGGGTCGGGCATCCTGCACATCGAGGCCCCGCCGGAGCAGCTGGTCGTCAGCGGCGGGCTGTTCCACGGCTTCCAGCTGTGGGTCAACCTGCCCAAGGTCGACAAGCTCAAGGCGCCGCACTACCAGGACCTGCGCTCCTCCGAGGTCGGCCTGCTCACCTCGGCCGACGGCGGCTCGCTCGTCCGGGTCATCGCCGGTGACGTCGGCGGCCTGACCGGGCCCGGTTCGACGCACACCCCGATGACGATGGTCCACGCGACCGTGGCCCCCGGCGGCGAGCTGGTCCTGCCGTGGCGCAAGGACTTCAACGCCCTGGTCTACGTCATGAGCGGGGACGGCTTCGTCGGCCCCGACCAGACGCCGATCGGCCCGGGCCAGCTGGCGGTGCTCGGCCGGGGCGATGCCCTGCGGGTGTCCTCCGCGCGCACCCAGCAGGAGCGGTACTCCACCGGCCTGGACCTGCTCGTCCTGGGCGGACAGCCGATCCGTGAGCCCGTCGCCTGGGCCGGGCCGTTCGTCATGAACAACCGCGCCGAGCTGGCGCAGGCCTTCGAGGACTACCAGGCCGGCCGCCTCGGCCAGCCCGTCCCGCACGGTGACGTGGGTGGCACCGCCTGACCCGGGCGGCATACCCGGCTCGCCACTTGGCAGTCCCCCGCGCCCGTCGTCCACGCTGTGGACGGCGGGCGCGACCGCGCTCGGGTTCACCCCACGGGCGGGCGTTTGCCCCTAGGTTGCTGTCCACGCGAGCCCAACGACGGGAGTAGCAGTGCTGATCGGTGTGCCAGCTGAGTCCAAGCCGGGGGAGACCCGGGTTGCCGCGACGCCCAAGACCGTGGGGCAGCTCATCGCCCTCGGGTACGACGTGGCCGTCGAAGGCGCCGCGGGGGCACGGGCGTCCTTCTCCGACGAGGCGTATGCCGCGGCCGGCGCCAGCGTCGTACCGGGCGCCGAGGCCTGGGCCGGTGACCTCGTCCTCAAGGTCAACGCCCCCACGGAGGCCGAGATCGCGCTCCTGCGCCCGGGCGCGTTGCTCGCCTCGCTCGTCGCCCCGGCGCTCAACCCCGACCTCGTGGCCCGTCTGGCTGCTGCTGGCGTCACGGCCCTGGCGATGGATGCGGTGCCCCGCATCTCCCGTGCCCAGTCCCTCGACGTGCTGTCGTCGATGGCCAACATCGGGGGGTACCGCGCGGTGATCGAGGCCGCGCACGAGTTCGGCAGCGTGTTCACCGGCCAGGTGACCGCTGCCGGCAAGGTGCCTCCGGCCAAGGTGTTCGTCGTCGGCGCCGGTGTCGCGGGCCTGGCGGCCATCGGCACGGCCAACAGCCTCGGGGCGATCGTGCGGGCGTTCGACGCGCGCTCCGAGGTCGGCGAGCAGGTCGAGTCGATGGGTGCGGAGTTCCTGCGCATCGACGTCGAGGACGAGGGGCCTTCGGCCACCGGCTACGCCAAGGAGATGGGCGAGGACTTCAACGCCAAGGCCGCCGCCCTCTACGCCGAGCAGGCCAAGGACGTCGACATCCTCATCACGACGGCGCTCATCCCCGGACGGCCCGCACCGCGGTTGTTCACCGAGGAGATGGTCGCCTCGATGAAGCCGGGGTCGGTCGTGGTCGACATGGCAGCGGCCAACGGGGGCAACGTCGCGGGCTCGGTCGCCGACCAGCTCGTCACCACCGAGGGCGGGGTCCGCATCATCGGCTACACCGACCTCCCGGGACGGTTGCCGACGCAGGCGAGCCAGCTCTTCGGCACCAACCTCGTCAACCTCCTCAAGCTGCTGACGCCCGGCAAGGACGGCCGCGTCGTCCTCGACCTCGACGACGTGGTCCAGCGCGGGATGACGGTGTGCCGCGACGGCGAGACGCTGTGGCCGCCCCCGCAGGTCCAGGTCAGCGCGGCTCCGGCCGCTGCCGCGCCGGCCCCTCCGGCGCCCAAGCCCGCACCGAAGCCGCGCGACCCGCGACGCAAGTACGTCGTGATGGCCCTGGCCGCAGTGCTGTTCGCCCTGGTGGCCGGCAACTCGCCACCGGACTTCCTCGGCCACTTCACGGTGTTCGCGCTCGCCGTGATCGTCGGGTTCTACGTCATCTCCAACGTCGCCCACGCCCTGCACACCCCGCTGATGGCCGAGACCAACGCGATCAGCGGCATCATCCTCGTCGGCGGCCTCCTGCAGGTCGACAGCGACGACTACGTCGTCAAGGTGCTGTCGCTGCTGGCCATCACGGTCGCCAGCATCAACATCTTCGGTGGGTTCGCCGTGACCGGTCGGATGCTCCAGATGTTCCGGAAGGACTGAGGCGCGATGACCCTCAACCTCGTCCAGGCCGCCTACATCATCGCGGCGATCCTCTTCGTGCTGTCCCTCGCGGGGCTCTCCAAGCACGAGTCCGCCAAGGAGGGCAACGCCTTCGGCGTCACCGGTATGGCGCTCGCCCTCGTCGCCACCGTGTGGGGCGTGCTCGACCGCTCCCCGCACGCGCTCACGACCTTCCTGTTCATCGCGGTGGCGATGGCCGTGGGCGCCGCCATCGGCCTGTGGCGGGCCCGCGTCGTCGAGATGACGCAGATGCCCGAGCTCGTGGCGATGCTGCACAGCTTCGTCGGCCTGGCGGCGGTGCTCGTCGGCGTCAACTCGTTCCTCACCGTGGGGGCCGACTCCGACACCGTGCACAGCGTCGAGGTGTTCCTCGGGGTCTTCATCGGCGCGGTGACGTTCACCGGCTCGATCGTGGCGTTCCTCAAGCTGAGTGCCCGGATCAAGTCCTCGCCCCTCATGCTGCCGGCGCGCCACTGGCTCAACCTCGCGGCGCTGGTCGTCTCGGCGCTGCTGCTGGTGTGGTTCGTGCAGTCGCACTCGATCATCCCGCTGCTGCTCATGACCGTGGTGGCCCTCGCCTTCGGCTGGCACCTCGTGGCCTCCATCGGCGGCGGTGACATGCCCGTCGTCGTGTCCATGCTCAACAGCTACTCGGGCTGGGCCGCGGCGGCTGCGGGCTTCATGCTCGGCAACGACCTGCTGATCGTCACCGGTGCCCTGGTCGGCTCCTCGGGTGCGATCCTCAGCTACATCATGTGCCGGGCGATGAACCGGTCGTTCGTCTCGGTCATCGCCGGCGGTTTCGGGCAGGAGGTCTCGCTCGGCGAGGACAAGGACTACGGCGAGCACCGCGAGACCATCGCCGCAGATGTCGCCGAGCTGCTGCGCGACGCCTCGACCGTCGTCATCACCCCCGGGTACGGCATGGCGGTGGCCCAGGCGCAGTACCCCGTGGCCGAGCTGACCTCGCACCTGCGCAAGAAGGGCATCAACGTCCGGTTCGGCATCCACCCCGTCGCGGGACGGCTACCCGGCCACATGAACGTGCTGCTCGCCGAGGCCAAGGTGCCCTACGACATCGTCCTGGAGATGGACGAGATCAACGGCGACCTGGCCGACACCGACGTCGTGCTCGTCATCGGCGCCAACGACACGGTGAACCCGTCGGCCGCCGAGGACCCGACGAGCCCGATCGCCGGGATGCCCGTCCTCGAGGTGTGGAAGGCGCGCAACGTCGTCGTGTTCAAGCGCTCGATGGCCACGGGCTACGCGGGGGTGCAGAACCCGTTGTTCTTCAAGGAGAACAGCCAGATGCTCTTCGGGGACGCCAAGGAGCGCGTCGAGGACATCATCAAGGCCCTCTAGGAAGCTGTCTGCAGACGCTACGTCACTGAGCACAGATCGCGCTCAGTGACGTAGCGTCGTCACACCTGCTTCATGCGCGGGCCGCGGCCGGCGGGTGGCCGGGGTCGGCGACCACGTCGAGGACGTTGCCCTCGGGGTCGGCCATCGTCTGCCACCAGATGCCGAGGACGTCGAGCAGGTCGGTCACCGGCTCGCCGAGTCGCCGCCCGCCCAGCGACTCCAGGGTGGCGACCAGCGCCGGCACACCGAGATCGAGCGGCGGGTGCACGTCCAGGTGCATGCGGTTCTTGCCCACCCTGGCCTCCGTGACCTGCTGGAGCAGGAACATCGGGGCGCCGGGCTCCTCGCTGGGGGCCAGCACCTCGAACCCCGGCACCGAGGCCACGTGCTCGTACCCCAGGGCGGCCTGCCAGAAGGGCACGAGGGCGGTGGCGTCGGTGCAGTCGAGGACGACGGCGAGCTTCACGGAGCCCACCCTAGACGCGGGCCATCTCCTCCTGCTGCTCCTCGCCGGAGCCCCTGCCGGGCCAGGCGACTGTTGTGGATGCCGTAGGTGAAGTAGATCCCGAAGCCGATGGCCATCCAGATGAGGAACCGCAGCCACGTCTCCACGGACAGGTTGAGCATGAGGTAGACGCTGATGACTGCGGCCGCGATCGGCAGCACCGGCGAGAACGGCACGGTGAACGCCCGCTTCAGGTCGGGGCGTCGGCGGCGCAGCACCGGCACCGCCACGGAGACGAGAGCGAACGCCGACAGGGTGCCGATGTTGACCATCTCCTCGAGCTTGCCGATCGGGGTGAGCGAGGCGATGAGGGCGACCAGCGTGCCGATGATCAGGGTGAGGCGCACGGGGGTGCCGGTCTTGGGGTTGGTCCGTCCGAGGCTGCGCGGCAGCAACCGGTCACGCGACATCGCGAAGGTGACGCGGGTGGCACCGATGATCAGGGTCATGACGACGGTCATCAGGCCGGCGACGGCGCCGGCGGCGACCAGCGTGGCGTAGCCGGGCTTGCCGACCGACTCGAACGCCGAGGCCAGCGCGGCCTCGGGGTCGATCTTGTCGTACTTGACCATGCCCGTGATGACGAGCGTGGTGGCGACGTAGAGCACGGTGCAGATGATGAGCGAGGCGAGAATGCCGATCGGCAGGTCGCGCTGGGGGTTCTTCGCCTCTTCGGCCGTCGTGGCGACCACGTCGAAGCCGATGTAGGCGAAGAACACGATCGAGGCTCCCGACACGATGCCGAGGATGCCGAAGGTCGTCGGCTCGAGGCCGAACAGCACCTGGATGAGCGGTGCGGCCAGTCCCTGAGTCGTCTTGCCCGTGGCGGCCGGCGGGATGAAGGGGGAGTAGTTGGCCGTGTTGACGAACGAGAGCCCGGCGACGATGACGAACAGCACGACGAAGAGCTTCACGCCGACCAGGACGAGGTTGACCCGCAGCGACTCCTTGATGCCGATGGCGATCAGGGCGGTCAGCGCCACGACGAGGACGAACGCCGGCAGGTCGAAGTGCGACCCCGGGGCGACGGCCTCGGGGACCGTGATGCCGACCTTCTCCAGGAAGAGCGTGGCGTACTGCGACCAGCCCTGGGCCACCACGCTCGAGCCGAGCATGAGCTCGAGGAGCAGGTCCCAGCCGATGATCCAGGCGACGAGCTCACCGAGGGAGGCGTAGGAGAACGTGTAGGCGGACCCGGACACCGGGACGGTCGAGGCGAACTCGGCGTAGCAGAGCGCCGCGAGGCCGCAGCAGATGGCCGCGAGCACGAACGACACCGCGATCGACGGACCGGCGTACTCCGCAGCGGCACGACCGGTCAGGGTGAAGATGCCGGCGCCGATGATGACGCCGATGCCGAAGACCGTGAGGTCGAGGGCGGTGAGCTTCTTCTTGAGCTGGAACTCCGGGTCGTCTGTTTCCTTGATCGACTGCTCGATCGACTTGGTCCTCATCACGGACATGTGAACCGCCTCCCTGCCGACTCTCGGGGCCGTCACGGCGGCCCGGACGACAGGACACGCTAGTGCCGGTGCCGCGTGGACGCCCACCCGAACCGGGACCCCTCAGTCGTCGAGGCGTTCGTCAGTCGTCGTGGTCGTCGCGCCGGGGGGCACGTCGGGGGCGCAGCGGGATGGGTCCGGTGTCGGCGCTGCGGTCCCGGGCCCGCAGGTCCGGGCTGCGGTAGAGCGAGTCGGGGTCGGTCGCACCGTGGCGCGGATCGTCCCACCCCGTATAGGGATCCGGAAGGGGCGTGGCGGGCGCCATACCGCTCTCCCAGCGCATGTCGATGACGTCGCTCTCGTGGTCGGCGACCCCGAAGATCTCGGCGCAGATGGCGCGGTAGTGGTGGTCGGGCTGCGGCACCCAGTTGACCTCGCGCAGGGCCTGGTCCTGACCGGCGGACTCCATGACGAAGCGGCCGTAGCCGAGCAGGCGTCCGGGGACGGAGCGCTCGTAGGACATGTCGGTCACCTTGGCGAGCGGCATCATCGAGACCTTGCGGGTGATGAACCCGTAGAACAGCAGGAGCCGCTTGTCCGTCGCGACGAACCAGTCGTGCCGCCACTCGGCGACGCGGTAGGCCGCGCGGAGCACCAGCGCGAACCACGCCCACCACACGATGGTGCTGACGACCCCGATGGACGGGGGGACCCTGGCGTCGGCCCACAGCGCCACGACGAGGCCGGCAACCGCGAGGGCGACCGGCTCGGCGACCTTGCCCCAGTGCTGGTGGACCGCGGTGACGAGCCGCTCACCGTCCAGCAGGTAGCGGTCGAGCTCGACGTGGCGGCGCTCACTGGCGGCCATCAGGCGGGCTACCCGCGACCGAGCACGGCGTCGAAGAAGTTGCCGAGGTTGCGGACGCCGTCGGCGAGGATCGACCACGAGGTCCGCACGATGTCAGCCGCCTGGTCGGGCGAGGTGAAGATCGCGTAGGCGGCGAACGCGACGAGGATCCACAGCAGGATCTTCTTCACGCGGTGCATCGTCGTCTCCTTGGGGTGGCGGCCGAGGACACGCCGGACAGGCGCACCTCGGTGACCATGGTGGCCGATGAGGCCCGCGCAGTGGCACAGGCGCGCCGGGAGCGGCCGGTCGCGGACTCAGACGACGCCATACAGGCGGTCCCCCGCATCGCCGAGACCGGGCACGATGTAGCCCTTCTCGTTGAGCCGCTCGTCCATGGCTCCGGTGACGATGGTGATGGGGATGTCGAGGTCGGCGAGCGCCTCACCGACGGCCTTGATGCCCTCGGGGGCGGCCAGCAGCGTCACCGCGGTGATGTCGTCGGCCCCGCGGTCGGCGAGGTAGCGGATCGCGTCGGCCAGGGTGCCCCCGGTCGCGAGCATCGGGTCGATGACGTAGCACTGGCGCCCGCTGAGGTCGTCGGGGAGCCGGTTCGCGTAGGTGATGGCCTCGAGCGTCTCCTCGTTGCGCTGCATACCGAGGAAGCCCACCTCCGCGCTCGGGAGCAGGCGGACCATGCCCTCGAGCATGCCCAGGCCGGCACGCAGGATCGGCACGATGAGGGGTTTGGGGTTGGACAGCTTGATGCCCGTGGTCGGGGCGACCGGCGTCTCGATGTCGAAGGTCTCCACGCGGACGTCCCGCGTCGCCTCGTAGGCGAGCAGCGTCACCAGCTCCTCGGTCAGCCGCCGGAAGGTCGGGCTGTCCGTGCGCTTGTCGCGCAGGTAGGTCAGCTTGTGGGTGATGAGCGGGTGGTCGGCAACGTGGACGCGCATAGGCGAAACTTAGCGCGTGACCTCCTCCCGCGGCCCGGCCGTCGATCCGCGGTATGCCGTGTGGATGGACCAGGCGCTCGCCCTCGCCGCTGACGCGGCGGACGACGGGGACGTCCCCGTGGGTGCGGTGGTGGTCTCGGCGGACGGCGAGGTCGTCGGGGTCGGACGCAACCTGCGCGAGGTCGAGCACGACCCGACCGCCCACGCGGAGGTCGTCGCCCTGCGGGACGCGGCGCGGCGCCTGGGGTCCTGGCGGCTGGACGGGTGCACGCTCGTGGTCACCCTGGAGCCGTGCCCCATGTGCGCAGGAGCGCTCATGCTGGCGCGGATCTCCAGGCTGGTGCTCGGCGCCTGGGACCCGAAGCTCGGCGCGACCGGCTCGGTCTGGGACCTGGTCCGCGACCGCCGGGCCACGCACCGGGTCGAGGTGGTCGGTGGGGTCCGGGAATCAGAGTGCTCCCAGGTCCTGTTGTCATTCTTCGAGGGACACCGACGCCGACCCGGCCACGGCAGCCCACCACAGCAGGGAGCACGATCATGAGCGGGTTGGTCAACAGCCTGGTGGACACCGTGCTCGGTGCCCCACCGTGGATGGTCTACCTGATCGTGGCGCTGGTCGTGTTCGCCGAGGACGCGCTGTTCGTGGGGTTCGTGCTGCCCGGCGAGACGCTGGCGATCATCGGTGGCGTCACCGCCAGCCTCGGGCACACCTCGCTGGGGTGGGTGCTCGTGGTGGTCATCCTCGCGGCCGTCATCGGGGACTCGGTGGGGTACGAGATCGGGAAGCTGTTCGGGCCGAAGGTGATGGCGCACAAGATCTTCGACCGCCGCCGGGCCCGGTTGGAGAAGGCGCAGGAGTTCCTGCAGCGTCGCGGTGGCTCGGCCGTCTTCCTCGGTCGGTGGACCGCGTTCTTCCGGGCCGTCATGCCGGCGCTCGCCGGGCTCAGCGGGATGAAGTACCGCGTGTTCCTGCCGTGGAACGCCGTCGGGGGCATCGCGTGGGGTACGGCCGCGGTGACCGCGGGCTACCTCGCGGGGCAGTCCTACCACCGCGTCGAGGCCTGGCTGGGCCGGGGCGCGGCCCTGATCGTGGGTGCCATCGTGCTCGTGGCCGTCATCGTGTGGGCGGTTCGGCGCCACCGTTCCGAGGGTCGGCCCGAGGCAGCCTGAACACCTGCGCTGCGCACGGCCGGACGCCGAGGTGGGGCGATTTCGTCGGTCGTCCCCTGCTCTAGTAACCTGCTCCGCGGTGGCGTGTCCGAGCGGCCTAAGGAGCACGCCTCGAAAGCGTGTGTGGGGGAGACTCCACCGTGGGTTCAAATCCCACCGCCACCGCCGATGAGGGACTTACAGAACCTGTAGGTCACCAGTGACGAAACCCCGGCTGGACTTCATGTCCAGCCGGGGTTTCCCATGTTTGGGCCAATCGCGCCTGCAGGGGCCGGTTCCATAGGCCCGCTGCTGCTCTGCCCAATGACGCATGAGGGCCCGACCGGTGTGGTCGGGGCCTTCACGGTTGCGCGGAGGGCGCACCCGTAGCCCGTCAGGCGTTGGCCTGCGGGCTGTTTGGCGTGGGAGCTGTGCTGTTGTGCGAGAGGGCCGCCGGGTCAGGCGGCCAGGTCAGGCGGCCAGGGGCGGCGCGCCTGGTTGCGCGGGAGCGCTGGCGCCGGTGCCGGGGTCGGGGTCGAACAGGTCGCCGTTGTCGGGGATGACGATGCGGGTCAGCGGGTCCAGGGTCCAGTTGTTGGCGCGAGCCCAGCGAAGCAGCGTGGTCAGGTTGTGCGCTGCGAGAACGATGCCGAGCAGGAGGCTGGTCTTGGCGTGGCCGACCTGCAGGGTCCAGCCGGGGCGGATGATGCCGTCGCTGTGCCCCTTGATGAGGCCGAAGGACTGCTCGACGCGGATGCGTCGGTTGTACGAGCGGCGCCATTCCTTGGAGTTCCACCGGTGCTTCTGGTGGTGCTTGCCGAGGACGTCACGGGGCACGGTCACGCTGGAGTTGCACACCTTCGGTGCACCGACGGTGCCGTCGAGCTGCCGGACCCGGGGTGCGGTGACCTTCTCGACCTGGGGCAGGTGCTGGGACAGCGGGCACGCGTCGCACGCGAGTTTGCCGACCTTGGCCGGGCAGGTGAAGCGAATGCCGTTCTTGGTCGGGCCCTTGCTCTCGAGGCGGAACTGGGCGCGTCGCTGGGTCAGCTGCTCGAACAGGTCTCGGTCACGCATCCGCTGTTCGAACGCGGCCTTCTCCTCGGCGGTGGCTCGGGGGCCGGGAGCCTTGACGCGGATGTCTTCGGTCGGGTGGATGTTGCGCAGGGCGGTGGGGGTGGCCGGGCAGTACGGGTCGCCGTCGATGATGAGGTAGCCGTCGGTGTGCGGGGTGGCGCCGTGGTCGGTGGACTTGAGGTCGAGGGTGACGTCGATGCGTCGCTGCGCCAGGGGTAGGGCGAAGTCGGCCATCGCGGCGTCGGAGAACCCGCGGTCCACAACGACGTCGTGGGCCTTGGTGCCGGCGGCGTCGAGGCGGTCGAGCAGCTCGATCGTTTCGGGCAGGCCCTTCTCGTTGCCGGCGACCAGGGCGATGCGGTCCACCAGTGCAGGCGGTTCGCCTTCGCGGGAGGTGGGGCTGTCAGGGCCGATGCGGGTGAAGGCGATGAGCTGGTACCCGTACACGTACTGGGTGCGGTTGGCGTAGGTCTTGGTGCGGTAGCCGATGCGGGCGTCGGGGTCGTGCCGGGGACGTCCGCGACGGTCGAGCCCAGGCACGAACGCAGCGCCCGCGGCAGGGGTGTCGCCACCAGTGGCCTCGTCCCCGACGGCGACCTGGTTGCGGTTGTCGCCGGGGCGCGGCCCGTTGACCTCCAGCGTGGTTCCGCGCAGCACGGCGGGGGTGTCGATGGCGGTCCCGTCGATGGCGTACCGGCCGTTACTGGGCAGGTGGGTGCTGGCGGCGCCGGTGAGCTTGTCGAGGATGTCCTGGAGGGCGTCCTTGCGCCCGGCGCGGGGGCCTGCGCCCAGGTCAGGGCGCCGGTCTTCGCTGTGGTCGTAGGCGGCGGCGATGGCGGAGAACAGGTAGCGGACCTGGCGGATGGTCAGGGTTTGCACGCCGAGGTCCTTGCGCACGTTGCGCGCCAAACCTTGGGTCAGGGTCTTGTGGACGCTGACGAGCTTGAGGTTCTTGGAGTGCTTGGCGGTCAGCAACATCGCGGCCAGCAGGACGTCCACCGGCAGTCCGCGGGGGCGGCCGCCGGGCTTGGCGCGCAGGGTGTTCTCGATGTCGGTGTGCACGCCGGTTCGGCGCACGTACTCCAAGGTGAGGTCGAGCTCGCTGCGACGAATCATCGGGCGACCCCCTGCCCGGCGGTCTCGAACCGGACTCCGGGGACAGCGCCGGTGCCAGTCGGGACACCCTCCAAGGCGGCGAGGACCGCGGTGATGGCGTCCTGCGGCAGCTGCGGGCAGTGCCGCAGCAGGTTCTCCACCGGACGCGGGGAGCTGATGCCCGCGGCGCGCATCAGCTCAGCAAGCGGGACGGGCGCGCACATGGCGGCGACCATCCACGTGTTCCGCAGCCGCGCCTGGTGTACCTCGACGGGGGCGCCCGAAGCGGTGCGAGCCCGGGAGGTCAGCGGCCGCATCATGTTGACGCGGTCGGCCTTGCGCCCGATGAGCAGGTCGTTTGTGCCCTTGCCGAGCTCGGTGTGCGCTGCCAAGGCCGTGTCCAGCAGGGGCACGAACGTGCGCCGCAGGGGGACGGTGCGCGCCTTGGCGCCGGGCACGTTCACCATGGTGACCTTTGACCCGTCGGGCAGGGTCTGCGTCGTGATGTGGGCCGGGGTCATGCCCCGCAGGTCGGTGGTGTCCAGGCCGGCACCGGCGCCCAGGGCGATGGCGGCGCACAGCGCGACTCGCGGGCCGGGGTTGCGCTGGTTCGCGGCCAGGAACATGAACTGGTCCATCTCGACCGGCGTGTACGGCGCTGCGCCGGGCTTGTATGCGAGCTTGGTGCTGCGCGGCGCCGGGTCCAAGGAGTTGACGGCCCGCCGGATGACGGAGCGGTACGTTGCGGCGCTGCGAGGGGCCAGTCCTTCGAGACGCACGAAGGACTCCACGACGCCGGGCGCCAACAGCTCTTCGACGGTGACCAGGGCCCCAGAGGTCGTGGCGTTGGTGTCGGTGGTGGTGCCGGGGCGGCCGGGCCAATGGGCGAACCAGGCCAGGAACCTGGCGATGGCGCTGCCGTAGCTGCTGGCCGCACGCGCGGATGGCGGTCGCGTGCCGAGCAGGAGCCGGTGCGCGAGCAGCAGGTTGTCGTTCCACACGACGGCGCGGGACGCGTTCAGGGGACGGAACGCCGTGCAGGTGGCGATGGTGGCCGCGTCGAGGCCGGTGGTGTCCACTGGGCCGAGCGCCAGGGTAGGAGCGTGCGCTTCGGCCACGGACTGGGCCAGGGCGTGGGACTTCTTTGCGAACGCGATGCGCTGCGCGCGCGTCATCGGCTTGCCGGTCGTGGGTGGTGCGGTTCGGACGGTGTTTCGGTTGGTGCTGGAGGGTATGCCGACCACCTCGGGTGATGTCGCCTCGGCCAGCGCCCGGATGGTCGCCAGCCGGGGCATCGTGTCGGCGTCACGGCCGGTAGCAGTGCCCGTGGACATCGACTTTGCGACCGTGTTCAGCGCCAGCGTCAGGCCCTTGTCGGTCAGCTGGGCCCCGTGCCGAACCCGGTGGGCCTGTACGAGGGCGGCGACGGGAAGCGGCGTGGTGATGCCGGCGACGATGAACCGGTCTGCGTGCTGGGGGTAGCCCAACGTGTTGTTGCGGGGCGAGGCGGGCATGGTCCCGAGCTGGCGGCAGATGCGGTGCAGGACTTCGCGTCGCGTGACCTTGGTCCGGTCGGCCACGGTCATCGCCTCGGTGACCACCACGACCGACGTGGCCGTCAGCAGAGTGGGGAGGTTGGGGGTGCCGGTGCGGTCCCACCCGCACGGCCCGGCAAGGAACGCGGTCAAGCAGGACAGGTACATGTTGGCCTGCCCGACGGTGGTCGGGTTCATGGCGCGTGCGGTGTCCTTCACGACAGGCTCGGCGAGGGCGAACTGCTCGGGTGGCAGCGCGGCACCCCAGTAGTTGTCGATGAGCGCGGCGGGGGTCTTGGCCGGGCGCTGGTTGCGCGCCTTCGCCGCCATCGTGGCGACCGGGCCGGGTTGGCCTGGGGTGTCGGTGGGGCGGTAGATGACGACGGCGGAGGCGAACGCGGCCGTGTTCGTCGCGTCGCCGAAGGTGAGCCGGCCGCGGACGTACCGGACCTGCGCCCCAGAGTCGAGGACGTGCTCGTGCCACCACGCGGTGTCAGCTCGCACCGGCACCAGGGCCACGACGGTGGCGCCGGCTGCGGCGGCCTGTCGCGCTTTGGCCATCCACGCTGCGATGGGGCGCCCGTACGGGGGGTTCATCCACACAGCCCCGCCGAGGCGCGCGGACTCAGCGGCCCAGTCCTGGGCCAGCCCATTCCTACGGGTTCGGTCGGCGTGGTCCAAGGCGTAGTGCGCTGGCGTCTTGGCGTTTGCGGCGTCGGCGCACACGTCCAGGACGAACCCGAACTCGGCGTGCAGGCGGTCGAAGAAGTCCTGTGGGGTGGGCCACTGGTCGGTGGTCGAGGACAGGTGGGCGCGAGAGGACATCGGGGGAACTCCAGGGACGGCGTCGTCACCGAGCCCGCAGGGTGCGGGCTGTCGTGGCGGCTGTCCCTGACCCCGCGGAAAGGTCCGGAGTGGGGTGGGTCATCGCGGCACACCAGGTCGGATGTGCGAAGGGAACGGTGCTGGCGCCCAAGGCTGTATAGATCGCAGAACCGGCACACAGAAATCGGCTAACCGGTACGATTCCGCTGGATCGTGCAGGTGACGGGAAACGGGGCTGGGGTGGCACGGGAAGCGCAGGACCCGTCGCCGGCGACGTGGGCACCGCCTCGCGGCCCGCGGGATCTGCGCACCGGTCGGTGGCGGCAGTGGTCTGCTCGCCCCGACTCGTCCTACAGCGACGACGCCGAGCGTGAGGTGGTCGGCGCGTGGCGGGCCCTGGTCGAGGTCCTGGCTGACGAGCGGTACGCGCGGGGATGGGGACTACGCCGGCTCGCGACCGAAGCTGGGGTGGCGCTGTCGGTGGTCAACGACATCGAGGCCGGCAGCAGCTGGCCTCGCCTGGGCACCGTCGAGGCGATCGCAGGCGCGCTTGGGTTCGTCCTCGAGGTGGAGGCCGAGCCCGGGTGCCAGGTGCTCGAGGGGGTGCTGCGGCAGATTCGGCGTCAGCGACGACACCCGGACGGGGTGAGCCCGCGGACGCTGGCGCAGTATGCCGGTGTGCGGCCCAACACCCTGTACGAGCTCCCGCGTACGGTGGCCGGCGGGTCGGTGCGAACGCTGCTGTGCTTGACCCGTCAGCTCACCGTGGACGTGGTCTGGGTGCCGGCGGCTCAAGCCCCGCAGTGAAGGCTGCGCGCTGGCGCCACCAGTTCCACGCCTACTACCGCTACTTCTTCGTCTTCCTGCGGTACCGCGACGGCCGCGCCTACTTCATCTACTACGGGCACTTCTTCGTCATGCTCTTCAACCTCGTCATCAACGCCGTCATCAACGCCGTCGGTGGGGTTCACGACCGGTGTTGATGACGGACGCAGCGGTGAGCTCGAGGTCGGACAGGAGGCGGGGCAGCGCATGCCCCTGGCGCTGGCCGACGCAAGCGCGCCCTTGGGCGGCTGCTGCGGTTGACTTCCACTCGCCGCTCGCACCCGCTCGCCGCTGGGGTGCGGTGCTGCACGAGCCGGCGTTCGCCGTCACCGCACCTGGTGCGGGTGTGGGTGGGCCATGAGGTGATGTTGCCGTGGACAGCTGGCTGGCCGGTGGCCGGGCGTGGTGGTGGAGAGAGTCAGCTGCCGGTCGGTCGGTGTTTGGCCACCCACCCGGCCACCCACGTCTTGACGCGGTTCCCTTCGGCGGCCACGGGTAGGGCAGCGGCGCGCTCGATCAGGGTCTGCGCGCTGACCATGCCTTCGGCCAGTAGTGCGTCGGCGAACTCGTGGTCCTTGTCCCGGCCGGCGACCAGCTTGGACACGACCAGGTCGTGCGGCTCCAAGCAGTGAGCACGGGCGCCGTCGGCTGCGGCCCCGGCGTACACGTTCACCCGGGAGTTCCAGCCGTCGGGCAGGTGTGCGACCTCGATGTCGACACCTTGGGCGTAGTAGCCGTACATCTCGTGGAACTGGGAGCCTTCGCCGATGTGCATGTCGACCGCGTCGGACTTGTCGTTGTCCGGGTCGTCGTAGAACGTGACGTCGACCTCGATGGAGGCGTGCGCAGCTTCGGGGAGCTCGTCCTCCCCGAAGCTGCCCAGGATAGCCTGGCTGCCCACGACGCGGATGTCCTGGTCGTGGGCGATGGTCGCGGCCGCACGCAGGATGTGCTCGAGCTCCTCGCGCTTCATCGTGGCAACCGGTTTCGTGACGCACGGTCCGAGGACTTGAACGCCTCCAGGACGTGGATTCGCTCCTCGGGGGTGAGGACGCCAGCGAACGGGGAGTTCTGCCGCATCTCACGCGCCCACGGAGTCGGCGACGTCAGCACCTCCAGAACTTGGTCCACCGGGCCGTCCAGGACCTCCTGCCACTGGGCGAGCCAGTACGCGCCCTGACCTCGCTGGTGCTTGGCCTGCAGCTTGTCCAGGTTCTTCTTCGCTCGCGCGACCACATCGTGCGGATCAGTCACGAGCTTGCCTGCGACCGCCATGTTCAGCCACTGGCTTCGGCGCTGGTCGCGACTGGTCGGCAACGTCCGGTTCCGCAGCGCCTCGACGTCACGGCGACGGATCCGCCGGTGCCGACCCACGGTCTGGAACGGCAGCGCACCGCTGGTGCACAGGTCGACCACGTGCTGGCGCGAGCTCGACAGCAGGCGCGCGACCTCACCGGTGGTCAGGAGCTCGTCGCTCTCCGCCGCCGTCGCATGCTGCAACTCTGCCAACCTCATGCCATCCATAGTGCGGCGTAAACACCAAAAACGCAAGTGTCGAGCACGCCGTTTGCGTTTTTGGCGTTTGCTAAATCATCTCATGAGCTTCACGCCGGCTGGCGGTCAGCACCTTCGCAGCCGTCGACCCGCCACGTCCCAGGTCCCGTGCGGGCGCGGTGCTCAGACGCACCCGCCTGTCGCCAAGCGCCCGAGTGCGCCGCCAACGACTCGAACCCCAACACGCCCGCCCAGGCCGCCCACCGGGCCTGCGACGGTTGCTCACGGGGTCAGGGTTGCGTCGGTCCGGGAGGTGCGGCAGGAATCGTGTACACGCGCGGCGCCACGTCGATGAACTTCCCGGCGTTGACCAGCACCGCGGAGATGCGGACCCGGCGGGTCATGAGCCGCCCGGGACCGTAGTGCTGGCGGCGCCAGTGCCCTCTGCGTAGGTGGGGTGACACGCTTCGGCCCAGCGCTGCGGAGGGTTCTCCGCCTGCGGTCCTGGAGATGTTCAGCACGCGTACCTGTCCGGGTGTGCCGCGTCGTTCCGCGGCGAGGAACGCTGGGTCGTTCCCCAGTTCAGCAGCCGCCTTGGCTGGAAGCGGAGCTGGCAGGTCCATCTGTTCTGGCTGGTGCCAGTCACCCCACGCCGGGACCGCTGCCAGGTTGAGCACGAGCGCCCTGACCTGCGGGGAGCATGCGCTTCGGCGGGCCGGCACGAGAACCCGCCCTGCGACCGCTCCCTCGACCTGGGCGTCGAGGGCGATGCACCACGCGAACTCGTCGCTGAGGTGCCCCTCTTCGCCAGCGAGGAACAGCACCCCTTCGACCCAGCCGCCGAAGTCGGCAAGAAGCTGAGCGGGGGTGATGGGGGAGTCGGTGTACGTCCCCAGGTCGTCGCCGAGCCGTGCCAGCACGTTCCAGAAGGATGGGGCCGCCGTCCCCTCGCTGGCCCGCCCGCGGTGCAGTTCGGTGAGGGCGAACCGCAGAGCTTTGACCACATCTCGCGGCGGCGGGTCCACGTCGACATCTCGCCCAGTTGCCTCCAGCCGCAGAGGTTCGGCAAACGTGAGCAGGCAGGAGTCGAACGGCATCCGCACGTCGCCCAGGTCTGCTTCCTGGATCGGTTCGGAGTCCGCGAACCCGTGTGTCTGTCCCGGCGGGAGCCAGAACGGGACCGCGGTCCTGGCTGCGACCGCGGTCCGCGCCAGCTGCCCGATGACCGCAGTGGGCTCAGGGTGCGACCACAGCGACTCATCCAGAGGGTCGCCTGGTTCGGGGCCGTCGGCCTCGGCTGCGCGTAGCCATGCGCCGTGAGCGGCGCTGGCGTACTGGTGACGCAGGAGGGCGGCGTCGCCGGGGCGGCTGAACCGTGGCATGGGCTGCCAAGGCGCCTGAAGTCGCCCTGCGGCGGTGGCGACGCCGGCGTCGCGCGACGCCAACGGCCACAGCTCACCGGCCCGGAGGCGGGTGTGCGCAATCTGGTGCACTGCTTGCGGAGCGCCGCTGTTCGCTGCGGTGGTGACACCAAGATGGGCTGGTACTCCCTCGAACGGGTTGGTCTTGTCCCACCCCAGGTAGATGAGCGGGTACCAGCTGTTCACCGCATCGGCGGTCATCACGTGCGGTCCGGCTGCGGCCACACGGTCTCGTCGTTGCCGCAGCTCTTGGCGGGCTGGGTGGTCCGGGGGGAGGTCGTCTACGGCGTCGAGCCCTGGTCGCAGCATCCCGGCGATCGAGTCGCCGAGGGTCTTGGCCCGGTCCGGGTCGTGCGAGACGTCCTCGGAGGGTCGTCGTCCTCGCGCTATCTGGATGCGCCGGACGGCGTCGGTGTCCAGCGAGCCGGCCACCTCAGCGGTGAGGACTCCGGCGACGCCGACCGCGCGCATGAACCGTTCGGTGCCACCGACGTCGCCTCCGTAGGAGTCGATGACCCGTGCACCGATGCGGGTCCAGGTCTCGCGGACCGCCGCGAGGTGTTTGGCGACCCGGTCGGTCAGCGCCTCCTCGTGGGCCAGCTCGTCCCGAAGGCGCTGGGTGTACGTGGCCAGCTGGTCTTGGTTGCGCTCGAGCTGCGTCGCGAGCTCAGCCCGTCGACGTTGTACGACTTCAGCTCGAACTTCGGCGTCGATGCGCTTGGCGCGCTCGCTGGCCAGGTCGGTGTTGAGCTGGAAGGCACGTTCCTGCAGGGCCTTGAGGTCTCGGCTGGCCTTGGCCCTGGCGTGCTTGCCGCGAGCCATCAGTCGTTGCCCCAGCTGACTCGCAGGCCCCTTGAGGTCAGGTCTCGCGCGGCCTCGGCCAGAGCGTTCGTCAACTGGGTGTGCTGCTGGGGTGCGAGGGCGTCCAGGTTCTCGCGCCGGCGCAGGTGGTTGTGCCTGGTGGAGATGGCGAGCAGCTCACCGACGTCGTGGGTGCGTTCGCGCACGGTCTGCTCGATGCGTCGGCGCAGGTCCTCGATCTCTGCGGACGTGGCAGCGTCTCGGTCCCGCGCCGCCGCCGCGATGGCCTGCTCCACGGTGGAGCCCTCGGATGCCAGATGCTCGGCCGCTGTGCGGCGGGCGCGCTCGGTCTTCAGCTCGGACTCGAGGTCGGCAATGGTCTGCTCGAGCGTCTGGGCGGTCATGGGCCACACCCTACGGACCGGCGCGGACATCACGCGGGGCTTCGCGTTGCGCAGTTCGCGCTGCCCGACCTTCGCTCGCGAGGAGTGAAGGCGAGGCGGAACCACCGTTCGACTGCACGCGCGTTGTTGGCTGCCTACGGGACCCTGAGCTCGCGGATCGGGTCGCGGCGGGCGGCGAACCCAGCTGGGATGGCCGCGGCCGCGGCCGCGGCGGCAATCAAGGAGACTGCCACCGCGACGGTGTAGCCCCACGACGGGTGCGCAGCTCCTCCGCGCGACACCCACAGGTTCCCCGCCACTGCCCCGAGGGTGACGCCAAGGACGGCCACGAGCAGGACCTGGGTGACGATGAGGACCACGATCGTCAGGCGGGTGGCACCCAGGGCGCGACGCCGGCCGAAGTCCTTGCGGCGCATGAGGACCATGCCCCACACGTTCAGGAAGGTGGCAGCGGTGGCCGCTCCGAGCAGTCCGAGGACGATGCCGCGGCTCTGTTTGGTCAGCTCGCCTCCGATGGCGTCGCGCAGCTGCGCCATCGCTGACGAGGTCTGCACGGAGGCGCCGTCTTGTGGGACGTCGACCAGCAGGCCCTTCACTGCGGTGGTGAGCGCGTCGACGTCCTGGGGTGAGCGCGCCAGGACGACGATGGTGACCAGCGGCGCCGGCACGCGGCTGGTGGCACGATCCGCTGGGACCACGGCCAGCGGTTCGAACGCCGTCAGGTACTCGGGGACCGGCACGGACCTGGCAACGAGGAGCTCGGGCCCGTTCAGGATGCGTAGCGACCCGCGGCCGGCGGGGAGGCCGAGCGTCCTGGCGCTGGCCGGGGACGTCCACACGACTTTCGCCGTGGTCTGTTCGGGCTGAAGAAGTGGCTGGCTGTCGAGGATGCCGTACCCCGTCCGGACCCCCACCTTGGCGCCTTCTGGGATGGCGGCTGCGGTGGCGTCGGTGACGGGTCCGAAGCCGACGACCGACTCGACGCAGGCCAGTCGGGCGAGCTGGTCGACGGTCTGCGTGGTGATGCCCTCCTGGACTCCCTTGGCTTGGATGACGACCGTCCGCGTTCCCTGGGCGTCGATGCGGCCGAGGACTGCTTCTTGCGCGGCGGCGGAGCGTCCGGCGGTGACCAGGATGATGAACGCGCTGCCAGCCACGACCAGCAGGGTCAGTGCGGCGAAGACGCGTTGCGCAGCGACGGCGACGATGGCCTCGCGCAGGAAGTCGCTGGCCTTCGTGGCGGCGCTCATGATGCGCGCTCGAGGTCAACACGGTGGTCGGCCCACACCGCGATGGCCGGGTCGTGGGTCACGATGACGACGCAGCCCCCCGCATCGGCGTGCTCACGCAGCGCCACCAGGACCGTGTCGGTGCTGACCGGGTCAAGGTTTCCGGTGGGTTCGTCCGCGAGCAGGACCGGTGGCGCGGACAGCAGCGCCCGGCACAGCGCAATCCGCTGCGCCTGCCCACCACTGATCTGGCCCGGTCGCCGGTTGGCGGGCACGGCAATGTCGAACCGGTCCATCAGGGTCGACGCCTGAGCCAGCACTGACTTGCGGGGCTGACCCCGGTACAGGGCGGTCTCGACGATGTTGTCCATCACGGTGCGCGTGGGGTCCAGGGCCGCGTCCTGGAACACGAACCCGAACCGGTCGGCGCGCAGCGTCGAGCGGTGGGCGTCGGACAGGGTGTCGACGCGCTGCCCGTCGAGCTCGAGCTCGCCGGAGTCGACACGCAACATCAGCCCGAGCAGGTACAGCCGCGTCGACTTGCCGCACCCGGACGGTCCGGTGATCGCGGTGACCGACCCCGCCTCGAACTGAGCGCTCCACGAGTCGACGTGGAAGGCGCCGGCCTTGGTCGAGTAGCTGAACGACACGTCACGGGCAGCCAGGCGCGGCGCGACCGACCGACGTGCGGGGCCTACGAGGTCAGCCACTGGTCGGGACCCTGATCTGGCGACCTTCGGCCAAGCCGTCCACGACCGCGAGGCCGCCCGAGGTTGCCCTGACGGTGACCGGCACGGAGTGCCCCTGCGCGTCCAGGACGGCGGCGGTCCCGTCGGCTCCGACGACCAGCGCCTGGGAAGGGACGGTCACCCCGGTGGTTGCGGGCACCACCTCGATGGCTGCGCCGGCGGTTGCGCCGGCGGGCGGGATGACGGAGCACGACGTGGCACACACCGACGTCGCACCCGCGACAGGCCCGATGGCAGCCAGGACGGACCCGTCGTCGCCGGGCGCGCCGAGACTGGTGACCTTCCCGACCCATGCGGTCTGGCGGTAGGTGAGGCGCACGGTCATGCCTGGCTTGGTCATGCCGGCCTGGTTGGTCGGCAACAGCACGGAGAACGACGGCGCCGAAGGCAAGACCTTCAACGCAGCAACCCCGACCGGTGCCGCAGCCCCGACGCGAACGTCCGAGCTCACGCTCATCACCGCTGGCAGGGCCGGCACGAACAGCAGCGCTCCCTTGGCGACGACACCGGTCGCGGGCACACCCAAGCTCTTCTGCCACGCCTTGACCTGAGCGGTCAGGCTGCTGCCGAACCTGCCGTCGACCGGACCGGTGGCTCCGTTGACGGTGGCCAGGAAGCGCTGGAGCTGCGTGACGTCAGCGCCACTGTCGCCGGCCTTCAGGTCACGGAACGCAGGGACGGCCCCCTGCGCGAGCACGACCGGGACCAGGTCGACGTCGAAGACGGCCTGACCTGCGCGCACGGTGGTGGCCCCCTTGACCTTCACGGACGTGACCGTTCCCGGCAGCCCTCCGGCAACCTGTGTTCCGCCGGCCCAGGTCGCTTTCGCGTCCAGGCTCAGCGACCGTGACACGGTGTCCTCCGTGGCGGTGGCCAGCACGTACCCGGCTGCCGACGGCAACGGCGCCGGCGGGGTCAACAGGGACTTGGCCGCCCAGCCGCCCCCGACGCCGACGACCAGGGCCAGCCCGGCCGCAGCGACCGCCATGCCACGCCCGCGGCGCGCCCGCGCCCGGTGGGTGTCAACGTCCGCGAGGCTTCGGGTCGCCGCCGTGTTCGGCGCCACGGTCGTCACAGAGCCGGCATTTCGTCATGGCTGCGGCGTCGGCCGGGGAGGACGTTGGTCACTTGTCCACCCGCGGCTGAGGGCACTGCTTCTCGACCTGGGCGAACGCGTCACCGGACAAGTTTCCCACGGCCATGTACGCATACCAGCTCGGGGCCTTGCCGGAGGCGTACTCGTCGACGTACTGCTGCTGCGAAATGGGCGATGTCGACGCGGGGTAGCCGGCCTTGTCCAGGCACCGCATCGTGATGAGCTCCTGCTTGTACAGGGCCTTGTAGTCAGCGGTGGTGAGCTTCGGTGCCGGGTGAGCGTCCTCGAACAGCTTCACGCACGCGTCCTGGTCGCCGAGGTACTTGCTCTGCTGGTCCGGGGGGACGTTGGCCTTGAAGCCGCCGTTGGGCTGGGGCTCGACCTTCCAGCCCTTGTCGCCCATGCACTGCTGCAGCGCCACGTCGCTCTTCTCGGAGTACGAGCGTGCCGCGCTCGTCTTCGTGGACGGCGCTGCCTGCGCGGCCGGGTCCGGCGATGACCCGCAGGCCGAAAGGGCCAAGGCTGCCGTCGCGACAGCTGCGAAAACGATCCGCATGGTGCTCATCTCCTTCGAGTCGGTGAGGGGGCGCTGTGCCTTCGGTACTCAGGTGCCCATGGGGGCACCGTGCCCGTCGCGCCACCTGCGGCAGTGACGTCGTCCGGGCGGGCGGGTCGTTATGGCGTGACGGTGACGGTCATCGGGCCTTGGAGCTTGCTGCGGTGCACGTTCGCGACGACCGCGACGGACAGCCGGGTGTCCGGCACCGGGGTCAGGGGTGAGTCGACCTGGGTGCCGTCGGACAGGGTGAGCGTGACCTTGGAGGTGGTGGGGCTGTCGGCAACGATCAGCACAGCGGGGTCTCCGGTCCGGCTCACCTCCAGGCGAGTCTCACCCGACCCCGGCACGGGACTGGTCACGATGACTTGCTGTGCGCCTGCGCTGGTAGGTCGCAGCAGCCGCACCGACCTGACGTCGGGGTCGGCGTCAGCTCGGCCGACTGTGACCTGAAACTGCTGGGCGGCGCCGTCGCTGCCGGGGACGGTGAGGTTCACGTGGTGCTCGACCGACTGGCCGGCGACGCTCGTCTGCTGGGTGGGCCACCACCCGGCCTGCGTGACAGCCACTGCGAACCCGGCGACCAGCACGAGCGCGAACCCACCGGTGGAGAGCCGGCGCCGTACGCGGCGGCGCTTGCCACCCCGCAGAACCGCATAGGGGTCCAGGGTCATCGACGGTACCGACGTGCGGTGCAACAGCTGGGCGACGTCTTCAGACATCACAGCTCTCCTCCTGGGCCAGGGCCCCTCGCAGTTTGACCAGGCCCCGGGAGGCGCTGCTCTTCACGGTGCCGACGCTCACCCCGAGCAGGTCGGCGACGTCACGCTCAGGCAGGTCCATGTAGTAGCGGGCCACGATGACCTGCCGCTCGCGCGGACTCAGGTCGGCCAACATGGCCTGAAGCGCCATCTGCTGCGCCGTGTCTGCTCCGACCTGCCCGGCGTCTGGCGGGGCGTCGGTCAGCAGCTCGCGCCTGCCTCGACGCCGTTGGTCCACGTGCTCGTTCAACACGCACCGGCGGGCGTACGCCAACGGGGCGCCGTCACGCAGCCGGTCCCAGCGCAAGTACACCTTCTCCAGAGCTGACTGGACCAGGTCCTCAGCGGTGCCGGACTGCCCGCAGATGAACCAGGCCGAACGCAGCAGGCCCGGTGAGGAGACGCGGACGAACTCGACGAAGTCGTCATCGACGGCGCGCGCCACACTGCCCCCTCCCGGTCGCGGCGCGGTGCGCGCCGTCCCCCTCGAAACGGTCACATGCGCCGAAAGGTTGTCAGGGAATCGAAGGTTTGTCCCCCAACCTGCTCCGCTCGCAGCGAGCAGTGTCCACGCCAGACGCCATGATGACTGCGACAGCCGCGGCTACCGATGTCGCTAGAGAGCGTGGGGGATGACGTCGCGAAAACGTGGGGGCCGCCTCGACCTGCCCCGGCAGATTGGCGTCATTCACGCACGCCTCGGAGTTTCGTAACTCCCTAGCCGAGGGCTCACGACGAAGGTTGCGGGTCCTGACGAAAGTCGCAGCAGCCGCTCCGAGCCAGCCGAAACGCTGGCCCGGAGCGGCTGTCTCGCTTCCTGGCCTTCACCCCGCCCGCACGCCGCCCCCGGGAGTCACCTCGGCCTCGCCCGAGATCGCCGCTCTCAGGCTGGGGGTGGCCTGCAAGGCGATGATGTCGGCGGGCATTTCGATGCCTGCCTCGTCCAGGGCAGTCTTCACCGCCCGGATCGCTGAGTCCATGGCCAGCACCACGTCGTGCTGCTCAGGACCGCACCAGAAACGTGCCTCGATGTCGACGGTCGAGACCCCCAGCTGGGTGACGACCGCTTCCGGCTGCGGGTTGTCCGCGAGGCGCGGAACGTTCTCGGCGAGCGCGGTCTGGATGACCCTGCACGCCTCGGTGGTGTCGTTCTCGTAGGCGACCCCGACCACGAAGTGCACCCTCCGGCTCGGATAGTGGGTGCGCACCGTGATGACTGACTTGTAGACGTCGCGGTTGGGGATCAGCACGAGCTGCCCGTCGAAGGTCTTGAGCCGGGTCTCGCGGATGGTGATCGCCTGGACGGTGCCAGAGATCTCACCGACGGTGATCTGGTCGCCGGAACGGAAGGGCTGACGCAGGATCAACAGCAGTCCGGAGAGCAGGTTCTCCAAGATGTCCTGGAAGGCGAACCCCGCCGCCACCGAGAAGAAGCCCAGTCCTGCGAGCATGTCCACCGGCTTCACCGACGGGAAGACCACCACGATCGCGGCCACCACGGAGAACGACAGCACGACCCATCCGGCCAGCTTGCTCATCACTGCCGCGAAGCTCGGGGTCCGTCGGGCCTCGAGCAGGCGACGCAGCAGCCAACGGATGCCACGTGAGAGGGCGTACCCCAGGACGACGATGGTGAGGGCAACGAGCAGCCTGGGCACCGCTTCGGTCAAGGCGTCGAGCAGGTCGGAGGCCTTGGGTCCCATGGGTCGCAGGCTAGCCGGGGGCGGTGGACACTGGCGAGCTCAGCGAAGGGAGCCCACCCACAGTTCGAGGCCGAACCCCTCACCTGACAGGTCGACCAGCTTGCCGACCAGCACGATCGGCTGGTCGACCAGGTGATCCAGACGATCCTCGAAACCCGGCCCGTAGACCGCGATGAGATCGCCGTCGACCAGCAGCCGGTACGGCAGCCGGTCCCGCCCGCCGGGTGTGCTGGGGGCGGAGGCCGCCCTCAGCACACCCGAGATGGACTGCTCGGGTTCGGGTCTGTCGTCGTACCAGCTGTCGCTCATGGATCCCCAGGTGGCCGTTCACCGGGTGCGAACGTGGGCCGCCCAGTACACGGTAGGCGCCACCAACGGGACCCTGAAACCCCTGATCCGCAGCTTCCAGACGCCGGTCGCGATGCGCCCACCCACCCCCGCCCGTTCGAACACGCTGGGGACGGAGACGCTCGACGCCCGGGTCGACCCGGAGGGGTCGATCAGGTGGAGGTCGACGTCGCTGTGCCAGTCGAGGTGGAAGCCGAAGATGCGTACCCCGCCCTCGGGCCACCACAGGGCGGCGTCGAAGGTGTTGGCGCCCTCGCTGTTGATGGCGATGGGGATGTCGACGTTCTCACCGTCGTGGACGGTCACCTTGCCCCACCAGGCGACCCCGTTCGTCGGTAGCTCCAGCGGCCCGGCCCCCACGGTGTTGGTGAAGGGGTACCGGTTCTGGCCCGACAGGATCAGCTGGGCGTAGACCTGGCCCGGGTCGATCGACCCGGTGGGGCGACGCAACCAGTTGCGGAGCAGCGCTGCGGCGCCGGCGGCGTACGGCGTCGCCCCGCTGGTGCCACCGAACACGCGGCGCGCGGTGTCGGTGGCGTTGCTCGCCGTCTCGGTGTTGGTGGGCGCCTGGATGTCGGGCTTGAAGCGGCCGTCGGGTGCCGGCCCCCGGCTCTGGGACGCCACCTGGGATCCCGACTGCACGTCGAAGTTGCCCACCCCGATCGCCTTGTGGGCGTTGGCCGGGACATTGACGGTGCTTGCGGCCGGACCGTTGTTGCCGTTGGCGGCGATGACGACCGCTCCTGCGTCGAAGGCGTTGTCGGCAGCCACCGCGATGGCGCTGCGGTCGTCGCCCGAACCCTGCATCTCGGCCACGATCACCCGGTCGAGCACCCGGACCGCGTTCTCGAAGCCCCGGACGGCGGCCGTCACGTTGAGGAAGCCGTTGCACCTGCCGTTGGCGTCGACCGAGCTCGGGTAGACCTTCCAGCTGTCCAGCGTGATGCCGGTGACCCCTCGGAAGGCGTTCCCCTGACGGGCGTTGGCCGTGATGATGGCCGCGCTGGAGGTGCCGTGGTTCCAGCAGTCGTCGTTGGGGTTGAGCGCGTTGCCGGTGTTGCAGTCGGCGCCCCCGTTGACGCAGTCGCGCATGAAGTCGATGTGCGAGGGAGAGTTGAACAACACGTGCGTCCGCCGCACACCGGTGTCGAGCAGCCCGATCCAGCCGGCCGTGAGCCCGAGGTCGAAGTAGGGGTCGGACACCATGGCCCGACGACCGTCGACGACGTCGTCCTGCGGAGGGGCGTCGTCGGTGTCGTCCGGCTCGATGTAGAGGACCTCCTCGTCCTCGGCCAACCGCTCGACACCGGCCAACGGCATCTGGACCTGTGCACCGCGGATGAGCCAGAAGGTGTCGGTCACCTTCGCCTCGACGCGTCCGAGGCGCTCGCTCAGCCGGTCGTAGTCCTCGGAGCGTTCGCGCCGGATGGCGGCGACGAGCTCGTCGGATCGATCGAGCTCGCGCTTGTTGTCACAGCAGTCGCGCGGTTGGTCGATGTCGGGCTCGGGGAACCGTGGCATCACCAGGTCGTCCCTGAAGGTGACGACGACCGTTTCGATCTCGCCGCCGTCCCGCGTGCCCAGCCACTGCGTCAGGACCGGATGGATCTTCGACTTCGGGTCCTGGTGGTCGACGGGATCGAATGCCGGCTCGTCGGTGCGCTTGTCCTTGCGCTCCTTCTCGCGATGGCGGGCCTCGTCCGTGAGTCGGGTCGACTCGTATCGGATCAGCTCTCCACCGGACAGGACCGCCTCGTGGACGACATCGAATTCGTCCTCGTCGGCTGCCAGTTCTGTGAATGGGTCGTCGTTGCTCATGGCGCCTCCTTCACTGGGAGGAGGCGGGACGCGTCGACTTTGATACAGGAGCGAGGGCGCGGACCGCGCGATCGATGGCGGGGCGCATGTCGAGCTCGGGGTCGACGGTGAGCCGGTGCAGGAGCAGGCCGTCGCCGAGTGCCATGAGGGCCCGCGTTGCCGGCACGGGGTCGGCGATGCCTACGGCGGTCACGATCCCCTCGGCCCACCGCTCGAACTCACGGCGCTGCCGCCGCAACGGCTCGCCGAGCTCAGGGTCGTCGGCGAGCTCGAGGAACAAGGCGTACCGCGCGCGGGTGCGCGAGGCGAACGGTCCGGTCTGCAGCTCGACCATGGCGCACAAGCCCTCGACCAGTTCGTCGACTCCTGTGATCTGCGGCGATGCGGCCAGGTCGAGATCGGCGCGCTCGCGCTCGGCGATCCAGTCGACCACGCCGCCGAGCAGCGCGCGACGGGTGCGGAACCAGTTCGAGGTCGACCCGGGCGGGAGGCCTGCCCGGTCGTCGACCCGGGCATGGGTCAGCGCGCGCACGCCCTCCGCGCCGAGCAGCTCCACGGCCGCCTCGAGACTGCGATCCCGGGTGGCCGCAGGCATCGACACCCCCTTTCGAGAGGTCTACTATGAACATAGTATCTCCGCCGCACCAAGGAGGTCGCGATGGCCGCATTCGAGCCCCGCGTCACCCGTACCGTCGACGCCTCGGCCTGGTCGCCGCCCCTGCCCGAGGCCTCCGGCTTCGACCATCTCGTCGTCGAGACGCCCGGGCTGCGCACCCACGTCGCGGTCATCGGCGAGGGCGAGCCGGTCGTGCTGTTGCACGGGTTCCCCCCGCACTGGTGGCAGTGGCACGCCGTGGCTCCGGTCATCGCCGCAGGCGGCTACCGCGTCTACTGCCCCGACCTGCGGGGGTCCGGCTGGACCGTGGCCGACGATCCGCGTATCGAGCGCGAGAGCCGCCTGCGTGACCTGCTCGCCCTCTTCGACGTCCTGCACATCGAACGCGCCCATGTCGTCTCGCACGACCTGGGTTCCCTCACCGCGATGCAGCTGACCTACGACCACCCCGGCCGGGTCCGAACAGCGGTGCAGCTGTCCGTCTTTCCGGGCTTCACGAAGTTCGACGCGAAGCTCCTCCCGGGCTTTCGGCACCTGCCCAGGTTCATCTGGCACCGACCGGGCGTTTCGCTACGCGGGATCTTCTCCGAGGCATACGCCGCCCGTCCGATGACGGAGGCGACCATCGAGGCCTACCTCGCCCCCATGCGCCGACCCGAGATCGACGCCGCGGTGCGTAGGCTCACCCGCGGGATGGTCCTGCCCGAAGCGATGCGCGCGATGCGCGGCGTGTACCGCCGCCAGCGGCTCACGGTGCCCACCTTGGTCGTCTACGGCCGCCGCGACCACCCGTACACCGAGGAGCTGATAGGGCGCATCTGCCGCAACCCGCAGCGGTACGCCGACCGCCTCGAGTTCGCCTACGTGGAGGACGCCGCGCACTTCATCACCGACGACGCACCCACCGCGGTCGCCGAGCTGGCGCTCGACTGGTTCGAGCGAGCAGCGTGACGCACGGCTCCATACCCGGTCCTTCGCGCACCCGCAGCCCAGAGGGGTCAGAAGACGGGCTTGCCACCTGTCACGCCGAGCACCGTGCCCGACACGTAGCTCGCCTCGTCGGAGGCCAGGAACACGTAGGCGCTGGCGACCTCGACCGGGTGGCCGGCACGCCCGAGCGGGGTGTCGGCGCCGAACCCCTCGACCTTGTCCGCGGACATGGTGGCGGGGATGAGCGGGGTCCAGATCGGTCCGGGGGCCACGGCGTTGACCCGGATGCCCCGCGGGCCGAGCTCCTGGGCGAGGTTGACCACGAGGTTGGTCAGGGCCGCCTTGGTCGAGGCGTAGTCGAGCAGGTGCTGGCTCGGGGCGTAGGCCTGCACGGAGGTCGTCATGACGATGGAGCCCCCGTCGCTCAGCTCCTCGGCGAGCGAGTGCGCGAGCCAGAACGGTGAGAAGACGTTGGTCTCGAAGGTCTGCTGCACCTGCTCGCGCGGGAACGCCTCCAGGTCGTCATGGGTCATCTGGTATGCCGCGTTGCACACCAGGACGTCGAGCCCACCGAGCGCCTGCGTGGCCTCGCGGGCGAGGGTGGCGTTGGCCTCCTCGGTGCGCAGGTCACCGGGAAAGCTGAAGCCGCGCCGACCAGCGGCCTCCACGAGGCGCAACGTCTCGTCCGCGTCACCCTGCTCCTGGGGGAGGTGGGCGATCGCGACGTCGGCGCCCTCCTTCGCACAGACGACCGCGACCGCGCGGCCGATGCCGGAGTCGCCACCGGTGACGAGCACCCGCTTGCCCTCGAGGCGCCCACGAGCGGTCCAGGAGTGCTCGCCGTGGTCGGCCTGCGGGTCCAGGTCGCGGGTGGTGCCCGGCCAGTCCTGGGTCTGGGCCGGGATGGCGGACAGGTCGGGGCGCTCGTCGGCAGTCATGGCAGGGCAGTACCCGTCGCTCCGGGTTCTAATCGTCCGCGCCGGTCCGAGTGCGTGCGGCCGACCTGCTCAGGTGGGCGGGCGCTCGGTGTCGCCGGGCTCCGCAGGCTCGCCGGACTCGGGAGCCTCCGACTCGGGAGCCTTCGAATCAGGACCGGCAGCGCCGGGCGAGCCGGCCGCAGGCGACGAGGACGTTCCGCGGATCGCGGCCGCGAGGTCGGCAGCTGCCGACGGCGAGGCAGAGGCAGCCTCGAGGTTGGCGCGCTGCACCTCGAGGTAGACCTCCTGGCGGTGCACCTGCACGTGCGCAGGCGCGTCGATGCCGATGCGGACCTTGTCGCCGCTGACCTCCAGCACCGTGATGACGATGTCGTGACCGATGCGGAAGCTTTCCTTGGGACGGCGACTGAGCACGAGCACGTCCCGGCTCCTTCCTTGGCCCTTCTCGGGCCACGGTCTACGGCTGCGTGCGGCGGGTCAGCGACCCGCGGCGGCAGCCACGAGCGGGGCCCGCAGCGGAAAGTCCTGCCCGCTGAGGACGACCTGCTCCGCCGCCCCGGTACGCGTGTTGACCACGACCGGAGCGAACAAGTTGCCGTACGCCGCACTGATGTCAGGACCCACAGTAACGATGACGAGCACCAAGGCGTCATCTGCATCGCTGAGGTCCAACCGCTGGGCAGTCAGGTCGTCGAGGACCGGGTGGTAGTCCGGGAAGAAGAATCCGGCCACAGCCGCCACGAAGGTCGGCCCCGGGCCGTCCAGCGGCGTGAGCTCGAAGACCCCGCCGTCGCCGCCGATGACGCTGTAGTGCTCGGTGTCCGGGAACCCGACCAGGCCTTCGCGCAGCGCGATGGTGGCGAGCGCCGTGGTCTGGGGGCGGGGTGCAGTGGTCATCGTCGTCATCATTGCCTCAGGAGCTCTGGTCGAACAGCCGGCGGGTGGGGTCGTGCTCGGGGGTCCCCGACGCGCTGTACGTCGACGAGGTGTGCGGTCCGGAGAACTGGGCGAGGACGTCCTCGACGGCGCGGGCGCCGCTGGCCAGGAGGTCGCGGTTGGCGGCGGCAGCCTCGGTGAGGTCGCGCGTGGCCTCGAGCAGGGCGTGCCGGTGCTCGCCGATCACGTGGTCCCACGGCGCAGGGGCGGCCGCGGCGATCTCGCTGAGGGAGGCGTCGTCGGCGAGCAGCAGGGCCTGGGCGGCCGGGGTCGTCTCGACCGCGCGCAGCAGCTCGGCGTTGCGGATCTGCTGGAGCAGCTGGTCGACCTCACGGGTGGAGCGCGCCACCCAGGTGGCGCGACCGGTCTCGACGAGCGCGCGCTGCACCTCCACCCGGTAGGCGAGCAGCTCGAGGAGGTCCCGGACCCGCCACAGCGACTCCGAGAGCTCAGCGCAGGCCATCGCGGCCTTGTCTTGTTCGACCTTCATCACGGTGGACCCATCGACAGGACCGCCGCGGACGTGAGCCTTTCGCGATAATTGCCGTCCCCGAGGGTCTGGTTGACCGTTGGCATACCCCCGCGTCATCCCTTCGGCTGAGGTTGGTCATCCGAAGAGGCTGCGGGGGGCTGTGCGACTAGAACCGCCGGCGTGTCCACCAGCATCCTCTACAACGTGACTGTTACTGGTTGTCGAGAGCGGAGTTCGGCGCACGTTGACGCCGACAGGCTGTGCCGAGAGCACTTGGCCATTGTTAAGTACGAGGTGCGTTCGCTGAGCGTGCGCCTTCCCTCGCACGTGACCCTGGACGACCTCACCTCCGCCGGCATGGGCGCCCTCGCCGCTGCCGCGCTGTCCTTCGACCCCGAGCGTGGCGTGCCGTTCGGTCGGTATGCCGCCCGCCGCATCAAGGGCGCGCTGCTCGACGAGCTCCGCTCGCTCGACTGGGCCTCCCGCAGCCTGCGGGCCAGGGCCCGTGAGCGGGAGGCAGCACGTGACGCGCTCGCCACCTCGCTGCGTCGCGAACCCGACCACCGCGAGCTGGCCACCCAGATGGGGGTCAGCGTCGAGGAGGTCCGCGAGCTGAACCGCGACCTGCACCAGTCCGTCGTGCTGCGCCTCGACGCCCTCGTGGACGCCGGCGCCGACGCCATGCTGCCGCGCCACAGCCAGACCCCCGAGACCATCGTCGTCGAGCAGGAGCGCGAGAACTACCTCAACGCCGCGGTCGACTCGCTCCCCGAGCGCCTTCGTGTCGTCATCCGCGCCACCTTCTTCGAGGACCGCCCGCTCAAGGAGGTCGCCGACGAGCTCGGTGTCACCGAGTCGCGGATCTCCCAGATCCGCACCGAGGCGTTGAAGATGCTCAAGGACGGCATGAACGCCAACCTCGACCCCGACCAGCTGCCCGCGTCGGACGAGGGCCTCGTGGCCCGCCGTCGCGCGGCGTACTACGCCGAGATCGCCGGCCGCGCCAGCCACCGCCAGCGCCAGGCCCTCAACGCCGCCTTCCACGAGGGTGGCCGTACCCGGCTCGCAGCCGGCCAGTAGACCGTAGGACCGCCGGGAAAGATTCCCGGCGCAAAACCTCAGGTGAGGTGAGCACGAGCCGATGAGGCTGGTGTCACCCCCCTACGGGAGCGACACGGACCGCCACGGATGGCGGTTCGAGACCACATCCAAGGAGAGAAAACATCATGGGTCTTCAGATCAACACCAACGTTGCGGCAATGAACGCGTACCGCAACCTCAGCTCCACCCAGAACACGATGTCCACCAGCCTCGAGCGTCTGTCCTCGGGTCTGCGCATCAACCGTGCCGCGGACGACGCCGCCGGTCTGGCCATCAGCGAGAAGCTGCGCGCCCAGTCCAACGGTCTCAACCAGGCCACGGCGAACGCCCAGGACGGCATCAGCCTCATCCAGACCGCTGAAGGCGCCCTGAACGAGACGCACTCCATCCTGCAGCGCATGCGTCAGCTCTCCGTCCAGAGTGCCAACGACACGAACAGCACCGAGGACCGTGGCGCCATCCAGAAGGAGGTCGCCCAGCTCAGCCAGGAGCTCGACCGCATCTCCGAGTCCACCCAGTTCAACGGCCAGAAGCTGCTCAACGGCACCTTCAACGGCAAGCTGCAGATCGGTGCCAACGCGGGCCAGAACCTGTCGGTCTCGATCACCAAGACCGACACCGCCACCCTCGGCCTCGCCGGCACGACCAAGGCGACCGCCCCCACCGGCGCCGTCGGCACCCTGACCAGCGGCGTCCCCGTGCAGGGCTCGTTCACCATCGACACGGGCAAGGTCAAGGACTCGGCCGGCACGGTCATCGGCGCCTACGACGACACCGCCAAGACCGTGACGTTCAACGGCGACAACGGTGGCGCCGTCGTCACCTTCGACAAGACCGTCCTCAGCGGTGGCGCCACCGGGTCGTTCTCGGTGAGCTCGGCAGTCGACGTGTCGACGCAGGCGGGTGCCAACTCGGCGCTCAGCAGCATCGACAGCGCCCTCAGCCTGGTGTCCGGCCAGCGTGCCGACCTCGGTGCCACGCAGAACCGCCTGCAGCACACCATCAACAGCCTGAGCGTCGCCGCCGAGAACGCCTCGGCTGCGGAGTCCCGCATCCGCGACACCGACATGGCCAAGGAGATGACGTCCTTCACCCGGGCGCAGATCATGCAGCAGGCCGGTATCTCGATGCTCGCGCAGGCCAACTCCGCCCCGCAGTCGGTCCTCAAGCTGCTTGGCTGAGTTCGTGGCGTGGCCCGGGACCGGGGGAGACCTCGGCCCCGGGCCCACGCCCCAGCACCACTGGCGATAGGAAGGAGGCGGCACCATGGCCTCGATCGACGGACTCATCTCCGGACTGAACACCACCCAGATCATCAGTCAGCTGATGGCTGTGGAGCGCACCTCCGGCAATCCCCTGCTGAAGGGCAAGAGCGAGAGCCAGAACATGGCGACCGTCCTCCAGGCCCTCAACGGCACGCTCACCGGCCTGCAGACCGCGGCGAAGGCGTTCATCCCCGACACCATCACCAAGGCGTCGGCCTGGACCCTGGCCACCGCGGTGTCCTCCCTCCCGGGCCTGGCCACCACCTCGGTGGGCCCGAACGCACTGCCCGGCACCGCCACCTTCACGGTCCGCAGTGTCGCCACGGCCGGTGCGTCGGTCACCTCCGGCTCGGTCGCTTCGCTGGCCACCCCGGTGAGCGACGGTCCACTCCTGCTCGGCAAGGGCACCGCAGCCCTCGGTATGGCATCGGTCGCCTCCGGCTCCCAGCTCGCCAAGGGCGCCCACGCCTTGGCCGTCACCCAGTCCTCCGCCGGCGCAGCCCTCACCGGCTCGCCGGTCGGGGACAGCATCACGATCGACGCGGGGTCAGCCACGCTGTCGGTCGAGGTGGACGGAACCCCCACGTCCATCACGCTGGCGCAGGGCAGCTACTCGCGTGACCAGCTCGCGGCCGAGATCGGCCGTGCCTCTGGCGGGACCCTGACCGCCAGTGCTGGTCCCGATGGCGCCCTGCGCCTGGCCACCACGCACGAGGGCTCGGCAGCCACCGTGCGGCTCACGGCCGCCAACACCGCCCTCGGCCTGACCGACACGAGCACCGTCGGCACCGGAACCGACGCCGTCGTCAGCCTCGACGGGGTCGCCACCACGGTCGCGAGCCTCACCCGCGGCGGCCAGGTGACCCTGGACGGCGCGAACGGCGACAGCATGGTCTTCACCCTCGCCGGTGGCCTGCGTGCCGGCTCCGCCAGCGCCACGGTCGTGGAGCTGGGCGCCGGTTCGTCGCTGGCCCAGGTCGTCTCCTCGATCAACGGCGCCGGTGCCGGCATGCGCGCCACCGCAGTGCAGGTCTCGGCCAACGCCTACCGGCTGCAGCTGACGTCGATGACGACCGGCGCGAACTCCGACGTGTCGCTCGGCCAGGGAGCTTTCCCCCCGGGCTCTCCGGGCTGGGCGGCACCGTCGAGCTCCAGGCCGGCGCCGACACGCTGCTGCGGGTCGGCACCGGGCCCGGTGCCTTCGACGTCACCTCCTCGACCACGGCCGTGGCCGGGCTGCTGCCCGGCGTGACGATCACCGCGGCCAAGGCGGACCCGACCACCTCGGTGACCGTCACGGTCACCTCGGACGTCGACGGAATCGCCAACAAGATGGACGCCCTGGTGACGGCAGCGAATGCGGCGCTGGGCTACATCGCCGACAAGTCCTCATACGACGCCGACACCAAGGCGGCCGGACCCCTCCTGGGCAGCTCGCTCGTCCGTGACCTCGCCCAGCGCATCGCCGGCGCCGCGATCGGCTCGTCCACGGACCTGCCCTCGACCGCCGGGGTCCAGGTGGGCCGCGACGGCAAGCTCGCCTTCGACAAGGCGGCCTTCGTCGACGCCTACACCAAGGACCCGGCCGCGGTGGAGAAGACCATGACGGCCCTCGCCACCCGCCTGTCCGACACCGGCCGCGCGGCCGCCGATCCCATCAGCGGCTACGTCACCGGCCAGATCAAGCTCGAGCAGGACAAGGTCAAGGACTACACCGACCGGATCACGAGCTTCGAGAACCGCATGACCCTTCGACAACAGACTCTGCAGCGTCAGTACTCCGCGCTCGAGACCATGCTCGGCAGCCTCAAGGCGCAGAGCGAATGGCTCACCGGACAGCTGGCCGCCCTGCCCACCTTCAACAGTGGAAAGAACTAGGAGATCCCTACCATGACCACTTCCGCGATGCTGCGGCGGCGCTACAACGGCGACGCAGTCACCACCGCCTCCCCGAACCGCCTCGTCGTGATGCTCTACGACCGGCTCCTGAAGGACCTCAACACGGCCTTCACCGCCGTCAACAGCGGCAGCATCGAGGCGGCGCACCGCGCCCTGCTGCACGCCCAGGACATCATCGCCGAGCTCGCCGGCTCCCTCGACCTCGACATGTGGCCCGAGGGTGCGCAGCTCAAGGCGCTCTACGACTACCTGACCGACCGGCTCGTGCAGGCCAACGTGACCAAGGCCCCGGGTCTGGTGGCCGAGTGCCTCGAGATCGTCGAGCCCCTGCGTGACGCCTTCGCCGAAGCAGCCCTGGCGCCGGAACTGGCATGAGCGCCGACTCCTTGGCCGCCCGCTGGGTGGATACCCTCGCCCAGCTCGAGACCGTGGTCGCCGACGGCGAGCGACTGGTCGATCAGGGCCGGCACGAGGAGTTCCGGGCACTTCCGGTGCCCGTCCTGGGTGCCGCGCTTCCTGCCGAGCTCGCCGACCGGGCCCGGAGCCTCCAGACGCAGATCACGACGCTGACCGCGCTCGTCGTGGACGCGATGGCCGCGACGATGGCCGAGATCGAGCTCGCCGCCACCGAGCGCGCCGACCGCCCCGAGCGGGCCGGACGCCCGGTGCCGCGCCAGTGGCAGCCCGCCTACGTGGACGCGAGGGCCTGATGTCCAGCTTCGCCAGCCTCGGTCTCGGGGCCCGCGCCCTCCAGGCGGCCCAGCGCGGCCTCGAGCTCTCCGGCCAGAACATCAGCAACGTCAACACCGTCGGCTACTCCCGCCAGCGACTCGACCAGGTCGCGGGAAGCGGCTCTGCCGTCCCCGCACTGTGGTCGCGCTCCACCGCGTTCGGTGACGGCGTCGTGGTCCGGGGCACCGAGCGGATCCGCGACGACTTCCTCGAGGCGCGCGCCCAGCAGGTACGCGGCAGCGCGTCCTCGCTCGCCTCGTCGGCGGCGACGCTGCGCTCGGTCGAGGGCATCTTCGCCGAGCCCAGCGACACCGGGCTGCAGGCCCAGATGGCGAGCTTCTGGAACTCGTGGCACGACCTGGCCAACGACCCGACGAGCATGGCGCCCCGCACCCAGATCCTCGAGGAAGCCACCCAGCTCGCCGCGACCCTGGGCCGGACCAGCCAGCAGCTCGACCAGGAGTGGTCCGGCACGCGGGAGGCCCTCGTCGCCACCGTCTCCGAGGTCAACCGGACCGCCTCCGACGTGGCGCGCCTCAACGACGCCATCCGTAGCGCGAAGGTCTCCGGCGCCTCGACGAGCGAGCTCGCCGACCAGCGTGACCAGCTCGTCCTGCAGCTCGGGGAGAGCATCGGTGCCGTGGGCCGGCTCAACGACGACGGCACGGTGAGCGTCACCGTCGGTGGCACGCAGATCGTCAGCGGCGCGCGCACGAGCGAGCTGCGCGTCGACGGCCCCACCCTGCCCGGCCGGCAGGGCCCGGTCACCGTGACCTGGGCCAGCAGTGGCACCCCCGCGACGATCACCGGTGGTGAAGTCCAGGGCCTGGCCACGGCGCTCAACACCACGATCCCGGGTTATGTCGCCGCCCTCGACTCCATCGCCTCGAAGCTGGCCAGCACGGTCAACGCCCAGCAAGCGGCCGGCTACGACCGCAACGGTGTCACCGGCGCCGCCTTCTTCAGCGGCACCACCGCTGCCACGCTCGCCGTCTCGCTCACGACGACGAACGGCATCGCCGCCTCGAAGTCCCCGCCGCCGGCCTACGACGGCGACAACGCGGCGGCCATGGCCGCCCACCTCACCGATCCCGCCGGACCGGACGTGAGCTACCGCAGCCTCATCGTCGAGCTCGGCGTGCAGTCGCAGAGCGCCTCCCGGCAGGCCGACGTGCAGGGCGTGATGCTCCGCCAGGTCGACAACGCCCGGCTCGGCGTCTCCAGCGTCAGCCTCGACGAGGAGATGACGAACATGATGGCCTACCAGCACGCCTACCAGGCCGCTGCGCGGTTCGTCAGCGTCATCGACAGCACGATGGATTCGCTCATGAACATGGCCCGCTGACCGATGGGTTACCGAGACCGCTGACGCTCACGCCTCTCGACGAGGCCGTGAGACCACGCACCACGCACCACCCGACCACCCACCCCGACGAGTACCGGAGCCCCCGATGACCCGCGTCACCCCCGCCACCTTGAACAGCGGTGTGATGGCCGGGCTGCAGAGCAGCCTGAGCCGGCTGCAGCAGACCCAGGAGCAGCTCGCCTCCGGTCGGCGCCTCAGCCGACCGTCGGACTCACCCGTCGACACGGTGGCCGCCATGCGGCTGCGGGCCGAGCGCAAGCAGTCCGACCAGCTCGCGCGCAACATCGACGACGGCATGTCCTGGCTCAACACCACCGACCAGGCCCTGGGCCAGACCAGCTCCGTGCTCAACCGGGTGCGGTCGCTCGTGCTCGCAGGAGCCAGCAGCACCAACGGCCCTGATGAGAGGCGCGCCATGGCAGCAGAGGTCGACCAGCTCCGCGAGGCCATGATCGGGATCGCCAACACGCAGTACCTCGGTCGCCCGGTCTTCGCCGGCACCCAGGACACCGCCGCGGCCTTCGACCCGACCACCGGCGCCTACGCCGGCAACGCGTCGACGCGTGCAGCGCACCATCTCGCCCGACTCCGCCTCGGGCACCTTGTCGGTCAGCGTGCCCGGCACCCAGGCCTTCACCACGCTGCTGCACGACCCCAGCGACCCGGTTGGAGCCGGCGTGCTCACCCGGATCAGCAACGCCCTGCGCGGCGGTGACACCACCGCGATGGGCGATGCGCTCAAGGACCTCGACTCCGCGTCCGAGGCGCTGCGCTCCACGCAGAGCACGGTGGGTGCGCGCACCAACCGCCTGATGTCCGTGCAGGCCACCGGCGAGGTCCGCGCCGACGCCGTCGCCGCGAAGCTCGCCAGTGTCGAGGGCATCGACCTGGCCAAGACGATCACCGACCTCACCCTGCAGCAGACGGCCTACCAGGCGGCCCTGGGTGCTGCCGCCAAGGTGATCCAGCCGTCCCTCATGGACTTCCTGCGCTGACCGGTCCGTGCTGGGACCTGACCGGTCCGCGCAGGACCGTCGCGGGTCCCGCGCAGCGAGCTGGCTCAACCTCGTTGACCGCTCCGGCTCCATAGCGGGCACGGCTCCGGTCCGGGCCCTGTTCGCCCTGCTTTCCTCCGGCCGTCGTGCCCGGGATGGGCCGAACGGCTGATCTTCGGGTCTGGCGACGGATCCACCCCAGAACGGCTCAGGTCGCTGACCGCTGTGCCGATGTGGGGACTGGCCATGGATGGCCATCGCCGCCAAGGACGTGTGGCAACACCACGAACGCGTCCTTGTCACGCGCCCCGCGCGCGGCGAATGCCCTCCAGGAGAGCCATGATCGACCCACTCGGCGACACCACGATGCGCGCCCTCGGCCAAGCGCTGAATGGTCTGTCCGTGCGCCAGCGCACGATCGCCGACAACGTGGCGAACGTGGACACCCCCCGCTTCCTGGCCGGCAAGGTCGACTTCGAGAGCAGCCTCATCGCCGCGCTCGGCAACGGTGACGACCCCGCCACGGCCACCCCGTCGACGCAGCGCTCCCTGGAGCCCACCCGCGAGAACGGCAACAACGTCAACCTCGACGAGGAGACCCTCGCCGGTGCCGAGACCGGGCTGACCTACCAGCTCGGTGTCCAGGCCATGACCGACCACTTCCAGCGCATGCGCATCGCGATGGGTAGCGCCTGATGGGCCTCTTCGGCGCGATGAACATCGCCGGCTCCGGCCTGGTGCTGCACCGCAAGTGGATGGACGCGGTCTCCGACAACATCGCCAACGTCAACACCGTCCGCCCGACGAGCGGGAACGCCTTCCAGGCGCGGTACGTCGTGGCGCAGTCCACCAACTACGGCCAGCCGCAGGGCGTCCAGGTCGCCGGGGTGCAGTTCGGCAATGCCGAGGGCCGCATGGTCTTCCAGCCCGACCACCCCCTGGCCGACGCGGAGGGCTACGTGCGTCTGCCGGACATCGACATGGGCGACCAGATGACCCAGCTGATCATGGCCCAGCGCGGGTACCAGGCGAACCTCGCCGTGGTCGAGCGCGCCCAGGCCGCCTACCAGCAGGCCATCGGGCTGGGCCGCTGACCATGGTGATCCCTCCCATCTCCTCGATCGGCAGCCTGCCGTTCGCCACGGCGGCCCCGTCGGCGGCCGCTCCGGCCGCCGCGAACCCTGCCGGGTTCAGCAACGCCCTCGAGCAAGGCCTCGAGAAGCTCCAGACCCTGCACAAGACGAGTGACTCGATGGCCGTCCAAGCCGTCACCGGTCAGCTCCAGGACGTGCACAACTACACGATCGCCGCGAACGAAGCCGCTGTCGCGACCCAGCTGACCGTGGCTGTGCGCAACAAGGCCGTCGAGGCGTTCACCGAGATCATGAGGATGCCGATGTGAACGGCTTTGACCCGCGGGCGGTGCTGGCCCGTTTCAGCAGGATGTTCGCCGGTTTCACGCCCGGTCAGCGCGTCGTGACGGCGGTGGCGGCCCTCGCGGTCGTCGTCGGTGGCGTGATGTTCGTGTCGTGGGTGTCCAAGCCCAGCTATGCCCCGGTCTTCACCGGGCTGAGCTCCTCGGACGCCGCCGCGATCACCGCCAAGCTCACCGAGTCCGGTGAGCCGTACGAGCTCGCCGACGGTGGCCAGACCGTCATGGTGCCGCAGGCCGACGTCTACCAGACCCGCATCACCCTGTCCGGCGAGGGCCTCCCGGCCGGCGACTCGGGCTCGCAGGGCTACTCGTTGCTCGACAAGCAGAGCATGACCAGCAGCGACTTCCAGCAGAAGGTCACCTACCAGCGTGCCCTCGAGGGCGAGCTCTCCAAGACCATCGAGTCGATCGACGGCGTGCAGGCAGCGGTCGTCCACCTCGCCGTCCCTCAGGACGACGTGTTCACCACGGACGCCGCCAAGCCCACGGGGTCCGTGCTCGTCAAGACGTCCCCCGGCGCCAACCTCTCGTCGAACATGGTCGAGTCCATCGTCAACCTGGTCGCAGGCTCCGTGCCCAAGCTGGACCCCAAGCAGGTGACGGTCGCCGACTCCAGCGGCAAGGTGCTCAACGCCGGGGGCGAGGGTGGCGGCGGTTCCGCCGGCACCGACGCCCGCCAGTCCCAGAAGCTCGCGGTCTCCAACGCCACCGCCGCCGCGGTCCAGACGATGCTCGACAAGGTCGTCGGTCCCGGCAAGGCCGTGGTCCGCGTCGACGCCGACCTGAACTTCGACGAGCAGACCATCGACCGCCAGACCTACGTGCCGACCAAGCCGAACACGACGCTCACCCAGACCAGGAGCAAGGAGAGCTACACCGGTGGGGGCACGCCCGTCGGTGGCGTGCTCGGCCCCGACAACGCCGGCGGCACGACCGCCTCGGGCAAGAACGACTACGTCAAGGAGGACTCCACGCAGACCAACGCGGTGGGGACCCTCAAGGAGAAGACCACCACCGCACCGGGCAAGGTCCAGCGGCTCTCCGTCGCCGTCCTGCTCGACGCCAAGGCGGCCGGCTCGGTCGACCAGACCCAGCTCAGCTCGCTCGTCTCGGCCGCCGCGGGGCTGGACCCCAAGCGCGGTGACGTCGTCCAGGTCAGCCAGATGGCCTTCGACACGACCGCTGCTGCCGCCGCCCAGAAGGAGCTCGCCCAGGCTGCCGCCGACAAGAAGCGTGCCGACCTGATCAGCCTGGGCAAGACCATCGGCCTCGGGGTCCTCATCCTGCTCGCTCTTGTCATCGGCCTGATCCGCTCGCGTCGCCGCGGTCCTGCGGCAGCGCAGGAGATCGAGGTGTACCGCGTCCCGACCGGACCGGCACCCGTGGACTCCCTGCTCGAGCAGGCGGAGCAGCGCCAGAGCCTGCCGCACCGCGAGACCGCGGGCGAGCAGCGGGTCAAGTCCCGCGAGTCCATCGGCACCCTGGCGCGTGAGCGTCCCGACGACGTGGCCCGCCTCCTGCGCGGCTGGATCGCGGAAGGCAGCTGATGACCGTCACCACCACAGGACTCAGCGGGCTCCGCAAGGCGGCCGTCCTGCTCGTCCAGCTCGGTAGCGAGGACTCCGCGCACGTCCTGCGCTCGCTGCGCCCCAGCGAGGTCGAGGCCCTCACCTCCGAGATCGCGCGCCTCGAAGGCGCCGACCTGCACACCCAGGACGCCGTGCTGGGCGAGTTCGCCTCGATGGTCAGCGCCCAGGAGTTCTACGTCCAGGGCGGCCTCGAGCTGGCCGAGGAGATGCTCATCAAGACCCTCGGGCCCGAGCGCGCCAAGGACGTGCTCTCGCGGCTGTCGTCGTCGTTGTCCCAGACGCCGTTCGACTTCCTGCGACGCGTCGACGCCCGACTGCTGCTCACCTACCTGCAGGACGAGCACCCGCAGACCATCTCCCTGGTGCTGGCCCACATGTCGGCCGAACAGGCTGCCATCGTCCTCAGTGGCCTGCCCGAGGCGATGCAGGCCGAGGTCGCCCACCGCCTCGCCGTCATGGACCGGACCTCACCCGAGATCGTCAAGCAGGTCGAGGGCCACCTCGAGCGTCGGCTCGCCAACCTCGTGCAGAGCTCCGACTTCTCCACGGTCGGTGGCCTCGGGCCGCTCGTCGGCATCATCAACAGCTCCGAGCGGGCGACCGAGCGGCTCATCCTCGAAGGGCTCGAGCTGCGTGACCCCGAGCTCGCCGAAGAGGTCCGTGCCCACATGTTCATGTTCGAGGACATCGTCAACCTCGACGACCGTGCCGTGCAGGCGGTCCTGCGACAGGCCGACACCAAGCAGCTCGCGCTCGCGCTCAAGGGCGTCTCGCCCGAGGTGCGCGACAAGATCACCCGCAACATGTCCGAACGTGCCGGTGCCAGCCTCATCGAGGAGATCGAGGTCATGGGCCCGGTCCGCCTCAAGCAGGTCGAGGAGGCGCAGGCCATCATCATCCGCCTGATCCGCACCCTCGAGGAGTCCGGCGACATCATCGTCTCCCGGGGAGGTGGCGGCGATGACCTCGTCCTCTGACCTTCGCCCGACGACGGTGCTGCTGCGCAGCGCCACCACCACCGGCGTACGTCCGGCCCTGTTCTCCAGCCGCCAGCTCTCCCACTCCTCCGGGTCGGTGCTCGGTGCAGGTGGCCGGTCGCCGTCCGCCCGCCAGTACGAGGAGGGTCGCGACGCCGGCTACCAGGCCGGACTGCTCGAGGCCGCCCGCGAGCAGGAGCTCTGGGCCGAGCGCGCCGCCGCGCGTGAGGAGGCGACCCGGGCCGAGCGCGACCTCCAGTGGCGGACCGCGCTGGATGCGCTGCGCTCCGCGGTGGACGACGCGGCCGCGTCCGCGACCGTGTCCGACCTGTATGCCGCGGCCGTCCCGATGGCGGTCCAGATCGCCGAGGCGCTGGTGGGTCACCACCTCCGCGTCGAGGACTGCGCCGCCCGCGACGCGGTCGAGCGCGCCCTCACCGACATCCCCCGAGGCTCGGACGTCACCGTCCACATCCACCCGGACGACACCGACCTCACTCCCGAGTCCATCGCCGACCTCGCCCCGGGCTGCGCCGTACAGATCGTCGCCGACCCCACGGTCGAGCGCGGCGGGTGTGTCGTCGACATCGGTGACCGCACGATCGACGCCCAGATCGGCGCCGCCCTGACCCGCGTGCGCGAGGTGCTGTCCCGATGACCGGTGTCCTGGACGACCTGCTGCGTGCAGCCCGCCCCCGCGTCACCGGGCGGGTCACCCGTGCCCTCGGCGTGGGTATCGAGGTCTCCGGACTCGACGTCGCGGTGGGCGAGGCCGTCGAGGTCGCCAGCGACCAGGGGCCCATCCTCGCCGAGGTCGTGGCCCTCGACGGCGACGCCGCCCGCTGCCTGCCCGTCTCCGACCTGCGTGGGGTGCGTCGGGGCGCTGTCGTCTCCTCGACCGGCGGACCCCTGCGGGTCCCGGTCGGTGCCGGCCTCATCGGCCGGGTGGTGGACGCGCTCGGTCGCCCGATCGACGGCGGACCGCCGCTGGCCGACGTGACGTGGGAGACCTCGGACGGCACGCCGCCGCCGGCGATGACCCGCGACCGCATCGACACCCAGCTCGGCCTCGGCATCCGCGCCATCGACACCCTCATCCCGTGCGGCCGCGGTCAGCGGATGGGCATCTTCGCCGGCTCCGGCGTCGGCAAGTCGAGCCTGCTGTCCATGGTCGTCCGCGGCACCGAGGCCCCGGTCTGCGTGCTCGCCCTCGTCGGCGAGCGCGGCCGTGAGGTCCGCGAGTTCGTCGAGCACGACCTCGGCCCGGAGGGTCTGGCTCGCGCGGTCGTCGTCGTGGCGACCTCCGACGAGCCGGCGCTGGTGCGCCTGCACGCCGCCTTCACCGCCACCCGCATCGCCGAGTGGTTCCGCGACCAGGGCCAGGACGTCCTGCTCTGCATGGACAGCGTCACCCGCGTGGCCATGGCGCAGCGCGAGGTGGGACTGGCTGCGGGCGAGCCGCCGGCCACCCGGGGCTACCCACCGTCGGTGTTCGGGCTCCTTCCCAGACTGCTCGAGCGCGCGGGCACCTCCCACTCCGGCAGCATCACCGGCCTCTACACCGTGCTCGTGGAAGGTGACGACATGAACGACCCGGTCGCTGACTCGGTCCGCTCCATCCTCGACGGGCACATCGTCCTCGACCGTCGCCTCGCGACCTCCGGGCACTTCCCGTGCATCGACGTGCTGGAGTCGGTGTCCCGCACCACCCGCGCCCTCACCGACGGTCCCCAGCGCACCGCCGCCTCGTCGCTGCGCCAGCTCCTCGCTGCCCGCCGCGACGCCAAGGACCTCGTCGAGATCGGGGCCTACGTCGCCGGGAGCAACCCGCTGGTCGACCGTGCCCTGCAGGCCTCGGGATCCATCGACACCTTCCTGCGCCAGGACCTCGACGACATCGCGGACCTCGGTGAGAGCTGGTCTTCCCTGCACCAGCTGGCAGGTGCGCTGTGAGCACCCGTCGTGACCGTCTCGCCGTCGTGCTCAAGGTGCGCAAGATCCAGGAGGAGCGCCGCCAGGCCGACCTCGCACGTGCCCTGGCGGTCGCCGCGGTCGCCGAGAGCCACGCCGATGCCGCCCGCGAGCGCTACACCGCCGTCTCCGAGGCGCCCCGCGTGCTGGGCGCCGCCGCCTTCGTCGCCGCCCGTGGACTGGTCAGCGGCCGCGCCGAGCAGGTCGCCGTCGCGGGCAGCCGCCACGAGCTCGCCGTCGGCGAGAGCGACCGGGCCCGCGCCCTGCTCACCGAAGCCATGACCCGGACGTCCGGGCTGGAGCGCCTGGTCGAGCGCGAGGACTTCGTGCAGCTCCGCGAGATGCTCGCCGCCGACCAGCGGGCAGCCGAGGAGAGCGCCGGCGCGCTGAAGAGGGTGCTGTCATGAGCATCGACACCGTCGGCCCCGCCGGCGCGCTGGCCCGCATGGCCGCGATCCAGAGCCGCTTCGCCGTGATCGCCCCGGCGTCGTCCGCGAGCGCCTCCAGCACGACCGCGACCTCAGCAGCTTCCCTCACGTCCTCGGGGTCCACCGCGACGTCGTTCGACGCGGTGCTCGGTTCGGTCATGGACCAGGCGAAGTCCCTGCAGGCACAGTCGGTCCAGAGCAGCTCCAGCACCGCTGGGGATGTCGGCTCGAAGGCCGTCGACGCCGCGAAGAAGTACCTCGGGGTCCCCTACCTGTGGGGCGGCACCGACCCGGACAAGGGGCTTGACTGCTCCGGCCTGCTGCAGCGCGCCTACGCCGACGTGGGTGTCACCCTGCCGCGCGTCGCTGCCGACCAGGCGCGTGCCGGCACGGCGGTGCCGGACCTGGCCTCCGCCAAGGCGGGTGACCTCGTGGCGTTCGGCAGCCCGGTCGACCACATCGGCATGTACATCGGCGACGGCAAGATGATCGTCGCCCCGCGCGCCGGCCAGGACGTCAAGATCCAGGACGTGTACCGCACGCCCAGCGCCATCCGGCGCATCGCGGCCCCGGCCGGCCAGTCCTTCGCCGCTGCGGCCACGGCCGGTGCGGCCTCGACCAGCTCGGCGGGAGGCCCGGCCGGGGTGCCGGCCCACCTGCGCAGCCTGTTCGCCGGTGCCGCCCAGCGGTATGACGTGCCGGTCGCCCTGCTCACCTCGGTCGCCAAGGCGGAGAGCGCGTTCAACCCCGCGGCGGTCAGCCCGGCCGGTGCCATCGGTCTCATGCAGCTCATGCCGGCGACCGCCCGCGGTCTCGGCGTCGACCCGCGCAACCCCGCACAGGCGATCGACGGCGCTGCCCGCCTGCTCGCCAGCCACCTCGACAAGTTCGGCTCCACCTCGCTGGCCCTCGCCGCCTACAACGCCGGCCCGGGTGCGGTGCAGCGCTATGGCGGGGTGCCGCCCTACCGCGAGACCCAGCAGTACGTGCAGCGCGTGCTCGGCTACATGGGAGGTGCGGCATGACCCCCGTCACCGTGAACCCCGCAGCCCCTGCCGCGGCGGGCCCGGCCCGCGCGGGCGGTCGCAGCACCTCCGCCGACGACGCGTCGCGGTTCGAGGTCGCCATCCGCTCGCAGCTCGAGTCCGGCCGCGGCTCGCGCGCCGGTGGTCGGGTCGACCCGGCAGACCCGCGCGGTCGGTCCACCGTCAGCGAGCGCACCCAACGTCCCACTCCCGACCCGGTGTTCGAGCGGCCGACGCCGAACCACCCGTCGTCCCACCACCCGTCGTCGAAGCGCCCGACGTCGAACCGCCCGTCGTCGAACCACCCGACGCTCCAACCACCCGTCGCCGCCCAAGACGTCGCACGACGCCCCGCAGGCCTCCCGGCGGTCCTCGGACTCCGCTGTCCCGGCCGGCTCGACGCCCGCGGAGGCCACCAGCCCCCAGGTCGCTGCCGACAGCCCGACCCCCGACGCCGGTCCCGCGGCCGTCGCCCCGGCGGTGACCGTCCCCGCGGCGGTGGCCCTCGCGGCGGCCCCGGTCCCGGTCGGTGACCATGATGCCCCGGGGACGACCTCGGGAGTCGTCGGCCCCGCCGGTGCCACGGGCGCAACGGCCCTGGACACCCCTGCCACAGACCAGTCCGAGGCTGTTCACTCGACCTCCGAACAGGCCGGCTCCCCACAGGCCGGAACCGGCCAGACCGGAACGGGCCAGACCGGAACGGGCCAGACCGGAACGGGCCAGACCGGAGCCGGTGACCCCGGTTCGCCGGCCCCGACCCTGGTGCACGGCCGCCCGGCCGCCCTCGCCGCCGCGCCCCGCCCCGACGGCGCCGTCGAGACCGACCCGGCGGCCCTGCCCACAGCGGTCCCGCAGTCCGGCGCCGACTCGAGCGCTGTGCCCACGTCATCCCCGACAGTCACCGCGATCCAGACCGCTGCGCCCGGCATCCCGCTGGCCGCCGCCGACGCCGCCAGCAACGCAGCTGCCGCTGCCGCTGCCTCGGTCGCCCCGACCGCTGCCACGACCGGCGCAGCCACGGCGACGCCGGTGGCGCCGGCCCCGGCCCCCAACCCCGTGGTCCCGCCGCCCCCGCAGGCGCAGGTCCTCAGCGCGATGTCACCACTGCTCACCGGCCCCGACGGGACGCACCGCGTCACGGTGCACCTCGAGCCCGAGAACCTCGGCAAGGTCAGGGTGCAGCTGTCCCTGAGCGGGGGAGAGGTGGCCGTGCACCTCATCGCCGCCGACGCCGCCACCCGCGAGACCCTGCGGCAGGGTCTGCCGGAGCTGCGCGCCCAGCTCGAGCTGTCGGGCCTGCGCACCGCCGGGATGGACGTGCAGTCCGGTTCGGCCGACCTCTTCGGCCGTGAGGCCGGAGCCGGAGCCGGTGGTGGCGCCGCCCCGCGCGGCGGGCACGGCGCCATACCGGGTCACCGCACCACCACGGCCGACACCCCGACCCCCCCGAACCCCACCGCCCGATCCCTGTCCCACGACGTCGCCCTCGACGTCAGAATGTGAGCCCCTCCATGACGATCCCGATCGGTTCGACCGCCGCGGCGTCCGCGGCCACAGCGGCACAGGCTGCCCCCACCCCACAGACGTCGACCGGCACGGCCCTCAGCGGGGACGCGTTCCTCAAGCTGCTCGTCGCCCAGCTGAAGTACCAGGACCCGAGCAAGCCCGTGGACAGCGCCGCCTTCATGGCGCAGACCGCGCAGATGCAGATGGTCGAGACCCTCCACGAGCTCGTGGCCCAGAACGCCGCCGTCATCGCCGGCCAGAACAGCCTCAACGCCCTGTCCCTCGTCGGACAGCGCGTCACCTACTCCGTGGGCAGCGCCACTGCCAGCGGCACCGTCGACTCGGTCAAGCTCACCGCCGGCGGGCCGAGGCTCATCGTCAACGACACCGAGGTGCCGCTCAGCACGGTCACCGAGGTCCGCAGTGCCACCTCCACCCCCACGTCTTCCGCCACCACCTCCCTCGCAAAGGACTGAACCATGCTTCGCTCGCTCTTCTCGGCCGTCTCCGGACTGCGCTCGCACCAGACGATGATGGACGTCATCGGCAACAACATCGCCAACGTCAACACCACGGGCTACAAGTCCGGACAGACCGTCTTCGAGGACACCCTGAGCCAGGCGGTGCGCAACGCCGGCGGTGCCTCGCAGGGCAGCGGTGGCACGAACGCGGCCCAGGTCGGCCTCGGTGTGCGCGTCGCGGGCATCAGCACCAACTTCAGCCAGGGCAGCACCCAGGTGACCGGTCGCCAGAGCGACATGGCGATCCAGGGTGACGGCTTCTTCATGGTCCAGAAGGACGGCCAGCCGATGTACACCCGCGCCGGCGCGTTCTCGTTCGACTCCTTCGGCAACCTCAACACCCCCGAAGGCGCGACCGTCCAGGGCTGGCCCGCCGTCAACGGCACCATCAACACCAACGCCACGACGAGCGGGCTGCGGCTGCCCTTCGGCCAGGTGCTGTCCCCGAAGGCGACGGGGACCGTCGACCTCGGTGGCAACCTGCCGGCGGACGCCGCCAACGGCGCCAGCATCACCCACAGCATCGACATCGTGGACGGGCAGGGCCGGACCATCCCCGCCACCACGACGTACACCAAGACCGGCGCCAACGCCTGGACCGCGACCACCACGGTCCCCGGGACCAACGGGTCGCCGGTCACCGTCGGCTCGACGAACCTGACCTGGAACGTGGCGACGGAGAAGTTCAACACCGACTCGATGACGCTCAGCCGCACCGCCCTGGGCACCGCGGGCTACACGTTCCCGTCCGATGTCACGATGACCATCGGTGGCGACCAGACCCCGCTGACGCAGTACGCCGGCGCGAGCTCGGCGACCGCCCGCACCCAGGACGGCTCGACCATGGGTCAGCTGCAGAGCTTCACCATGGACAGCAACGGCATCCTCATCGGCACCTTCTCCAACGGCCTGACCGAGAAGCTCGGCCAGGTCGCGATCGCCAACTTCGCCAACCCCGGTGGCCTCGAGAAGGCCGGCGACTCGATGTACCGCGGCAGCGCCAACTCGGGCCAGGCCCAGGTCGGCGTGGCCGGCAACGGCGGTCGTGGCCTGGTCAACAGCGGGGTGCTCGAGATGAGCAACGTCGACCTCGCCCAGGAGTTCACCAACCTCGTCGTCGCGCAGCGTGGCTTCCAGGCGAACTCCCGGGTGATCTCCGCCTCGGACGAGATCCTCCAGGACCTGGTCAACCTCAAGCGCTGAGCCACCGGCTCGCGATGACCACCGACGGGCGGTGGGGTGCAGCAGGTCTGCGCCCCACCGCCCGTCGTCGTGCCCGCGGCGGCACCGCGCCGCATACCGGGTCATCAAGGGACGAGTTCGGATGAGGTGGGGCAGGGGCCTCAGGTATGCCGCGGGGCTGCCGATGAGAGGGGTGCGCACCACGGATGGTTGCGCCTGCTGGGACCCAAGGATGGACGCACCATGATCGCTGTCACGCGCCGCAACGGCACCTGTTTTGCCCTCAACCCTGACCTCATCGAGCGGGTCGAGGCCACCCCCGACACCGTCATCACCCTCGTGGGTGGGACGCGGTACGTGGTGACCGAGACCGTCCAGCAGGTCGTGGCGGAGGTGCGCGACTTCCGCGCCGCCGTCATCTCCGCGGCCGACTTCGTCCAGCACTCCCAGACGCCGCGCGCTGCTCTGCACGCCGTGCCGGACTCGGAGGTCTGACATGGAGATCGCAACCCTGCTCGGCATCCTGGTCATCTTCGGTGCCGTCGTCGCGTCCCTCATCCTCGAGGGGGCCTCGCCCACCTCGATCCTGCTGCTGCCCCCGATCCTGCTGGTCTTCGTCGGCAGCATCGGCGCCGCCATGGCCGGCGGCTTCATCACCGACATGGCCATCATCGGCAAGCAGCTGGTCCGTGCGTTCACGGTCAAGGAGCCCAAGAGCGACGCCGTCGTGGAGGAGCTCGTCGCCATGGCCGACATCGCCCGCCGCGAGGGGCTGCTGGCCCTGGAGGAGAAGGCCCGTTCCATCGAGGACCCGTTCCTGCGCGAGGGCATCGAGATGACCGTCGACGGCACCGACGCCGACGAGATCTACGACGTCCTGCACACCCAGGTCACGACCCGGCGCAAGCGCGACAAGCTCGGCATCAAGTTCTTCGCCGACATGGGCGGCTATGCCCCCACCATCGGCATCATCGGCACCGTCATCGGCCTGATCCACGTGCTCGGCAACCTCGGGGCTCCCGAGAAGCTCGGCGAGCTCATCGCGAGCGCGTTCGTCGCCACCCTCTGGGGCGTCATGAGCGCCAACGCCATGTGGCTGCCGATCGCGAGCAAGCTCAAGCGGGTCAGCGAGGCCGAGGTCGGCCACATGGAGCTGCTGCTCGAGGGCGTCATGGCCATCCAGTCCGGCACCAGCCCCCGCGTCGTCGAGAAGCGCCTGCGCGCTGCCCTGGCCAACGACGGCGGCCGCGCCGACCTCGCCAAGGAAGCGGCGTGAGCTCCAGGCCCGGTGGCGGTGGCCGTCGCGCCGAGGAGCACGAGGAGGAGGAGCCGGAGAACGGCGAACGCTGGCTGCTCAGCTACGCCGACATGATCACCCTGCTCATGGCCCTGTTCATCGTCCTGTTCGCGATCAGCCAGGTCGACCAGGCCAAGCTCATCGCCCTGTCCAACGGCCTCGAGCAGTACTTCGGTGAGCCGTCCGCGGTGTCGGCCTCGACCGGCATCCTCAACGGAGGCGCGCAGGGTGCCCCGGACAGCAAGTCGATCGGGCCGGTGTCCCCAGCAGCGATCAGCCCGATCATCCCGTCGCTCGCAGCCGATGCCGGGGTCGCGAAGTCCTCGGCCTCCAAGGACGCCGAGGCGGCGGCCGGCAAGGGGCCCGGCCTGGGTCCGGGCGCCGGCAAGTCCCAGCGCGACGACCTCACGGCGATCCGGGACCGGATCGCGAAGTCCCTGGCAGCCAAGGGCCTCTCCGGCTCGGTGCAGTTCCAGGTCCGCGACCACGGCCTGGTCGTCAACGTCGTCACCGACCGCGTGCTGTTCGATGCCGGCGAGGCCAGCCTGCGACCCAACGGCCACAAGGTGCTCGACGCCATCACCCCGATCCTGCGCACCCTGCCCAACGAGCTGACGGTCGAGGGGCACACCGACAACGTCCCGATCTCCGGTCGCTACCCCTCCAACTGGGAGCTGTCGACCGAACGGGCGACCACGGTGCTGCGGTACGTGCTCACGCGCGGGGTCTCCGGCTCACAGCTGTCCGCCGCCGGGTATGCCGACCAGCGTCCCCTCTCCTCGAACCAGACCTCGGCCGGTCGCGCCCGCAACCGGCGCGTGGCCATCGTCGTGCACGCCATGCCTGCCACGACCCAGCTCACCGCCTCCCAGACCGCCTCGTCCATCCCGTCCGTTGCAGGAGACCACCCATGACCACCACCGCCACCGCGGCAGACCCCGTGGTCGCCGCCCCCAAGGGCAAGAAGAAGCTCCTCATCATGATCGTCGTGGCCGTCCTCGTCCTGGGCGGCGCCGGGTACTTCTTCTTCCTGCGCCCCTCCAGCCACGCCGAGGCCACGCACGAGCCGGTCCCCGGCCCGGTCGTCGACCTCGAGCCGCTCACCCTCAACCTGGCCGACGGCCGGTTCCTCAAGGTCGGCCTGTCGCTGCAGACCAGCGCCGACGCAGCCGGCGGCGGTGGCGGCCACGGTGGCGGCGGCGAGGAGCTCAACGGCGCCAAGGCCCGCGACGCGGCCATCATCATCTTCGGCCAACGCACCTACGCCCAGCTCCTGGCCCCCAAGGGGCGCGAGGCAGCCCGCAAGGCGCTCGACACCGAGGTCAAGCACCGGTACGAGGGCGCGGTCCTCAAGGTGTACCTCACCGAGTTCGTCATGCAGTGACCTTCGGGGCGCGTGGGTCCCCCCGGCCACGCGCCCCTCGTCGCGCAGCGTCACACGCCTGCCGCACCACCACCGCACCGCCGCAGCACAGCGGCGGTGGTCACTCCTGACCAGATTCGGGCAGAAGCCTCAGGAGACCGCTGGACCTGCCGATCAGGAAGGTCGTGAGTGCCGAGCCGTTGTCCTACGACTTCCGCAGTCCGGGCCGGCTCAGTCGTGAGCGGGTGCGGGCGCTGCAGGTCGCGAACGAGACCTTCGCCCGTCAGCTGTCGACGGTGCTGTCGACGACCCTGCGCACGGTGGTCCACGCGCGGGTCCTGTCCGTGCGCCAGGTGACGTACGACGAGTACATCCGCACCGTCCCCAACCCCAGCCTCCTGGCCGTGCTCACGTTCGAGAGCCAGCCCGGTGCGGGGCTCTTCCAGCTGCCCATGGGTGTGGTCATGAGCGTCATCGACCGCCTTCTCGGCGGCGCCGGTGGCCGCGAGCAGCCCATCCGTGCCCTCAGCGACATCGAGAACACCCTGGCGCGCGACCTCGTCCAGCGGGTTGCCGCCGAGCTGACCTACGCGTTCGAGAGCCTCGCGCCGGTCCGTGCCACCCTCGACACCCTCGAGTCCAACACCCAGTTCCTCCAGCTCGCCGCGCCGGCCGACCCCGTGGTCGCCACGGAGGTCGAGGTGCGCATCGGCGACCAGGCCGCGACCGCCACGCTCTGCATGACGCTGACGACGCTCAAGCCGATCCTCGCCGCCGTCGACCACGTCTCGGAGGTCGCCGCCGCGGACCTCCGCGTCGTCGCCGCTGCCAAGACCGTCGAGCAGCGTATGCAGCAGGTCGAGATCGACGTCACGGTGGCCTTCCGCGAGGTGACCCTCACCTCGGCCGAGGTCTTCTCCCTCGCCGTCGGTGACGTCGTCCCGCTGCGCCACCCCATCGCCGAACCCCTCCTCGTCGCGGCCGACGGCGTCCCCGTCGCCTCGGCCACTCCCGGCAGCCACGGCAAGCGGCTCGCCGCCCAGATCGTCTCCTCGTGAACCACCCCGACCACACCGAAGGACACCCCATGACGTACCCCGAGACCCCCGTCGAGGACGCCCCGCTCACGGTCGTCCCCGAGACCGAGGTCGACGACGCCATGCTCTCGGCCGCCCCCGCCGCCTTCCAGCCGCTCGTGGGTGGCTCGCCGTTCGCCGACGTCGACCCGCGGCGCCTGCACCTGTTGCGCGACGTCGAGATGGGCATCACCGTCGAGCTCGGTCGCACGCGCATGCGGGTCCAGGAGGTCCTCTCGCTCGCCCCGGGCGTCGTCCTCGAGCTCGACCGCGCGGCCGGGAGCCCGGTCGACGTCCTGGTCAACGGCACGCTGATGGCGCGCGGCGAGGTCGTCGTCGTGGACGAGGAGTTCGCCGTCCGCATCACCGAGGTCGTCTCCGCCGACGCGGACAGCCGGGCCCGGGCATGACCGATGGCTCCGTCGTGCTGGCAGTCATCCGCCTGATCGTCTCGCTCGCTGTCGTCCTGGTCCTGCTCGTCGCGCTCGCGCGGTGGGCCTCCAAGCGCGGCATCGGCTCGGCACGCCAGGGACGCGCCAGCGTCGAGGTCGAGGTGCTCTCGCGACGCTCCCTCGGCCGCAGCTCCACCCTGCAGGTCGTCAAGGTCGGCACCCAGGTGATGGTGCTCGGCGTCACCGACCGCGGGGTGTCGGTCCTGGGTGAGCTCGGACCGCAGGACCTCGTCCCCGCCGTCTCCGCACTGTCCGTGGTGCCCTCGGTCGTCCCGTCCGCGGCGTCGCCGTCCACCACCTACGAAGCGGCCGAGAGCCGTGCCGCGGCGCTCGCGTCCGTCGAGAGCCGCAGCGCCCTGCGGGAAACCCGCTCGACCCGTCGTGCCGCCGCAGCGGCCCCGGCCGGGTGGCCGTGGAATGCTGCCTCGCTGGTCCTGGGTGCCGGGCGAAGCCGACGTGGCTGAGGTCCTCCTCCCTGCTCGGCCCTCCGGTGCCCGCTGGCTGCGGCGCGGTGTCGCCGTGGGCCTGCTCACCCTGGCCGCCGTGGCCGCGTCGGGGGCCGGCGCGCAGGCCGTGGCACCGTCCGTCACGACGTCGGTGACCTCGGTGGCTTCGGTGAACCTGGTGGCGGCGCCCTCCGTCGTGCCGGCAGTCGTCGTGCCGAAGCCGAAGCCCACGTCGACCGGCGGGGTCTCCGTCGAGGTCGACCCCAGCCTGGGCAAGCCGAGCCAGACGATCAGCATCATCCTGCTGCTCACCGTGCTCTCGGTCGCCCCCGCGATCCTCGTGCTCTGCACGTCCTTCACCAAGATCATCGTGGTGCTGTCGCTGACCCGCAACGCGCTGGGCACCACCACCATCCCGCCCAACCAGGTCCTGGCCGGCCTGGCACTCTTCCTCAGCCTCTTCATCATGTCGCCGGTCCTGTCGGACATGAACGACTCGGGCGTCCAGCCCTACCTCAAGGGTGAGATCAGCCAGACCCAGGCCTTCGAGGCCGGCGTGCAGCCGCTGCGCGACTTCATGATGAAGCAGACCCGCCCCGCCGAGCTGGCCACCATGGTCAAGCTCAGCGAGCAGGCCGCTCCTGCCACGCCGGCCGATGTCGAGCTCACGACGCTGGTCCCCGCGTTCGTGCTGTCCGAGCTGAAGTCGGCGTTCATCATCGGCTTCGTGGTGTTCGTGCCCTTCCTGGTCATCGATGTGGTCGTCAGCTCGGTGCTCATGTCGATGGGCATGATGATGCTGCCGCCTGCGCTGATCTCCCTGCCCTTCAAGCTGCTGCTGTTCGTCATGGTCGACGGCTGGAGCCTGATCGCGACCGCCCTCGTGCAGAGCTACCACTGAGGGAGGTGAGACGACCTTGACCGACTCCGACGTCGTGCACATCGGCCTGCAGGCCATGATCCTCGCCGCCAAGCTGGCCATGCCCGTGCTGCTCGTGGCCCTCGGCATCGGCTTCGCCGTCTCCCTGCTCCAGGCTGTCACCCAGGTCCAGGAGGTCACCCTCAGCTTCGTCCCGAAGCTCATCGGTGTCGCGATGGTGCTGCTCGTCGCCGGCCACTGGATGCTCCAGGAGGCCGTGGGCTTCACCAAGGCGATGTTCACCATGCTCCCGCAGCTGCTGAGCTGATGCGGGCATCGCTGTCGGCGGACACCCTCGTGGTCCTGCTGCTCGCCACGGTGCGGATGTCGGCGTTCTTCGCCATCGCCCCGCCGTTCAGCAGCAGGTCGGTCCCGTCCCGGATCAAGGCAGGACTGGCCTTCGCCCTGGCCCTGTGCCTGCTCCCGACCCTGCGCGACCAGTCGCCACCGCTCACCCTCCCGTCCCTGGTCGGGGCCACGGTGTGGCAGGTCGCGGTCGGCGCGACCATGGGCTTCGTCGTGCTCCTCGCGGTCGCGGTGATCCAGGCCGCCGGTGAGATGCTCGACCTCGCGAGCGGGTTCACCCTGGCCAGCCTGTACGACCCGCTCTCCAACGTGTCCAGCAGCATGTTCGGCCGGATCCAGCAGCTGCTCGCCATCACGTTGCTGTTCGCCGCCAACGGGCACCTGATCCTCGTGCGCGGCCTGATGATGACGTTCGAGACGGTGCCGCTGCGCCCGCTCGCCATCGGTGACCTGGCCCGCCTGGTCACCGACGACCTCGGTCGCTTCCTCGCCGGCGCCCTGCAGATCGCCGCCCCGGTCCTGGTGGTGCTCTTCCTGGCCGAGCTGGCCCTCGGCCTGGTCAGCCGCGCGGTGCCCACCCTCAACATCTTCGCGATGAGCTTCCCCGTCAAGATCCTGCTCGCCATCTCCCTGGCGGGCGTGACGTTCTCGCTCCTGCCCGGCGCGGTGAGCCGCCTGCTCGACCAGGCCACCCGGGACATGGTGTCGGTCGCGCAGATGATGGGGACCCGCTCGTGAGCGACAAGGCTTCGAAGACCGAGAAGCCCACCCAGCAACGCATGCAGAAGGCCAAGAAGGACGGCCAGATCCCGCGGACCGCGGAGCTCAGCGCGTGGGTGGCGGTGCTGGTCGCCTCCGTCCTCGTGCCCAAGGTGATCCGCGACCTGGCCGACCTCTTCCGCGACCTCCTCGGCGAGCTCCAGCGCGTCATCGTCGAGCCCGACCCGGCCATCGCGATGCAGGTGCTGAAGTCTGCGGGAGTGCACATGCTGCTGCTGCTCGCACCCCTGCTCGCAGCGATGGTCGTCGCCGCCATCGTGAGCAACGCCGCCCAGGGCGGGATCCGGGTGTACGCCAAGAAGTTCAAGCCGGAGTTCAGCAAGCTCAACCCGGCCAAGGGCCTGAAGAACCTCGTCGGCGTCCACGCCGCCTGGCAGCTGGTGAAGACCCTCCTGAAGTTCGTCGTCTTCGGCTGGATCGGTTACAACGCCGTCCGCGCCACCACCGAGCAGATCGCCACCAGCGGGCAGTGGTCGCTGGGCGCCTCGGTGGGCGCCGCCGCCGACGCGGCGATCGGCATACTGCGCGTCATCGCGGCCGTCGGCCTCGTCCTGGCTGCGGCCGACTTCGTCATGGAGCGGCGCCGCGTCGGCACCTCGCTGAAGATGAGCTTCGAGGAGATCAAGCGGGAGAACAAGTCCTCCGAAGGTGACCCGCTGCAGAAGGGCCTGATCCGCGGCAAGCAGCGTGAGATGAGCCGCAACCGGATGATGTCCGACCTCTCGTCGGCCGACCTCGTGCTCGTCAACCCCACCCACGTGGCGGTGGCGCTCGCCTACCAGCCCGGCAGCGGTGCGCCCCGGGTCGTCGCCAAGGGCGCCGGCCTCGTCGCGGCCAAGATCCGCGAGGACGCCGCCGCCCTCAGGCTGCCGCTGGTCGAGGACGTCCCGCTCGCGCGCATGCTCTACCGCAGCTGCCAGATCGGCCAGGAGATCCCCGCCGAGCTGTATGACGCCGTGGCGGGCGTGTTCGTGTTCGTCATGGGCCTGCGCCAACGGGGCGCTGCCACCGGGTTCCACCGCAACCCGGGCGCGGCCCGTCCCGCGCCGACACCCCTGGTCGAAACCTCAGGTGCGGTCGATCCCGGTCGATAGGAGGCGTGCCATGACAGCTGCCGTCGCCCTTCCGCCCGCGCACGCCGAGGTCCGATGAAGAGTCGGCTCGGCCAGATCGGCATCCCCGCGGGCATCGTCGCCATCGTCGTGATGATGGTGGTGCCGCTGCCGAGCGTCGTGCTCGACATGCTGCTCGCGGTGAACCTGACGTTCTCCGTGCTGATCCTGCTGGTGGCCCTGAACGTGAAACGACCGCTGGACTTCGCGGTCTTCCCGTCGCTGCTGCTCATCGGCACGCTGTTCCGGCTCGCCCTCAACGTCAGCGCCACCCGGCTCGTCCTGCTCGACGGCTTCGCCGGCAAGGTGATCGACGCCTTCGGCCACTTCGTCGTGGGCGGCTCCATCGTCGTCGGCCTCGTCATCTTCATCATCCTCGTCGTCATCCAGTTCGTCGTCATCACCAACGGTGCCGGGCGCGTGGCCGAGGTCGGGGCCCGCTTCACCCTCGACGCCATGCCCGGCAAGCAGATGGCCATCGACGCCGACCTCAACTCCGGCCTGATCGACGAGGACGAGGCGCGTCGCCGCCGCGCCGACGTGTCGGCGGAGGCTGACTTCTACGGTGCGATGGACGGTGCCTCCAAGTTCGTCAAGGGCGACGCCATCGCCGCCATCGTCATCACCCTGGTCAACCTCATCGGCGGCCTCATCATCGGCGTCGTCCAGAAGGGCCAGGCGATCGGCGACGCGGTGGCGACCTACAGCCTCCTGTCGGTCGGTGACGGCCTGGTGTCGCAGATCCCGGCGCTGCTGATGTCCATGGCGACCGGCCTCATCGTCACGCGGGCCACCACGGCCCAGGACATGGGCAGCGACCTCGTCGCCCAGTTCGGCGCCCAGCGCCAGCCGATCCAGGTCGCGGGGGTGGCCGTCGCCGCCCTGGCGATCATCCCCGGACTGCCCAAGCTGCCCTTCCTGCTGGTGGGCGCCGGCGCACTCCTCATCGCCCGCACCCTGCCCAAGGCGGGGGAGAAGGAGGCCGCGGAGCAACGCGCCGCGACCGCTGCCCTCCCACCCGGGCCGTCGGCCGACAGCCCGGAGGTCCTGGCCCACGACATCCGCGTCGAACCCCTCGAGCTCGAGCTCGCCTACGACCTCATCGGCCTGGTCGACGCCAGCGCCGGGGGTGACCTGCTCGACCGCGTGAAGGCCCTGCGGCGCAAGCTCGCCCACGAGCTGGGGGTCGTCATCCCGCTGGTGCGCACCCGCGACAACATCGACCTCCCCCAGCACACCTACGCCATCCGCCTGCACGGCGTCGAGGTCGCCCGGGGCGTGGCCCCGGCCGGGATGGTGCTCGCCATCGGCGACCACCTCGACGCCCTCGAGGGCACCCCCACGCGCGAGCCGGTGTTCGGCCTCGAGGCGAAGTGGGTGCCCGTGCACCAGCGTGGCCGCGCCGAGGCCGTCGAGGCCACCGTCGTCGACCGCTCCTCGGTCGTCACCACCCACCTCGCCGAGGTCGTCCGCCAGCACGCCCACGAGCTGCTCGGCCGTGAGGACGTCAAGCTGCTCGTCGAGGCGGTGCGGGCCACGCACCCCGCCGTCGTCGAGGAGATGACGCCTTCGCCGCTGACCCTCGGAGAGGTCCAACGCTGCCTGCAGGGCCTGCTCGCCGAGAGCGTCGGCATCCGCGACCTGGTCCGCATCTTCGAGGCGCTGTCGCTGCGCGCTCGGGTCAGCACCGACCCCGACGGCCTGGTCGAAGCAGCGCGTCTGGCCCTCGGCCCGGCCATCGCCTCCTCGCACGCCGTGGGCGGAGAGCTGCACGTGCTCACCTTCGAGCCGCGTCTGGAGCAGCGGCTCCTGGAGTCCCTGCGCGGTGGCGAGAACGGTGTCCAGCTCCTCGTCGACCCGTACTTCGCCGAGCGCCTGGCCACCGAGGCCGTCCGCGTCTCCCAGCAGGCCGAGCAGTCGGGCGTCCAGCCCGTCCTCGTCTGCGCCCAGCCGTTGCGACGGGCGGTCCGCCGCCTCGTCGAGCCCGGGGCGCCGCAGCTCGCGGTGCTCGCCTACTCAGAGCTCGGCGGCCACCTGCGCCTGACCACGGCAGGGGTCGTCGACGTCGTGGAGAGCGTGGTGTCCTGACATGTCCTCGACCACCGGCCCGAGCCGTTACAAGTCCAGCGTGCTGCTCGGTGCGATGCTGTTCGCCCCCGCCGCCATGCTCGTCCTGCGCGGCAACCTGTCGATCAACGAGGCCCTGGTGCGCTTCGGCTGCGCACTGCTGTTCGCAGCGGTCGGCACCGCCGTGGTCCTGTTCAGCATGCCGGCCCCCGGCCCTGGCGGCGGCGGGGCGGCGTCGGGCACCGGCTCGTCCGGCGAGGAGTCCGCGGCTGCCGACCAGGGCGCAGGGGCTGCAGCTGCGGCGGGCCTGCAGGGTGCGCCGGTGACCCAGCCGGTGGGCTGAGCCCGCGCCATACCGACTCGGTGCCGGACCGGGACCGCGTCGTCAGACGATGCTGAGCAACGCCTCGGCGTAGGCGCACTCGGGATCGGCATCGCTGAACGTGGTCGGCCCGTCGGTCCCCGTGACCTCGACCACCCAGCTGCCGTCCTCGCGGCGCAGCCCGCTGAACCGGTCGCCGAGCAGCTCGCGCAGCTGGTCCTCCCGCGGCAGCCACAGGGCGGTGTCCAGGGTGACCGAGTCGAGTGCCCACTCGGTGGTGCCGTTGAACCCGAGCAGCGGCTGGCCCTTGAAGGTGTGCACGTCGATGGTGAGGTGGCTGATCCAGAAGACCTCACCGAGGATGTTCGGCTGGTCGATGGTGAACCGGTCACCGGGGGAGGGCTCCCAGAGGACCCCGCCTTCGCTGAGGCTGCGGGCCAGCTCGACCGTGATCATGGTCCGAGCCTACGTGGGGGCCCGCGTCGACGCCTCATGCCCGGTGGCCGGCGAGGGCGCACCTGCGGCAGGGTGGGGCGGTGCCGCAGCCATTCCTGCAGACCACGCGTCTGGACCTCGTCCCCCTCGCCGACGAGCACCTCGAGCTCGAGGTGGAGCTCGACTCCGACGCCGAGGTGCTGCGGTTCCTGTGGGGTCGGGCGCGGACCCGCAACGAGGTCGCCCGCGACCACCGCAACCGGCTCGCCAGGGCTGACGTCGTGGACGGCCTGGGGATGTGGGTCGGCTTCCTGCGGGAGTCCGACGGGACGCCGCACGAGCGGTTCGTGGGGTTGTGGATGCTCACGCCGCCGCACGGCCCGAGCCAGGCACGCATCGCGGGGGAGGCCGACCTCGGCTACCGCGTGATGCGCCGGTGCTGGCGCCAGGGGTATGCCAGCGAGGGCTCCCGGGAGCTGCTGCGACACGGGTTCGAGGTGGTCGGACTGACCCGCATCTTCGCCCAGACGATGGCGGTCAACGCCGGTTCCCGGGCGACGATGAGCAGTCTCGGCATGGAGTTCGTCCGTGGCTTCCACGAGCACCACGACCCGATACCGGGCAGCGAGCAGGGCGAGGTCGAGTACGAGCTCCGGCGCGAGGACTGGGACCGGCGCCCACCGGCTGGGTGACCCCCGGAGCGGTCAGCAGCCCCCGGTGGTGGTCGGGGTCGGCGCCGTCGTCGTGGTCGCGGTGGCCGTGGGTTTCGCCTTCGGTGCCGCGGTGAGCTTGGTGTACTTCTCGCCCAGGACGAGGTCGACCGAGGAGTCGGTGCGGCTGTCCTTGACCGCCTTGGATCCCTTGACCAGGCCGAGCACGAGCTTGCTCGCCGGTCCACCACTGGGGCCGAACCGCACCTCCGCGGCCACAGCGACCTTGCGCTGCAACGGGTCGTTCGCGACGGTCGACACCCGGAACCCGCGCTTGCGCACGTCGGTCGCGGTCTGGGCCGCGAGACCGGCCCGCTCCGTCGCGTTGTAGACGTTGACCGTGACGTCCGCGGGCACCAGTGGTGCGACCGTCGGGACGCACGTCGGTCGCGCTGCCGCTCGCCGCTGGTCGGACTCCTGGTAGTACGAGTAGGCGTACCAGAAGGCGAAGAACAGCATCAGCGCGACGATGCCGAGAGTGATCAGGGCGCGACGACGCTTCGCGCGACGAGAGCTCGATGCTCCCGACTCGACGATGTAGCTCACGCCCACCTCCGCCTTCGTCACACTCCGTCGTGCAGCCCAGAGCCGCTGCGGGAGCTAGTCAAGCACGAGGACGCGCGCGTGCAGGGTAGGTCGCTGGGCAAGTGCGGTGCGAAGGGCGCGGTGCAGGCCGTCCTCGAGGTAGAGGTTGCCCTCCCACTCCACCACGTGGGCGAACAGGTCGCCGTAGAACGTCGAGTCCTCGGCGAGGAGCTGTCCGAGGTCGAGGGTGCGCTTGGTGGTGATCAGGTCCTCGAGGCGGACCATGCGCGGCGGCACCTCGGCCCAGTCCCGCGGCGAGTCCTTGCCGTGGTCCGGATACGGCTTGCCCTCGCCCACCTTCTTGAAGATCACCCAGCCACCATAGGGGTATGCCGCGTGGCGCCCCACCCGTGCGCGACCCCTTCGTGGGCCCCATGACGCTGCCCACGGGCGCAGGCGCCGCACTAGAGTGCCGGAGGTGACCGAGAACGCCAGCCCCGACCCGTCCGCGCAGTCCTCCGAGCAGTCTTCCGAGCAGCTCGACGCGATCCGCGAGGGCTACGCCTTCGCCGGTGGGGCGTTGGTGTTCGGTGCCGCGGTCATCGACGGCACGGCGTACCCCGACGTCCCGGTGAAGGTGCCGCTCGCGACCCTCAACCGCCACGGCCTGGTGGCCGGCGCGACCGGCACCGGCAAGACGAAGACGTTGCAGCTCATGGCCGAACAGCTCTCGGGTCAGGGTGTCCCGGTCTTCCTCGCGGACATCAAGGGCGACCTGTCGGGCATGGCGACGGCCGCCACGGCCAACGACCGGATCACCAGTCGCGCGGCGGACGTCGGGCAGCAGTGGGTCGGCACGGCATACCCCACCGAGTTCCTGTCGCTCGGCGGACTCGGCAACGGCATACCGATCCGCGCCACGATCACGTCGTTCGGCCCGACGCTGCTCTCGAAGGTGTTGGGGCTCAACGACACCCAGGAGTCCAGCCTCGGCCTCGTCTTCCACTACGCCGACAAGAACGGCCTGGCCCTGCTCGACATCAAGGACCTGCGTGAGGTCGTCTCCTTCCTCACCTCCGACGAGGGCAAGGCCGACCTCAAGTCGCTGGGCGGGCTGTCGTCGGCGACCGCGGGGGTCATCCTGCGCCAGCTGATCGCGTTCTCCGACCAGGGTGCCGACGCGTTCTTCGGTGAGCCGGAGTTCGACACGGCCGACCTGCTGCGCACCGCTGCCGACGGCAAGGGCGTGGTGACCTGCCTCGAGCTGCCGGCGGTGCAGGACCGGCCCGCGCTGTTCTCGACGTTCCTCATGTGGCTGCTGGCCGACCTGTTCCACGACCTGCCCGAGATCGGTGACGCCGACCAGCCGAAGCTCGTCTTCTTCTTCGACGAGGCGCACCTGCTGTTCAGGGACGCGAGCAAGGCGTTCCTGTCGGCGATCGAGCAGACGGTGCGGCTGATCCGTTCCAAGGGTGTCGGCGTCTTCTTCGTCACCCAGAGCCCCAAGGACGTGCCGAGCGGGGTCCTGGCCCAGCTCGGCAACCGCGTGCAGCACGCCCTGCGCGCCTACACGCCCGAGGACGCCAGGGCGCTCAAGGCCGCGGTGTCGACCTACCCCCGCAGCGCCTACGACCTCGAGGAGCTGCTGACCTCGCTCGGTACCGGGGAAGCGGTCGTCACGGTGTTGTCCGAGAAGGGCGCACCGACCCCGGTCGCGTGGACGCGGATGATCGCTCCGCAGTCGTTGATGGCGCCCTCGGAGGAGGCCACGGTCACCGGGCTCATCGCCGCCTCACCGCTGTCGAGCAAGTACGCCGAGGTGGTGGACCGCGAGTCGGCGTACGAGAAGCTGCAGGCCCGGCTCCAGAAGGCGGACGCCGACCCGGCCCCGACGGTGCAGCCGACCACCCCGGCCGCTCCGCTCCCGGGTGCCCCCGCGAAGCCGAAGCCGTCGCGACCGGCCAAGGAGGAGCCGGGCCTCGTCGAGCAGGTCGTGAAGTCGAGTGCGTTCCGCTCGGCGCTGCGCTCGGCCGGTACGGTGATCGGCCGCGAGATCACCCGGTCGATCTTCGGCACCGCCAAGCGCTCCCGCTGACCCACCGGGGGAGCCGGCGGCATACCGGCGCAGCCTGACCCACCGCCGGACGATCACCTGCCCGCACGACGAGCTGTCCTGAGCACGAGGAGCAGCGGGCCGGGATCGAGGTGGTCGTTCGCCGGTAGCCCGGCTGTGGAGAACTCCGGGGCCGAGGCCGGCCGCACACCGAGACTGGTCGGGTGGACGTGGTGACGGCGGTGACCGAGCTGGGTGGCATCACGGCGCGCGGACCCCTGCTGCGACTGGTCACCCGCGGCGAGCTCGAGCGCGCGGTGGCGCGAGGTGAGGTCACGCGGGTGACGCGGGGGCGCTACGCCCTGCCCACCGACGACAAGGCGCGACGGCTGGCGCACGAGCTGACCGGGACGGCTGTGCTCATCACTGCCGCGGCCCACTGGGGATGGGCGCGGATGTGGGAACCCCGCAAGCCGCAGATCGCGGTGCCACGGGGGCGCAAGGTGCCAAGCCATCGGCAGGCCAAGGTGGACCTGCGATGGCGCACCATCCCCCGCGCCGAGGTCGTCGACAGCTGGGTGACGAGCCCCGAACGCACCCTGCTCGACTGCGCGGCCCTGTTGCCGTTCGAGCAGGCGCTCGCGATCACGGACTCGGCGCTGCGCGACCGCTGCGTCACCCGGCGCAACCTGGCCGCCCGGGCCGCACGCCTGCCGCAGCTGCACCGCGCTCGGGCCGAACGGGTCTTCGCGCTCGCCTCGCCCCTAGCGGCGAACCCGTTCGAGTCCGGGCTGCGGGCGATCGCGCTGGGGGTGCCGGGTCTGGACGTCCGGTGCCAGGTGCGGATCGACGACGACCGCGGCTGGGTCGGTCGCGTCGACCTCGCCGACCGCACCCTGCGGATCGTCATCGAGGCCGACAGCATGGAGTACCACGGTGAGCGGGAGGCGATGGACCGCGACGTCGAGCGCTACACGCGGCTCGTCTGCGCCGGGTGGCTGGTCCTCCGGTTCACCTGGTACCACGTGATGACCCGGCCGCAGTGGGTGGCCGAGATGCTCGCCAAGGCGGTGGCGCAGCAGGCGCACCTCGCGGAGGCTGCCTGACGACGACCGCCCGACGACCAGGTCGTCCCGCACCCGGCCGCAGTGAGCACGACAGTGTCGGGTCACGAGGCGAGGTGGTCGTTCGCCGGTGACCCCCCAGGCACCCGGGGAGGTCAGGTGGGCGGTCGCAGCACCGGAGCCAGGGTCTCCAGGACGCCGGCGTCCTCGATGGTCCCGGGCACGACGGGCGTCTTGCCGTCGGCGATCTCGCGCATCGTCTTGCGCAGGATCTTGCCCGAACGCGTCTTCGGCAGTGCGCCGACGATGTCGACCTGGCGCAGCGACGCCACGGCCCCGACCTCGTCACGCACCCGTTGGACGAGCTCGGCCCGGATGCGCTCGCCATCGACGGTGGCGTCGACTCCTGCCTTGAGGACCACGAGCCCGCGGGGGACCTGTCCCTTGAAGTCGTCAGCGACCCCGATGACCGCACACTCGGCGACGGCGTCGTGGCCCGCGAGGGCTGCCTCGATCGAGCCGGTGGAGAGGCGGTGCCCGGCGATGTTGAGCACGTCGTCGGTGCGGCCCATGACGTAGAGGTAGCCGTCCTCGTCGACGAGGCCCCCGTCACCGGTGAGGTAGTAGCCGTCGAACGCCGACAGGTAGCCCGCGACATACCGCTCGTCGTCCTCCCAGAGCGTGGGCAGCGTGCCCGGAGGCATCGGCAGCTTCAGGCAGATGGCGCCTTCCTGGCCGGCGGGGACCTGGCGGCCCTGCTCGTCCAGGACGTGCACGGCATACCCGGGGGCGGGCACCGTCGGCGAACCCGGCTTGAGCGGCATCGGCTCGAGACCACGCAGGTTCGACGCGATCGGCCACCCGGTCTCGGTCTGCCACCAGTTGTCGACGACGGGCACGCCGAGGCGCTTCGTCGCCCACTCCCACGTGTCGGGGTCCAGGCGCTCGCCGGCGAGGAACACCGTCTGCAGCGAGGACAGGTCGTGCGCTGCGATGAGGGTGCCCTCGGGGTCCTCGCGGCGGATCGCCCGGTAGGCGGTCGGCGCGGTGAACATCGCCTTCACGCCGTACTGCTCGATGATCCGCCAGAACGCACTCGCGTCCGGGGTGCCGACCGGCTTGCCCTCGTAGAGCACGGACGTCGCGCCCGTCAGCAGGGGCGCGTAGACGATGTAGGAGTGGCCGACGACCCAGCCGACGTCGCTGGCGGTGAACCAGGAGTCGCCGGGACCGATGCCGTAGACGTTCTCCATCGACCAGCGCAGTGCGACGGCGTGCCCACCGTTGTCGCGCACGATGCCCTTGGGGCGGCCGGTCGTGCCCGACGTGTAGAGGATGTAGAGCGGGTCGGTGGCGCCGACCTCGACGCAGTCGGCAGGCTCGGCGTCGGCGACCAGCTCCGCCCAGTCGAGCTCTTCCCAGTCCGTGTCGCGCTCGCCGACAGCGGCCCGGGCCTGCTCGCGCTGGAGCACGACGACCGACTCCGGCTTGTGGGTGCTGCGGTCGAGGGCGGCGTCGAGCATCGGCTTGTACTCGACGATCCGGGACGGCTCGATGCCGCAGCTCGCCGACACGATGACGGTGGGCTTGGCGTCCTCGATGCGGGCGGCGAGCTCGGTCGGGGCGAACCCACCGAACACCACCGAGTGCACCGCCCCCAGCCGCGCGCACGCGAGCATCGCGATGACGGCCTCGGGCACCATCGGCATGTAGACGATGACGCGGTCACCCTTGGCCACCCCGAGCGAGGCCAGGGCGCCGGCGAACGTCGCGACCCGGTCGAGCAGCTCCGCATACGTGAAGGTCTGCTGCGTCCCGGCCACGGGGCTGTCGTAGTGCAGGGCCGCCTGGTCGCCTCGTCCGGCGATGACGTGCCGGTCCAACGCGTTGAAGCAGGTGTTGAGCGTGCCGCCGGTGAACCACCGGTAGAACGGGGGCCGGTCGTCGTCGAGGACCCGCGGCGGCGGGGTGATCCAGTCGATGGCCTCCGCGGCCCGCCCCCAGAACGCGTCCGGGTCGGCCAGGCTCTGGTCGTATGCCGCGCGGTAGGCGCCGTTGCTCATGGCCCCATCGTGCGTCCCGGCCGGCGTTCGCGCCACAGGCGGCTGCCAGATTTACGCCTTTTGCATGATCAGCAGGCGGCTGACCAGCGGGATCATCGCCAACCCGGGGTGGCGCGAGCTCTCGCGCTCCCGGGACGCGATCACCTGGAGGCCAGCATGAAGAGCACGGGACGTCCCCTCGCCCTTGCGGTCGCCGGTGCCGCGCTCGCCCTGGTCGCCGGTGTTGCCGCGGTCTCGACCAGCCTCCACGCATCGTCCTCGGGCTCCGGTCAGTTCCCCGTCGGCGCCCACGCGGGGATGGCGCCCGGTTCGGTGCCGGCGCTGGTGTTCCTGTTCGGTCTCCTGCTCGTCGGGATCGGTGCCGCCGTCCACGACGGCCGGGAGCTGCGGCAGGTCTCGGCCCGCCCCGCGCCGCGTACCCGGCCTGAGCGTGCGGAGCGTGCTGAGCTCGTTGTGTCGAGGCCAGTGTCGAGCCCGGCGGCGCGCCCGGTGCCGCGCCAGACGCTGCGGCGGTCGTCGCGCCCGGCGCCATGCCCGGCCACCGGGCGGCGCACGTCCACCGGAGTGCACCTGCAGCTGGTCGGCTCGGCCCGCAAGAGCTGACGACCGGGCTGTCCGGCCCTGCGGCTCGCTGAGATGCGGGCCGTCGCGTCCTCGGGGATGCCCAGCGCGCGGTAGGTCACGCCCCTGGCATCCCCGAGGGCCTGACCTGTGCCAAGACTCGGCAAAGAACCCTTGCCCGCGCCCTCGACCTGTGGGTAAGTTGCAAGACGCGGACGTATCGCGTCAATGGTTTACATCCTTGCCCAGGAGGCAACATGTCCAGCTCCCCCCTCTCCCGCCGGGCCTTCGTGGCCGGCACCGCGTGTGCGGCCCTGCTCGGCTCGGCCTTCGCCACCGCGGCAGGTGCCGCCACCCCGGCTGCCGCCCCGGCCGCCACCCCGGCCGCTGCTCAGGACGGGCCCGCCTGGCAGCACGGCTGGGTGATGTCGACCCTGCACCGGATGACGTTGGAGGAGAAGGTCGGCCAGCTGTTCGTCCAGAACGTCTACGGCAAGGACGCGACGACCCCGGACGCCCGCAACATCCCGCTGTATGGCGTCGCCTCACCCGCCGAGGTCGTGCAGAAGTACCACCTCGGCGGGGTCATCTACTTCGCCTGGACCGACAGCGTCCAGAACCCGCCCCAGATCACGGGGCTGTCCAACGGCCTCCAGAAGGCGGCGCTGAGCCAGGACTCGAAGGTCCGCATCCCCCTGCAGGTCGCCACCGACCAGGAGCAGGGAGTCGTCACCCGGGTCGGCCCGCCGGCCACGCAGTTCCCCGGCTCGATGGCGCTCGGCGCCGGCCGCAGCACCGACGACGCGCGCACCGCCGCCAGGATCACCGGTGAAGAGCTCAAGGCGATGGGCATCAACACCAACTTCGCCCCGGACTCCGACGTCAACGTCAACGCCCTGAACCCCGTCATCGGCACCCGCTCGTTCTCCTCCGACCCGAAGCTCGCCGCCGACATGGTGGGGGCGCAGGTCCGCGGCTACCAGGACGACGCCGGCATCTCCGCGTCGGCCAAGCACTTCCCCGGTCACGGGGACACCGCGACCGACAGCCACGTGGCCTTCCCGATCATCACGCACAGCCGCCAGCAGTGGGAGCAGCTCGACGCCCCGCCGTTCAAGCAGGCCATCGCCGACGGCATCGACATGATCATGACGGCGCACCTCAGCTTCCCGGCGTTCGACGACTCCGGGGACCCCGCCACGTTGAGCAAGCCGATCATGACCGGCCTGCTGCGCGATGAGCTGGGCTACCAGGGCGTCATCATCACCGACTCGCTCGCCATGCAGGGCGTCCGCGACCTCTACGGCGACCCCGAGGTGGCGGTGCGTGCCCTGACCGCCGGGGTCGACCAGCTCCTGATGACCCCCGCCATGGACGACGCGTATGCCGCCGTGATCGACGCCGTGCGCAGTGGCCGGATCAGCCGGGCCGACCTCGACGCGAAGGTGCGCCGCGTGCTCGAGCTGAAGGTCAACCGCGGGATCGTGTCCGACCCGTACGCCGACCCTGCCGCCCTCGACGACGTCGTCGGGACCCCCGAGCACCTCGCCACCGCCACCGCCGTCACCGACCGCACGACGACTCTGGTCAAGAACGACGACAAGACCCTGCCCCTCGCCGCACAGGGCAGCAAGGTGCTGGTGACCGGGTGGGGCGTGACGACCACCAAGACCCTGGCCGCCGGGCTCACCGACCGCGGGGCCAGCACCACGGTCAAGGAGACCGGTTCCTCCCCGACGGACGCGCAGATCGCCGCGGCCGTGGCCGCTGCGCAGTCGCAGGACGCGGTGGTGGTCACCACGATGAAGGCCTGGGACACCAAGGTCACCGATCCCAGGGGCGGACAGCAGAAGCTCGTCAAGCAGCTGCTGGCCACCGGCAAGCCGGTCGTCGTCGTCGCGACGCGCGACCCCTACGACATCGCCTACCTGACGCAGGCCCCGACCTACCTCGCGACCTACTCCTACAGCCCGGTCGCGATCGAGTCCGCGGTCCGCGTGATCACCGGTGAGGTCGCCCCGACCGGCAAGCTCCCGGTCGACATCCCGGTGGCGGGCAGCCCGTCGACGGTGCTGTACCCCTTCGGCCACGGCCTGACCTACTGATCGGACGAACCATGACCAACCTCAGCCGCCGCCAGCTCCTCACCGCCGCCGGCGCAGGTGCGCTCGTCGTGCCGGCCTCGGTGTCCGCAGCCGCCGCTGCACCCGCCGCCGCCGCACCGTCCGGCGTACCCGCCGCCACGGTCGCCGCCACCAGCCCGAAGGCGACGCCATACCCGCACCGCCCGGTCGCGACGGGGGCCCAGCGGGCGGCCGCCGACGGGTGGAAGGCGCTCGCGGGCCAGAAGGTCGGGATCATCACCAACCCCACCGGGATCCTGACCAACCTGCGCACCATCGTCGACGAGATGCACGAGGCCGGGACGGTCGACATCGTCGGGGTGTTCGGTCCCGAGCACGGCTTCCGCGGCACCGCGCAGGCCGGCGACTCGGAGGGGACGCACACCGACCCGCGCACCGGCCTGACGGTCTACGACGCCTACGGCGCGAGCGCCACGAAGATGGAGCAGCTGTTCCGGACCGCGGGCGTCGAGACGGTCGTCTTCGACATCCAGGACGCCGGGGCTCGCTTCTACACCTACATCTGGACGATGTACACGGCGATGCGGGCCGCGGTCGCCACCGGCGCCCGGTTCGTGGTGCTGGACCGTCCGAACCCGTTGGGCGGCAAGGCGTTCGGCCCGATGATGACCACCAAGTACACCTCTGGTGTGGGCGCCAAGGAGATCGTGCAGGCCCACGGCATGACGGTCGGTGAGCTCGCGCGCTACTTCGACGGGGAGTTCCTCACCGCCGACGCCGGTGGTCGCCTCACCGAGCTGTCCGTGGTCGAGGTCTCCGGCTGGCGCCGCGACATGCCGTATGCCGCGACCGGGCTCCCGTGGGTCATGCCCAGTCCCAACATGCCCACCCCCGACACCGCCCTGGTCTACCCGGGGACGGGGATGTTCGAGGGGACCAACCTGTCCGAGGGGCGCGGGACGACCCGGCCGTTCGAGCTCGTCGGCGCACCCTACGTCGACTACACCTGGGCCGAACGCCTTGCGGCGCGTGACCTTCCCGGGGTCGGCTTCCGCGAGGCCTACTTCACCCCGACGTTCAGCAAGCACCTGGGCAAGGTCTGCGGGGGCGTCCAGGTCCACATCACCGACCCCGGCGAGTTCGACGCGATCCGGGTGGGTGTCGAGATGCTGGTGGCGGCCAAGGCGCTGTTCACGGACTTCGCGTGGCGCTACGACACCTACGACCCGGCGCGTCCCTACTGGATCGACAAGCTGACCGGCTCGACGCGGCTGCGTGACCAGATCACCGCTGGGGCCGGCGCCGACGAGGTCATCGGGGCCTGGCGATCGGAGCTGCGCGAGTTCGACCAGCGCCGCGGCCAGTACCTCATCTACCGCGGCCCCGCCGCCTGAACCGGACGGTGGACCCCCATGCGCCTGCGCCCTGCCCTGTCCTCGACCGTCGCCGTCTGCGCCCTGGTGGTGAGCGGTGCGCTCGTGGCCGCGCCGGCCGTGGCTGAGGACTTCAGCAAGCCGTTCAAGGGGTTCGCCCCGCCGAACACCGTGCTGCGTGACGGCACCCCGGCCTCGGTCGGCCTCGACCCCGCTCCGATCGCCACGGCGGTCGAGCAGATCCACGGACACGAGAGCGCCCCTGCGGGCGGGCACCCCATGTATGCCGGTGCGGTCGGGCTCCTCGGGCACGACGGCTTGGTCGTGGAGCGCGACGCGAGCGGGTTCGCCCTCAAGTACGCCGACGCCACCACGGAGCTGCCCCGGGACCAGTGGGTGCCGATGCGGGAGGACACCGTCTTCGACCTGGCCTCGGTGTCCAAGCTGTTCACCTCGCTGGCCGTCGTCCAGCTGGTCGAGGAGGGCGAGGTCGCGCTGGACGCCCCCGTGGCCACCTACCTGCCGGAGTTCGCGGCCGGTGGCAAGGAGGAGGTCACCATCCGCCAGCTGCTGACCCACACCTCCGGCTTCACGTCCTGGCTACCGCTGTGGAGCAAGTACCCCGACAAGGCGTCGCGGATCAAGGCCGTCATGGACCAGCCGCTGACGAACCCGCCGGGCTCGACCTACCTCTACAGCGACCTCAACCTGATCACCCTCGGCGTCGTCGTCGAGAAGCTGCGCGGCAAGCCGCTGGACCAGGTCGTCGCGGAGCGCATCACCGGTCCGCTGGGCATGACCGACACCGGCTACAACCCGACCGACCGCACCCGTACCGCCGCAACCGAGTACCAGACCTCGCCCGCCCGCGGCATGGTCTGGGGCGAGGTGCACGACGAGAACGCCTGGTCCCTCGGCGGTGTCGCCGGCCACGCCGGGGTCTTCTCCACGGCCGACGACCTGGCCGTGCTGAGCCAGGCGCTGCTCAACGGCGGGACCTACCGGCACCACCGGATCCTGTCGCGCGCAAGCGTCACCTCGTTGATCACCAACTTCAACGAGGACTTCCCCGGCGACGACCACGGCCTGGGCTTCGAGCTGAACCAGCGGTGGTACATGGACGCGCTGTCCGGTCCGCGCACCGCCGGCCACACCGGATACACGGGCACCTCCATCGTCATCGACTTCGCCTCGCGCTCCTTCGCGATCCTGCTCACCAACCGGGTGCACCCCTCGCGCAGCTGGGGGAGCATCAACCTCGCCCGCCGCGAGTGGGCCGGCGGGCTGGCGCAGGCGATGAAGGTGCGGCCGAAGCACGGTGACACGGCGTGGTTCAGCGGTGCGGAGAACGCGTCGACGACCACGCTGACGACGCCCGAGCTGCCCGTCGACCCCCGCGGCGGGCAGCTCGGGTTCGACCTGTTCCTCGACACCGAGGAGACCGACCTGCTGAGCCTGGAGCGCTCGACCGACGGCGGCTCCACGTGGGCGAGGGTGCCGTTCAGCGTGCGGGACCGGGGTGAGACCACGACCAGTGACGGGGTCGTCTCGGGAAGTGGTGACCGCCGCTGGACCCAGGCGCGCGCCGAGCTGGCGCCGGGCGAGCAGGTGCTGCGCTGGCGCTACGCCACCGACGGCGCCTACCTGGGACGCGGGGTCTACGTCGACGACGTCCGGGTGACCTCTGCCGGCCGGGTGCTGCTGGACGGGGAGAAGGCTCCGGGGAGCTTCGTGGCGCAGGGCTGGACCCTGGCATCACGGTGACGCAGGTGGCCAGGCCGTACGGTAAGGCCATGCCACCCCGCGCCGCCGACGCCACCGTGACGACCGTGCCCCTGCTCGTGCGGTTGCGGGGGATCCGTCCCTCGCTGTCACCGGCCGAGGAGCGGGTCGCCGAGCAGGTCCTGGCCGACCCGCGAGCCGCAGCAGCCCTGACGATCAGTGCCCTTGCGGTCGCCGCGCGGACGTCGGAGACGACCGTGCTGCGGTTCTGTCGGCGCCTCGGCCTGCCCGGCTACCCCCAGCTGCGTCTGGGCCTGGCCGAGGAGAGCGCCCAGCCGCGAGCCGCCGGGGCCACCGACACCGACATCAGCGCCAACGACACCATCGACGACATCATCGCGAAGGTGGCGTTCGTCGACGCGAGCGCGGTGGAGGAGACGGCCCAGCAGCTCGACCGGGACAGCCTCGCTGCTGCTGCGGCTGCCGTTGCGGCCGCCAAGCGGGTGGACATCTACGGCATCGGCGCCAGCGCCATCGTCGGCACCGACCTGCAGCAGAAGCTGCACCGCATCGGGGTGGTGGCCTTCGCCTGGAACGACCCCCACATCGCCCTGACCAGCGCGACGCTGCTCGGCAAGGGCGATGTCGCCATCGGCATCTCCCACTCCGGCACGACCTCGGAGACGATCGAGGCGCTGGACGCGGCCCGCAGCCGTGGTGCCACCACGATGGCGATCACCAACTTCCCCATCTCGTTGTTGGCGGCCCGGGCCGACCTGGTCCTCACCACGGCTGCCCGGGAGACCAGCCTGCGCTCGGGGGCGACGGCCAGCCGCATCGCGGCGCTGACCGTCGTCGACTGCCTCTACATCGCCGTCGCGCAGCGCAACCTGCCGCGGGCCCGCAAGGCGGTCAAGGAGACCCGCCAGGCGGTGGCCAGCCACCACCTGCGGCAGGGGTGAAGTTATTCATTGACATCGTTGACGCAGCTGCCGTAAGAAACTAACCTCATCGTGTGACCAGTGACGTGAGCGTGAGCGCGCCCACCGAGGAGCGCCACCCGGGCACCACCGCCATCGACACGCAGCCCACCCTCGAGATCCTGCGGCTGCTCAACGACGACGACGCCCTGGTGGCCCCCGCGGTGGCGCAGGTGCTGCCCGAGCTGGCCCAGCTGGTCGACCGTGCGGTCGCCTCGGTCCGGGTCGGCGGCACCGTCCACTACTTCGGCGCGGGCACCTCGGGTCGGCTCGCCGTCCTCGACGCGGCCGAGCTGCTGCCGACCTTCAACAGCCCGGACGGGCTCTTCGTGGCCCACCACGCCGGCGGCCCCGGTGCCCTGCTGCGGGCCGTGGAGAACGTCGAGGACGACGAAGAGGCCGGGCACGCGGAGGCGTCGGTACTGCGCGAGGGCGACATCGCGATCGGCCTCACCGCCTCGGGGCGCACCCCCTTCGTGGGCGGCGCGCTGCGCCGAGCCCGGGAGATCGGGGCGATCACCGCCCTGGTGACCTCCCATCCGGAGGCGGGCCTGGCGCCATACGCCGACCACCTCCTGGTCGCCCGCACCGGCCCGGAGGTCCTCACCGGCTCGACGCGGCTCAAGGCGGGCACGGCCCAGAAGCTGATCCTCAACTCGTTCTCGACCGCGGTGATGATCCGGCTCGGCCGGACCTGGTCCAACCTCATGGTCGACGTCGTCGCCACCAACGCCAAGCTGCGCGGCCGGGTGCTGCGCATCCTGCAGGAGGCCAGCGGCGCCGACGAGGCGCAGGCCCGGCTGGCGCTCGAGGCGGCCGACGGCGAGCTGAAGACCGCGCTGTTGTCGATGCTCGCCGGCACGGATGCCGCCACCGCCCGCCAGGCCATCGTCGACCAGCACGGGTCGGTCGCCAAGGCCCTGGCCGACCTCGTCCCGATCTCCTCCACCCACCCCTCCCGCTCCCCGCGACGATGGTGCCCCCGAGGCGCCACAGTCCCTGACAGGAGACCGTTCATGACACGTCGCACCCACAGGTCCATCGCCTCCGTGGTCGCCCTCGGCGCGGCCCTTGCCCTGACCGCCTGCGCGCCCTCCACCGGGGGTGACGACGCCAAGGGTGGCGGCGGCGACACCACGTTGACCGTGTGGTCGTGGCGCGTCGAGGACAAGGCCGCCTACGACACCATCTTCGCGGCCTACGAGAAGGCCCACCCCGGCGTGAACGTCGACTTCAAGGCGTTCAAGGCCACCGAGTACAACAAGATCCTCGCGACCGGGCTCGCCGGCTCCGACGGCCCGGACGTGCCGCAGGTCCGCTCCTACGGACAGCTGCAGACCACCGTGGCCTCCGACACCCTCGTGCCGCTCGACGGCAAGGTCGACCTGTCCGGCTGGGACGAGAACGTCGTCGCCAGCGCCAAGGGCAAGGAGGACGGCAAGATCTACTCCGTGCCGCTGGCCCGCCAGACCACGGTGATGTACTTCAACCAGGATGCCTTCGACAAGGCCGGGCTCAAGGCCCCCACGACGTGGGACGAGTTCATGGCCGCCAACACCAAGCTCGCCGCCGACGGCATGACCCCGATCGCCGTCGGCGCCAAGGACGACTGGACCCTGCCGATGCTGCACGAGGTCCTCGCGGCTCCGCGCTTCGGTGGCAAGGCGTTCCAGAGCCAGGTCGCCACGGGCGCCAAGGACTTCACCGACCCCGACTGGGTCGCCTCGGTGAAGGTCGTCAAGGACCTCGAGAAGTTCATGCCCAAGAACGTCACCGGGGTCGCCGTGACGGACGCCCAGACGCTGTTCTCGGCGGGCAAGGCCGCCATGCTGCCGGGCGGGTCCTTCGACCTCGCGGCGCTGCAGAAGGCCAACCCCGAGATGAAGCTCGGGATCTTCCAGGTGCCGCCGCCGCCCGGCTCGCCCAGCGGCGCCACCGCCACGACCGCCGGCTGGGCCGACGGCAACTTCGCGGTCAGCAAGAAGTCGAAGAACCAGGAGGCAGCCACCGAGCTCGTGGCGTGGATGTCCACCAAGGAGTTCGGCCAGATGGTTGCCGACGAGGTCAAGCAGATCTCGGCCGTCCCCGGTGTCGAGTACAAGGACCCGCTGCTGAAGCAGATGAGCGACAACTACGTGAACTCCGGCTCGCCGTACCTCCTGCTCACCGACTTCCGCTACGGCTCGCCGTCGGGCACCGACCTGCTCGGCAAGGGCATCCAGCAGCTCCTGCTGGGCGACAAGGACGCAGCGGCGGTGAGCAAGGAGCTCGACACCGGCGTCAAGACCTGGTTCAAGCCGTCCGCGTGACGACGAGGTCCACCTCACGACCGGGCGGGTCCCGGTCGTGAGGCGTCGCACCGGGCTGTTGTTCGTGACACCGGCGCTGCTGCTCTTCGGGGTGTTCGTGCTGTACCCCATGGGGACGGCGTTCTCCTACGCCTTCTTCGAGTGGCGGGGCACGACGCGCGGGGCCTTCGCCGGCATCGAGAACTTCCGCACCCTGTTCACCAGGGCGCCGTTCACGACCGACCTGCCGCGAGCGCTGCTGCACAACGTGCTGTTCTTCGGCGGCACGATGGCCTTCCAGAACACCATCGGGCTCGGGATCGCGTTCCTGCTGCACCGCCGGGCCCGCACCCGGCGACTGCTCCAGACGCTCTACGCGATGCCCTACCTCGTCAGCCCCATCGTCATCGGCTACCTCTGGACGCTGCTGCTCTCGCCGACGTTCGGCCCGGTCAACCAGCTGCTCACCAAGGTCGGCCTCGAGTCGTGGGCGCTGCCGTGGCTCGGTGACCCGAAGACCGCCCTGTGGGTGGTGGTGCTGGTCAGCGTGTGGCAGTGGATCGGCTTCCCCGTCCTGTTGTATGGCGCCGCGCTGGGTGGCGTGCCCGAGGAGCTCACCGAGGCGGCCCGGGTCGACGGAGCCAGCCACCGCCAGGCGTTCTTCAAGGTCACCCTTCCGCTGTTGGCGCCCGCCATCGGCACGGTGTCGGTGCTGACCTTCATCTTCGCGATGGAGGCGTTCGCGCTGCCCTACGCGTTCGGTGGCTCGACCGGAAACCCTGCAGGGTCAACAGACTTCGTGTCGCTGTTGTTCTACCGGACCGCGTTCGACTCGGGGTCGGTCGACGCGATCGGCAGCTCCTCGGCGCTGGCGACCCTGCTCTTCCTCGTCATCTTCGGCGGCGCCATCGGTGCCACCTCGGTCCTGCGTCGCCATGAGCGGAGGATCACCACATGAGCGTCGTCGTCCCCCCTGCGACCTCCACCCGTCCCGAGGAGCCGGTGCTGGCCCCGCCGCGTCCCCCGCGACGCGGCTCGGGCACCAAGCCCGTGGGCGGTACCGCCGCCAGCATCGGCCTGTGGCTCTACGCCGCGGTCGCGCTGGTGCCGCTGCTGCTCATGGTGCTCAGCTCGCTGCGCACCAACGCCGACCTCATCACCGACCCGCTCGGGCTGCCGTCGCCGGTGTCGACGCGCAGCTACCAGGAGGCCTGGACCACCGGCAACTTCGCCACCTACTTCGGCAACTCCCTGATGGTCACGGTCGGCGCGGTGGTGCTGTCGACGACGGTCTCGACCATGGCGGCATACGCCCTCGCCAGGGTGCGGTCGCGCGGGTTCCGGTGGTTGGAGTCGTTGTTCCTCTCCGGGCTCATGCTCCCGATCCACCTGGCGATCCTGCCGATCTTCTTCCTGTTCGACGGCCTCGGGCTGATCGACTCCCGGATGGGCCTGGCGCTGATGTACGGCGCGTCGGGGGTGCCGTTCTCGATCTTCGTCCTCACCACCTTCTTCCGGCAGCTGCCGGAGGAGCTGGAGGAGGCAGCGGCCCTCGACGGCGCGTCGCCGTGGCAGACGTTCTGGCAGGTCATGGTGCCGCTGGTGCGTCCTGCCCTGGCCACCGTCGCGGTCTTCCGCTTCGTGCCGATCTGGAACGACTTCCTCTTCCCGCTCGTGCTGCTGCGCCGCCAGGACAAGTACACCCTCCCCGTCGGCCTGACCACCTTCTTCGGGGAGAACGCGACGAACTACTCGGCCGTCTTCGCCGGGCTGGTCATCACGACGATCCCGCTGATCGTGCTGTTCCTGTTGGCCACCAAGCAGATCGTCGCGGGATTGACCGCCGGCATGTCCAAGTGATCCCATCGCGACCGTGAGCAACAGGGGGGCGACGGTCGCGGCGGTGGACATCGGGGGGTCCGGCCTGCGCGTCCAGGTCTCGTATGGTGCCCAGCCCGGTCCCGTGCGCACCGCACCCGGGGTGCGGATCCAGCCGGGCGGGATCGACGTGCCGGCCCTGGCCGCTGCGGCACAGTCGTTGGTGGCCGACGAGGTGGGTGCCGGCGCGCCCGACGTCGTCGTGTGGTCGATGCGCGGCCTGTTGTTCCTGGCCGACCGCGCCGAGGTGATGCGGACCGTGCGGTCGAGCCTGGGAGCCGGTCGCACGGTGGTCGTCAGCGACGCGGTGGCCAACCTCGTCGGTGCCCTCGGTGGACTGCGGCCCGGAGCCGTCGTGGCGGCGGGGACGGGGGCAGTCGCGTTCGGGACGGACTTCGCCGACACCTGGCGCCGGGTCGACGGCTGGGGGCACGTGCTCGGCGACGTGGGTTCGGCGGCGTGGCTCGGGCTCGAGGGTCTGCGGGCTGCGTTGCGCTCGCATGACGGGCTTCCGCGCGGCTCCTCGGTGCTGTTGGCATCGGGGACTGCTGCCTTCGGCGAGCCGGCCACCTGGCCGCGCCAGGTGATGAACGCTCCCGACGCACCCGAACGGCTGGCGGGGTTCGCGCCGGCCGTCGCTGCGGCCGCAGAAGGGGCGTCCGCGTGGAGGCTGACCCCGGCCGGGCGGCCGGCTCTGACCCGGTGGCTGCCGGGCTGTGTGCGCTCGCTGGGGAGGGGCTCGCCGAAGCGCTGCTCGCCGCCGCCCGCGGCCTGCCCGACCCGGTCCTCACCGCCACGGGTGGCGTCCTGGGAGCTGCCCCGGTGCGAATCGCCTTGCAGGAGCGGCTGTCCCGCGAGGGACGCGAGCTCACGCCTGCCGTCGGTGGGGCTCTCGACGGAGCACGACTGCTCGGCACGCACCTGCTGGAGACGGGCGCCCTGCCCGCCCACGCGGCATACCTGCTCGTCGACTGACCCAGCCGCCCGGGGGACGAGAAAGGCCCCCGCGCAGTCGTGGGGGCCGTCTCAGTGGCGGAGGATAGGGGATTCGAACCCCTGAGAGCTTTCACTCAACACGCTTTCCAAGCGTGCGCACTAGGCCACTATGCGAATCCTCCGCGGGCGAGGCTACACGGGCACAGGCCCTGTCCTGAAATCGTCAGCTGGGGGAGCCGGCGGGAGGCCCGACGAGCAGCGCCACGGCGGTCAGCGCCGCCACCGCGAGCAGCGCGACAGCGACCGCCGCCACCGGGCGGGCGAGCATCCGGGCCTGCACCTTCTCGGGCAGCGACCGCGGGGCCTCGCCACCGGCGCCCAGCCGCCAGCCGCCCTCGAGCAGACTGCGGCGCTCGGCCCACCGGTCGAACCACACCGTCATGAACGGTGGCACCGCACTCGCGAGGCCGAGGAGCGTGACGCGCGCAGACCAGCGTTGGTTGACCGCGACGAACACCGTGGTGAGGCAGTACGCGATGAAGACGACCCCGTGCACCATGCCGAAGACCTGGACGCCGAGCTCGGTGGTCTTCGTGCCGTACTTGAGGACCATGCCGATCAGCAGCAGCGCCCACGTGGTGGCTTCGGCGAGGGCGAGACGGCGGAACAGCACCAGCGGAGTCATGGGCCACAGTGTCTCAAAGGGGGATTGGCTGCCACGGCACGGCCCCGTCTACACTTGCCGCAGGCACCCCGCGTGGTGGTACCTCTCCGAACTCCCCCAGGGCAGGAATGCAGCAAGGGTAGGAGAGCTCTTCCAGGTACGCGGGGTGTCCCTTTGTTGTGACGTGCCGTCGTGCTTTCCGGGTGACTTCCTCCCGAGGGCTGGACCGGTGTGTCAGCATGCGGGGATGGCGGTGGCGGGGGTCGACGGCAACACGCGCGAGGTCTCGCGCGTCCAGGTATGGGCCGAAGCGGCCCGACCGTTCGTGGGCGTGCTCGTCATCGGGCTGTGGATCGTCTGGGCGGTGGTGGCGTGGCGGGTCGAGCCGCGGTCGGTGGACGCCGAGCAGCTCCGGTCCGACATCGCCTCGGGCCGGGTCCTGACCTACCGGGTCACCGGCGAGGCCCACTCCTCCAACGCCTGGCTCCCGTCCGCCACCGGCGATGGCTGGGACACTCTGGGCCTGGACGTGGCGACCGGACTCCCGAACCAGGATCCCAGCCAGGCTCCGGCAACCGGAGTCGTGTACTGGGTGGACGCGCCCTTCGCGCAGACACGGTTCTTCGACGCGAACAACGTCAACAGCTCCCTGGCCGCGGACCACGCCCCTGCCTCCTACGAGGGTCTCGTGAGGGAGCTGCGCGCGGCTGGGGTGCCGCTGGAGTCCCGTGGGCTGGACCGACTGCCGAACCAGAGTGCTGCGTTCCTCTGGGGTTGGGCGGCCATCCTGCTGGGCTTTGGCAGCGTGCTCCTGGTCTACCGCCCGACACGCGTCACACGCTGGGGTTGGCTGTGGCTGGTCTACCTCCTGCCGTTCGGTCTCGGGCTGGTGGCGCTCGCTGTCAACGAGCTGGTCCGTCCCGCGCCGCCCGCGCCCCCTCAGCTCGATGACGACGGAGAGCCCCGCGAACCACGTATCCGTGGCGGCCGGGCCTTGCTGGTGGGACTGGCCCTGGGCCTGCTGGTGTCGGTGGTGGCCGGCGAGGTCTCGCAGTCCATCGACTCGCTCTGGGTGCCCTGAGATGCCACGCGCCGACGTGCCGGTATGACGACACGACAAAGCGGGGGTTGTTCCGGGAAACCGGGACCTACAAGTCCCGTGTCGCCGAGCAACCCCCGCTTTGCCGGCGGCGGGTCGGCCCGGAGTCAGGCGCGGTGGGCCTCGTCGAGCAGGCGGACGCGTCGCCGGCCGAACATCACCGCGGCGTAGGACGCCAACGCCAGCACCATGAGCGCGAGGCTGGTGTTCGACCGGGTCCACAGCGCCGTCGCAGCGACCCCGCCGATCAGGGCCAGCAGCAGCGGCCGGACGTACCAGAAGCCGACCGAGATCACGGCTGACCCCGGAGAGAACAGCGACACCGGCGGCAGCCCGCGGAAGGCCGCCATCAGGTGCGTCCCGGCCACCAGCGCGGTCATCGCGACCGGCCAGAAGATCGCAGCCACCCCGGCGCCCGACGTGGTCTCGACGACGACGCCGCAGACCACGGCGACCACGGCGAACAACGCCGACGGGGTGATCAGGTGGGCCAGCGCCTCCTCCCCGAACGGCAGTCCGATGAGGGGAGGCGTCCCGGCGTTGTCCCCCTGCAGGCGCATCCCCTCGGACCACGCGCCATACCCGAGGTAGGCGGCGAGCACACCGGCGAAGGCCACGATGCTGGGCACCCCCGGGGTCGTGGAGTGGGCCAACGCCCAGCACCCGGCCGCCGACAGCACGAGACCGACCAGGAGCGTGCCGGGGGAGCGGCGCAGGCCGAGCAGGTCGCGCTCTGCGACGACGGCGACCCGGCCGCGGGCGCGCAACCGGGTCCGGCGCAGGCGGCTGCTCGGGGCCGCCACGTCGAGCCGGGCGGCGCGCAGGTCACCGGCGAGGACCGCCCCACCCATGGTCACGGCGCGGGCCGACTGCGTGCGCAGGCCGACGTGGTGCAGGGCGCGCAGCGAACGTCGACCACGCAGCAGGGTGCCCGCGCCGCGGTCGCCGGTGGGCCAGGACCGCACCTGGCCCCACAGCCACGAACCCCCGAGCGCCGCACCGACGAGGAGCCCCCCGAGGGTGGTGGGCACCAGGGCCAGCAGGGACGCGACGCCGGCCGTGACCATCCCCGTGCCGACGACGGCACCGGTGAGCAGGCCGGCGACGAGGCACCCCACCAGGCTGATCCGCCACCAGCGGCGCAGCACCACGGCACGGTCGAGCGCGCTGGCCGCGACGTGGTCGAGGTAGGGCAGGTCCGGCACGACGGGACCGCGCACCGAGCCGAGCCGGTAGCCCAGGAGCAGGACGCCCACGATGGCCGCGCCCACCACGAGGACGCCCTGGATCCCGGTCAGGTGCCGCGAGATCCACTCGGGGTCGACGAACTTGAAGAACGCCCGCGAGGCCGGCACGCCGTAGACCAGTGAGGCGATGACGGCGACGTATGCGGCGTAGATCGCGTTGCCGTTGCCCTCCTCGGGCAGGCCGCCGCGGATGACCTTGCGCGCCTGGGCGAGGCGTTCGCGGTCGGTCCTCGGTCCGGGCTCCGGGGGGTGGGGGTCCGCGCTCATACGCCCGCCACGTCCACGACGCGGTCCGCGATCGCCTCCGTCATGACGGGGTCGTGACAGGCGATGACCAGCGTGGCGCCCGCAGTCTTGCGCTCGATGAGCAGGCGGGTGAGCAGCTCGCGCTTGTGGGTGTCGAGACGCTGCTCGGGCTCGTCGAGCAGCAGGACGCGGGAGGGGCGGAAGAGCACCATCGCGAGGTGGAACAGCTGTTGCTGGCCCGAGGACAGCTCGTGGGGGAACCGTTCCGACAGGTGGTCGATCTCCAGGGTCACCAACAGGTCGTCGGCGCGCTCGTCAGCGGTCGAGATCTGCCCGCCCCACGTGGAGTCGATGAGGACGAGGTGGTCGATGACGGTGAGGTCCCGGTATGCCGTGGGCGAACCCACCAGCGACGCCACGCCTGCCCGGGTGGCCGGGTCGCGCTCGTCCAGGGGTGCTCCGTTGAACGTGGCGGTCCCGACCGACGGCTCGAGCGCCCCGGCGAGGATGCGCAGCAGCGTCGTCTTGCCACTGCCGTTCGGGCCGCGCAGCACGATGCACTGACCGGCCTTGGCCTTGAGGTCGATCGGTGCCAGCAGCACCGATCCCTCGATGTCCTTGCCCGCCCCCTTGACCTCGAGGACGAGCGGACTCGCCCTGGTCTTCTCGGTGGTGCCGGCCTGCTTGCGTCGCGCTGCCATGGATCCCCTGTCGTCGTCGACAGTCTGGCACCGGCACCTGGTCCGGGATCACTGGCCCGAGGCAGACTCCTCGGTCCACACCTCGACGAGCTCGCCGATCAGCCCGTCGGGGTCGACGGTCACGAAGCTCGCGACGTGGAAGGTCTGCTCGCCGTTGCTGACCCGCGCCCTCCCGGCGCCGCGGTCGCCCGCGACGACGACGTCCTCCCACCGGAAGCGCCAGTGGCCGGGGTAGTCGCTGTTGAACGCCACCCACCCGTCGCGGTCGAAGGTCTGGCCGGTGTGCACGAAGTGGGCGGTGAAGCCGGGTGCCAACAGGTCGCGCAGCGACGCCCAGTCGCGGGCGTCGATGGTCTCGGCGAAGCGCGTCAGGGCAGGTGCTGCGGTCATGGCGTCACTGTGCCAGCGGGGCCCGACAGCGGCTGTCCGGTGTCAGGTGGGCCGACTAGGGTTCCGACCGTGAGCACCGCCCTGTACCGCCGCTACCGGCCCGAGTCCTTCGCCGACGTCATCGGCCAGGAGCACGTGACCGAGCCGCTGATGCAGGCGCTGCGCACGGGTCGGGTCAACCACGCCTACCTCTTCTCCGGCCCCCGAGGCTGCGGCAAGACCACCAGCGCGCGCATCCTGGCCCGCTGCCTGAACTGCGCGCAGGGCCCGACGCCCGATCCGTGCGGCGTCTGCGACTCGTGCGTGGCGCTCGCCCGGGGTGGGTCCGGATCGGTTGACGTCATCGAGATCGACGCGGCCAGCCATGGTGGCGTCGACGACGCCCGTGACCTGCGCGAACGCGCGTCCTACGGCCCGGCGCAGAGCCGCTACAAGATCTACATCATCGACGAGGCCCACATGGTCACGCCGCAGGGCTTCAACGCCCTGCTCAAGATCGTCGAGGAGCCGCCGGAGCACGTGAAGTTCGTCTTCGCGACGACCGAGCCCGAGAAGGTCATCGGCACGATCCGCAGCCGCACCCACCACTACCCCTTCCGCCTCGTGCCGCCCGGCCAGCTGTCCGACTACATGCAGCGACTGTGCGTCCAGGAGGGTGTGGCCGTCGCGCCGGGCGTCCTCTCGTTCGTGACGCGGGCCGGTGGCGGCTCGGTCCGAGACTCGCTGTCCGTGCTCGACCAGCTCATCGCCGGCTCGACCGACGAGGGGCTCACCTACGAGGGTGCTGCCGCCCTGCTCGGGTTCACCGACGGCGAGCTCCTCGACGCGACCATGGACGCCTTCGCCGTGGGCGACGCAGCCGGGGTGTTCCACCAGGTCGACCGGGTCATCGAGACCGGCCTGGACCCGCGCCGGTTCGTCGAGGACCTGCTCGAACGGCTGCGTGACCTCATCGTCGTGGCCGCTGTCCCCGACGGCGCCTCCTCGGTGCTGCGCGGCCTGCCCGAGGACCAGCTCGAACGCATGCGGGAGCAGTCCGCGGCGTTCGGCAGCGGCGCCCTCTCGCGGGCCGCCGACATCGTCAACGCCGGCCTGACCGAGATGACCGGGGCGACCGCGCCGCGCCTGCAGCTCGAGCTCATCTGCGCGCGCGTCCTGCTCCCGGGAGCCTCCGGCGAGAGCGGGTATGCCGCGCGGCTCGACCGCCTCGAGCGTCGCCTCGACGTCGAGGGAGTGCCCTCGGCCGCAGTTCGGGCGCCGGCACCCGTCCAGCCCGTCGCCTCCGCTGCGGCACCGGCCGCCCCTCCGGCTGCAGCGGCCGCACCCTCGGCTGCGACGGCCGCACCGGTCGCACGCCCGGCTGTTGCCGCGGCCGGTCCCGCCACGCCGTCCCGATCGGAGGGGTCCTCCCGCTCCGGCGACCAGCCTGAGCCGCAGCCACGTCAGCCCCGGCAGCCCGAGCCCGAACAACCCGAACAATCCGAACAACCCCAGCGAGTCGACCGCGAGGAGCCGGCGGCAGCGTCCAACGCGACCGGTCCCGGTGGGGTCGATCCGCGGGCGGCGAGCACGCCGCATACCTCCTCGACGGCTCCGGACGCGGGCATCGCCGACGCCGCAGGTCCCGACGCCGGCAGTCCCGACGCCGACGCAGCCGACGAGCCGCCCCGCGCGCCCGGTGGCATGGACACCGCGGCGATCCGGCGCGCCTGGCCCGACATCCTCGGCTGGATCTTCAAGCACAAGCGCACCACGTGGACCCTGCTGTCCGAGCACGCGACGGTGCACGAGTTCGACGGCCGCCGGGTCGTGCTGGGCATCTCGACCGTCGGCATCGCCAACACCTTCCGGCACGGACCGCACGCCGACCTGGTGCGCCAGGCCCTGATCGACGTGCTCGGGGTGGACGCCCGCGTGGAGGGCATCCCCGTGCCCGACGCCCGGCTGTCGGCCCCCAGTGGCGACTCCCACCCGGTGGTGCGCCCGGAGGACACCTCGCGGGGCTTCCACCACCAAGGGCCGGGCGACTCCGGTGCAGGGGGCGCAGACGCCGGCGGGCGGGCAGCCTCGGCCTATGCCGCGAGCGGTGCCGTCGCACCGTCGACCGCCCCCGCGCCGGAGTCCGGCGACGGCGGCTGGGCCAGCGCACCCTCGGCATCCGGCAGCGGCCCCTCGTGGGCGACCGAGGGCGCACCCGGTGCCCCGGCGATCGCGGTCAGCCCTGCCCCCGCGGGTTCGCTGCTCGCCCGCGCCAAGGCCGAGGTGGCCGCGGAGCAGCCCGAGCGCACCCCCGAGGCCTACATCGCCGACGACAGCGCCGCCCGCGACGACGACGAGGACATCGAGGCCGTCGGCGACGTGGGTCGCCCGGTCATCGAACGGATCCTCGGCGGCAAGGTCATCGACGAGGGCTGACCGGTGAGCGACACCCGGAGGGCATAGGCTCACCCGTGTGTACGAAGGCGTGGTCCAGGACCTGATCGACGAGCTCGGCCGGTTGCCCGGCGTGGGCCCCAAGAGTGCTCAGCGGATCGCCTTCCACCTGCTGCAGTCCGACGCCGTGGACGTGACCCGTCTCGTCGAGTCCATCACCGAGGTCAAGGCCCGGGTGCGGTTCTGCGCGACGTGCGGCAACGTCGCCGAGGGCGAGCAGTGCAGGATCTGTGCGGACCCCCGCCGCGACGGCACCGCGATCTGTGTGGTCGAGGAGCCCAAGGACGTCGTGGCCGTCGAGCGCACCCGTGAGTTCCGCGGCCGCTACCACGTGCTCGGTGGGGCGATCAGCCCGATCGAGGGCGTCGGGCCCGACGACCTGCGGATCAAGGAGCTGATGACCCGCCTCGCATCCGGCGAGGTCACCGAGGTCATCATCGCCACCGACCCCAACCTCGAGGGCGAGGCGACCGCGAGCTACCTCGCCCGCTTCCTGCGGCCGATGGGCCTGAAGGTCACCCGCCTCGCCTCCGGGCTCCCGGTGGGTGGCGACCTGGAGTATGCCGACGAGGTCACCCTCGGTCGGGCGTTCGAAGGAAGGCGGTTGCTCGATGTCTGACGACCTGCGGATGCTGGCCGACGAGTCGGCCAACGACGCCCGGCACTACCTGGCGACGGTGACCGAGGTCGCCTCCGGCGCAGCGCCGGATGCCGCGATCCCGATGACGTTGCTCGCGTTGTCACAGGCCCTGGTCATGGGCACGAGGCTGGCCGCGATCCAGGACATCGTCCCGGCGGAGCGCTTCGAGGCCGACACGACCGACCCCGAGCTCGACCCGCTGCGCACCGGGTTCGCGAACCTCTTCGATGGCCTGGACGACTACGCCGACCTCGTCGACCCGGTCACCTCCACCGAGCTCACGACGGGTTCGCTGTCCAACGACATCGCCGTCGTCGCGGGCGCCCTGGCCCACGGCCTGCGCCACCACGACGCAGGGCGGTTGTCCGAGGCGCTGTGGTGGTGGCAGTTCAGCTACCTCTCCGACTGGGGCGAGCGGGCGGCAGCTGCCCTGCGCGTCCTGCAGTCCGTGCTGGGTCACATCCGGCTCGACGCCGACGAGGAGACCATCGCCGAGGCCGAGTTCGACGCCCTGCACCCCTGACGCACTGGTCCGGGTCCCACGCCCGCACGCTGTCAGGCGATGCGGGTGCCGTTCGGCAGACGCCTGATCGGCGTCTTGAGGCGACGTCCGGCGACCGTTGCCGCACCTGCTCCGGCGAGCAGCAGGAAGGCCAACCCGTACGGCCACACCGGGTCTGACTCGAGCGCCTTCTCCATGGGGTCGACGTAGACCCCTTCGGTGCCGACCTGGTTCGTGCACTCGTCGACCACGGCATCCGGTCCGTTGCGCGCCATCCTGGCCCCGCCGCTGATCCACCTCATCGGGGTGAAGCCGGAGGAGAACTGACCGTTGTCCTTGCGCGGCTCCGAGGGTGCCGCATCGGCGACGACGACGAAGGGGTTGAGTGGCAGCATCCACCAGATCCGCTCGGTGTGCGGGACCTGTGTCGTCCGCGTGAACGTCGTGCAGTCCTCCCGCGTGGGCTGGCCGACGTTGTTGAGCTGCTCGAGCTGCTCCGGGGTGAGGTTGGGGTCGGCGGGGTCGATGTTCGGCGGTTGGTGCGTCTCCCACCAGTTGTCCGGGATCCCGAACACCTGCTGCTGCTCCTCCGCGGTGACGAGGAACGCCGAGAGCCCGAAGCCGATGGTCGTCCCGAACACCAGGGCGCCCATCGTCAGGTAGGTCAGCACGGCCGAGGCGATCGGCCGGGCCGTCAGCGTCGAGAACATCAGGCCGAGCGTGCAGACCACCGCCAGCACCAGCACCAGGACCACCAGGGAGAGCACGATCCGGCTGCCGGAGACGCCACCCTCGAACCACGCCCACGCCATGAACGGCAGCGCGCTGACGAGGAACGCCATCGAGATCGCCCAGGCCGCCGCCAGCTTGCCCAGCACGATGTCCCAGTGCGTGAGCAGGGTCGTCTGCAGGGTGGCCAGCACCCCGTGCTCGCGGTCGCCGTTGACCGAGGTCGCGGTGAGCGAGGGGACGATGAGCATGGCCAGGCCGAGCACGAAGAAGATGACGATGTCGTACATCGCCTCGCCGGAACGCAGCTGCTCGTCGTTGGTGGCCCAGTACGACAAGAAGGCCACGAGGCCGATGACGGCGACCCAGACGGCCAGCACGATGGGCCACTTCGAGGTCCGCACCCGCTGCCGCAGCTCGAGGGTGGCGACCGTCCTGATCCCGTGCCAGCTCATCGCCGGTCCTCCGTCGCTGCGAGGTAGGCCGATTCGAGGGCGCCCTGGCTGGGGGCGAACGCCGTGACGCGGATACCGTCGCGGACCACGTCGGCGAGCAGTCGGGCGGCGTTCTCCTCGCCCGACACCTCCACCTCCGTGAGGCCACCGCCCACCCGCCGGGCGGGCACGCGGTGCTCGGCGAGCCAGGCGGTGAGGCGCTCGAGGTCGAGGGAGTCGATGCGCCACGACGCGGGACCGGTCGAGACGAAGTCGGCGTCCAGCCGCTGGGTCTCCAGGCTGCGGCCGCGGGCCACGATGACGGCCCGGTCGGCGACCTCCTGCAGCTCGGTGAGGATGTGGCTCGACACCAGGACGGTCTTCCCCTCGGCGGCCAGCGCGCGCAGGATGTCGCGCAGCTCGATCCGGCTGCGGGGGTCCAGGCCCGACGCCGGTTCGTCGAGCAGCAGCACGCTGGGGTCGTTGATGAGGGCACGGGCCAGGCCGAGACGCTGCTTCTGCCCGCGGGACAGGACGCGGGCGCGCCGGTCGCCGAGGTCCTCGAGGTGGACGGTCGCGAGGAGCTCGGCGGTGCGGGCGCGGGCCTGGTCGGGCGGGATCCGGTATGCCGCGGCGACGGTGTGCAGGACCTCCCTCACCGTGAGCGCGTCCCAGGTGCCGAACCCGTCGGGCATCCATCCGATGCGGGCGCGCACCTGCGTCGGCTGGGTCACCGGGTCGAGGCCGTCGATGCGGATCGCTCCCTGGTCGGGGACGAGCAGCGTCGCGAGCATGAGGAGCAAGGTGGTCTTGCCGGAGCCGTTGGGGCCGATCAGCGCCGTGACCTCGCCCGGTGCGGCGGTGAGGCTGATGCTGTCGACCGCGAGGACGTCGCCGAACGCGCGGCGGACCCCCTGAACCTCGATGGTCATGGGTGCAGTCAACTCCCTCGGTCGAGGCTGGGACGTGGGTTCGACGAGAACTCGCCGAAGTCCGTTCCGCCTCCACCAGGGACGACGGCCGAGTCTTGGAGCGTCTGACCATGCCCTGACCGGGTCAGGCGCTCAAAGACTCGAGGGACGCAGGGCAGTGCAGGGCGGGCGGGGCTGGGCCGGGCAGGGCGCGCGCCTGGGCGGCGGTCCGCCATACGGTTGGCGGGTCCCACCATGAGGACGGTCGATAGACTGTGCGCCGCGTGCGTGGATCCCACGCCGCCCGCCGCAGCCCCTCGTCTGGTCCCCAGGAGTTCCACCGTGCCGATCGTCGTCCAGAAGTACGGCGGCTCATCGCTGGCTGATGCCGCCAGCATCAAGCGGGTCGCCCGCAGGATCACCGAGGCCAAGAAGGCCGGCAACGACGTGTGCGTGGCGGTCTCGGCCATGGGTGACAGCACCGACGAGCTGCTCGACCTCGCCAACGAGGTCAGCCCCCAGCCGCCGCCGCGCGAGATGGACATGCTGCTCACCGCCGGCGAGCGCATCTCGATGTCGCTCGTCGCGATGGCCATCGCCGACCTCGGCTACACCGTGCGGTCGTTCACCGGCAGCCAGGCCGGCGTCATCACCGACTCCACCCACGGCAAGGCCCGGATCATCGACGTCACCCCCGGCCGGGTGACCGACGCCCTCGAGAAGGGCCACATCGTCATCGTCGCGGGGTTCCAGGGCGTCAGCCAGGACACCAAGGAGATCACCACGCTGGGCCGCGGTGGCACCGACACGACCGCTGTCGCGCTCGCGGCGGCTCTCGGCGCCGACGTGTGCGAGATCTACACCGACGTCGACGGTGTCTTCACCGCCGACCCGCGCATCGTCCCGGCCGCCCGCAAGATCACCCGCATCTCCAACGAGGAGATGCTCGAGCTCGCAGCGTCCGGCTCGAAGGTGCTGCACCTGCGCAGCGTCGAGTACGCACGCCGTTTCGCCATCCCGATCCACGTCCGCAGCTCCTTCTCCTCGAAGGAGGGCACCATCGTCACGGACACCACCGAAGGAGACGCTGTGGAAGCCCCCATCATCGCTGGTGTCGCCCACGACCGGAGCGAAGCCAAGATCACCGTCGTCGGCGTACCAGACCACCCCGGCAAGGCCGCAGAGATCTTCCGGACCTGCGCCGATGCCGAGATCAACATCGACATGATCGTGCAGAACGTGTCCGCCACGGACACCGGACTGACCGACATCTCGTTCACCTGCCCCAAGACCGACGGCCAGACCGGTGTGCACGCGCTGCGCAAGGTCCAGGAGTCGGTCGGTTTCGGCTCGATCCAGTACGACGACCAGATCGGCAAGCTCTCGCTCGTCGGTGCCGGCATGCGGTCGCACCCCGGGGTCTCGGCGACGTTCTTCAAGGCGCTGGCCGACAGCGGGGTCAACATCGAGATGATCTCCACCTCCGAGATCCGCATCTCCGTCGTCACCCGCGCCGACCTGCTCGACGACGCCGTCCGTGCGGTCCACACCGCGTTCGGCCTGGACTCCGCCGACGGGGAAGCCGTCGTCTACGGGGGCTCCGGACGGTGACCTCCCTCGCCTCCAAGGCCCCCCGCCCGACCCTTGCCCTGGTCGGCGCGACCGGCGCCGTGGGGCGGGTCACGCAGCAGGTGCTCGCGATGCGGGAGGACATCTGGGGTGAGATCCGTGCCGCTGCCGCGCCCGAGGACGCGGGGACCGAGCTGACCGTCTGCGGACGCGACATCGTCGTGCAGCGCCTGACGCCCGAGTTCTTCGACGGCGTCGACATCGCGCTGGTCGACCTGCCCGCCAAGATCGCGGCCGAATGGGCCCAGATCGCCGCCGCGCGGGGGACGGTCGTCATCGACAACAGCTCCGCGCTGCGTGGTGACCCCGACATCCCGCTCGTCGTGCCCGAGGTCAACCCCCACCAGATCCACCACCGTCCCAAGGGCATCATCGCCAGCCCGGGCGCGACGACGCTGACGATCATCGACGCCCTCGGCGTGCTGCACGCAGGGTGGGAGCTCACCGAGCTCGTCGTGGCCACCTACCAGGCCGCCTCCGGTGCGGGACGGGCCGGTATGGCGCGCCTGCACGACGAGATCGAGGTGGTCGCCGGTCACCGCGAGCTGGGTCACCAGCCGGGCGACGTACGGCGCCTGATCGAGTTCGAGCTCGGAACCGACTCGCCGTTCCCTGCGCCGCTCGCGCTGAACGTCCTGCCGTGGATCGGCACGGCCGCCGAGGACGGCTGGACCTCCGAGGAGCTGAAGATCCGCAACGAGACCCGCAAGGTGCTCGGCCTTCCCGACCTGCGGGTCTCGGCGACCTGCGTGCGGGTGCCCGGTGATCTCGACGCACTCGGTGGCGGTGCACGCCACGTTCGCCCGTCCCATCGACGTGGCCGAGGCGCGGCAGGCGCTGGTCGAGGCCCCCGCCGTCGTCGTCCTCGACGACCCGGAGACCTTCGAGTTCCCGACGCCCAACGACACGGTCGGTTCGGACCCGCGGTTCGCGGGGCGGCTGCGCCAGGCGTTGGACTTCCCCAACACCCTCGACTTCTTCATCTGCGGTGACAACCTGCGCAAGGGTGGGGCGCTGAACATGGTGCAGGTCGCCGAGCTGGTGGCCCGCGACCTGGTGGTCGTCTGAGGCTCAGCCCTTCAGGACGGCCCTGAGCTGGTCCTTGCCGACCGCGAGCGTGAGGGTCCCGGTGGCTGGCAGGTCGAGGTTCGCGCACCCGCGCAGCACATCGACCTGGGGAGTCTCGACCAGCAGGCAGATGGTCCGACGACCCGTCGTCCTCAGCGTAAACTTGCCCTCGTCGTCGATCGTCACCAGCGAGCCGCCGGCTCGTGTGACGTCGTCACGCCGCACCCGGCCACCGAGGTAGGCCAGCTCTGAGTCCGGGGGAGTGTCGATCCCTGCCGCGCCGAGGAAGTCGCGCAGGCCGTCGTCGTCGAGCACCGCCAACCGGCCCCCTCCCAGGGGCTGGTCGTCCTGACCCGCTGCGCCGGCGGACACGACGGTGCCCTCGAGCGCGTCCGGCCCGCCACACGCGGCGACGGCGAGCAGCAGGGCCGCACCGGCAGCGAAGCCGGGACGGAGCCGCCGGTGCGGGGCTGCGAGAACGGTCGATGACCACGTCATGGGCCGACATCCTCGCACCGCCGCAGGATCGTCACGTCTCGGTGACGAAACCGGCGGGTGAGCGTGTCGCTTGACATGTGACGCGTGTGACTGATGTGACCATTGAGAAAGACTTCGGAGCAGGAGCCAGGGGGTAGGGATGAAGAACGAGGACCGCACACCGACACAGGTGTGGCGAGCGCACCGGCTGCGTCAGATGATGCTGTTCGTGACCATCCCCGGGGTGCTCCTCGGGACCGCGAGCATGACCGCGGCCTACTCCACCGGCTGGATGACTCCGGCCCCCCCGAAGCCGGTCTGCCAGCCGACCGTCGTGCCCGCCCCCGCCCGGGGTTCGTTCACGGTCAACGTCATGAACGCCACCGGCGTCGACGGCACGGCGGCCAAGGTCGCGGCAGGCCTGGCCAAGCGCACGTTCAAGGTCGGCGGCATCAGCAACGCGCCGGAGTCCTGGTACGTCACGCAGCCGGCAGTGATCCACCACGGTCCGACCGGCCTCGACCAGGCGCTGCTGGTCGCCTCGCAGATCCCCGGCTCGAAGCTCTTCGCCGACGGCCGCAAGGACACCTCGGTCGACGTCGTGGTCGGCATCGGCTACCAGGACCTCGTGGCCATGCCCGAGCGCCTCAAGCCGATCCCCTCCGAGGTCTCGGTCAACGTCTACAACACGACCTACAAGACCGGGCTGGCCAAGGTCGTCGCCGACCAGGTCAAGGCTCGCGGTTTCAGGGTGAAGGAGGTCTCGAACGACCCCCTGCAGACCATGCAGCTCGGCACCGCCGTCATCCGCTACGGCGAGGACGGCGACCTCGCGGCGGCGCTGCTCAAGCAGCACGTGCCCGGGGCGGAGCTGCTCAAGATCGACCGCAAGGGCACCCGCCTCGACCTCGTCATCGGCAACGCCTACACCGACCTGACGCCCGAGGCCGACGTCCCGCCGCTGCCCGAGCGGCCCCAGGCGGAGGTGCCGACGGTCTCGCGTCCCTGCAAGGACAGCTGACCTCGCGATGTCCATCCGCTGACGCCGCTCTGGTCGCCTCCACCCGGACACGGCAGAGTGGGCGCATGCCTGTGAAGACCGTCGCCATGTTGACCGCCGGTGGCCTCGCGCCCTGCCTGTCCTCTGCCGTGGGTGGGCTCATCGAGCGGTACTCCGAGGTCGCTCCAGACGTCCGGATCCTGGCCTACCGGAACGGGTATGCCGGCCTGCTCACCGGCGACTCGGTCGAGGTCACCGACGAGGTACGGGCCAACGCGCACCGCCTGCACGCGTTCGGCGGCAGCCCGATCGGCAACAGCCGGGTCAAGCTCACCAACGTGGCCGACTGCGTCGAGCGCGGTCTGGTGCAGGAGGGCCAGGACCCGCTGCACGTCGCCGCGGAACAGCTGAGCCGCGACGAGGTCGACGTCCTGCACACCATCGGCGGCGACGACACCAACGGCACCGCGGCCGACCTCGCGGCCTACCTGCACTCCAACGGCTACGAGCTCACCGTGGTCGGCCTGCCCAAGACGATCGACAACGACGTCGTCCCGATCCGCCAGTCCCTCGGTGCCTGGACCGCGGCCGAGCAGGGCGCGACCTATGCGCGCAACATCATCGCCGAGCACTCCTCGAACCCCCGCATGCTGGTCGTCCACGAGGTCATGGGCCGCAACTGCGGCTGGCTCACCGCGGCGACGGCGCTCGAGCACCACCGCTGGGTGCAGGGATCGCAGTTCGCCGGCTGGCTCGAGAGCTCGCCGGAGCGCTGGGACGTCCACGCCGTGTTCGTCCCCGAGCGCCCCTTCGACATCGCCGAGGAGGCCGAGCGGCTGCGCACCGTCATGGACGAGTCCGACGGCGTGAACCTGTTCATCTCCGAGGGTGCAGGGTTGGCCGAGATCGTCGCGTCGCTGGAGGAGTCCGGGGCCGAGGTGCCGCGCGACCCGTTCGGGCACGTGCAGATCGACAAGATCAACCCGGGCCAGTGGTTCGCCAAGCAGTTCGCCGGGCTGCTCGGGGCCGACAAGGTGCTCGTGCAGAAGAGCGGCTACTTCGCCCGTTCGGCGGCGGCCAACGACGCCGACCTCGCCCTGATCCGGCAGTGCACCGACTACGCCGTCGACGCCGCGCTGCGCGGCGAGTCCGGGGTGGTCGGGCAGGACGAGGAACGCGGCGACGAGCTGCGGGCGATCGAGTTCGACCGGATCAAGGGCGGCAAGGCCTTCGACGTGACCCAGCAGTGGTTCACGACCCTGCTTGCCGACCTCGGCCAGTCGTAGCAGGGTCGGGGGCATGACGACGACGTCCGCCCCCGCGCCGCACCCCGGCACCGCCGCATACCGGGAGGCGCGCGACACCCTCGTGCGGCTCTCCGGCCAGCACGACCGGGCCGTCACCGAGTTCGCCTGGCCGGACGTGGGTGAGCGCTTCAACTGGGCGGTGGACTGGTTCGACGCGGTGGCCCGCGGCAACGACCGGCTTGCCCTGTGGATCGTCGAGCAGGACGGCTCCGAGCAGCGGGTCAGCTACGACCAGATGGCGACGCGCTCCGACCAGGTGGCCGCCTGGCTGTCCGACCTCGGCGTCGGCAAGGGCGACCGGGTCCTGCTCATGCTCGGCAACCAGGTCGAGCTCTGGGAGACCATGCTCGCCGTGGCCAAGCTGGGGGCGGTCATCATGCCCACCACCTCGGCGCTCGGCCCGGGCGACCTGCGCGACCGCGTCGACCGAGGCGGCGCGCGGATCGTGGTGGCCAACTCCGGTGACACGGCGAAGTTCGAGCAGGTGCCGGGCGACTACGTGCGCATCAGCGTGGGCGGCGGTGAGGGGTGGCACGACTATGCGGACTCGTATGCGGCGCAAGGGCATCCGTTCGAGGGGGTGACCGCTGCCACGGACCCGCTGCTCGTCTACTTCACGTCGGGGACGACGAGCAGGCCCAAGCTGGTCGAGCACACCCAGGTCTCCTACCCCGTCGGGCACCTGTCGACGATGTACTGGATCGGCGCCCGACCCGGCGACGTGCACCTCGCGATCAGCTCCCCGGGCTGGGCCAAGCACGCCTGGTCGTGCTTCTTCGCCCCGTGGATCGCCGAAGCGACGATCTTCGTCCACAACTACGCGCGGTTCGACGCCGCGACCCTGCTCGAGCAGATCCGGCGGGCCGGGGTGACGACGTTCTGCGCCCCACCCACGGTGTGGCGCATGCTGATCCAGGCTGACCTCGGGGGTGGCAGCGGGTCGCTGCGCGAGCTGCTGGCCGCGGGGGAGCCGCTCAACCCCGAGGTGATCAGCCAGGTGCAGAAGGCCTGGGGGCTGACCATCCGCGACGGCTACGGCCAGACCGAGACGACCCTGCAGATCGGCAACATCGCGGGCGAACGGCTCAAGCCCGGTTCGATGGGCAGGCCGATGCCCGGAGTGCCCGTCGCGTTGGTGGACCCGCTCACCGGGAAGGAGGGCGACGAGGGGGAGATCGTCCTCGACCTGTCGAAGCACCCCGTCAACCTCATGAGCGGCTACCTCGGCGACGTCGAGCGGCAGGCCGAGGCGATGGCCGACGGCTGGTACCACACCGGTGACGTCGCCTCGCGGGACGCGGACGGCTACATCACCTACATCGGCCGCACCGACGACGTGTTCAAGGCCAGCGACTACAAGATCTCGCCGTTCGAGCTCGAGAGCGTCCTCATCGAGCACCCCGCCGTGGCCGAGGCCGCGGTGGTGCCCGCCCCCGACGCGACGCGGCTCGCCGTGCCCAAGGCGTATGTCGCCCTGGCCGCCGGGTGGGAGCCCGACGCCGAGACCGCCAAGGCGATCCTCGCCCACGCACGCGAGCACCTCGCGCCCTACCTGCGGGTGCGCCGCATCGAGTTCTTCGAGCTGCCCAAGACCATCTCGGGCAAGATCCGGCGGGTGGAGCTGCGAGATCGCGAGCAGCACGCCTTCGACGGCGGTCAGTCGTTGTCCGAGGAGTTCCGCGACGACCAGTTCCCCGAGCTCAAGGGAACAGCCTGACCTCGCCGACCCTCCACCGGAGCCACCCCGGGCGGGCCGTCAGTGGCCGCGGTCGACCCATTCCTGGAGGTGGGGTGCCTCGGCGCCGATGACGGTCGAGTCACCGTGTCCGGTGAGCACGACGGTCTCGTCGGGCAGGGTCAGGACCTTGTCGCGGATCGAGTCGATGATCGTGTCGAAGTCGCTGTAGGAGCGCCCGGTCGCGCCGGGGCCACCGTTGAACAGCGTGTCGCCGGTGAACAGGACGCCGAGCGTGGGCGCGTAGAGGCAGCAGGATCCCGGGGTGTGGCCGGGGGTGTGGATGACGTGCAGGTCCACGTCGCCGACGGTGATGACCTGGCCGTCGGCCAGCTCGTGGTCGGGGGTCACGGGGTAGAGCTCGTCCCAGAGCATCCGGTCGGCGGGGTGCAGGTAGGCCGGGGCGCGGGTGCCGTCGCAGACCTCGCCGACGGCGTTGATGTGGTCGTTGTGCGCGTGGGTGCTGATGACGCCGACGACCTTGCGATCGCGGTGGATCGACTTGACGATCGCGCGACCGTCGTGGGCGGCGTCGATGACCACGCACTCCTTGGCGTCGCCGACGACCCAGACGTTGTTGTCGACGTCCCAGCTGCCACCGTCGAGCTCGAACTGCCCCGACGTGACGAGCCGCTCGACCCGTACACCCCCCGCGGACGGCGCGATGGACGGCATACCGGAGTCGCTCACACGATCACGACCGACCGCAGGACCTCGCCGCGCTGCATCTTGGCGAACGCCTCCTCGACATCACCGAGGCCGATGCGCTCGGACACGAAGGCGTCGAGGTCGAAGCGGCCCTGGCGGTAGAGGTCGACGAGCATCGGGAAGTCCCGCGAGGGCAGGGCGTCGCCGTACCAGCTGGACTTCAGCGCACCGCCGCGACCGAAGATCTCGATCATCGGCAGGGTGACCTGCTGCTCGGGGGTCGGGACACCGACCAGGACCACCGTGCCGGCGAGGTCACGGGCGTAGAACGCCTGCTCGTAGGTCTCCGGTCGCCCTACGGCCTCGACGACCACATCGGCGCCGAACCCGCCGGTGAGCTCGCGGACCCGAGCGACGACGTCCTCGTCCCGGCCGTTGACGGTATGGGTCGCGCCGAAGGACCTGGCCACCTCGAGCTTGCGGTCGTCGACGTCGACGGCCACGATCGTCGTCGCCCCGGCGACGGCAGCACCGGCGATGGCGGCGTTGCCCACCCCGCCGCAGCCGATGACGGCCACGGAGTCACCGCGTCCGACCCCGCCGGTGTTGACGGCGGCACCGAAACCAGCCATCACCCCGCACCCGAGCAGGCCCACCGCTGCGGCGTCGGCCTCGGCGTCGACCTTGGTGCACTGCCCGGCAGCGACCAGGGTCTTCTCGATGAAGGCGCCGATGCCGAGTGCGGCGGACAGCTCCGTGCCGTCGGTCAGGGTCATCTTCTGCTTCGCGTTGTGGGTGGCGAAGCAGTACCACGGCTTGCCCTTGGCGCACGCGCGGCACTGGCCGCAGACCGCCCGCCAGTTGAGGATGACGAAGTCACCCGGCGCGACCTCGGTGACGCCCTCGCCGACCGCCTCGACCACCCCGGCAGCCTCGTGCCCGAGCAGGAAGGGGAACTCGTCGTTGATGCCACCCTCGCGGTAGTGCAGGTCGGTGTGGCACACCCCGCACGACGCGATCTTCACGACCGCCTCTCCGGGGCCGGGGTCGGGCACGACGATGTCGACGAGCTCGACGTCGGCACCCTTGCTGCGGGCGATGACGCCCTTGACGGTCTGTGGCATGGTCCGACCCTACGTGCGGCCACAGGACGCTGCCACCGCCGGGTCCGGGCGTGGTTCGCGGGGTCGGCCGGCTCGTCCGATCGGATCGGTCTGGGCCCCACGAGCCCCAAACGTCCCGGAAACACCACAGCCGACCACTATTATCGGGGAGCAAAGTCCCCAGGTCCCACGAAGGACCCCCGGGCTGTCCCGCAGACGTCCTTGCAGAGGCGGAAGGAGAAGTGGTCCCGTGCTGCTGCACGCCGCGTTCTTCCCTCCCCGCGAGGCGGTCGAACACCTCGTGGACCTCGTCCGCTCCGTGCCCGGACGTCCGGAGGAGTTCGCGCCGATCTCGATCGACGACATGCACGTGCACGTCACGAGCTTCGGCAACCTCGCCCGTGCCGACGCTGCCCGGCTCATCGAGCAGCTCAACACCGCAGCCAAGGGGTGGTCGCCGCCGCCCCGCATCCAGATGGCGGGTTGTCTCGCGCTCACCGTGCCCGGCGACCTGTCCGTGTCGGCGCCGCTGACCGGCGACGTGGACCGGCTCGTCAGCATCGCTCGCTCGATCCCTGACGTCGTCCAGCAGCTGGGGCTGCACGTGGACCGTCGACGGTTCCGCCCCCAGCTTCCCGTGGGCAACGTGACGCCGGAGACGAGCCTGCCCTACCTCGAACGGCTCGTCGCCGCCATGGAGTCCTACACGGGGCCGACGTGGGTGCTCCCTGATCTGGTGATCCTCAAGCCGAGCTGGGCCCACGAAGCCACCGCGTCAGCGGCCGACATCCACGCCCTGATCTCGATCCCGGCGGGGACCCCGACGCCATGAGCCCGCGCGACCTCGCGCGGTCGGGCCGCAGTCTCGCGCGGGCGGCCCGTCACCTCGCGAGGTCTGCGACCGGCGCCCGCCCGAGACTGTACGAGGGCCTCGCCTTCGCGGTGCTCCTGGTCGGCGCCATGACGGCGACCGTGCTCCCGCTGACGCAGGTGGCGGTCGACGCGCTCCTCGCGCTGCCCGCGCTGGCCGCCCTCGTGGTCGGCTTGGGCGTGGGCTGGGTCTCGGTACGCCGCCACCACCGGACCTGGGTCGACGTCGTGGGACCGCTGCTGGTGCTGGTCGGGGTCATCGTCCTGCGTGACGCCATGGGGGGCGCCTCCTCGGGTCTGGGACCCCTCGTCGGCATCCCCATCGTGTGGCTGGCGCTCTTCGGCACGCTGGGTGACCTCGCCCTGGCTGCCTGCGTCACCGTGGTCTCCTTCCTCGGCCCCGAGGTGGCGACCAACCTCGCGGACCCGAGCCGCGCGGCCCCCCTCGAGTGGCGGGCAGCCGTGCTCTGGTCGGCGATGGCACTGCTCGCAGCCCCGGGGATCCAGGGGGTCATCCGGAGGCTGATCGCGCAGAACCGTGCCGAGCGCGACGCCGGCGCCCAGCTGCGCGCCATCATGGGTGGCGCCACCCTCACGAGCATCATCACCACCGACGCGGCGGGCGTCATCACCAACTTCAACGTCGGCGCCGAGGACATGCTCAAGTACGACGCCAGTGAGGCGTTGGGACGCAAGCTCCACGAGCTCATCCACGACGCGGGTGAGATGACCCAGGCGGCGGCCCAGCTCGGCGTCGAGCCGGGCGTGGCGGTCTTCGCGACCCTCGCCGAGAACCACATGCCGAGTCGCGAGTGGACCTACGTGCGCAAGGACGGTCGCCGGATCTCGGTCCGTCTTGCCGTGACCGAGCTGTGCTCCGAGGACGGCAAGGTCATCGGATACCTGGGCGTCGCCGTGGACACCACCGCGGCCAGCGAGATGCGCCGCGAGCTCAAGGAGGCGCAGGCGCTGTGGCGCCTGTCGATGGATCACCTGCCCGACACCGCGGTCATCGTCCTCGACAAGACCCTGGAGGTCTCCTTGTCCACCGGAGGTGGTGCCCGCAAGCAGGGGCTGGCCACCGCGGCTGGACGCGACGTGTCCGAGGCGTTCAGCCCGGAGCACGCCGCACTCCTCAAGCCGCTCATCGATGCGGCGATCGCGGGGCGTGAAGGAGTCGTCGAGCTGGTCGATGCCGAGACCGGTGACGAGCAGGAGGTGTGGGTGAGTCCGTTGCCGGGCACGACCACGACCTCCGGTGCCGCCCTGATCATGGCGCGCGACGTCACTCGCGACCGCGAACGCGAACGCCTCCTGCGGGCCAGCCACGACCGCAGCCAGCGGCTGTTCGTCGACGCGCCGCACGGCATCGTCGTCCTCGGCCGCGACGGCCTCGTCCGCCAGGTCAACCCCTCCCTCTGCCTGCTCCTCGGTCGCACCGAGGAGCAGCTGGTGGGTGCGCCGTTGGCAGCCCTCGGGGAGCCTGACGACGACCGCATCGCCACGCTGCTCGCCGGCACCACCCGAGAGGCCGGCGCCCGCACCGACTGGACGGTGAAGACCTCCCTGGGTGCCGAGGTGCACCTCAACCTCTCCAGCACCGTGCTCGCCGGCGGAGCGTCTCCCGGTGAGGACGAGCTGCTCGTCAACGTCGCCGACGTCTCGGAGCGGCACACCTACGAGCAGCAGCTCGCCCACCTCGCCGACCACGACCCGCTGACCGGGTTGGCCAACCGCCGTCGCTTCTCGGTCGAGCTCGACCGCCACCTGGACTTCTGTCGGCGGTATGGCGCCCGCGGGGCGCTGCTCCTGATCGACCTGGACCACTTCAAGGAGGTCAACGACACCTTGGGTCACGCTGCGGGCGACACCCTCCTCACGTCGTTGGCCGACGTCCTGCGTGAGAGTGTCCGCAGCACTGACATCGTGGCCCGGCTGGGTGGAGACGAGTTCGCGGTCCTGCTCCTGGAGACCGACCACGCGGGCACCGAGCTCGTGGCCGAGCACCTGGTGGTCGCGGTGCGCGCGCACAGCACGGCGCTGGGTGCGGCCGCGGACGCCGTCACCGCGAGCGTCGGCGCCGTCGTGATCGGTGGTGAGGGCGGCAGCGCCCAGACCGCCGAGGAGCTGCTCACCGGTGCGGACTCCCTGATGTACCAGGCGAAGCAGGGTGGCCGCGACGGCTGGGCCGTGCTCGCCTCGGGTGGCTCGATCGGTACGCCGGCCGTCTCGACGCTGGGATGGACCCAGCGCATCGAGAAGGCCATCGCCCAGGACGAGTTCAGCCTCCACCTCCAGCCGATCTGGGACCTCGGACGCGGCCGCGTCACCGGCGGAGAGGTCCTGCTGCGCGTGGGCGAAGGACCTGATGCGCTGCCGCCGGGGGAGTACCTCGAGCAGGCCGAGAAGTCCGGTCTCGTGCTGGCCATCGACCGGTGGGTCCTCGAGCGCGCGATTCCCCTGCTGCAGCGTTTCCAGGCGGTCCGCCCCGACTTCGAGCTCTCGGTGAACCTGTCCGGCCGGTCGGTCGGCGACTCCCAGATCGAGGAGGTCGTCCAGGCCGCGTTGCTGCGATCCGGAGCCGACGGCACCGGTCTGGTCCTGGAGATCACCGAGACCGCGATCGTGCCCGACCTGGTGGCGGCCAGGGCCTTCGCCGAACGGCTCGGCGCGGACGGCTGCCGGTTCGCGCTGGACGACTTCGGTGCCGGTTTCGGGTCGTTCGCCTACCTCAAGCACCTGCCCTTCGCGTACGTGAAGATCGACGGTGACTTCGTCGCACGGTGCGACGTCGACGCCACCGACCGCGCCATCGTGTCCTCGGTGGTGCGGGTCGCCCACGAGCTCGGCAAGCGGACGGTGGCCGAGTACGTCAGCAGCGGCGCGGTGCTCGACGTGCTCGCCCTCGAGGGCGTCGACCTGGCCCAGGGCCACCACATGGGCTGGCCGATGCCTGCCGAGGACTTCCTGGCCCTGCTGGCCGCCGACGGCTTCGTCGCGCCGGACGGTGTCGACGCCGCCGTCGTCTGAGATGTCCCACCCCGCCGCCACGCACCTCCCCTCGACCGGACGCCTGCGGTTGCGCGTCCTCACGTCCGACGACACCGCCGCCCAGGTGGCGGGCGAGGACGACGAGATCGTGCGCCGGCTCTCGGGACGGCGCAATACCGAAGCAGGACATCGGAACTGGCTCATCGAAGCCCAGGAACGCTGGGAGTCCGGGAACGACCTCCTCGACCTCGGCATCGAGGTGGTGCCGGGCGCAGCTGGCTTCTCGTCGAGGGAGTTCGGCGTGCTCACCGGGTTGGTCGGGCTGCAGTGGGGGATGGACTACCTCGGGCCCGGCCAGGTCAACCTCACGTATGCCGTGTACGCCCCCTTCCGGGGCCGGGGTGTGGCGTCCGAGGCCGTCACCATGGCCGTTGACCTGGCGCCGCGGCTCTGGCCTGTGCGGGAGTTCGTCATCCGGGCGGATCCGGACAACGCGGCATCAGTGGGCGTCGCGCGTCGCGCCGGGTTCGTCCGGTCGCACAGCACGGACGACCAGCACGGCGCGCTCGAGTGGTACACCCGTCCGCGCTGACTCGGCGGTGGACAACGCACTGGCGCCGATCCACGGCAGCCGGAAGATCCGGGGTCGTAGATCGGCGCCAGCAGCGATGCGGTGCGGGTGGAGCGTCAGGCGACGCTCTCTTCGAGCTCTCGCTGCAGCGGGAACTGCTCGCACAGCTGGTGCAGCGTGCTGCACAGCTCGTCGATCTCGTCGTCACCATTGGCTGCGGTCACCTGGATCCGGAAGCCGACCTCGGCGCGCGGCACCAGGGGATAGGCCGCGAGGGTGACGTAGATCCCCGCGTCGTACAGGAACCGACCCACTGCATCGATGTCGTCGGCGTTGTCCAGCGGCAGCTCGATGATCGGCAGGCCGGACGTGTTGGGTGTCGCCAGGCCGAGCTCGGAGGTGGTCTCCAGAACCTTCGCGGTCTTGCGGTGCAGCGACTTCCTGATCTCGTCGCCGCGGGTCTCGTTCACGTCGAAGCCGGAGAGCACCGTGGCCAGTGAGGCCATCGGGGACGGGCCGGAGTACAGGTAGGGCGCCGCGGCGACCTTGAGGTGGTCCTTGAGCCAGGTCGGCAGGGCGATGAAGGCCAACAGCGAGGAGTAGGACTTGGAGAAGCCTCCGACGAGGATGATGTCGTCGTAGGACTCACCGACGTGCTTGACCACCGAGTTCCCCCTGTTCCCATAGGGGCTCGTCTCGGTCTCGGAGCGCTCCCCGATGACCCCGAAACCGTGCGCGTCGTCGACATACAACAGGGCGCCGTGCTTGCGGGCGACCGCGGCGAGGGCCGCGAGGTCGGGGGTGTTGCCGGTCATGCTGTTCACGCCGTCCGTGCAGATCAGCTTGGTCTTGCCCTTCGGCGAGGACCGGAGCATGGCATCCAGGGCGTCCACATCGCCGGTCGGGTAGCGGCGGAGCGTGGCGCCGTAGCCTCTGGCGACCCGGCACCCGTCGTAGATGGTGCGGTGTGCCTGCCCGTCGAGGAAGATCTCTCCCCGACCCGCGATGGCAGGGATGACCGACATGTGGATGTGCGTGATCGTCGGCAGGACGAGGGTGTCGTCGGCGCCCAGGAGGTCGGTGAGTCGCTCCTCGATCTCGAGGTACGGGCGGGGGTTGCCCAGCAGGCGCGACCAGCTGGGGTGGGTCCCCCACTTCCTGATGCTGGCATCGACGGAGTTGATGATCTCGGGGTCGAGGTCGAAGCCCAGGTAGTTGCACGAGGCGAAGTCGGCCAGCCAGTGGTCCCCGATCCTGATCCTCCTGCCGTCGATCTCCTCGATCACCGCGTCATACATCGGTGATGAGGTCTGCAGTCGCTGCAGATCGGCCCATCGGGTGTCCTGGAGCGGTCGGAAGGCGGGATTGGAAATCGGCATTGCGTCCCCTGACTGTGGTGAGATCGAGCCCGCACGGCTGGCCCGGGTTTGGTGGTTGACATTCATTCGGCGTCACCTGCCGCCTTCTGAAGGCGGACGAGCGGCACTGGTGTCCGCAACCGGGCTACTGTTGCTCGGTTGGAGATGGTCGAGGGATCACCCAGCGGTTCGGCCAGGGTGAGAAGTCGGAGCAGCTCGTCGGGTGGCACCGGCCGGGAGTAGAGGTAGCCCTGTCCCAGCCCGCAGCCCATGGACCACAGCTCGTCGCGCTGGTCGACGTCTTCGATGCCTTCGGCCACGACATCGAGGCGCAGCGACTGAGCCATCGAGACGATGGCGTTGGCCAGTGCCCCGTCCTCGGCGTTGCCCGATCCCAGGTCGTCGACGAACGACTTGTCCACCTTGACCTCGTCGATCTGGAACTGCTTGAGGTAGGACAGGCTGGAGTACCCCGTGCCGAAGTCGTCGACGGCAAGCCGGACGCCGAGATCACGAATGGTGGTCAGCTCGTCCAGGATCTTCTGCCCATCGAGCGCGAAGATGCTCTCGGTCAGCTCCAGGACGAGCTGGGCGGGATCCATGTGGTGCCGTTGCAGCACCGCAGCGACCTCGTGGGCGAAGCCGGTCTCCTGCAGCTGGCGGGCGGACACGTTCACGGACAGCTGGTGGCTGGCATGTCCCTGGTCGGCCCACGACCGCCACTGCCGGCAGGCACTGTCGAGGATCCACCGTCCCAGCTCGACGATCTGGCCGGTCTCCTCGGCCATGATGATGAACTCTGACGGCATGACGACGCCACGGTCGGGGTGGCTCCACCGGACCAGTGCCTCGGACCCGACGATCTCCCCGGTGTCGATCAGCACGAGTGGCTGGTAGACCAGTGCGAACTGTCCGTCGAGCATCGCGGTGGAGAGCTCGGAGCGTTGCGTGGCGCGGCTGACCATCCGGGTGTGGAGGTCGTCGTGGTACACCTCCACGCGGCCCTTGCCGCGTTCCTTCGCCGCATACAGCGCCAGGTCGGCGCACCGCAGGAGCTCGGTGAAGTCGAGGGCGACCTCGCTCCCACCGCTGATGACCATCCCCACGCTCGCCGAGGTCAGCAGCTCCTCGCCGTCGAGGAGGAACGGGTCCCGGAAGGGCTGCAGGATCCGGTCGATGAGACCGGTCGCCTGTGACTTGTCGTCGAGGTCATCGACGAGGACGGCGAACTCGTCGCCACCCAGGCGGGCGATGGTCGTGCTGGAGCGGAGCGTCAGCTGCAGGCGGCCTGCAACCTCTCGCAGCATCGCGTCGCCGGCTGCGTGACCTCGGGTGTCGTTGACCACCTTGAAGTCGTCGAGGTCCATCATCGCCAGCACCAGCGTCGTACCGTTCCGGGCTGCCCGGGTCAGTGCGTGCTCCACGCGATCCTGGAACAGGGCGCGGTTGGGCAGGCCGGTCAGCGTGTCGTGGAACGCCTGATGCGTCAGCTGCGCCTCCAGCTCGCGGCGCTCCGTGACGTCACGCATGGTGAGGACGACGCCAGTCACGCTGGGGTCGTCCAGGAGGTTGCTCGTGAGCACCTCGAAGAAGCGGTAGCGGCCGTCGGCGTGCCGCACACGCCAGTCAGCCGTCGAAGGTGCCTGCGCGGACCGAGCGGCCGTGCCCAGGATCAGGGCATGCACCTTGCCGACCTCGTCCGGGTGCAGGAGGTCGACGAGCGGGGTTCCCAGGATCTCGCCGACCGGGTAGCCGAGCTCGCGTTCCACCGAGGGGGTCCCGTACTTGATCAGTCCGCGGTCGTCCGCGACGACGATGATCTCCGAGGAGTTCTGGATCATGCCACGGAACTGCTCCTGGCTCTGTCGCTGGTTGAGCTCTTCGGCGAGGGCGGCACTCGCCACCGCCAGCGCCACCTGTGAAGCCAGAGTCGCGAGCGCGTTGTGCTGATCCACCGTGAGGGCTGTGGTGCCCTCGGTGACGAGCATGCCGCGGTCCTCGAGGTCATAACGCAGGGGGTTGACGCTGACCGCCCCGGTGGCGCTCAGGTAGCCGCCACCTTTCGCAGCCGCCCAGTAGGACGCCTCGTCGTTCCCATCGAGGATCGTCGTGATCCTGGCCGTGCACCGCAGGCCGTCGGGTCCGGTGAGGTACAGGCAGGCACCCTTGAGTGCTGGTGCCCCGATGAGGGAGGTCACGCCGGCCAGGGCTGCCTCGTAGATGTCGGGCAGCCCTTGGGCGGCCACCAGGGCCTCGCTGGCCGTTCGCAGCGCCCGCTCGCGCACGGCCGACTTCTGGTGTGCACCAACGATCCCCGACATCCTGGCCAGCACGAGGACGAACAGGGCCACCGAGAAGACCGCCACCGTGGCCACCGTGGTCGCATCGATGTTCGCGTGCTGCTTGGACTGGATGAACAGGACCCCGGGGGCGATGAGGCTGGCCAGGGTCAGGAGCGTGAGGCGAGCGCGGCTCACACCGACGCTGCCGAGCGCCGCGACCTCGGTCAGCCGGCCCATCGACGGATGCAGGGCCGCTGCACCCCAGGTGGTGTAGAACAGCGCCCAGCCGAGGTCGGTGGGGCCGCCGACCTCCCACACGCCATACAGCTGGAGCAGCGCGTAGACGACGTCCGCCCCCAGCAGGCCCGCCGTTCCGACCAGGAGGAACCGCATGGACGGGAGCTGCACGCCACCACCGGCGACCAGCCGCGCCAACATGGCCAGGATCAGGACATCGCCGACCGGGTAGCCCACGGAGACGGCACGCTGCAGCCAGTCGAGGCCGTCGGCCTGGAAGTTCGGCACGATCAGGTACACCCAGGAGAACAGGCCGACGCCTGTGGTGATGATGACCGCATCGATCAGGCTGGGTAGGTCCCGGGACGACGAGCGAGCCCTGATGACCAGGAAGACCCCGGCGGCGATCAGGACGTACATGAGCAGGTAGAACGCGTCGGCCACGGACGGGAAGGGGTTGTCCTGGTGCATGACGTCGGTCAGCACGTTGTAGCTGGTGTCCCCGGCGATGAAGGTCAGCTCGGCGGCCGCGAGCAGGTACCAGGCCAGTGGTGCCCTCGGACGGTTTCGCCGGATGCCGGTGACCGTTGCGACCACCGCAGACAGGCCCAGGCAGGTCCACAACAGCGTCTGGTGGGTGGGGAACAGGTAGAACGAGCAGGTGAGCCCGGCGGCGAGGACGAGATAGGCCAGCCAGAGGATCGAGGCAGTCTTCGCGGTGGCTGGCTGCCCAGCCGGGACGGACGGCGCGCCGGCTGGGGGCGCCGTACGGGTCGCGTCGCCTCCGACTGGCGGGGTGGCACGTACGCCCGCTGGCGCGACGAGGCGCTCAGCGGCCAACCCGCGAAAGGGGGGACGAGTGGACCTCATTCCGCGAACGTAGGTTCGGGCGTGCGTCGGCGTGGTCCGAATGGACGAACAACACACCGTAAGGGCCCATGAGCACCCGATGGGACTATGGCCGCCCAGCCGATCGGCTACTCGCCTCTGGCGTTGCCGGGACCCAGGCCCGACCGGCGGTCGTCACCTGAGTCGGACGGCATGGTGCTGCGTGCACCTTGGCAGGTTCGATGGCTGGCATGACCCTGCGCGGCCACCTCCTCGCCCTGGCAGCGCTCGTGCTGTTCTGCGCGGCCGCCGTGCTATCGAGCCGCTGGTCCGCTGACGCCGGCAGGCGTGATGAGGTGACAGATCTGGGCCTGGGTGCAGTCGGCCGGGTCGAGGAGGTCACCACGACTGATCATGGTTTCGAGCTCCCCTTCGAGGGAGGCGAGCTCACGCTGTCGTTGCCTGACGTCGAGCAGCTTGGCCGAGAGGAGCTCGCGGACGTGGGTGCACGGTGTGGCACCTTCGCCCCGGAGCTCCAGGATGGTGGCGATCTCGACCAGGGTGAGACCGGCGCCCTGTCCGCTGCGGATGAACCGCAGCCGGGTGAGGGTCGAGGGGTCATAGTCCCGGTAGCCGTTGGTGCCGCGCCGAGGTGGGGGGAGCAGACCCTCGCGCTCGTAGAAGCGGATGGTCTGGGTGGGCACGCCCGTCGCGGTGGCGACCTCTCCGATACGCATGCCCTCAACCTACGCCTTGACCTTGTACCGGGGTTCAAGGTCTACGGTCGCAGGCATGGACATCACGCTGCTCTACTTCGAGGACTGCCCCAACTGGGAGGACGCTGACGAGCGACTGACCCTCTTGGCCGCCGAGCGCCCCGACATCACGGTGACCCGTCAGCTGGTCGAGACCCACGAGGAGGCCGAACGCGTCGGGTTCCTGGGTTCGCCCAGCATCCAGGTGGGTGGCGTCGACGTGTTCGCCGAGCCGGGCTCGCGGGTCGGCCTGACCTGCCGCCGGTACTCCACCCCGGACGGGTATGCAGGAGCCCCGACGCTCGAGCAGCTGCGTGGTGTCCTCACCGATCCTGGCTCCAGCACGATCACGAAGGACGCCGATCGATGAGCCGGGCCTACGACCTCATCGTCATCGGCGCCGGCATGGCCGGTGCCGCCGCCGCCAACAAGTGCGCCGCGGAGGGCTGGCGGGTCGCCATCGTCGACTCCCTCCCGTATGGCGGCACGTGCGCCCTGCGCGGATGTGACCCGAAGAAGATCCTGCGCCGGGGGGCCGAGGTCATCGACAGTGCTCGGCTGATGCGGGGCAAGGGGATCGACGATGCCGGGCTGAGGATCAACTGGCCGGACCTGATGAAGCACAAGCACGGCTTCACCGACCCGATCCCCGAGAGCATGGAGGACGGGCTGGTCCGCAACGGCGTCGAGACGCTGCACGGGCGTGCGAGGTTCACCGGCGGCCATGAGATCGAGATCGATGGCACCCGTCTGGATGCCGACCGCTTCGCGGTCGGCATCGAGCTGCGTTGCACCACCACGAACCCAGCGGTCTGGGCTGCCGGTGACTCGGCAGACACGGCCGGATCGACCTGGCCGTGCGCTACTCCACCACTCGTCAGCTCAAGTCCGCCACCGCGGCCTATCCCACGGTCGGGTCCGACCTGGGGGCGATGCTCTAGGCCGTCCCGACGCGACGAAGGCCTTTCCCGCAGAACCCACTGGCACCGTGCTCAGGATCCCAGGACGACGCGATCCAAGGTCTTCGTGGGGGCCATGAGCCGTCCCGCGCACCACGCGTCGAAGTCGGCCACGGGAATGGGGCGCGACATGTGGTAGCCCTGTGCGACATCACACCCGAACCCGGCCAGCGCGCTCAGGGCATGTGCCGTCTCCACGCCTTCGGCGACCATCGTCAGGCCGAGGGTGTGGCCGAGCTCGATCACGCTGGTGACGATGAGGGCGTTGCCGGGGTCGTCGACCATCGCCATGACGAACGCACGATCGATCTTGATCTCGTCGATGGGCATGCTGGTGAGCTGGCTCAGGCTGGTGTATCCGGCGCCGAAGTCGTCCAGGGAGAGGCGGACACCCAGAGCGGACAGCTTCTGGAGCATCTGTCGCGCCCGCACCGGATCGATCATGATCGCTGACTCGGTGAGCTCGAGATCGAGCAGGTGGGGCGGGACGTCGTGCTTGGCCAGGAGCGTGGCGACCGTGGCGGGGAGGCTCTCGTCGTGCAGGTTGCGGGCGGACACGTTCACCGAGATGGGCAGCGGCCGACCGTCGTCGAGCCAGCTGCGGGCCTGGGCCAGGGCCAGGTCCAGGACGTGCCGGGTCAGCGGGTTGATGAGCCCGGTGTGCTCGGCCATCGGGATGAACTCGTCGGGGAAGACGAGGCCACGCTCGGGGTGCTGCCAGCGCACCAGTGCCTCGGCACCGACGACGTCCTCGCTGCCGATGCTGACCTTGGGCTGGTAGTAGAGGACGAGCTCGCCGCAGTCCATGGCACGGCGCAGTTCCCCGACCAGGGCGAGCTTGGTCGCGGAGTGCTCGTCGAGGCTCGGGTCGTACAGGGACACGCCGAGGCGTTGGGTCTTGGCGACATACATGGCGATGTCGGCGTGCCGCATCAAGGTGATCGGGTCGTGGCTGTGCTCACCGGAGACCGCGATCCCGATGCTGGCTTCCACGTCCAGGTCGACGCCGGCGACGTGGAACTGCCTGGCCAGGGCGCTCTGGAGCGTGGCGGCCACCGTGGTCGCGTCCCCGACGTGGTGCACGTCGGGCAGCAGGACCGCGAACTCGTCCCCACCCAGGCGGGCCACCGTGTCCGCGCTGCGCAGCGCACCCGTCAGGCGCGCACCGATCTGCAGGAGCAGGTCGTCACCGTAGTGGTGGCCGAAGGTGTCGTTGACCTCCTTGAACCGGTCAAGGTCCAGCAGCAGCAGGCCGACGCTGGTCCCGTCGCGTTCGGCAGCGCTCAGCGCCTGCTTGAACCGATCGGCCAGCAGGGCCCGGTTGGGCAGCCCGGTCAGCGTGTCGTGGAGCGACCGGTGCTCCAGCTGCTGGTTCAGCTCCAGACGCTCGGTGACATCGTGCCCGGTCACCACGAGCCCGTTCACCGAGGGGTCGGCGGTCAGGTCCTGCACAGCCACCTCGTAGGTGGAGGTGCCGTGCCTGCCGTTGATCCGGAACTCACCGGCCGAGACCCGACCAGGAGCCGCGGTCTGCAGCGCCATCGAAAGGCGTGCCCTGTCCTGGGGGTCGACGGCGGCGAGGAGGTCGAACGGACCGTTGCCGCTCGGCCCGCCGGGGTTGGTCGGGAGGTGGTCGCCGTGGCTCAGCAGCCGTTCCACAGAAGGGCTGAGGTAGTCGGCGCGACCGGCGCGGTCGGTCACGAGCACCAGGTCGGAGGACTGGTCGATGAGCGCGCGGTAGCGCGCCTCGCCCTGCTGCTCCGCCCGGCGGCTCGCTCGTTTGTTGAAGCCTGCGAAGGCCAGGAGCAGCAGGGCGGCCAGGGCCGTCGCCACCACTGCGGGCCCGATGGCCCCGGCCCACCCTCCGGCCTCGACGGGCGCGACGACGACCACGGACCAGGAGTTCTCGTTGTCCTGCTGGACAGGCACGCGGGCCACCGCCATCCGGTGTCCGTCGACGGTCGCAAACGTGCGTGAACCGGGCTCGCCGACCAGCGCGCGCAGTCCTGCGGACCCCTCCCGGCCGAGGGCGGCTGTCCCGACCAGGGGCTGGTCGCTGTCCAGGAGGATTCGGCCGGTGCGGTTGTCCACGATCAGGTCGGTGAAACGGGTGCCGACCCCGTTCGCGCCAGGGCGGAAGGTGTCCAGGACCACTTCGAAGTGCGCCATCCCCCACGTCCGGCCCGAGGCGGTGACCAAGGGGGTGGAGTTGGAGATGACCCACTCGTTGGTGTCGGGGGACAGGTAGGGGGCGGCCTGGTGGACGTGGCCCTTGGGCAGCTCCATCGTCGGCGCGAAGAACGGGCTCGACGCTTCCTCCGTAGACAGCTCGGAGGCGGGCGCGATCTTGCCTCGGACGACCCGAGCCCACTCGGTGCCGGTGTCGTCGATCAGGCAGGCTTCGCTGATCCGGCCGGGATAGAGCTCCTGCAGATACGCCATCGTCTTGGCTGCCTGCGACGAGGCGGCGGCGATCTGCGACGCCGACAGCTGGTCGCGGCCGGGCTCGAACTGCCCCAGGGCCGAGTCGTTGGCCATGAGCAGCTCGATGCTCTCCGCACGTTCGAAGTACTCCTCGAGTGCGCTGGCACGCAGGACCGCATCAGAGCCGAGTGCATTGTCGAGGTTGGCGAGCGCTGAGTCGCGGCCGGCCGTGGCCATGCTGAGGATCGCCGCCGCAAGCAGGGCGACACCCATGGCGGTCGTGACGATGCGCGGCAGGCGGCCGCGCAGCGCTGCGGGCTCCGGCTTCGCTCGGGCGCGCCCGACATCCAGCAGGTGCCTCACGGGCGTCTTCGCTGGTGCCTGCTTTCCTCGTCGAGTCACGTGAATCCCTCGTTGTGCGCTCCATCGTCGTCACGTGGGCGCTGACCGGTACCTCTTCCAGGGAACAGGGCACACCCTCGGGCAAAGGCCTGACATCGGCCGTTCAGCCGTCATCACTGGGCGTTCGGGCAAAGCCGGTTGGAGGCTCCCGGCTTGACCGTCACCACACCCACGTCGACGCGCGTCTAGCCTGACCACGTGCTGTGGATCGAGGTGCTCGAGGTTCTCGATGCGTTGGACGGAGCCGACGTGCGTCACTGGCTGGGAGGCGGCTGGGGAGTGGACGTGCTGGTCGGGGTCCAGACCCGAGCCCACCGCGACCTGGACCTGGCCGTCGACGCCGACGACCACGACGCCTGCATGGCAGCGCTCGCAAGCCTCGGCTACGCCATCGAGACCGACTGGCTCCCCGTGCGCGTCGAGGTCGCTGCCAGCGGTGATCGTTGGGTCGACGTCCATCCAGTCAGCTTCGATGCCCAGGGCCTCGGGCTGCAGGGCGACCCCAAGGGGACGCACTTCCACTATCCGCCTGCGGCCTTCGTCACTCGCGTCTTCGGTGGCCGCATCGTGCCCTGCCTGTCAGCTGACCAACAGCTGCTCTTCCACTCCGGCTACGAGCTGCGACCGCAGGACGAGCACGACCTGCGACAACTGGCCAGGCTGTGTCCCTGACCATCGGGGTGCCTCCCACAGCAAAGGCCCTCACCGAACTACCGGTGGAGGGCCTTTGGACTGCGGTCACATTGGTCGGGGTGACAGGATTTGAACCTGCGGCCTCTTCGTCCCGAACGAAGCGCGCTACCAAGCTGCGCCACACCCCGTGGCAGTCGCTTCCGAGCAGGTTTTGACGTGGTCAGACCCTGATTCGGCAGCGACAAGGAAGGATAGCCCACCGCCTGCCACGCCTCCCAATCGGCCTCGTCGACGAGCCGTCACTGTGATCACTGGGCGCTGTTCCGGCCCCAGCAGGGCGCATGGGAGTGCTCACTGTGATCACTGGGCGCTGTTCCGGCCCCAGCAGGGCGCATGGGAGTGCTCACTGTGATCACTGGGTGCGGTGGCTGGCGGTGGCTGGCGGTGGCTGGCGGTGGCTAGCGGGGGACGAGGGTCAGCAGGGTCGCCTCGGGGCGGCAGGCGAACCGGACCGGAGCGTACGGCGACGTGCCCAGCCCGGCGGAGACGTGCAACCAGGCTGCGTCGGCCGGTGCGAGCGACGAGGGCGCGGAGCCGGCACCGGGCCACCAGCGCGACAGTCCTTTGGCCCGGTCGGTGGGCAGGTCGCAGTTGGTGACCAGCGCGCCATACAGGGGCAGGGCGAGCTGGCCACCGTGGGTGTGGCCGGCGATGAGGAGCTGCGCGCCGTCGGCAGCCATCGGGTCCAGGACCCGTCGGTATGGCGCGTGGGTGACCCCCACGGTGAGCGCGGCGGTGGGGGAGGCCTGACCGGCGACGTCGGCGTACCGGTCGAGGTCGATGTGCGCGTCGTCGGTGCCGACGAGCTCGATGGTCGACCCGGCGACGGTCAGCGAGGTGCGGACGTTGTCGAGGTCGGTCCAGCCGCCGGCCACCATGCCGTCACGGAGGTCCTCGACCGGCAGCGGGACCTGGCGGGCGGGCCGATGGGCGTGGCGGTCGGTGAGGTAGCGAGCGGGGTTCTTGGGCACCGGCGCGAAGTAGTCGTTGGACCCCAGGACGAACACCCCGGGGAACTCGAACAACGGCTCCATCGCCCGCAGGGCCTGCGGCACGGCGTCGAGCGCAGCGAGGTTGTCGCCGGTGTTGACCACGAGGTCCGGCGCCAGCGCGGCCAGGCTGCGGACCCATTCCACCTTGTGCTGCTGTCGTGGCACGAGGTGCAGGTCCGAGATCTGCAGGACCCGCAACGGACGAGAGCCGGGGGCCAGCACCGGCACGGTGAACCGGCGCAGGGCGAACCAGTTCCGCTCGACCAGGGAGGCCCAACCGAGGCCGGCCACCCCGAGGGCCGCCACGCCGCCCACCGTCCGCACGAGAGTCTTCATCGCACCCATCCTTGCAAACAACCCGGTGGGGGACCGCACCGCGGCCTGAGACACTGGCCCCATGACCGACCAGAGCCTCAAGGCCACCGTCCAGAGCGACCTCACCTCCGCCATGCGTGCGCGCGACCAGGTGCGCTCGGGCACGCTGCGCATGGCGCTCACCGCCATGACCAACGAAGAGGTCTCCGGCACCCAGGCCCGCGAGCTGTCCGACGACGAGGTGCTCAAGGTGCTGGCCAAGGAGGCCAAGAAGCGCAAGGAGGCCTTCACCGCCTACAGCGACGCGGGCCGGCCCGAGCTGGCCGCCAAGGAGGAGGCCGAGCTCGCGATCCTCGAGGCCTACCTGCCGGCCCAGCTCTCCGACGAGGAGCTCGCGGCCATCGTCGCCGCCGCCATCGAGAGCAGCGGTGCCACCGGTATGCAGCAGATGGGCCAGGTCATGAAGGTCGCCTCTCCCGTCGTCGCCGGTCGCGCCGACGGTGGCCGCGTCGCCGCTGCGGTGAAGGCGTCACTGGCTGCTCGCTGACCGTCGCACGACGAAGGCCCCCACCACGTCGGTGGGGGCCTTCGTCGTCACGGACCGGCGGTCAGTTCTTGGTCTTCTTGGGCGGCGGCGTGGGCTTGGCCTTCTTCTTCGGTGTCGGCGTCGAGCTCGGGGTCGCCTTCGGCTTCGGGGTGCTGCTGGCCCGCGGCGCGGGCGCCTGCGGGATGTAGCCGGTCGAGGTGTACAGCCCGATGGTGTCGCCGCGCAGTGCCGTGCCGTTGGGCGAGGTGTAGACGACCCGGCCGCGGCTGTAGCCGCTGTTGGCGCTGCCCGCGACCTGCGCCTTGAAGCCGGCGTCCTTGAGCCGTGCGGTGGCCTCCTCGACCGTCAGCCCGCCGACGAACGGCACCGCGACCTTGTCGCCGTTCTTGACCTTGTCGCTCGGCTCGTCGAAGTCACGGATCGGCATGCCGGCCGAGGCGCCCTTCATGATCGCCTGCCACGTCGGCGCGGAGATGGTGCCTCCGAAGACCTCGCCGTAGTACGTGCCGGCGAGGCGGACGTTCTTCATGCGGAACTGCGTGTACGGCGTGCCCACCCAGACCGCGGTCGCCAGCTGCGGGGTGTAGCCCACGAACCACGACTGGTAGTGGTTGTCGGTGGTGCCCGTCTTGCCGGCCGCGGGCCGGGAGCCGAGGCTGGCGCCCCGGCCGGTGCCGTTCTCGATGACGCCGGTGAGCAGCTCGGTCGTGCCCTTGGCGACATCGGGGTCGATGACCTGCTTGCAGGGGGTGGCGCTGAGCTTGACGGCCTTCTTGTCGTTGGTCGTGATCGACAGGATCGGGTTGGGCTTGCAGTAGGTGCCGTTGGCGGCCAGCGTCGCGTAGGACGAGGCCAGGGTCAGCGGGGTCGCGGTGCCGGCGCCGAGCGTGACGGCCGCGGGGCTGCACTGGATGGGCTCGCCGTAGCCGTTGTGCAGGCCCATGTTCGTCATCATGTTGCGGACGTTCGGGACGCCGAGCTTGAGCACCAGCGAGGCGAAGGCGGTGTTGACCGACTTGGCCGTCGCGGTCTTCAGCGGGATCGGCTTGCCGCCGATGGACTCGTCGTTGCGGACCGGCCAGGCCTTGAGGTCGCCGCACTTGCCCTGCTCCTGGGGGGAGTAGAGCGCCGGCTGCTTGGTCGTGGCGAACTTCGACGGGACGGTGCCGTTGACGGCCTGACCGCGCTTGAGGGCCTCGACGATCGCGTACATCTTGGCCGTCGAGCCGAACTGGAACCCGTTCTCCCCGCCGTACTCGCGGTCGACGTTCCAGTTCAAGCCGGTCAGGCCCTTGCTCTGGCTGCCCTTGCCGGTCGTGTAGGTGGTGTTCTGCACCATCGCCAGGACCTTGCCGGTGCCCGGCTGGACGATCGCGGCGGCCGCGCCGATGCCGGCGTCGTTGCCGACGGGGACCCGCTTGGTGAGCTGCTTGCGGGCCAGTGCCTGCGTCGTCGGGTTGAGCGTCGTCTGGATCGTCAGCCCGCCCTGGGTGATGTTCTTGATGCGCTCGGGGACGGTCTTGCCCAGCTCCGGCATGGTCTTGAGGTAGGCCATCACGTAGTTGCAGAAGTACGGCTCGCGGGAGGCGGCGCAGTTGCTCAGGGGGTTCTTCACCTTGAGCATCTTCTTCACGGGGATGGCCTTGGCGTTCTTCCAGGCCTTGTCGCTGACGAGGCCGAGGTCGTGCATGCGGTCGAGGACCACGTCGCGGCGCGCCTGGGCCCGCTCGGGGTTGTTGACCGGGTCGGTCCGGCTCGGGTTCTGCACGAGCCCGGCAAGCAACGCCGACTGGGGGATGTTGAGGTCCTTGGCCGAGATGCTGAAGTAGTGCTGCGCGGCGGCTTCCACGCCATACGCGAGGTCGCCGTAGTAGGCGAGGTTGAGGTAGCCCTGCAGGATCTGGTCCTTGGTCATCTCCTTCTCGAGGGTGACCGCGTACTTGATCTCCTGCACCTTGCGGGCAGCGCTGACCCGGACAGCGGCCTTGGCCGCCTCCTCGTCGTTGTTGCGCAGTGCGTTCTCCTGCAACGTCAGCTTGACGTACTGCTGGGTCAACGTGGACGCGCCCTGGGTGTCGCCGCCCTGGGCGTTGGAGATCATGGCGCGGGCGATGCCGCGCGGGTCGACGCCGCCGTGCTCGTAGAACCGGCTGTCCTCGATCGCGATCTGCGCCTGCTGCATGATCGGCGCGACGTCCTTGAGGTTGACGATGATGCGGTTCTCCTCCTGGGGGGTCGCGAGGACCTTGCCCTGGGCATCGACGATCCGCGACTGCTGCGACAGGGCCGAGGCGGTGAACTCGCCCGGCAGGTCGTCGAACGCCGTCACGCTCGCGGTCGCGGCGCTGCCGGTGGCCCCCACCGCGGGGATCAGCAGACCGGCCGCCAGCAGCCCGATGACCATCGCCGTGGCGACGAAGGCTCCGAGCAGGCTGAGGACATTACCGAGGTTGGTGGCGCGACCGTGCATGGGCACAGGGTAACCGGCTGCTCTGTGTGAGCCCGGTTGGCGAGACGGCGCAATGTCCGGTTTCGGGCACCGCTACGCAGTGGTTCGGAATGACTAGTCCCTTCGGACCTCGCAGAACTACACGAATGGGCCATGTCGTTGCAGTCCCCACCTTCCTATCGTTTCTCAAACACCCGAACAGTCATGAGGCGCCATCAGAGCCGTCTCGATCAGCAGCATCCGGAGGCATTGAGATGACGATCGCACCAGCGCGACCCACCCGATCGGGTGCGGCAGGTACTGGATGGGTCGAGGACTGGGCGCCGCAGGGTTCCTGCTCCACCGCCGACCCCGACGCCCTCTTCGTCCAGGGCGCAGCCCAGCAGACCGCCAAGGTCGTCTGCCAGCGTTGTCCCGTCATCGCCGAGTGCCTGGCGGACGCCCTCGACAACCGCACCGAGTTCGGGGTCTGGGGTGGGATGACCGAGCGCGAGCGTCGGGCCCTGCTCAAGCGCCGTCCCAACATCACCTCCTGGGCCAACCTCTTCGCTGCCGCACGGGGCCAGTCCCGCGAAGAGAGCGCCTGACCCTCCACAGCAGTTCCGCACCACGACGACCGAGCCGGCCACCTCCTGACGAGGTCGCCGGCTCGTCCGCGTCCGGCACGGTGCCGGCGGGTCAGGCGCCGGTGAGGGAGGACGCGACGGCCCGCAGACCGGCGAGGTCGTGGATGTCCTGGGCCGCGGCCGGTACCTCGACCAGGGGTATGCCGGGGTGCCCGGCGGTGAAGCGGCTCACCTGCCGTTCCTGCCGCTCGGCGGTCTCGGCCAGGGCCGCGTGCAGGCGCAGCAGCCCCTCGGTCTCGGCGCTGGTGGCGCTGCGCTGCCCCCCGTCGGGGTCGGCGAGCTGGTCCGCGGCCGCCAGCGCGCGGGAGGCGCGCAGTGACGCGGCGGCCACGCGCTGGATGCGGTTGACCACGAGGCCGGCCAACGGCATCTGCTCCTCGTCGAGGCGGCCCGCGAAGTACGACGCCTCCCGCAGTGCATCGCGCTCGGGGGAGGCGACGACGACGAACGCCGTCTCCGGGTTCTTGAGCAGGGCGTAGGTCAGGTCGGCGCGCTCGCGGAACCCACCGAACATCGTGTCGAGCGCAGCCACGAAGGTCTGCACGTCCTGGAGCAGCTGGCCGCCGAGCAGCTTGGACATCGTGCTGGTGACCAGCTGCACCCCGACGCTGAAGACCTTGAACCCGGCCCGCCCTCCGGCCTTGGCCGGAGCCGTCATCAGCCGGATGAACCGGCCGTCGAGGAAGGAGCCGAGCCGCTTCGGGGCGTCCAGGAAGTCCAGCGCCGACCGCGAGGGGGGCGTGTCGACCACGACGAGGTCCCAGCGGCCGGTGCGGCCGGCCTCGGCGCGGAGCTGGCCGAGCTTCTCCATCGCCATGTACTCCTGCGTGCCCGCGAACGAGCTCGAGACGGCCTGGTAGAAGGGGTTGGCGAGGATCTGGGCGGCCTTCTCGGGGGTGGCGTGCTGCTCGACCACCTCGTCGAAGGTGCGTTTCATGTCCAGCATCATCGCGTCGAGCGAGCCGCCCTCGGCGCCTGCTCCGGCCACGGGGCGTGGGGTGTTGTCGAGCTCGGTCAGGCCCAGCGACTGGGCGAGCCGTCGCGCCGGGTCGATGGTGAGCACCACGACCTTGCGGCCGTGCTCGGCCGCCCAGAGGCCCAGGGCGGCAGCGGTCGTGGTCTTGCCGACGCCGCCTGCCCCGCAGCAGACGACGATGCGGGTGGCCGGATCGGTCAGCAGGGCGGCGAGGTCCAGGTGCGGAGGGCCGCTCGTGGCGGTGGACGCGGGCATCAGATCATCCCCTGCTCGGTGACGGCGTCGGCCAGCACCGAGATGCCGCCGCCCTCGGTGCCCTCGGGCAGGAGGGGGAGCCGGATGGTGAGCCGGCCCTGCTCGGCGAGGATCGCGTCCTGCTCGCGCTCGAGGGCGACCCGGTCGGCGTGCTGGCCGGCGTCGACCAGCAGTCCCTTCACGAGACCGGCGGTGGCCTTGACCCCGACCGAGGCCAGGTCGGCGGCCACTCCCTCGGCGAGCTTGGCGGTGCGTCCGCCGCGGACCGACCGCAGCGCCTTGTCGGACAGCAGCGGGTCGCGCAGCTGGTTGACGACGATGGCGCCGAGCGGCAGCTCGGCGGCGCGCAGGTCGGCGAGCGCGTCGACGGTCTCCTGGACCGGCATCTCCTCGAGCAGCGTGACGACGTGCACGGCGGTGGTGTGGCTGCGCACCATGCGGGTGATCGAGTCCGCCTGGCTGTGGATCGGGCCGACCCTGGCCACGTCGGCGACCTCGGCGTTGACGTTGAGGAAGCGGACCACCCGTCCGGTGGGTGGGGCGTCCAGCACGACGGCGTCATACACGAGGTCTCCCGAGCGACCGGAGCGGCGACCGGCGGCCTCGTAGACCTTGCCGATGAGGAGCACGTCGCGCAGGCCCGGGGCGATCGTCGTCGCGAAGTCGACCGCACCGAACTTGTCGAGCAGGCCCATGGCCCGGCCGACCTTGTAGAACTTCTGGAGGTACTCGCCGAGCGACTGCTTCGCGTCCACCGAGATCGCCCAGATCTCACCACCGCTGCGGTCGTGGACGATGCGCGTCTCGGTGTGGCCGATCGGCGGGACGTCGAACGTCTGCGAGATCCCCTGCCGTTCCTCGACCTCGACGAGCAGGACGCGCTTGCCCTGGCGGGACAGCCCGAGCGCCAGCGCAGCAGCGACCGTCGTCTTGCCCGTGCCGCCCTTGCCGGTGACCACGTGCAGGCGGACCTTCGACAGGTCGGGCGTGGAGTGGTCCACGGGCTCGGGCATGTGGCCAGCCTAGGAGGCGAACAGGTCCACCGCCCCGGCGACCTCGGCGAACGCCGGGTGCTCCGGGTCGACCAGTCCGTAGTGGCCGCCGTCCGCCACCGGTGTGAGCCGCACCGAGGGCCCGTGGTGGGCCGCGGCATACCGCTCGCTCAGCTCGAAGGGCACCACGTCGTCGTCGCGCGCGTGGACGAGCACCACGGGCACGGCCGGAGGCAGGACGGCGGGGTCGGCCGCCGCATACGCCTGGGGCACCTGCTCGGGGGAGCCGCCCAGGAACGCCGGTATGGCGTCGCCGCCCACCTGGGTGGCCGCGCCGTGGGCGAGGTCGACGACGCCGGCCAGGCTCACGGCGCCGCGCAGCCCGTGGGCCCACGGCTGGGCCGCCGCCCACGTCACGAGCTGGCCGCCCGCGGAGTGGCCGACCAGGACCGCGGGGTGGGCGAGGTCGGGGTCGCGGCGGATCGCGGTGATCGCGGCGGCGACGTCCTGGGCGGTACCGGGCCAGCCACCGCCCTCCATGCCGGGGCGGCGGTACTCGACCACGGCAACGGGGTGGCCGGCGTCGGCGAAGGCCTGCGCCTGGCGGCTGGCGTGGGCGCGGTCGTACTCCAGCCGCCAGAACCCGCCGTGCACGATGACCACCGTCAGCGAACGGGTGACCCGCTCGGGGAGGCGCACGTCGTAGACCTGCACCTCGTGCTCGCCGTACGCCGTCGTGCGCGTCGGCGGTCCGGCGCGCTCGTCGAGCACCTGGATCGGGTTCCGTTCGCCGGCAGAGGCCATGCGAGCATCCTGCCAGCGGTGGCTAGGCTGCAGCACATGCAGAAATGGGAGTACGCGACCGTGCCGTTGATCGTGCACGCGACCAAGCAGATCCTCGACCAGTGGGGCGAGGACGGCTGGGAGCTCGTCCAGGTCCTCACCGGTCCTGACGGCAACGGCCTGGTCGCCTACCTGAAGCGGGAGAAAGCCTGATGAGTGCAGTCGAAGACCGGCTGGCCGAGCTCGGCCTGACCGTGCCCGAGGTCGCCAAGCCGGTGGCCGCCTACGTCCCGGCCGTCCAGGACGGACGCCGGATCTACACCTCCGGTCAGCTGCCGATGGTGTCCGGTGCCCTCGCCGAGACCGGCAAGGTCGGCGAAGGCGATGGCCTGGTGTCGCCCGAGCGGGCTGCCGAGCTCGCGCAGATCTGCGCGCTCAACGCCATCGCGGCCGTCAAGGGCCTGGTCGGCGACCTCGACAAGGTGACCCAGGTGGTCAAGCTCGTCGGGTTCGTCGCGTCCGACCCGGCCTTCACCGGTCAGCCCGGCGTCATCAACGGAGCCAGCGAGCTCATGGGCAAGGCCTTCGGCGACGCCGGCATCCACGCCCGGTCCGCCGTCGGTGTGGCCGTGCTGCCGCTCGACGCCCCGGTCGAGGTCGAGATCGTCGTCGCCCTCGCCGACGACTGAGCCCCCCAGGTCCAGGCGCGGTGCTCCGCGACTTCCCGATCAGCGAGTCACCGTCGCTGCGTGCGCGCATCGACACGTGGCTCGCTGATCCGGACCCCTCCGGTGCCCCGGCCCCGCGCCTCGCGGCGACCGTCATGTTCGTCCGCGACGGGGCGGCCGGGGTCGAGGTGTTCATGCTGCGCCGGGTGGCGACGATGGCGTTCGCCCCCCGGATGATGGTCTTCCCCGGTGGGGGCGTGGACCCCCGGGACGCTGACGAGGCGCTGCCCTGGGCCGGCCCGTCCCCGGCGGAGTGGGCCGCGCTGCTCCGGGTGGACCAGGCCCGGGCCCGCGAGCTGGTGGCCGCCGCGGTGCGTGAGGTGTTCGAGGAGTGCGGGGTCCTGCTCGCCGGACCCTCGCCCGACACCATCGTCGAGGACCTGTCCGGCGAGCACTGGCGTGAGCAGCGCCGACGCCTGCTCGATCGCGAGGCCTCGCTGTCGCAGGTCCTGCAGGAGCACGACCTGGTGCTGCGCTCGGACCTGCTCGGCTACCGCGCGCACTGGGTGACCCCGGTGTTCGAGGCCCGCCGCTACGACACCAGGTTCTTCACCGCCGCGGTGCCCGCCGGACACCAGGCCGACGACCAGACCACGGAGGCCGACCTCGCCACCTGGGTGCGGCCGGCCGAGCTGCTGCAGTCCTGGGCGACCGGCGAGGCGCTGATGCTCCCGCCGACCGTCGTGGCCGTCGAGGAGGTCGCGGCTGCTGGCGTCGGCGGCCGAGTTCATCGCCGAACGCCCGGTGATCGAGACGGTGCAGCCCGAGCTCGTCGACACCGGCACCGGCCTGGTCATGCGGGCGGACCTGCCCCGATGAGCGCCGACGGCCCGTCAGCCGCCCCGGGGGAGTGGCGCGGCGGCCAGGTCACCCCGCGGGCGCTCTGCGTGCTCTGCCCGAACCCCGGCCCGATGACGCTGGACGGCACCAACACCTGGGTCCTGCTCGAGCCCGGCGCCACCGAGGCCGTCGTCATCGACCCCGGGCCCCTGCACGAGGAGCACCTGCGGGCCGTCGTCGCCGAGGTCGGGTCCCGCGGCGCCCGGGTGGCGCTGACGATCCTCACCCACGGCCACGCCGACCACGCCGAGGGTGCCGAACGCTTCGCCGAGCTCACCGGCGCCCCCACTCGGGCCGTCGGCCGCGGCCACGCCGACCTCACCGACGGCGACATCGTGGGAGCCGGCGGCCTCGAGCTGCGGGTGGTGGCCACCCCCGGCCACACCTCCGACTCGCTGTCGTTCGCCCTGCCCGCCGACCACGCCCTCCTCACCGGCGACACGGTCCTGGGCCGCGGCACCACGGTGGTGGCGCACCCCGACGGGGAGCTGGCGGCATACCTGGACTCGTTGGAGCGGATCGCCGCGCTCACCGGCGGCGGCACGGTGACCTCGATCCTGCCCGGGCACGGACCGGTCGTGCCCGACGCCTCGGCGATGGTCGCCTTCTACCGGCGGCACCGCGCCGAACGGCTCGAGCAGGTGCGGCAGGCGCTCGCCGACGGTGCCGCGCAGGCCCCCGACCCGGTGCAGGCCGTGGTCGAGACCGTGTATGCCGACGTGCCCCGCGAGGTCTGGCCGGCGGCGGCGCTGAGCGTGGCCGCGCAGATCGCCTACCTGCGTTCGAGGTGACCCGACCGAACGTCTGGGGCGGGGCGGTCCTGCGTTCTAGCGGGCGCGGCGCTTGAGGCGCTCGACGTCCATGACGAGCACGGCGCGGGCCTCGAGCCGCAGCCAGCCACGGGTCGCGAAGTCGGCGAGCGCCTTGTTGACCGTCTCGCGAGAGGCGCCGACGAGCTGGGCGAGCTCTTCCTGGGTGAGGTCGTGGGCCACCAGGATGCCCTCCTCGACCGGGCGCCCGAAGCGGGCCGACAGGTCGAGCAGCGCCTTGGCCACCCGGCCGGGGACGTCCGTGAAGACCAGGTCGGCGAGGTTCTCGTTGGTGCGGCGCAGGCGCTGGGCGAGCGCAGCGAGGAGCACCTTGGCGACGGCGGGACGACCCGTGAGCAGGCCGTTGAGGTCCTCGTTGCCGATGCCGAGCAGCTGGGTCTCGGCCACGGCGGTGGCGGTCATGGTGCGGGGGCCGGGGTCGAACAGGCTCAGCTCGCCGAACATCTCGCCCGGGCCGAGGATGGCCACGAGGTTCTCGCGGCCGTCGCTGCTGCGGCGGCCGAGCTTCACCTTGCCCTCACGGATCACGTAGAGGCGGTCGCCCTGGTCTCCCTCGGAGAAGAGCACGTCGCCCCGTTCGAGGCGCGTCTGGGTCATCGACTGCATCAGCGTCGAGGACGCCTCCTCGTCGAGGGCCGCGAACAGCGGGGCTCTTCTCACCACATCGTGATCCACGGGCGACAGTGTGCCACGTCCTCGTCAGGGCCGACCCGTAGGCTGATCGGGTGTCCGACACCGCCCGAAAGCCTGCCCGCGAGGAGTCGCCGGTCGCCCTGACCCGCCGCGCCCGGCGGATGTACCGCGAGCTCCACGAGCACTACCCCTACGCCCACTGCGAGCTCGACTTCCAGGACCCCCTGCAGCTCCTGGTGGCCACCGTCCTGTCGGCGCAGACCACCGATGTCATGGTCAACAAGGTCACGCCGCAGCTGTTCGCGCGGTACCCCGACGCCGCCGCGCTCGCCGGCGCCGACCGCGAGGCGATGGAGACCCTGCTCAAGCCCACCGGGTTCTTCCGGGCCAAGACCCAGTCGGTGATCAAGCTCGGCGCCGAGCTCGTCGAGCGGTTCGACGGCGAGGTCCCGCCGCGGATGAAGGACCTCGTGACGTTGCCGGGGGTGGGTCGAAAGACCGCCAACGTCGTGCTGGGCAACGCGTTCGGCATCCCCGGCATCACCGTCGACACCCATTTCGGGCGGCTCGTGCGCCGGTTCGGGTGGACTGCCGAGGAGGACCCGGTCAAGGTCGAGGGGGTGGTCGGCGCGCTGATCCCGCGCAAGGAGTGGACCATGCTGTCGCACGTCCTGATCTTCCACGGCCGCCGCACCTGCCACGCCAAGAAGCCGGCCTGCGGTGCCTGCCCCATCGCCCGGCTGTGCCCGTCCTACGGCATCGGGGAGACCGACCCGGAGAAGGCCGCGAAGCTGCTCAAGTACGAGCTCGCCCCGGGCGCGGACAACCCGTATGCCGCCTCGACCGCTGACCTCGTCGAAGCCGCCATGACTCCCGCCGCCCGTGCCACGCCGGCCACCCCTGCCGGCTCCTCGTGAGCGCTGCCCGCGACCCGGGCTCCGCCCGCCCGGAGTGGCTCGACCGCGCCCGCCGCGGGATCGCCGGCGCCGACCAGGGGTTCTTCGACCGGTTCGCGCCGCCGCCGTCGGGTGGTCGCCGCTCCAGCGTGCTCATGCTCTTCGGCCCGGCCGAGGGCGGCGGCGAGGACGTCGTGCTCACGCAGCGCGCCCACACGCTGCGCACCCAGCCCGGCGACATCTCCTTCCCCGGCGGCAAGCGCGAGCCGGATGACGCCTCCGACGCGGCCGCCGCCCTGCGCGAGACGCAGGAGGAGGTGGGGATCGACCCCGCGACGATCGACGTGGTCGGCGAGCTGCCGGACATCTACCTCAGCCCACGCCAGTTCGTCGTCACCCCGGTGCTCGCCTGGTGGCGAGAGCCCGGGCACGTCGAGGACATCGACCCCGTGGAGGTGCACCGGGCCGTGCGGGCGCCCCTGGCCGAGCTGCTCGACCCTGCGGCCCGGTTCACCGTGAGCCACCCGAGCGGGTACGTCGGGCCGGGCTTCGAGTTCGACGGTCTGTTCATCTGGGGTTTCACTGCGGGGCTGCTGTCGGCGGTGCTCGATTTCGGAGGTTTGACCCTCCCGTGGGACCGTGGTGTCCGACGACCGCTCCCCGACCGATACCAGCCGGGGGGCAGCCGCGACGCCCTGACCCAGACCGCGACGGAAGGCCGGGCCTGATGTTCCTCGGCTTTTCCCTGCTGGACCTGCTCCTGATCGTCCTGCTGCTCAGCTATGCCGTGACCGGCTACCGGCAGGGTCTGGTGGTCAGCGTCCTGTCGCTCGCCGGCTTCCTCAGTGGTGGGGCCATCGCCATGTGGCTGCTGCCGATCGCCATCGGCGCGTGGGACACCCTGCAGGGCTCGCCGCTGCTGCGTGCCGTGGTGCTGATCGCCGGGGTGTTCATCCTCGCCTCGGCAGGCCAGGCGATCGCGGTCACGGTGGGTGGCAGCCTGCGCTCCAAGCTCAAGGTCAAGCCGGCGCAGCGGTTCGACTCCGCCCTCGGCGCGGTCGCCGTCGTCGTGTCGGCGTCCATCCTCGTCTGGTTCATCGCCGGCGCCCTGCGCGGCGGGGCCTCCGCGCCCATCGCCAAGGCGATCGGTGAGTCCCGGGTGCTGCGCACCATCGACGCGGTGGTGCCGCCCGAGACGTCCCGCCTGTTCTCCGGCTTCCGCGAGGTGCTCGACCGCGAGGGGTTCCCGCGGGTGTTCGACGGCCTCGAGGCCGAACGCATCGTCCCGGTCGCCCCGCCCGACGACAGCGTCGCGCTCAGCCGCGGGGTGCGAGATGCCGCGTCCTCGATCATCAAGATCACCGGTATCGCGACGTCCTGCAACCGCGGTCAGGAAGGCAGTGGCTGGGTCGTGTCCCGCGAGCGCGTCGTGACCAACGCCCACGTCGTCGCCGGGATGGAGCGCGCCACCGTGCGCATCCACGGCACCGGCCGCTCCTACACCGGCCGGGTCGTCGTCTTCGACGCCCGACGCGACCTCGCCGTCCTCTCCGTCCCGGGGCTTCCGGCCGAGCCGCTCCCGCAGGGCCCGGACCTCGTGCGCGGCGACAGCGGGATCGTCGCAGGTTTCCCGCTCGACGGGCCCTACCAGCTCGACGCCGCACGCGTCCGCGAGGTCGTCGACGCGCGGGGCTCCGACATCTACGGTCAGGCCGGCACCACCCGCGAGGTCTACTCGCTCTACGCCCAGGTCCGCCCCGGCAACTCCGGTGGTCCGCTGCTGTCCACCGACGGCCGGGTCGTCGGCGTCATCTTCGCCAAGTCCCTCGACGACAACAGCACCGGCTACGCCCTGACCATGGACGAGGCCAAGCCGGTGCTCAACGCGGCCGCGAGTGCCGCCACCCCGGTCGACACCGGCCCCTGCGTCGCCGGCTGAGCGGTGTCCGAGGTCGGTCCCCGGTGCGCGAGGTCGACTGCGCGCACCTGGTGACCACTGCGCCCACCTGACGGGTGGCCGAGGTCGCGCTCCGGTGCGCGAGGTCGACTGCGCGCACCTGGTGACCCCTGCCTCAGCCGGGCAGGGAGCCGAGCCAGCGGACCAGGTGGTCGTTGACCACGTCAGGTGCCTCCTCCGGCAGGAAGTGGCCGGCCCCGGGAACGAGCGCACGCTCGTACGACCCGACGCAGTACGCCGCAGACCCTCCGGCGGTGGACGGCAGGACGGCGCCGTCCCGCTCGCCGTGCAGCTGCAGCACCGGCACCGAGATCGGCTGCTTCATCCGTGCGGCGAACCGCCAGCCGTCGGGGCGCGCCTGGCTGCGCACGAGCCAGCGGTAGTACTCCGCCGCGGAATGGGCGACGAACGGCAGGGCCATCGCCTCGGCGTAGACCTTCGCCTCCTCCGGTGAGGGCCAGATCCCCTCCGGCGAGGCCCACTCGCGCAGCAGCCGCTGGACGTAGCCCCCGTGCACCGTCATCTGCCGCTCCGGCACGAAGGGCCGCTGCAGTCCGCCGAGGTAGGCGTTCGCCCTGGCCTGGCGCGGGCTGCTGAACGACGCCTTGCGGAAGACCAGGGGGTGGGGCATCGACAGGGACGCGACCGCGCTCGTGACCGTCGGCTGCAGGACGGGCATGCTCCAGGCGATCCAGCCGCCCCAGCCGTGGCCGACGACCGCGGCCTGCGACGCACCGAGCGACCGCAGCACGCTGGCCACGTCGGCGGCCGAGGTCCGGGTGTCGTACCCGCGCGGGGGCTTGTCCGACGCGCCATACCCGCGCAGGTCCATCGCGCAGGCGCGGTAGCCGGCGTCGGCGAGGGCTGCCATCTGGTGGCGCCAGGCCCACCAGAACTGCGGAAAGCCGTGCAGCAGCAGGACGACCGGACCCTCACCCTGCTCGGCGACGTGGAAGCGGGCGCCGTTGGCGGCCACGAAGCGATGCTCCCAGGGCCCGTCGATCAGGGCCATCGAGGCATCGGGGGTCATGCGGGGAGTATGCCGTGCGGCCGGCCGGCCCGAGGACAGGTCCGCGGTGCCGGGGTCTGCGCTCAGTCGCCGGACTTGAGCGCCTGGACGGTTTCCTGGGCGTTCTTGATGGTGCGCTCGGGCTTGGGGCTGAGGTTGGCGATGTTCTTCTTGCCGACCAGCGCCAACAGCGCCGCGGCACCGAAGAGCAGCCCGGTGGTGATGAGGTAGCCGGCCCACTCGGGCAGCCAGATGTCGAGCACGGCCACGAGGGTGTGGAACAGGAAGATCAGGCCGAGCAGCCCGACGAACGCGGCTGCTCCGAACATGGCGGCGCTCTTGCCGGCGGTCTTGGCCTCGGTGGTGATCTCGGCCTTGGCCAGCGCGATCTCGCTGCGGACGATCGTGGACACGTCGTGGGTGGCGTCGGCGACCAGCTGGCCGAGCGTGCGCTCGGTCGTCGCGTCCTTGGGTGTGGTCATGACGTCTACCTCCGTGTGGCGAGAGTTCCCGCTCATGACCCTACCCAGTCCAGCAGCAGGTCCGCCCTCCGGCCGCCGTCGCTAGAGTCTGCGCCATGGACCACGGACGGAAGCTGAGCGCCCCATGAGGGCCCGACAGCTCGCACAGGAGTTCCCCACGGTGGAGCTCGACGACGACGCACTCGACGCCGCCCGGACGATGGCCGAGAGCGGCCGTCCGGGGCTGGTCGTGCTCGACGGGCACGGCAAGGCCTACACGGTGCTCCCGGGGTCGCAGGTGCTGCGCTTCGCCGTACCGGTGTACGTCCAGAGCGACCCGCACCTCGCGAGGGTGTTCGACGAGAAGACCGCGGACGAGCTGTTCGGCAAGCTGGCCGGCAGGACCGTCCGTGACCTGCTGCCCGACTCCCGTGACCACCACGCCGAGCTCCCGGTGGTCGACCCCGACGCGACCTCGATCGAGGTCGCGGCGGTGCTCGCCCGCATGCACAGCCCCATCGCCGTCGTGAGCGACGGCGACAGCATCCTCGGGGTGATCACGGTGAGCCGCCTCCTGCGGGCCCTGCTGCCCGGGACGCCCGACCCCCCCTGCCCACGGACGGTTCCTCCCCCGGTGAGCCGGAGCTTCGTTGACCACCTATCTCGTCATCGCGGCGTTCGCTGCCGCGTACATCCTCATCGCCACCGAACGCATCCACCGCGTCGCCGCTGCCCTCTGGGGTGCTGCGGCGATGGTCCTGCTCGGGGTCGCCGACGCGAAGACGGCCTTCTTCAGCGAGGAGACGGGGATCGACTGGAATGTCATCTTCCTGCTCCTCGGGATGATGGTCATCGTCGGCGTACTGCGCCAGACCGGGATCTTCGAGTACCTCGCCATCTGGTCCGCCAAGCGGGCCGGAGGGCGCCCCTTCGCCGTGATGGTCATGCTCGTGCTGATCACCGCGGTCGCCTCCGCGCTGCTCGACAACGTGACCACCGTGCTCCTCGTGGCGCCGGTGACCCTGCTGGTGTGCGACCGGCTCGGACTCAACCCGGTGCCGTTCCTCATCGCCGAGGCGATGGCCTCCAACATCGGTGGGGCGGCCACCCTGGTCGGCGACCCGCCCAACATCATCATCGCGAGCCGGTCGGGGTTGTCGTTCAACGACTTCATCGTGCACCTGGCGCCGATCGTGGCGGTGCTGCTCGCGGTCTTCGTCGGGATGTGCCGGGTGATGTTCCGGTCCAGCTTCGTCTTCGACGCCGAGCGGGCTGCTGCCGTGATGGACCTGGACGAGAAGGAGGCCATCCAGGACAAGGGTCTGCTCATCCGCGCGCTGGTCATCCTGGGGCTCGTCCTCGTCGGCTTCATCCTGCACTCCGTCCTGCACCTCGAGCCGTCCATCGTGGCCCTGCTGGGCGCCGGGGCCGCTGTCGCGGTGTCCCGGCTCGAACCGTCCGACTACCTCGGTGAGGTGGAGTGGTCGACCCTGGTCTTCTTCGGGGGCCTGTTCATCATGGTGGGCGCCCTGGTCGAGGTGGGGGTGGTCGCGGAGGTCGGCAAGGCCCTGACCGAAGCCGTCGGTGACCGCCTGCTGCTCGCCACGACCGCGGTGCTGGGCGGCTCCGCGGTGCTGTCCGGGATGGTCGACAACATCCCCTACGTCGCCACCGTGGCGCCGATCATCAAGGACCTGGTGGGGACGAGCACCGACCTCCAGCACCAGGCGCTCTGGTGGGCGCTGGCGCTCGGCGCCGACCTCGGTGGCAACTCCACGGCAGTCGGGGCCAGCGCGAACGTGGTGGTCCTCGGGATCGCCGCGCGCAACGGTCACCCGATCAGCTTCTGGCAGTTCACCAAGTACGGACTCATGGTCACCGCGGTCACGGTCTCGATCTCGGGGCTGTACCTCTGGCTGCGCTACTTCGCGTTGGCCTGAGCCTCGAAGCAGTCCGGCACGCCGTCACCGTCGGTGTCGAGGCTCTCCACGGCCTCGAGCCGGCGGTAGACGGCGTTGCGCCGGTGCAGCACCACAGCCGCCAGCACCGCCGCCAGGACCGAGCCGATGAGCACCGCGAGCTTCGCGTGCTCGAGCCGCTCGTCCGAACCGGCGAAGGCGAGCTCGCTGATGAGCAGCGAGACGGTGAAGCCGACCCCAGCCAGCAACGACAGCCCCAGCACGTCCCACCACGACAGGTCGTCGTCGAGGCGGGCCCGCGTGAAGCGGGCGACCACCCACGTGCCGGCGAACACCCCGACCAGCTTGCCCAGCACCAGACCGGCGATGACAGCCACCACGACGGTGTCGGTCACGGCCGCTCCGACGTCGCTGCCGACGATGGTGACGCCCGCGGCGAAGAACGCGAACACCGGGACGGCGACCCCCGAGGAGATCGGCCGCAGCCGGTGCTCGAAGTGGTGGGCGACATCGACATCGGCCTCGAGCGTGCTGACGCGCGGCACACTGTGGCGCGGGCGCACCGGCACCACGAGACCCAGCAGCACACCGGCCACGGTGGCGTGGATGCCGGAGGCGTGGACGAGGCCCCAGACGACGGCGGCCAGCGGTAGCAGCAGCCACCAGTGCGCGACGCGGCGCTGCACGAGGAAGGCGAACGCGGCCAGCGGGACCATGGCCAGCCCGAGCATCGCGAGGTCGAGGTCGCTGGTGTAGAAGATGGCGATGATCGTGATCGCGATCAGGTCGTCGACGACGGCCAGGGTGAGCAGGAAGCTGCGCAGCGCGGACGGCAGGTGCGTGCCGACGACCGCGAGCACCGCGAGGGCGAAGGCGATGTCGGTGGCCGTGGGGATCGCCCACCCGCGCAAGGTCGCACTGTCGCCGCCGAGCGCGAGGGCGAACCCGGCATACACGATCGCGGGGACGGCGACCCCGCACAGGGCGGCGGCCACGGGCACGGCGGCCTTGGACTTGCTCCTGAGCTCACCGACGAGGAACTCACGCTTGAGCTCGAGGCCGGCCACGAAGAAGAAGATGGCCAGGAGGCCGTCGGCGGCCCAGGTGCCGAGCGTGAGGTCGAGGTGCAGGGCGTGCGGGCCGATGGTGAAGTCGCGCAGGGCGACGTAGGAGTCGCTCCACGGGGTGTTGGCCCAGACCAGTGCAGCCATGGCCGCGATGAGCAGGATCACGCCGCCGACGGTCTCGGTCCGCAGCGCGGCGGTGACGTACTGCGCCTCCTGCCAGGTCGTGCGGGAGAAGAGGCGGGGACGCAGGGGGTTCAGGCTCACGAGGGGCCTTTCAGGTTCGATGGCAACATCCAGACGCTGCGTCACGAACGACAGCGACGCCGACCAGTCTTCCCGGCACACCAGCCTCGAGGATAACCGTCTTCGGGGCATCGGCGCGCCTCGCAGGCGCCGCGCAGCCTCATTGCTGTCCTGCTCTGGCGCTGGGGGCGGACACAGGGCACCGTACGGGGGGTGCCGGCCCTGGTCGGCGCATCGCCCGGCGCCTGCCCAGCACCGCGCGTCCCACCGCAGACCCGTCCCGAGCCCGTCGAACCGAAAGGCCCACCGATGACCGCCATCGACACCCTCCTGGCCGCGCTGGCCTCCGGAGACGTCACGATCGTCGACCTCACCGCACCGCTGTCGTCCCAGACGCCGGTGCTGCAGCTGCCGCCGCCGTTCGCCAACACGATCCCGCTCTCGCTCGAGCCGGTGAGCGACTTCGACGACGACGGCCCCTTCTGGGGCTGGAACAACATCCACACCGGCGAGCACACCGGCACCCACGTCGACGCACCCGCGCACTGGGCGACCGGTCGCGAGGGACACACGGTCGACACCATCCCCCCGTCGCGGCTGGTCGGTCCGGCGGTGGTCCTCGACTTCACGGCGGAGGTCGAGGCCGACCCGGACTTCCTGCTCGACGCGAGCCACCTCGACGCGCACGTCGCGGCGAACGGCCCGCTTCCGCAGGGGAGCTGGCTGATCTTCCGCACGGGCTGGAGCAGCCGCAACCAGGAGGCAGCAGCCTTCCTCAACGCCGACGACACGGGCCCGCACACGCCGGGGCTCTCCGTCGCCGGGGCCCAGTGGCTGGCCGCCTCGCCGGTTGCCGGGTTCGGTGTCGAGACCGTCGGGATCGACGCAGGTCAGGCCGGCGGCATGAACCCACCCTTCCCCGCCCACCACCACCTGCTCGGCGCCGACACCTACGGCCTGACCCAGCTGCAGAACCTCGACCGGCTGCCGGCCACCGGCGCCCTGCTCGTGGTCGCGCCGCTGCCCATCGTCGGTGGCACCGGGTCGCCCGCCCGGGCGTACGCCCTGGTCCCCGCGTGACCGGGGCGACCTCGTGACGACCATCGCCCGCCTGGTCGGCAGCGTGCTGGCCGACGCGGGTGTCGGCCACGCCTTCGGCGTCGTGGGCAGCGGCAACTTCGAGGTGACCAACGCCCTCGTGGCCGGTGGCGTGCCGTTCCTCGCCGCCCGCCACGAGGGCGGCGCGGCCACCATGGCCGACGCCTACAGCCGGTTGTCAGACCTGCCCGGGGTGCTCACGGTGCACCAGGGCTGCGGGCTCACCAACGCGATGACCGGCATCGCGGAGGCGGCCAAGAGCCGCACCCCGATGCTCGTCCTCGCCGCCGACACCGCGAGCGCCGCGGTGAACTCCAACTTCCGCATCGACCAGGGCGCCCTCGTATCCAGCGTGGGAGCCGTGAGCCACCGGGTCCACTCTGCGAGGAGTGCGGTCGACGACGTGGTGCGGGCCTACCGCGCAGCCGTCCAGGGGCGGCGCACCGTCGTGCTCAACCTGCCCCTCGACGTGCAGGCGAGCGAGGCCCCCGACCGAGGCGTCGCGGGTGCGCCGGTGCCCCCGGCCGCGCCGGTGAGCCGGACCGCGCCGGTCCGCCCGGGGGCAGCGGCTGTCGCCGACCTCGCCGAGCTGCTCCAGCGCGCCGAGCGACCGGTGTTCGTCGCCGGCCGGGGTGGGCGGGGCGCCGGTCCCGAGATCGCCGCGCTCGCCGCCCGCGCCGGGGCGCTGGTCGCCACGTCGGCCGTCGCCAACGGCCTGTTCCACGACGAACCGTTCGACCTCGGCATCTCCGGCGGGTTCTCCTCGCCGCTGGTCGCCGACCTCATCGCCGGCGCCGACCTCGTGGTCGGCTGGGGCTGCGCCCTGAACATGTGGACGATGCGTCACGGGTCGCTCATCGGCCCCGGCGCCAAGGTCGTCCAGGTCGACGACGACGACTCCGCCCTCGGCGCCCACCGGCCCGTCGACCTCGGTGTCCTCGGCGACTGCAGGACGGCTGCCGCAGACGTGCTCGCCCTGCTCGACAGCACCACCACCACCCGCGGGCAGGACCGGGTCGGCTACCGGACGCCCGAGGTCGCCGACCGGCTGGCGCGCGAGCGCTGGTGGAACGACACCGTCACGGCGGACCGGTCGACGGCCGACCGCATCGACCCGCGGGTCCTGGCAGCCGGGCTGGACGCCGTGCTGCCGCGCGAGCGGGTGGTGGCCATCGACTCCGGCAACTTCATGGGCTACCCCAGCGCGTACCTGCGGGTGCCGGACGAGCGCGGTTTCGTCTTCACCCAGGCCTTCCAGTCGATCGGTCTGGGGTTGGCCAGCGGCATCGGCGCCGCCCTGGCCCAACCGGACCGGCTGGCGGTGGTGGGCACCGGTGACGGTGGGCTGCTCATGGCAGCGGCCGAGCTCGAGACGGCGGTGCGCTCCGGGCGGCCGATGGTGGTCGCGGTCTGGAACGACGCGGCATACGGGGCGGAGGTGCACCACTTCGGCCCGGCAGCGGACCTGCGGACCGTCACCTTCCCCGACACCGACTTCGCCGCGCTCGCGCGAGGGTACGGCGCGGCGGGCCTCACCGTGCGCAGCCGCCAGGACCTCGATCAGGTGGCGGACTGGGCGAAGGACCCGCAGGGAGTGCTCGTGGTCGACGGGAAGGTCGCCGACATCGGCGGGTCCTGGTGGCTGGCCGAGGCCTTCAGGGGGCACTGACCCCGGTGAGGCGTCTGACCCACTCGGTCGGCCAGGGCGCGCTCGTGGGCCGCCCCGGTCCGCTGCGGTCGAGGTGCACCGTGACGTAGCGGCCGCGTGCGGCCCGGACCCGCGGGGCCCCGTCGTGCTCCTCGCCCCAGACCTCGAACGTGAACGTCATCGACGACGTACCGAGCTCGGTCACCGCGACCGTCGTGGTCACCTCCTGCCCGAAGAACAGCGGCGCCTCGAAGTCGGACTCGTACCGGACGCGCGGGGCGACGGGGAAGTAGCCGTCCAGCCCGCGCTCGCGCGTCAGGGACGCCTCGGCGGCCTCGACCAGCCGGATCACGGTGCTGTTGTGGTAGATCCCGGCGGCATCGGTGTCGATCCACTCGATGCGCGAGCGCACGGACGCACTCGCGAGCGCGGCGCCCCGGGCGTCCGCGTCCACGTGCGCGTGCGCCTCACCTTGTGCCGCGGTGCTCACACCGACACGGTGTCGGGCGTCGGCAGCGCCGGGCCGCTGGCCCCCGGGCGCCAGCGCAGGTGGATGTCGGCCGTCTCGCCGTCGCGCAGCAGCGCGAGGCGCGGCGGGACCTTGTCGGTGCGGGCGGTCGGGGGCCGGCGCCGACCGGCCAGCCACGGCGTGGGCCACTGCGCACCGGGCCCGGTGTGGTCCTGCTCGGCCGCGGCGTGCAGGGTCCACATCGGGTCGTACAGGTGGGTCCGGCCGAGGGCGCACAGGTCGGCGCGCCCCGCGAGCAGGATGGAGTTGACGTCGTCGTAGGAGGAGATCGCCCCGACCGCGATGACGGCCACCCCGGCGGGACGGGCGACCTCGTGACGGATCCGGTCGGCGAACGGCGTCTGGTAGGACCGCCCGAACGCCGGCTTCTCGTCCTTGGTGACCTGCCCGGAGGAGACGTCGATGGCCGCGGCGCCGTGCTCGATGAAGGCCCGGGCGATCTCGACGGCGTCGTGCTCGGTGTTGCCGTCCGGCGCCCAGTCGGTCGCCGAGATCCGCACGGTGACCGGGACGGTGTCGGGAACCACGCTGGACACGGCGTCGAACACCTCGAGGGGGAAGCGCAGGCGGTTCTCGAGGGAGCCGCCGTACTCGTCGGTGCGCACGTTGGACAGGGGCGACAGGAACGAGGACAGCAGGTAGCCGTGCGCCGCGTGCACCTCGACCAGGTCGAAACCGGCCTCGACCCCGCGGCGGGCCGCGTCCCGGAAGTCGGCGACGACGTGGTCCATGTCCGCGCGGGTCATCTCACGCGGTACGTGGCAGCCCTCGCCGTAGGGGAGCGCGGACGGCCCGACGACCTCCCAGTTGTCCTCGGCGAGTGGTTCGTCGATCCCGTCCCACATGAGCTTGGTCGACCCCTTGCGGCCCGAGTGGCCGAGCTGCAGGCCGATCTTGGCGGTGCTGTGGTCGTGGACGAAGGTCGTCACGCGCGCCCAGGCGTCCCGCTGCCCGTCGGTCCACAGGCCCGGGCAGCCCAGGGTGATCCGTCCCTCGGGTGACACGCAGGTCATCTCCGACATCACCAGGCCGGCGCCACCGAGGGCCTTGGAGCCCAGGTGCACGAGGTGGAACTCGCCCGGGACACCGTCGACGGCGGAGTACATGTCCATGGGGGACAGCACGATGCGGTTCTTCAGCTCGAGGGCGCCGAGGCGCACCGGCTGGAACATCGCCGGCGCCTGCTCGTCGGCCCCGACCTCGGCCCCGACCTCGGCCCCGATCCCGGCGGCATCGGCCACCCGGCGCGCGAAGGCGCCCTGGATGCGGTCGGCGAAGTCGGCGTCCCGGTCCTCGAGGTTCTCGAAGGTGATCCGGCGCGAACGGGTGAGCAGGTTGAAGACGAACTCGTCCGGGTCCTGGTCGGCGTACATGCCGATGTTCTCGAACCACTCGAGGCTGGCCTGGGCCGCTCGCTGGGTCGACTCGACGACGGGCTTGCGCTCCTGCTGGTAGGCGGCCAGGGCCAGCTCGACGGAGTCGTGCTCGTGCAGGCAGGCCGCGAGGGCCAGGGCGTCCTCCATCGCGAGCTTGGTGCCCGAGCCGATGGAGAAGTGCGCGGTGTGCGCGGCATCGCCGAGCAGCACGACGTTGCCGTCGTGCCAGCGCTCGTTGCGGACCGTGGTGAAGCTCAGCCACTTGGAGTTGTTGGTCAGGATCTGGTGGCCGCCGAGGTCGTCGGCGAAGATCTCGGCGACGCGCTCGACGGCGTACTCGTCGGACACCCCGGGCGGGAAGACCTCGTCCTGCGTGCGGTCGAACCCGGCCCGGCGCCATACGTCCTCGTGCATCTCCACGATGAACGTCGAACCCTGGTCGGAGTAGGGGTAGCCGTGGATCTGCATCGTCCCGAACTCGGTGTTCCTGACGATGAACTGGAACGCCTCGAACACCAGGTCGGTGCCGAACCAGATGTACTTGTTGTGGCGGCGGTCCAGGTCCGGGCCGAAGGCGTCGGCGTAGCGGGTGCGCACCGCCGAGTTGAGGCCGTCGCAGGCGACGACGAGGTCGTACTCCGCGCGGAGCCGGTCGGTGTCGGGTGCCTCGGTGCGGTAGTGCACCTGCACGCCGAGCTCGGCCGCCCGGGACTGCAGGATGCCCAGCAGGTCCTTGCGGCCCATCGCTGCGAAGCCCTGGCCGCCGATGGTCGAGGACCGCCCGTCGATCGAGACGTCGATGTCGGTCCAGCGGGCGAACTGCCGTTCCATGGCGGCGTGGATGGCGGTGTCGGCACCCTCGATGCCACCGAGCGTCTCGTCGGAGAACACGACACCGAACCCGAAGGTGTCGTCGGGCGCGTTGCGTTCCCAGACCGTCACCTCGTGGCCCGCGTCGAGCTGCTTCATCAGGGCGGCGAGGTAGAGGCCACCGGGGCCACCGCCCACGATCGCGATCCTCATGACGGTGCCTCTTCTGTCGGCGGGCGGAGGGTCAGGTCACGCAGCTTGAAGTGCTGGAGCTTGCCGCTGGTGTTGCGCGGCAGCTGGTCGACGAAGCGCACGCGGCGCGGGTACTTGTACGGCGCCAGCGTCGCCTTGACGTGGTCCTGGATCTCGCGGGCCTTGGCGTCGTCGCCGACCACGCCCTCCCGCAGCACGACGAACGCGCTGACCACCGACCCGCGCTCTGGATCGGGCTCCCCGACGACGCCGGCCTCGACCACGTCGGGGTGGCTGTCGATGGCGGCCTCCACCTCGGGCGCGCCGATGTTGTAGCCCGAGGACACGATCATGCTGTCGGTGCGGGCCCGGTAGAAGAAGTAGCCGTCCTCGTCCTGCACGAAGGTGTCACCGGTGACGTTCCAGCCGTCGACGACATAGCCACGTTGCCGGTCGTCGTCGAGGTAGCGGCAGCCCACCGGGCCGATGACCGCGAGCCGCCCCTCCGTGCCCGCGGGGACCGGCTGGTCGTCGGGGCCGAGGATGGTGGCGCGGTACCCCGGGACGGGTCGCCCGGTGCTCCCGGGCCGGATGTCCGCACCGGCCGCGGAGATGAAGATGTGCAGCATCTCGGTGGCGCCGATGCCGTCGATGATGGCCAGCCCGAGCTCGGAGCGGACCGTCTCCCAGACCTCCTGGGAGATGTGCTCACCGGCGCTGACCGCCGTCCGCAGCCCGGCCAACCGGGAGAGGTGGCCACCCTTGATGATCTGCTTGTATGCCGTGGGGGCGGTCGCGAGGACCGTCACCCCGTGCTGCTGCACGAGCTCGGCCAGCTCGGCCGGGGTGGCCGTCTCGGTGACCAGGGCGCAGGCGCCGGCGCGCAGGGTGAACACCACGAGCATGCCCAGCCCGAAGGTGAAGGCGAAGGGGGCCGTGCAGGCGACCATGTCGTCCGGCGTGAGCCGCAGCACGTGCCGCCCGAAGGTGTTGTCGATGGACAGCACGTCACGGTGGAAGTGCGTGGTGATCTTCGGGACCCCGGTGCTGCCGGAGGTCGGCCCGAACAGGGCGACGTCGTCGGCCGCGGTGTCGACGGCGTCGTAGTGCCCGGACTTCGTCGCCACCCTGCGGGTCAGGTCGTCGTCACCGTCGCCGCCGTAGGCCACGACCACGAGGTCGGGCGCCACCGTGTCGCGGACGGTCTCCACGTCCTGGACGAAGCGGTGGTCGACCAGGGCCACGGCGGGGCGGGTCTTCTCCACGATGGGGCCGACCTCGCGGGCGCGCAGGGCCGCCATGGTGGTGACGACGACGCCGCCCGCCTTGAGGATGCCGAGCCAGGCGGCCACGGTCCACGGGTTGTTGGGCGAGCGCAGCAGCACGCGGTTGCCGGGCTCGAGGCCGAGGTCGTCGGTCAGCACCGCGGCCACCTGGTTCACCGTCCGCAGGAGCTCGCCGTAGCTCCAGACCGTGCCGTCGGGGGTGCGCAGGGCGGGCCGGTCCGCGCCGTGGCGACCGATGGCCGCGTCGAGGAGCTCGGTCGCCGCGTTGAGCCGTTCGGGGTACTGCAGGTCCGGTGTCGTGAACTCCAGCGTCGGCCACTGGTCCACCGGTGGCAGGTGGTCGCGGGCGAAGGTGTCGGTGTGGCCGCTCGGTGAGAGGGCGTCGGGCGAGCTCGACATCAGTGACCTCCGGGGTTGGCGCGGATCATGCCCTCCTGCACGACGGTGGCGAGGTGCTCGCCGTCGGGGGTGAAGAAGCGGCCCAGGCCGACGCCGCGACCGGCGTCCGCGGCCACCGCCTCCTGCGCGTAGAGCAGCCAGCCGTCGAGGGTCCCGGGCGCGGGCGGGCGGTGGAACCACATGGCGTGGTCGAGGCTCGCGGTGACCAGACCGGGTCGCGCCCAGGGCAGGTCGAGCACCCGCAGCACGGGCTCGAGGATCGTGTAGTCGCAGACGTAGGCGAGGGCCGCGAGGTCGCGCTGGGCGTCGGTGAGCCCGTCGACGGGACGGAGCGCGTCGAACGGCCGCACCCACAGGGCCTGGTGGGGGGTGCTGCCCCCGTCCACCCGCAGGTAGACCGGGCCCGGGACGTGCCGCATGTCGAAGCTGCGCCCACCCGACCAGTACTCCTTGGACTGCGCGGTCATGGTCGAGTCGCCGCCGGGCTCGTGGTCGGGTCGGCCGCCGGGCTCGTGGTCGGCGAGGTATGCCGCGGACGTGGGGAGGGTGTCGGGTGCGGGGACGTCGGCGGGGGCCGACGCGGCATACCGGCCTCCCTGCTCGCCGGCGGCGAAGCCGGCCAGGCAGGTGTAGGCGGCCTTGCCGTTCTGGAAGGCGCGCACCTGGCGGGTGGCGTAGCCGCGGCCGTCGCGCAGCACCTCGACCTCGTAGGTCACCGGTGCACCGATGTCGACGGGGCGCATGAAGTAGCTGTGCATCGAGTGCATGACCTTGCCGTCGGTCACGGTGAGCATCGCGGCTGCGGCGGCCTGCGCGACCATGTCCCCGCCGTAGGCCTTGGGCCACGGGCAGGGCTGCGTCGTCGCGGTGAAGGCGACGTCGAAGTGCTGCGGGTCCACCGGGACCAGCGCCAGGGCCCGGGTGACCACCTCGGAGGTGGGGGGAGCCGAGGTCGTCACGGGCGGTCCACCCAGTGCCGCAGGTCGTCGTCGGAGACCTGCGGCAGGTTGACGACGATGTTCTCCGGGGTGCGGGTGGTCATCCAGGTGAGGGGGTTGTTGCGGTCCAGGTTGCACTCGACGTGGGGCATGAACGGCGGCACGAACACCCAGTCACCCTCGGCCATGTCGAGGTAGTCCTCGAAGCGCTCGCCGAAGTAGATGCGGGCACGGCCGGACAGGACGTAGCCGCCGGTCTCGGCCTCACCGTGGTGGTGCGGCACCGAGCGGTAGCCGGCCTCGTTGCTCACCTTGCCGAACCACAACCGCGTGGCCGGGGTGTGCTGGATGCTGACGCCGGAGACCCGGCTCGCCCCACCCGACTGGCCGGTGTCGCCGACCTCGAGACCGCCGCGGGTGACGACCGGGACGACGAGGCCGTTCGCGTCGGCGTATCTGGAGTTGTCGCCCTCGAGCGCGTACTTGCTGAAGTCGGGTTCCACGTGGGGCTCCTTGGTCGGGGTGCGTCGGTGTCGGTGGTCGTGTCAGGCTGTGGGTGCGGTGAGGCGGATCACGTTGCGCAGCAGGCCGATTCCGTCGATCTCGGTCTCGAGGACATCGCCGTCGGCGAGGAAGCGCTTCGGGTCTCGGGCGACGCCCACGCCACCGGGTGTGCCGGTCAGCACGAGGTCGCCGGGGCGCAGCGCCGTGAAGGTCGAGATGTAGGCGAGCAGGTCGGCGGAGTCGAACACGAGGGTGGCGGTGCTGTCACGCTGCACCTCCTCGCCGTTGACGCGGCAGGTGACGGTCAGCCCGGCTGCGGGGTCGACCTCGTCGGGGGTGACGACGACCGGACCCGTCGGGGTCGAGTCGTCCCAGGCCTTGCCCTGGAACCACTGCAGCGTGCGGTACTGCCAGTCGCGCACCGACACGTCGTTGGCGACGGTGTAGCCGGCGATGGCGGCTGCGGCCGTGGCGCGGTCGGCGTGGCGGATCGTCGCGCCGACGACCACGGCCAGCTCGGCCTCCCAGTCGACGTCGGTGCCGGCGAGGAGGGAGACGTCGTCGGTCGGGCCGACGAGGCTGTCGGCGTACTTGACGAAGAGGGTGGGGTGGCCCGGCAGCTCGCGACCGGTCTCGCGGATGTGCTCGCCGTAGTTGAGGCCGCAGCAGATCACCTTGGCCGGCCGGGGCAGGGGTGCCAACGGCAGCGCGCCGGGGAGGGCGTCACCCAGCGGGGTGTCCGGGCCGAGGGTTCCCCCTGCGGCGAGGAAGGCGGACAGGTCCGCGGCATACGGCTGTGGTTCGGTGGCCATGGCCGCTCCGGCCTCGTGCGCTCCGGCCGCGGGCGCGGGCAGCGTCCGCCAGCCCTCGTCGGTGAGGGCGGCCGCGCGGGTGCTGCCCTCGTGGGCGACGGTGCCGAACTGCATATAGCGAGATTTTCACGGTCGTCGTCAAACGTCAATAGGTGGGCTACCCTCGGAAGACGCCTGCGACCCACGACCCTGGAGGTCTCGATGTCTGCCCACCCGTTGTCCCCGGTCCCCGTGAACCCCGCCTCGTTGCCGGCTCCGAGCGGCTACTCGCACGGCACCCTCGCGGGCAACACCCTCTACCTCGGCGGGCAGACCGCGCTCGACGCGCAGATGCAGATCGTGCCCGGCGGGATCGTCGAGCAGTTCCGGCAGGCCTTCTCCAACGTGTTGACGACGCTGGCCGAGGCCGGCGGCGAGCCCGGGGACCTCGTGAGCCTGACGATCTACCTCACCGACATCCCCGACTACCAGGCCCACGGCCGCGAGATCGGCCGGGTCTGGCGCGAGCTGGCCGGAGCGACCTACCCGGCGATGGCAGGTATCGGCACCACGGCGCTGTGGCAGCCCGAGGCCCTGATCGAGATCGTCGGCGTCGCCGTCATCCCGGACGAGCGGCTCCGGCCCCAGCAGTGACGTAGTCGTGGGCCGGCTCGGCGAGCAGGCGGTGCAGGGCGAAGAAGGTCTCCGCCGCCGTCGTCCCGGACCACGAGGGCGGCAACAGGTCGGTCGGCAGGCCCGGGTCGAGGTAGGGGAGCCGGCGCCACGAGGTCAGGGCGCGGATGTAGTCGGCGAACGCCTCGGGGCCGGGCGGCACCTCGCGCTGCCCGGCCCACCGCTGTCGGGCCGGCTCGTGGGCCTCGAGGAACTCGGTGTACAGCTGCTCGAGGGCGGCGAGGTCCCACCACTGGGCGATCTTGGCGGCCGGGTCGCCGAAGGCGAGGTACTCGGCGCGGAACAGGTCGACATACGGGTCGAGGCCATCGCTGAGCAGCACCTCCCGGGCGTCGTCGGCGAGGTGCCCGGGAGCGATCCACACGCCGGAGGACACCGTGCCGAAACCGAGCCAGGACAAGCGCGCCCGCAGGGTGTGCCGCTTCTGCCGTTGCGACTCCGGGACCGAGAACACCACGACGACCCAGTCGCCGTCCGGCTGCCCGGGTCCGGCTGCCTGCTCGGGTCGGGCGAAGATGCGGCGGTCGCCGACCTCGAGCAGCTGGCGGGCGTACTCCGACAAGGCGTACCCGGCCGTGCCCCCGCGGCGCTGCGCCTCGACGATGCCGCGGCGCTTCAGTCGCGACAGCGAGGACCGGACCGCCTGCTCGTCGACGCCGGCGGCGCCCATCAGCCGGATCAGGGCACTGACGCTGATCCAGCCGCCGAACTCGCGCACGTACAACCCGAGCACCGTGACGATGAGGGCGCGCGGCGGCAGGGGGCCCCGCTCGGTCCCCCCGTCGAGCTCTGTGGTCGTCACGGAGGAAATGTATCCGGCGAGGAGACTGGGGGCGGAGCGCAGCCTGCAGGGCCCGCTACCACGAGGTCGGTGCTTGTCGGCACCGACGCCCACCCCCTAGAGTTCCGTAAAACAGAAGTAATAATCCGTATCGTGGAAGATCGAGGTTGAACGATGTCTGCACCGAGCCCGGGTTACGCCATCACCGTGCGGGCCGAGGCGCCCGCCGCCATCGACACCACCGGCACCCTGGCCGCGGCGGTGGCCCAGGCCGGTGGTGCGCTGACCGCCCTGGACGTCGTCGAGTCGCGGGCGCAGAGCCTGGTGGTCGACGTGACCTGCAACGCCTCGGACGCCGAGCACGCCGACCGCATCACGGCCGCGATCGAGGCCGTGCCCGGGGTGCGCGTCCGCAAGGTCAGTGACCGCACCTTCCTCCTGCACCTCGGCGGCAAGCTCGAGGTCAACCCCAAGGTCCCGCTCAAGCACCGCGACGACCTGTCGCGCGCCTACACCCCCGGTGTCGCCCGGGTCTGCCTCGCCATCGCGGCCAACCCCGAGGACGCCCGACGTCTGACCATCAAGCGCAACACCGTGGCGGTCGTCACCGATGGATCCGCGGTCCTCGGGCTCGGCAACATCGGCCCCGCCGCGGCGCTGCCGGTGATGGAGGGCAAGGCGGCGCTGTTCAAGCAGTTCGCCGGCGTCGACGCCTGGCCGGTCTGCCTCGACACGCAGGACACCGAGGAGATCATCATGATCGTCAAGGCGCTCGCCCCGGTCTACGGCGGCGTCAACCTCGAGGACATCTCGGCGCCGCGCTGCTTCGAGATCGAGCGCCGGCTGCGCGACGAGCTCGACATCCCGGTCTTCCACGACGACCAGCACGGCACGGCGATCGTCGTCATGGCCGCCCTGACCAACGCGCTGCGCGTCGTCGGCAAGGACCTCGACCAGGTGCGGATCGTGGTCTCCGGCGTCGGTGCCGCCGGTCACGCCATCATCCGGCTGCTCCACGCCCAGGGGGCCGGCGACATCATCGGCTGCGACCGGAACGGCGCGCTGGACTCCACCGGTGCGCACCGGGACGAGTTCCGTGGCTGGATCGCCGAACACACCAACCCCCGCGGTGTGCAAGGGACGCTGAAGCAGGTGCTGGCCGGCGCCGACGTGTTCATCGGGGTGTCGGCCCCCGACCTCCTCGACGCGGACGACATCGCCACGATGGCGGACGACTCGATCGTGTTCGCCCTGTCGAACCCGGACCCCGAGGTCGACCCGTTCGCTGCCAGCCGGCACGCTGCCGTCGTGGCCACCGGCCGGTCCGACTACGCCAACCAGATCAACAACGTGCTCGCCTTCCCGGGCTTCTTCCGAGGGCTGCTCGACGCCGGCGTCAGCGACATCACCGACGAGATGATGATCGCGGCAGCGACCGCCATCGCCGACTGCGTCCATGCCGATGAGCTCAACGCCAGCTACATCGTCCCCAGCGTCTTCGACCCCGACGTGGCCCCGACCGTCGCCGCCGCGGTGCGCCATGCCGCGGGCGCCCACGAACGCCATACCGATGCCCCGGCGCGTGCCGGCGCCACCTCGACCACCGACCGCACCCGCTCCGACGACCCCAGCGAGGACCCCCGCCGATGACGTTCGACGTCGCCCACCTCACCTCCGAGCTCGACACCCACCTGGCCGGCGCCGATGACGCGCTCGCGGCCGGCTTCCCCGGCGAACGTGCCGACCGCCAGCCGGTCCACACGGTCTACGTCCCGGCCGACCGCTACGACGTCGGCCTCGTTCCCCGGTGGGGCGCCGAGGCGCTCGCCGCCCTGGACGCGCACGGCGGCGATGCAGCCGCGTATGCCGCCGGTGCTGGGCCTGCCGGCCGACCTCGCCGCCGAGGTGGTGACCCGGGTGCGGGCCAAGCTCGCCGCCGAGCCGATCGAGGACCTGCGGATCGACTTCGAGGACGGCTACGGCAACCGCTCCGACGCCGAGGAGGACGAGGCGGTCGACGCCGCGGCCGCCGCACTGCGCCAGTCGATCGCCGACGGGAGTGCGGCACCGTTCCACGGCATCAGGTTCAAGAGCTTCGAGGCGCCCACGCGCGCTCGCGGAGTGCGGTCCCTGGCCAGGTTCGTCGAGGCGGTCGCCGTCGACGGCCGCCTGCCCGAAGGGTTCGTCGTGACGCTGCCCAAGGTCACCTCGGTCGACCAGGTCGAGGCGATGGTGCTGGCCTGCGAACGGCTCGAAGCCGGGCTCGGACTCCTCCCCGGCGCGATCGGCTTCGAGATCCAGGTCGAGACACCGCAGTCGATCCTCGGTCCCGACGGGACAGCCCTCGTCGCCCGCATGGTGCACGCGTCGGCGGGGCGGTGCACCGGACTGCACTACGGGACCTACGACTACTCGGCCTCGTGCGGCATCGCGGCGCAGTACCAGTCGATGGAGCACCCGGCCGCCGACCACGCGAAGGCCGTCATGCAGGTGGCTGCCGCCGGCACCGGTGTGCGGCTCTCGGACGGGTCCACCAACGTCCTGCCCGTGGGTGACGCGCGAGCGCGTCCACGCGGGCTGGGCGCTGCACGCCCGGCTCGTGCGCCGCTCGCTGGAACGCGGCTACTACCAGGGCTGGGACCTGCACCCGGCGCAGCTCCCGAGCCGGTATGCCGCGACGTATGCCTTCTACCGCGAAGGACTCCCCGCCGCGGCCGAGCGGCTGCGCAACTACGTGGGCCAGGTCGACTCCGGGGTCATGGACGAGCCGGCCACCGCTCGTGCGCTCGCGGACTTCGTGGTGCGTGGGCTCGACTGCGGGGCGGTCGACGATGCCGAGGTGCTGGCCCTGACCGGTATCGACCGCACCCGGATGGAGGTGCTGGCCCGCCGCTCGAAGTAGCGGCCTCCCGCCGGCTCGCCCGCCGCGCGACGGCAGGGTGTGGCGCGGGCATCGGGTCGGGCGTGGAGTTCGGGTCCGCTCATCGCGAATCTGGTTCCACTGGAAGCGAATTCGTTGTGGACAACCCTTCCCGACTCGTTCGAACACCTGTACGATGAAGGTATGTCGACCAACCCACTCGTCCTGGCCCGGGAGTCCCGGCAGCTGGCGTTGTGGGAGCGCACCGCCGCCGTCGCGGGCACGGTTGAACCGCGCCCAGGCCGAGCTGGTGCAGATCGCTGCCGAGCTGATCACCGACCGGCACTGGGGCGACGGCGGGTTCAAGACCCCCGAGCACTACCTCGTCGTCCGGGCCGGGCTGTCCCCCGGGCACGCCTCGGACATCGTGCAGGTCGCGAAACGACGCACCGAGCTCACCGAGGCTGCTGCTGCGTTGGATGCCGGTGAGCTGTCGCTGGACCAGGTCGCCGTCATCGCCCGCAACGTCCCACCCACCTACACGACCTCGGTGACCCACCTGGCCCGCAACGCCACCGTCACCCAGCTGCGCCGAGCCACCTCCCGCCACGCCTTCCCCGCAACCACACCGCCACCGCAAGCCACCACTCCCGCTGACGCCGATGGTCAGGCCGCCACCGCCTGCGATCCGCGCGCCGACGTGCAGCGCGCCTACGAAGCAGCACGGGACTCAGCCGCCGAGCAGCGGGCGTGCGCCCGGGCGGACCTGTCGATGTCCTACGACAGCGACGGCCGGTTCCAGCTGCGGTACTCCGCCCCCGCCACCATCGGCGCCCTGGTCGAACAAGCCGTCAAGGAAGCCAAGGACGCCCTGTTCCTCCGCCGCCGCGATGCCTCGGCCGAATCCGAGTCAGCCGCCGCGGTCGAGTCCCGGCCGGGCGCTGAGGTCAGCAGGGACGCGCAGGACCCTAGGGCCGGCCTGCCGACGTACGCCGACGCGCTGGAGGAGATGGCCACCCGCTCCCTCGCCGCCGTCACCTCGACCAGCAGGTCGTCGCGGTACCGGGTGTACCTGCACCTGTCCACCGACGGCGCCTGGATCAACGGCGGCCACGCCATCCCCCTACGCCTGCTGACCCGGTTCATCAGCGACGGGAAGGTCCAACCCGTCTGGGAAACCGAAGGCCGACCCATCTCCGTAGGGCGGTCCATGCGGATCCTGCCCGACCGCACCCGACGCCTGATCCACGACCGCGACCGCGGCTGCCGGTTCCCCGGCTGCCCCACCACCCGCTTCGTCGAGATCCACCACCTGGACCCCTGGGCCGACGGCGGACCCACCGACGAACACAACCAGGCCAGCCTCTGCACCATCCACCACGACGCCATCGACCGCGGCGACTACACCATCACCGGCGACCCCACCCACCCCGACGGCCTCACCGTCACCAACCGGTACGGCCTACCCATCCGACCACCCCAACCAGCAGAAACCGCCCCACCACCCGAAGGTGACCCACCCATCCCCGCTAGACACCTACCACCCACCCAGCGGCGGACCCATCCGCTGGACCGACCTCGAGCTCCCACCCGACACCGACCTGCCAACCGACACCCGACCGGGCACCCGACGCCTGGCACCCCTGCCAGACCTGCAACCCCGCACCCCCCAACAAGAAGCCGAGCTCGCAGCCCGCCTCACCCAGGACTGGGCAGACCAGGTCGCCGCCAACCGCAACCCCCTCATCCGCCGCAACTACTGACAGTGCTGACATGGCGAGCCGTTTGATGTGCTGGGTGGGGCGGGCGAAGTAGCGTGAACCGTATGCAGGTACGCGTGGAGTTCACGACCGAGCCGTTCCACGGGGAGGGGGAGCTCCCGCGCCACGTGGCCGCCGCGGCCGCGCCGTTGACCGAAGCCGGCCTCGAGCCCGACCTCGGTCCACTCGGCACCTCGGTCGAGGGTGACGCCGACACCGTGATCACCGCGTTGTCGCGCGGCCTGCGCGCCGCCCTGGGCGAGGGCGCGACCCGGATCACCGTGCAGGTCGAGGCCGTGGCAGACGATGCCTGAGCGCGCCCCCGACGGTCTGCTGGCAGCCCTCCAGCCCCTGCTCGACCGGGTGGGCGGCGTCGTCGTCGAGGGCGCCCCGGTCCCGAGCGACGTGCCGGTGCCGTGGCAGGGGGAGGCGGTCCTGCACATCCGCCTGGCCGCCGGCGCAGCGGGTGCAGGGTCCGCCGGCGTGCCTGTCCCGGCAGCGCAGGCCGCCTCGGCGCCGGAGGGCACCGACCTGTCCGACGGCCTGGCCCGGCTCATCGCCGAGGTCGAGACCGAGCTGGGGGGCAGCCTCGCGGGCCTCCCGAGAGCCCAGAAGCAACACGCGGTGCGGTTGCTCGAAGAGCGCGGTGCCTTCGAGATGCGCCGGTCGGCCGAGACGGTTGCCGAGTCGCTGGGCCTGACCCGCTTCACCGTCTACAACTACCTCAACCGCATCCGCGACACCGACGGCGCCGGCTCCGCACGCGCGTGAAGATTTTCTCAACAAACTGTTGACGACGCGATGGCGTCGTTCTACTGTTCCACTATTCGCAACTAGGTTTCCGCATCGTGGAAGCAGTGCAGAAGCCGCGACCGGACGCCCACCCTGCGCCCGCGGCACGAACAGCCACCACCCGCTGATTCGCCGCTTGCCCTCCCAGGCCCGCCGACCACCGGCCCGCCTGGCCGTCACCGGAACCGCAGCCCCGCAAGGAGCACCATGAGCTACGTCCTCGGCCCCAACCAGTACGGCAAGGCGGAGAACCGCGTCGTCCGCCTCTACCGCGACTCGGCCCGCCACGAGATCCGGGACCTCAACGTCTCGACCTCCCTGCGCGGCGACTTCCGTGCCGCCCACGAGACCGGCGACCAGGCCAACGTCCTGCCGACCGACACCCAGAAGAACACCGCCTTCGCGTTCGCCAAGGAGCACGGCGTCACCTCCCCGGAGGACTACGCGCTGACCCTCGGTGCGCGCTTCCTGGACGTGACCCCGGCTGCGGCAGCGAGCCGCATCGAGGTCGAGGAGTATGCGTGGGACCGCATCGAGGTCGGCGGCAGCGGCCACGACCACGCCTTCGTCAAGCGCGGCAGCGAGGCGCGCACCACCGTGGTGACCCGCGCCCGCAGCGCCCAGGACCCCGACCAGACCACGGCCTGGGTCGTCTCGGGGGTCAAGGACCTCGTGGTCCTCAAGTCCACCGGTTCGGAGTTCAAGGGCTTCCTCAAGGACGAGTACACGACGTTGCAGGAGACCGACGACCGGATCCTCGCGACCTCGCTGGTGGCGCGCTGGCGTTACGAGGACGACGCCGTCGCCGGCGGCATCGACTGGAACAAGTCCTTCGACGACATCCGCCAGGTGATGCTCGAGACCTTCGCGACCACCTACAGCCGCGCACTCCAGGAAAGCCTCTACGCCATGGGTTCGGCGGTGCTCGAAGCGCACCCCGAGGTCGCCGAGGTGAAGTTCTCCGCCCCCAACAAGCACCACTTCCTGGTCGACCTGTCCCCCTTCGGGCTCGACAACCCCGGCGAGGTGTTCGTGGCGGCAGACCGTCCCTACGGCCTCATCGAGGCCACCGTGCAGCGTGAGGACGCCAGCGACCCGGGCGACGCCTGGCTCACCGTCCCCGGCTTCTGCTGACCCTTCCGAGAAGAGAGCGAGTCACCCCGTGTCAAAGACGACACCAGCCACTGCCGCGGACCCCGGTCGCGGTCGGCCCGAGGACGAGCGGTTGCCGCTCGGACCCACCTACGCCTACGGCGTCCAGCACATCCTGACGATGTACGGCGGCGTGATCGCCCCGCCGCTGATCGTCGGGGGAGCGGCCGGCCTGTCCGGCACCGAGATCGCCCTGCTCGTCTCCGCGGCACTGTTCGTCAGCGGCCTGGCGACGATCCTGCAGAGCGTGGGCATCCCGTTCTTCGGCTCACAGCTTCCGCTCGTCCAGGGCATCTCGTTCGCGAGCGTCTCGACGATGACCGCGGTGGCGACCGGTGCGGGCGGCCTGCCCGCCGTGTTCGGGTCGATCATCGTGGCCGGGTTGGTCGGGCTGGTGATCAGCCCCTTCTTCAGCCAGGTGGTCCGGTTCTTCCCGCCCGTGGTCAACGGCACCATCATCACCGTCATCGGGTTGTCGCTGTTCCCCGTCGCCGTGCGCTGGGCCATGGGCGGCAACGCCAAGGCGCCCGACTACGGCTCCCTGTCCAACATCGGGCTCGCGGCCCTCACCCTGTTGGTCATCCTGCTCCTGTCGCGGCTGGTGCAAGGGGCGGTGAGCCGGCTGTCGATCCTGCTCGGGATCGTCCTGGGCACGGTCTTCGCCGCCGTGGTCGGCAAGGCCGACTTCTCGGGCGTGGGTACCGGCAGCTGGTTCGCCCTGCCCACTCCCTTCCACTTCGGGGCCCCGGTGTTCCAGATCGGCGCGATCATCTCGATGACCATCGTCATCCTCGTGATCATGACCGAGACCACCGCCGACATCCTCGCCGTCGGCGAGATCATCGGCACCGAGACGAGCCCACGACGGGTCGGCGACGGCCTCCGGGCCGACATGCTCGCCACCGCCATCGCTCCCGTGTTCAACACCTTCCCTGCCAGCGCCTTCGCCCAGAACGTGGGCGTCGTCGCCATCACCGGGATCCGCAGCCGGTGGGTGGTCACCGCCGGTGGGTCGGTGCTGGTGGCCCTCGGCCTCCTCCCGATCCTCGGCCGGGTGGTGGCAGCGGTCCCACAGCCCGTCCTCGGGGGCGCCGGCATCATCTTGTTCGGCTCCGTGGCGGCGAGCGGGATCCGCACGCTGTCCAAGGTCGACTACGACGGCAACCTCAACATCGTCCTGGTCGCCACGGCGCTCGGCTTCGGCATCATCCCCATCGCGGTCCCGTCGTTCTACGACGAGTTCCCCGAGTGGTTCGCCACGATCTTCCACTCCGGGATCAGTGCGGCCAGCATCGTCGCGGTGCTGCTCAACCTGTTCTTCAACGTCATGCGCGGCGGCGTGGGCAAGTCGCCCTCCGTCGTCTCCGGCGCCCCGCCGGTCATGGTCAGCAAGGAACAGGCCCGAGCGCTGCGCAAGCGCTGAACCCCGGCGGCCCCACCCGCCATACCTCCTGCACGGCTCTCCCGCACGACCCCTCCCGCACGAGAAAGGTGCCTGTCATGAGTGCAGCCACCGCCCCACCGCAGTCCACCCAGCGTCCCTCCCGGCACCCCGTCGACGAGGTGCTGCCCATCCCGAAGCTCGCCATCTACGGCTTCCAGCACGTGCTGGCGTTCTACGCCGGGGCGGTGATCGTCCCGATCCTGCTCGCCAGTGCGATCGGTCTGAACACGCAGGAGCTCATCCACCTCATCAACGCCGACCTGTTCACCTGCGGCATCGCCTCGATCATCCAGTCCGTGGGGTTCTGGAAGGTGGGGGTGCGCCTGCCGCTCCTGCAGGGCGTGACGTTCACCGCGGTGTCACCGATGATCGCCATCGGGCTCGCCGCCGGTGGCGGCACCGACGGGCTGCTCGTCATCTATGGCGCCGTCATCGTCGCGGGTCTGTTCACCTTCCTCATCGCGCCGTACTTCAGCCGCCTCATCCGGTACTTCCCGCCGGTCGTCACGGGGTCGGTCATCACGATCATCGGTCTGGCCCTGCTGCCGGTCGCCGCTGCCGACGCCGCCGGTGGTGCCGGTCCGTCCCTCGACCCGGCCAGTGGGCGCAACCTCGCCTACGCCCTGGGCACCCTGGCCCTGATCGTCGCGATCCAGCGGATCTTCAAGGGGTTCATGGCCACCGTCGCGGTCCTCGTCGGGCTGGTGGCGGGCACGTTGATCGCCTGGGTGCTCGGTGACGCGCACTTCGACAGCGTCGCGGACTCGGGGTGGATCGGGGTCACGACGCCGTTCTTCTTCGGCTGGCCCAAGTTCTCGGTCGCCGCGATCGTCTCGATGATCGTCGTCATGCTCATCACCGCGGTCGAGACCACCGGCGACGTGTTCGCCACCGGCGAGATCGTGGAGAAGCGGGTCGGCCGCGAGGACATCGCCCGGGCCCTGCGCGCCGACGGCCTCGCCACGACCCTGGGCGGGGTGTTCAACTCCTTCCCCTACACCTGCTTCGCCGAGAACGTCGGCCTCGTGCGGCTCACCCGCGTCAAGAGCCGGTACGTCGTCGCGATGGCCGGCCTGATCATGATCATCATCGGGCTGATCCCCAAGGCGGGCGCGATCGTCGCCGGCATCCCGCACCCTGTCCTGGGTGGCGCGGCACTGGCGATGTTCGCGACCGTCGCGGTCGTCGGTTTCCAGACCCTGTCGCGGGTGGACTTCCACGACCACCGCAACGTCGTCATCGTGGCGACCAGCGTCGGCCTGGCGATGTACGTCACCGCCCAGCCCGATGTCGCCAAGGCCGTGCCGAGCTGGGCCCAGATCATCCTCGGCTCGGGCATCACCCTGGGGTCCATCACCGCGATCGTCCTCAACTTCGTGTTCCACCACATCGGCTCGAACCGCGGACCCGCGGTGGCGGGTGCCCCCGGTCGCCTCGTGCGCCTGGCGCAGGTCAACGAGATGAGCCGTGAGCAGTTCGTCGACACCTTCGGCGGGCTCTTCCAGGGACCTCGCTGGGCGGTCGAGCGGGCCTTCGACTCGCGGCCGTTCGCCGACACCAGCGACCTGCGCCGGGCCTTCCAGGAGGCGCTCTTCTCCGCCAGCGCGGACGAGCAGCAACAGCTCATCAACGCCTACCCCGACCTCGGTGGCGAGAGCGTCGCCGACGGCGGGGAGGGCGAGGACTCGCTGCGGGACCAGTCCTTCCTCGGCCTCACCCGGCTCGACGAGAAGTCGTACGGCGAGCTGTCCGAGCTCACCACGGCCTACCGCGAGCGGTTCGGGTTCCCCCTCGTCACCTGTGTGCGCGACCGCGACTCCTTCGACCAGGTGGTGCGCACCGGCTGGGAGCGGCTCAACAACTCGCCCGCGCAGGAGCACGCCGCTGCCCTGGTCGAGACTGCGAAGATCGCGGGGTACCGCTTCGACGACCTCGTCGCCGACGCCAACCCCATCCACTCCGCCCGCACCCGATTCGTGGAGAGCCAGTGAGCATCGAGGACTTCAACGCCCTGCCGACGCAGGAGGTGGACCGGCAGCTGGCCGGGTGCCTCCCGGTGCCCCGGTGGGTCGTGACCGTCCGGGACGGGCGCCCGTATGCCGACTGGCCGGCCGTCGAGGAGGTGGCCGCGTCCGCGGCCGCCCACCTCGACGACGACGAGCTCGCGACCGCTCTCGCGGGCCACCCCCGGATCGGCGAACGAGCCACGAGCCCGGAGCACCAGGCGGCGTTCAGTGCCCAGGAGCAGGCCGGGGTGGATCCGGCCGATGCGCAGGCGGCGCGTGAGCTCGCCGCGGGCAACGCGGCCTACGAGGAGCGCTTCGACCGGGTGTTCCTCATCCGGGCGGCGGGCCGCACCGCCCCCGACATCCTCGCCGAGCTCCGGCGTCGCCTCGACAACGACGACGACGCCGAGCGCGCCGAGACCGTGACCGCGCTGCGCGAGATCGCGCTGCTCCGACTCCGACAGGTGGTCTCCTGATGGGCACCCTCTCCACCCACGTCCTCGACACCAGCCTGGGCCGTCCCGCGGCCGGGATCGGGGTGGTCCTCGAGGACGTCGACGGCACCGGGATCGGCGACGGCATCACCGACGGCGACGGCCGGGTCGCCAGCATCGGCCCGGAGCGCCTGGCCGCAGGGGACTACCGCCTGAGGTTCGCTTCCGGGTCGTACTTCGCCGCCCGTGACACCGAGGCCTTCTACCCCGAGGTGGTCGTCGTCTTCACCATCGCCGACGAGGCCCAGCACTACCACGTGCCGGTGCTGCTCAACCCGTTCGGCTACTCCACCTACCGGGGCAGCTGACCGCAGCCGGGGCCGGCGCGGATATATCTGCGCCGCGTGCTGGGACGGGGCGGCGGGACTGTTGACCCGCCGTCCGGCCTTCTCCTACGCTCTCACTAATCGGAAAAGATATTCCACGATATGGAAACAAGGACGATGCCATGACTGACCGACGCGACCACGGACTGCGCTACCTCGTGAACTGCTCGATCTTGTTCGCCGAGCTCCCGCTGCTCGAGCGTCCGGCGGCGGCCAAGGCCGCCGGGTTCGACGCCGTCGAGTTCTGGTGGCCCTGGCCGGACCAGCCGGTGCCGGCCGACCGCGACGTCGACGCCTTCGTCACCGCCGTGCAGGACGCCGGGGTGCAGCTGGTCGGCCTCAACTTCTTCGCCGGCGACCTCGGCGGGCCCGACTGCGGAGTGCTGTCGATCCCCGACCGCGTGCACCAGTTCCGCGACAACATCGAGGTCACGGTCGGTATCGGCGAGCGGCTCGGCGCCTCGGCGTTCAACGCGCTGTTCGGCAACCGCGTCGAGGGCGTCGACCCGCACGAGCAGGACGAGCTCGGCCGGGAGTCGATCGCGTTGGCTGCCAAGGCTGCTGGCGCGATCGGCGCGACGGTCCTCGTGGAAGCGGTCAGTGGCCCCAAGCCCTACCCGCTGCGGACCGCGGCCGACGCCGTCGCGGTCGTCCAGGACGTCCGGGCGACCGGTGTCGACAACGTCGCGTTCCTGCTCGACCTCTACCACCTGGCTGCGAACGGCGACGACCTCGACGCTGCCATCGCCGCCCACGTCGGCGTCACCGGGCACGTCCAGATCGCCGACGCCCCCGGTCGAGGGGAGCCCGGCACCGGGGAGCTCGACCTCCAGCGCCACCTGCGCGACCTCGCTGCTGCCGGGTATGCCGGGTGGGTGGGCCTGGAGTACAAGCCCACCACCGCGACCACCCCCGAGAGCTTCGCCTGGCTCGAGCGCGACCGCCGCTCCGCCTCCGCCTGACCTCCCCCCTACCAAGGAGAAACCTCATGACCAGCATCGCCTTCATCGGCCTCGGCATCATGGGCAGCCCGATGGCCGTCCACCTCCAGGAAGCCGGGCACGACGTCGTCGGCTACAACCCGAACCCCGACAAGGCCCAGCCCCTCGTGGACGCCGGCGGCCGGTCGGCGGGCTCGATCGCCGAAGCCGTCGCCGAGGTCGAGGTCGTCGCCGTGATGGTGCCGGACAGCCCTGACGTGCAGGACGTCCTCACCGGGGAGGGTGGCGTCTTCGCCCATGCCAGGGCCGGCACCCTCGTCATCGACTTCTCGAGCATCCGCCCCGACGTGACGACCCAGCTGGCCAAGGTGGCGCAGGACAAGGGTTTCCGACTCCTCGACGCACCGGTCTCCGGTGGTGAGGCCGGGGCGAAGAACGCCGCGCTGTCGATCATGGTCGGCGGGGACGGCGCCGACTTCGACGTGGCCAAGCCGCTGTTCGACGCCGTCGGGAAGACCATCGTGCACGTCGGCGGCAACGGTGCCGGCCAGACGGTCAAGGCAGCCAACCAGCTCATCGTCGCCGCCAACATCCAGGCCCTCGCCGAGGCCGTCACCTTCCTCGACGCCTACGACGTCGACCTCGAGGCGGCCCTCGACGTCCTCGGTGGCGGCCTGGCCGGCTCCAAGGTCCTGGAGCAGAAGCGGGCCAACATGGCCAAGCACGACTTCACCCCGGGCTTCCGGATCGACCTGCACCACAAGGACCTGGGCATCGTCACCTCGGCCGCCCGGGAGGCCGGGGTCGTCGTACCCCTCGGCGGGCTCGTCGCCCAGCTGATGGCCGCGGCCCGCGCCAACGGCGACGGCGGCCTCGACCACTCCGCGCTGCTGCGGGGCGTCGAGCGGCTCTCCGGCCGCCTCGCGCCCTGAGCGACTTCCGCGCAATACCGAACCCACCAGGCACCCACCCAGACCAGGAGCACCACCATGGCACGCATGACCGCGGCCCAAGCGGCCGTCGAGATCCTCAAGAAGGAAGGGGTGAGCAACGTCTTCGGCCTGCCCGGAGCCGCGATCAACCCGTTCTACAAGGCGATGCAGACCAACGGTGGCCTGCACCACACGCTCGCCCGGCACGTCGAGGGCGCCTCACACATGGCCGAGGGCTACACCCGTGCCAAGGCGGGCAACATCGGTGTCTGCATCGGCACGAGCGGCCCGGCCGGCACCGACATGATCACCGGGCTCTACTCCGCCAGCGCCGACTCCATCCCGATCCTGTGCATCACCGGCCAGGCGCCGGTGGCCAAGCTGCACACGGAGGACTTCCAGGCCGTCGACATCGCCTCGATCGCCAAGCCCCTGACCAAGATGGCGGTCACCGTCCTCGAGGCGGCCCAGGTGCCGGGCACGTTCCAGCAGGCGTTCCACCTGATGCGCTCGGGTCGTCCCGGCCCGGTCCTCATCGACCTGCCGATCGACGTCCAGCTGACCGAGATCGAGTTCGACGTCGAGACCTACGCGCCGCTGTCGGTCTACAAGCCCTGCGCCACCCGCGCCCAGGTGAGCAAGGCGCTCGACCTGCTCGAGGCCAGTGCCAAGCCGCTGATCGTCTCCGGTGGCGGGGTCATCAACGCCGACGCCTCCGCGCTGCTCGTCGAGCTCGCCGAGCTGACCGGGGTGCCCGTCGTCCCGACGCTCATGGGCTGGGGCACCATCCCCGACGACCACGAGCTCAACGCCGGCATGGTCGGCCTGCAGACCAGCCACCGGTACGGCAACGCCACCATGCTCGAGGCCGACTTCGTCCTCGGCATCGGCAACCGCTGGGCCAACCGCCACACCGGCGACCTCGAGACCTACACGCAGGGGCGCACCTTCGTCCACGTCGACATCGAGCCGACCCAGGTCGGCCGGGTCTTCGCACCGGACTACGGGATCGTCTCGGACGCCAGGCTCGCCCTCGAGCTCTTCGTCGAGGTGGCCCGGGAGCGCCGCGACGCCAACCTGCTGACGGACCGCACCGAGTGGGCCGAGTCCTGCCGCGAGCGCAAGCGCTCGCTGTGGCGCAAGACGAACTTCGACGTCACGCCGATCAAGCCGCAGCGGGTCTACCAGGAGATGAACCGCGCGTTCGGCCGCGACGTCCGTTACGTCTCGACGATCGGGCTGTCCCAGATCCAGGCGGCCCAGCTGCTGCACGTCTACGAGGACCGGCACTGGATCAACGCCGGCCAGGCCGGACCGCTCGGCTGGACCGTCCCGGCAGCGCTCGGGGTCGCGACCGCGGTGCCGGACGAGACCGTCGTCGCGCTCTCGGGTGACTACGACTTCCAGTTCATGATCGAGGAGCTGGCGGTCGGGGCGCAGTTCAACATCCCCTACATCCACGTCCTGGTGAACAACGCCTACCTCGGCCTCATCCGTCAGGCGCAGCGCGGGTTCGAGATGGACTACTGCGTCCAGCTGTCCTTCGACAACATCAACTCGCCGGAGGTGGGCGGCTACGGCGTCGACCACGTCAAGGTCGTCGAAGGCCTGGGCTGCAAGGCGATCCGGGTGTTCGACCCCGAGGAGATCGCGCCGGCGCTCGAGAAGGCCAAGGCGCTCCTGCAGGAGTACCGCGTGCCGGTCGTCGTCGAGGTCATCCTCGAACGCGTCACCAACGTCTCGATGGGTCAGAGCATCGCCAACGTCACCGAGTTCGAGGAGCTCGCCGGTGGGGGAGCCGACGCCCCGACCGCCGTCTTCGCCAACCTGGACTGAGGCACCAGTGACCCCACCCGACCCGACGACGCCCCGCGTCGTGATCGCCCCCGACAAGTTCAAGGGCACCCTGACCGCTGCCGCGGTGGCCACCCACGTGGCCGCCGGGCTGCGGTCGGTGCTCCCGGACGTCGAGGTGGTCGCCGTGCCCGTCGCCGACGGGGGTGACGGGACGCTCGCCGCCGCCGAGGCGGCCGGGTTCGTCCGGGTCACCGTGCCCGCGCACGGCCCGACCGGCGTGGAACGCCAGGCCGCGTATGGCGTGCGCGGCACCGAGGCGGTCGTCGAGCTCGCGGAGGTGTGCGGCCTCGACCACCTCCCCGAGGGTCGGTTCGCGCCGCTCGTTGCCACGAGCCGTGGCGCCGGCGACCTGATCGCTGCCGCCCTCGACGGTGGGGCACGACGGGTCGTCGTCGGCATCGGGGGCAGCGCCAGCACCGACGGCGGTGCGGGGCTGCTCGGGGCGCTGGGTGCGCGGGTGACCTCGGCCGACGGCAGCGAGGTCGGCCCGGGAGGGCTCGGCCTCGAGGACGCCACCGGTCTGGACCTGTCCGGCCTGCACCCGGGTCTGGCCGACGCCGAGGTCGTCGTCGCCTGCGACGTCGACAACCCCCTCCTCGGCTCGCGTGGTGCGGCAGCGGTCTACGGCCCGCAGAAGGGGGCCAGCGCCGACGACGTCGAGCGGCTCGACGCCGCGCTGTCCCGGTGGGCCGACCTGGTCGCCGCCACGACCGGTGCCGACCACCGGGACGACCCGGGTGCCGGCGCGGCCGGTGGCGTGGGCTTCGGCCTGGTCGCGGTCGCGGGTGCCACGACGCGCCCCGGTGCCGAGCTCGTGTTCGAGCTGGCGGGACTGCGTGACGCGTTGGACGGCGCCGACCTCGTGGTCACCGGCGAGGGGGCCCTGGACCGGCAGACGTTGCACGGCAAGGCCCCTGCCGCCGTCGCCTCGGCGGCCCGTGCCGCGGGCGTCCCCGTCGTCGCCGTGGCCGGGAAGGTGTCCCTCCCGGAGGCGGACCTGCGCGCGGCCGGCATCGCCGCGGCATACGCCCTCGTCGACGTGGCCGGCTCGGAGCAGGAGGCGTTCGACGCACCCGGCCCGCTCCTCGAGCGGCTCGGTGCCCGTATCGCGCGCGACCACCTGGGCGGTGCCCGGTGAGGCTGGCGCGGGTGGGCCCACCCGGCCGGGAGCGCCCGGTGGCCCTGGGGCAGGACGGTCGGCTGCGGGACCTGCTCGGCCTGTGCGACGACCTCGACCCGGCACTGCTGGGCGACCTCGGCGCGGTCGCGGCTGCCCTGGACGCCGGTGAGCTGCCGGTGGCCGAGTTCGACGGGGCGCTGCGGTTCGGGCCCCCGCTGCCCAGGCCCGGCAAGATCGTCGGCATCGGGCTGAACTACGCCGACCACGCGGCCGAGGCGGGCGCGCCACTGCCGACCGAGCCCGTGGTGTTCCTCAAGGCCACGACGTCGGTCTGTGGACCCACCGACGACATCCGGATGCTGCCGGGGTCGACGAGCACCGACTACGAGGTCGAGCTCGGCGTGGTCCTGGGGGCCACCGTGCGGGACGAGGTCGACCCGGCGCGCGCGCTCGAGGCGGTGGCGGGGTACGTCCTGGCCCACGACGTCTCCGACCGGGCCATGCAGCTCGACCACGGCGGCACCTGGACCAAGGGCAAGTCCGCCGACACGTTCTGCCCCGTCGGGCCCTGGCTCGTGACCCCCGACGAGGTCGGCGACCCGGCGACCCTGCGGCTGCGGCTGACCGTCAACGGCGAGGCCCGCCAGGACGGGACGACCGACGACATGGTGTTCGGGGTGGGGGAGGTGCTCGCCTACGTGAGCCGACTGATGACCCTCGAGCCGGGCGACCTCGTCATCACCGGCACCCCTGCCGGCGTGGCGCTGGGCCGTCCCGAGCCACGGCCCTACCTGCGGCACGGCGACGTGGTGGACCTCGACGGCGGGGTGCTCGGCCGCCAGTGCAACCGGGTCGTGGACCCTGCGGCCGAGCCGGCCGCAGTGACAGGATGACCGGGGTGACGGCCAGCCCGGAGGGTACCGACGAGAGGCGAGGTGTGGCAGTGGGTGCAGAGGTGGTCCTGCGGGCCCGACGAGCGGTGATCGGTGGCCGGGAGACGTCGGCCAGCGTCTTCGTGGCCGGTGACCGGGTCGTCGCGGTCGAGGCGTACGACGCGCCCGTGCCGGACGGTGTCCGGGTCGTGGAGCTCGCTGACGACGAGGTGCTGCTGCCCGGGCTCGTCGACTCGCACGTCCACGTGAACGAGCCGGGGCGCACCGACTGGGAGGGCTTTGCCAGCGCCACCCGCGCTGCCGCCGCCGGGGGTGTCACCACGATCATCGACATGCCGCTCAACAGCATCCCGCCGACCGTCTCGGTCGCGGCGCTGGAGGAGAAGCGCGCGGTCGCCCGCGACCAGGCCTTCGTCGACGTCGGCTTCTGGGGTGGCGCCGTCCCCGGCAACGTGCCCGACCTGCGGCCCCTGCACGATGCCGGGGTCTTCGGGTTCAAGTGCTTCCTGCTGCACTCCGGCGTCGACGAGTTCCCCCACCTGTCGACAGCCGAGCTGCGTGAGGCGCTCGCCGAGACGGCCACCTTCGACGCGCTGATGATCGTCCATGCCGAGGACGCCGCCACCATCGACTCCTCGCCCCAGCCCAGTGGCCAGGGGTATGCCGGGTTCCTGGGCTCACGTCCCAAGGAGGCGGAGGAGCGGGCCATCGCCGTGGTCGTCGAGGCGACCCGGGAGACCGGGGGCCGGGCGCACATCCTGCACCTGTCCGACGCCGACGCACTCCCCCTGCTCGCCGACGGCGCAGGCCGAGGGCCTGCGGATCTCGGTCGAGACCTGCCCGCACTACCTCACCCTCGAGGCCGAGGGAATCCCCGACGGTGCGACGCAGTTCAAGTGCTGCCCGCCGATCCGTGAGCACGACAACCGCGACCGGCTCTGGGCCGGCCTCGAGTCGGGCGTGGTCGCGACGATCGTCTCGGACCACTCACCGTGCACCGAGGACCTCAAGCGGTTCGACTCCGGCGACTTCGGCGAGGCCTGGGGTGGCATCGCGGGGCTCCAGCTCGGCCTCCCCGCCATCTGGACCGAGGCCCGTGAGCGCGGGCACTCGCTCGTGGACGTGGTCCGTTGGATGGGGGAGGGGCCGGCCGACCAGGTCGGCCTGGTCGACCGCGGCCGGATCGCTGTCGGCTCCCCGGCCGACCTCGTCGTGTTCGCCCCCGACGAGGAGTTCACCGTCGACGTCGCCCACCTGCACCACAAGAACCCCGTGTCGGCGTATGCCGGCCGCACCCTCACCGGGGCCGTGCGCCAGACCTGGCTGCACGGCATACCGGTCGACCTCGGAGCCGACCCGCGCGGTCGGCTCCTGACGAGAGGACAGTCATGACCACGCCCCGCTACTACGCCCCCGCCGGCGGGCTGCCGCCGCAGACCCAGCTCACCACCGACCGGGCGGTGTTCACCGAGGCGTACGCCGTGCTGCCGCGGGGGACGATGACCGACATCGTCACGAGCAACCTTCCGTTCTGGGAGTCGACGCGCCTGTGGGTGATCGCCCGGCCGCTGTCGGGGTTCGCGGAGACGTTCTCGCAGTACATCGTCGAGGTCTCACCCGGAGGCGGCTCGGACAAGCCCGAGCTCGACCCGTCGGCCGAGGGGGTCGTGTTCGTCGTCGAGGGCGGCATCCGGCTCACCATCGAAGGGATCTCCCACGACCTCGGGCCAGGCGGCTACGCGTACCTGCCGCCCGGCTGCCGGTGGACGCTGCGCGCCGACTCGCAGGAGACCGCGAAGTTCCACTGGGTGCGCAAGGCCTACGAGCGCGTCGAGGGCATCGAGGTGCCGGAGCCGTTCGTCACCAACGAGACCGAGGTCGAGGCGGGGGCGATGCCCGACACGGAGGGCCGCTGGACCACGCAGCGGTTCGTCGACCCCCAGGACGTGCGGCACGACATGCACGTCAACATCGTCAACTTCGAGCCCGGTGGCGTCATCCCGTTCCCCGAGACGCACGTGATGGAGCACGGCCTCTACGTCCTGGAGGGCAAGGCCGTCTACCTGCTCAACAACGACTGGGTCGAGGTGCAGGAGGGCGACTTCATGTGGCTCCGGGCGTTCTGCCCGCAGGCCTGCTACGCCGGCGGCCCGGGACGGTTCCGCTACCTGCTCTACAAGGACGTCAACCGGCACGCAAAGCTCAGTCGCCAGTTCGTGTAGTGCCGCGCCCGAGGAGGGCATGATGGGCAGCGTCGGTGTCGTGGGACCGAGGGCGTTCCCCGGGTGTGCCGCGTGAAGGGACAGGTGAGTCCGTGACCCAGCCACGACGACCGTCGGGCATCGTCGGCCTGCTCGTGCGCGAGGGCAGCTATGCCACCGGCCCCCAGGTGCTCTCGGAGCTGCGGCGCGTCATCGCCTCCGGTGCGGTGCCGCCCGGCAGCCCGATCCCGCTCGACGACGTCGCAGCCTTCTTCGGCGTCAGCCTCATCCCCGTGCGCGAGGCGCTCAAGACGCTGCTGGGGGAGGGACTGCTGGAGCACCAGCCGCGGCTCGGCTACACCGTGACCGCCTTGTCGTCGGCCGAGCTCGACGAGCTGTACGTCGTGCGCGGCGCGCTGGAGGCCGCTGCACTCGACGCCGCGGCGCTGCAGTCCACGCCGGCCGACCACGCCCGGGCGACCGCGATCCACGAGCGGTTCGTCGAGGCCGTGCAGGCCCGGGACGCACCAGGGTTCCAGCGTGCCAGCCGCGACTTCCACGAGGCGCTGCTCGCGCCGTGCCGGATGCCCCGGCTCCTGCACATGCTCGACATCGCCTGGAACCTCACCGAGCCGGTCCAGACGATGATGCGGGTCACCGAGGCGGACCGCGAGGAGATGCGCGCCGACCACCAGGCCATGCTCGACGCGTTCGTCGCCCGTGACGCCGCTCGGCTCCGGGAGGTCAGCGGGGAGCACCACGAGCGGCTGACCGCCTGCATCTCGCGGCTCAGCGACCTGCCGTGAGGGCTTCCCCGCGCAAGGGGCGCGGGGATATACCCAGATATACGGTTCGAGCCATATCGCGGAAACCGCTGTCTCCCTAGGGTTCAAGCAATTCGCCAAACCCAGGAGGTCACCGTGACCGAGCTCCAGAAGGCCCCCCAGCCGCTCACCGAGACGGCTGCCCGTGAGGCCGGCTTCACCACCCACACGGGTGCCCACGACCACGGCGCAGGCGCAGGCCTGATCAAGCCCGGTTACGACAAGCGACTCACCAACGAGGACCTTGCTCCGCTGCGGGACCAGAACTGGTCCTGGTACAACATCTTCGCGTTCTGGATGTCCGACGTGCACAGCGTCGGCGGCTACATCACCGCCGGCAGCCTGTTCGCCCTCGGCCTGACGAGCTGGCAGGTGTTCGTCTGCCTGATCACCGGCATCACCATCGTGCTGTTCTTCTGCAACCTCGTCGCCAAGCCCAGCCAGCGCACCGGGGTGCCCTACCCCGTCATCTGCCGCTCGGTCTTCGGTGTCCTCGGCGCCAACATCCCGGCCATCATCCGCGGTCTCATCGCCGTGGCCTGGTACGGCATCCAGACCTACCTCGCGTCGGCCGCGCTCGACATCCTGCTGGTGCGGATCTTCCCCGCCCTGCTGCCGTACTCCGACCTCGACCAGCACGGGTTCCTCGGCCTGTCGACCCTGGGGTACGGCACCTTCGCGATCCTCTGGGTCGCCCAGGCCGCGGTCTTCTGGACCGGCATGAACACCATCAGGCGGTTCATCGACTTCGCCGGCCCCGCCGTCTACGTCGTGATGATCGCCTTGTGCGTCTACCTGCTCAAGGAGTCGGGGTGGAACGTCAACCTCAACCTCTCCGACCACGAGCTCAGCGGGACCCAGGTCTTCACGACCATGCTCGCCGCGACGGCCCTGGTCGTCTCCTACTTCTCCGGCCCGATGCTCAACTTCGGTGACTTCTCCCGGTACGGCCGGTCCTTCAAGGCCGTCAAGAAGGGCAACTTCTGGGGCCTGCCGGTGAACTTCCTGTTCTTCTCGGTCCTCACCGTCCTCACGGCCGCCGCAACGGTCCCCGTCTACGGCGAGCTCATCACCGACCCGGTGCAGACGGTCGGCAAGATCGACAACACCTTCGCCCTGGTCCTGGCCGCCCTGACCTTCACGACCGCGACCATCGGCATCAACATCGTCGCCAACTTCGTCTCGCCGGCGTTCGACTTCTCCAACGTCAACCCGCAGAAGATCAGCTGGCGGATGGGCGGCATGATCGCTGCCGTCGGCTCGGTGCTCCTCACCCCGTGGAACCTCTACAACAACCCGGAGACGATCCACTACACGCTGGACACCCTGGGCGCCTTCATCGGGCCGCTGTTCGGAGTCCTCATCGCGCACTACTACGTGGTGCACAAGCAGCAGGTCTGCATCGACGACCTGTTCACCCTCGACGAGTCCGGCGCCTACCACTACAGCCGCGGCTACAACCCGTCGGCGATCTGGGCCACCGTCATCGCCGCCGTGTGTGCGCTCCTCGCGGTGTTCGTCCCCGGCATCAACCGGTTCGACGACTACAGCTGGTTCATCGGCTGCGGGGTGGGCTTCGCCGCCTACGTCCTCATCGCTCCCCGCATGGGGGTCGGCGCCAAGCAGCTGGCCGGCAAGGTCGTGAAGCTGTGAGCCACCCGAGCGACGACGCCATCCGCATCACCGTGATCAACCCCAACACCACCGAGTCGATGACCGCGCTCATCGCGGCGCAGGCCCGCCGGGTCGCGGGGCCCGGGACGACCGTCACCGGCCGGACCCCCGCGATGGGTCCGGCCTCGATCGAGAGCCACTACGACGAGGCGCTCAGCGTCCCCGGCACGCTCGAGATCATCCGCCAGGACACGCAGGCCGATGCGTTCGTGCTCGCCTGCTTCGGAGACCCCGGTCTGGACGCGGCGCGGGAGGCTGCGTCCAGACCGGTCATCGGGATCGCCGAGGCGGCGATGAAGACCGCCTCGCTGCTGGGCCGTTCGTTCAGCGTGGTCACGACGATGAGCCGCACGGTCGGCCGCGCCTGGGACCTCACCCGCACCTACGGGCTCGAGCGGCAGTGCGCCGGGGTGCACGCGTGCGACATCCCCGTCCTCGAGCTCGAGGAGGACCAGCACCACACGTATGGCGTCATCCTCGCCTTCGCCAAGACCGCCCTGGCCCAGGACGGCAGCGATGCCATCGTGCTCGGCTGTGCCGGGATGGCGGGGCTGCCCGAGCTGCTCACCGAGCAGCTCGGGGTGCCGGTCGTCGACGGCGTCGCTGCTGGGACGCTGCTCGCGGAGTCGCTGGTGCGCCAGGGCCTGCGCCCCGCGACCCACGGCGAGCTCGCCCCGCCGCCGCCGAAGACGTACACCGGGGTGCTGGCCGGGTTCGGCCGCGGGTGAGCAGTGGCGAGCGCCCGGCGCCGTCCCACTCATCGAAACAACCAGCCCGAAACCCTTGTTTCAACAGTTTGTGGAGGATTACCGTCGTGGTAGCTCGACCGCGGCCGTTGTTCTGCATGGATAACCGGCGGACCCGCTCCTAGCCACGCAACCATGCACCCGGTCGGATCCCGACCGGGTGGATGATGGACCCCAACCACGGGGCGACGGGAGTTGCGGCATGGCGTCTGGACAGCACGAGGTCACGGTCAACGGGGCTGCGCGGCCCCTCGCCGGGGTCGACCCGGCCACGACGGCGCTGGACTTCCTGCGCGCCCAGGGCCTCACCGGGGCCAAGGAGGGCTGCGCCGAGGGAGAGTGCGGGGCGTGCTCGGTGATGGTCGCCCGGCCCGACGGGCCGGACGCGTCCCGGTGGACGGCCGTCAACGCCTGCCTCATCCCGGCGGCGGCGCTCGACGGCCAGGAGGTCGTCACCGCGGAGGGCCTCGGCACCCCCGATGCGCTGCACCCGGTGCAGCGGGAGATGGCGGTGCGCGGTGGGTCGCAGTGCGGCTACTGCACGCCCGGCTTCATCTGCAGCATGGCCGCGGAGTTCTACCGCGGGGACCGGTGCCCCGCCTCCCCGGAGCCGGTGACCCGGGCCGGCGCCAACGGCTCCAGGCCTGGCACCAGTCCGGGCCCCCACGGGGCGGACGCCGAGCACGGCGCCAACGGCTTCGACCTGCACGCGTTGAGCGGCAACCTCTGCCGCTGCACCGGCTACCGCCCCATCCGTGACGCCGCCTACGCCCTCGAGCAGCCTGCCGAGGACGACGCCCTCGCCGCGCGAGCCAACCGGCCCGCCCCTGTGGCGGCACACACCCGGATCGAGGGGACGAGTGGTGTCTTCGAGCGGCCCGCGGACCTGGGCCAGGCCCTGTCCCTGCTCGCCGAGCACCCCGGCGCTGTCCTCGTCGCAGGCTCGACCGACTGGGGCGTGGAGGTCAACATCCGTGGGGTCCGTGCTCCCTTCGCCATCGGCATCGACCGCCTGCCCGAGCTGCGCGGCCTCGAGGTGGGCGAGGACTTCGTCGAGATCGGGGCGGCCCTGAGCCTCAGCGAGGTCGAGCGTGGGCTCGGCGGCCGGATCCCGTTGCTGGACCAGCTGTTCCCACAGTTCGCGTCCCGCCTGATCCGCAACGGCGCCACCATCGGCGGCAACCTCGGCACCGGCTCACCCATCGGTGACACCCCACCGGCCCTGCTCGCACTGGAGGCGAGCGTGGTCCTGGCGTCCGTCGACGGCGACCGCGAGGTGCCCCTGGCCGACTACTTCACCGGCTACCGCCAGAGCGTCAAGCGTGCCGACGAGCTGGTCCGCGCGGTGCGGATCCCGTTGCCCGTCAGTGGGGTCGCGGCGTTCCACAAGATCGCCAAGCGCAGGTTCGACGACATCTCCAGCGTCGCGGTCGGCTTCGCGCTCGACGTCCGGGACGGGGTCGTCACCAAGGCCCGGATCGGGCTCGGCGGCGTGGCTGCCACGCCGATCCGCGCGCTGGCGACCGAGGCGGCCCTCGAGGGTCGGCCGTGGTCCACCGACGTGGCGCGCGCCGCCGCGCAGGTGATGGCCCGCGAGGGCACGCCCCTGGACGACCACCGCGCCAGCGCGCCATACCGATCGGCGATGCTCGGCACCGCACTGCTCAAGCTGCACGCCCAGACCGCGACCCCGCAGGAGGTGGGAGCATGAGCACGCTCTCCGAACGCCCGGCGAACCCTGTTGTCGGACAGGACATCCCGCACGAGGCGGCCGCGCTGCACGTCACCGGCCTGGCGCTGTACACCGACGACCTCGTCCAGCGCACGCACGGGTGCCTGCACGCCCACCCGGTGCAGGCGCCGCACGCCCACGCCCGCGTGACCGGCCTGCGCACGGCACCGGCCTACGACGTCCCGGGTGTGGTCCGGGTCCTGACCGCCGAGGACGTCCCGGGGGTCAATGACGCCGGTGTCAAGCACGACGAGCCGCTCTTCCCCTCGGAGGTGATGTTCCACGGCCACGCGGTCTGCTGGGTGCTGGGCGAGACCCTCGAGGCTGCCCGCCTGGGCTCGCTCGCGGTCGAGGTCGACTACGAGCCGCTGCCCGCGATCGTCAGCGTGCGAGAGGCCATCGCCGCCGAGAGCTTCCAGGGAGGCCGTCCGAAGCTCGAACGCGGTGACCTCGACGCCGGGTTCGACGGCGCCGCCCACGTGTTCAGCGGGGAGTTCGAGTTCGCCGGGCAGGAGCACTTCTACCTCGAGACCCACGCCTCGCTCGCCCTCGTGGACGAGAACGGCCAGGTCTTCGTCCAGAGCAGCACCCAGCACCCCACCGAGACCCAGGACATCGTCGCCCACGTCCTCGGCGTGCCGAGCAACGAGGTCACCGTGCAGTGCCTGCGCATGGGCGGTGGTTTCGGTGGCAAGGAGATGCAGCCCCACGGGTTCGCGGCCATCGCCGCCCTCGGTGCGCGTCTGACCGGCCGCCCGGTGCGGCTGCGCCTGACCCGCAACCAGGACATGACGATGACGGGCAAGCGGCACGGGTTCCACGCCCAGTGGCGCGTGGCGTTCGACGAGGCCGGTCTCATCCAGGCGCTCGACGCGACCCTGACGTCGGACGGCGGGTGGAGCCTGGACCTGTCCGAGCCGGTCCTGGCTCGGGCGCTGTGCCACATCGACAACGCCTACTGGATCCCCAACATCCGCGTGAACGGGCGGATCGCCAAGTCCCACAAGACCTCGCAGACGGCGTTCCGCGGGTTCGGCGGACCGCAGGGGATGCTCGTGGTCGAGGACATCCTCGGCCGGTGCGCCCCGCTGCTCGGCATCGACCCGATCGACCTGCGTCGCGCGAACTTCTACGCGCAGGGCCAGAGCACGCCGTACGGGCAGCCGGTGCGCCACCCCGAGCGCACGGTGACCTGCTGGGAGCAGGTGCTCAGCACCGGTGACGTCCGGGAGCGACAGGCGCAGATCGCGGACTTCAACGCCACGCACGAGCACACCAAGCGGGGGCTGGCGGTGACCCCGGTGAAGTTCGGGATCTCCTTCAACTTCACCGCGTTCAACCAGGCCGGCGCCCTCGTGCACGTCTACAAGGACGGTTCGGTGCTCATCACCCACGGTGGCACCGAGATGGGGCAGGGCCTGCACACCAAGATGCTCCAGGTCGCGGCCACCACCCTCGGCGTGCCGCTGTCGACCGTGCGCCTGGCGCCGACCCGCACCGACAAGGTGCCCAACACCTCTGCCACTGCGGCCAGCTCGGGTGCCGACCTCAACGGTGGCGCCGTCAAGAACGCGTGCGAGCAGGTGCTGGAGCGCCTGCGTGAGGTGGCCGGGCGACGGCTCGGGGTGCACCCGGCCGAGGTGCGGTTCGTCGACGGCCAGGTGACCACGGTCGGTGGCGGGGAGTCGCGTGCCGTGGGCCGACCTCGTCAACCAGGCCTACTTCCAGCGGGTCCAGCTCTGGGCCGCGGGCTTCTACCGCACCGAGGGCCTGCACTGGGACTCCTCGATCATGCACGGGTCACCGTTCAAGTACTTCTCCTACGGCGTGGCCGCCGCCGAGGTGGAGGTGGACGGGTTCACCGGGGCCTACCGCACGCGCCGGGTCGACATCGTCCACGACGTCGGCGACAGCTTGTCACCGTTGGTCGACCTCGGGCAGATCGAGGGTGCCTTCGTCCAGGGTGCCGGCTGGCTCACCCTGGAGGACCTGCGTTGGGACGAGGGTGACGGGCCGTCGCGGGGACGCCTCGCGACCCAGGCTGCCAGCACCTACAAGCTGCCGAGCTTCTCGGAGATGCCCGAGGTGTTCAACGTCGCCCTGCTCGAGCGGGCGCACGAGGACGGCGCCGTCTACGGCTCGAAGGCCGTCGGTGAGCCACCGCTCATGCTGGCCTTCTCGGTGCGGGAGGCGCTGCGTCAGGCCGCGGCGGCCTTCGGGCCTGCGGGGGTCAGCGTCGACCTCGCCTCACCCGCCACCCCGGAGGCGGTGTGGTGGGCGGTGGAGCAGGCCCGGCGCAGCACCGAGCACGGACACGTCGACGAGGGTGCTCCGGGCGTGGTGCCCGACCAGCCGGATGCCGATGCGCGGCCCCTGCGCCCGCACTCCGAGCTCGCGGCGCAGTCCTCGCGGGGCGGGGACTGACGTGCACTGGCTGGCAGCGGTCGAACGCCTGCGGCGCGAACGCCGGACCGGTGTGCTCGTCACGCTCGTGTCGGTCCGCGGCCACGCTCCTCGCGAGGCGGGCGCCAAGATGGTCGTGACCGCCACCGACGCCTGGGACAGCATCGGCGGCGGCAACCTCGAGGCCACCGCCGTGGCCAGGGCACGCACGATGCTCCGGGGCGGTCAGTCCTCGCCCGAGCAGATCACGCTGTCCCTCAACGACAAGGCGCGCGCCGAGCACGGGCAGCAGTGCTGCGGTGGTGAGGTCGAGATCCTGCTCGAACCCCTCGCGGTCGTTCCCTCGGTGGCGATCTTCGGCCTGGGCCACGTCGGTCTCGAGCTGGCCCGCATCCTGGCCCGGCACGACGTCGAGCTGCACCTCGTCGACTCGCGCGCCGACCAGGTCACCGCGCAGCGGCTCGCGGTCCTCGACGACGCGATCGCCCGCGTCCACCTCCACCACGCCCCGGTGCCCGAGCTCGTCCTGGGCCAGGTGCCGCGCGGTACGCACGTCCTGGTCATGACCCACGACCACGCCGAGGACGCGGCGCTGTGCGACACGGCCCTGCGCTGTGGTCACCTCGCGTCGATCGGCCTGATCGGGTCGTCGGCCAAGTGGAGCCGCTTCCGGCAACGCCTTGCGGCAGAAGGGCATTCACCCACCACGCTGGAGCGCATCACCACCCCCATCGGCCTGCCCGGTCTGGTGGGGAAGGATCCGGCGACCATCGCCGTGAGTGTCGCGGCCGACCTCGTGCGGGTCTTCGAGGCCGAACGGGCGCAGGCGGCCGACACCGCGGTCGGGGCGAAGCGGTGACCCTCTACCGCGCCCGACTGGTCGACACCCCGGTCGACCCGTTCACCGGCGGCGCCCTACGGGCCGAGGAGGACGGTGGGATCGTCGTCGACGACACCGGCGTCATCGTCGCCCGGGGGTCCTTCGCGCAGGTGCGGGCCGACCACCCCGACGAGGTGGTGATCGAGCTGCCCGGCGGGATGCTGCTGCCCGGCCTGGTCGACACGCACGTGCACTACCCCCAGGTCCGCGTCATCGGTGGGCTCGGCATGCCCCTGCTCGACTGGCTCGAGCAGTGCGCCCTGCCCGAGGAGGCGCGCCTCGCCGACGTCGCCTACGCCAAGGGGGTCGCGCGCGACTTCGTCACCGGGCTCGTCGATGCCGGCACCACCACGGCGCTGGTGTTCGGGTCACACTTCGCGACCGCCGTCGACTCGATGTTCGCGGCCGCCGAGATCGCCGGGCTGCGCGTCACGACCGGGCTGGTCGTCTCCGACCGCAGCCTGCGCCCCGAGCTCTTGTCCACCCCCGACCGGGCCTACGACGAGGCCCGTGGCCTCGCCGAGCGTTGGCACGGCCAGGGCCGCCTGCGGTATGCCGTGACGCCCCGCTTCTCCTTCTCGGCCAGCGACGCGATGCTCGAGTCCTGCGCCGCGACCTTCAAGGAGGTGTCGGGGGCGTGGTTCACCTCGCACGTCAACGAGAACCTCTTCGAGGTGGCCGAGGTGAAGCGCCTGTTCGGTGGGGCGCACTACGTCCACACCTACGCCAACCACGGCCTCGTGGACCGCAACTCGGTGCTCGCCCACAACGTGCACCCGCAGGACGAGGAGCTGGCGCTGCTCGCCAGCGAGGGCGCCTCGGTGGCGCACTGCCCGACCAGCAACGCGGCACTCGGCAGCGGGTTGTTCCCGCTGCGGCGCCACCTCGACCACGGCGTACGGGTCGCGCTCGGCTCCGATGTCGGCGCGGGCACGGGTTTCTCGCTGCTCAAGGAGGGGCTGCAGGCCTACTTCATGCAACAGCTGCTCGGGCCGGACGGCGTGCCCCTGACCGCCGCCCACCTGCTCTGGCTGGCCACCTCCGCCGGGGCCGATGCGTTGGGCCTGGCCGACACGGTGGGCGACCTGTCCGTGGGCAAGCAGTTCGACGCGGTGTGGGTGCTGCCGCAGGTCGGCAACCCGCTCGACGTCGGGCTGGGCAACGCGCACTCCACCCTCGACGCCCTGGCGAAGGTGTTCGCGCTCGGCACCACCACCGACATCGAGGGTGTCTGGGTCGCGGGGGACCAGATCGCTGCCGGCCGGTTCCGTCGCCCCGCCACCCGCTGAACGGGGGCGGGACGGCGGTTCCTCGCCCGTTCAGCGGCGGGAGCGGAAGGTCAGGCGCGCTCGAGCTCGAGCACCTCGGCATACGCGGGGAGGGTGAGGAAGTCCGGGAAGTCGGGAGCGAGCGCGCACTCCACGAACAGCCGACGGGCGGCCTCCCACTCACCCTCGGCGAAGGCCTCCTCGCCCACGGACTCGCGCAGGGCTGCGTACTCCTCCTCGACGAGCCGGTCGACGAGCTCACGGGTGACCTCCTCACCGGAGCTGAGGGTGACCTCGTTGTGCAGCCACTGCCAGATCTGCGAGCGCGAGATCTCGGCGGTCGCGGCATCCTCCATGAGGTTGTGGATGCCGACGGCGCCGTTGCCGCGCAGCCAGGACTGGAGGTAGGCGATGCCGACGGTGATGTTGCCGCGCAGCCCCTCCTCGGTGCGGTCGCCGGGGGTCTGGCCGGCGGCGAGCAGGTCGTCGGCAGAGACCGAGACGTCGTTCCGCTGCTTGCCCAGCTGGTTGGGCTGGTCACCGAGGACGCCGGTGAAGATCTCCTTGCAGAGGTCGACCATGCCGGGGTGGGCGACCCAGGACCCGTCGAACCCGGCGCCGGCCTCGCGCTCCTTGTCGGCCCGGACCTTCGCGAACGCCTGCTCGTTGACCTCGGGGTCCTTGCTCGGGATGAACGCCGCCATCCCCCCGATCGCGAAGGCGCCCCGGCGGTGGCAGGTCTTGACCAGCAGCTCGCTGTAGGCCTTCATCATCGGCGCCGTCATCGTCACGGCGTTGCGGTCCGGGAGGGTGAACTCCGGTCCCGAGTCACGGAAGTACTTGATGATGGAGAACAGGTAGTCCCAGCGACCGGCGTTGAGGCCGGCTGCGTGGTCGCGCAGCTCGTAGAGGATCTCGTCCATCTCGAACGCAGCGGGGATGGTCTCGATCAGGACCGTGGCACGCACCGAACCGTGCGGGACACCGAGGTGCTCCTGGGCGAAGGTGAAGACGTCGTTCCACAGCCGGGCCTCGCGGTGCGACTCCATCTTCGGCAGGTAGAAGTACGGGCCGCTGCCGCGCTCGAGCAGCTCCTTGGCGTTGTGGAAGAAGTAGAGGCCGAAGTCGACCAGTGCGCCGACCAGCGGCGAACCGTCGAGCTGCAGGTGCTCCTCGTCGAGGTGCCAGCCCCGGGGGCGGGGCACGATGACCGGGGCCGAGGCGGGGTCCTTGAGCGCATACTCCTTGCCCTGCGGGGAGGTGAACGCGATGGTCCCGCGCACGGCGTCGTAGAGGTTGACCTGGCCACCGATGACGTTGGCCCAGTGCGGGGTGTTGGCGTCCTCGAGGTCGGCGAGCCAGACCTTGGCACCGGAGTTGAGGGCGTTGATCGCCATCTTGCGCTCGGTCGGTCCGGTGATCTCCACGCGTCGGTCGCGCAGGTCGGCGGGGGCCTCGGCGACGGTCCAGTCGCCCTCACGCACCTCGCGGGTCTCCTCGAGGAAGTCGAGGCGACCGGTCCTGGAGACCTCCTCGCGGCGGGTCCTGCGCGCGGCGAGGAGGTCGTCGCGGGTGCTGCCGAACCTCGTCTGCAGCTCGGCGAGGAAGTCGAGGGCCTCGGGGGTCAGGATCTCGTCGCTGCGCTCGACCGGGCCTCCGGTCACGGTGATGGCGGACATCGGTGGCTCATCCTCACTGTCGAAAGGGTCGGTACTCGTGGTGCCGGCGCTCCGACCGGAGCAGCAGGCACTACGATACTTCCATGATACGAAATCTTCTTCTCACTCGCCTCGTGGGGAGAGATATATGAGCACCGGTGGACGTCCTGCCGAAACCGGGGAAGCCGACGTCGCGGCTCCGGCCAAGACCGGCGGCGTGCAGTCCCTCGAGCGCGCCTTCGCCATCCTCGAGACGATGGCCGACGCCGGCGGGGTGATCAGCCTGTCCCAGCTCGCGAACGACGCCGAGCTGCCGCTGCCGACCATCCACCGCCTCGTGCGCACGCTGGTCGACCTCGGTTACGTGCGCCAGGAGGCCTCGCGCCAGTACTCCCTCGGGCCGCGCCTGATCCGGCTCGGCGAGACCACCTCCCGCATGCTGGGCCGGTGGGCGCGCCCGCACATGGAGCGGCTGGCCCACGAGCTCGGTGAGTCGGTCAACCTCGCGATGCTCGACGGGGACCAGATCGTCTACGTCGGCCAGGTGATGGCGTCGCGCAACTCCATGCGCATGTTCACCGAGGTCGGCCGTCGCGTCCTGCCGCACTCCACCGGGGTCGGCAAGGCGATCATGGCCGACCTCGACCCGGGCGACGTGCGCGCGCTGCTGGCCCGCACCGGGATGCCGGCCCGGACCGCGCACACGATCACCGCGCCCGAGGACTTCGCGGCCGAGCTGGAGCGGACCCGTGAGCGCGGCTACGCCCTCGACGAGGGGGAGCAGGAGGTCGGCGTACGGTGCGTGGCCGTGGCCGTGCCCGACGCACCCCAGCTGTTGGCCCTGTCGCTCTCCGGACCCGTGACACGGGTGACCGACGAGTTCGTCGCGCGCGCGACCGGACCCCTGCACCGCGCTGCCGAGGCGATCTCGGCCGAGATGCGCGGCACCCGCGGCTGAGCAGAACGCGCGGACAGCATCGGGTGAACGGTTGCCGCTGATGGGGTGAACAGTGGTGCCAGCGGCCGTTTCCGGTCCGTGTCGGGCCCGGGGTCGGGCACGCTGGCGCCATGGCCTACGGCTCCGAGTTCGGACCCATCGCCCTCGCCCATCGCGGAGGTGCCGCCCTCGCGCCCGAGAACACGCTGGCTGCCTTCGGTCGGGCCGCCGCCCTGGGCCTGCGCTACCTCGAGACCGACGTCAAGCTCACCAGTGACGGCCACCTCGTCTGCTTCCACGACAACACCCTCGACCGCGTCACCGACGGCCACGGTCCGGTCGCACGGCAGACGCTGGCGAGCCTGCGCGCCATACGGGTCCAGGGCAGGGAACCGATCCCGACCCTCACCGAGGCGCTCGAAGCGTTCCCGGAGGCGAGGTTCACCGTCGACCTCAAGGACCGTGGTGCGATCGGACCGCTGGTGAAGGTGTTGCAGCACAAGGACTTTCGCGACCGCGTCTGCGTCGCTGGGGCGTGGGACAGCTGGCTCGCGACCGTGCGCGCCGAGGCGCCGGGCGTACGCAGCGCCCTGGGCTGGCGGTCCCTGGCCGCCCTGGTCACGTCCTCCCGGACCGGGGTGCGGCCCTCACGCCGGCTGGCCACCGCAGAGTTCGCCCACGTGCCCCTGCAGCTGGGCCGGGTGCCGGTCTTCGTCGAACGCCTCGTCGAGGGTGCCCACCGCATCGGGGTGCGCGTCGTGCTCTGGACCATCGACGACCCGGTCGCCATGCACCGGGTCCTCGACGCCGGGGTCGACGGCATCATCTCCGACCGACCCGACCTGCTGCGCGAGGTCCTGATCTCGCGCGGACAGTGGACGCCGATGCCGGCCGCCCCCTGGGCCCCGCCCCTTCCCGAGGCCCTGGCCTCCTGACCCCCGGGTCTTGCCCCCCGCCTCCTGCCCCCGGGGAGTCTTTGAGCGCCGCACCCGGTCCTGACCCGGGGCGGCGCTCAAAGACTCAGGGGCCGCTGCTCAGGAGGTGCGCTGGAGCGCCTTGACCTCGTCACGCGCCGCCACGATGGCGGCGTGCTGCTGCTGCACGACGGTGCGGAAGCCGTCGCTGAGGTCCTGCTCGAGGGCCTTCTCGTACTCCGACACCGCGTGGTCCTCGCCGGTGACGGCAGCGCCGAGGACACCAGAGGCGTCGTCGCCGGTCAACGCGTCCTTGAGCGAGAGCCAGCCACGGTGCAGGGCAGCCGTGACCGTGCCGCTCTCGTCGACGTCGTCGCCGTACTCGTGTCCCATGGCCACGATGTCGTTGGCGAACCCGGCGCGCTGCTCGGACAGGCGCTGCATGGTCGCGGCCGCCTCGGGGCGGTCGCTGTCACGCAGCTTCTCGGCGGCAGAGGCGAACCCGGTGCGGCCGTCCTTGAGCGTCTCCACGAGCTCCTTGGCGGCCTTCTCGTCAGCTGACATGGCTGGTTCTCCTTCTGTTGGTGATCTCGCTTGCTCTCGGACCGTACCCGCGCGACGACGCCTGTCAAACCCCGAGACGGCACGTGTCCGCGGTCAGTCCTCGGAGGAACCCGACATGCCCTGCTTGATGAGGTTCATCACCGAGGAGTCGGCCAGGGTCGTGACATCGCCGACCTCGCGGTTCTCGGCGACGTCGCGCAGCAGGCGGCGCATGATCTTGCCCGAGCGGGTCTTCGGCAGCTCGGCGACCACCATGATCTGCCGCGGCTTGGCGATGGGGCCGATCTCCTTGGCCACGTGGTTGCGCAGCTCCTGGACCGTCTCGTCACCGTGGTCGGCGAACCCGCCGCGCAGGATGACGAAGGCGCACACCGCCTGGCCCGTGGTCTCGTCCGTGGCACCGACGACCGCGGCCTCGGCGACCGACGGGTGCGAGACCAGGGCCGACTCGATCTCGGCGGTGGACAGCCGGTGGCCGGAGACGTTCATGACGTCGTCGACCCGGCCGAGCAGCCAGATGTTGCCGTCCGCGTCGTACTTCGCGCCATCCCCGGCGAAGTAGTACTTCTCCCCGAACCGCGACCAGTAGGTCTCCTTGTAGCGTTCCGGGTCGCCCCAGATGCCGCGGAGCATGCCGGGCCACGGCTTGGTCAGGACGAGGTACCCGACCGCCTCGGGCTCGTGCAGCGGCTGGCCCTCGTCGTCGAGGATCTCGGCGCTGATGCCGGGGATGGGTCGCTGCGCGGAGCCGGGCTCCAGCGTGGTGACACCGGGCAGCGGGCTGATCATGATGCCGCCGGTCTCGGTCTGCCACCACGTGTCGACGATGGGGGCCTTGTCGCTGCCGATGTGCTTGCGGTACCAGAGCCACGCCTCGGGGTTGATGGGCTCGCCGACCGACCCCAGCAGCCGCAGCGACGACAGGTCGAACTTCGCCGGGATGTCGTCGCCCCACTTCATGAACGTGCGGATGGCGGTGGGCGCCGTGTAGAGGATCGACACCTTGTACTTCTCCACGATCTCCCACCAGCGGCCCTGGTGCGGGGTGTCCGGGGTGCCCTCGTAGATGACCTGCGTGGCGCCGTTCGCGAGCGGGCCGTAGACGATGTAGGTGTGTCCGGTGACCCACCCGATGTCGGCGGTGCACCAGTACACGTCGGTCTCCGGGTGGACGTCGTGGACCACGGAGTTCGTGTATGCCGCCTGCGCCAGGTAGCCGCCCGTGGTGTGGAAGATGCCCTTGGGCTTCCCCGTGGTGCCGGAGGTGTAGAGGATGAACAGCGGGTGCTCGCTGTCGTGGGCGACCGCCTCGTGCTGGTCGCTGGCCGCGTCGACGACGTCGTGCCACCAGACGTCGCGCTCGTCGTCCCACTCGACCTCGGCCTCGGTGCGCTTGACCACGAGGACCTTCTCGACCGTGCTCTCGCCGGTGACGGCGGCGTCCACCGCCGGCTTGAGGGGCGCGGGCTTGCCGCGGCGGAACTGCCCGTCGGCGGTGATGACGACCTTGGCCTCGGCGTCGGAGATGCGGGTGCGCAGCGCGTCGGCGGAGAACCCGCCGAACACCACCGAGTGCGGGGCGCCGATCCGGGCGCACGCCAGCATCGAGACGACGGCCTCGGGGATCATGGGCAGGTAGATCGCGACCCGGTCGCCCTTGGCGACACCGAGCGACTCGAGGGCGTTGGCCGCCCTGGCGACGTCCCGCTGCAGCTCGGCATAGGTGATGGTGCGCGTGTCCCCGGCCTCGCCCTCGAAGTGGATGGCCACCCGGTCGCCGTTGCCGGCCTCGACGTGGCGGTCGACACAGTTGTGGGCCACGTTGAGCTCGCCGCCGACGAACCACTGGGCGACGGGGGCGCCGGTCCAGTCGAGCGTCTGGTCGAAGTCCTTGGCCCAGCTGAGGCGCTCGCGGGCCTGGGCCGCCCAGAACCCCTCGTGGTCGGCCTCGGCCTGCTCGAAGAGCTCCGCCGTGCCGTTGGCCTGGGCCGCGAACTCGGGGGAGGGAGACAGGTCCCGCTCCGGCGACTGGCTCGTGGTCGTGGTCTCGGACACGGGGTTCCTCCTGGGAAGGGCTGAAGACATCGACGGCTTGCGACCCCCAGCCAACCCGCACCACCCCCGCCACTGCAAGGGGAGCGGTCGGCGCGGTCGTCCGACGGGCCGCTGGGCCCGCCGAGCGGCTAACCTCTGCGCCGTGACCGACACCAGCCGGACAGCGACGACGTCCTCCCGCGAACGCCGCCAACGCCGCGACCGGCCCGCCCGCCGTGGCGCGGGTCTGCTGCGCCGCGTGTCCGGGCCCCTGGCGGTGGTCGTCGGCGCCCTGCTCTGGTGGCCGGTCGGCTTCCTCGGCCAGGAGTCGTGGTTGCACCTTCCGCTGGTGGTGTTCGACGGCGATGTGCTGTTCCTCGGGGCGACCGCAGCCGCTGCCTCGGTCTCTCTCGTCGTGCGTTCTCCGTGGCCGCGGTTCGCGATCGTCGCGGCGTTCAGCGCGCTGGGCTGGGTCCTGGACGGCCCCACCAGCGAGGCGTACCCGCACGAGCGCGTGGTGCTGGCGGTCCTGCTCGGTGGTGGGGCCCTGCTCGGGATCCTGCTCGGCGCGCGGGGGGCCAAGGGCGCCCTCGCCGCGGCGACCGTCCTCGCCGTGGTCGCCGGGCTCTCCCCGACGACGTGGCCGCGCGGACTGGCGCTCGCACTGGCCCTGGCCCTGCCCTTCGCGGTGGCGACCTGGCAACGGGTCGCGCCGACCGTGCTGAGCCTGCTGCGGCTCGTCCTGACCTGGCTCGTCCTCGCTCTGGCGGCCAGGGCGCTGTCCTACGGCTGGGACCTCGTCCGGCCCGGCAGCGGTGGTGTTCCCGTCGGCGAGCAGGCGCGCACCGTGGCCGACGCCTCGTGGGACTTCGCCCGGACCCAGTGGTGGCACTACACGCAGGCCCTGCTGACCTCCTCGACCCGGTGGTTCGTGGTCGCGGCCGTCCTCGCCGGGGGCATCATCGTGGTGCGCGCGGGCCGCGGCGGACTGCGCCGCCGCGCTGCCACGTCCTGAGCCGGTGCACCTGGCTCCGCCCCACCCGACCGGGTGGGGCGGAGCGGACACCGGGTGAGCGGCTACCAGCGGTGGGCGACGTCGATCACCAGTCGGCTGGTGGTGCCGTCGTCGAGCGTGAAGACCCGGAACGGCAGTCGCGCCCGCACTCCGAGACCCATCGAGGTGTAGCCCTCGAAGGAGCCGGCCCAGGCGACCTGGCGGAAGGTCGTGTAGCCCGTGACGTCGACGACCTCCTTGCGGTTCTTCGGCACGAAGCTGGCGGAGCCGTTCTGCGTGTAGGCCGGGGCGTTGACGGTGATGGACAGCTTGGCGCCGCCGCGCAGCGGCACCAGGGCCCCTTGGCCCTCGGTGTAGACGTTGTCGACGTACCTGACGGTGTAGCCCGGGGCCCTGCCCTTGAGGTCGACGACGAGTCGGTCGTAGCAGGAGTGCCGGCCGGACCGGACCCCTGCGACGGGGCCGAGGGCCATGGTGCTCCTGGCCTTGGCGAGCGAGCCCCAGGTGATGCCGCAGTACGGCGCGGCGGTGGCGGTGGTGGTGGTCGCGGTTGCCGGGGTGGCGAGTGCGGCGGTGACGGGGATGGCCCCGAGGGCGGCGGCGACGACGAGCGACCGGATGGCCAGCCGGGTCGTACGCGTGGTGCGGGTGGTGTTCATGGTGTCCTCCTTTCGGACACCCCATGGACGACGACCTGATCGCGGGGGTTGACACGCAACCCTGCCCTGAGCGTGACGGTGCCGCGCCCCCTGCGCGGGGACGCGGCACCGTGGTTCGCGAGACCGTATGGCGTGGGACGCCGTCGGTCTCGTGGGTCGCGCCTAGTGGGCGGTCGCCTTCTCCGCACCGTGGCCGGTGAGGGAACGGACCTCCATCTCGGCGTACTTGGCGGCGTTGTACTCCTTGCTCGTCACGGTGCCCAGCCAGCCGAGGACGAAGGCCAGCGGGATCGAGATGATGCCGGGGTTGTCCAGCGGGAACCAGTGGAAGTCCGCGTTCTGGAGCATCGAGGCCGACTTGCCGTCGATCTTGGGCTTGCCCGACACCACCGGGCTGAAGATGATCAGCGTCAGCGCGGTGGCGAGTCCGCCGTAGATGGACCAGAGCGCGCCACGGGTGTTGAACCGCTTCCAGAACAACGAGTACAGGATCGTCGGCAGGTTCGCGGAGGCCGCGATGGCGAACGCGAGAGCGACGAGGAACGCGATGTTCTGCCCGTTGGCGAGGATGCCGCCGAGGATGGCGAAGATGCCGATGACGACCGCGGTGATGCGGGCGACCTTGACCTCCTCCTCCGGCGAGGCGGTGCCCTCCTTGATGACCGAGTTGTAGATGTCGTGGGACAGGCTCGCGCTCGCGGTGATGGTCAGGCCGGCGACGACCGCGAGGATCGTCGCGAACGCCACCGCCGAGATGATGCCCAGCAACAGCTCGCCACCGAGCTCGTAGGCCAGCAGCGGTGCTGCCGAGTTGGCCTTGCCCGGTGCGGCGGCGATGACCTTCGGGCCGACGAGGGCCGCGGCGCCATACCCGAGCACGAGCGTGAACAGGTAGAAGATGCCGATGAGCCAGATGGCCCACTCGACGGACTTGCGGGCCTCCTTGGACGAGGGCACCGTGTAGAAGCGCATGAGCACGTGCGGCAGACCGGCGGTGCCGAGGACCAGGGCCAGCGAGAGCGAGATGAAGTCGATCTTGGTCAGCCCGCTCTTGCCGTACTGCAGGCCCGGGTCCAGGACCTTCTTGCCGCCCGACTGCTCGACGGCCTGGCCCAGCAGGCTGCTGAGGTTGAACCCGAACTTGGAGAGCACCCAGACGAACATCACCGCGGCGCCGATGATCAGCAGCACCGCCTTGATGATCTGCACCCAGGTCGTGCCCTTCATGCCGCCGATGAGGACGTAGGAGATCATGATGACGCCGACGACGGCGATGACCACCGACTGGCCGGCCTTGTCGTCGATGCCGAGCAGCAGGGCGACGAGGCCACCGGCACCGGCCATCTGGGCCAGCAGGTAGAAGAAGCAGACCGCGAGGGTCGAGATCGCCGCGGCCATGCGGACCGGGCGCTGCCTGAGGCGGAACGACAGGACGTCGGCCATCGTGTACTTGCCGGCGTTGCGGAGCAGCTCGGCGACGAGCAGCAGCGCCACGAGCCACGCGACGAGGAACCCGATCGAGTAGAGGAAGCCGTCGTAGCCGTTCAGGGCGATGGCACCGGCGATACCGAGGAACGAGGCGGCGGACAGGTAGTCACCGGCGATCGCGATGCCGTTCTGGCGACCGGTGAACGCGCGCCCACCGGCGTAGAAGTCGGCGGCGCTGCTGTTGTTCTTCGAGGCCCGGATGACGATGGCCAGGGTGATGAGGACGAAGATCCCGAAGATCGTGATGTTCAGGGTGGGGCTGCCGACGTTGGTGGCCATGGGAACGAGGCTGACGTTCATCGCTTGTCCTCCCCGATGGTCTGGGCGAGGGCGGCGGCGCGCGGGTCGAACTCCCGGTCGGCCCAGCGGATGTAGATGATCGTGATGGTGAAGGTCGACACGAACTGGCCGAGACCGAGGATCAGGCCGATGTTGATGTTGCCGAAGACCTTGGTGCCCATGAAGTCCGGCGCGTAGGTCGAGAGCAGGACGTAGAGGAAGTACCACGTCAGGAACAGGCCGGTCATGGGGAAGACGAACTTGCGGAACCGGGACCTCAGGTCCGCGAACTCCGGCGACCCTTGCAGGTCGACGAACGGATCGTGGTCCGTGCGAGCGTCGTTGCTCACGGGCACCTCCAGTGGCTGTGGTGGCACGGCCGGCAGGTGACCGGTCGCAAGGGGCCGCAGTGCTGCGGTGGCGCCACTGTGACGTGGGCGACAGCCGCGTGGCAGGTATGCGGTGGGGTCCCGCGCCGTGCGGGGGTCCGCTGTCGCCGGAAGGCCACGACCACTGCGGTGAACGGTCGGTGTGCTGCGACCAACGGCTCAGTCGCGGTCCAGGACCAGGTCCTCGGGGGTGTGCAGGCGCACCATCGTCCGGGCGGTGTGCCGGGGGACCCGCGCCGGGGTCGCCAGCGACACGATGACCGTGGTCGCGAACGCCAGCGGGATGCTCCACGCCGCGGGCTGGCCCAGCAACGCTCCGGGCCATCCGGGGATCGGCCCGGCGAGGACGGTCGCTGCGACCGCAGCCGCAGCGAGCCCGCCGCCGACGACGAGCCCGGCCGCGGCGCCGACGGTGCTCAGACCGCGCCACCAGGAGCCGAGCACCAGCAGCGGGCAGAACGTCGACGCTGCCACCGCGAACGCCAGGCTGACCATGGTCGCCAGGCCCACGGGCTCGATGAGCCGCGACACGGCATACGGCACGACCACGGCGAGGACGGTCGCGGCCCGGAAGCCCTGGACCACGGTGAAGTCGTCACCGGTCATCCGCCCGAGCCGTCGGCGCAGCAGGTCCTGGTCGATGACGCCGGCCACCGACATGGTCAGGCCGGAGGCCGTCGAGAGGAACGCCGCGAACGCTCCACCGGCCAGGACGGCCGACAACACCTCGCCGAGGCGGTCGGGGAGCATCGCCCCGGGCAGGTGCAGGACGAGGGTGTCGGCGGCGACGCCCTGAGGGAGCTCGGGGAGGTAGACGCGGCCGAGCACGCCGTACAGCGGGGGGAAGAGGTAGAACACGCCGAGCAGCGCCACGACCGTCAGGGTGGTGCGACGAGCGGCCCTGCCGTCGGGGTTGGTGTAGAAGCGGACGAGCACGTGGGGCAGGCCCATCGTGCCGAGCGCGAGGGCGAGCAGCAGGCTGTAGGTGGCGTAGACGGGGTGGCCCTGCCCGGCCAGCCCTCCGAGCGGCTCGACCCACCCGGCGTCCTGGGCGGCGATCGCGGGCGCCGGGGCGCCGTCCCGGAACCAGACCGCCAGCAGCACGAACGCCGGTGCGGCGATCGCGGTGAGCTTGATCCAGTACTGGACCGCCTGGACGAGGGTGATCGAGCGCATGCCACCCGCCGCCACGTTGGCGACGACCACGACCGCCACGACCAGGCCCCCCACCCAGCTCGGTGCGCCGGTGACGCTGGTCAGGGCCAGTCCGGCACCCTGGAGCTGGGGCAGGAGGTAGAGCCAGCCGATACCGACGACCAGCACCGAGCAGAGCCGCCGGATGGTCGTGCTCTCGAGCCGGGCCTCGGCGAAGTCGGGCAGCGTGTAGGCGCCGGAGCGTCGCAGGGGGGCGGCGACCAGGACGAGGAGCACGACGTAGCCGACGGTGTAGCCGACCGGGAACCACAGCATGTCGAGGCCGTTGGTGTAGACCAGCCCGGCGATACCGAGAAAGCTTGCGGCGGAGAGGTACTCGCCTCCGATGGCGCTCGCGTTGCGGTAGGGCGTCACGGTGCGGCCGGCCACGTAGAAGTCGCTCGTGGTGCGCGACAGCCTGAGCCCGAACGCACCGATCGCCAGCGTGACCGTGCAGATGAGGACGATGGCGACCAGGCCGTAGGCGGAGCTCACGGTTCGCGCCGCGCGATGACGGCGGAGAACTCCGCCTCGATGCGTTCGCTCGCCCGCACGTAGAAGCGCGCGACCACCAGGGCCACGGGGTAGACCACGACGGCAAGGATCAACCAGGGCAGGGGGACCCGGCCGATCTCGAGGCTGCGCGTGGCGGGCACGAGCAGGAACAGCAGCGGCAGCCCGCCGAGCCCGAGCGCCCCGAACCCCAGGACCATCGCAGCCAGGCGCAGCTGGGCGGACATCAGCCCTGACATGTAGACCTCGCCGAGGTTGCTCTGCTCGTCGATCTCCCGGGTCAGCGGACGCACGTCCCGGCGGGTCGCGGCGTCCCGGCGGGTGCTCGTGACCCGGACCCGCTGCGGCGGTCCCGACGGCTGCGGTGGCTGCGACGGCTCGCTCACGATTCGCTCACGACGGCGTCACTCGGGGGCGTCACTCGGGCGCGTCACTCGGCGGGGCGAGCGGGGCGGAGCAACCGGTCGCGCAGCTCGCGGGTGTGGCGCCGGCTCACCTGGAGCTCGACCTCGTCGAGGACGACGCTGCACCGGCCGTGCTCCATCCGCACCTCCTTGACGTGACTCAGCGAGATGAGCGTGCTGCGGTGGATCCGCACGAATCCTGCTGTGGCCCAACGCTCCTCGAGCGTGCTGAGGGGGATGCGCACCAGGTGGGACCCGGCGGGGGTGTGGAGGCGGGCGTAGTCACCCTGCGCCTGGGCGTAGCGGATCTGGCTGCGGGAGATGAACCGCGTGACCCCGCCGAGCTCGACCGGGATGGTCTCGTCCTGGTCTGCCGGACTGGGCTCGCTCACAGCCGGCCCGGCGGACTCGACCACGCGGCGTACCGCCTCGCCGAGGCGACCCGCGCGGACCGGCTTCATGACGTAGTCGACGGCGTCGACGGCGAAGGCGTCCACCGCGTGCTGGTCGTGGGCGGTGACGAACACGACCTGCGGTCGGTGGGCGAACCGCGCGATGACCCGGGCGAGGTCCATGCCGTCCAGGCCGGGCATCGAGATGTCGGTGAACACCACGTCGATGTCCCCGGCCTCCAGCGCGCGCAACGCCTCCGCGCCGCTCCCGGCGGTGCGCACCTCGCCGATGCGGTCGTCCTGTCGCAGCAGCCAGCTGAGCTCCTCGAGCGCGGGCGCCTCGTCGTCGACGACGAGGGCGCGCAGGGCACGCGGGGCGCGCGGGGTCTCGCCCGCAGCGCCGGCGTCGGCGTCGTGCGGGCGGAGCAGCTGCGGGTCGTCGGAGGACGGGCCGACCATGGGCAGACTCTATGGGGTGGGGTGCACGCCCGGCGCGTACTTGGGCACCCGGAAGGACACCTTGGTCCCGGCGCCCGGTGCGGTCTCGACGACGAGGCCGAAGTCGTCGCCGTACACCTGGCGCAGCCGGGCGTCGACGTTGCCGAGGCCCACGTTGTCGCCGTCGGCGCGACCGTCGAGCACGGCGCGGATCACCTGGGGGTCCGACCCCACCCCGTCGTCCTCGATGCTGATGCCCGCCTCGGCTCCTTCGTCGGTCGCCCTGATGCGCACGTGCCCCCCGCCCTCCTTCGACGCGAGGCCGTGCCGGACGGCGTTCTCGACCAGGGGCTGGATCGCGAGGTAGGGGACCGTCACGGGCAGGACCTCGGGGGCGATGAGCAGCGAGATCGTCAGCCGGTCACCGAAGCGTGCCTGCTCCAGGACGAGGTACCGCTCGACGTTGCGCAGCTCTTCGGCGAGCGTCGTGAAGGCACCGCCACGGCGCAGCGCGTACCGGGTGAAGTCGGCGAACTCCAGCAACAGCTCGCGGGCCCGGTCGGGGTCGGTCCGCACGAAGGAGGCGATGGCGGCCAGCGAGTTGTAGATGAAGTGCGGGCTGATCTGGGCGCGCAGGGCGCGGAGCTCGGCCTCCATGGTGCGGGTGCGCTGGTGGCCGAGGTCGGCGAGCTCGGCCTGGGTGGCCATCCACCCGGCCACCTCCTCGGTCGCCCGGGCGAGTCCCGCCGACGCGGTCGGACCGTATGCCGCCAGGGCCGCCACCACGCGCTCGCCGCTCACCACGGGGGCGATCACCGCGCCACGCACCGGGCAGTCGGGGTCGGAGCAGCTCACCTGGCCCGGCCCCAGGACGATGGTGTGACCGGTGCGCAGGACCTCCTCGGCGTCCTCGCGGGCGTGCCGGGCGTGGTGGTCGGCGATGCCGTCCCAGGCCAGCAGGGCGCCGGCGTCGGTGACCGCGATGGCCGGTGATCCCAGCAGCTGGCGCAGGTGCTTGGCAGCCCGTCCCACTCCCTCGGGGGTCAGGCCGTCCTGGAGGTGCCGGGCGGCGAGCGAGGCGGTGTGCAGGGTGGCGTGGGTCGCGTGGTCGACGTCGGAGACGAACCCCCGCGATCCGTCTCGACCGTGACCGACCAGCCGAACCAGCGCGTAGACCAGCACCATCGCGCCGGCGACCACGATGGCGGTGGGGAGGTGGAAGCTGCCCGACACATGCGCACTCTAGGGCGATCCGGGGGCCTTCGGCGGGCGCCCTAGGCTGGCGGGCGTGCCTGACACCGTCGCCTCGCTCCGTGCCCTCGCCGAGCTCCCGGGAGTGCCCGAGCGCATCGCCGCGGCCCGCGAGGCGTGCGAACGACTGCGCTGGCACGAGGCGCTGCGACGCAGGATCCCCGAGGCGTCGGCCGAGTCGCGCGTCAGGGGGGCGCAGGCGAGCGCGGCGCTGGAAGGCGCCACGGTGCCCCTGGAGCTGGTGCGCGACGTGATGCGTGGGGCCGCGCAGTGGCCGCTGGCCCCGGACCCTGTGGAGCAGGTGGCCCGCGGTGTCGTCCAGGCCACCGCCGAGAGCGAGCACGTTCGTTCGCTGGTGGCGACCGCCCCCTTGCAGGCGCTGGCCCGGCTCCACGTCGCAGCCGCCTCGGGGCTGGTCGATGATGCCCAGCTCGGGCGCCCACGGGTCGAGGGGGAGGGGTGCGAGGAGCTCGTCGACCTCGGGCCGGCCCCCGCTGCCGGTGCCTTGCGGGCCCGGCTGGACGGCCTGGTGGAGCTCCTCGCGGAGGCCTCCCGCGGTGCGCAGGTGCCGGCGCTGGTCGTCGCTGCCGTCGTCCACGCCGAGATCGCGTCGGCCCGACCGTTCGTGCGCGGCAACGCCGTCGTGGCCCGGGCGATGGAGCGCGCCGTCGTCCAGGCCCTCGGGCTCGACCCGACCGGGGTGGCCGTGACCGAGGCCGGGCACGCTGCCCAGGGTGGCCCGGCCTACCTCGGTGCGCTCGCCGCATACGGGACCGGCAGCCGCGAGGGGGTGGCGTTGTGGCTGGAGCACTGCGCCGCCGCCCTCGTCGCAGGCGCCGAACAGGGCGAGCAGGTGTGCGACGCGGTGCGCGCGGGACGACTGAGCTGAGTCGAGGGGACCCGATTTTCGGCGACACGCCGCCCACCACGGGGGACGTCCCTGACGGGGTGAAAGTCAAGGGTTCACATGCCGCCCGGACAGGGGTACACATGGAGGAGAAGTCGACGCACGAGAGTCCGACGACCACCGTGATCCCATCGGGCACCCACGCGCGGGCAGTCCACTGGTGGACCGATCGTGACGGGCTTGTCCCGGTGCGACAACTACAGGAAGCACGCCTGGTAACCCGAGGCGGATCACGGTCGATGGCACCCCGCTCGCGCGGGGTGCCATCCTCGGTCCGGGGCCAGGGGTCCGCAGGGCTCGACCGACCGGATGAAGTCGTTTGGGCGCGGTTGTCCCCGGACGACTGCTGACGGTCTGACACCCGAGACGGCGGACTCCCCGGACGAGTTGCGATCGCCGAGGTAATGGTCAAAGATGAGTCTGTTCGTTCCCCCTAGGGGTAGAGCGGACCGGCGTACCTGCTCCTCCCCCCCGGAGCATGGTGCGTCGACGGCCCCGGTTGTCCCCCCGACCGGGGCCGTCCCCTTTCTCGCGGCAAGCCAGCCATCCACAGCCGGGTATGGCGCGCAGCGTCGTCCACAGGGTCGACCCGGATCGCCCGTGGCCGCGGTCGGACGCCGGGACAGTGGAGGCATGGACCATCGCGTGCTGGGAGTCGTCGGAGCCTCGGGCGGGCTGGGGGCCTCCACCCTGGCCGTGGCCCTGGCCGTGCGCGCGGCCGGTTCCGTCGGGGCGACCGTCGCACTCGACGGCGTCTTCGACCGCGGGGGACTGGACGTCACGGCGTGCCTCGAGCACGTCCCGGGGCTGCGCTGGACCGACCTGTTCGACCTGCAGGGGGAGGTCGACGGCGCCGACCTGCTGCGCTCGCTGCCGGTGGACGGTGCGGCACGGGTCCTGGCCGCCCGGGGTGAAGCACCCCCGGACGAGGTCGTGCAGACCTGCCTGCGGGCGCTGTCGGCCCTCTGCGCGCTGACCGTCGTCGACCTGGGTGGTTCGCTGCGGTGGGCGGGGGAGTGCACCGACCTCCTGCTCGTCAGTGGTGCCACGGCACGGCACCTCGCCGACGCAGCGGCGTTGGCTGCCGGGCTGAGCCGCAGTCCCACGCCGGCCAGGCTGGTCCTGCGCGCCGCTCGAAAGGAGGCGGTGACCGCCGAGGAGGTCGCGGTGCACCTCGACCTGCCGCTCGCCGTGACCCTGCGCGACGACCCCCAGGTCGTGGCCGATGGCGACCGCGCGCGGGCGCCGGGCACGCGCAGGGGTGGGGCGTTCGTGGGGGCCGTCGACCGGCTGCTGGCCGAGCTCGACGTCCAAGGCGTCGGGGACGTCGAGCGGCTCGGCGCGTGAGCGGGAGCGAGCAGATCACTGCCAGGATCCTGCGAGGGGAGTCCCCGGACCAGCAGGCCGTGGGACGGGTGGTGTCCACGGACTCGGTGCGGCTCGGCTCGCGCGGCGCTGCGCTGGCCCGGGCGACCCTGGCCGCGGAGGTGCTCGGGTTCGGACCACTCGAGGAGCTCGTCGCCGACACGACGGTGACCGACATCCTGGTCAACGGCGACGGGTCGGTGTGGGTCGACCGCGGCGCAGGGGCGCAGTCCGCCGGCGTCGACCTGCCGGATGCGGCAGCAGCGCGGCGGCTCGGCGTGCGCCTGGCAGCGCTGGCCGGGCGCCGCCTCGACGAGAGCCAGCCGTGGGTCGACGGTCTGCTGCCCGGTGGGGTCCGGTTGCACGCGATCCTCCCACCGCTGGTCGAGGGCGGGGTCCATGTCAGCCTGCGCATCCCCCGGGCGCGCGCCGACGGCCTGGCCTCGCTGCGCACCACGGGGATGTTCGACGAGGACGTCGAGTCCTGGTTGCGCGGGCTCGTGCGCCACCGGCGGTCGTTCGTCGTGACCGGTGGCACCGGGTGCGGCAAGACGACGCTCCTCGCCGCGATGCTCGCCGAGGTGCCGGTCGCCGAACGACTCGTGGTGGTCGAGGACGTCCGCGAGCTCACGGTCGCCCACCCGCACGTGGTGCTGCTGCAGGGCCGCGGTGCCAACGTCGAGGGACACGGTCACGTGGGCCTGGTCGACCTCGTCCGCCAGGCGTTGCGGATGCGGCCCGACCGGCTCGTCGTGGGGGAGGTGCGTGGCGCCGAGGTCCGCGAGATGTTGGCTGCGCTCAACACCGGGCACGACGGGGGGTGCTGCACGATCCACGCCAACTCGCCGGCCGACGTGCCGGCACGGTTCGACGCCCTCGGGGCACTCGCCGGGATGCCGCACGACGCGGTGCAGCGGCAGCTGGCCAGTGCGGTGCAGGCCGTCGTGCACGTCGAGCGCGGCGGGTCGGGCCGGCGGGTCGCGTCGCTGTCGGTGCTCCGCTGGGCCGGCGACACCGTGGTCTGCGAGCTCGCCCTCGACGCAGTGACCGGGGAGCAGGGTCCGGCCTGGGAGGCGTTGCGGGAGCTGACGCAGGGGCGACGGTGACCGGGGACTGGTTCACCAACGCCGTCCTGGGACTGAGCATCGTCGGGGTCATGGGTGCGGTGCTGCTGTGGCCCGGGCGGCTGCGCCGAACCGGGGAGCCGCTCGGTCGTTCAGAAGCTGGCGGTGCTTCTCGTGCTGGTCGTCGCCCTCGTCGCCCTCGTCGCGCTCGTGACCCAGCTCGAGCCGTCGCCGCAGCCGAGGGCGACCTGGCCGACCTGCTCGCCCTGGTCGCTGCACCCCTGCGGGCCGGTGCCCCGGCGACGACGAGCCTGGCGGCCGGCGCGGTTGCCGTCGACGGCCACCCGTTGCTGGGGCCGCTCCTCGAGGAGCTCGTGGCCGCCGGTGTCGCCGGTGAGCCGGTCTCGACCACGTGGCTGTCGCACGGTCATCGGCTGGACAGCGACGCCCTGCGTTTCGTGGGTCAGGCCTGGGCGCTGAGCGAGAGCACGGGCGCACCGCTCGCCGACGCCTTGGCGGCCAGTGAGGAGGTGCTCCGGGCGAGGGTGCGCTCGCGCGAGCGCCTCGCCAGCGCCGCCGCCGGGCCGCGGGCGTCCATGGGGGTGCTCACCCTGCTTCCCCTCAGCGGCCCGGTGGTGGGACTGGCCTGTGGGATCGGGCCGTGGCAGCTCTACTTCTCCACCACTTGGGCGACGACCAGCCTCGTCGTCGGGGTCGGCTTCGCGATGCTCGGGTGGTGGTGGAGCCGGGCGATCCTCGAGCGGGCAGCATGACGCAGCGCGCCTGCGTCCCTGTGGTCGGAGCCGGGCCGTGACCTGGGCGCTGGCGATGCTCGCCGGGCTGACGGTGCTGCTCTGGCCCGGCCGCGGTCCACGACCTGACCGCGTGACCTCGCCCGACCAGGGGCGAGCCGGGGTGGCGGAGGGGTCGCGTCCTTCGCGCGGGGCCGAGGGAACGACCGCCGCATCGGTGGACGAGGTCGCCGACGCCCTGGTCCTCGTGGCGCTGGCCCTGCGTGCCGGGCTCGACCTCACCCACGCGCTGGAGGAGGTCGCAGCCCGTGGTGGTGGACCCGTCGGGCGGGACCTCGCGGCCGTGGTGGCTGCGGTGCGGTGGGGGCGCCCGGTCGGCGAGGCCTGGACGTACGCCGGCGCCGGGTGGCAGCCGGCCGCGCTGGCCTGGTCGGTGGCCGAGACCACCGGCGCCGCTCCGGCAGCCCTGCTGGCGGATGCTGCCGTCCGCCTGCGTGACGGTCAGGAGCGGGACCGTGAACGTCGCGCGGCCCGGGCGGGGGTCCTGCTCGTGCTGCCCCTGGGCCTGGGGTTCCTGCCGGCCTTCGCCTGCACCGCCGTCCTCCCGGTCGTCATCGCCCTCGCGGTGGGTGTCCTCGACACCTCGGGTTGAGAAGCCGTCAGGCGGCGCGGGTTGCGGTGAGGTGAGGTCCGCTCGTCGTGTCCTCCACAGCCCGGCTCCGGTTCGCGCGTCCTCCACAGGCAGAGGAGGGGGGCGTGGTGGCGGGCTGGCCATCGGGCTGGACTGTGGTCAGGACGGCACGTGGCCGTCAGCGACCAAAGGGGTGCAGCGTGAGATGCAGACTGGCACAACGGTTCTCGAGGGCTCGTCGACGTACGGAGGCGGGCATGACCACGGCGGAGTATGCCGTGGGGACGCTCGCGGCGTGTGCGTTCGCGGCGGTGCTGCTCGCCGTCGTCCGCTCCGGTGGCGTCAAGTCCGCCCTGGCCGCGGTGATCACCGCGGCACTGGGGGTGGCCGGCTGAGTGGCGACCAGGGGATGGTGACCGCCGAGCTGGCGGTCGCCCTTCCCGCGTTGGTGCTGGTCCTGGTGGTGGCGCTCTCGGCGGTGACGACCGTCCTGGACCAGGTGCGCTGCGTCGATGCCGCCCGGGCCACCGCGCGAGCGCTGGCCAGGGGCGAGGCGTCGGGGGCAGCAGTCGGGGAGGGGCAGCGCCTCGGACCACCGGGGGCGGTGTTCGCGGTGTCGTCCTCGGCCGGGTCGGTCGAGGTGGCGGTGACGTCTCGTGCGGCCCCTGCGTTGCGATGGCTGGGTGCCCGCGCCTCGCCGAGCGGCCATGCGGTCGCCGCCCGGGAAGACGTCCCGGTCGGTGCGGCGGCCGCGCCGTGAGTGCGGCGACGGCAGCGCGAACCGTCCGACGCCGCGACGAGCGAGGCAGCGGCACCGTCCTCGCGCTCGCGGCGACAGGGGCCCTGCTGATCCTGCTCGTCGCGGGGCTGGCTCTGGCGAGTGCGGTGGCGGCCACCCACCGCGCTCGCGCCGGAGCCGACCTCGCGGCCCTGGCCGCCGCCTCGGCGGTCCAGGCTGGCGCAACGAGCAGCCAAGCGTGCCAGCGAGCAGCCGCCGTCTCCGCCTCGAACGCGGCCAGGCAGAGCGCGTGCGCGGTGCAGGCCGACGGCTCGGTCACGGTGGGCGTGACGGCTCCGGTCGGGCTGCCATGGCCGGGGACGCCGTCCGGGGCACGAGCAACGGCGCGGGCCGGGCCCGCGCCGTCGCTGTGAGGACTGGACCGGTCAGGACGCGTGGGTCACGTCCTGGCCGATGAGGAGGTCAGCTGTGGCCGTGGGGGTCGCGGCCCATGATCCGGTCGGCCACCGTGCGGTGGGCAGGACGGTCGGTCGTGGCAGCGTCCTGCGCGTGGTCGCCATCCTCGCGGGAGGAGTCGGAGCCGGAGTCGGAGTCAGCGACGCCGCCAGAACCCGTCTCGTCGGACCCGTCCCCGCTGGGGAGCTGCTCGGTGCGTTCGTGGCGGCCGTGGTGCTCGTCGTGGTCGTCGTGGTGCTGGTCGTGGTCGTGGTCGGCGAGGGTGGCGGTGCTGCCGGCAGCCCCGACGCCAGCAGCCCCGAGCCCAGCGCCCCCGGCAACCGGGACCGCGGCAGCAGCGGTGGCCCGGCGGGCCTCGAGCTCCCGCTCGAGCCGGGCGCGTTCGTCGGCGCGGACCCGGTCCTCGATCTCGCGCTCCTTGGTGCGGAACTCCTCGTCACGGGCACGGTCGCGCTCGGCCAGCTTCGCCTCCAGCTCGGCGTCCTTGGCGCGGTCGCGCTCGGCCAGGGCGCTCTGGTGGGTCTCTTCGGCCTGCCTGCGCTCGTCGGCGCGGACGGACTCCTCGAGCTCGGTCCGGCGCTGGGCCTCCTTGGCCTCGTGGGCGGGGCGACGCTTGCGCTTCATGCTGCCGCGCACCATGCCGAGGCCGAACCACAGCAGCAGCATGATCACCGCGCCGGCGATGAGCAGCTGCAGCGGGGTGAGCTCGAACTTGAAGATGCCGGTCTCGAGGGTCGAGGTGGCGGTCACGGGCTCAGCAGCCAGGACCAGGAGGATCGCGGCCGCGATGGCGACCACGACCAGGATCAGTCCGAGAATGATCATTTCGGGACCTCCGGAACTCTGCGGCGCGCGGTGCGCCATTCGTTTCGACCCTAGCCCGTGGCCTGCGGTTTTGCCCGTTGCGGGGCGCTCTCAGGCCTGCTCGGGCGCCTGGCGCAGGACGGCCTCCAGGAGCCGGATCGCCCCCGCCTTGTCGAGGGGTTCGTTGCCGTTGCCGCACTTGGGTGACTGCACGCATCCGGGGCAACCGCTGTCGCACCGGCACGAGCGGACCGCCTCGAGGGTCGCCGACAGCCACATCTCGAAGACGCCGTACGCCCGTTGCGCGAAGCCGGCCCCGCCGGGGTGGCCGTCGTAGACCATGATCGTCGGCAGCCCGGTGTCGGGGTGCAGCGCGGTCGAGACGCCGCCGATGTCCCAGCGGTCGGAGGTCGCCACCAGCGGCATCATGCCGATCGCCGCGTGCTCCGCCGCGTGCGCAGCACCGGGGATGTCGACCTCGGCCACGCCTGCTGCCGCCAGCCACTGCACCGGCATGGTCCACCAGACGGCCTTGGTGGCCAGGGTCCGCTGGGGCAGGTCCAGCGGGTGGGTGCCGATGACCTCGCCGCCGGGCAGCCGCCGCAGGAAGCTCGTGACCTGGTTGTGCACCCGGACCGCGCCGAACGCGACGTCGACCGGCCCCCACGCGAAGGACTCCTGGGCGCCGACCACGTCGAACGCGCTCACCGACTGCGCGAACGTGCTCCACCCCGGGTCGCCACGCACGGCGGTCGCGGTCCCGGCCTCGAGGTCGAGCTCGGTGACGATGTAGGTGCTGCCCTGGTGCACGTGCACGGCGCCGGTGTGCACCTGCGAGTGCGCCGAGGCCTCGTCGATCGTGCCGAGCACCCGACCGGTGCGCTGCTCGACGATGCCGACGACCTCACCGCTCCCGCGCAGCGAGACGTGGTCGCTGGCCCGGTCCGAGCGCGCCCAGAACCATCCGGTGGGTCGCCGCCGCAGGATGCCGCGGGCCACGAGCGCGTCCACGAGCCGCCGGGCGTCCGGGCCGAACATCTCGAGGTCGGCCTCGCGCAGCGGCAGCTCGGCCGCCGCGGCGGCCAGGTGCGGCGCCAGCACGTGGGGGTTGTCGGGGTCGAGCACGGTGCTCTCGACCGGCTGCCCGAACACGACCTCGGGGTGGTTGACGACATAGGTGTCCAGCGGGTCGTCCGCCGCCACGAACACCGCCAGCGAGCGGGTCCCGGTCCGCCCGGCTCGCCCGGCCTGCTGCCACAACGAGGCCCGGGTCCCCGGCCACCCGGCGAGCAGCACGGCGTCGAGGCCGCTGATGTCGACGCCGAGCTCGAGGGCGTTCGTCGCGGCCAGGCCGATGATCTCGCCCCGGCGCAGGGCGCGTTCGAGCTCGCGTCGTTCCTCGGGCAGGTAACCGCCCCGGTATGCCGCGATGGCGGCGGCCAGCCGCGGCTGGTCCTCCAGCGTGCGCCGGGCGCTGGAGGCCAGGGCCTCGACGCCTGCCCGTGACCGCGCGAACGCCACCGTCTGCACCTTGGCGCGGACGAGCTCGGCCAACAGGTCGGCCGCCTCCGAGGTGGCGCTGCGCCGCGCCGGGGTCTCCCCGGACGTGTCGGTGACCTCGTGCGCGGCATACCCCTGGGCCCAGCCTTCGCCGGCGCCCACGGCCTCGGCGGGCACGACCCCGGCGGGGCCGCCGGACGCACCGAACCCGCCGAAGCCCGCGTCGAGGGCTCCGGGCTCCCACAGGGCGAAGGTCATCGCCTCCCTCGGTGACCCGTCGCCCGTGACTGCTGCCACGGGCAGGCCGACCAGGCGGCTGGCGTGGTCGCCGGGGTCACGGACGGTGGCGGAGGCCAGGACGAAGGTGGGGGAGGCGCCATACCGCGCACAGACCCGGCGCAGCCGGCGCAACAGGGCGGCGAGGTGGGAGCCGAACACGCCGCGGTAGACGTGGCACTCGTCGATGACGACGTAGCGCAGCCGCCGCAGGAAGGGCGCCCAGCGCTCGTGCAGCGGCAGCAGCGAGTGGTGCACCAGGTCGGGGTTGGTGAGCACGAGCTGGGCGTGGTCGCGGATCCAGCGACGTTCCTCGGTGGGGGTGTCGCCGTCGTAGGTCGCCGCCCGGACCCCGGGCACCGCCATGGCCTGCACCCGGGCCAGCTGGTCCGCAGCCAGGGCCTTGGTGGGGGACAGGTAGAGAGCGGTGGCCCCGCGACCGGTCGGCGCGGCCGACCCCTCCACGAGCGCCGTCAGGACCGGCAGGAGGTAGCCCAGGCTCTTGCCCGAGGCCGTCCCGGTGGCCATGACGACGTGGGACCCGGCGTGCGCGAGGTCGGCGGCCTCCCGCTGGTGCGACCACAGCGAGGTGACGCCGGCACCGGCGCAGGCGGCATACACGGACGGGTCCACCCAGTCCGGCCAGGGGGCCGGGGAGGCCGGCCGCGCGGGCACCTCGTGGACGTGCCGCAGCCGCTCTGCCCGGGGACCGGACGCCAGGGCCGCCAGCGTCGCATCGGGGTCGAAGCCGACGTGTGCCGAAGATGCGGTGCCAGCGGGTGTAGACATTGGCGCTACCGTAATCCCGAGGGCGGACGGCCGAGCCGGCCGCTCCGGTAGCGAAGTCGACGAAAGGGTGACTGTGGACCTGTCGGTCTCCAGCAGCGAGCAAGGCGCCGTGACGATCGTCCACGTGGCGGGTGAGATCGACGTCTACACCGCGCCCCTGCTGCGCGAGGTGCTCGACAAGCAGGTGGCTGCGGGCCGGACGACCCTGGTCGTCGACCTCGAGAACGTCACCTTCATGGACTCCACCGGTCTGGGCGTCCTCGTCGGCCGCCTCAAGCTCGTGCGCGGCCAGAGCGGCAGCCTGCGGATCGTCAGCGCCCAGGACCGCATCCTGAAGGTCTTCAAGATCACCGGGCTGGACAAGGTGTTCCACATCTACCCCTCGGTCGACGAAGCCACCGCCGCGTCCAACGCCTGATACCTCTGGGGTCCCGCTGGGGCAATTCACTGTGACGCTGCTCACCGGTGCCCCGAATCGGTGTGACGTGCATTACCCTCGCCAGCATCGTCCCCACGGTGGTGCGACCTCAGGTCGTGCCCGTGGACGTCTATGCAGTGTTCCCCATCGAGGAGGATGGAATGTCGCGCCTTGCGCCTGCCGCAGCTGCTGATCTGCAGCTCGACGGCACCAATCTCACCCTGGTCATCGGCGTGCTCGCCATTGCGCTGATCGCGCTGGTCATGGGTGTCTTCTTCCGCCAGCAGGTCCTGGCGGCCGACCCCGGCACCGAGAAGATGCAGGAAATCGGCGCTGCCGTCGAGGAAGGCGCGCAGGCGTTCCTGGCCCGCCAGTTCAAGACGCTGGCGGGCTTCGTCGTCCTCGTCTTCGGCCTGCTGCTCCTGCTGCCCGCTGACACGAGCGAGGTCCGCTGGGGCCGCTCCGGCTTCTTCATCGTCGGTGCCCTGTTCTCCGCGGCCATCGGCTACTTCGGCATGAGCCTGGCCGTGAAGGCGAACGTGCGCGTCGCCTCCGCCGCCCGCGACGGCAACCGTGACGCCGGTATGCGGATCGCGTTCCGCACCGGTGGCACGGTCGGTATGGCGACGGTGGGCCTGGGCCTGCTCGGCGCCTCCGTGGTCGTCCTGCTCTACCAGGGTGACGCCCCCAAGGTGCTCGAGGGCTTCGGCTTCGGCGCCGCCCTGCTCGCCATGTTCATGCGCGTCGGTGGTGGCATCTTCACCAAGGCCGCCGACGTGGGCGCCGACCTGGTCGGCAAGGTCGAGGCCGGCATCCCCGAGGACGACCCGCGCAACGCCGCGACGATCGCCGACAACGTGGGCGACAACGTGGGTGACTGCGCCGGTATGGCGGCGGACCTGTTCGAGTCCTACGCCGTCATGCTCGTCGCCGCCCTGATCCTCGGGTCGGCCGCCTTCGGCAGCTACGGCCTCGTCTTCCCGCTCATCGTGCCCGCCATCGGTGCGGTGACCGCCCTGATCGGGGTGTTCATCACCCGCGTGAAGCCGGGCGAGAACGCGCTGTCGGCGATCAACCGGGGCTTCTACATCTCGGCTGCCATCGCCGCCGGGCTGTCGGCGGTCGCCGCCTACGTCTACCTGCCCGACACCTACGCCGGTCTCGGGTCGACCAACACGACGATCTCCACGCTCGAGGGCAACCCGCGCTACACCGCGATCCTGGCCGTGCTCATCGGCATCGTCCTCGCCGCCGTCATCCTGTGGCTCACCGGCTACTTCACCGGCACCGACAAGCGCCCCACCAAGGACGTGGCCCGGACCTCGCTGACCGGCGCGGCCACCGTGGTCCTGTCGGGCATCGGTGTCGGCCTCGAGTCGGCGGTCTACACGGCGGTCATCATCGGTGGCGCCGTCTACCTCGCCTTCCTGCTCGGTGGCGGTTCGGTCATCCTGTCGCTGTTCCTCATCGCCCTGGCCGGCTGTGGCCTGCTGACCACGGTCGGCGTCATCGTCGCCATGGACACCTTCGGCCCGGTCTCCGACAACGCCCAGGGCATCGCCGAGATGTCGGGCGACGTCGACGGTGAGGGCGCGCAGATCCTCACCGACCTCGACGCGGTGGGCAACACCACCAAGGCGATCACCAAGGGCATCGCGATCGCGACGGCCGTGCTCGCCGCGACCGCGCTCTTCGGCTCCTACTCCGACGCCTGGCAGCAGAAGTTCCAGCCGATCTTCACCGCCCTGCAGGAGAAGACCCAGACCGACCTCGTCGCCAGGGTCCAGGGAGGCTCGCTGACCCAGGAAGCCGCCCAGGCGCAGTACACGCAGATCCTGCAGAAGGCCAACGCCCCGTTCGACCTCCAGATCGTCACCCCGAGCGTCCTGGTCGGACTGCTCATCGGTGCCGCCACGGTGTTCTTGTTCTCGGGCCTGGCCATCAACGCCGTCACCCGCGCCGCAGGCGCCATCGTGTTCGAGGTCCGTCGCCAGTTCCGCGAGATCCCCGGCATCATGGAGGGCACGACCAAGCCGGAGTACGGCAAGGTCGTCGACATCTGCACCAAGGACTCGCTGCGCGAGCTCGCGACGCCAGGGCTGTTGGCGGCGCTCATGCCTGTCGCGGTCGGGTTCGGGCTCGGTATCGGTCCCCTCGCCGGCTTCCTCGCAGGTGCCATCGGCACCGGCTGCCTCATGGCCGTGTTCCTCGCCAACTCCGGTGGCGCCTGGGACAACGCGAAGAAGATCGTCGAGGACGGCGCTCACGGCGGCAAGGGCAGCGAAGCCCACGCGGCCACGGTCATCGGTGACACCGTCGGCGACCCGTTCAAGGACACCGCCGGCCCGTCGATCAACCCGCTGATCAAGGTGATGAACCTCGTCTCGGTGCTCATCGCCCCGGCGATCGTCACCCTGTCCATCGGTGACGACATGAACTCGCCGGTCCGCTACGGCATCGCCGCAGCCGCCCTGCTCATCGTCGTCGTCGCGGTGGCCGTCTCCAAGGCGCGTGACCTCGCGATCGGCGGCGAGGGGGACGGCGAGAAGGCCCAGCGGATGGACGTCTCGGCGCCCGACGCGGGCCACGCCAGCACCACTGCCGGTGTGGTGGTCGACGAGAAGACCGACCACATCGACGAGCCGGTGAACCGCTAGCCCTCACCCACCAGATGACGGCCGGTCCCCTTCGGGGGACCGGCCGTCCTGCGTACGGCGCGCGGCTGACTGCGCGCTCGCTCGCGGCATACCCTGTCTGCATGCAGAGCCCACTTTTCGAGCAGGCGAACCTCGAGGTCCAGGCGCAGCAGCGCTTCGCCCTCCAGAACCCCCAGATGCTGCGCGTCCACCTCGGTGGTGACGTGCTGGCCGTCAAGGGCGCGATGGTGTCCTACCAGGGCAACATCCGGTTCGACCACGAGAAGGCCGGCAGCGTCGGCAAGCTCTTCAAGAAGGTCGTCACCGGCGAGGACGTCTCGCTGATGCGGGTCTCCGGCGAGGGTGACGTGTTCTTCGCCTCGGAGGCGGGCTTCGTCTTCCTCGTGGAGCTGACCGGTGACGCCATCAGCCTCAACGCTCGGAACCTGCTGGCGTTCGACTCCAGCATCGAGTGGGACATCAAGCGCGTCCAGGGTGCCGGGATGCTCAGCGGTGGCCTGTTCAACACCACCCTGCAGGGCACCGGCACCGCGGCGATCCACACGGTGGGACAGCCGGTCATCCTCGACTGCGGGACCCAGCCGACGTACGTCGACGTCCAGGCCTGTGTCGGGTGGTCGGCCAACCTGGTCCCGCAGATGGTCTCGAGCATGAACGTCCGCTCGATGCTGCGCGGCGGGTCGGGCGAGGCCTTCCAGTACGCCTTCCACGGTCCCGGCTTCGTCATCGTCCAGCCGAGCGAGTGGACCCCCGTCGCAGCCCAGGGTGGGGGCGGCGGAGGAGGGTTCAAGCTCGGCGGCCTGCTCGACGGCTGACATGGGATCGACCCCGCCGCCCACCTCCACCGACCCCGCGCTCATCGGTGCCCTGCGCGCCGACCTCGGCGCGGCGGCATACACCGTCGAAGGCGTGGGGGAGCTGCTCGGCCCCCTCGCGGGGGCAGCCCTCGCGCGGGAGCAGGTGCTGCCCGCCCAGCGGGTGACCGCCGACGCAGGCACCCCGCTGGCGACGCTCGTGCGCCTCTTCGGGCTCGGCGACGCGGTCGACGCCGAGGACGTCGCCGAGGCGCTGCCGACCCTGGGACTGCAGGGCGCCCAGGCGCTCGGTCTGGTGCGCGAACAGGGCCCCGGCGTCGTGGCCACCTGCGACCTGCGGCCCTACGGCGAGGAGGACCACGCCTGGTGGGTCGCCTCGGACCTCGCCGAGATCGCGACCCGCGAGCCGCTGCACAGTGACCACGTGCTCGGCATCGGTGGCGCCTCGACGACCCTGGCGTCGTGGACGCCGCGCCCCGTCGTCGGGCGGGCCCTGGACATCGGCACCGGGTGCGGTGTGCAGGCGCTGCACCTCGGCGCCCACGCCGGGCACATCACCGTGACCGACCTGTCCGAGCGGGCCCTGGCCTACGCGCGGTTCAACGCCGCCCTCAACGGGGTCGCCTGGGAGGTGGTCGGTGGCTCGATGCTCGACCCTGTGGCAGGCCAGCAGTTCGAGCTCATCGTGAGCAACCCGCCCTTCGTGATCACCCCACGCACCCCGGACGTGCCCCTGTTCGAGTACCGCGACGGCGGCGCCGCCGGCGACGCGATCGTGGCCGACCTCGTGCGCTCGATCGGCGACCACCTCGTCCCCGGCGGCATCGCCCAGTTCCTCGGCAACTGGGAGGTCGTCGGCGACGCCGACTGGCGCGACCGGGTGCGTGGCTGGGTCGAGGGGACCGGGCTCGATGCGTGGATCGTCCAGCGCGACGTCCAGGACCCCGCGGAGTATGCCGAGACCTGGGCCCGCGACGGCGGACACCACAGCGCGACGGTGGAGTTCTCGACGATGTATGCCGCGTGGCTCGACGACTTCGCCTCGCGCGGCGTGACGGCGGTGGGGTTCGGGGTGGTGACGGTGCAGCGCCCGCTCGGTGCCCGTGAGCCCTTCGTGCACCTCGACGAGGTCGGTGGCCCGGTCGCGTCCCCGATGGGGCCGCACGTCCTGGCCGGGATCCGCGCACGCACCTGGCTGGCCGAGCACACCGACGACGACCTGCTCTCCGTCGCCTGGACGGCTGCCCCGGACGTCACGGAGGAGCGGCACTCGCGCCCGGGCGACCAGGATCCCAGCGTCATCCTGCTGCGCCAGGGTGGGGGGCTGCGCCGGACCGTGCGGCTCGACACCGCCGGGGCCGCCCTGCTCAGCGTCTGCGACGGGACGTTGCCGGCAGGCGCGGCGATCACTGCCATCGCGCAGCTGCTCGAGGTCGACGAAGACACCCTGCGACCTGCCCTGGTGGCGCTCCTGCGGGAACTGGTCGCCGACGGCCTGCTGACGTGAGCACCGAGCCCGGGACGGGTCGGCCTGCCGCCCTGCCCCAGGTCGTCGTCCTCAACGGCGGGTCGAGCTCCGGCAAGTCGTCGGTGGCGGCGACCCTCGTCAACCTCCTTCCGGGCACCTGGCTGCGCCTGTCTGTCGACACCCTGATCGACGCCCTGCCGCCCTCGTTCGACCAGGTGGAGGGCGGCCTCGTCCTCCGTCCGGACGGCACGGTCGAGACCGGGCAGGAGTGGCGGCACGTCGAGCGCGCGTGGATGCGCGGGATCGCGGCCGTCGCCCGCGAGGTGCCGGTCGTCGTCGAGGACGGGTTCCTGGCCGGCCCGGCTGCCCAGCAGCGGTGGCGCGACGCGCTGGATGGGCTGGAGGTGCTCTGGGTCGGGGTTCGCTGCACGCCTGAAGTGGCCGAGGCGCGGGAGCGGGCGCGAGGTGATCGGGTGCGGGGCATGGCCCGAGCACAAGCGGCCCTGGTGCACCAAGGCATCGAGTACGACCTCGAGGTCGACACGACGGCCACGTCCGCTGCCGAGGCGGCGGCCACGGTGAGCGTCCACGTCCTGGGTTGAGTGAGCGGGGTGGTGTGCGCGGCCCGGGTCGGGCGCATCGCCGCAGGTCAGGAAAAGGTGTTGTGAGTGAGTGCTCACTCACTTACGCTGATCGGGTGACTCCTCGCGCCCCGGCCATGGCCCCCGACGATCGCCGCGCCGCGATCATCGCGTCGACGGTGCCGCTGCTGCGGGACAAGGGGCGGGCCGTGAGCACCAAGGAGATCGCCAAGGCAGCCGGGGTCGCCGAGGGGACGATCTTCAGGGTCTTCGAGTCCAAGGACGAGCTCGTCAGCGCCTGCGTCCACGACGCGTTCCAGACGGAGTCGCTGGTCCGGCGGCTCCTGGACATCGACGACGCGCTGCCGCTGCGCGAGCGGCTGGCCACCGCGGTCTCGACGATGCAGGACTACCTGCTCGGCATCTTCTCGCTGATGGCCGTCCTCCAGGCGACGGGACAGCAGGTGCACCGGCCCCACCAGGGTGAGGACGCGCGGCGCGAGCAGGCCAACGCGGCGATCGACGCCGCGTTCGCCGACCTCATCGGCGACGACGCCGACCAGCTGCGGCTGCCTGCGCTCGAGGTCGTCAACTACCTGCGGATGATGACCCTGTCGAGCGTGCACCCGATGCTCAACCACCAGGGCGCCTCGGCCCAGGAGCTCGTCGACGTGATCCTCGAGGGCGCGCTGGCGCGACCTTCCGAGCGAGGGGAGCAGTAGTGCTCATCAGGGTCATCCGCGACTACCTGCGGCCGTACCAGCGGCTCGTCGCCGTGCTCGTCGGGCTGCAGCTCGTCGGCACCATCGCCTCGCTGTACCTGCCGAGCCTCAACGGCCGGATCATCGACCAGGGAGTCGCCGTGGGGGACACCGGCTACATCCTGCGCACCGGGGGGTGGATGCTCGCCGTGTCGCTCGTCCAGATCGCCGCCACGGTCTGGGCCACCTACCTCGGTGCGCGGTCGGCCGCCGGGCTCGGTCGCGACCTGCGCGCCGACGTGTTCGCCCGCGTCGGCGACTTCTCCGCCCAGGAGGTCTCGCGCTTCGGGGCGCCGACGCTGATCTCCCGCACCACCAACGACGTGACCCAGGTGCAGCAGGTCGTCTTCATGGGGGCCGCGATGATGGTGTCCGCCCCGATCATGATGGTCGGCGGAATCGTCATGGCGCTGCGCGAGGACGTCGGGCTCTCCTGGCTGGTCGGTGTGGCGGTCCCCCTGCTGGCGCTGTCCGTCGCCCTGGTGATCCGCAGGATGATCCCGCAGTTCCGGATCATGCAGGAGTCCGTCGACTGGGTGAACCGCGTGCTGCGCGAGCAGATCACCGGCATCCGCGTGGTGCGTGCGTTCGTGCGAGAGGACCACGAGCGGGCCCGGTTCGCCGAGGCCAACACCCAGTACACCGGCACCGCGCTCGCGGTCGGGCGACTCATGGCGCTGGTCTTCCCGATCGTCATGCTGATCTTCAACGCCTCCACGGTCGCCGTGCTGTGGTTCGGCTCCCACCGGGTGGCCAGCGGGCAGATGCAGATCGGCGAGCTCACGGCGTTCATGGCCTACCTCATGCAGATCCTCATGTCGGTGATGATGGCGACGTTCATGTCGATGATGATCCCGCGCGCAACGGTGTCGGCAGGGCGCATCGCCGAGGTCCTGGACACCGACTCGACCGTGACACCGCCGACCGCGCCGGTCGCCATCCCCCGAACCGGGACCGGCATCGAGCTGCGCGACGTGACCTTCGCTTACCCCGGGGCTGATGTCCCTGTCCTGCAAGGCGTTTCGCTTGTCGCGGAGCCCGGCCGAACGACCGCCATCATCGGCAGCACCGGCGCCGGCAAGTCGACCCTGCTCTCCCTCATCCCCCGGCTCTACGACGTCACCGGCGGCCAGGTGCTCATCGGTGGGGTCGACGTCCGGGCCGCAGCCCTCGAGGACGTCTGGGGACGCATCGGCCTGGTCCCGCAGAAGCCCTACCTGTTCACCGGCACGGTCGCGACCAACCTGCGCTACGGCGACGGCGACGCCACCGATGACGAGCTGTGGGAGGCCCTGCGGATCGCGCAGGCAGCAGACTTCGTGCGAGCCATGCCGAAGGGCCTGGACTCGCCGATCGTCCAGGGCGGCACCAACGTCTCGGGTGGCCAGCGCCAACGCCTGGCCATCGCGCGGGCCCTGGTCGCCAAGCCGGAGGTCTTCCTCTTCGACGACAGCTTCTCGGCCCTCGACCTGTCCACCGACGCCCGGCTGCGCTCGGCGCTCAGGCCGGTCACGCGGCATACGGCTGTCGTGGTCGTCGCCCAACGGGTGTCGACCATCGTCGACGCCGACCACATCGTCGTCCTCGACGACGGGCTCGTCGTCGGGGCTGGGACCCACGACGAGCTGCTCGCCACGTGCGCGACGTACGTCGAGATCGTGCAGTCCCAGCAGGGCGCGCAGGAGGCGGCATGAGCGAGGGTGTGAAGACCGCCGAGGAGAAGGCGGCCGAGGCCAGGCGAGGCCCGGGTGCGCGGGCCGGCCAACGGCACGGACCGATGATGGGCGCCGGTGTGCCGGCGGAGAAGTCGCAGAACTTCGTCCCGTCCGCGAAGCGCCTCCTCGGCCTGCTGCACCCCGAGCGGACGCCGCTGTATGCCGTGCTGGCCCTGGCCGTCGCGAGCGTGGGTCTGTCGGCGGTCGGCCCCAAGATCCTCGGCCGGGCGACCGACCACATCTTCGCCGGTGTGGTCGGTGCCCGGTTCCCCGTCGGGGCGGACAAGGCCCAGCTCGTCGCCCAGCTGCGGGCGCGGGGCGAGGACACGGTGGCCGACCTCGTCTCCGGGATGCCCTTCCTCGTGCCCGGCCAGGGCATCGACTTCGGCGCCGTCGGTGACGTGCTCCTGCTGGTGCTCGGCATCTACGCCGTGGCGAGCCTGCTCTCGTGGGGGCAGGGCTGGCTGCTGACCGGGGCCGTGAACCGCACCATCTTCGGGCTGCGCCGTGACGTCGAGGACAAGCTCAACCGGCTGCCGTTGCAGTACTTCGACGGCCAGCCGCGCGGTGAGCTGCTCAGCCGTGTCACCAACGACATCGACAACGTGGCCCAGAGCCTGCAGCAGACCCTCAGCCAGCTGCTCACGTCGTTGCTGACGGTGGTGGCGATGATCGCGATGATGCTCTACATCTCGCCGATGCTGGCCCTGATCGCCCTCGTCACCATCCCGGTCTCGATGGTGGTCACGGCGGCGATCGGCAAGCGTTCGCAGAAGCACTTCATCCAGCAGTGGAAGAGCACCGGCGAGCTCAACTCGGTCGTCGAGGAGTCCTTCACCGGCCACGAGCTGGTCAAGGTCTTCGGCCGCCAGGACGAGGTGCGGGCGACCTTCAAGGCCAAGAACGACGACCTGTACGCCGCCGGGTTCGGCGCGCAGTTCGTCAGCGGCATCATCATGCCGACGATGATGTTCATCGGGAACCTCAACTACGTGATCATCGCCGTGGTCGGTGGTCTGCGCGTCGCGAGCGGGTCGATGACCCTGGGTGACGTGCAGGCGTTCATCCAGTACTCGCGCCAGTTCACCCAGCCGCTGACGCAGGTCGCGTCGATGGCCAACCTCATGCAGTCCGGGGTGGCTTCGGCCGAGCGGGTGTTCGAGGTGCTGGACGCCCCCGAGCAGCGGCCCGACCCGGTTGCCGCGACGACGCTGGACGACCCTCGTGGACGGGTGCAGTTCGAGGACGTGTCGTTCTCCTACGACCCGGGCAGTCCCCTCATCGAGCACCTCGACCTCGTGGTCGAACCCGGGCAGACGGTCGCCATCGTGGGTCCCACCGGCGCCGGCAAGACGACCCTGGTCAACCTCGTCATGCGGTTCTACGAGCTCGACGCCGGGCGCATCACCCTCGACGGGGTGGATGTCACGGCCCTGACGCGCCACAACCTGCGCAGCGAGATCGGCATGGTGCTGCAGGACACCTGGCTGTTCGGCGGGACGATCCGCGACAACATCGCCTACGGGAACCCGCAGGCCTCGGAGGAGCAGGTCCTCGCCGCCGCCACGGCCACCTACGTCGACCGTTTCGTGCACTCGCTGCCCGACGGGTACGACACGGTGCTGGACGCCGAGGGCGGCAACATCAGCGCCGGCGAGAAGCAGCTGCTGACGATCGCCCGTGCGTTCCTCTCGGACCCCGCGCTGCTGATCCTGGACGAGGCGACGAGCTCGGTCGACACCCGCACCGAGCTCCTCGTGCAGCAGGCGATGTCGGCCCTGCGCCGCGACCGCACGAGCTTCGTCATCGCCCACCGCCTCTCGACGATCCGCGACGCCGACGTCATCCTCGTCATGCGCGACGGGCGGATCGTCGAGCAGGGTTCGCACGCCGAGCTGCTCGCCCGTGACGGTGCCTACGCAGAGCTCTATGCCGCGCAGTTCAGCGGTGCGGCCGTCGACGTCGACTCGGGCGAGGCCCCGGCGCCGGAGCTGGCACCCGCGAGCGCGGGTGCCAGCTAGGTCGGAACCCCGGGGATGCCAGGGGCGGGACATCCCACGCCCCTGGCATCCCGCAGTGCGACCGGGTCAGGGCGACGGGGTCAGTGCCGGGTCCTCAGGGGAGTGATCCAGTAGGCGGCGGTGTCCGGGTCCGCGACCCCGAAGCGGGCGTTGACCGTCCACAGGGTCTTGCCGACCAGGACCGCCGTGGTCGGGACGTCCAACGTCGAGTCGGTCAGGGCGCGCTCCCACCGGGCGGACCAGCCGTGGTGCGTACGGTGCAGCTTCACCACCGACACCTCGGCCGGACCGGTGCCGCGGACGTTGTACAGCGTCCTGCCCGACAGCTCGAGCCCGTCGCCTCCCGTGATGGCCGGTCCTCCCTTGACCGAGATCTCGGAGGCGCGGCCCGTGCGCGGGTTGACCTGCCACAGCCCACCGACCCGGCTGTTGTTGAGGACCGCCGAGCCGTCCGGGAGCTGACGGATCCCGTTGGCGTTGATGGCCACTCCGTCACCGGCCGGCCAGTCCCCGCCGAGGGGGAGGAAGGCAGGTGCCGGGCCGTGCGGCCTTCCGCCTCGGCTGAGGGGGATGACGGTCAGCCGGTCGACCCGGGAGTCGGTGACCCACACGGCTCGGCGGGTGACCACGAGGTCGTTGAGGAAGATGCCGCCGGGGACCACGGTGTCCGAGACGACCCGTCCGGTGCGGCCGTTGACCGCCCAGACGTGCGCCTCGGCGCCGACGTTGCCGGCGGCCCAGACCAGACCGGTGCGGCCGTCCCAGTCGAGGCCCCGGATCTGGCGGCCGGTGGCGCCGGGGAGCAGGACCCGGCTCGTGGCCCGGCTGAGGTCGCCGGTGACGATGCGGCCGTCGGCCAGCGACCCCACGTAGTAGGTGTCACCGCGGCCCGCCGTGATGCCTTCCGGGCGGAGGCCGTCGGGGAGTGGGACGAGGGACGTCCTGGCAGCGGCAGGTGCGGCCGCGGCGACGAGGAGTCCGAACACGGCCACGAGGGCCGTCACGAGGGCTGCCGGTGACCTGAGTCGGCCGGCGCGAGGGTGCACGGTTCGTTCCATCGGTCCATGATGCGCGCGCCGTCGTCCCGACACGCCGTGACGAAGCCACCGGTATCACCTGCGCTCGAGCAGGCGCCATACCAAAGGGCGCTGGGCCGCTGCGCGTCGGCCCCGAGTGCCGATCCGCGGCCCACCGCCTAGGTTTGGTCCGCTGGTTTTGTCCTCGTCTAGGAGCCGCTGATGTCCCACCTCGCCCTCGCGGTGCCCGCCGCAGACACCTTGATCGACGCGAACTGGTTGGACTACCTGCTCGTCGTCATCTACTTCGGGTTCGTCCTGGGCATCGGCGTCATGGCCCGCCGGTCGGTGTCCGACTCGATCGACTTCTTCCTGTCCGGTCGTTCGCTGCCCGCCTGGGTCACCGGACTGGCCTTCATCTCGGCCAACCTCGGGGCGGTCGAGATCATGGGGATGTCGGCCAACGGTGCGGAGATCGGCCTGCCGACGGTCCACTACTTCTGGGTCGGCGCCATCCCGGCCATGCTGTTCCTCGGTGTCGTGATGATGCCGTTCTACTACGGCTCCAAGGTGCGCTCGGTCCCGGAGTTCATGTTCCGTCGCTTCGGCACCGGCGCGCACCTGGTCAACGCGATCAGCTTCGCGGTCGCCCAGCTGCTCATCGCCGGGGTCAACCTCTACCTGCTCGGGCTCGATCGTCCACGCGTTGCTCGGCTGGCCCCTGTGGGTCGCGCTGATGGTGGCTGCCGCGATCGTGCTGTCCTACATCACCCTCGGTGGCCTGTCGGCCGCGATCTACAACGAGGTGCTGCAGTTCTTCGTCATCGTGGCCTCGCTGCTGCCGCTGACCCTGATCGGTCTGCACCGCGTCGGTGGGTACGGCGGCCTCAAGGACAAGATCACCGAGTTCGCCGACAACGCCCCGGCTGCGGCCGGTGTGGCCCCGGCCGCCCAGCAGCTCGAGTCCTGGCCGGGTCAGGCGCTCGCAGGGTTCAGCTCGGAGTTCCTGTCCGTGATCGGCATCGTGTTCGGGCTCGGGTTCGTGCTCTCGTTCGGCTACTGGACGACGAACTTCGTCGAGGTGCAGCGCGCCATGGCCTCCAAGTCGATCTCCGCAGCCCGCAAGACGCCGATCATCGGCGCCTTCCCGAAGATGTTCATCCCGTTCATCGTCATCCTGCCCGGCATGGTCTCGGCCGTCCTGGTCAAGGAGATGATCGACCTCAAGGGCGGCGGCACCCCGCCGGGCGGGGCGTCCGGCGAGGGCGTCAAGTACAACGACGCCATCCTGCTGCTCATGCGCGACGTCCTGCCGAACGGCCTGCTGGGACTGGCGATCGCCGGTCTGCTCGCGGCCTTCATGGCCGGTATGGCGGCGAACATCTCGGCCTTCAACACGGTCTTCAGCTACGACCTGTGGCAGCGCTACATCCGCAAGGACCACAGCGACGACTACTACCTGCGCATCGGCCGGCTCGCGACCGTCGGCGCGACGGTCATCGCGATCTTCACCGCCACCATCGCCTCGAGCTTCTCCAACATCATGGACTACCTCCAGACGCTGTTCGGGTTCTTCAACGCCCCCCTGTTCGCGACGTTCATCCTCGGCATGTTCTGGAAGCGGATGACGGCCACCGCGGGTTGGGTGGGCCTGTCCAGCGGCACGATCTCCGCGGTGCTCGTGGCGTTCCTGTCCGAGGACGCGTTCGGCTCGGCCAGCCTGGGGGTCCTGCCGCTCTCGGGCCAGGGCGCCAGCTTCGTCGCCGCGTCCACGGCGTTCGTCGTGGACATCGTCGTCAGCGTGCTGGTGACCATGGTGACGCAGCCCAAGCCGGTCTCGGAGCTCAAGGGCCTGGTCTACTCCGAGACGCCCAAGGAGGACCTGCGCGATCCTGACGAGGCGAGCCAGCCGTGGTACCAGCGGACCATGCCGCTCGCCGGGATCGCCCTGGTCATGGTCCTCGTCCTCAACTTCGCCTTCTAGGAGCCGCCACCATGTCCGCCAAGACGACCAAGCCCGCCAAGTCCCCCAAGAAAGACCGCCGGCGCGTTCGACATCCGCAACATCATCGGCAGCCTGCTCGGGATCTACGGCGTGATCCTGCTGCTCGCCGGACTCTTCGCCGACCAGGCGCTGGAGAAGACCGGGGGCGTCAACGCCAACCTGTGGACCGGTGTCGCCCTCCTCGTCGTCGCCGCGGCGTTCCTCGGCTGGGCCAAGGCCAAGCCGATCGTCGTCCCCGACGAGGTCGCCAAGCCCGACGACGACCCGACCCGCCCGGCACCGCGGCGCAAGGCCGGCGGCCACTGACCCGCCCCGCCCAACCCGCAAAGCGGGGGTTGCTCGGCGATACAGGACTTGTACGGCCTGGTTTCCCCGAACAACCCCCGCTTTGCCGCGTCGCGACGACTGACCCAGGCCCGGTCTTGACAGGAGGCGGTCAGGCGAACTGCCAGGACCGCTTGCTCAGGCCGAACCAGAACCCGTCGACGACGCTCTGGCTCTCCAGCGACCCGGACTCGTATGCCGCGCCGAGGCTGACGTAGAGCGGTGCCCAGTGCTCGGTGCGGGGGTGCGCCTCGAGGGCTGCGGGGGCCCGGTGGGCGAAGTCGAGCACGGCGTCGACGTCCTGACGCGCCAACGCCTCGGCCGCCCAGTGGTCGAACTCCGCGGAGGCAGCCGGAGGCCGGCCGTCGCGACCCGCCGCAGGGTTGAACCAACGCAGGTTGTGCGTCGTGAAGCCGGAGCCCACGATGAGGGTGCCCTCGTCGCGCAACGGAGCCAGCCTGCGACCGATCTCGAACAGTGCGCGCGGGTCGAGCGTCGGCATCGACATCTGCAGGACCGGGATGTCGGCCTCGGGGTACATCTCCACCAGCGGCACGTAGGCGCCGTGGTCGAGCCCGCGGTCCTCGTCCCGGTGGACCGGCGTCTCGGAGGTCTGCACGAGCCTGGTGACGCTGTCGGCGAGCGCAGGGGCGCCGGGCGCGGCATACGTCACGTCGTAGTAGCGCTGCGGGAAGCCCCAGAAGTCGTACACGAGGGGCACGTCGCCGGAGGTCGCGCTCAACGCCAGCGGCGCCTCCTCCCAGTGGGCGGAGACCATGAGGATGCTGGTGGGCCTGTCGAAGCTGCCCGACCAGTCGGCCAGCTGGCGGGTCCACACCGGGTCGTCGGCCAGCGGCGGCGCGCCGTGGCTGAGGTACAGCACGGGTGGTCGCGCGGACACGGTCGACGGGCTCATGGGCCGAGGGTACATCTATTTGAACATTCAATCAATGATTGGCGCTGTGACCCCCTCCCACGAGACGCGACGCGGCAGATTTGACGGAACCGGCTACCGTCTTCGGCGTTGCCATGTCCACGCTGCGACGAATCCGCAGCACATGGAAGCAGGAACCGAGGAAGAGAACGTGACTGGTGGGCGCAAGCTCGTCATCGTCGAGTCGCCGGCCAAGGCGAAGACGATCGGCGGATACCTGGGCAAGGAATGGGACGTCGAGGCGTCCGTGGGCCACATCCGCGACATCCCGACCCCGTCGGAGATGCCGGCCGAGATCAAGAAGGGCCCCTTCGGCCGCTTCGGTGTCGACGTGGACAACGGCTTCGAGGCCTACTACCTCGTCAACAGCGACAAGAAGAAGAAGGTCTCCGAGCTCAAGCGCCTGCTCAAGGACGCCGACGAGCTCTACCTGGCCACTGATGAGGACCGCGAGGGCGAGGCGATCGCCTGGCACCTGCTCGAGGTGCTCAAGCCCAAGGTCCCGGTCAAGCGCATGGTGTTCCACGAGATCACCAAGGAAGCGATCCAGCGCGCCACCACCAACACCCGCGACCTCGACGTCGCGCTCGTCGACGCCCAGGAGACCCGGCGCATCCTCGACCGCCTCTACGGCTACGAGGTCAGCCCGGTCCTGTGGCGCAAGGTCAAGGCCGGGCTGTCCGCCGGCCGCGTGCAGTCCGTCGCCACCCGCATCGTCGTCGAGCGGGAGCGTGAGCGGATGGCGTTCGTCCGCGCCTCCTACTGGGACGTCGACGGCGACTTCACGCCCGACGGCGCCGCCAACCAGTTCACCGCCCGGCTCAGCTCGGTCGACGGCAGCCGGGTCGCGACAGGCCGTGACTTCAACGACGACGGCTCGCTGAAGGCCAAGTCGGTCGTCCACCTCGACGAAGCCACCGCGACGTCGATCGCGACCCAGGTGCTCACCTGCCAGGTCGGCGTGACCAGCGTCCAGGAGAAGCCGTACACCCGCCGCCCGTCCGCGCCGTTCACGACGTCGACGCTGCAGCAGGAGGCCTCCCGCAAGCTGCGCCTGTCCTCGAAGAACGCCATGCGCGTCGCGCAGCGCCTCTACGAGAACGGCTACATCACCTACATGCGTACCGACAGCACCACGCTGTCGGAGGCCGCCCTCACCGCGGCCCGCCAGCAGGCCCGTGACCTGTATGGCGCCGAGTACGTCCCGCAGTCGCCTCGCCACTACGAGAAGAAGGTCAAGAACGCGCAGGAGGCCCACGAGGCCATCCGTCCGGCGGGCGACCGCTTCCGCACGCCGGCCCAGGTCGCCGGTGACCTGCGCGGTGACGAGTTCGCCCTCTACGAGCTGATCTGGAAGCGCACCGTCGCCTCGCAGATGGCCGATGCCCGCGGGTCGACCGCGACGGTCAAGCTCGGTGGCACCCTCGAGGACGGCCGCGTCGTCGAGTTCAGCGCGTCCGGCACCGTCATCACGTTCCGCGGGTTCCTCGCAGCATACGAAGAGGGCCGCGACGAGGAGCGCGCCTCCAAGGCCGCCGAGGCCGAGGAGGAGCGCCGCCTGCCCAAGCTCAGCGAAGGCGTCCCGCTCACCGTGGTGCGCGCCGAGCCGGACGGCCACGAGACCACCCCGCCGCCGCGCTACACCGAGGCGACGCTGGTGAAGGCCATGGAGGAGAAGGGAATCGGTCGCCCGTCGACCTACGCCTCCACCGTCGGCACCATCCAGGACCGTGGCTACGTCAACACGCGCGGCTCGGCCCTGATCCCGACGTGGCTGGCGTTCGCCGTGACGCGACTGCTCGAGGAGCACTTCACCGAGCTCGTCGACTACGACTTCACCGCCTCCATGGAGGAGGACCTCGACCGCATCGCCGGTGGTGACGCGCAGCGTGCCGAGTGGCTGAAGCGGTTCTACTTCGGCGAGGGCGATGGTGCGCTCGTCGGGGGCACGCCCGGACTGCCCGACGCCGGTAGTGCGCACCTGGGCCTCAAGCAGCTCGTGGAAGACCTCGGCGACATCGACGCCCGCGAGATCTCCACGATCACGATCGGCGAGGGCATCGTCGTGCGCGTCGGGCGCTACGGCCCGTACGTCGAGGAGACCGTGCCCCGTGGGGTCGACCTGTCGACGGGCGAGATGTCCGACGACGCCGACTCCACGCCCCGCCGGGCGACGATCAACGACGACATCGCTCCCGACGAGATGACGCCGGCCAAGGCCCGCGAGCTGCTCGAGCAGTCCGCCGACGACGGCCGCGTCCTCGGCCAGGAGCCGCAGACCGGTCGCGACATCGTCGCCAAGGCAGGGCGCTACGGCCCGTACGTCACCGAGGTGCTCGACGAGGAGACGGCAGCGCTCAAGGGCAAGAACAAGGTCAAGCCGCGGACCGCTTCCCTGTTCAAGGACATGGACCTCGCCACCCTCGACCTCGACACCGCGCTCAAGCTGCTCAGCCTGCCCCGCGTCGTCGGCACCGCGACGGAGGAGGACGGCACCGAGGTCGAGATCACCGCGCAGAACGGTCGCTACGGCCCGTACCTCAAGAAGGGCACGGACTCCCGTTCGCTGACCACCGAGCAGCAGCTCTTCGACATCACGCTCGAGGAGGCGCTGGCGATCTACGCCCAGCCCAAGCAGCGTGGCCGGACCGCGACGGCGCCGCTCAAGGAGCTCGGCAACGACCCGGTGTCGGGCCGGCCGATGGTGGTCAAGGACGGCCGGTTCGGCCCCTACGTCACCGACGGCGAGACCAACTCGACCCTGCGCAAGGACGACGAGCCCGAGTCGATCACGCCCGAGCGCGGCGCCGAGCTGCTCGCGGAGAAGCGGGCCAAGGGCCCGACCACCCGCAAGCGGGCGGCCAAGAAGGCTCCGGCGAAGAAGACGGCCAAGAAGACCGCCAAGAAGGCCACGGCCAAGAAGGCGACCGCCAAGAAGGCCTGACGCGCCGCCGCAGTCCGCGCTGCCCAGTTGGCGCCGGGGCCGGCAATATGTCCGGTTCAGGCGTCACGACGCGCCATACCGACCTAGGCTCCCTCCAGCATTCGCTGATCTTGGGGGGCAAGGGGTATGGCGCGTCGTCGCGTTCGGGGCATGGTCACCGTGGTGGGCGGGGTGGTCGCGACCCTCGTGGCAGGACTGCTGGCGGCGTCGCCGGCCAGCGCTGCTCCCGGGCCGGTCATCACGTCCATCTCGGTGAGCACCAACACCGTGACCGCACCGGGCGAGGTGGTGCTGTCCTACACCGCGACAGCCGACAAGCCCATCGACGAGGCCTTGGCCGGCTACAAGGACCCGTCGGGTCGGCTCTACACGGTGAACCTGTCGAAGGGGACCTCGGGTTCGGGCACGAGGAAGATCCCCGACGGGGTCCAGAACGGGACGTGGAAGCTCCAGTACGTCTTCGTCACCACCGCACCGGACGCGTTCACCTACGTCTGCAGCCCCGCCTACGCCAGCACCATTTCCAAGTGCACCGAGAGCCGCGACCTGTCGTCCTACGACGTCCGGGTCTCGGGCTCCACCGAGGACTTCGACGCACCGGTGCTGACGTCCGTCTCGGCGACTCCCACGACGGCCGTCAGTCCGGGCACGCCGGTCACCGTGCGGTTCGCGGCCACGGATCTCCACCCGATCACTGCGGTCCGGGCCACGTGGAAGCACCAGGACCACGACACCTACTTCTCGTTGACCTCGTCCGACCCGACCGACCTGGCCGACGGATCCTTCACCAGGTCGATGCCGCACGTCGTCTACAACGGCAGCTACGCGCTGCAGTCGCTGTCGCTGACCGATGCGAACGGCTTCGCGGGCACCTACGGCGCTGACGGCACCGTCTCCTACTCCGCCGCGGCGAACATCTTCTACCCCCAGCCGTCGCGGCCGTCGGGCGTGCACAGCGTCTCGTTCGCCCAGTCGGGCCTCGCGGTGACGGGATCGTCCTACGACGGGCCCGCTCCCGTGCTCGCGAGCCTGTCGGTGACCCCGAGGACTGCGGTGTCCGGTGGCAAGGCGACGGCCTCCTATGGCACGAAGCTGACCTCCTCGACCCTGCGGTCGATCTCGGCGGACTACGCCCTGGACGGAGCCCCGGAGGTCGTCTTCAGCCTGTGGACGGAGGACGGGCGTGCGTCGGGGAGTGTCACTCGCGACCTGCCGCAGCGGGTGGGCACCTACCGCCTCCAGCGAGTCGTGCTGCTGGACTCGGCGATGCGCGAGGCGGAGTACACCCGCGACGGTCGTGTCCTCGACGAGCGCGGCCGTGTCATCGGCACACACGAGCTGGCCCTTGCTGGTCAGGACTTCATCGCCAAGCCCAGCACGCTGTCGGTCACGGGGCGGAGTCGACCCCAGTCGGCAGAGCTGAACATCGGCACCCTCCACGACGAGCCGCAGGACCTCACGTCCTACCGCGTCGTCGTCAGCCCCGGCGGGCGGGTCATCGACGTGTCCGCGACGGCGGATCTCCGCACGGTGGTCGTGACCGGCTTGCGCAACGCGGTCCCATACACGTTTGCGGTCACGCCGCAGAGCAAGGTCGGAGCGGGCGCGACGACGACGGTCGCGGTGACCCCGATGATCTCCGGCAACGTCTGGGGGGCTGGTGACGTGAACCTCGACCGGCGCGACGACCTCTTCGCGCGCCTGCCGGCCGGCCAGGTGCGGTTGTACCGCAGCGCCGGGTTCCCCCGGTTCACGGGCGCGACGACGGTCGCCGACCTACCGGCCACCCGCAACTTCCCGTCGGGCAGGATCTTCGGGTACTCGGCGTTCCTCACGATCAACCCCGAGGGGGGCCTCGAGGGGAACATGGTCGACCGGGACGGGAAGTCGCTCGGGTCGACCGTCAGCGGGACCGGGTGGGGGAGCATGCGCACCATCGACGGCAGCGCCGACTTCTCCGGTGACGGACTCCCGGACATCGTCGCGGTGACCTCGACGGGGGCCATGCGGCTCTACAAGGGCAACGGGCAGGGCAAGTTCGCGGCGGGGACCCAGATCGGGACCGGGTGGGGCTCCATGGTTCGGGTCTTCGTGCCCGGAGACGTGACCGGCGACCGCATGGCCGACGTCATGGCTGTGGACTCGGCCGGCGTCCTCTGGATCTACCGCGGCAACGGCAGGGGCGCGCTCACCTCGCGCGTCAAGGTCGGCTCCGGCTGGGGAGGTCTGGGCGCGCTGTTCTCGGCGCGCGACGCGAACGGTGACGGCAGGGGTGATCTCGGGGCGATCACGACGGCCGGCGAGCTGCGGATCTACCAGGGCCGGGGCAACGGCACCTTCACCAGCGCCACCGTCGTCGGCACCGGCTGGGGTGCGTTCTTGTAGGACCTTGCCCACCGAAGTGCGCTCTGCCCGTGAAGCTTCACGGGCAGAGCGCACTTTCGTGGGCAGGGCGCGGCAGCGATCCGGGTGGCGTCGACTACCTTGGGGCCTCATGTCGCTCGAGCCCACGACCGTTGCCGCCCTCGACCGCCGGCTGGCGCAGGAGCAGTCGACCTGCCGGCTGCCCTCCATCGTGGCGGGGCTGGTCCGCGGCGGTGAGCTGGTCTGGTCCGGGGCCGTGGGGACGGTCACCGGCCGCACCGGTGGGGAGCTCGCGACCGCAGGCACGCAGTACCGCATCGGCTCGATCACCAAGACCTTCGTGGGTGTCGAGGTGCTGCGGCTGCGCGACGAGGGCGCCCTCGACCTGTCCGACCGCATCGACGCCCACCTGCCCGAGACCGCGCAGAGCGACTTCGGGCACGTCACCGTGGCCCAGCTGCTGTCGCACAGCTCGGGCCTGCAGGCCGAGACCAGTGGCCCCTGGTGGGAGCGCACCGAGGGGGGCGACTGGGCCGACCTGCTGGCCAGCCGGCCACAGCGCAGGTTCCGACCCGGGGCCCGCTTCCACTACTCCAACGTCGGCTACGCCGTGCTCGGCGAGCTCGTCGGCCGGCTGCGCGGGGTGGCCTGGGACGAGGCCATCCGCACCGGCCTGCTCGCACCCCTCGGTATGGCGCGGACCTCCCTGCGCCCGCAGGCGCCGAGTGCGCCGGGCTGGGCGGTCCACCCGCTCGCCGACCTCGTGCACGTCGAGCCCGAGCACCACGCCGGCGCGATGGCTCCGGCCGGCCAGCTGTGGTCGACGGTCGAGGACCTGTCCCGGTGGGCCACCTTCCTCGGCGGCGACACCGCAGGCCTGTTGTCGGCCGACACGCTCGCCGAGATGTGCCTGCCGATCGTCGTCAACGACAACCCGGGCCAGGCGTGGACCGGCGCGCACGGTCTCGGCTGGCAGGTGTGGAACGTCGAGGGTCGGCGGTTCGGCGGCCACGGCGGCTCGATGCCCGGCTTCCTCGCGGGCCTGCGCGTGGACCTCGAGACCGGTGACGGCTGTGTGGTGTTCGCGAACGCGACGTCGGGGATCGGGCCGGTCACCGTCGACCTCCTCACGCTGCTCGCCGAGCGCGAGCCGCTCCCGCCGACCCCGTGGAGCGCCGATGGCGACCAGGTGACCGGGCTCGACCTGGTGGGGGACTGGTACTGGGGCACGACGGCATACACGCTGCGGTTGGCCGCTGACGGCGTCCTGGTGCTGGGGGAGCCGGGGCTGCACCGCGGCTCGCGGTTCGCGCCCACCGAGGCTGGCTGGGTCGGGTTGGACGGCTACCACGAGGGCGAGCCGTTGGTGGCGCAGCGCGACGACGACGGTCGGGTCGGGCACCTGGACCTCGGCTCGTTCCGGTTCAGCCGGACGCCGTACGACCCCACCGCGCAGATCCCCGGGGACGTGCACCCCGACCGCTGGCACTGAGGCGCGTCGGCCGGGCACGGAACCGACCGCGGCAGGTGTCCGGGGCCGTCAGGACGTATGTGGGTTCCGGACATGTTCTCCGGGGGCTCTGTGTCGAGGGCGGCCATGTCCGGGGTTCATGGTCGGCCCTAGTGTTCTGCAGAACGCGACGGTCCCCTGCTGTCGCTCCAGCCGCACGAGGAGGTGCCGGTGCCCAGCCAGGCCAGCCCCGAGGCAACAGGCGCAGCAGGCTCAGCAGCAGCGCTGCTCGAGACGCGCGACCTGACCAAGGAGTTCCGCGGTTTCCGCGCGGTCTCCGATGTCAGCCTGCGTGTGGTCGAGGGCACCATCCACGCTCTCGTGGGCCCGAACGGCGCCGGTAAGACGACGCTGTTCAACCTGCTGACCGGGTTCCTGACCCCCACGTCCGGGAAGGTCCTGCTCGCCGGCCGCGACATCACCGGGGTGCAGCCGGAGCAGATCGCCCACCTCGGCATCGCCCGGTCGTTCCAGATCACGAGCCTGTTCGAGCAGATGAGCGTCGTCGACCACGTCGAGCTCGCGCTGGCCTCACCCACCGGCCTGGGTTACCGCTTCTGGCGCTCCAACACGACGATGCGCCAGTTCCGCCCCCGCGCCATGGAGCTGCTCGACCAGGTCGGCCTCACCGACCGGTCCGGGGCGGCTGCCGGCTCGCTCGCCTACGGCCAGAAGCGTGCTCTCGAGCTCGCCCTCGCGCTCGCCCTCGACCCCAAGCTGCTGCTGCTCGACGAGCCGACCGCAGGCATGGGCCTGGAGGACGTCGACCGCACCATCGCCCTGGTCAAGAAGGTCTCGGCCGGCCGCACCGTGGTGTTCGTCGACCACAACATGCACGTCGTCGGCTCCCTCGCCGACACCGTCACCGTCCTGCAGTCCGGCCAGGTGCTCGCCGAGGGCACCTACGAGCAGGTGCGCAACGACGAGAAGGTCATCACCGCATACCTCGGACAGGCCGGAGAACAGCATGTCTGACCACACCCTCGAGGTCGCGGGACTGTCCGCCTGGTACGGCGAGGCCAAGGTGCTGACCGAGGTCGACCTGCGCGTCGAGCCCGGCGAGGTCGTCACCCTCGTGGGCCGCAACGGCGCCGGCAAGACCACGCTGCTGCGTTCGATCATGGGCCTGCACCGCCAGGTCGAGGGCACCGTCAGCTGGGGCGGCTCCGCCCTCGGCAAGGCCAGCGCCGACAAGCGGGCCCGGGCCGGCATCGGTTGGGTGCCCGACGACCGCGGCATCTACGCCACGCTCACCGTCGCGGAGAACCTCATGCTGCCGCCGGTCACCAGCAAGGCCGACGCGTGGAGCCTGGACCAGGTCTACGAGCAGTTCCCCGTGCTGCACGAGCGCCGCGACTTCCCGGGCACCAAGCTCAGCGGTGGCGAGCAGCAGATGCTGGCCATCGCCCGGGTGCTGCGGATGGGGTCCACGCTCCTGCTGCTCGACGAGCCCAGCGAGGGGCTGGCCCCGGTCATCGTCCAGCGGATCGGCGAGATCATCCGCCAGATCAAGGCCCAGGGCGTCTCGGTCCTGCTCGTGGAGCAGAACGTCACCTTCGCCTCCACCGTCGCCGACCGCCACTACCTGCTCGCCCAGGGTCGGGTCGTGGAGTCGCTGGACAACGCCAGCTTCCAGGCCCGCACCACCGAGCTCCTCGAGTACCTCGGCATGTAGCCGCGGACCGATCGGCGTCCGGCACGACCCGTACCACCCGCACCAACTCAACCCAACGCACCACCGAACAACCCCAGGAGGGGACATGCAGCGCTCCAAGTCCTTGGCCCTTGCGGCCACCGCTGTCACCGGCAGCCTCGTGCTCGCCGCATGTGGCGCGGGTGGCCCGAGCACGGCCGGCGGCAAGATCAGCAACGACAAGGTCGTCCTCGGTCTGCTCAACGACCAGTCGGGTGTCTACAAGGACCTGTCCGGCCCGAACTCCAAGGTCGCCATCGAGATGGCGGTCGCGGACTACAAGGCCAAGTACGGCGACAAGGCGGTGGCCAAGACCATCGAGATCGTCCAGGCCGACCACCAGAACAAGCCGGACATCGCCAACACCAAGGCGCAGGAGATGTACGACCGGCAGCAGGCCGACATCATCCTGGACGTCCCCACCTCCTCGGCCGCGCTCGCGGTGGCCACGCAGGCCAAGACGAAGAAGAAGCTCTTCATCGACATCGGCGCCGGCACCACCGCGCTGACCGGCAAGTCCTGCAACAAGTACACGTTCCACTGGGCCTACGACACCTACATGCTCGCGCAGGGCACCGGTGCCACGGCGGTGCAGAACGGTGGCAAGAACTGGTCGATCGTCTACCCCGACTACGCCTTCGGCCAGGACATGACCAAGTCCTTCTCCGCGGCGGTCGAGAAGGCCGGCGGCACGATCCAGCAGTCCATCGCGACGCCGTTCCCCAACGACAACTACTCGACGTTCATCACCAAGGCGAACTCGAGCAAGCCCGACGTCATCGGGATCATGGCTGCCGGTGGCGACCTGATCAACTTCGTCAAGCAGTTCAACCAGGCGGGCCTGCAGGGCAAGACCCAGCTGGCCGTGGGCCTGATGTTCATCACCGACATCCACAGCCTGGGGGTCGACCAGTTCCAGGGCACGCAGTTCACCGACGCCTGGTACTGGAACTTCGATGAGCAGAACCGCGCCTGGGCCGACAAGTTCAAGGAGAAGACGCAGACGCGTCCGTCCTTCGCCCACGCCGGCAACTACTCCGCGGCCCTGCAGTACCTCGAGGCCGTCCAGCGCGCCGGCACCGACGACGCGGATGCCGTGGTCAAGGAGCTCGAGGGCAAGAAGCTCAACGACGTCTTCCTGCGCAACGGTGAGATCCGCGCCGCGGACCACCGCGTGCTGCACGACGCCTACCTGGTCAAGGTCAAGAGCAAGGACGAGGTCAAGGAGGAGTGGGACTACGAGGAGGTCGTCTCGACGATCCCCGCGGCCGACGCCTTCAACCCGACCGTGAGCCCCGACTGCCAGATGTGACCTCCGGTCACTGACCGGGGTGCGCCGCCCGCGCAACACCGCTGCGGCGCACCCCCTCGGGACCGGACCCGGTGGGAGTCCCCCCGCCCCACCGGGTCCGCCCCTCCACCACCGACGCACCGACCGACGAACCGGAAGAGCAATGACGGCATTCATCCAGTACACGCTCCAGGGCCTGGCCCTCGGCGGGTTCTACGCCCTGGCCGCCCTGGGCCTGGCGGTGATCTTCGGCGTGCTCGGCGTCGTCAACTTCAGCCACGGTGCCTGCTACATGCTCGGTGCCGTCGGTGCCGCCCTGCTGCTCGACGCGACCGGCCTCGGCTTCTGGGCCGCTCTGCCGATCATCACCGTGGCGATGTTCGTCTTCGGTGTGCTGATGGAGCGGCTGTTCGTCCGGTGGCTGCTGCGGCTGGACCCGCTCTACAACTTCCTGCTGACCTTCGGCATCACGTTGTTCCTCGTCGACTTCGTCAAGCGCCGGTATGGCGTCTCGTCGCTGCCGTACGAGCTGCCCGCCGGGCTGCAGGGCCGGGTGAACCTCGGCAGCGTGTCGCTGTCGAGCTACCAGATCTTCGTGGCCGGCTTCTCCGTCGCGCTCTGCCTGGCCGTGTGGCTGCTGCTCACCAAGACCCGCGTCGGCATGATCGTGCGGGCCTCGACCGAGGACGCCGAGCGCTCCCGCGCCCTGGGCATCAACGTCGGCCGCTGGGTCACCCCCGTGTTCGGCTTCGGTATCGCGCTCGCCGGCCTGGCGGGTGTGCTGCGGGCCCCGACGGGGTCGGTCAACGCCGACATGGGCAGCTTCTTCATCATCATCCTGTTCGCCGTGGTCGTCATCGGCGGCCTCGGATCCATCCTCGGCGCAGTGGTGGCGGGCTTCCTCGTCGGACTCGTCGAGGCCTACGGCCAGGGCTACGCCGGGTCGTTCAGCCAGGTCCTCATCTTCGTCCTCATGGCCGTGGTGATCCTGGTCCGGCCCTCGGGCCTGTTCGGTCGAGAGGAAGCCGCATCATGAGCTCCCAGCTGGTGCCCAAGGTCGAGGTCGACCTCCCCGACACCGCATCCGTCACCGCGCGCCGCCCGTTCCTGCGGTGGGTCGGCATGGCCATCGGCCTCGCCGTGGTGCTGGCGCTGCCGTGGTTCGTCTACCCGCCGGTCGCGATGGACATCGCCGCCTGGGCGCTGTTCGCCATCTCGGTCGACCTGCTGCTCGGCTACACCGGCCTGCTGTCCTTCGGCCACGCCGCCTTCTGGGGCACGTCGGCATACACGACCGGGCTCATCGCCATCCACGCCGGCGTCCCCTTCCCGGTCGCGGTCGTCGGTGGTGCGGTCTGCGCCATGATCCTGGCCGTCCCCACCGGATACCTCGCGGTGCGCCGCACCGGCATCTACTTCGCGATGGTGACCCTGGCCTTCGCGCAGATGGTCTACTTCATCGCCAACCAGTGGCGCAGTGTCACCGGCGGTGAGAACGGTCTGCAGGGGATCCCCAAGGCGTTCTTCGGGATCGAGCTCGTCGAGACCGAGTCGTTCTACTTCTACTACGCGGCGCTGCCGATCATCCTCGTCGGGGTCCTCATCGCCTGGCGCACGGTCAACAGCCCGTTCGGTCGCGTCCTGGTCGCCATCCGCGACAACCCGGCCCGCGCCCGTGCCCTCGGCTACGACGTCGAGCGCTACAAGATCATGGTGTTCGTCATCTCCGCCGGTCTCGCGGGTCTGGCCGGTGGCGTGTTCTCGGCCAGCCACGGGTTCGCCTCGCTCCAGGAGCTCATCTGGACGACGTCGGGCAAGGTCGTGCTCATCACCGTGCTCGGTGGCATCGGCACCCTGTGGGGTGGCCCGATCGGCGCCGCGCTGGTCGTGCTCCTGGAGGACAAGCTCGCGTCCTCGGGCTTCAACGGCATCGGCATCATCACCGGCGCGATCTTCGTCATCATCGTGCTGGCCTTCCGCCACGGCATCTGGGGTACGGCACGCAACGGCATCGGCGCCTACCTGCGGTCGCGCCGGCGCAACCGCGAGGACGCCTGAAGAGGTCTTGACCCTCACGCCACGTGAGGGGTCACAGTGGTGGTCATGACCGAAGGCGCACAGCTGACCACGCTCACCGTGGGACAGGTGGCCCGACAGTTCGACCTCACGGTGCGCACGTTGCACCACTACGACGAGATCGGGCTGCTCACGCCGAGCGACCGATCGCGGGCGGGTTACCGGCTCTACACCGCCGAGGACCTCACCCGGCTGCAGCACGTGGTGGTCTACCGGCGGCTCGGGTTCGCCCTCGAGGAGGTCGCCCTCCTCCTGGACCACCCGGAGAGCGCGGAGCAGCACCTACGGCGCCAACGCGCAGCGGTCATGTCCCGGCTCGACGAGATGCGCAGCCTCGTCGTGGCCATCGACCGAGCACTGGAGCGAGAGATGAACCACCAACCCGCCAGCACCGAGGACATGAAGGAGCTCTTCGGCGACGGCTTCCACGACAGCCAGGACGAGGCAGAGCAGCGATGGGGTGACACCGAGGCCTGGAAGCAGTCCCAGCACCGGACCAAGGGCTACACCAAGGCCGACTGGGCACAGGTCAAGGCCGAGAGCGACGCCCTGCACCGGGGCTTCACCGACGCCATGGACGCGGGGGAGCCCGCCACCAGCGTGGCGGCCATGGACGCCGCGGAGGCTCACCGGCTCAACATCAACGACCGGTTCTACGACTGCCCACCGCAGTTCCACCGCAACCTGGCCGACCTGTACACCAGCGACCCGCGGTTCACCGCGACGTACGACGAGATCCGCGAGGGCATGGCCTTCTACGTCCGTGACGCCATCTACGCGAACGCCGACCGGCAGGAGTCTGCGCGGGAGTCCTGACTCCTGTACGGCGCGTATGGAGCCGGTGCCCCCTGGGGGTGCCGGCTCCTTCGCGTGACCAGGTGGAGCGCGGCGGGTACTACGACCATCGCCCACTACCGCGTGAACGCGCCGGCTCCGCACAGTGGTGTCACGGTCACCGGTGGTGACCACCACGAGAGGACAGTGCGATGAACACCTCCACGAAGACCGCAGCGATCGGCTTCCCCGGATAGGGCTCCCGGACCGCCTCCTCACCCGTCACACTGATCCCGGAAGGATCGTCATGAAGCGCAGCACCATCACCCTCGCAGCCCTGGTCGTGGCACTCATGCCCGCCGCCGCCGGGCTCTGGAGCAATGCCTCCTTCTCCCAGGCCGTACCCGTCAACGTCCCCGCCAGCGCCCAGGTGGCGACGGGGACGGCCACGCTGCCCAGCGCCAGCCGCACCACCGAGCTGGACGACCACGGCGGCGACACCCCGCGCGACCAGCGCTCCGAGCCCGGTGACGACCGCGACAGCAGCTCCACCTCGAAGAGCTCGTCGCGCACGTCGGGAACGTCCAGCACGCGGGGCACGTCCGGCACGTCGGGCCACTCGGGCCACTCGGGCCACTCGGGCCGTGGGCACGGCTCGGCGACGTCCACCTCGAGCGGTGGTGCGACCACGCCCGACGACCACGGCGGCAGCACCCCGCGCGACGATCGCACCGAGCCCGGCGACGACCGGGGCTCGGCGACATCGGGCAGCTCGGGTTCGGGGAGCTCAGGCTCCGGCCACTCGGGTTCGGGGAGCTCGGGTTCGGGCAGCTCGGGTTCGGGCAGCTCGGGTTCGGGGAGCTCGGGTTCCGGCCACTCGGGCTCGGACGACAGCGGAACCGACGACCACGGTGGACACGGAAGCGATGACTGAGTGAGCGGCACCCCCAGCGGCCCGGCCGTCTCGGCACTCTCGCCCGAGACGGCCGTCGCCGCGCCCGGAGGCCCGCCCGGCGCCGGTGCCACGGTCGACCCGCGTGCCGACGAGACCCCGGCAGTGGGGTGGGTGACCGTGTCGCGGGGACGCGCGCAGGGCGAGGTCGAGCAGCCGGTCCGGCCGCGTCGGGTGCTGCTGCAGCTCATGGCCGGACTCGTCGCCGTGCTCGCGGTCGTCGGTGTGTTGGGATCCTTTGCCTCGCAACGTCTTGCCGAGCGCGAAGCCGTCAACGACGCCGCGAACACCGCCGACGTCCTGGCCGAGGCGGTCGTGGCTCCGGCCTTGACCGACGCACTGGTCGACGGCGATGCGTCGGCACTGGCCGAGTTCGACCGCCTCGTGCGTCAACGCATCCTCGGGCCGACGATCGTCCGGGTGAAGCTGTGGGCGCCGGACGGTCGGGTCGTGTACGCGGACGAGCCACAGCTCGTTGGGCGCACCTTCGCCATCGGCGATGACCAGCGGATCGCCCTGTCGGACCCACAGACCAAGGCCGAGGTCTCCAACCTCACCGGCTCCGAGAACGAGTTCGAGACCGGTGGCCGTGCGCTCGAGGTCTACCGGCCGGTGTGGCTCCCGGACGGGCGCCAGCTGCTCTTCGAGACCTACTCCCCGTACGAACCGGTGCAGCAGCGTGCCTCGCAGCTGTGGCGCGGTTTCTCGGGGGTCACCCTGAGCAGCCTGCTGCTGCTCGTCGTGCTGATGGCGCCGATCCTGTGGCGGTTGCTGCGCCGCCTCTCCGAGGCCCAGCGCCAGCGCGAACGGCTGCTCGAACGCACCGTCGCCGCCTCCGACGCAGAACGCCGCCGCATCGCCGGTGCCCTGCACGACGGCCCGGTCCAGGACCTCGTGGCCACGTCGTTCGTCGCGGCCGGCGCGGCAGCCCGGGCGCAGCTTGCCGGCGACGACCGCACCGCCGCGGAGCTGGACGAGCTCGCCGGTTCGGTCCGCGGCAACATCCGTGTGCTGCGCTCACTCCTCGTCGACATCTACCCGCCCAGCCTGGCCGGCGCCGGACTGGGTCCGGCGCTCGCGGACCTCGCCGAGTCGGCCGCCAGCCGTGGGCTGACGGTCCACCTCGACACCGAGGGTGCCGCCGAGCTGGGGCTCAGCGAGAGTGAGGAGCGCCTCGTGTACGGCGTGGCGCAGGAGTGCCTGCGCAACGCGGCCAAGCATGCCTCCCCGTGCACCGTCAGCGTCGCCCTCGCGCGCGAGGAGGGTGGCCGGGGCGAGGTGGTCCTCGACGTGCTCGACGACGGGCCGGGGTTCGACACCGTACTGCTGAGCCAGCCGGCCGACGGGCACTTCGGGCTGCGCGTGCTCGCCGACCTGGCCAGCGACGGCGGCGCCACCCTGCAGGTGGCCTCCGCCCCCGGCGCCGGCACCCACTGGCGCCTGTCACTCCTGCCCGGTGGTGCGCCGTGATCCGGGTGCTGGTGGTGGACGACCACGCGATGGTCCGCAGCGGCCTCACCGCCCTGCTCCTGGCCAGCGGCGACATCGCGGTCGTCGGCCAGGCGCCGGATGGCCGGGTCGCGGTCACCCAGGCCCGCGAACACCAGCCCGATGTCGTGCTCATGGACCTGTCGATGCCGGTCATGGACGGCGCCGAGGCGACCCGCGAGGTGCTGGCCGTCGCCCCTGACGCCAAGGTCGTGGTGCTGACGTCGTTCTCGGACCGGGACCGGGTCAACGCTGCCCTGCGCGCGGGCGCCGTGGGCTACCAGCTCAAGGACGGTGACCCCTCCGAGCTGCTCGCCGCCGTGCGGGCCGCTGCCGCGGGCCACGCGCCGCTCGACCCCCGGGTGGCGCGGGTGCTGCTGCCCACGCTGGGGGAGCAGACCGGTGACGGTCTGAGCCCTCGTGAGCGCGAGGTGCTCAGACTGGTGGCCCAGGGCCTGGCCAACAAGCAGATCGGCCGCGCGCTCGGCATCAGCGAACGCACCGTGAAGGCGCACCTGGGCCGGGTGTTCCGCGAGATCGGGGTCGTGGACCGCACCAGTGCGGCCCTCTGGGCGCGCGACCACCTGCCTGACGCCGCGCTCTGACCCGCGCCGGATCCGCGTCGGATCCGCGCTTGATCCGCGCTTGATCCGCGCCGGACCCGCGCTCGGATCCCCTCGCCATACGCCGACCGGGTGCACCGGGAGGGCCCTCGGGGTGTCCGGATTGTGGGAGAAGTTCCCGCTCCTCCCTGTTCAGTGGACTGTATACAGGATACGATCCTGCGATCCTGCCCACACCCCCTGGGAGCGTTCATGACCATCCGCACCGTCCTGCGCCTGATGCCCGAGCACCGCCCACCCCCGCGACTGCAGGCCCGCCACCTCGCCGTCGCCGTCGCCCTGTCCCTCACCGTGGCCGGTTGCAGCGCCGTCGAACCAGCCTCGGACTCCGGGGCAGGCCCTGCCTCCGCGGCCACGGGAGAGGACTCGTTCGGCGAGCCGGCCTCCGCTGAAGAGGTCAAGGACGGCGGAGACCTCGTGATGGCGCTGTCCGCCGAGCCCGACCAGCTCGACCCGGCCCTGTCCCGCAGCCTCTACTCGCGCTACGTCTTCCACGCCATGTGCCAGAAGCTGTACGACGTCGACCAGGACGCGAAGGTGGTGCCCCAGCTGGCCACCGCCCTGCCGACGACCAGCGCCGACGGCAAGACCGTGACCATCCCCGTCCGTGACGACATCGAGTTCGCCGACGGGACGCCGTTCGACGCCGAGGCGGTCAAGGCCACCCTGGACCGCAACCTGACCCTCGAGGGGTCCGGCCGCAAGAGCGAGCTCGGTCCGATCACCGACGTCACGGCCAAGGACTCCAAGACGGTCGTGGTGACGTTGTCCACGCCGTTCGCGCCGCTCACTGCCGCCCTCACCGACCGCGCGGGGATGATCGTCAGCCCGAAGGCCGCCAAGGCCCTCGGCGACAAGTTCGCCACGGCCCCGGTGTGCGTCGGACCGTTCAAGTTCTCCAAGCGCGTCCCCCAGAACTCCATCGAGCTCGTCAAGGACCCCAAGTTCTACGACGCCGACAAGGTGCACTTCGACAAGGTCACCTACCGGATCATCACCGACGCGAGCATCCGCGCGGCCAACCTGCGCTCCGGCGACGTCCAGGTCGCCGACTCCCTCTCGGCCCAGGACGTCCCTGCCCTGCAGAAGGAGCAGGACCTCCAGGTGCTGCAGTCGCAGTCGCTGGGCTACCAGGGCGTGACGTTCAACATCGGCAACTCCGACGGCATCGGCAGCCCCCTGAAGCAGGTCGACACCCCGGAGGCCAAGGACCCCCGCATCCGCCGGGCGTTCGAGCTGGCCGTCGACCGGGCCGGGCTCGTCAAGGTGGTCTTCAACGACTACAACACCGTTGCCTGCTCGCCGATCTCGCCCAAGAGCGAGTTCTCGACCGACGCGGCGCAGGCGTGCACCCCGCACGACCCAGCCAAGGCGAAGGCCCTGCTCGAGGAAGCCGGTGTCACGACGCCGCTCACGATCGAGATGATCACCTCCAACAACCCCGACAGCCTGCGCCTGGCCCAGGCGCTGCAGTCGATGGTCAAGGAGGGCGGCTTCGACCTGCAGATCAAGCCGGTCGAGTACGCCTCGCTGCTCGACCAGCAGGACCGCGGCGACTTCTCGCTGCTCCAGCTCGGCTGGTCCGGGCGCATCGACCCGGACGCCAACATCACCAACTTCGTCGGCACCGGCGGCAGCCAGAACGTCGCCGGGTACAGCGACAAGACCGTGGACGGGTTGCTCGACAAGGCACGTGAGTCAGGGGACCTCGAGGAGCGCAAGAACCTCTACGGCCAGGTCGTCGAGAAGCTGCACCAGGACGACCCGCTCATCTACCTCTACCGCCAGCGCAACCTCACCGGGGTCTCGACGTCACTCAAGGGCGTCCAGGTCTTCCCCGACGGAGTGGTCCGGCTGGGCTTCTCCGGGATGGCCAAGTAGTCCCTGTGCGCAGCTACCTGCTCAACCGGGCCTGGCAGTCGCTGGTGACCCTGCTGCTCGCCACCGTGGTCGTCTTCCTCGGTGTCCGCGCCCTCCCGGGTGATCCGGCCCTCGCCCTCGCAGGCGAGGACCGGACCCCGGAGGCCCTGGCCGCCATCCGGGCGCAGTACGGCCTCGACCAGCCGCTGCCCCTGCAGTTCTGGCACTTCGTCAGCAACGCGGTGCAGGGAGACCTCGGGACGTCGGTCCGCACCGGTCAGAACGTCAACGACATGCTCCGGACCGCGATCCCCGTGACCCTCGAGCTGTCCCTGCTCGCGATCGCCATCGCGGTCGTCCTGGGTGTCGGCGCCGGCGTGGTCGCAGCGGTGAAGCGCGGGGGACCGGCCGAGTGGGTGGCCAACGCGTTCGCCCTGTTCGGACTCTCGGTGCCGCACTTCTGGCTCGGCCTCATCGCGATCCTCTACCTGTCGGTGGCCACCGGCCTGTTCCCGGCCTCGGGGTTCGTGCCGCTGCGTGAGGACCCGGTGGACAACCTGCACCACATCGTCCTGCCGGCGCTGATCCTCGGCACCGGGTTGTCGGCCGTCATCATGCGGCAGACCAGGTCCTCGATGCTCGACTCGCTGTCGACCGACTACGTCCGCACGGCCGAGGCCAAGGGCCTACGACCCAGCGTCGTGGTGCGCCGGCACGCGTTGCGCAACAGCCTGATCGTGGTGGTGACCATCGTCGGCCTCCAGCTCGGCGGGCTCATCTCCGGCGCAGTCGTCACCGAGCAGATCTTCGGGCTCCCCGGCTTCGGGAAGATGACGATCGATGCCGTCTTCCAGCGCGACTACCCCGTCATCCAGGCCGTGGTCCTCGTGACCGCGACCGCCTACATCGTCATCAACTTCGCGGTCGACCTGCTGTACTCGGTCATCGACCCGCGGGTCCGCGTCACCGGAGAGGCCTCATGAGCGTCGACACCGCCCTCCCGCCCGCAGCCTCACCCGCTGCGCCCACCCCGAACCCGAGGCGTGAGGCCTCCCAGGGCGCGCGCGTCCTGAAGCGGCTGCGGCGCAACCCCCTGGCGGTCGTGAGCGCTGCCGTCCTGGCCGTCGCCATCGTCGTCGCGGTCCTCGCACCGTGGATCGCGCCCTACGCCCCGGAGCGCACCGACTTCGCCAACACCCTGGCGCCGCCCGGGACGGCCGGTCACCTGCTGGGGACCGACGACCTGGGTCGCGACGTCCTGTCGCGGATCATCCTGGGCAGCCGCGCCTCGCTCCAGGTGGCTGCCCTGGCGGTGTTCACCGCCCTGGCGATCGGGGTGCCCCTCGGCCTGGCCGCGGGGTACTTCCGGGCCGCCGACGCGGTGATCTCCCGGCTGACCGACCTGTTGCTGGCGTTCCCGTTCCTCATCCTGGCCGTCGGCTTCGCGGCCATCCGTGGCGCCAGCCTCGGCAACGCCGCGGTGGCGATCGGCATCGCCCAGATCCCCGGCGTCATCCGCGTCGTGCGCTCGGACGCGCTGCGGCTCAAGGGGCTCGACTTCGTCGCAGCGGCGGTCGTGGACGGGGCCAGCGACCTGTGGGTGCTGCGCCGCCACATCCTGCCGAACGCCACCTCCGTGGTCCTGGTGCAGGCCACGGTCGCGATCCCCGCCGCCATCCTCGGTGAGGCCGTGCTGTCCTTCTTGGGACTCGGCATCCAGCCGCCGGCGCCGAGCCTCGGGACGATGCTCGCGAACGCCCAGCAGTTCGCTGCCCGGGCACCATGGGCGGCGGTCCTGCCCGGGGTCGCGATCATGGTGCTGGCGTTGGCCTTCAACGTGTTCGGCGACAGCCTGCGCGATGCCCTCGACCCGAAGGCGAGCCGTCGATGAGCGCCACCGCCCAGATCGTCGCGCCCGCCGAGCAGACCGCACCGGTGCTGGAGGTGTCCGGTCTCGGGGTCAGGTTCGCCACCGAGTCGGGGACCGTCTCGGCCGTCGACGGTGTCGACCTGACCCTGGCCCACGGCGAGATCGTCGGCATCGTCGGCGAATCAGGGTGCGGCAAGTCCGTCACCGCGATGAGCCTCGCCGGGCTGCTGCCCCGCAGTGCCACGATCGAGGGCTCGGTGCGGCTGCTCGGCACCGAGCTGGTGGGCGCCAGGGCCAGCGTCCTGCGTGCTGCGCGGGGCCAGGACATCGCCTACATCTTCCAGGAGCCGATGTCGTCGCTGAACCCGGTCCTCACCGTCGGGCGCCAGATCACCGAGGTGCTCCAGGTGCACGAGAAGCTCTCGCGCAGGGACGCCCTCGAACGAGCGGTGGAGCTGCTCGGCGTCGTCGGCATCCCGTCCGCGCGTGAGCGCGTCAAGCACTACCCGCACCAGCTGTCGGGGGGCATGCGGCAGCGCGTGATGATCGCCATGGCGGTCGCCTGTCAGCCCAAGGTGCTCGTCGCCGACGAGCCGACCACGGCCCTGGACGTCACCGTGCAGGCCGGCATCCTCGACGTCCTGCGCGGGCTGCGTGACCGGTTCGGGACGAGCATCCTGGTCATCACCCACGACCTGGGCGTGATCGCGGACGTCGCGGACCGCGTGGTGGTCATGTATGCCGGCCGCGTGGTCGAACGTGCCGGCGTCGACGAGCTCTTCGCCCGGCCCCAGCACCACTACACCTCGGGCCTGCTGTCGGCGTCCCCCACGCCCGGACGGCACGCGGGCACGCACCGGCTCCAGGAGATCCCCGGCCTGGTGCCCGTGCTGTCCGAGCAGCCGGATGCCTGCACGTTCGCTGAGCGCTGCGCCGCAGCCACCGACCGCTGCCGCACCTCAGCCCCGCCGTTGGAGCCCGCCCGCGTGCTCACCGAACGCGACGGCCGTGAGCACGTCGTGGCGTGCTGGCACCCCCGCGGGGACGTCTCCCGCCCGACCTCGGAGGACCGCGCATGAGCACCATCCCCACCGGCCACGCCCCGCAGCCGGAGGTCCCCCATCCGCTCGAGGCTGAACCGGTGGTCCTCGAGCTCGAGGACCTCGTCATGCACTACGGCCCGGTGCGCGCCGTCGACGGGGTGACCCTGCAGATCCGACGTGGACAGGTCACTGCCCTCGTGGGGGAGAGCGGCTCCGGCAAGTCCACCGTCGGGCGCTGCATCGTGCGGCTGGTGGAGCCGACGGGGGGTGCGGTGCGACTCGCCGGCACCGATGTCACCCATCTGTCCCGGTCGCAGATGCGCGCGCACCGTCGTGACGTCTCGATCGTCTTCCAGGACCCGGCCGGGTCGCTCGACCCGCGGATGCTCGTCGGGGACGTCATCGCGGAACCGTTGCGCCTGCAGTCATCCCGGCTCTCACGGCAGGAGCGCGCCGAGCGCGTGGCAGATGGTCTGCGGCGCGTGGGTCTGCGTCCGGAGGTGGCCAGGCGCTATCCCCATGAGCTCTCCGGCGGCCAGCGACAGCGGGTCAGCATCGCCCGGGCGCTGATGTCGGAGCCCACGCTGCTCGTGGCCGACGAACCGACCAGCGCCCTCGACGTCTCGGTGCAGGCATCGGTGCTCAACCTGCTCGCCGACCTGCAGCGCGACATCGGCTTCGCCTGCCTGTTCATCACCCACGACCTGTCGGCGGTCGAGTACCTCGCCGACGACATCGCCGTGATGTACCTCGGGCAGCTCGTCGAGCAGGGCACGCGTGAAGAGATCTTCGCGAGCCCACGGCACCCCTACACGCAGGCCCTGCTCGCTGCCGCGCCCGTGGCCGACCCCGCGAAGCAGCGCGCCCGCACCCCGGTCCTGCTCGGCGACGACCTCCCGTCGGCGATGGACCCGCCCTCGGGCTGCCGCTTCCACACGCGTTGCCCGGTCGCAGTACCGCGCTGCGCCGAGGAGGTGCCGAAGCTCCGGCTGGTGGGGGGCAGCACGGTGGCCTGCCACCTCGTCGAGGACGATGGCACCGGGCCGGACATCCGCACCACGCCCGAATCGCTCACGACGACAGGACCCTCCGCATGACCTTCACCACCCGGCCGACCCTCGAGGGCACGTTCGGCATGGTCTCCTCGACGCACTGGATCGCCTCGCAGGCGGCCATGCGCGAGCTGGAGCTCGGGGGCAACGCCTTCGACGCCGCGGTGGCGGCCGGCTTCGTGCTGCACGTCGTCGAGCCGCACCTCAACGGCCCGGGTGGGGACATGCCGGCGATCATCGCCACGGCGCAGGACCCCACGCCGCGCGTCCTGTGCGGACAGGGTCCGGCGCCGGCCGGTGCCACGATCGAGCACTACCGGGACGAAGGTCTCGACCTGGTGCCCGGCTCGGGTCCACTGGCCGCGGCCCTCCCCGGTGCCGTCGACGCCTGGCTGCTGCTGCTGCGCGACCACGGGACCCGTTCGCTCGCGGACGTCCTGGAGCCCGCCATCGGCTACGCACGACACGGCCACCCCCTCCTGGGGCGGGTGAGCTCCACGGTCGAGACGGTCCGGGAGCTGTTCGAGAGCGACTGGCACACCTCGGCCGACCTGTGGCTCGAGGACGGCAAGGCGCCGGCGCCCGGCGCCCTCTTCAAGAACCCCACCTACGCCGACACCCTCGACCGGCTCGTGGCCGAGGGGCGTGCGGCCGGGTCGTCCCGCGAGACGCAGATCGACGGGGCCACGGAGGGCGTGGAGCCAGGGCTTCGTCGCAGAGGCGGTGGATGCGTTCTCCCGCAAGGCCTTTCGCGACTCCAGCGGAGAGAGCCACGGGGGGCTTATCACCGGAGCCGACATGGCGGCGTACAGCGCCACCTGGGAGTCGGCGACGACCATCGACTTCCACGGCCACACCATCGCCAAGACCGGCGCCTGGGGGCAGGGCCCCGCCCTGCTGCAGACCTTGCGGACGCTCGACGCCCTCGACGACCCGGCCCTGCTCGACCCCTCGACGACGGCTGGCATCCATGCCGCAGCCGAGTCGCTCAAGCTCGCGTTCGCCGACCGGGAGGCGTGGTACGGCGACGGTGACGTCCCGCTCGAGACCCTCCTGTCGACGGAGTATGCCGCGCAGCGCGCCTCCCTCGTCGGTCCCACCGCAGCTCTGGACCTGCGCCCCGGGAGCCCGGACGGACGCGAACCGGCCATCGCGGCATACGTCCGCGGCACGGGGGCACCGCAGGCGTCCGGTGACGCGACCACGGGGGAGCCGACCGTGGCGCCCACGGGGGTGACCCGCGGTGACACCTGCCACGTCGACGTCGTCGACCGCTGGGGCAACATGGTCTCCGCCACCCCGAGCGGCGGCTGGCTGCAGAGCTCGCCGACGATCCCGGAGCTGGGGTTCTGCCTCGGGAGCCGGATGCAGATGTTCTGGCTCGAGGAGGGGCTCGCGTCCTCGCTCGCGCCGGGCCGTCGACCCAGGACCACCCTGACGCCGACCCTCGTCCTGCGTGGCGACGTGCCCTACCTGGCCTGCGGCTCGCCCGGTGGCGACCAGCAGGACCAGTGGCAGCTCATCTTCTTGTTGCGGCACCTCGTCGGTGGGCAGGAGCTCCAGGAGGCGATCGACGCACCGTCGTGGCACACCACGAGCTTCCCCGGGTCGTTCTACCCACGGCAGAGCGAGCCCGGCGTCATCGTCGCCGAGGACCGCCTCGGGGCCGACGTGCTCTCGGGGCTGAGGTCGCGCGGGCACACCGTGCGGGTCTCCGAGCCGTGGAGCCTGGGTCGGCTGTGTGCCGTGACCCGGGACGCCGAGAACGGCCTGCTGCGTGCCGGCGCCAACCCGCGGGGGATGCAGGGCTATGCCGTGGGTCGCTGAGCGCCCGACCCCTGGGTCGCGGCAACACGCTGCTGCAGCAGCGCAGGTGCCCGGTCAGCCGGCGCCCTCGTCGAGGTTGTCGAGTGCGGCCGCCGCCGCGGCGGCGACGTGGGCGTGCGCGGCCGCCTCGGCCTCGTCGGCGTCACCGGCCTCGATGGCGTCGACGAGCCGGATGTGCTCCTGCCAGGAGTGGGGTGCGCGGTGCGCGGCGCCGACGCGGAAGATCCAGTGCACGTGGAGGTACAGCGTGGCGGAGATCGAGGCGAGCCAACGGTTTCCGCTGATGTCGATGACCGCGAGGTGCAGGTCGCTGTTGAGCTGGGCGACGCGTGAGAGGTCGTCCTGCTCGGTCGCCACCCGGGCGTCGTCGAGCAGCGTGCGCAAGGTGGCGACGTCCTGCGCCGTGGCGCGCTCGGCCGCCATCCGGGCCGCCACCGTCTCCAGGCTGGAGCGCACCGCGAACAGGTCAGCCACCGTCGAGGCGTCGGGGGTCGTCACCACGGCGCCCTTGCGCGGCATCATCATGACCAGTCCGTCGGCCTCCACGATCCGCAGCGCCTCGCGCACCGGGTTGCGGGACACCCCGAAGTCCGCCGCCAGGCGTTCCTCCGTGAGCCGCTGCCCCGGCGGGTAGTCGCCGTCCACGATCCGGCGGCGCAGCTCGGCGAGCACCTGCTCGCGCAGGGCCAGGTGCTGGCTGCCGATGGTGTGTGCCATCCCGGTGACCATCGCACTCTCCTCGCTCGTCGGCCGCTGCGTCCTCAGCCTCGACCGTATACGAAAGACAATCTATGCCACCGTCCGTGCTGAACCTCGCAGCCCAGACCGACTCCCTGGCCGCTGTGCCGCCCCTGACGTGGGCGCTTGCCGTGAGCCCGGTCGTGCTCCTGCTGGCCCTGGTGCTGTGGGGGCGGTTCTCGACGATCGTCAACGCCTCGGTGACGGTGGCCTACAGCGTCGCGGTGGCTGCCCTGGCGTTCGGTGCCGGTGGGCTGACGGTGGCGGTCGGCCTGGGCAAGGGGGCCTGGGTGGGCCTGTGGATCCTCTACGTGATCTGGCCGGCCCTGCTCATGCACCACCTCGCCACCCACGTCGGGATGAGTGCCCTGGGCAAGGCGCTGTCCACGATGCTCCCGCGCCGCACCGAGAACATCCTGCTGCTCGCGTGGGTGCTGCCGTCGTTCATCCAGGGAGTCTCGGGGTTCGGCACGCCGATCGCCGTCGCGGCGCCGCTGCTGGTCGCCCTCGGCGTCGGCAAGGCCCGCGCGGTCGCCCTCCCGCTGATCGGCTACCACTGGGCGGTGGGGTTCGGCTCGATGGGCTCGTCCTTCTACATGGGTGCCCTCACCGCCCACCTCGACAGTCCCGGACGGATCGCGTATGCCGCGTCGGCGGCGGTCCTGCTGGGCGTCAACTGCGTGCTCGCCGGGGTGCTCGTGGCCCTGATGGACGGCGGCCTCGCCGGACTGCGCGACGGGTGGCGGCTGCTCGCCACCGCCGGTCCGGTCATGGCGCTGGTCCAGGCCGGGGCGGCCAGACTGGAGCCGGGGATCGGCGCCCTGTGCGCGGGTGCGTCCGGGGTGGCTGTCGTGTTCGTGCTGCGCCGGTTCTCCTCGCGCGCTCCTGCCGTCGCCGAGGACACGGAGGGTGCGGACACCCGCGTGCGCGCCCGGGCGGCAGCGGTGCCATACGCCCTGCTCGGCATCGTGGCGCTGGCGGTGTTCCTCCCCCCGGCGCTGCGGACGTGGGCCAAGGGGCACCTGCTGGTCGGTCCGTCGTTCCCACAGACCAGCACCCACCAGGGGACCGTCAACGACGCGGTGCCGATCTACAACCCCATCGCCCTCCTCGGGCACCCCGGGACCTTCCTGCTGGTCGCCTGCGCCGGAAGCGTCGCGGTCTGGGCCTCGCGCGGCATCTGGAGGCGCGGTGCCTGGGGGCCGGTGTGGCGCGGAGCCCTCAAGCAGGCGTGGAAGTCCTCGCCCTCGGTGGTGCTGCTCGCCTCGGTGGCCGGGGTCCTCGTCGACAGCGGCATGGTCCGGACCGTGGCCCAGGGCGCAGCCGTCGCCACCGGCGGCGCATACCCGGCCATCGCGCCCCTGGTGGGCGCACTGGGCTCGTTCATCACCGGCTCCACGACCAGCTCGAACGCGTTGTTCTCCTCGTTGCAGGCCGATGTCGCGCACCTGATCGGCGCTCCGCCGGCCGACCTCCTCGCCGCCCAGCTGGCGGGTGGCAACATCGGCAACTCCCTGGCGCCGGTGGTCATCCTGCTGGGGCTGAGCGCGGTGGGAGCCGCGCGGCGCACGGGCGAGGTGCTCCGGATGACGCTGGTCCCGGCGGCCGTCCTCCTCGCCTCGGCCATCCTCGGCACCGTCCTGCTGGTGGCCGTCCACCGCTGACACCCCGACGGCCTAGGCTCACCTGCGTGACCGACGGACTCTTCATCGCCTTCGAGGGTGGTGACGGCGCGGGCAAGTCGACCCAGGTGACCTTGCTCCGCGAGGCCCTGGAGTCAGCAGGACGCACCGTGACCGTCACCCGCCAGCCCGGGGGCACCGAGCTCGGTCACCAGATCCGTGACCTCGTGCTCCACGGCGCCCACGTCGCACCGCGCGCGGAGGCGCTGCTCTTCGCCGCCGACAAGGCGCACCACGTCGACCAGCTGATCCGGCCGGCCCTCGACCGCGGTGAGGTCGTGCTCACCGACCGCTACACCGACTCCTCGGTGGCCTACCAGGGGGCGGGCCGCGACCTGGGCGCACAGGAGATCCACGACCTCAACATGTGGGCCGTCGCCGACCTGGTCCCCGACCTCACCGTCGTGGTCGACATCTCCGCCCAGGAGGGTCGGCGTCGCCGCGGGGACGTGCACGACCGGCTCGAGGCCGAGGCCGACGCGTTCCACGAGGCGATCCGCGCGCACTACCTCGCGATGGCGCAGGGCAACCCCCAGCGCTACCTCGTCGTCGACGGCACCCAGCCCGCCGAGGAGATCCACGCCGCCGTGGTCGCCCGGCTCCGTTCCGCGGGGGTGCTCCCGTGACCGTCTGGCGCGACGTCATCGGCCAGGACGCCGCCGTGACCACCCTGCAGCGCGCGGTCGCGGACCGTGCCGCGATGACGCACGCCTGGCTGTTCACCGGGCCGCCGGGGTCCGGCCGGTCCGTGGCCGCGCGCGCCTTCGCGGCGGCGCTGCAGTGCCCGAACGGTGGGTGCGGCGAGTGCCGCGAGTGCCGCACGGCCCTGGACGGCACCCACGCGGACGTCGACGTCATCGCCACCGAGGGCCTGTCGCTCAAGGTCTCGGTGATCCGGGACCTCGTCCAGCTCGCGGCGCTGCGGCCATCGGTGGGCACGTGGCGGATCATCATCATCGAGGACGCCGACCGCCTCACCGCGTTCTCCGACGCCCCCGCCAACGCGCTGCTCAAGGCCCTCGAGGAGCCGACCCCGCGCACCGTGTGGATCCTGTGCGCCCCTTCGCTGGAAGACATCATCATCACGATCCGCTCGCGCTCGCGGCACGTGCGGCTGCGCACACCGCCCGTCGAGGCGGTCGCCGAGCTGCTCCACCGTCGCGACGGCATCGAGATGCCGATGGCCCTGTATGCCGCGCGGGCGGCCCAGAGCCACGTGGGCCTCGCGCGCCGGCTGGCCCGCGACGAGGGCGCGCGCATCCGTCGCCGCGACGTGGTCGCCCTGGCGGGCAAGATCCACGGTGTCGGCGACGCGGTCGGTGCGGCTGCAGACCTCGTCTCCATCGCCGACGAGGAGTCGTCGGCCGCTGCGACCGAGCGCGACCTCGCCGAGCGCCAGCGGCTGCTCGAGATGCTCGGCGCCGACCCGACCGCCCGCACCCAGCCACCCCACATCCGTAGCCAGCTGTCGTCGTTGGAGAAGGAGCAGAAGACGCGGGCCACCCGCCACTCGCGCGACGTGCTCGACCGGTCCCTGGTCGACCTGCTGTCGGTCTACCGCGACGCCCTCGTCGTGCACAGCGGCGCCGGGCTGGGCCTGGTCAACCAGGACAGCATCCGCGAGGTCGAGGCGCTCGCTCGGTCGATGAGCCCTGAGCAGCTCCTCGGCGCGATGGACGCCATCGGCACGGCCCGGGAGCGGATCGGCCTGAACGTCGCTCCGCTGCTGGCCCTCGAGGCGATGGCGATCACGCTGCGCGTCCCCCGCTGAAGCGGCTCGGGCCGCTCCTTACAGCGCGGCGGGATACCGTGCCGCTCATGACTTCTCGCATGCGGGTGCTGGTGGCTGCGGCTGCGATCACTGCGGTCAGCCTGTCAGGGTGCTCGCTCATCGGCGGGGACGACTCCGACACCACCCCCACGACCCCCTCGACCGCAGCCACCCGGCCGCCGTCCGGGTCGGAGGCCCTCGCGTCGTTCTACGGGCAGCGGCTCTCCTGGGAGAAGTGCCAGGTCGCGCAGTGCGCCAAGCTGAAGGTGCCGCTCGACTACGGGAAGCCGGACGGGGACCAGATCGAGATCTCGCTGCTGCGCATGGTCGCGACCAAGCCCAAGGACCGGATCGGCTCGCTGGTGGTCAACCCCGGTGGTCCCGGTGGGTCAGGGGTGGACTACGCGCGAGCCGCGGACTTCATCGTGGGCAAGCCGGTGCGCCAACGGTTCGACGTCGTGGGGTTCGACCCGCGCGGGGTGCAGCGGTCGCAGCCCATCGACTGCCTTCCCGACCCGCAGATGGACGCCTTCCTCGGGCAGGACCCGACCCCGGACGACCCCGCCGAGGCCCAGCAGTTCGCGGCCGCGGGCAAGCAGTTCGCCCTGGGGTGTGAGCAACGGACAGGCGCGCTGGTCGGCCACGTGTCCACCGTCGACGCGGCCAAGGACATGGACATCCTGCGTTCGGCGCTGGGCGACGAGAAGCTGAACTACCTCGGCAAGTCCTACGGCACGTTCCTCGGTGCGACGTACGCCGGGCTGTTTCCTCAGCTGGTCGGCCGGTTCGTCCTGGACGGCGTGCTGCCGCCCGACATCACCTCGGCCGAGGTCTCCAGGGGCCAGGCCGAGGGGTTCGAGCGGGCGACGCGCGCGTATGCCGCCAGCTGTGTCGAGGAGGGCGACTGCCCGCTCGGCAACTCTGTGGACGAGGTGATGTCAGGACTGCGCAGCCTGCTCACCAGGCTCGACCAGCAGCCGGTGCCCATGCAGGACGGCAGGCTCAGCCAGCTCACCGAGGGCTGGGCTGCGACCGGGATCGCCCAGGCGATGTACGACCAGGGGTCGTGGGGGACGCTCACCGACGCGCTGACCGATGTCGTGCGCAGGAACGACGGCACCGAGCTGATGAAGCTCGCCGACCAGTACGCCCAGCGCAACCAGAACGGCGCCTACGCAGGCAACCTGCTCGAGGCGTTCTACGCGATCTCGTGCCTGGACAACCCGGACAGCTCCGACCCCGCTGTCTACGCCCAGCGCGCCAAGGACAACGCCGAGGTCGCGCCGACCTGGGGGCCGTTCCTCGCGTGGGGATCGCTGGTCTGTGGCCAGTGGCCGGTCAAGGCCGCCGAGGGTGGCGACGGCCCCCACAAGATCAGTGCCGAGGGCAGCGGGCCCATCGTCGTGGTCGGCACGACCCGTGACCCGGCGACACCGTACGAGTGGTCGGTGCGCCTGCGCGACCAGCTGTCCAACGCGCGGCTGCTGACCTTCGACGGTGATGGCCACACGGCCTACGCACGCTCGAACCGCTGCATCGACGACGCCATCAACGACTACTACACGCAGGGCAAGACCCCGAAGGACGACACCAAGTGCTGACCTGAGGGGTGCCGGCGGTCCCGGTTCGGAGATTGCCGACGTCATCCGTATACTCATCCTCCGTGCCTTCGGGCACATGCCGCCTTAGCTCAGTCGGCCAGAGCGATTCACTCGTAATGAATAGGTCATCGGTTCGATTCCGATAGGCGGCTCCACGGCACCACCGCAGGTCAGGCCCCCACGACACCGGTCGAGGGGGCCTTTGCGATGTCCCCGGAACGCTCACGTGCCTGTCTGCAGCCCAAGCCGCGACACGGCCTGGGTCTGGCTGGGCGGGGAACGGTCTTGCTCAGGTAGCTGCCCTCGGCTCACGGTGTCGACCGGCTCGAAAGGCGCGCCGCAGGAGTCATCCGCTGCTGCGGCGCGTCACGGTGCAGGCGTCGCCTCCCGGACCGTTGACGTCCGTGTCCGGGCGGGTCCCTGCCGTAGGCAGAACCAGGCGCCCAGCAAGATGAGCACCGTTCCGATGCCTGATCGCATCGACACTGGCTCGTTGCGAATGGCGAAGCCGGCGGCGAGCGCGACAACAGGAGCGGCATAGGTGATCAAGCTTGCGCCGTGAGCTCCGGCATTCTTGATGAGAGCGAAGAACGCCGCAAACCCTCCTGCAGTGCAGGCTGCGCCGAGAAGGACGACGGCCGTGGCGCCAGCGGTGGTCCAGCGGGGAAATCCCTCCGCGGTGAACGCAGTCAACATGGTCAGCGGGGTTGCGACGACCAACATCGCCGCGGAGACGGACAGACTTGGAAGGTCCGCGAACCAGCGATCGATCAGGACTGCTCCGAGCGCGTAGCACCCGGCCGCGGCGATGAGTAACCACGCGCCGACGCCTCCACCGGGTGCCCCCATGAGGAGCAGGACGCCGCTGAACCCAAGGACGGATCCGGGGAGGATGCGCGCCCACGACTGACGGACCTGCGACGCGAGGACGACCGACCAGACCAGAACGAAGAATGGCTCCAGGGAGATCAGGACACCGGCGGTTCCCGAAGTGACACTGCGCTCGGCAACGGCGATGAGGGTGAAGGGGATCAGGACCTCCACGACTGCCAGCAGCGCGGTCCTTCCAGGTGCCTGCCGAAGCACGTCCAGAGCCCTGGTGCGGACCACGGCGACAAGCACCAGGGTGCCGACGAGGACGCGTCCCGCGACGATCGCGAGGGGTCCCAACCCTGCGTCGAGTGCTTCCGCGATCAGTAGATAAGGGACCCCCCAGAGGATCGATACAAGAGAGAACAGCGCCAGCGTGCGGGTGTTCATCGATTGCGTCCTTGCTTTTGCATGTCGATGAACCTACGGCCACGGATACGCGCAGATCTACGCACACTGCATCAAGCTCGACACCAAATCTCAGCCAAATGGGTACCAAAAACTCGATATGGTGAACGGATGAATGACCTTGACCAGTTGGACTGGAAACTCTTGGATCTGCTCCAGAATGACGCCCGGCTCGGGTACCGCGAGCTGGCCAGGCAGTCGGGACTCTCGCCTGCCACCGTCGCCGGTCGCGTGCGTCGGATGGAGAACGCAGGCGTGATCAGCGGATATCACGCGAGGGTGGATCCACGGGCGGCTGGGTACGGCGTCATCGCGTTCATCGTCGTCGACACCAACGGTCGCCGCGAATCATTCCGAGTAGCAGAGCTTGCTGCCGAGACCCCAGCAGTGCTGGAGGACCACAGGGTCACCGGCTCTGACGATCACGTCCTCAAGGTGGCCGTCGCAGCCCTTGGCGACCTCGAGCCGCTCATCGACAAGCTCAACGAGTTCGGCAGGTCCGCGACGACCATCGTCCTCAGCTCGCCCAAACCGTGGGGCCTACTTGAGCGCCCCTGACGCGCGACCCCTTCCCGAGTCCTGACGCGAAGGCAGGGTTGCGGTCAGCGGGAGGGCGCGGAGGGTACGGCGGGTAGCAGGGCCGAGCTTCGCTGAAGCGTCTCGGTGGCATCCCGGGTGTCGAGCCACTGGTCGAGCTCGGCGGCCGGCACGGGCCTGGACATGTGGAAGCCCTGGGCCTGGTCGCAGCCCAGGCGGGTGAGCTCGTCGTAGGCGGCATCGTCTTCCACCCCCTCGGCGACCATGCGCAGGCCGAGGCTGTGGGCCAGGCCGATCGTGGACGCGACCAGGGCGGTGGCCCGTGCGTCGTCGGCCATGGGGAAGACGAAGGAGCGGTCGAGCTTGAGCTCGTCGATGGGCAGGTCGCGCAGGTAGGACAGTGAGCTGTACCCCGTGCCGAAGTCGTCGATGGAGATCTGGACACCGCCCGCCCGCAAGCGGGTCAGGATGTTGCGGGCCCGGTCGCGGTCGGCCATCAGGAACGCCTCGGTGATCTCCAGCTGCAGGGCGCCTGCCGGCAGCTCCCGAGCGGCGAGCATGGCAGCGACCTCGTCGGGCAGGTCGGTGTCGATCATTGAGCTGGCCGAGAGGTTGACCGACACGGCCAGACGCCGCCCTTCGTCGTGCCACACGACGGCTTGGTCCAGTGCAAGGTTCAGCACCACCCGCGTCATCGCGCGCATCAGCCCCGCTTCCTCGACCAGGTCCACGAAGGCGTCGGGGTAGAGCAGTCCGCGGGTGGGGTGGTTCCACCGGACCAGGGCCTCCACGTCGTGGACCTCACCGGTGAGCAGGTCGATCTTGGGCTGGTAGTGCACGACCAGCTGGTCGTGGGTCAACGCGGTGCGGAGCTCGTTGACGGTGCGCAGCCGGGTGCTGAAGTCACTGTCGTCCGTGCTCCCGTAGCTGTGGTGCCCCTCGCCCGACGCCTTGGCCTTGTACATGGCGACGTCGGCCTTGCGCAGCACCGTGCTCAGGTCAGGTCCGTCGGCGGGGAACAACGCGATCCCGATGCTCACACCGGTGTGGACCGCGAGGTCCTGGAGGGCAAAGGGTTCGGCCAGCGACGCGCACAGCTTGCCCGCGACAGCCTCGGCCTGCTCGGGTCCCGAACCGTCGAGCAGGACTGCGAACTCGTCGCCCCCGAGGCGCACCAGCAGGTCTCCGGCTCGCAGGTGCTCGCCCAGCCGGGCTCCGACCTGGATCAACAGTGCATCCCCGGCCTGGTGTCCGAGGCTGTCGTTGACCTCCTTGAACCTGTCCAGGTCCAGCAGCAACAACGCCTGACGCCGGGACTCGGGCCCCGTCATCCGCACTTCCGCCTGGGCGTACAGGGCCCGGCGGTTCGGCAGACCGGTCAGGTGGTCCGTGGTCGCCTGCCGACGCAGATCGGCCATCCTCAGGAGCTGGCGGAAGGCCACCTGGGTGCGCGCCGCAGTGGCGAGCAACGTGACCCCTGCCAGACCGATGGCCAGGTTCGACACGGGCAGCCTGGTCCCCATGACGAGCACCCCCAGTCCCGCGGCGGTAGCGGCCCCGGACATCAACAGGGCGGTGGCCCGTGCGGGCTGACGATCGTCGGTCGCCGGAGCAGCTGTGCTGCTGCGCGGGGTGCTGTGGAAGAACAGGGCGATGAGGGCGATGCCGAACGCCCACACGGCGTCGAGCAGCGTCCCGACCACGTAGGTGTCCGCGGTGACCTTCAGCGCGTAGATCACATCTGCGACGGCGTAGATCAGCAGCCCCGCCATCAGCAGCACCAGTCGATCATCCAGGCGCAGGCCACGCACGACAACCATCGCGGTGATCGCCGCCATGAGCAACACGTCGAACATCGGGTAGGCGAGGGCCACCCCGGTAGCCAAGGACCACGATTCGGTCAGGGCCGATGCCAGCACCGGGTCCAGCACCACCGCCAACACCGCTGCCGCCCCCAGGGCGCCCACGGCGCAGTCGAGCCATACCGGCCATGCCTGGCCGCGCAGATCTCGGTGAACCAGCATGGCCACGATGGCCACGATGAAGAGGTAGAAGAGCATGTACCCGAGATCGCCCGGGTTCGGGAACGGCGGCGACCAGTCACTGGTCAAGGGGGCGTAGTAGGTGTCCCCGGCGGCCAGGAAGGTCATGGCCAGTGCGCCGAGCAGGACCTCCCGGCGCCGGGACCCGACTCGGGCAACCGCCAACCAGCACACGGCCGCCGGGAGCCACGAGACCGTCAGCGACAACCACAGGTCCACGATGGTGTGAGAGCTGCCGGCCTGCAGGACCAGCCCGATCGAGTAGGCCACCACGGCCAGGCCCATCACCCAGACCAGCCCAGCGTCGAGGAGCCCTCGGGTGCGTTTCACTGCCTGCGCAGCGACCGTCGCCACCCGACCGTCAACCCACGCATCGTGGTGGGCCTCGACCTGTTGTCTACCCGTGAGACCCGACATCTCCCCGCACCCCTCGCCGGCCTGGCCCGCGAACGCGCGGCACGCTTTCGAACCTAGGTCAGGGCACCTGTCGGGGCGCCAAGAAGCAGCGGAGCCCGCCCGAATGGCCGATGCGCCCTCGGCCGAGCTCCCCACACCGGGCTGTCGGCATACTTGCCCCACGACACTGGATGCGTACGAGGCAGGAGCGACCACGACGCCTGACCACCTGTCCGCAGAGGGCCCCTTCCGATGAGGGGCCCTCTGCGAGGCCAGTTTCCAACCCTGCGACCTGTGAGGCGACGACGATGGCACCTACTCATGGCGAGTTCCGTGGCTTTCCCTTCCCGGGCTACTCCACCAGGACGAGCAACGGGACCAACGTCTCGTGCACAGGTTGTTGCCTGCCGATCCCGCTCGGATGTCTCGCGAGCGTGCTTGCGGTGGTTGCTCCTTGGGCCGTGGCGCTGATGCGTCGACGGCGGAACAGCCCCACGTAACAGCGGGCAAGGGTCCGAACTAAACTCACCGCCGTGTCGTGGTCGCTCTGGTTCACCCTGCTCGGGGCAGCGGTCCTCATCTCCCTGACCCCGGGCGCCGGGGCGATCAACACGATGGCGAACTCGATCGGTTCGGGCTGGGCCCGCTCGATCTGGGGCATCCTGGGCCAGCAGCTCGCCCTCCTCGTGCACATCGCCGTCGTGGCGGCCGGGGTCGGAGTCCTCGTCGCCGGATCCCCGTTGCTGTTCAACATCATTCGGTATGCCGGTGCCGCCTACCTCGTGTTCCTCGGCGTGCGCCTGCTGCGTGCGAAGCCGACTGCGCCCGAGGTCGAGGTGCCGGTGGGGTCGACGTCGCGGGCCGCGATGCTGCGGCAGGGGCTGCTCGTCAACCTGACCAACCCGAAGGCTGTGGTGTTCTTCCTCGCCTTCACCCCGCAGTTCATCCGGCCGGAGCGCCCGCTGCTACCGCAGTACGTCGTCTTCGGCGCGACGGTGGTCGTGGTCGACGTCCTGGTCATGTGGTTCGTGTTCGCCTTCGCCGCACGGTGGTTGCGACGCCTGACGCGCAGCCGGGACGGCCAGCGTCGGCTCAACCGCGTCTTCGGCGGGCTCTTCGTCGGCGTCGGCCTGCTGCTCGCCGCCGTCCACTGACTGCGATCGACCGCCTCGCCGGTTCGGCGGGTGCCCCCCAGACGCCACGGCAGAGCCCGGCCACCCCAGGGGGACCGGGCTCTGCCGTGACAGGCGTCGAAGGTCAGACCGTGCGGAACGCCGTGGTGCTGGCGGTGCCGTTGCCCTGGGTGCCGTTGCTCTCCGAACCCGAGCCGCCGGTGCTGCTGTCGCCGTCGGGGCCGTGCCCACCCCTACCGTGGCCGCTGCCGTCGCCCCCGCGGTGGCCGCCGGTGCGGGCGGTGATGGTCTTGAGGTCCGTGCTCACCTCGAACATGACCCGCGCGCCGGCCTTGGTGCCGGCCACGTCGTAGGAGCCGTCGGCGTCCTTGCGCACCTCGGTGACGGTGACGGCAGAGTCCTTGGCCTTCACCGCGGCGGTGACCTTGGCCAGCTCGGTGCCGGTGACCGCGGTGTGCGTGCCACCGCCGCCGTGTCCGCCGTGTCCGCCGCCGGGGCCACCGGAGCGGGCGGTGATGGTCTTGAGGTCCGTGCTCACCTCGAACATGACCCGGGCGCCGGCCTTGGTGCCGGCCACGTCGTAGGAGCCGTCGGCGTCCTTGCGCACCTCGGTGACGGTGACGGCAGAGTCCTTGGCCTTCACCGCGGCGGTGACCTTGGCCAGCTCGGTGCCGCTGACCGCGGTGTGCTCGCCGCCGCCCTGTCCGCGGCCTTCGCCGGACTGCTGGCCGTAGCCCGAGGAGTACCCCGTGAGGGCGGTCGTCGACGTGGCGGACGAGGCGTTCGCCAGTGACGCCACCGTGACGACGATGCCGGTGGCGGCAACGATTCCGGCGGCTGCGGTGATGATGGTCTTGCTGGGCACGGTAGTGCTCCCCTCGGACGTGGTGCCAGGCCGGGTGGCGAGGCTTTCACCACACAGTGGTGGCCGCGCCTGTGGTGAGCCTGTGGCCCAACTGGCGCGACCCTAGGAGTCGCGGCTGTCGGCGCGGGGGAGCAGCACCGTGAAGCTCGTGCCCTTGCCGAGCTCGGAGTCCACGGAGATCGTGCCGTTGTGCCGGGCCACGATGCGCTGCACGATGCTCAGGCCCAGCCCGGTGCCCGGCACCTCGAGGGCGTCAGGGTTGGTGCTGCGGAAGAACTCGGTGAACAGCGACTGCAGGTCGGTGCGGGAGATGCCGAGCCCCTGGTCGGCCACGACCAGCTCGACCTTGTCGGCCGTCGGTCGCAGGGAGACGGTGACGGCACCGCCGTCGGTCGTGTACTTCACCGCGTTGCTCATGAGGTTCTCGATGAGGCGGGCGAGCTCGTCGCTGCTGCCCCACGCTGCAGGCGGCTGCTCCGGAGCGACGACCTGGATGGTGACGTCCTCCTGCGCGGCACGCGGGAGGAACATGTCAACGGCATCACGGACGAGCTCGGCGATGTCGACGCGTTCGCGGACCAGCGGACGGTCCGGGTCGCTGACCTTGGACAGCGTGAGGAGGTCGTCGACCAGCCCCTGGAGCCGGTGGGTGTTGCGTGCCATGACCTTCAACGACCACGTCGCGTCGCCGGTGGGGTTCTCCTTGAGCAGCTCGACGTGTCCGACGATCGAGGCGAGCGGGTTCTTGAGCTCGTGGTGCACCGTGGAGAACAACGTGGTCTTGGCGCGGTCCGCCCGGCGCAGCTCGGCAGTCATCCTCCGCTCGAGCTCGAAGAGCCGGGCGTTGACGATGGATCGGCCGACGTCACGGCCGATCTCGAGCGCGGCCACCCGCTCGGCGTCGCTCCACGGGGGAGCGTCCGTGGCACGGGTGAGGACCATGTGGCCCAGGCACTCGGTGCCGGCCCCGATGGGAGCGAGCAGCATCGAGTTCGCACCGGTGCTGGAGAGGAAGTCGAGGAGCATCGCGACGTCGGCGTCACTGAGCAGTCCCGGTGGATGCACCAGGCCGGACCGGATGACGCCGGCTGTCTGCTCCTCCCAGCAACGCTGGCCCATGCGTCGAGCCATGTCGACCATGACGGCCGGCGTCCGGTGCAGGCCTTGGGCCGAGTAGGCCGCGACGCTGTCCGTCTTCGCGGCGTCCTCGTTGGAGAACGCGCGTACCCACAGACCCAGGCAGCCCAGCCCGGTGCGGATGGGGTCGACGATGGCTTCGACGACCTTCGACGGCTCCAGGACGCCCTGCGAGATGCGGGCGACGCTCTGCACGGTGGCCGCCAGGCGCACCTGCTCGGCCAGCGTCTGCCGCTGCCGGAAGGCGTTGATGGCGATACCGGCCTGGTTGGCGAAGACCTCGAGGACGCCTTGCTGCACCTGGGTGGGGCGCTTCGCCGACAGCGGGAGGTCGACCGAGATCATGCCGAGCATCTCGCCGGCCGGGTCGTAGAACGGGGCGAGCAGGGTGTCCTCGGGGTCCCAGGCATCCGGGTCGCCGATCACCTGCTCGTCCCACTCCGGCGCGATCCATCCGGGAGGCGCGTCGCTGGGCAGCATGGCGGCGGGGATGAAGCGCAGCGAGCCCCAGTGCTCGGCGACCGCGAACTCCTCGATGACGCTCTCCTGCGGCGTGCGCCGTCCGACGAGCTGAGCCGTGGCATCGGGGTGACCACCCACGGCGACGATCTCCAGGTCGCCGCTGGAGCGCACCAGGCTGATGGCGGCGACCTGGAAACCGACGACATCGGCCGCACCGGCAACCACGAGGTCGAGCAGCTCCTGCAGGCTCTCCAGGCCGCTGGCCTGGTTCATCAGCTGAGAGAGCCGGCGCAGCGCCTGCACCTCGGCTGTCGAAACTGTCGCTTCCATGTGATTTCCCACTGCTAGACCTCGCCCCCAACGATGACGTGCCAAACCGTACCCATGGGGTCCCTGCCCCGCGATGGATATGTCACAAAGGGTCCCTGTGACCTGACCTGGGCGACGTTCGTGCCTTTATTTCGCGGACCGGTAGAGGCCAGCGCCCAACTCGTGCTTGCCTCGGCCGTCGCCGGCCTGCTGTGGGCTTGCGAAGGTGCACCGCCGGCAGGACCCCGCTGGTCGGCCCAGTGGACCCGCACGGCCTCGGCAACCCCTAGTCCATTCGGTCAGACGTGCAGCGGCCGAACGTCCCTAGTCGCCTTCCTTACCCGTGTCGCAGCCGCCTTCTCGGCCATATGTTGCCGTTCGCCCAAGTTTTCGTGGATGAGGAAAGGTGGCTCAGTGTCCAGACTGCAGTCGGTAGCTGGCCGTGTCGCGCAAGGCTGGTCCTTCGGTCACTGGCCCCTGCGCCGAAAGCTTGCAGCGGCCATTGCCCTCCCGGTGATCCTGGCCTTCATCTTCGGTGGCCTGCGCGTACAGAACGACATCACCTCCGCCCAGCAGCTCTCCCGCGCGGCCGACTCCGTCCAGGTGATCCGCCCCATCGTCGAGTTCAACACGGCCGTGCAGCGCCTCGCGGCAGCCGGCAGCGTCGGTGGAAGTGGTGTCATCTCGGCGATCACCAGGTACGAGTCCGCCGCTGCCGACCTGCGGATCGCCCTGAAGACACCGGGCATCCCCGAGACCGCCAAGCGCAACGGGCACAGTGCCCTGTCCCTCGGGCAGGCCGTCCGCAACGCCAAGACGCAGAGCGCGTTCTCCGACGTCGTCATCGACCGCTCCGGCAACACCGCGACGTTGCTGTCGACCGCGGTCTCCGACCTCGGCCTCTCCGAGGACTCGGCTTCGGCCAAGATCGTCGTCGGCCTCCAGGACACCATCGCCGCCCAGCGCGCGATGACCGGCCAACAGCTCCACCTCTCCAACACCGACGACGGCGCTGCGTCACTGCGCGCCATCGGCCAGGTCGGTGCCGAGACCGCGGCGCTGACGCGACTGCAGTCCCAAGCCGTGGGGGACACGACCCAGATCCGCCAGCTGCTCAACGAGAACACCCACCGCGGCGGCACCCTGCAGCAGGAGGTTCTGGATCCAGGTCAGGTCGCTGCCCTGGGGCCGGTCATCGAGTCCAGCAGCGCTGGGTACTCCGCCCTCCTCGACTCCCAGCTCGTCGCCCTCGAGACCAACCTCCGCGAGCGCGGCGCAGTCTTCCGCGACGCCGCGATCCTCAACGCCTTGTTCGTCGCTGCCGCCCTGCTCGCTGCGTTGCTCATCGTGCTGGTCATGCTCCGGTCGCTGCTCGTCCCGATCCGGGCCGTCCGCCAAGGCGCCCTCGACGTGGCCCAGAGGCGGCTGCCGCAGGCCGTCGCGGCCATGCGAGACGGCACCGAGCCCCCGGAGTTCGTGTCGATCCCGGTGCACACCCGTGAAGAGATGGGCCAGCTGGCCCGAGCCGTGGACGACCTCCACAGCCAGGCCCTCACCCTCGCCGGTGACCAGGCCCGGCTGCGGGTCCAGGTCGGGCACATGTTCGAGACGTTGTCTCGGCGCAGCACCTCCCTCATCGACCAGCAGCTGTCCCTCATCGAGCGACTCGAGAGTGACGAGGAGGACCCGAAGCGTCTGCAGAGCCTGTTCCGCCTCGACCACCTCGCCGCCCGCATGCGTCGCAACAGCGACTCACTGCTCGTGCTCGCCGGCACCTCCACCCGCCGCGGCTTCTCCGGCGCGGTGTCGGTCTCCGATGCCGTGCGTGCCGCGGTGTCCGAGGTCGAGAACTACGAGCGCATCGACATCGGCGACACCTCCAACGACCAGGTCCTCGGTGCCGTCGGTTCCGACCTCATCCACCTGGTCGCCGAGATCGTCGACAACGCACTGGCCTACTCGCCCCCCACCACCCGGGTGGACATCCGTGGTGCCCGCACGCCGGAGGGTGGCCTCCTCGTCGAGGTCAGTGACAAGGGCCTCGGCATGCCGCCCAAGGAGCTGGCCGCCCTCAACGACCGGCTCGCCCACGGCGGGGACATCACGCCGGACACCGCACGTCGCATGGGTCTGTTCGTGGTCGGCAGCCTGGCCAAGCGTCACGGCATCGCCGTCCGCCTGCGCCGCAACGGCGACAGCAAGCCAGGCATCACCGTGTCGGTCCACCTTCCTGCCGGCCTGCTGGCCGACAACGCGGCTCGCCCTGAGCGCCCGGTCCGCCCCGCTCTGGCGTCCTCGCCCGCGGTCGCCGTCGCTCCGACTGCCCCCGCGGTCCCCGCCGTGGGTGGGACGACGAAGGCTGGTCTCCCGACCAGGGTCCGTGGCGCCAGCGGTGCCCCGAGCCCGGTGGCCGAGGCCGCCAAGAAGGTCCTGCCGACGCGGACTCCCGGTGCCCACGGCCCGACCGCGGCGGACGCCATCGCAGCCAGCCCCGTCAAGCCGGTCATCCAGGGCGCAGCGCCTGCCGAAGCCCAAGGCACCTGCCAACGGCCGCGGCACCAACGGCGACAAGCCGGCTGTGAACGGAGCCCAGCTCGCGGACGAGGCGAAGGTCGCCGAGACGAAGGCTGCTGCCGCCAAGGCTGCCGCTGAGGCGAAGGCCGCGGACGAGGCGAAGGCTGCTGCCGCCAAGGCTGCCCTCGTGACCGAGGTGGCCACGCCGGCCGCCGAGGCGCCGCGCTCGGCTGCCGGCCTCCCGGTCCGCAAGCCCCGCGCCACCGGCATCACCGAGGCCCGCGAGTTCACAGACGCACCCACCGAGGCTGCTGCCGATTCCGCCACCGAGGACAAGGGCGCCGACAAGACCAAGGGCGGCCGCCTGACCGCCTGGCTCCCCGGCCGCAAGGCTGCCGAGGCCGCCCGCGCCGAGGCAGTCGCCGAGCCGGAACGCATGCCCTCCAACCTGTCGGCCTGGCTCGAGCACCGCGCCGCGGTGGCCGAGGCCCGCGAGAAGGCGGAGCGTGGCGAGACCGAGACCGAGGCCGAGACCGCGCCCGAGATCGAGACCGAGGCGTCGACCGGGACCTCGAACGAGACCGTCGTGACGGCGCCGGAGACCACCGACCTGACCGTCCCTGACGCGTGGGTGGCCGAGGTCGGCAGCGACGCCCCCGGCCCGGCCGAGTCCGTGGACGACGTCACTCCTGCCACGACGGCGGCGGAGCCTGCCGGGACGGCCCTGCCGACCCGGGTGCCCGGTGCCAGCGGTGCGCCCAGCACGGCCGCCACCGATGCCGAGCCACTGCCCGGCCGCCCGGCCCTACGCGCCCACAACACCTCGTTCTTCGGAGCGCGCAAGGCCCGTGCCGTCTCGGCCTCGGACGAGCAGCAGGTCGAAGCGGCTGCGGTCGAAGCCGTGGACCAGCCGGTCGCCGAGGTGACCGACGCGGCACCCAGCCAACACACACAGGACACACAGGCCCCACAGGTCGACCAGGTCGAGGAGCAGATTGACGTGCAGGGTGACCCCCAGGCCGAGCCGATCGCGCGGTCGAACGAGACCCCCATCTTCCGTTCCATGACGTCGGGCTGGCTGAGCACCGAACCGGTGGCCGCCAGCCAGGGCGACGCGTGGGTCGGGGGCGAGTCCGGGCAGGAGCTCTTCACGGCCGAGGCCGATGGCGCACCTCGCCAGGAGTCCTCCGCCGGACTGCCGATGCGGCGACCCGGCACCACCAGGAACCCCGGCGGGTCCGACTCGCAGGTCGAGGAGCCCGTCGCACCCGCGACGTCGCGGCGCGATCCCGAGGCGATCCGTCGCAGCCTGAACCGCCACAAGAACGGTGTGAGCTCCGCACGCACCGAGGCACAAGACACCACCCACCGAGAGGATGTCGATGTTCAACACTGACGCCACGGCCCAGCCCTGGGGCGAGTACGACTGGCTCGTGGCCAAGTTCGCCACCGAGACCCCCGGCGTGTCACACGCCATCCTGGTCTCGGCGGACGGCCTGCCCATGGCCTCGAGCGAGCAGCTGCCCGAGGACCGCGCCGAGCAGATGGCCGCGGTGGCCTCCGGTATGGCGAGCCTCGCCTCTGGTGCGGCCCGGCTCTTCCAGGGTGGCACGGTCCTTCAGTCCGTGATCGAGATGGAGCTCGGCTTCCTGCTGCTCATGAGCGTCGGCGACGGTTCGCACCTCGCCGCCCTCACGAGCACGGACTCCGACATCGGTCAGGTGGGCTACGAGATGGCGGTGCTGGTCGACCGTGTCGGCAAGATGATCGACGCTGCCGCCCGAGCCCCGATGTCCGGGTAGGCGTCATGGCGACTGACGCACGCGAGGAGTCGTCCGGACCGAGGTTGGTCCGGCCCTACGCGCTGACGTCCGGTCGCACCGAGTCCGTGGTGGACCTGCCCATCGAAGCCACGCTCGAGGTGCTGCCGTCCGGACGCAGCGCGACCTGGCCCGAGGGACACATGTCCGGCCGGATCATCGAGCTGTGCAGCACATCCCAGTCGGTGGCCGAGGTCTCGGCCAAGCTGCACGTCCCGCTCGGTGTCGCACGGGTGCTGCTCGGAGACCTCATCTCCGCCGGGCACCTCAAGACGCGGGCCACCATCTCCGAAAACACGACCACCGACGAACGACGTGAACTCATCGAAAGGACACTCAGTGGACTACGCGCCCTCTAACCGCAACAGCGCATCGACCAAGATCGTCGTGGCTGGCGGGTTCGGCGTCGGCAAGACCACCTTCGTTGGTGCCGTCTCCGAGATCGACCCGCTGCGCACCGAGGCCCTGGTCACCCAGGAGTCCGCTGGGCAGGACGACATCTCCAAGGTGCAGCAGAAGCACACGACGACGGTGGCCATGGACTTCGGCCGCATCACGTTGGCGAAGAACCTGGTGCTCTACCTGTTCGGCACCCCCGGACAGCGGCGCTTCTGGTTCATGTGGGACGACCTGGTCAAGGGTGCCATCGGTGCCGTGGTCCTGGTCGACACCCGCCGCCTGGACGACAGCTTCGCCGCCGTCGACTACTTCGAGGCCAAGGGGCTGCCGTTCATCGTCGCCCTGAACCAGTTCGACGACGGCCAGAACTTCGGCCCGGAGGAGATCCGCGAGGCCCTGGCGATCTCGGACCACATCCCCGTGATCACGGTGGATGCCCGTGACCGCGAGTCAGCCAAGCACGCCCTGGTGCGCATCACCGAGTTCGCCCTCACCCAGCTCAGCCGGGTGCCGGCCACCACCTGACGCGGCACGCCACACGGCCGCGCCGACACCAGGAGCCCGACGACCCCGCCCGGGGACGGCGGGCTCCTGGCGTCTGGGTGGCACACTGCCCGCCATGAGCACTTCCACGACCCACCCGACCACCGCGCCGTACGGTGCCTGGGCCTCTCCCGTGAGCGCCGCGAACCTCGCGGGGGACCGGGTCGCCCTGGACCAGCCGTCGATCGACTCCGGTCACGTCTACTGGCTCGAGGGGCGGGGGGTCGAGGGCGGCCGGGTGGTCCTGGTGCGCGACGGGGTCGACCTCACGCCGGCCCCCTTCAACGTCCGGTCGCGCGCCCACGAGTACGGAGGGGGCGCCTACACGGTGGCCGGTGACGTCGTCGCGTTCGTCGACTTCACGGACCAGCGGGTGCGGCTGCTGTCGGTGGGGGCCGACGGGCACGGCGACGAGCCGCGCGCGATCACGCCCGACAGCGACGGCCGGCTCCGCTACGCCGACCTGCGCCTCGACCCGCTGCGCCGACAGCTGTTCTGCGTCCGGGAGGACCACCGCGGTGCAGGAGAAGCCGTGAGCACGATCGTGCGCCTCGACCTCGACGGTGACAACGTGGACGGCGGGGCCGTGCTCGTCGAGGGGCCGGACTTCGTGTCCGCGCCCCGGCTCAGCCCGGACGGCACCCGCCTGGCCTGGGTGCAGTGGAACCACCCGAACATGCCGTGGGACTCCACGCAGCTGTGGGCGGCGACCGTCACCGGCGCGGGGCTCGTCGGAGCCCAGCAGGTCGCCGGTGGTGAGGGGGTCGCGGTCACCGAGCCGCAGTGGTCCCCTGACGGCGACCTCCTGCACCTGTCCGACGGTTCGGGGTGGGCGAACCTCGCCGCTGTTCGACCAGACGGCAGCGAAGTCGCCGTGACCGACGTCGAGCACGAGCTGGGTTGGCCCCAGTGGCTGTTCGACCGTCCCTCGTTCGGCTGCACCGCCGACGGCGACATCGTCTGCAGCTGGTTCGAGGACGGGCGTGGCCGCCTCGGCACCGTGGTCGAGGGGGCGCTGCAACCGCTCGGACTCCCGGGGGTGGCCTACGACCACGTCCGTGTCCAGGGGCGCACCGTGGTGGCGCTGGTCGACCGCGTCGACCGGTCCCGCGCCGTGGTGACGCTGGACCTCGACAGCGGGAACTGGAAGGTGCTGCGCGAGGAGTCCGTCGTCGAGCTCCCGGACGGGATGCTGTCGGTGCCCGAGAGCGTCTCGTGGGTCAACACGACCGGCGAGACGGTGCACGGGGTGTTCCACCCGCCGGCCAATGCCGGCTTCCGCGCCCCGGAGGGCGAGCTGCCGCCCCTGGTGGTGCGGCTGCACGGCGGCCCGACCTCGATGACCGTCCCGGCGTTCAGCCTCGACACGGCCTACTGGACCAGCCGCGGTCTGGCGGTGCTCGACGTCAACTACGGCGGCAGCACCGGCTATGGGCGGGCCTACCGGGAGCGTCTGCAGCGACAGTGGGGCGTCGTCGACGTGGACGACTGCGCCTGCGGGGCGCGTGCGCTGGCGGAGCAGGGGCGGGTCGACGGGAAGCGGCTCGCCATCCGCGGTGGGAGTGCTGGTGGCTTCACGACCCTGGCTGCGTTGACGGGCACGGACGTCTTCGCCGTCGGGGCGAGCTACTTCGGTGTCGGTGACCTCGAGGCGCTGGCCCGCGACACCCACAAGTTCGAGTCGCGCTACCTCGACGGGCTCGTCGCCCCCTACCCCGAGGGCCGTGACGTCTACCGCGAGCGCTCGCCGCTGCACCACCTCGACGGTCTGAGCGCCCCGATGATCCTGCTCCAGGGGCTCGACGACCACGTCGTGCCACCCAACCAGGCGACCGAGATGGCCGCCGCGGTCCGGGCCAAGGGTCTGCCGGTGGCCCACCTGGAGTTCGCCGGAGAGGGGCACGGCTTCCGCAGGGCCGACACGATCATCCGGGCCAGGGAGGCCGAGGCGTACTTCTACGCCCGGATCTTCGGCTACGTGCTCGCCGACGACGTGGAGCCCGTCGACATCGCCAACGCCTAGGGCAGAACGGGTCTCACGGCCGGGCGTCACCGGTCCGCGAGGACGGCGGCCACGCGCTCGAGGTCGCCGGGGCCCTCGAGGTCAGGGAGGGCGAGGAAGACCGTCGACACCCCCTCGTCACCGAGCAGGCGGTAGCGCCGGGCGTGATCGGCGGCCTCGCCGGCGTGGTGCCGACCCGCGTAGGCGGCCGCCGCGGACCGACCGCGCAACCGCTCCACCCGACGCCACGTGTCGTCCCGGTCCCGACCGAGCACGGGGACGTCCAGGACCGTCACCGCCACCTCGGCGGGGTCGCGGCCAACCTCCTCGCAGTGCTGACGCAGGACGCAGACCTTGTGGCGCAACGTGTCCAGGTCGCTCGGCAGGTTGCAGGCATCGCCCTGACGGGCGGCGATGCGCAGCGTGCGCACCTCCCCGGAGCCGCCCACGATCACCTGCGGCTTATCCACGGGTCGCGGGTATGCCGTGGTCTCCGGAAGGCTCACCCGTTCACCGGAGCTCGCCTTGGTGCCGCTGGCCCACAACGCCCGCATCGTCTCGATCGACGCCTCCAGCAGGTCCAGGCGCTCCCGGGTCGAGGGGAACGGCAGCCCGAACCCCAGGTGCTCGCGCTCCCACCACCCGGCCCCGACTCCCACGAAGGCCCGACCGCCGGACAGCACGTCGAGCGTCGCCACGGCCTTGGCGGTCACGCCGGCCGGCCGGAAGGTCACGGGGGAGACCAGCGTCCCGAGGCGCAGGTCGGTGCCCAGACCCGCGAGCAGGCCCAGCGTCACCCACGGCTCTGGAATGGGTTCCCAGGCGCGGTCGACCTGCGGGATCTGGATGAGGTGGTCCATCAGGGCGACGCCGCTGCAACCCGCCTCGGCCGCCGCGAGGGCTACCGAGCGCAGCCAGCCGGCCGGGTCCCCACCCCAGGGAAAGCGCGACACCTGCAGAACCACCTCCGGGCGTCCGGCACCATCATCCGTGCGCCGAGGTGGCCGTCCCGGCCCCGGCCCCGACCGGGACACGACGTCGGCGCGAGTCCGCTCGTCATCGTCCACGGTCAGGACGCGGTCCCACCCCTCGCTGGCGATTGCTTCCGTCGCGCCGGCCATCGAGGCGATCTGCTGGGCGAGGACGCGACTCGGTACCCGGCGGTCGCGCTGGGAGTTGCGGCTGCGGCATACAGCTGCGGGTGTCTCGAAAAGCACTGCCACGCAAGGCAGTCCCGCCGACCTGCCCATCGCGAGGTACCGCCCTCGACGAGCGGCGTCGAGGCCGAGGGTGTCGACGACGACGGTCAGTCCGCGTCCGGAGCGAGCAGCCACGACCTGGTCGAGCACGCGGAACGCGTCCGCCGAGGCCTCCAAGTCCTGCTCCCCGCTTCCCAGCACCGCGCGGAGGGCATCGGAGGACACGACCTCGGTCGCCCGGAAGTGCTGGGCCGCCCAGGTGGACTTGCCGGCTCCGCTCGGCCCCACGAGGACGACCAGAGCCGGGTCGGGCAGGTCCGGTGGTGGCTGGACCAGGCTCATGGCCACCACCTCCTGCTCGTAGGCTAGCGCTGCCCGCACCGGCCGCAGGCCGAGTCGCCCGACCACCCCAGGATCGCCACGCATGAGCACCCGTGACCTCCAGCCGACCCTCGTCGACCTCGCCGAGGCGGACCGCCACCGCCCCCGCTACCACTTCGTCTCGCCGGCCGGGTGGCTCAACGACCCCAACGGCCTGACGCAGTGGGACGGGACCTACCACCTCTTCTACCAGTACAACCCGACCTCGGCGCTGCACGGCCGGATCCACTGGGGTCACGCGACGAGCGCCGACCTGGTGACCTGGGTGGACCAGCCCGTCGCGCTCACGCCGGGCGAGGACGGGCCCGACCGCGACGGGTGCTGGTCGGGTGTGCTGGTCGACGACGACGGCACCCCCACCATCGTCTACTCCGGAAGCCACGATGGGCGCGAGCTCGCCTGTGTGGCAACAGGTTCGGCCGACCTCAACACGTGGGTCAAGGACGCGGGCAACCCGGTCATCGACACGTACCCCGCTGGCCTGGAGCTCACGGCATACCGCGACCACTGCATCTGGCGCGAGGACGGTCGCTGGCGGCACCTCGTGGGTTCCGGCATCGCCGGCGAGGGCGGCACCGCGCTGCTCTACGAGTCCACCGACCTGCGCCGGTGGGACTACGTCGGGCCGCTCATGACCGGTGACTCCACGACCGGCACCGTCGAGGCCGGTGACTGGACCGGCACGATGTGGGAGTGCGTCGACCTGTTCCGCCCCCCGACGGCTGACGGGGCCGCGGCCGAGGACGTCGAACCGGTCGACGTGCTGGTGTTCTCGGCGTGGGACTCCGGGGTCACGCACTACCCCCTCTACTGGACCGGTCACTACAGCGGTGACGCGTTCGAGCCGCGCGAGCTGCACCGCCTCGACTACGGTGGTCGCTACTTCTACGCCCCGCAGAGCTTCCGCGACGCCACAGGTCGACGGCTCATGTTCGCCTGGCTGCAGGAGGGCCGGACCGACGAGGCGATGGTCGCCGCCGGGTGGGCCGGCGTCATGTCGCTGCCGCGCCTGGTCGCCCTCGGGGCCGATGGCGCCCTCGTGCTGGGCCCGGCGCCGGAGGTCGCAGCGCTGCGCACGGACGAGCAGGCGTATGCGGCGCAGCCGCTCACCGACTTCCCCCTGCTCCTCGGGGTGGGGGACCAGCGTGACCTCGAGGCCACGCTGGTGCTCGAGCCCGGTGCCGGCGTCGCGCTGACCCTGGCCGCGACCCCCGAGGGAGAGGAGGCCACGGTCCTGCGCATCACCCGCTCGGCCGCCACCTCGGGCGCGGATGGCGGCACGATCGAGCTGGACCGGTCCCGCTCCAGCCTGGACGCCTCGGTCGACCGGACCCCGCGCTCAGGCCCGGTGCCGATCGCCGCCGACGGGGTGGTGGACGTCCGGGTGCTGCTCGACCACTCGGCACTGGAGGTGTTCGTCAACGGCCGCGCGTTGACGGCCCGGATCTATCCCACGCGCGAGGACGCCATGGGGACGTCACTGTCCCTCCTGACCGGGACGGCGCAGCTGCGCCGCGCGACGACGTGGGCGATGCGCGACGCCTGGGGCGGGCCGCGGCCGCTCTACCCCTGACCGGCGGTGCCCACGCGGTCCAGGATCGCTGCCGCCACGGCGTCCGGGTGCGTCTCGGGCAGCCAGTGGCCGGCATCGAGCTCGACGAACGTGTAGTCCGGCCCGGCCCACTTCGCGGTGCGCTGCGCGGCAGCCCGGCCGAGGGCCGGGTCGCGGCGTCCCCAGAGGTAGGTCGTCGGCACCCTGATCGGCTGCGGCCGGGGCGGCGCCGGGCGCGCAGCCCCGCGGTGCAGCAGCCCGGACACCCCGGGGCGCAGGGCGCGGTACCAGGCCAGCCCGCCACTGGCCGCGCCCGGCTGGCGGAACCTCGCGACATACCTCGCCACGTCCTGGTCGGGCAGCCCGCTGCGGCGGAGCACGTCGGGCAGGCGGCGACGCAGCACGGCCTCGGGGAGCAGGGGCAGCTGGAAGGCGAGCATGTACCAGCTCTTGCGTGCCTGGCCGCCGTGGCGCAGCGCCCACGCCATCGCGTGGTGGTGCGGCGTGGAGAGGACGGTCAGGGTGTGCAGCCGGTCCGGGTGGCGTTCGGCGAACGCCCACGCCACGGCGCCGCCCCAGTCGTGCCCGACGAGGTGGACCTGGTGTGCGCCACTGGCGTCCACGAGGGCCAGGACGTCGGCGACGAGCTCGGACATCCGGTACGCCGCCGCGCCGCGCGGGCGCGCCCGAGGGGAGTAGCCGCGCTGGTCGGGCGCCAGGACGCGCAGTCCCGCGGCGACCAGACGCTCGCCCACTCCCCGCCACGAGGTGTGGTCCTGCGGCCAGCCGTGCAGCAGCACGACCACGTCACCGCCGGGTGGCCCGGTGTCGGAGATGTCGAAGACCAGACCGTCCCTGCGCAGTTGTTCCACCCCGTGAACCTACGCCCCACCGGCCCGGGGCCGAGTCGCGTCTGGTCGGTGGTCCGGCGTGAACCGGACGGCCCGGCTGCGCGACAATGCAGCACGTGACCAAGCCGCCCACCTCGTTCGAGCTCGGCGGTCGGCGGGCGTGGCTGGTCTACGGAGCCTCGGTCACGATCTACATCCTGGCCGTCTTCCACCGCAGCTCCCTCGGCGTCGCCGGGCTGATCGCCAGCGAGCGGTTCCACATCGCGGCGACGCAGCTGTCGGTGTTCACGATGGTCCAGCTGCTCGTCTACGCGGCGATGCAGATCCCGGTGGGGGCGCTGCTCGACCGGTTCGGCTCCAAGCGGCTGTTGCTGTCCGGGGTCACGCTGATGACGCTGGCCCAGCTGGGGTTCGCCTTCGCCGACTCGTTCGCGGCCGGGCTCGTCGCGCGGGTGTTCGTGGGGGTCGGCGACGCCATGATCTTCATCCCGCTGCTGCGCATCGTGGCCCTGTGGTTCCGGCCGATGCGCATCCCCATGGTCACCCAGCTCACCGGCCTGCTCGGCCAGGTGGGCGCACTGGTCGCGGCCACCCCTCTCGTGCACGCCCTGCACGCCTACGGCTGGACACCCACCTATGCGACGGCCGGCCTGGTGGGCGTCGTCCTGGGACTGCTCGTGCTCGTCGTCGTCCGGGACTCCCCGAACCCCGACCACGAGCTCGACGACATCAAGGTGCGCGCCGTCGCCCGCGCGCTGCGCGCGGCCTGGCGCACGCCGGGTACCCGCCTCGGACTCTGGTCGCACTTCTCCGCACAGTTCGGTGCCACCGTCTTCGCGCTGCTGTGGGGCTACCCGTTCCTCGTCGCGGGACAGGGACTGTCGCCCTCCACCGCCGGCACCCTGCTCATGCTCATGACCCTCACCACCGTGGTCACCAGCCCGATGATCGGGGGCTTCGTCACCAGGTACCCGTTCTCGCGGTCCACCCTGATCCTCGGGATCGTCGGGGCGATCATGACGGTCTGGGGCGTGGTCCTGCTCTGGCCGGGGCGAGCCCCGCTGCCGGTCCTCGTGGTGCTCGTCGTCGTGACGGCGGTCGGTGGTCCCGGCTCCATGGTCGGCTTCGACCTGGCGCGGACCTTCAACCCGCCGACCAGGCTCGGCAGTGCCACCGGGATCGTCAACGTCGGCGGGTTCCTCGCGTCGCTGTCCACGGTGACCCTGATCGGGATCATCCTCGACCGTGTTGCACCCGGGGGGCCGAGCACCTACGACGTCGACTCGTTCCGGGTCGCGATGTCGGTGCAGTACCTCGTCTGGGGGCTCGGGGTGTCCCAGATCCTGCGCTACCGGCGTCGGGTGCGCAGCGAGCTCAAGGCCAACGACCCGGCTGCCTACGACGCCCTCCGGGCCGGCGAGCGCCTCGACCCCTGAGCCCCTGACGGGGCGCGCGCAGCGGTCGGTATGGGTGGATTCGGGAGTCGGTAGAACAGCCGATGGCGCACCTCGCGCGCCATCAGATCGGGCTCGACGGGGGCTCCCACCTGCGCAAACGTCCATTTCGTGACCCATTCGTGACCAGAACTGGACACCTGATCGAAGCGACGCCACTGCCTGCTGAAAAACATCGGTGTAACTCTCCTGCGGACCGGCAGATCTGCGGTGCCGAGCCGCCCAGACCGGTGGGAGCGGTGTGACTCACGGGGAGCAAGTGAAATCCAGCCCTAGTCTGCTGCGGTTGCCACATCCCCCTCCACCCCACTTCATCCGGCGCCCACCCCCCACTGCCCGCGCCCCGCCCGTGTCCCCATTCGAGAGGCATCCCCCCGTGCCAGGCACCACTGCTGCTGCCCGCCGCGCCCTCCGCGCCGGTTCGGCCCTGTCCCTCGTCGGCCTGCTGACCCTTGCGACGACGCTGTCGGCCACGGCCGACCCCGTCTACCCGTCCGAGGCGCAGGTGAACAGCGCCAAGGCGGCGGTCGCCGGCACCACCGGCCAGGTCTCCAGCCTCGACGCACAGTACGTCGCGGCGAGCGCGCAGCTGCGCCAGGTGCAGGAGAGCGCCGCCGCGGCCGCCGAGGCCTTCAACGGTGCCCGGGTCGCCCTCGGCCAGCGGGCGACCGAGTCCGCTGCCGCCCAGAAGCGGGCCGCAGCGGCCCAGCAGATCGCCGACTCCGCAAGCCTCGAGGTCCGCCGCTACGCAGCCAGCGTCTACCAGCAGGGCGGCAGCTTCGGTGAGCTCGAGGCCTACCTCGACAGCGACGGCCCGCAGGAGATGATCGACAAGGCCACCGCCCTGGAGGCTGTCGGGGACGCGCGGGCCAGGTCCCTGCAGCGCGCTGACGCCACCACGATCGTCGCCGGCACCATGCGCCGTCAGGCCGACAGCGCCCGGGCCGCCCAGGCCAAGGCCGCCCGGGACGCCGAGTCGGCACGCAACGCCGCGCAGTCGCGGGCAGACGCGGCCAAGGCCGCAGCCGCCCAGATCCAGCAGCAGCAGGTGGCCCTGGTCACCCAGCTCGCATCGCTGCGCAAGACCTCGGTCGACCTCGAGCGCCAGCGCCAGGACGGGCTCGCCGCCGCCGCGGTCGCCCGCGCCGCCGCGGCCGAGGCCGCCAAGCAGGCCAGCCTGGCGCAGGAGCGGGCCAGGGCGGCACAGACCGCTGCCGCCAGGAAGACCGCGCAGCAGGCCGCTGCCCGCGCTGCCGCCGAAGCGGCTCGTCAGCGCGCGGCCGCCCTCGCCGCCGAGAAGGCCGCTGCCGCCGCCAAGAGCGCCAGGCCCACGCCGCAGAAGCCGCAGCCGTCCAAGCCCAGGCCGCCGGCACCCAAGCCTGCCGACCCGACACCGCCGCCCCCGCCGCCGACCAGCGGTGGAGTCTCCGCCGTCATCGCCTACGCCCGCGCCCAGATCGGCAAGCCCTACCTGTGGGGCGGGGCCGGTCCGGACTCCTTCGACTGCTCCGGTCTGACGATGCGCGCCTGGGAGCGGGCCGGCGTCTCCCTGTCGCACTACACCGGCGCCCAGTGGGCCGAGACGACGCGGGTGGCCATCAGCGACCTGCAACCCGGCGACCTCGTCTTCTACGGCAGCGACGGGCCCACCAGCCACCACATGGGGCTCTACATCGGTGGCGGCCAGATGATCGAGGCTCCCTACACGGGCGCCAACGTCCGGTACGCCTCGATCTACCGCTCGGACCTGCTGCCGTACGGCGGACGCCCCTGACCGCAGCACCACCTGGCACCGCACCAGCAGAGCCCCCGGTCCGACGTGAGTCGGCCGGGGGCTCGGTGGTGTCAGCGGGAGGCGCAGCTCACTCGGTGGGCGGCTTGGCCTCGGACATCGGCTCGGCGTGCACGTCGGGCATGCGCCAGCGGGCGGTCGTCATGCCGGCGGCCTTGGCGCGCTCGATGGCCTCACGCACCACACGCTCGGCATCCTCTCGCCCTGCCCAGTGCGCGCCCTCGACGGACTTGCCCGGCTCGAGGTCCTTGTAGGTCTCGAAGAAGTGCTGGATCTCGAGGCGGTCGAAGCTGCTGACCTGCTCGAGGTCGACCAGGTGGGCCTGGCGGGGGTCGCCGGCCGGTACGCAGAGGATCTTGTCGTCGCCGCCGGCCTCGTCGCGCATGTGGAACATGCCGATGGGGCGCACGCGCACGAGGCAGCCGGGGAAGGTCGGCTCCTCCAGGAGCACCAGGGCGTCGAGCGGGTCGCTGTCCTCGCCCAGGCTGTCCTCGACGTAGCCGTAGTCGGCGGGGTAGCGGGTGGACGTGAACAGGAGGCGGTCCAGGCGGATGCGTCCGGTCTCGTGGTCGACCTCGTACTTGTTGCGATGACCCTTGGGGATCTCGATGGTGACGTCGAACTCCACGACGCTGGTCCCTTCCGTTGATGCCCTTGCCTATGACCTAGGCTCGCGGGCAAGTGTTCCGTATGACGCAAGTCCAGCGCTGAGGGGGTCGAGTGCGTCGCGTCCTCGCTGCGGTGGCGGCGCTGCTCGTGCTCGTCCTCGGGTATGGCGCGCTCGACGTCTACGACGTCGCCCCCGGGATCCTCACCCGGGCTGGAGCTCACCCTCCCACGACTGCCTCCACCGGGGCCACGACGTCCACCGCCACGACAGAGCCACGAGGCCCGGGCCGGGCGCGACGAGTGGCGCCGCAGCCCAGCCGTCGCCGACGACGGTGCCCACCGTGGACCCGGCGGCCCAACCGCTGCAGCCGGCGTCGGCCGGGGCGCCGATCCCCGATCCCGCGGCGCTCGCCACCCGGATGCGGTCGGTGGTGGCCGACCCGGCTCTCGGACCGGTGCCCGGCTACCTCGTACGGGACGCGTTCACCGGGCAGGTGCTGCTGCAGAAGGCTCCCGACGCACCCCGCACCCCGGCCTCGACGCTCAAGCTGCTGACCGCCCTCGCCGTCGGCACCACCCTCGACCCGCGCGCGACCCTGCCCACCACCGTGGTCCAAGGCCCTTCCGCCGACAGCATCGTGCTGGTCGCAGGCGGCGACACGATGCTCGCCAAGGGCCGGGGAATGCCCGCTTCGGTCGAGGGGCGGGCCGGGCTCGGCGACCTCGCCGCCCAGGTCGGCACTGCACTTCAGGCGTCGGGCACGTCCACGGTGACGCTGCGCCTCGACACCAGCTACGCCCGGGGGGCGCGGTGGGCGCCGACCTGGCTGCAGGCGGACGTTGCGGCCGGTTACACCGGCGGCGTCTCCATGCTCGGGCTCGCCGGCCAGCGCGCGGTCCCCTTCCACCCGGCCCCGCGCAACCCGGAGGCGGCCACCGCGGCAGCCTTCGTGGCGGCCCTGAAGACCCAGGGCATCACGGCCGAGCTCACACCGGAGGAGTCCTGGACCACCGCCGTCCCCGAGGGGGCCGCCGTGCTCGGCACGGTCGAGTCGGCGCCGATCGGCGACATCCTGGCCCTCGCCCTCGATGACAGCGACAACGCGCTCACCGAGGGCCTGGCCCGGCAGGCCGCGGTCTCCGCGGGCGGCGAGGCGACCTTCCCTGCCGCGGTGGCCTTCGTCACGAAGACCGTCGCGGCCCACGGTGTCGACCTGTCGGGCGCGGTCATCAAGGACACCAGCGGGCTCTCCTCGGGGCAGCGGGTGTCGCCACGGGTGCTGTCCGACGTGCTCCAGCTCGGCGCCGACGGGTCCGTGCCGGCCATGCAGGACACCATCGCGGGGCTGCCCGTCGCCGGGCTGACCGGCACCCTGGCGGGCCGGTTCACCACCACGACCACCCACCCTGCCGCCGGCCTGGCCCGGGCCAAGACCGGCACCCTCACCGGCACGAGCTCGATGGCCGGCACGGTCATCGACGCCGACGGCCGGGTGCTCTCCTACGTCGTGCAGGCCGACCGCGTCCCGGCCGGGGTCGGAACGCTCGCGGCCCGGGCGGCGTTGGACCGTTTCGTGGCGGCGCTCGCAACGTGCGGGTGCCGCTGACCTACCGTGAGGGGATGACCGTGCCGTTGCAGTCGCCCACCCGCTACGTCGACTGGGAGTTCGCCAAGAGCACCGGCTCCCGACTCGTCCCCGCCGGGCCCACCGTGACAGCCGCAGAGGCCGCAGCGGTCGTGGCCGAGGTCCGGGACGCCGCCCGGCGGGCCAAGCAGCCCGTGGCCGAGACCGCCCGCCTGCAGGCGCCGGGGGACGCCCCCGACGCGGTCGTCGTCGACCGGCCCACCTGGATCGCGCTCAACGCCGACTCGATGTCAGCACTCATGGACCCCGTCTTCGCTGCCCTCATCGACAAGCAGAAGAAGGCGCCCGGTGACCTCGCCAAGGCCATCGGCGGTCGCGTCACGGGCGCCGAGACCGGTGCCCTGCTCGCGTTCATGGCCGGCAAGGTGCTCGGGCAGTACGACCTCGCCCCGGGGGGCACCCCCCAGCTCATGCTGGTGGCGCCCAACATCGTGCAGGTCGAGCGCGAGCTCGGCGTCGACCCGTCCGACTTCCGGCTCTGGGTCTGCATGCACGAGGAGACCCACCGGGTGCAGTTCACCGCCGTGCCGTGGTTGCGCGACCACCTGGTCGAGCGGGTCCGCTCGCTGGCCACCGACCTCGTGCCGGACCCCGAGTCGCTGCAGGACACCCTGCAGCGCCTCGCGAAGCAGCTCCCCGAGGCCCTCAGGGCCGGCGGCGCCGGGATCACCGAGATCATCGCGACCCCCGAGCAGCGCGCCCGCCTCGCCGAGGTCACCGCGATCATGTCGCTGCTCGAGGGCCACGCGGACGTCGTCATGGACGAGGTCGGCCCGAAGGTGATCCCCTCGGTCGCCCACATCCGCGCCCGGTTCAACGAGCGCCGCAAGGGTGTGGGCGGCTTCGACCGCGTGCTGCGACGCCTGCTCGGGCTCGAGGCCAAGATGCGCCAGTACCGCGACGGCGCCGTGTTCGTCCGCGAGGTCACCGCGGCGGTCGGCACCGACGGCTTCAACAGGGTGTGGGAGTCACCGGACACCCTGCCGCTGCCCGCCGAGATCGAGGCGCCGTCCGCGTGGGTCGCCCGCGTCCACGGGTGACCGGCCCGGCCCCCCGACCGTCCGAGGGGCCGTGACCGGCCCGGATCCCGCGACGGCCGCCGTCCGGGTGGCCGTCCGAGCGACCCTGTCGGAGTGTGCTGCCGGCGACCTCGTCCTCGTGGCGTGCAGCGGGGGAGCGGACTCCCTCGCCCTCGCCGCCGCCGTGGCCTTCGAGGCTCCCAGGCGGGCGGTCCGGGCCGGTGCCGTCGTCGTCGACCACGGGCTCGTCGCGGGGTCGGCGGAGGTGGCCCGACGGGCGAGCGAGCAGTGCGGCGCCCTGGGGCTGGCGCCCGTGAGCCGGGCGACCGTCGACGTCCTCACGGGGCCGGGAGGGCTCGAGGCGTCAGCTCGGGACGCCCGCCACGGCGCCCTCGCCGAGGCAGCCGCGCGCCACGGTGCCCGGTTCGTGCTGCTCGGCCACACCCTCGACGACCAGGCCGAGCAGGTGCTGCTGGGCCTCGCGCGGGGCTCGGGAGCCAGGTCCCTGGCCGGTATGCCGCGGGCCCGGGACCACGTCCGGCGTCCCCTCCTCGGGGTGTCGAGGGACCAGACCCGGGCGTCCTGCGTCGCGCAGGGGCTGACCTGGTGGGACGACCCGATGAACGAGGACGCGGCCTTCACCCGGGTCCGCGCCCGCCGCGCCCTGGCGGACCTCGAAGGCGACCTGGGCCCCGGCGTGGCTGCTGCCCTCGCCCGCTCCGCCGAACAGCTGCGTGAGGACGCCGACCACCTCGACCAGCTCGCCGGACAGGCGGTGGCCGCCCTGGGGGAGGGCCCGTGGGCGGTGACGGACCTCGAGCGGCTGCCCCGCGCCGTACGCACCCGCGTGTGGCGCCGGGCCGCCATCGCGGCAGGCGCGCCGGCCGGGCAGGTGAGCACGCGGCACACCGAGGCGTGCGACGCACTCCTCACCGGCTGGCACGGACAGGGCCCCGTGAGCCTGCCCGGGCCGCTGGTGGCGACCAGGGCCGGTGGGCGGGTATCCATCGGTCCACCGCCTCCGGTTGAATAGCCCCGCACCCGATCCACCCACCGGCGCCCGCGGGCGCCGACCGTCAGACCCACCGAGAGTTGGAGAAGAGCCGTGGACGCTGCCCACATGGGAGCCGATCTGGAGAAGATCCTCATCACCGAGGAGGAGATCCACGCCCGCCTGGCCGAGCTGGCCAAGGAGGTCTGGGCCGAGTACGAGGGCAAGGACCTGCTGCTCGTCGGTGTCCTCAAGGGGGCCGTCATGGTCATGGCCGACCTCTCCAGGGCCCTGCCGGGCACTGCGCCCGTCGACTGGATGGCGGTCTCGTCCTACGGTTCGGGCACCAAGTCCTCGGGGGTGGTGCGGATCCTCAAGGACCTGGACACCGACATCACCGGCAAGCACGTCCTGATCGTCGAGGACATCGTCGACTCCGGCCTGACGCTGTCCTGGATCAAGTCCAACCTGGAGTCCCGTTCCCCGGCCTCGGTCGAGATCTGCACCCTGCTGCGCAAGCCGGAGGCCGCGAAGGTCGAGATCGACGTCAAGTGGGTCGGATTCGACATCGCGAACGAGTTCGTCGTCGGCTACGGCCTCGACTACGCGGAGCAGTACCGCAACCTGCGCGTCGTGGGCACCCTGGCTCCGCACGTCTACGCCTAGGGCGCAACCGCCTCGTCCGTGCCTCGGGACGCCCCGCAGCACGTGGCGCCGTCGGAACACCCGGCCCACCCGGGTCGTTGTCCAGCACGAACCACGCCAGCACCTCCGTAGTACCGTCGTGGTAGAGCCGCACCCAGTTCCGGGTCGTGGCACAACAGCGTGATCGAGCAGGAGGCACGGGGCGGCCAGCCCCGCTACACACATGGATTTCAAGCGCATCCTTCGGGCCCCGTTGTTCTGGGTCGTCGCCGTCATCGCGATCACGCTGATGGTCTTCTCCTTCAGCGACTCCGGTGGCTACACCCGGATCGACACCTCCGCTGCCCAGCAGCTCATCAGGGAGAAGAAGGTCGAGAAGGTCACGATCACCAACAACGAGGTCGTCGACCTCGACCTCAAGGGTGGCCAGTCCTACTCCGACGGCAAGAACGTCAAGGGTGCGACCAAGGTCCGCACCGAGTACGTCGAGGCAGCCGGCCCGGGCTTCATCCAGCTGCTCCAGGACAACCCGCCCTCGGGTGGGGTCAACCAGGAGATCAAGGGCACCAACCCCTTCCTGGCCCTGCTCGGCTCCATCTTCCCGATCATCATCCTGCTCGGGCTGTTCTGGTTCCTGATGACCCAGATGCAGGGCGGCGGCTCGCGCGTCATGCAGTTCGGCAAGTCCAAGGCCAAGCTCGCCACCAAGGACACCCCGAAGGTCACCTTCGCCGACGTGGCGGGTGCGGACGAGGCCGTCGAGGAGCTCCACGAGATCAAGGAGTTCCTGGCCGAGCCGTCCAAGTTCCTCGCGGTCGGCGCCAAGATCCCCAAGGGCGTGCTGCTCTACGGCCCTCCCGGCACCGGCAAGACGCTGCTCGCCCGCGCGGTCGCCGGTGAGGCCGGTGTCCCGTTCTACTCGATCTCCGGCTCGGACTTCGTCGAGATGTTCGTCGGTGTGGGTGCGTCCCGCGTGCGTGACCTGTTCGAGCAGGCCAAGACCAACGCCCCGGCCATCGTCTTCGTCGACGAGATCGACGCGGTCGGCCGCCACCGTGGCGCCGGTCTCGGCGGTGGGCACGACGAGCGCGAGCAGACGCTCAACCAGCTGCTCGTCGAGATGGACGGCTTCGACGTCAAGACCAACGTCATCCTCATCGCGGCGACCAACCGCCCGGACATCCTCGACCCGGCGCTGCTGCGCCCCGGCCGGTTCGACCGGCAGATCGCGGTCGAGGCCCCCGACATGATCGGTCGCCACCGCATCCTCGAGGTGCACTCCCAGGGCAAGCCGATGGCCACCGGGGTCGACCTGCTCGCCGTCGCGCGCCGTACGCCCGGCTTCACCGGTGCCGACCTCGCGAACGTGCTCAACGAGGCTGCCCTGCTCACCGCGCGCAGCGACGGCAAGCTCATCGACGACAACGCCCTCGACGAGGCCATCGACCGCGTCATCGCGGGCCCGCAGAAGCGCACCCGGATCATGTCCGCCAAGGAGCGCAAGATCACGGCCTACCACGAGGGCGGCCACGCGCTCGTCGCCGCGGCGATGAACCACCTGGACCCGGTCACCAAGGTGACGATCCTGCCCCGCGGTCGGGCGCTCGGCTACACGATGGTCATGCCGACCGACGACAAGTACTCCACGACCCGCAACGAGATCCTCGACCAGCTGTCCTACGCCATGGGTGGCCGCGTCGCCGAGGAGATCGTCTTCCACGACCCCACCACGGGCGCCTCCAACGACATCGAGAAGGCCACCGGCATGGCCCGCAAGATGGTCACCGAGTACGGCATGAGCGAGCGCATCGGCGCCATCAAGCTGGGCCAGAGCCAGGGCGAGGTCTTCCTCGGGCGCGACATGGGCCACCAGCGCGACTACTCCGAGGAGATCGCGGGGATCGTCGACACCGAGGTGCGCAAGCTCATCGATGCCGCGCACGACGAGGCGTGGCACGTCATCAACGACAACCGCGACATCCTCGACAAGCTCGTGCTCGACCTGCTCGAGCACGAGACGCTCAACGCCAAGGAGCTCGCCGCGATCTTCGAGCCCATCCGCAAGCGGCCCGTGCGCCCGACGTGGCTGTCGAGCGAGACGCGCTTCCTGTCCGACCAGCCTCCGGTGCTCACCCCGGCCGAGAAGGCAGCGCAGAACGGCAGCTCACACTCCCTGGAGTCGGCGGGCACCGACCGCCACACGGCCGAGGCGATCCACAAGGCGGCCGAGGCCGGTGCGGTCAAGGCTCCCGAGGAGCACCCGCCGACGCAGGTCATCGAGATCCCCGAGGGTGGTCAGGTCAACCCGAATGACCACTGACGGTCCCTCGCACGCGGTGGACCATGCCCGAGCCGAGGCGGCGGTGCGCGAGCTGCTGCTCGCCATCGGTGAGGACCCGGACCGGGACGGCCTCAGGGAGACCCCGGCCCGCGTGGCCCGGGCCTACGGCGAGTTCTTCGCCGGGCTCGGGCTCGACGCGGCGCAGGTGCTGTCCAAGACGTTCGAGATCGACCACGAAGAGATGATCCTCGTGCGCGACATCGAGGTCTACAGCATGTGCGAGCACCACCTCGTGCCGTTCCACGGAGTCGCGCACGTCGGCTACATCCCCGGCCACGACGGCCGGGTGACGGGCTTGTCCAAGCTGGCCCGGCTGGTCGAGATGTTCGCCCGGCGGCCGCAGGTGCAGGAGCGCCTCACCACCCAGGTGGCCGACGCGCTCGTGGAGCACGTCGGTGCCCAAGGGGTCATCGTCGTGGTGGAGTGCGAGCACCTGTGCATGTCGATGCGCGGGGTCCGCAAGGCCGGCTCACGCACCATCACGTCCGCGGTCCGCGGTCAGCTGCGCGACCCCGCGACCCGCGCCGAGGCGATGGCGTTGCTGCTCGGGGGCAAGCGGTGACCGGACGCGAACACTCGCGCTCCCCCCTGTCCGCCCTCTCCGCGAAGATCCCCTCGAGACTGCCGGCCGTCCTCACGGCCCGCACCGTCCCGCGCCTGCTGGGCAACCTGACCTACCTCATCGGTGCGATCGACCTGGTCACCGGGCTGCTGCACACCTGGCGGGTCCGGCTCGAGGGTCTCGCCGACCTGCTGCCCGGTGCGCTGTCGGATGCAGCGGCCGCGGCGACCGTGGTCTCCGGGGTGTTCCTGCTCGTGCTCGGCCACTCCCTCAAGCGCCGCAAGCTCCGGGCCTGGCGGGCTGCCGTGGTCCTGCTGGCGCTGTCGGTCGTCCTGCACGGCCTCAAGGCCGAGCCGGCGGCTGCCCTGGTGTCCGCCTTCGGCCTGCTCCTGCTGGTGCGCTACCGCGGCGAGTTCCGGGCGCTCGGCGACCCGAGCACCCGGTGGCGTGCGGTGCGGGCCTTCGCGGTGCTGCTCCTGGTGTCGGTGGCCGCGGGTGTCCTGGTGATCTGGCTCAACCGGCGCGACATCCCCGGCGGGTTCCCGGGGCTGGGCGAGCTGGGTCAGGAGCTGCTCTACGGGTTCGTCGGGGCCAACGGCCCGATCACGTTCAGCCAGGACCGCTCGGTCGACGTCGTCGGCTCCCTGCTGCTCGGCCTCGGTCTGATGACGATGCTCACGCCGGTCTACCTCGCGCTGCGCACCCCGGAGCCCCATCCCGAGCTGACGGACGACGAGGAGGCCCGGCTGCGCACCCTGATGGCCGGCCACGGCGACTCGCTGGCCTACTTCAACACCCGCCGCGACAAGAGCGTGGTCTGGTCCGAGTCCGGCAAGGCGGCCGTCGCCTACCGGGTCGTGTCGGGCGTGATGCTCGCCAGCGGTGACCCGATAGGCGACCCCGAGGCCTGGCCGGGCGCGATCGACGCCTTCGTGGCCAAGGCCCGCGACCACGCGTGGACACCTGCCGTGCTCGGCTGCTCGGAGCACGCCGGCACCACCTGGGTCCGGCAGACCGGGATGTCCGCGCTCGAGCTCGGGGACGAGGCCGTGGTCGACACGACCACCTTCAGCCTCGAGGGCCGGCCGATGCGCAACGTCCGCCAGATGGTGAGCCGGATCGCCCGCGCGGGGTACTCCGTCGACATCACCCGGGTGCGCGACGTCGACCCGGCGCTGCGGGACCTGGCGATGGCCGATGCGGCGGCCTGGCGCTCGTCCGACACCGAGCGCGGGTTCTCGATGGCCCTGGGCCGCCTGCTCGACGACGCGGACCCGGACTGCGTCTTCGTCACGGCACGGCAGGATGGAGCCGTGCGCGCGTTCCTGCAGTTCGTCCCCTGGGGTGCTGACGGCATGTCCCTGGACGTCATGCGCCGCGACAGCGCGGCCGACGGCGGGGTCAACGAGCTGATGATCGTCGAGGCGCTCAAGGCCGCTCCCACCCTGGGCGTGCGACGGGTGTCCCTCAACTTCGCAGCCTTCCGCTCGGCCCTGGAGCGCGGCGAGAAGCTCGGTGCCGGCCCGGTCCTGCGGGCGTGGCGGTCGGTGCTGGTGTTCGCCTCGCGCTGGCTGCAGATCGAGAGCCTCTACCGCTTCAACGCCAAGTTCCAGCCGGACTGGCAACCGCGGTTCCTGCTGTACCCCGCCGGGTCGGACCTGCCGCGGGTGGGCCTCGCGGCCCTGGAGGCCGAGGCGTTCCTCACCTGGCCGAGTCTCGGCCGGATCGGCCGGCGGCTGTGAGCGCTGAGAACGCCTCCGTGCGCGGCCCGTGGCCGCTGCGCCGGGGCGACGGGCTCCCCGTCGTCATGGGGGTCGTCAACGTCACCCCGGACTCCTTCAGCGACGGAGGTGAGTGGTTCGAGCCCTCTGCCGCGATCGCGCACGGCCACGAGCTGCTCGCCCAGGGCGCCGACGTCCTCGACGTCGGCGGGGAGTCGACCAGACCTGGCGCCCAGCGACCCTCGGTCCAGGAGGAGCTGCGCCGGGTGCTCCCCGTCATCGAGGCACTGGCCGCAGCCGGTGCCGTGGTGTCGGTCGACACGATGCGGGCTGCGGTCGCCGAGCAGGCCCTCGCAGCCGGTGCCACGATCGTCAACGACGTCAGCGGTGGGCGTGCCGACGAGGCCATGGTGGGTGTCGTGGCAGGTGCCGGCGTGCCGTTCGTCGCCATGCACTGGCGCGGGCACAGCGTCGACATGCAGTCGAAGGCGGTCTACGACGACGTCGTCGCCGAGGTCTGTGCCGAGCTCGCGGCCCGGGCCGGCGACCTGGTGGCGGCCGGGGTCGCTGCCGATCGGCTGGTGCTCGACCCGGGGTTCGGGTTCGCCAAGCTGGCCCACCACAACTGGTCCCTGCTGCGCCACCTCGACCGGGTCGTCGACCTCGGCCACCCGGTCCTGGTCGGCACGTCGCGCAAGACCTTCCTCGGCCGACTCGGCCTCGGCGAGGGCGACGCGCCCCGACCTCCGGCAGAGCGCGACGTCGCGACGGCGGCCACCTCGGTCCACGCGGCCCGGCTCGGTGCCTGGGGCCTTCGCGTCCACCACGTTCCCTCGACCCTGGACGCCTTGCGCGCCACCGCAGCCATCGACCAGGCGACCGACCACGCCACCGACCGCACCACCGACGGGGAATGACACCGTGACCGACCAGATCGTCCTCAAGGGCATCTCTGCCCAGGGCCACCACGGGGTGCTCGACTTCGAGAAGCGGGACGGGCAGGTCTTCGTCGTCGACGTCACCATGCAGGTCGACCTCGTGCCGGCGGGGGCCAGTGACGACCTGGCCGACACCGTCAGCTACGCCGAGGTCGCCGGTGACGTCGTCGCCCTCATCGAAGGCGAACCGCTCGACCTCATCGAGGCCCTCGCGGCCAGGATCGCCGACAAGGTCCTGACCCGTCCGCTGGTCGAGGCCGTCGAGGTCGTCGTCCACAAGCCCCAGGCGCCGGTGGGACATCCCTTCACCGACGTCCAGGTGCGGGTCGTGCGGGAGCGCCAGGCGCTGGTGGTCATCGCGCTCGGCTCCAACGTCGGCGACTCGGTCGAGATCCTGCACGACGCCACCATCGAGCTCTACGGACTGATCGACATCACCGACGTCTCACCCGTCGTGGAGACCGACGCCGTGGGCGGTCCGGACCAGGCCGCATACCTCAACGCCGTGGTCACCGGCACGACCCACCTGGCGCCCTCGTCGCTGCTCGCCGGGCTGCACGAGATCGAGCTCACCCACGGCCGCACCCGCGAGGTCCGCTGGGGGCCGCGCACCCTGGATCTCGACCTGGTGCAGTACGGCGACCCGGTGTTCGACACCGATGTCGTCATGGACAGCGCGACGCTGACCCTGCCGCATCCCCGGGCCCACGAGCGGGCCTTCGTGCTGGTGCCGTGGCTGCGGGTCGAACCCGACGCGGTGCTGCGCGTGGCGGGCACGGTCCGTCGCGTCGCCGACCTCGTGGCCGGGCTCGACACCTCAGGAGTGCGCCCGGGCCCGGACGTCGACCTGCTGGAGGGGCCGTGGTGAACGACGGTCTGGGGCTGCGCTGGGCGCAGCTCGCCGCAACGGCCCTCGTGGTGGGTGCGGTGTCGTGGATCGGGTGGCGCATCTACCTCGCCACCGGCGCCCTACTCGGCCCGGCCCCGTGGATCTCCTCGGTGCTGCTGCTGGTCCTGTCGGTGCTCGTCGTGGGGGCAGGGCTGCCGGTCCGCCGGTTCCTGCGCGGTGAGGCGACCAAGCCCCTCAGCCCCATCCGGGCCGCGCGCACCCTGGTGCTCGCGCAGGCCGCCGCCCTGACCGGCGCCGCGGTCCTGGGCTGGTATGCGGCGCAGGCCGCCCATGCGCTCGCCGAGCTGTCCCTGCCGGGGTACCGCGACCTGCTCTGGCGCCTGGTCGCCCTGTGCGTGGCTGCCGTCGTGCTCGCCACCGCGGGGATGTTCACCCAGCGGATGTGCCGGGTCGACCCCCCCGACCGCGGCGAGCAGGACGACTGACCCCACTCACCGGCTACTTGTCGACGTCGCCGACGACGAAGAACATCGACCCCAGGATCGCCACCATGTCGGCGATGAGGTTGCCGGGCAGGACCTCCGCGAGCACGGCGACGTTGTTGAAGGACGCCGACCGCAGCTTGAGCCGCCACGGGGTCTTCTCGCCGCGGGACACGAGGTAGTAGCCGTTGAAGCCGAGCGGGTTCTCGGTGGCGGTGTAGAGGTCGCCCTCGGGCACCTTGAGCACCTTGGGCAGCTTCACGTTGACCGGGCCACGGGGCAGGGAGCCGAGCCGGTCCAGGCAGGCCTCGGCGAGGTCGAGGCTGACGTGCACCTGCTCGAGCAGCACCTCCAGGCGTGCCAGGCAGTCGCCGGCCGACCGCGTGACCACGCGGCCGGGGCCGCCCTCGGCGAAGAGCTCGGCATACGCCAGGTAGGGCTCGTCGCGACGCAGGTCCATGTCGACACCGGACGCCCGCGCGATCGGACCCGAAACCCCATACGCCGCAATGGTCTGCGGTGAGAGCACCCCCACGCCGCGGGTGCGGGCCTCGAGGATCTCGTTGCCCACGATGAGCGCCTCGAGGTCGGGCACCCGACCGCGGACGGCGGCCACCGCGTGGGCGACGCGACCGAGCCAACCGGCGGGGAGGTCCTCCTTGAGGCCGCCGACCCGGTTGAACATGTAGTGCATGCGGCCGCCGGACGCCTCCTCCATCACGGCCTGGAGCTCCTCGCGCTCACGGAACGCGTAGAAGATCGGGGTGATGGCGCCGAGCTCGAGCGGGTAGGAGCCGAGGAACATCAGGTGGTTGAGCACCCGGTTGAGCTCGGCCAGCAAGGTGCGCGCCCAGACCGCCCGCTCGGGCACCTCCATACCGAGCATGCGCTCCACGCCCAGGACGACACCGAGCTCGGAGGAGAACGCCGAGAGCCAGTCGTGCCGGTTGGCGAGGACGACGATCTGGCGGTAGTCGCGCACCTCGAACAGCTTCTCCGCGCCGCGGTGCATGTAGCCGACGATGGGCTCGGCGGTGACGATGCGCTCGCCGTCGACGACGATCCGCAGGCGCAGCACCCCGTGGGTGGCGGGGTGCTGGGGGCCGATGTTGAGGACCATGTCGGCGGACGCGAGGCCGCCGGCACCGAGGCCGACGGTGAGCTCGCGCCCTCCCTGGGTGGTCATGGCCGTCAGTCTGCCGTATGCCGCCCGGCACGCAGGCGGTGTGACCGGGGCCGGCTCAGCCGGGACAGCCTGCGATGTTGTCGGCCGTCGTGAGGCGGCCGCGGTCATCGAGGCCGACGACCACGGTGTTCTCGCGGTCGCCGAGGTCGGCGAGCTCCTGGATCGTGGCCGACCTCGTCTGCAACGGCTGGTCGGCCGCGACGCAGTGGTGGTAGAGGATCCGGGCGCCATCAGCCAGCGGGATCGTGAAGGTGATGGTGTCGTTCTGGTTGGAGTAGGGCGGCTTGCCCTTGAAGAGCTGCTTCGGCACCCCGCTGCGGGCCAGCTTGGCGTCGCTGAGCTTGGTCCAGGTGAAGCGGTCGAGCTCGATCACGCTCACGCCGGCGACCTTGCTCACCTTGGTGACGACGCCGTAGTCGAAGGCCCGACCCACCACGTCGCTGGTGGGGGCTGCGGGCTTCGTGGTGCTCGTGGTGCTCGAGCCCGGTGCGGAGGAGTCGCCCGCGGTCACGGTGGGCGTCACGGTGACGGTCACCGGGCTCTCGGAGGTGCCGCCGCCTCCGCAGGCCGAGGTCGCCAGGGCGGCGGCCAGGACGGTCGCGGCCAGGGGCAGTCGCTGGTGCTTCATGGGACAGGGAGGTCCTTTCGACGGTCAGCAACGATCCAGTCTGCCCTCGCAGGGGCCCCTGACAAAACCCGCGGCCCTGCGGCAGGCTGCAGGGGTGCCCCCCGCCACCACCGCGAACCCCGTCGACGCCGCCGACCTCCTCGACCTCACCGACCCGGCCGTGGTCGCCGACCCCTACCCCCACCTGGCTGCCCTGCGTTCGGCCGCGCCGCTGGCCTGGCACAGCGGTATGGGGGTGTGGCTCGCCACCGGTCACGCCGAGGCGGGGGCCGTCCTGCGCGACCGTCGCCTGGGTCGGGTGTTCGGGCCGCGCACCCCCGACGCCGACTGGGACACCTTCAACTGGCTGCACGCCGACTCCATCCTCGACAGCGAGCCCCCGAAGCACACCCGGCTGCGGCGGCTGGTCGCCGGCGCGTTCGGCCGCGGCCACGTGCAGCGCCTCGCGCCTCGCATCGAGGAGCTCGCGGCGGGGTTGCTCGCCGACCTGCCCGACGGGGAGTTCGACGTGCTGCAGGGGTACGCCGAGCCGTTGCCCGTCCTGGTCATCGCCGAGCTGCTCGGGGTGCCCGAGTCCGAGCGCGCCCACCTGCGCCCGTGGAGCCAGGCCATCGTCAGGATGTACGAGGTCGACCGCACGCCCGAGGACGAGGCGCAGGCGCGGGCCGCGAGCGCCGAGTTCGCGGCATACGTGGAGGAGCTCGCCGCCCACCGCGCGAAGGCGCCCGGTGAGGACCTCCTCAGCGACCTCGTCCAGGCCCGCGACGGCAGCGACCGGCTGTCGGCGCACGAGCTCGTCGCCACCGCCGTGCTGCTGCTCAACGCCGGCCACGAGGCGAGTGTCAACGGGTTCGGCAACGGCCTGCACTCGTGGCTGACCGCCCCCGACCGGCCGCAGGTGGACGTCGCCGATGACGCGGCGCTGGCGCGGCTGGTGGAGGAGTTCCTGCGCCACGACAGCCCGCTGCACCTGTTCGAGCGCACCGCCAAGGCGCCCGCCGACGTCGGCGGGATCCACCTCGAGCCCGGCGACAAGGTGGCTGCGCTGCTCGGGGCGGCCAACCGCGACCCGGCTGTCTTCGCCGACCCGGACCGGTTCGACCCCACCCGCGACCCGAACCCCCACCTGGCCTTCGGGGCGGGCATCCACTTCTGCCTCGGCGCACCGCTGGCCCGGCTGGAGCTGGAGATCTCGCTGCGGACCCTGCTCGCGCGCTTCCCCGACCTCGAGGTGGTCGAGGCCGAGCGCCGACCGACGTTCGTGCTGCGGGGGTTCGAGCGGCTGGTGGTCAGCCCACGCGCTTGACCGCCCACAAGAAGTCGCCGAACCCGCCCGCAGCGGTGAGCGTGGCCGAGGCCGAGGAGCGTTCCAGGGCGCGCAGGTAGGCCTGCGGGTCCTGCGCAGCGAGGGCGAACGACGGCGTGGCCCCGTTGACCCCGAGCCCGCGCAGGACGGTGCGCTGGTCGAGCAGGTCGTCGTGGTCGAGGGTGTCCATGGCGACGTGGGCGGTGAGGTCGCACGACCCGTCCGGCACCGGCGTCACCTCGCGTCCCTGCCGGTATGCCGCCAGCGTCCCGTGCAGGGGTCGGGAGCCTCCGCGGTGGCCGTAGTCGACCGCGACGGCCAGCCCGCTGTGCACCCGTTCGAGCAGCGCCGTCCAGGCCTGGTCGCGGCTGAGCCCGACCTCGACGCGGTCACCGGGCTCCGCGGTCGGCCAGTGCACCTCGGCCCACGCCAGCTCGGGTCCGTCGACGGGTCTGCCCAGGGTCTCGGCGCCGGTCGTCGGGTCGACCTCCAGGGTGCGCAGGACCAGCGCGGTGTCGACCTCGCCGACGGTGCAGGGGACCACGTCGAGCCACTCGTGCGCCAGGACCAGGGCGCTGGAGAGCTGTCGCAGGCTGGTCGGCAGCTCACGACCGCCGGGGGAGGTGACCCACTCGACCGGTGCGGGCAGGGCCGAGGGGCGGTCGACCACGTCGACACCGGTGAGGCGCAGGCCGGGGTCGGCCGCGTGGAGGTGCTGCAGCAGCTCGCCGCGCCCGGCGCCGACGTCGACCACATGGGTGAGCCCGTGCTCGTGGGCCAGCAGGGCCAGCGCCCCCGCGAGGACCGCGCCGGCGGTGCCGTGCGTGGCCGTCGTGAAGTGACCGTGGGGTCCCCGCTCATCCCGGTAGAACCCCCGCGGTCCGTACAACGCGTCCTGCCACGCGTCCCGCCACTCGACCCCAGCCATCGGGAACACGCTATCGATGCCGGGGCGGCCCGCGGGTCCGTCAGAAGGACGGTGTGACCCGGCACGTCGTCGCCGCGGACGGGACGTCGCTCCCGGCGGATGGGCGCCGCGTACGCCGCCGTCGGGGCTGGCGGTAGCGTGCTCGCGTGACCTCGGCCGACGATCGTCCCGCACGGCTCGCTGTCGGCGTGGTCGGCACCGGCCGGGTCGGCGCCGTCCTCGGCGCGGCACTGCGCCGGGCCGGTCACCGGCTCGTGGCTGCCTCGGGCGTGAGCGAGGCGTCCCGCACCCGCGCGCAGGAGCTGCTCCCCGGCACACCGGTCCTCCCGGTGGAGGACGTGGTCCGGCGGGCCGAGCTGGTCGTCCTCGCCGTGCCGGACGACGCGCTCGCCGACCTCGTGGCCGGGCTCGCCGCCACCCGCACGTGGCAGGCCGGTCAGCTCGTCGTGCACACGTCGGGACGGCACGGGCTCGAGGTGTTCGAACCGGCGCTGGACCAGCACATCCTCGGGCTGGCCCTGCACCCGGCGATGACGTTCACGGGCACGGCGCTGGACCTCGACCGGCTCGTCGAGGCCTGCTTCGGCGTGACCGCGCCCGAGCCGCTGCGGGCGGTGGCCGAGGCCCTCGTCCTCGAGATCGGTTCGGAGCCGGTATGGGTCGAGCAGGAGATGCGTCCGCTCTACCACGCAGCCCTGGCCCACGGCGCCAACCACCTCGTCACCCTGGTCGCCCAGTCGCTGCAGGCGCTCACCGCCGCCGGTGTCCAGACCCCGGCGCGGGTCCTGGGCCCGCTGGTCGCCGCGGCCCTCGACAACTCCCTGCGTGCCGGTGACGCCGCCCTCACCGGTCCGGTCGCCCGGGGTGATGCGGGTACCGTGGCCGAGCACCTGCGCCAGCTGCAGCGACTTCCCCCCGACATCCGGTCGACCTATGTGGCGCTGGCGCGGGCCACGGCGGAGCGGGCCCTGGCCAGCGGACGCCTGCGCGCGCAGGCCGCAGAGCCACTGCTGGACATCCTCGCGAGCGATCAGGAGCGATAAGTGAGCGACCTCCGCCCCACCGGGAGCCCCACGATCGCAGGACGCTCCGCACCTCCCGGACCCGACGGTCCTGTCGGCCCCGTCGTCGCGCGCACCCGCACCGAGCTCCGCGAGGCCCGGGCCAGGCTCACCGGTGGTGACGTGGCCGTGGTCATGACGATGGGCGCCCTGCACGAAGGGCACGCGACCCTCATCGAGACGGCTCGCCGCAAGGCCGCCCACGTCGTGGTGACGATCTTCCTCAACCCCCTGCAGTTCGGGCCGCGCGAGGACCTGTCGCGCTACCCGCGCACCTTCGACTCCGACATGGAGATCTGCCGCAAGGCCGGTGTCGACCTCGTCTTCGCCCCGACCCCCGACGTGATCTACCAGGACGGCGACCCCGGGGTCCGCATCTCGGCCGGCCCGCTCGGCAACGTCCTGGAGGGTCAGGCCCGCCCCGGCCACTTCGACGGGATGCTGACCGTCGTGGCCAAGCTGCTGCACCTCTGCGCCGCCGACAGCGCGTACTTCGGGCAGAAGGACGCGCAGCAGCTGCTGCTCATCCGCCGGATGGTGCGCGACCTCGACTTCCCGGTCGACGTGGTCTCCGTGCCCACCGTCCGCGAGGCCGACGGGCTGGCGATGAGCAGCCGCAACACCTACCTCACCGCCTCCGACCGCGAGGTCGCGCTCTGCCTGCACACGGCGCTGCGGGCCGGTGCCGAGGCCGCGGCCGAGGGGCCGTCGGCGATCCGCCGGGCCGCCCGGACGGTGCTCGTGCGCGAGCCGTTGGCGCTGGTCGACTACCTGGTCCTGGTCCACCCCTCGACCCTGGAGGACGTGCCCGAGTGGTACCACGGCGAGGCGCTGCTGGCCGTTGCCGGTCGGGTCGGCACCACCCGGCTCATCGACAACGTCCCGCTGCTCATCGGCCCCGGCGGGCGGGCGCTCGAGGTCTTCTCGGAGGTCGGCGGCGCCACCGCGTCGATCCCCGCGGCGCCGGTCACCACGGCGGCCGCCGCTGCGGTCGTGCCCGGGACGGGTCGCCCGGATGTCGACTGACCAGGCGCCCGGTACGGGCCCCGCACTGGTGGTGCCGCGGTGGCTCGTCGCGGGGGAGCCCGGGTGGACCGCGTCGGCCGACGTCGTCGTGGTCGGCTCCGGGATCGCCGGCCTGACGACCGCGCTGCGGCTGCGGCAACGGGTCGACCGGGTGCTGCTGGTCACCAAGACGGTGCTCAGCGAGGGCTCGACGCAGTGGGCCCAGGGGGGCATCGCCGCTGCGCTGGACCCGGCCGACTCCCCGCAGGAGCACCTGCACGACACGCTCGTGGCCGGTGCCGGGGTGTGCGACGTACCGGCCGTCACGACCCTGGTCCACGAGGGTCCGGCCCGCGTCCACGAGCTCGTGGCGCTCGGCGCCGAGTTCGACCTCGACGACGAGGGCGAGCTGAAGCTCACCCGCGAGGGGGGTCACCACCGTGACCGCATCGCGCACGCCGGCGGCGACGCGACGGGCAAGGAGATCTCCCGGGCCCTGATCGCCGCCCTGCGGGCGGTGCAGGACGACCCGGGCATCGAGGTCATCGAGCACGCCCTCGTGGTCGACCTGCTCCAGGACGGTGAGGGCCGCGTGTGCGGGGTGACCCTGCACGTCATCGGCGAGGGCCAGATGGACGGTGTCGGCGCTGCCCTGGCCCGCGCCGTGGTCCTGGCGACCGGTGGCCTGGGCCAGGTCTACTCGGCCACGACCAACCCCTCGGTCGCCACCGGTGACGGACTGGCAGCCGCACTGCGGGCCGGCGCGGTGCTCGCCGACATCGAGTTCGTGCAGTTCCACCCGACGGTGCTGTGGCTCGGTGAGGGGTCCAGCGGCCAGCAGCCGCTCATCTCCGAGGCGGTCCGTGGCGAGGGTGCGTTCCTCGTCGACCGCGACGGGGTGCGGTTCATGCAGGGGCAGCACCCCCTGGCCGACCTCGCGCCCCGCGACGTGGTCTCGCGCGCGATCGTCGACCGCATGCACCAGACCGGTGCCAAGCACGTCTTCCTCGACGCCCGCCACCTCGGGCGCGAGTTCCTCGAGGGACGGTTCCCCTCGATCGTGGCGCGGTGCCGCGAGCTCGGGTTCGACCCGGCCACCGACCTGCTGCCGGTCGCACCGGCCCAGCACTACGCCAGTGGCGGGGTCCGCACCGACCTGGTTGGTCGCACCTCCCTCGACGGCCTGTATGCGTGTGGGGAGGTCTCCTGCACCGGCGTCCACGGTGCCAACCGGCTCGCCTCCAACTCGCTGCTGGAAGGACTGGTGTTCGCCCACCGGATCGCCGACGACATCACTGCCCGGCTGGTGGGCGAGCTGCCGCAGGCGGGGTCCATCACCCCGACGACGGACACCGCCCTGCTGGACGGCTCGGCTCGCGTGCAGGTGCAGGCGGCCATGACGACCGGGGCGGGTGCGGTGCGTTCGGCCGACTCGTTGGCTGCCACTCGCGCGGCCCTGGTCGAGCTCGCCGCCGCGGCGACGTCAGGGGAGCCCGGTCCGCTGTCCTGGGAGACGACCAACCTCCTGCACGTCGGCCAGGCCCTGGCCCTGGCGGCGACGCTGCGCGAGGAGACCCGCGGTGGACACGTCCGCTCCGACTTCCCCGACCGGGACGACCCGCAGTGGCGCGGCCACCTCCTGCTGGCCCGCGGAGCCGACGGCGCCGTGACGACGTCGTTCGCCCCCGTTCCCGAGCAGGACCTCGCATGACCGACCTGCAGTTCCCCGGGTCCGACGCCCTAGCGGTGGTCCGCACGGCCCTCGACGAGGACCTCGGGGGTCCCGACGGGGTCGACGTCACCACCGCGGCGACCATCCCGCCCAGCCAGCTGAGCACCGCGCACGTCGTGGCGCGCGCCGCCGGCGTGCTCGGCGGCATACCGGTGCTCCCGCTCGTCTTCGACGAGGTGGCCCGCCGCCTCGGCGCGGACCCGGTGCGCACCACCCTCCAGCGCGCCGACGGCGACCAGCTCCTGCGCGGTGACGTCGTCGCGACCGTGGTGGGCTCGACCCAGGTGGTCCTCGTCGGCGAGCGGACCATGCTCAACCTGGTCTGCCGGCTCTCCGGGATCGCGACGCACACCCGCCGCTGGGCGCAGCGACTCGACGGCACCGGCGCCACGGTGCTCGACACCCGCAAGACCACGCCCGGACTGCGCGCCCTGGAGAAGTACGCCGTGCGGGCCGGGGGTGGAACGAACAAGCGGATGGGCCTGTACGACGTGGCCATGATCAAGGACAACCACAAGATCGCTGCCGGTTCGCTGGCGCGGGCGTATGCCGCGGTGCGGGCCGCCTACCCCGACGTCCCGGTCCAGGTCGAGGTCACCACGACGGCGGAGGCACTGGAGTCGGTCGGTGTGGGCGCGCGGTTCCTGTTGTGCGACAACATGTCGGTGGAGCTGTTGCGCGAGACCGTCGAGGCGGTCCGTGCGACCGGCGCGGACGTCGAGCTCGAGGCGACCGGTGGGTTGACGCTCGACGTGGCCCGCGACTACGCCCTCACGGGGGTGGACTACCTCAGCGTCGGTGGCCTCACCCACTCCTCGCCGATCCTCGACCTCGCCCTCGACCTCGTCGACTGACGCGTCGACTGAGCGGCGACCGGCGCGGCGGCTGACGCGGCGGCGGGCCGGGCCACTGCGGTGCGGGCCGACCCGGTACCGCTGGGTACCCTTTGCGGGTGAGTGAAACCCCCAGCGCCACCGCCGCCGACCCCGCCGCGGTCCTGCCCGACGCCGACCTGCCCGAGCAGATGCAGGTGCGCCGTGACAAGCGCGACCGGCTGCTGGCGCAGGGGAAGCAGGCGTTCCCCGTGACGGTGGCGCGCACGCACTCCCTCGGCGAGGTCCGCGAGCAGTGGGGCCACCTCGAGACCGGCGAGGAGACCCAGGACGTCGTGGGTGTCGCCGGGCGGGTGATCTTCGTCCGCAACACCGGCAAGCTCGCGTTCGCCACCCTCCAGGAGGGGATCGGCACGCGGCTGCAGGTCATGCTGAGCCTGGCCGAGGTCGGCGAGGAGGGGCTCGCCGACTGGAAGTCGACCGTCGACCTCGGGGACCACGTGTTCGTCGAGGGCCGGGTGATCTCCTCGCGGCGCGGCGAGCTGTCCGTCATGGCAACCCGCTGGGAGATGGCGTCCAAGGCGCTGCGGCCGCTGCCGGTCCTGCACAAGGACCTGTCCGAGGAGTCGCGCGTCCGCCAGCGCTACGCCGACCTGATCGTGCGCCAGGAGGCCCGCGACATGGTGCGCACCAAGGCCCGCGCGCTGTCCGCGATCCGCCGCGTCCTGGAGGACCAGGGCTACCTCGAGGTGGAGACGCCGGTGCTCCAGCTCATCCACGGTGGCGCTGCGGCACGCCCGTTCACGACCCACCTCAACGCGTTCGACCAGGCGATGACCCTGCGGATCGCGTTGGAGCTCAACCTCAAGAAGGCTGTCGTCGGGGGAGTCGACCGGGTCTACGAGATGGGCCGCATCTTCCGCAACGAGGGCGTCGACGCCACGCACAGCCCCGAGTTCACCATGCTGGAGGCCTACCAGGCCTACGGCGACCAGACCACGATCGCGGCCCTGCTGCGTGACATCTTCCTCGGCGTCGCCGACGCGCTCGGCTCCCGCAAGGTCGAGACCGCAGCCGGCACCATCGACCTCGACGGCGAGTGGCGCTGGCTCCCCGTCTACCAAGGGGTGTCGGAGGCGGTCGGGGAGACCGTGACCATCGACACCGACGTGCAGACGCTGCGCGGGTATGCCGCGAAGCACGACGTCGCCGTCGACCCCGCCTGGGACAAGGACAAGGTGTTCCTCGAGCTGCTCGGTGAGCTCGTCGAGCCCGCCCTGCTGCAGCCCACCTTCTTGTGCGACTACCCCGCCGTCGCCCAGCCGCTGGCCCGCCCGCACCGCAGCGAGCCGGGCCTCATCGAGGCGTGGGACCTCATCATCGGTGGCGTCGAGCGCGGCACCGGCTTCTCCGAGCTCGTCGACCCCGTCGTCCAGCGCGAGGTGCTGACCGCCCAGTCCGTGAAGGCTGCGGGCGGTGACCCCGAGGCGATGCAGCTCGACGAGGACTTCCTGCGGGCCCTGGAGTACGGCGCCCCGCCGATGGGCGGCCTGGGATTCGGCGTCGACCGCCTCGTCATGCTGTTCACCGATGCGAACATCCGCGAGACCATTCTCTTTCCCCACCTGAAGCCGGAGGTCGGCCGATGAACATCTGGCCGTATGTCGCAGCGCTGATTCCGTCGGCGGGCGTCGGGTTCCTGTTCTACCTCGTCATCAAGAACATGCTCGAAGGGGACCGAAAAGAACGTCTCGCCCATTCCCAGTGGGAAGCGGCGCACCGGGAAAATGATGATAATTCAACTCCTTCTGCCGGGGCCGACAATTCCCGCTGAAACGGGCCGCTTTTGCATTGAGCAGGAATAGCGAATACTTTCTGGGGCACCCCCGCAGGATTACCGAGAGGAATTCGCCATGGCACAACGCGTCAACATCGTTCTCGAGGACGACATCGACGGCTCCCCTGCCGACGAGACGGTGACGTTCGCCCTCGACGGCGTGACCTACGAGATCGACCTCACCACGGCCAACGCCACGGCCCTGCGTGACGCCCTCGCCCCGTACGTCGGCCACGGCCGACGTGCAGCCGGGCGTCGCACCACCGGCGCCCGTCCCGCGAGCCGTCCCGCCGCTGGCAAGCGCGACCTGGGCGACGTCCGCGAATGGGCGCGCAAGAATGGCCACAAGGTCAGCGAGCGCGGTCGCATTTCGGCCGAGGTCCAGGCTGCCTACGACAAGGCCCACTGAATTCACGTTCACTGAAATCGCGGTCGGGCTCGTGTTATCGGCTCTGTTCCGCATGGTGCACAGCGGGAGGTATTTCGGGGTCGGCCCGAATTGCCTCCCGCTGGGCCTGTGACCTGCGGTGATGGCGGTGGATGAAGAGCTGGACACCCTCGTGCGTGTGGTCGGGCCACGACTGTTGTGGCGCCTCGTCGGCGCCCGGGAGCATTCCCGGGACCTTCCCCTGGTGTGGAACGAACTGGTCGCAGGTCCGGCAGAGACGCACGGCGCAGATCCCACGACCCGGTGGCGCGCGGCGTTCAGCGAGGCCACCCATCGCTACTACCGCACCGCTGCGCCCCCGGCGATGCCGGCGGCTTTCGTCCTGCAGTGGTGCCTGGAGCTGCCCGCCACCCTGGGCGCGACCGCTGCCCTGCTCGGGCCCTGGGCGCTCGACCCGCGCACCATCGGACTGAGCTTCACGGTGGAGCCGTCCGCGGCATACCCGACCACCCTGCAGCTGCGCTCGGCCGGCGCGCTCGTCGCCGACCCCACCCGTCGGCTCGAACAGGCCCGGCAGTCCTACCTCGAGGCCGGGCGCGAGCTGGCCGAGAACTACCGGCCGGGGGTCAACCTGGGTCGGCACCAACGGCTGTCGATGGTCGAGGACCTCTGGGAGATGGCGGTGGCCAAGCTCCGAGGTCTGCCTCCCGTGCAGCGTGGGTCGTGCTGCTACCTGTATGCCGTGCCGGGTACGCAAGAGTGCGCCGGCTGCCCCCGCCTTCGCCGCCGCTGACCGTAGAAAGTCTGCGGTCGGTCAACGATCAGATCCCGTCGGGAAGTGACTTCTGGTCCTCACGCAACTTGACGACCAGCTCCCTGGCACCCTTGGCCAGTTCCCTGTTGTCCGCGCGGGACCGCTTCTTGGCCGGGGGTTCGTTCTCTGGGCGTTCGGCCATCGCGGCGGCACGGCGGGCTGTCGACCTCGAAATGAACTGGCCGCTGGACGCAGCGCGGTACTTCGACTTGGGCTTCTTCCCCGCGTCAGACCTGACGATGCCGCGCCTCATGAGCCGTCCTCCGCTTCTGCTCCTACTGCCAGTGTAAGCACCTCCAGCATCGCTGACTGCTGCTTCGTCGTGGCCAGCTCGCGCAAGGCTGAGAGGCCACGGAGCAGAGCCGACACCGGCATGTCGTCCTGGTTGTCCCAGAGGAAGCGCAGCGCGGCGGGCCGACTTCAGAGCAGGTCGGCCACGAGGTCGCCCTCGGTCTCGAGCCGGTCGAGCACCTCGTCGAACATCAGCTGTTCGAGCTTGCCGCCCTCGGCGCCCGCCTCCACCTCGTCCCACGTCCGTGGCGCCGCGACGGTCGGCGTCTCCTTGCCCCGCAACGAGTACGGGCAGATCGTCGTCTTGGCGGCGACGTTCTGGCTCCAGTCGAGGAAGATCTTCCCCGGGCGCAGCGACTTGGTCATCTTCCACAGGACGAGGTCCGGGTGCTTCTTGGTCAGCTCCTGGGCGAGCTGCTGCGCGAGGTCGCGGGTCTGGTCGGAGGAGAGGTCGCCCGGCAGGGCGGCATACAGCTGCATCCCCTTGCTGCCGCTGGTGACGGGGAAGAGGTCGAGCCCTAGCTCGCTCAGCCGGTCGCGCACCATCACCGCGACGCGGGCACACTCGCGCAGCCCGGCGCCGGCGCCGGGGTCGAGGTCGATCACCAGCCGGTCGGGGTGGTGCCGGGTGCCGTCCTCGTCGATCTTCCACTGCGGCACGTGCAGCTCGATGGAGTTGAGGTTGACCAGGTAGGTGAGCTGGGCGAGGTCGTCCACGACCGGGTAGGTCACGTCGTCGACCTGCACCCGCGGCAGCCACGACGGCGCGCCGGAGGGGAGGTTCTTCTCGAAGAAGCTCTGGTCGCCGGTGCCGTGCGGCCAACGCACCCGGGTGAGCGGGCGTGAGGCCAGGTGGGGCAGGAGCACCTCGGCGACCTGGGCGTAGTAGCTGAGCACCTCGCCCTTGGTGGTCTCGGTGGAGGGGTAGAGCAGCTTGTCGAGGCTGGTGAGCTTGAGCTTGCGGCCCTCGACGACGACCGACGTCGCCTCACTCATCGCCGGCCTCCCCTGCGGCCTCCGCTGCGGCCTCGGCCAGGAGGTCCTCGGGGGTCAGGTCGGTGCGGACGCCGAGGTAGGCGGGCTGGCGCAGCCGGCCGTCCTTGGTGACCTCCAGCGTGCGTGCCTCGACCACCACCCGCGGCTCCACCCAGAACGCCCCGTCCGCGTCGATGCGGGGCACGTCGGTGGCGAACGGGGAGTCGCCACGAGCCAGCGGGGCGAGCAGCTCGGTGAGCTGGCGCTGCGCCTTGCCGGCGATCCCCGAACCCATCCGACCGGCATACCGCCAACCCTGCGGCGAGGGCACCCCGAGCAGCACCGCGCCGAGGCGGTCGGTGGTGCCCACCTCCGGCCGCCACCCGCCGACGACGGCCGAGACCGTGGTGCGGTGTGGTGACTTCAGCCAGTCGGTGGATCGCCTCCCCGGCAGGTATGGCGCGGAGAGACGTTTGCTCACGACGCCCTCCAGCCCCTGCTCGAGGGTCGCGGAGAACAGCTCCTGCCCGTCGTCGTAGACCGGCGGCACCTGCCAGTGGCGGCCGGCGAGGTCGAGCCGCTCGAGCAGGTCGCGGCGGGCCGACAGCGGTTGGGTGGTGAGGTCGGAGCCGTAGAGCCGCAACAGGTCGAAGACCATGAGCGTCACCGGGCGCACCGAGGCGAGCCGCTCGGCCTTGCGGCGGTCGCGCACGTGCATGCGCTCGGCGAGGGCGCCGAACGACGGTCGGCCACCGTCGAGGGCGACCACCTCACCGTCGAGCAGCATGTCGTCGTAGGCCGCGGCGAGCGGGGCGAGCTCGGGGTAGCTGGCCGTGACGTCGTTGCCGGCGCGCGAGGTGAGGGTCAGCCGGCCGTCGCGGATGTCGGCGAGCACGCGCATGCCGTCCCACTTGACCTCGTGGATCCAGCCCTCGCCCCGGGGGATCGTGGTGGCGGGACTGGCCAGCATGGGGCGCATGGGGCCATCCTGACGCATAGGCTTTGCCGACGAAGGCAACTGGCGACAAGGAGCGTGTGGCATGCGAGCGATCTGGAAGGGCGCAGTGTCCTTCGGCCTGGTCAACGTGCCGATCCGGCTGTACTCGGCCACCGAGAACCACGACGTGCAGTTCCGCCAGGTGCACCGCGAGGACGGCGGCCGGATCAAGTACCAGCGGATCTGCAGCATCGACGGTGAGGTGGTGTCCTACGACGACATCGCCAAGGGGTACGAGACCGAGGACGGCGACATGGTCGTCCTCACCGACGAGGACTTCAAGGACCTGCCGTCCAAGAGCTCCAAGGAGATCGCGGTCGAGAAGTTCGTGCCGGCCGACCAGATCGACCCGATGCTGCTCGACAAGTGCTACTACCTCGAGCCCGACAAGGCCTCGACCAAGCCCTACGTCCTGCTCCGTGACGCCCTGGAGAAGGAGAACCGCATGGCGGTCGTCTCCGTCTCGATCCGCACCCGCATGACCATGGCCGTGCTGCGGGTCCGCGACGGCGTCATCGTCATGCAGACCATGTTGTGGCCGGACGAGATCCGCAAGCCCGACTTCGCCCACCTCGACGACGACGGGAAGGCCACCAAGCAGGAGCTGGCGATGGCCGACCTGCTCATCGAGCAGCTCGCGGGCGACTACGAGCCCGACGACTACGAGGACGACTACGCCGCCGCCGTGCAGTCCCTCGTCAAGGCCAAGGTCGAGGGTGGTGAGGTCCAGGTCGCCGAGGAGTCCAAGGACGAGTCCGGTGAGGTCGTCGACCTGCTCGCGGCGCTCAAGCGCTCGGTCGACAAGGCCAAGGCGGCTCGTGGCGAGTCGACGTCCGAGGACGAGCCGGCCGCCAAGAAGACCGCTGCCAAGAAGTCGACCAGCAAGGCCGCCACGAAGAAGGCCGCCCCCAAGAAGACCGCGAAGAAGGCCAGCTGACGTGCCCATCTCCACCACGACCGAGATGCCCACGCAGGACGACTGCGACATCGTCAAGGACTGCGAGCTGGCCCTGCTGCGAGGCGCCGTCCGCGGTGACCGCACCTCGGCAAGCCTGTTGCTGCACAAGGACTTCCATGAGTTCGGTGCTTCGGGTGCGGTGTGGGACCGCGAGTCGATCCTGGACATGATGGAGGCCGATGCCGCGCAGGGCCCGGTGGACGTCAAGGCGGTCGACCTCGTGACCACCGGGCTCGGACCCGGCGTCGTCCTCGTCACCTACGACTCGGTCACGCCGACCCGCCGCGCCCACCGCAGCTCGGTCTGGCTGCGCGAAGGTGGCCGCTGGCAGGTGCGCCACCACCAGGGCACCGTCACCGCCGACTGACTCGGGTGCCGCCGGTCCACGGTGCGCGAAGTCGACTCCGCGCACGTCTCAGGTGCGCGAAGTCGACTGCGCGCACCTGAGCGCGACCTCGGCCACCTGTGAGGTAGGCGTAGTCGCCATACGGTGCGCGAAGTCGGGCGGGCAGAATGGCTCCATGCCCGAAGGCCACACCCTCTACCGGCTCGCCCGCGACCTCGACGCGGCATTCCGGGGGACACAGCCCGAGGCGACGAGCCCGCAGGGCAAGTTCGTCGCCGGTGCGGCGCTGCTGTCGGGTCGCACCTTCGTCCACGCGACCTCGTGGGGCAAGCACCTGTTCGTCGAGTTCGACGCCGATACGTGGCTGCACGTCCACCTCGGGCTCATCGGCACGTTCACCATCGACCAGCACGCCTACATCGGCGAGGTGCCGGTGGTCGGCCAGGTGCGGCTGCGGCTCGCCAACGACGCGCACGTGGCGGACCTGCGCGGCCCCAACCTCTGCGCCGTGATCACCCCGGACCAGGTCGAGTCGGTGACCGCCCGCCTCGGCCCGGACCCGCTACGACCCGAGCCCGATCCCGACCTCGCCTGGCGCAAGATCTCGCGCAGTGCCCGGTCGGTCGCCGAGCTCCTGATGGACCAGTCCGTCCTGGCCGGGGTGGGCAACGTCTACCGCAGCGAGGTGCTGTTCCGGCAGCGGATCGACCCGTTCCGACCGGGCAAGGAGCTGCGGCGCAACAGCTGGGACGCGATCTGGCTCGACCTCGTCGACCTGCTCCCGCTGGGGGTGGCGACCGGCAAGATCGTCACGGTGGCGGAGCAGGTCGACGAGGTCAGGGCCGACCTCGCGGCCGGACGGCTGGACCCCCTCGAGACGCGGACGTCCTACGTCTACAAGCGCCAGGGCGAGCCGTGCCTGGTCTGCGGGTCCCGTATCCGGACCCGCGAGGTCGCCGGGCGCAACCTGTTCTGGTGCGGCCGCTGCCAGCGACGTCGCTGAGCCGTCGCTGAGCCGTCGCTCAGTCCAGGGCGTCGCAGACGTTCTCCGCGGTGCCGTGCTTGCCCAGGGTGAAGCTGCGGGTCCCGTCGGCGTTGAAGGTGACCTGGCTGCCCTTGCCCGACAGCACGAACAAGCCGGTGTCCGGGGTGCTGCCGGCCGGCATCGTCGCCCCGAAGGCTCCGTGGCGCGAGGTCAGTGACGCCGGTGACCCGTCGGGGTTGTAGGCGAACACCGCGGTGGCGCTGAGGTCGCGCACGACCGAGGTGCCGGTCGACAGGTTGGTGTACCGCTCGACGAGCGTCCCGCGGAAGAGCTGCGTCTTGGGTGAGCCGTCCGGGTAGGTCGCCGTGGTGCGGTACTCCTCGTCGTCGCGGACCGCGGAGATCCGGACGTCGAACGCGCACGTCGAGCGAGCGGCCGTGACCGTCACGTCGCTCGTGCGGTATGGCGTCCACGGGCTCCCCGCCTCGGTGGCCGTCGAGGACGTGGCCCCCACCCCGACGATGGAGCCTGCTGCGAGCAGGGTGGTGGCAGTGGTTGCGGCGAGTCGTCGCATGTCTTCTCCTAACCAGTTAAGGTGTGTTGAATGGTTAGCAGTCAAGCCGCACCCCGGCCAGAGGTCAAGGGCACCCACTATTTCGAGGTGGACGGCCTCTACCTGCCGAGCGCCGTCGGCGGCCATCGCGCCCTCGACTTCGTGAACACCTGGGCGGGGTGGGCCGAGCCGGAGGGAGGCGACTTCCTCAAGTCCTACGACCACCTGGCCGTGTGGGCGTCGGTGTCCGGGCTGCTCGACGCCGATGCCGCGAAGGCACTGCGGCGCAGGGCTGCCACTCGCAGAGCGGAGGCCGACGCGGTCCTGCAGGACGCGCGGAGGTTCCGGACGGACCTCCATGCGCTCGTCCTGGCGCCCTCGGACCCCAAGGCCCTGCGCGGCGTCAACCACGTCGTGCGGAGGGCTGCCGCGCACGCGGAGCTCGCGACGGGCACCGGACCCGGCGCAGCCCCCCGGTGGTCGATCGGTGGAGGGCTCGAGCGGCCACTGCTCGCGATCGCCTGGGCCGCCTCCGAGCTGCTCACCCGGGAGGACCTCGCGTCGGTCGGTGCCTGTCCGGGCGACGGCTGCGGTTGGGTCTTCCTCGACCCCCGAGGTCGTCGACGCTGGTGCAGCATGCAGTGGTGCGGCAACCGCGCCAAGGTCCGGGCCCACGCCGAGCGTCACCGCCCCTGACCTCCGTGTCCCGGTCCGACGCCGTCCCGTGAGGCTCGGCCAGCCGGCCCCTGCCTGCTCAGGCGGGTCGCGCCGCACGCCGGAAAGACGCACATTGTGGGTTCTCAGCACGAGCGGTGAGGAGTAGAAGAGAGGCAACGAGTCACGCAGGGGAGGCACAGTGCAGCGAAATCACGCTCTGGTGGTCGGGGGTGTCGTGCTCCTGTCGATGACGGCCTGCGCCGGTGGGGTGGGTCTGGGAAGCCGGACGACCACCTCTGCACCGGCGACGACCACTGCGCCGACGACCACGACCGGACCGGCCGCAGCCACGGCGACCCTGGACAGCCCGACGAGCTCCACGCCGTCGCCAACGAGCTCCAGCACTCCTACCGACTGGGCGGCCATCGTGGCCGACGTGCAACCGGCGGTGGTGCGCCTCGAGGTCGCTTCCTGCGACTCCCGCTGGATGGGAACAGGTTTCGTCGTCGGACCGCACCAGATCATGACGGCTGCCCACGTGGCGATCGACGCGCAGACCATCAGCGTCCAGGGTGACGGATTCAACACCACGGCTGACGTCGTCGGGTTGGACCGAGGTTCGGACTCGGCAATGCTCTGGTCGCCCGAGGAGCTCGAGCACCCCCTGGAGCTCGCCCCCGTGTCGCCCCAGCTTGCCGCTCCGGTTGCCCTGTTGGGTTTCCCCCAGGCGGTGAGCGACCTACGGGTCACCCAGGGGATCGTGAGCGGACTCGAGGCTTCGGCGGACTACCCCGATGTCGACATCCACCTCGATCGCCTCATCGCCACCGATGCCGCCATCAACGGAGGCAACAGCGGCGGCCCGGCGATGGGTCGCGACGGGTCCGTCATCGGCCTCGTGACCGGCAAGCAGCTCTGGAACGTCGACGCCGACCCCGTGGAGGGCACAGGTTTCCTCGTGCCTGCGTCGCAGCTCGCCCCGCACCTGCGCGAGTGGCGTGAGCTGACACCGCCCGACGGTGGACGGGGGTGCGACGGTGACACAGAAGCACCCGAGGGCGACGATGCCGTCCTCGACGTCACCGTGGTGCCGGACTCCCCCGAGGCCGGGGAGGTGGCCCGCTCACTCGTAGTGCACGGTGAGAGCATCAACCACGGTGACTACGAGATCGCCTGGGAGCTGTTCACCCCGAAGATGAAACGCGACCTAGGAAGTCTGTCGAAGTGGGAGTCGGGCCTGGCGTCCTCCTACTGGACCGACCTCACCGTGGGCTCAGTGGAAGTCTCTGGCGATGCCGCCATCGTCGAGGTCGCCCTCCGCACCGAGCAGGATGCCAGGGACGGTTACAAGGGCCAGAGCTGCTCCATCTACTCGCTGACCTACTCGATGGAGCGGCAAGGTGCCGGCTGGCTGATCGACCACGCCAGCAACGCCGCAGGCTCACCGAGGGCGTGCCCCGGGTAAGCCCGTCAGCTGGGGTTGGACCGCCAGCGTCCGCCGAGCCACAGCCCGCCGAGCAGCAGCAGCGCCGCCAGACCAGCGAAGGCGACGCTCACGTCGACCGACTGCTCCTGCGTCACGACGTGCTTGGGCAGGTCCTCCAGCACCCCCTGCAGCTGGTCGGCGTCGCTGGCCGTGAAGTACTCGCCGCCGGTGGTCTCGGCGACGGTGCGTAGTGCGGCCTCGTCGACGACCAGGAAGTTGCGCCCGCCCGGCCCGATGCCGCTCAGGCCCTGACCGGGGGCGTCGTACAGACCACCTCCGAGCTGTTCGCGGGTGCAGACCATCTGCGTCGGCTCGGTCGTCCCGAACCCGATCGGGTAGACGCGCACACCGCGGGCGGCGGCCTGTGCGGCGGCGTCCTCCGGTGTCACCCCGCGGGTGTTGGCGCCGTCGGTGAGGAGCACGACGATCTCGGGCGCGGTCCCGGTGGCCTTCGGCGCGGGGGTGGGATCGCCCGGGGTGCCGGGGGAGCCGGGTAGCGCGTCCGGGGCTCCCGGCGCCGTACCCGTTGCGCTGGTGTCGGCCGGGGCGACGTCCGGGTTGATCTCGGCGATGGCGTCGATCGACTTGAGGATGGCCGCGCCGATCGTCGTGCCCCGGCCGGTCGTCAGGCCGTCGACCGCCTTGTTGAGCTGGTCGTGGTCCGTGGTCGGTGCGACCGCCACCTGGGCGAACCCGGAGAACACCACCAACCCGATACGGGTTCGGTCGTCCTGCTGGTCGATGAAGGAGCGCACCGCGTCCTGGGCGGCGGCCAACCGGTTGGGGCTGACGTCGGTGGCGCACATCGAGCCCGACACGTCCACGGCGAGGATGACCGCGGAGCTCGAGGTCGGCACCTGGGCCTGCACCTGCGGTCGGGCGGCGGCCGTGCCCAGCGCGGCCAGGGCGGCGAGCACCAGCGCGATCGGTAGGTGCCGGCGCCACCTGTCGCTGCCGGGGCAGGGCCGCCCGGATGAGGGACACGCTCGAGAAGGCGAGGGCGTCGCGGCGTCGCCGGCGCAGCTGCCACAGGTACGCGGCGACCAGCAGCGGCACCGCCACGAGGGCGACGAGGGCGTAGGGGATCGCGAAGGACATCTACACCACCCGTCCCGAGCGCAGGACGGACACGCTGGCACCGAGCAGGAGGAGGATCGCTGCCGCCGTGGCGAACCACGACGTCACCTCGCGCTCCTGGGTGCGGGCGGTCCACGCGAGGTCGATGGAGCTGTAGACCTTCGACAGGGAGGCGGCGTCGTCGGCCGCGTAGTAGGCGGCGTCGGTGGTCTCGGAGATCGTGCGCAGCGACTTCTCGTCCAGCGCCGTGGAGATCTGGAACCCGTCGACCTCCAGGACCGTGCCCTGGGGGCTGCCCACGCCGATGGTGTAGATCCGCACGCCGGCGGCGGAGGCCAGGTCGGCCATCTCCAGCGGGTCGGGGTCGGTGGTGTTCTCGCCGTCGGAGAGCAGCACGATCGCGGCGGAGCCGTAGTAGCCGATGTCCGCCTGGTCGCCGGCGCCCGGCTCGGCGCCGACCTCGATCGGCTTGCCGGCGATGGCGCTCAGCGACGACACGATGCCGCGACCGACGGCGGTGGCGCCCTGCGGCGTGAGGCGGTCGATCGCCGCGAGCACCTGGCTGCGGTCCTCGGTCGGCTGCTGCGACACCAGCGCACTGTCGCCGAACGCGACGACCCCGATCCGGATGGACGACGGCTGGCGCTCGACGAAGGTCCGCGCGGCCGCCTTCGCGGCGTCCAGGCGCGTGGGGGAGATGTCCTTGGCGGCCATGCTCGTGGAGATGTCGAAGGCCAGCATCACGGTCCCCTCGCGCCGCGGCTCGGCCACCGTCGCGGTGGGTCGGGCGAGCGAGAGGAGCAGCACGGTGAGCGCCGCCAGCATCAGCACGGGCGCGAGGTGCCGCAGCCGGTCCCGCCTGGGACCGCCCACGGCGCCCACGCCGGATACCCCTCCCGGGCCGGGTGCGCCCCCTGCCTCCCGTATGCCGCCCACGGGCACCAGCCCCAGCGCGGCCAGCTCGTGGCGGCGGGCGTCCCGTCGCCGCTGCTGCGCGTGGTACGCCACGACGAGCAGCGGCACGGCGATCAGCCCGAGCAGCATCCACGGCCAGGTGAAGCTCATCTGCCCTGCCTCTTGCGCAGCTCGGAGATGCGCGCCAGGGCACGGACCAGGTCGTCGTCGGTGGCGACCGTGTGGATCTGGGTGCCGGCCTTGCGCGCGGCGGCGTGCAGCGACTCCTGGCGTGCGGTGGCGACGCTGCGCAGCCGCTCGCGGAAGACCTCGTCGTCGGTGTCGACGAAGATCTGCTCGCCCGTCTCGGAGTCCTCGACGTACACCATCCCGACCGCGGGCAGCTCGGACTCGCGGGGGTCGACGACCTGGATGGCGACGACGTCGTGGCGGCGCGCCAGCAGCGACAGGTGCTTCTCCCACCCGGGCTGGGTGATGAAGTCGGAGACGATGACGACCAGCGACCGGCGCCGCGCCAGCCCCAGGGCGGCGCGCAACAGCACCGACAGGTCCGTGGTCCCGGCCGCGGTGGTGGCCGCTGCCGTCCTGGCCTTCCCCCTGAGCCGCCGGCCGCCGGTACCAGCGGGCCCGTGAGCGGGCGGAGGGGGCGGTGCGGGCGGCGGGCGCAGCAGGGCAGCGGCGATCCGCAGGACCTGGTTGCGGCCCTGCGCCGGCGGGATCGTCTCGACCCGGCCGTCGAACAACGCGGCACCGATCCGGTTGCCCCCACGCGAGAGCACGTGCGCGAGGGTCGTGGCGACCTCGGCCAGCACCAGCGACTTCTGCCGCTCGACGGGGCCGAACCCCATCGAGGCGGTGCGGTCGAGCAGCAGCCAGCAGGTGACCTCGCGGTCCTCGATGTACTCCCGGACGTAGGGCGTGTCCATCCGCGCGGTGACGTTCCAGTCGATGTGGCGCAGGTCGTCGCCGGGCGCGTACTCGCGCAGGTCGGTGAAGTCGATCCCGGACCCGCGGAACACCGTGCGGTAGTCGCCCTGGAGCCGGCCGTCGAGCCGTCGGATGACGCGCCACTCCAACCGCCGCAGCAGCCGCTGGGCGGTCGGGGGGAGGACCCGGCCCCCGGCTCGGTCAGCGTGGCCCGGCGGTCCACGGGGCCTCGCTCTGCTGGGGCCGACGCTCGCGCAGCGGGACGTCGGGCATCGAGACGGCGCGCAGGATCGGCTCGAGGAGGTCGTCCGGGCCGATGCCCTCGGCGAGGGCTTCGTATGACAGCACCAGTCGGTGCCGCATCACGTCGAAGGCGAGGTCGCGGACGTCCTGGGGGCGGGCGAAGTCGCGGCCACGCAGGAACGACAGCGCCTTCCCGGCGAGGATGAGGTTGATCGAGGCTCGTGGGCTCGCGCCGAACGACAGGTACTTCGCGAGCTCCGGCAGCCCGACCGAGGCAGGGGTGCGGGTCGCCCCGACGAGGCGGACGGCGTACTCGATGACCGCAGGGTCGACGTACACGGCGTCGGCCTGCTCCTGGTAGGCCAGGAGCTGGCCGGGCTCGAGCACCCGCTGCGTCGGCTCGAGGCGCGTGGTCATCCGTTCGACGACGACGAACTCCTCCGACGGCGTGGGGTAGCCGATCAGGGTCTTGAGCATGAAGCGGTCGACCTGCGCCTCGGGTAGCGCGTAGGTGCCCTCGGACTCGATGGGGTTCTGGGTGGCCATGACGAGGAAGGGATCGGGCGCCTTGAAGGTCTCGCGCCCGATGGTGACCTGCCGTTCCTGCATCACCTCGAGCAGCGCGCTCTGCACCTTGGCCGGCGCCCGGTTGATCTCGTCGGCGAGGACGAGGTTGGCGAACACCGGACCCAGCGAGACCTGGAACTCGCCGTCCTTCTGGTTGTAGATCCGGGTGCCGATCACGTCGGCGGGGACGAGGTCCGGGGTGAACTGGATGCGCTGGAACTCCCCACCGATCGCCTCGGCGAGCGTCTTGACCGCCATCGTCTTGGCCAGGCCGGGCACCCCCTCCACGAGCAGGTGTCCCCGGGCGAGGAGTGCGACGAGCATGCGTTCGACGAGCAGGTCCTGCCCGACGATGGTCTTCTTGACCTCGTAGAGCGCCTGCTCCAGCGGGTGCTGAGCGCGACCGGGCTGGGGACGGTCGGGGTCCATGGGCTCTCCTCGGGCGGGGTGGGCGGGGTGGTTCGGACGGTCACTGGGGTGGGCTGCCGGCGACGCCGCCGGCAGTCGCGATGGGGACGGCGAAACCGATGCCCACGAAGAAGTTCTGCTCGGACGGGTTGGCCAGCCCGGTGACGATGCCGACCACCTGGCCGTCGCGGTTGAGCAACGGCCCACCGGAGTTGCCGGGGTTGACCGCCGCGTCGAACTGGATCAGCCCCTCGAGCGTCCTGCCGGCGCGCACGGTGATCGAGCGGTCGAGGGCCGAAACGACTCCGCCACTGAGTGACTGGGTGAGGCCGAGCGGGTGGCCGAGCGGGAAGACCTCGTCACCGACCTGGGCGCCACCACCGAGGACCGCCGGGACCACGACCTGGGGAAGCCGGTCCGGCGCAAGGACCGCGGTGTCGCTCGCAGGTTCCTGCTCCTGGATCTCGGCGCTCGCCTGGGTGCCGTCGGCGAAGCGGACCCGGATCGTGTCGGCGCCGTCGACGACGTGCAGCGCGGTGAGGATCGTGCCCTCGGCGCTGACGACCACCCCTGCGCCGGTGCCGTTCTGGTCCGCGTTGTCGCCGACTCCGGTCGTGGTGATGGTGACCAGTGAGGGCAGGGCGGTCTGGTAGGCCTTGGTCGCGTCGGTCGGCGCCTGGCGGGCCGCGTCCTTCGCGTCGGCGATCCCCTGGTCGACCTGCTCCTGGACGTCCGCCCGGGTCAGCGGTGCGGCATCCGGCCCGCGAGTGAGGGCGAACGTCGCACCGGCCACGGCCAGGGCGAGCGCCGCCGCGAGGGCGAACCAGCGGCGGGACGGGCGGGACCGTCCGGCAGGCGGAGCCTCGTCGCCCACCGGTCCCGAGGGGGTGTCGACGACCAGCGGCGCAGGCACCCGGTCCACCCTCGCGAGCGTACGTCCGATCCGCGCGGGGCAACACCGGCATGGGGCATTCTCGGGAAACTCTCAGGTTTCCCCGCGTCAGGTCCCGGCCCCTCCCGGCTGGTCGCCACCGGTTCCGCCCACCGCCGTCGGGGCGCGCGGTCGCGTCGTAGATTGACGGCCATGGACAACGTCGTCGCGTCGGTGGAGGAGCTGCGAGCCCAGCAGCTGGAACGGCTGCGCTGGAGCCTGCGCCACGCCTACGACAACGTGCCGCACTACCGTGCCGCCTTCGACGCCGCCGGGGTGCACCCCGACGACGTCCACGAGCTCGCCGACCTCTCCCGCTTCCCGTTCACGGCCAAGGCGGACCTGCGCGCCAACTACCCGTTCGGCATGTTCGCGGTGCCCCGCGAGCAGGTCTCGCGCATCCACGCGTCGAGCGGCACGACGGGCAAGCCCACCGTCGTCGGCTACACCCGCGAGGACATCGACACCTGGGCGCAGGTGATGGCACGCTCGATCGAGGCCGCGGGGGGACGGCCCGGTGACATGGTCCACATCGCCTACGGCTACGGCCTGTTCACCGGGGGCATCGGCGCGCACTATGGCGCCGAGCGGCTGGGCTGCACGGTGGTGCCGGTCAGCGGCGGCATGACGGAGCGCCAGGTGCAGCTCATCCAGGACTTCCGGCCGCGGATCATCATGGTGACGCCCTCCTACTTCCTCGCGATCCTCGACGAGATGGAGAACCAGGGGATCGACCCCAAGGGGACGTCGCTCGAGATCGGCATCTTCGGGGCGGAGCCGTGGACCGAGCAGATGCGCGAGGAGGTCCAGCGGCGCAGCAACCTGAGGGCCGTCGACATCTACGGCCTCTCCGAGGTGATGGGCCCGGGCGTCTCGCAGGAGTCGGGGCAGACGCAGGACGGGCTGCACATCTGGGAGGACCACTTCTACCCCGAGGTCGTGGACCCGATCACCGGTGAGGTGCTGCCGGACGGCGAGGAGGGTGAGCTCGTCTTCACGTCGTTGACCAAGCAGGCGATGCCGGTGGTCCGCTACCGCACGCGGGACCTCACCACGCTCCTGCCGGGCACGGCATACCCGCAGTTCCGTCGGATGGCCAGGATCACCGGGCGCAGCGACGACATGATGATCGTGCGCGGCGTCAACGTCTTCCCGTCCCAGATCGAGGAGCACCTGCTCGCGGTCGAGGGGCTCACGCCGCACTACCTCTGCGTCCTGACCCGCCCCGGTCGGATGGACGAGCTGACCGTGCAGGTGGAGGCCGCCCGGGACGGCGACGAGGCGAGCAGGTCGGCGATGGCGGCCGCGTTGCGCGCCCGGGTCAAGGACCACGTGGGGGTGACCGTCGCCGTCGAGGTGCTCTCGCCCCACGCCCTCGAACGTTCGCTGGGCAAGGCCAAGCGGATCAGCGACCGACGCGACCTGCGCTGAGCAGACCCGTTTCGCCCTGAGCGGACAGCTCTGGTCCATGATCTGTAACGGTGTAATCATCATTACATGAGTACCAAGACCACAGCAGAAGCATGGCTGGCCGGTCGGCTCCCCGCCGACTGGTTCACCGGCCCCGTCGAGGTCACCCGTGACCGCGACGAGCTGGTCATCGTCGGCACCCTCGAGGAGCCCGCCCTCGAGACGGACGTCGACGACACCACCGCCCGCGAGATCGCTGCGCGCGGGCGGATCACCTCCTTCCGTCAGGACACCCGCGAGCGCCGCATCGAGATCGCCCGCGAGCTCGAACACCTCAGCGGCCGCAAGGTCTCCTGGGGGGTGCGCGTCGGCGAGACCGAGGCGATGTTCACCCACCTGGCGGCCCCGGTCATGACCCGGCTGCGCCAGCCCGAACGCCGCGTCCTGGACACCCTGGTCGAGGCGGGCGTCGCCAAGTCCCGCTCCGAGGCCCTGGCCTGGTGCGTGCGGCTCGTCGGCGAGCACTCCGACAGCTGGCTCGCCGAGCTGCGGACCGCGATGGAACACGTCGACGAGGTCCGACGAAAGGGCCCCGGAGCCGCCGAATGACCTCGCCCCACCCCCGAGCCGCGTCCGCCCACGGCGAACATGAGCCGACCCTGCTCAGGGTGGGGAACAGGCGCGTACGCACGGGCGTTCCCCGAACAAGCGTCACGAGCAGGCTGAAACCGTCCCGATCGGGTATCGGTCGGCGGAAGGCGCGCGCGAGGCACGTGTCGCACGGATACCATCGAGGGTGATCTCGATAGGCAGGAGCAGAAGAGATGTTTGAACGGTTCACCGACCGGGCCCGTCGGGTGGTGGTGCTTGCGCAGGAAGAAGCGCGCATGCTCAACCACAACTACATCGGCACGGAGCACATCCTGCTCGGCCTCATCCACGAGGGTGAAGGCGTCGCCTCCAAGGCTCTCGAGAGCCTCGGCATCTCGCTGGAGTCGGTTCGCGAGCAGGTCCAGGAGATCATCGGCCAGGGTCAGCAGGCGCCCAGCGGCCACATCCCCTTCACGCCCCGGGCGAAGAAGGTCCTCGAGCTCAGCCTCCGCGAGGCGCTGCAGCTCGGCCACAACTACATCGGCACCGAGCACATCCTGCTCGGGCTCATCCGCGAGGGTGAGGGCGTTGCCGCGCAGGTCCTCGTCAAGCTCGGGGCCGACCTCAACCGGGTGCGCCAGCAGGTCATCCAGCTGATCTCGGGCTACCAGGGCAAGGAGGGCCAGACCGCCGGCGTCGGAGGCGGCGTCCAGCAGGAGGGCACCCCCGCGGGGTCGCTCGTGCTCGACCAGTTCGGCCGCAACCTGACGATGGCCGCCCGTGAGGGCAAGCTCGACCCGGTCATCGGGCGCGAGAAGGAGATCGAGCGGGTCATGCAGGTGCTGTCCCGCCGTACCAAGAACAACCCGGTGCTCATCGGCGAGCCCGGCGTCGGCAAGACCGCCGTCGTCGAGGGCCTGGCCCAGGACATCGTCAAGGGCGAGGTGCCCGAGACGCTCAAGGACAAGCAGCTCTACACCCTCGACCTCGGCGCGCTCGTGGCCGGCAGCCGCTACCGCGGTGACTTCGAGGAGCGGCTGAAGAAGGTCCTCAAGGAGATCCGCACCCGCGGCGACATCATCTTGTTCATCGACGAGATCCACACCCTGGTGGGTGCGGGTGCCGCCGAGGGCGCGATCGACGCCGCCAGCATCCTCAAGCCGATGCTGGCCCGCGGCGAGCTCCAGACCATCGGTGCCACGACGCTGGACGAGTACCGCAAGCACATCGAGAAGGACTCGGCGCTCGAGCGCCGCTTCCAGCCGATCCAGGTCGCCGAGCCCACGCTCAGCCACGCGATCGAGATCCTCAAGGGCCTGCGCGACCGCTACGAGGCACACCACCGCGTGTCCATCACGGACGCGGCACTGGTCTCTGCGGCCAACCTCGCCGACCGCTACATCAACGACCGGTTCCTCCCGGACAAGGCGATCGACCTCATCGACGAGGCGGGCGCGCGACTGCGCATCCGCCGGATGACCGCACCGCCGGACCTGCGGGAGTTCGACGAGAAGATCGCCGCCGTGCGCCTGGAGAAGGAGTCGGCCATCGACGGCCAGGACTTCGAGAAGGCAGCCAGCCTGCGCGACGACGAGAAGAAGCTGCTCGCGCAGAAGGCCGAGCGCGAGGCGCAGTGGAAGTCCGGCGACATGGACGTCGTGGCCGAGGTCGACGAAGAGCTCATCGCCGAGGTCCTGGCTGCCAGCACCGGCATCCCGGTCTTCAAGCTCACCGAGGAGGAGTCCTCGCGGCTGCTCCACATGGAGGACGAGCTGCACAAGCGCGTGGTCGGCATGGACGACGCCATCAAGGCGATGTCCCAGGCGATCCGGCGCACCCGTGCCGGGCTGAAGGACCCGCGTCGTCCCGGTGGCTCGTTCATCTTCGCCGGTCCGACCGGTGTCGGTAAGACCGAGCTCGCCAAGACGCTCGCCGAGTTCCTCTTCGGCGACGAGGACAGCCTCATCCAGCTCGACATGAGCGAGTTCTCCGAGAAGCACACCGTGTCGCGGCTGTTCGGTTCCCCTCCCGGCTACGTCGGCTACGAAGAGGGCGGCCAGCTCACCGAGAAGGTGCGCCGCAAGCCGTTCTCCGTGGTGCTGTTCGACGAGGTCGAGAAGGCCCACCCGGACATCTTCAACACGCTGCTGCAGGTGCTCGAGGACGGCCGGCTCACCGACTCCCAGGGTCGGATGGTCGACTTCAAGAACACCGTCATCATCATGACGACCAACCTCGGCACCCGGGACATCTCCAAGGGCTCGCTCGGCTTCTCGGCCGGCGCGGAGACCCGCAGCGACTACGACCGCATGAAGAACAAGGTGACGGACGAGCTCAAGCAGCACTTCCGCCCCGAGTTCCTCAACCGCGTGGACGACATCATCGTCTTCCCCCAGCTCACGCAGGACGAGATCGTCCAGATCGTCGACCTCGAGATCGCCAAGCTGGACAAGCGGCTCAAGGACAAGGACATGGGCATCGAGCTCACGACCGAGGCCAAGCAAGTGCTGGCCAAGAAGGGCTACGATCCCGTGCTCGGTGCGCGACCGCTGCGTCGCACCATCCAGCGCGAGATCGAGGACGTCCTGTCCGAGAAGATCCTGTACGGCGAGCTCAAGGCCGGCGAGCTCGTGCTCGTCAACGCCGAGGGTGAGGGCAAGGCGGCGAAGTTCACCTTCGTCGGCACCCCGCACCCGAGCGGGCTCGAGCTCCCGATCGTCGAGACGGTGGGCGACTCCTCGGAGTGACCACCGGTATGGCGCGAGGTGACCTCGCGCCGTACCTCACCGCCAGAGGGCGGCACCCACACCGGGTGCCGCCCTCTGGCGTCCGGTCCCGGGAAGGCTCAGCCCAGGCGGTCGAGCATCTCGCGCATGTAGCCGATCTGGACCGACTGGGTCACGTGGATCTCGTCGCCGAGCTGGGTGACCACGTCGTCGGAGCCGTCGCGGTGCTGCTGGACGACCATCGCGAGGGCGCCCTGGTGGTGGGCGGTCATGAGCTCCAACCAGAGGGTGTCAGCCCTGGCGCCACTGGCCCGGGCGAGCTGGGTGAGCTGGGCGGGCGACGCCATACCGGGCATGCCTGAGTGGTCGTGGTTGGCCCCGGCGCCGTACTCGGGGTTGGCTGCCTGCGGGGGCACGCTCTTGCCGTTGGCTTCGAGCCACCTGGCCATCGCGTCGATCTCGGGGCGCTGCTCGTCGGCGATCCGGGCGGCGAGTGACTTCACCTGGGTGTCCCCGAGACGGTCCTGCACCAGCGAGACCATGACGATCGCCTGGGCGTGGTGGACGATCATGTCCTGCATGAAGCGGACGTCCGCCTCGAGGACCTTGCCCTTGGCGGAGGGAAGCGCGGCCGAGCCGCTCAGGGAGGTGTTCGGCTCACCGGGGGAGCCGGGCTGGAGCACCGGAGCGGTCGGCGAGGTGGCCGTGACCGCCGGGGTCCCGGAGTCCGGCGAGCACCCGGCAAGGACCAGGGCCAACCCCACAGCCAGCCCCGCGGCGAGCCGGGAGGCGGGCCCGCCGGTGCGGACAGCGTCCTTGCGGCACTGGTTGTTCATCGCCTCACCCTAACCGCAACTTTTTACCGAAAGCAGGACAAAGCCGTCTTGTGAGGTTGGGGCGAAGAGCGGCAGGGTGCACAGATCGTCGCGATTCCGGTGCTGAAGGGGTGCTGGAACGGACGCCTCTACGGCAGGAGCCTGCGAGATGAGAATGCGTCACACGGTGCTGGCCACCGCTGCTGTCCTCGCCCTCACCGTCCCCGCGACTGCGGCGTACGCCGCGGACGGGGTCGGCAAGTCCGGCACCCAGCTCGGACCGGACGAGATCGGGCGCAGCTCCAACGTCGAGCACCTCGTCAACCTCCCGAGCAGCGGCCCCCTCGCGGGTGCGACCGGGACCGACCTCGCCTTCGCGGACAACATGGCGTTCGTCGGCAACTACAACGGGTTCGTGATCTACGACGTGACCCGGCCCCAGAAGCCGCGCATGGTCGCCCAGGTCAGCTGCCCGGGCTCCCAGAACGATGTCACCGTGTCGGGCACGCTGCTCTACCTGTCGACCGACTCCTCGCGCTCGGACGACTCGTGCTCGTCTCAGCCGCAGTCCGCGACGATCAAGGAGTCGTGGGAGGGCATCAAGATCTTCGACATCTCCGACGTGAGGAACCCCCGCTACATCAAGTCGGTGGAGACCTCCTGTGGTTCGCACACGCACTCGCTGATCCCCGGCACCACGACGGACTACCTCTACGTCTCCAGCTACTCGCCGAGCGAGTCGTATCCCGACTGCAAGCCCCCGCACGACTCGATCTCGATCATCGGGGTGCCGAAGAAGCAGCCGACCCGCGCGCGGGTCGTGGCCGAGCCGAACCTGTTCCCCGACGGCGGCTACACCAACACCACCGGATGCCACGACATCACCGTGCACCCGGCTCGCAACATCGCCGCCGGTGCGTGCATGGGCGACGGCATCATCCTGGACATCAAGAACCCCGTCGAGCCCAAGGTGATCGAGCGGGTCAGGGACACGACGAACTTCGCGTTCTGGCACTCGGCCACGTTCAACAACGACGCCACCAAGGTCGTCTTCACCGACGAGCTCGGCGGCGGTGGCGCGGCCACCTGCAACGCGGCCATCGGCCCGAACCGCGGCGCCAACGGCATCTACGACCTGAGCAAGGACCGCAAGCTCACGTTCCGGTCGTACTACAAGATCCCGCGTCACCAGTTCGACTCCGAGAACTGCGTCGCCCACAACGGCTCGCTGATCCCCGTCAAGGGTCGGGACGTCATGGTGCAGTCCTGGTACATGGGCGGCACGAGCTTCTGGGACTTCACCGACAGCTCCGACCCGAAGGAGATCGGCTACTTCGAGCGTGGACCGGCCGGCGCCAACGGCGGCGGCGGCGGCACGTGGTCCTCCTACTACTACAACGGGCACGTGTACTCCTCCGACATCGGCAAGGGGTTCGACGTCCTGCGGATCACGGACCGGTCGTTGAGCAAGGCGGCCAAGGTGAAGATGGGTCAGCTCAACGTCCAGACCCAGCCCATCTACCGGGTCAAGTAGTCGGCCCGGACGCGCCATACCGGCATGCACGGCCGGTATGGCGCCGCGCCGTACCCTGATGCGCGTGGTTCCTCCCCTTTCGCGTGACTCCCTGCCCCGTCGGTCCCTCCTGCTCGGGCTCCTCGCCGCACCGCTGACCCTGGCCGCGTGCAGCAAGGACGAGAAGAAGAAGGCGGCGACCCCGTCGTCCTCGACGACCGCGACCGCCTCCGCGCCGAGCCGTCCAGCCGTGACCGGCAAGGGCCTGCCCGCAGACCTGCTCGCCGTGATGACCACGGTGTACCTCGGCGGCAAGGTGCCGGCAGCCGGCGCCGTCGCCGCGTCGCTGGCCAAGCGCACAGTCGGCACGAGGGCGCTCACCGTGACCGGGTCCACCGGCAACTGGAAGGGCACGGCGGTCGCCACGGTCGTGCAGGGCAAGGACGTCACCCTGCTCGTCAAGGGCAAGACCTGGAAGGTCGTCGGGGGGTGGTGGCCCTCGTTGAAGGTCGCCCGCGCGCCGATCGCGACCATGCGCGTCCTGGCGATCGGCTCCGACGCCCGCACCCCCGAGCCGGTGGAGAAGAGCCGCGCAGACGCCCTGCACATCATCGGGGTCGACTCGAGGGGCGTCGGCGGGATCGTCGGCATCCCCCGTGACTCCTGGGTGCCGCTGTCCACCGGTGGCAACGGCAAGGTCAACGCCGCCCTCGTGTTCGGTGGGGTCAAGGGCCAGGTCGCCACCGTGGCCAGGGCCACGGGCGTGCCGATCGACGGCTACGTCATCGCCGGGTTCAAGGGCTTCAAGGACATGATCCGCGCCATCGGTGGCATCCCGTACGTCGCCGACAGGGCGCTCAAGAGCATCGACGGCCTGCAGATCACCAAGAAGGGCAACAACCTCCTGGACGCGCAGCGCGCGCTCGCCTTCGCCCGGGAGCGCAAGAACCTGCCCAACGGTGACTTCGGACGCTCGGCCCACCAGGGCGAGCTCATCAAGGCCGGCATGGTCATGGCCCGACGGCTCGGCGCCGCACGCCTGGCCGGCCTGCTCGGCAAGCTGGCCCCGCACCTGGGCACCGACCTGACCCCGACCGAGGTGCTCAACCTCTCTGCCAGCGTCCTGCTCGGCAACCCCGCCGCCGTCCGCAACACGGTCGTCCCGGGTGCGATCGGCACGCGCGAGCGGCAGTCGGTCGTCCTGCTCGGAGCGGCGGCCCGCAGCACGTTCAAGGACATCCGGAACGGTCGTCTCGGTGCCTGAGCCCCTGCCCCCACCCCTGCCCGGCGAGGTGGTGGTCCGGCGCGCACGCACCAGCGACATCCGCGCCATCCGGAGTCTTGTCCGCCCGCACGCCGAGTCGCGCGTGCTGGTCTCCAAGGACGCCGTCACCTACTACGAGGCGGTGCAGCAGTTCCGGGTCGCCGAGGTCGGCGCCCGGGTGCTCGGCTGCGGCGCCCTGCACGTGATGTGGGAGGACCTGGCCGAGATCCGCACCCTCGCCGTGAGCCCGGACGCCAAGGGCCGGGGTATCGGGTCGCAGCTGCTGCAGGTGCTGATGGCCGATGCCCGCGAGCTCGGGGTCAAGCGGCTGTTCTGCCTGACCTTCGAGGTCGACTTCTTCACCCGTCACGGTTTCGAGGTGATCGAGGGCCAGGCCGTCGACCCCGAGGTGTACGCCGAGCTGGTGCGCTCGTACGACGAGGGCGTGGCGGAGTTCCTCGACCTCGAGCGGGTCAAGCCCAACACCCTGGGCAACACGCGGATGCTCCTCACCCTCTGAACCCTTCCGGGCGGGTGATGCGGCGGGCAGGTGTCGCGGACGTCAGTGCGCCGGCGTCAGTGAGCGGGCGCGGGGTGGATGTGCAGTCGGGTCATGCGGATGCGGACCGCGACGGCGAGCACCACGACGAGCAGTCCGGCGATGACGCCGAAGCCGAGCTGGGGGATCAGCGGCAGCGAGATGCCGATGCCGCCGCCGACGACCCAGGCGATCTGCAGGACCGTCTCCGCCCAGGCGAAGACGCGGGTGCGCACGCGCTCGTCGATGTCACGCTGCACCACGGCGTCGCTGCTGAGCTTGATGAGCTGGGCGGCCAGGCCCGCTACGAGGCCGAGCAGCAGCAGGGCGGCCAGGGAGTAGAAGATCGCGGCGACCAACGCCGCCGCCACGTCCGCGATGAGCGCGACGGCGATGATGACGTCGGGCCGGCGTCTGCGCAGGGTGTTGCCGATCACGGTGCCCAGCGCGTTGCCCGCACCAGCCGCAGCGACGACCAGCCCCAGGACGAGCGTGCCGCTGTGGCCCGGGATCGGGTGCTCGCGCATGAGGAAGGCCATGAAGAGGGTGAGGAAACCGGTGAGCAGCCGTGCGCCGATGGCACTGGTCAGGGCCACGAGCACCGGTGTCGGCAGGGCGGCAACCCGGGCGCGCACCCGCTGCAGCAGCCCGGTCCGGCCCTCCTGGCGGCGGCGTACGGCGACCGGGCCGGTGTCCTCGATGTCGAGCTCGCCGATGCTCGAGTCGACGCGTGCCGGGAGCCGGATCGCGAGCACGGTACCCACGATGTAGATCACGAAGGCCAGTCGCAGCGACCACTCCGGCCCGACCCGGGCGGCTGCGCCGGCGAGGCCACCCCCGACGGCCATGCCGGCAACCCCGGCGAGGGCGTTGCGGGAGTTGGCGTTGACGAGGCTGAACCCGGCGGGCAGCAGGCGCGGCACCGCGGAGGCGCGGGTCACGCCGTACGCCTTGGAGGCCACGAGGCAGCCGAGGGCCGCAGGGAACAGCCACGGTGAGTCGTTGGCGACCGCACCCGCCAGCACCCAGCAGAGGAAGGCCCGCAGGGCCAGGGTCGTCCCGATCGCCCAGCGGCGCCCGTGCCGGAACCGGTCCAGCAGCGGCCCGATGAACGGTGCCAGCAGGGCGAACGGCGCCATGGTGAGCAGCAGGAACTGCGCCACCTGGCCGCGTGCCTCGTCGGTGGGGATCGCGAAGATCGTGCCCGCCAGGCTGACGGTGAGGGCGGCGTCGCCGGCGAGGTTGACGAAGTGCAGCTCGATGATCCGGGCCAGCCCGGTCTCACCGGCGCCCGAGGAGTGCGTGTAGGCGCGGGCGCGACGGGCACCTGCCTTGCTCCCGCGCCCCGCCAGGCGGGCGCTGGCCACGGTCCCGCGTCCGATCGCCCGCCCGGTGGCCGAGGCACCGTGGCGCAGTGCGGTGGCGGCCCTGCGGCGGCCGTCACGTCCCTGGCCCGAACCCACCGGCGGCGGGCTCATCTCAGCTCGCCCCTCGCGAGCCCGGGAGCCGGAAGAAGTCGCGCGCCAACGGTTCGACCAGCCCGTCGGCGACCAGGGAGTCCAGGCAGCGCTCGCGCTGGACGTCGTGGTCCGACACGGTCTCGAGAACCGACCTCGGCACCGGTTCGGGGCTCTCCCGCAGGCGACGCAGGAGGGCGCCGCGCATCTGCCGGTCGGTGCCGGCCCAGGCCTGGCCGCGCCGCGGTGGCCCCTGGTACGCAGGCCGGCCGGCGAGCTGCCACTGGCACAGGTCGCGGACCGGGCAGTCGCCGCAGCGGGGGGCCCGCGCGGTGCAGACCAGGGCGCCGAGCTCCATCACTGCGACGCTCCACGTGCGGGCCCGGTCGGGGTCGTCGGGCACCAGGGTCGTGGCCAGGGCGTGCTCGGCGCGCGTGGGTGAGGCAGCGGCATGCTCGTCCCCGGTGACGGCGCGCGCGATGACCCGGCGCACGTTGGTGTCGACGACCACGGTGCGCTCACCGAACGCGAAGGTGGCCACGGCGGCAGCCGTGTAGGCGCCGACGCCGGGCAGGGTCGCGAGCTCCGCCTCGCTCATCGGCACCTTGCCGCCGTGTCGTTCGGCCATGGCGACGGAGGCCGAGTGCAGGCGCAGGGCCCGACGGGGGTAGCCCAGGCGGCCCCAGGCACGGACCGCCTCGCCCGGCGCCTCGCCGGCGAGGTCAGCGGGCTCCGGCCAGCGCTGCATCCACTCGAGCCAGACGGGCAGGACCCGGGCGACCGGCGTCTGCTGGAGCATGATCTCGGAGACGAAGATGCCCCAGGAGGAGGCATCGGAACGCCGCCAGGGCAGGTCGCGCTGGGCTCCGGCATACCAGTGCAGCACGCGCTCGTGGAGCCGCTCGGGTGCGGCGACCGTGGTCACACGTAGCGTTCGAGGATGCTCGACTCGGCGAGGCGCGACAGGCCCTCGCGGACGGCGCGCGCCCGGCCCTCGCCGACCCCCTCGACGTCCATGAGCTCCTCGAGGTTGGCGGCCAGGAGCTTCTGCAGGCTCCCGAAGTGGTCGACGAGCCGGTCCACGATCGCCCCGGGGAGGCGTGGGACCTTGCTCAGCAGGCGGTACCCGCAGGGGCTCACGGCGGAGTCGAGCGCGTCGCCGCCGACGGCGAACCCGACCGCCTTGGCGCCGGCCGACAGGTCGAGCAGCTCGGTGGAGGTGAGCTCCTCGAGCGCCGCCATGGCCTCGTCGAGGGTGAGGCCACCACGGCTGACGGGCAGGTAGTCGCGGATGACGAGCTCACGGTCGTTGCCGAGGCCGCCGGTGAGCTCCTCGAGCTGCAGGGTGAGCAGGCGGCCGTCGACACCGAGCTCGACGACGTAGCCGGCGATCTCGTCGCGGATCCGGCGCACCATCTCCAGCCGCTGCAGGACGCTGGCGACGTCGCGGACCGTGACCAGGTCCTCGATCTCCAGCGCGGACAGCGTGCCGGTCACCTCGTCCAGGCGGGACTTGTAGCGCTCCAGGGTCTGCAGTGCCTGGTTGGCGCGGGACAAGATGGCCAGGGAGTCCTCGAGCACGTGGCGGCGACCGTCGACGTAGAGGGCGACGATCCGCATCGACTGGCTCACCGAGACCACGGGGTACCCGGTCTGCTTGGCGACGCGCTCGGCCGTGCGGTGCCGGGTGCCGGACTCGCTGGTCTCGATCGAGGGGTCGGGGACGAGCTGGGTGGCCGCGCGCAGGATGCGGGACACCTCGCGGTCGACGACGATCGCGCCGTCCATCTTGGCGAGCTCGCGCAGGCGGGTCGCCGAGAACTCGACATCGAGGGGGAAGCCGCCGGTGGCGAGGCTCTCGACGGTGCGGTCGTAGCCGAGGACGATCAGGGCGCCGGTGCGGCCGCGCAGGATGCGCTCGAGGCCGTCACGCAGCTCGGTGCCCGGTGCCACTGCGGCGAGGGTCGCGCGGAGCGCGTCGTCCTCGCGAAGATCCACTGCTCAAACCCCTTGGTGTGCCGCCGGTCCGGTCTGCCGCGAGTCTAACGGGGTGCGGGCTGCAGAGCGGCGTGCACCGCGCTGCGGATGTCGGGACACTCCACGACATCCATGCCGGTCGGCATCGGTCCGTTGCCCAGGACCCCGGCCGGCACGTAGGCCGTGCGGAAGCCCAGCCGGGCCGCCTCGGCGAGCCGCCGCGGGATCCCGGACACGGCGCGCAGCTCACCGGCGAGCCCCAGCTCGCCGAAGGCGATGGAGTGCTCCACGAGGGGGCGCTCCATCACCGAGCTGGCCACCGCCAGGGCGATGGCCAGGTCGGAGGCGGGCTCGGTGAGCCGGACCCCTCCGACCGTGGACAGGTAGACGTCGGAGCTGCCGATGGGGGCACCGGCTCGCTTGGCGAGCACGGCGATGATCATGGCGACCCGGGCGGAGTCGAGGCCGCTCGTCGCCCGCCGGGGGGTCGGGATCTCGCTCTTGGCGACCAACGCCTGGACCTCGGTCATCAGGGGGCGCCGGCCCTCGAGCGTCACCGTGACGCACGTGCCGGGCACGGTGAGCGTGCCCCGCGAGAGGAACAGGCCGCTGGGGTCGGGCAGCCCGACGATGCCGACGTCGGAGAGCTCGAAGCAGCCGACCTCGTCGGTGGGGCCGTAGCGGTTCTTCACGGCGCGCACGAGCCGCAGCTGGGAGTGGCGGTCACCCTCGAACTGCACGACGACGTCCACGAGGTGCTCGAGCACCCGCGGACCGGCGATCGAGCCGTCCTTGGTGACGTGGCCGACGAGCAGGGCGGCGATGCCGCGGGACTTGGCCACCTGGATGACCGAGGCGGCGACCTCACGGACCTGGCTGACGTTGCCGGCCGCTCCCTCGACCTCGCCGCTGGAGATGGTCTGCACGGAGTCGATGACGACCAGGTCGGGCTTGATGGCCTCGATCTGGCCCAGCACCGTCGCCAGGTCGGTCTCCGAGGCGAGGTAGAGGGTCCGGGCCATCGCCTCGATGCGTTCGGCCCGCATGCGCACCTGGGCCGCGGACTCCTCCCCACTGACGTAGAGGACGGTGCGGCCCTCGCCGGAGCGGGCTGCCCGCGCGGCGACGTCGAGCAGCAGGGTGGACTTGCCGATGCCGGGCTCGCCCGCGACCAGCACCACGGCGCCGGGCACGAGCCCGCCGCCGAGCACCCGGTCGAACTCGCTGACCCCGGTCGAGCGGGCCTCGGCACGCCGGACGTCGACCTCGCCGATGGGCAGTGCCGGGCGCTCGACCCGGGCGGCTGCGGTGGTGCGGACGGTGACCGCGCCGACCTCACCGACCGTGCCCCAGGACTGGCACTCGCCGCAGCGACCGACCCACTTGGGTGCGGTCCAGCCGCACTCCGAGCAGCGGTAGCCGCTCGACTTCGTCGACGCCTTGGATGCCATGGCGACAACCTACGGGGCGACCCCGACAGGGGTCAGAAGCGGCGCCACCAGAGGTTGACGGCGTAGTCGACCCCCGTGCCCTGGTGCTCGGCCAGGATCCCCTCGGCCGCGGTCCCGGGGAACTCGATCCCCACCACGGCCTCGAGGTCGGCGCGGGTGTCGAAGTCCCAGCGGATGATGAGCTGTTCGCGCGACCAGCCCTGCCGACCCCAGAACCGTTCCACCGCAACGGCGTCGTAGGACGGGTAGGCCCGGGTGAACCAGCGCCCGAAGGTCGAGCGGGTCGCGTCGTTGTCGAGGACGAACGCCGTCCCGCCCGGCCGGAGCACCCGCTCCAGCTCGCGCAGGCCGGGCTCGCACCCGGCACCGAAGAAGTAGGCCCAGCGGGCGTGCGCGATGTCGGCGCTGTCGTCCTCGAGCGGCAGGGACTGCGCGACGCCCTCCTGGACCGTCACGCGCGGCATACCGGCGGTGCGTTCCCTGGCCAGGGCCACCAGGGGCGGGTGTGGCTCGACGCCGATCACGCTCGCGCACCCCAGCTCGACGAATCGCGGGAGGTGGAAACCCGTGCCGCAGCCGACGTCGACCAGGTCGGCGCCGGCGAACGGGTGCAGCGCCGCCATCGCCGACTCGACGAGGCCGTCGCGGTCGACGCCGAGGTTCTCGACCTCGTAGACGTCGGGGGAGTCCCAGATGTTCGGGCTCCGGGTCGGGCCGGGCGGGGTGGTCGGCTCGCTCACCGGCGCTTGCGGCCCTCCTGCGCTGCCAGCGTCGCCGGGTGGACGAGGAGCGGAAGCATCTTGCGCGAGTAGGCGTTGCGTGCAGCCTTGACGCTGGCGAGGTGGGCCTCGCACCGGATCTCGAGCTCGGCGTACGCGCCCTCGCCCATCAGCTCCACGAGCTCGCCCCTGTTGCTGCGGAAGACCGGCTCGCGACCGACGTGGGCCTCGGGGTTGCTCGAGCAGTACCAGTCCAGCTCGTGCCCGCCGGGCCCCCAGCCGCGTCGGTCGTACTCGGTGATGCTGACCTCCTGCCACGACGAGCCGTCGGGCATCTCGACCTTGCGGTAGGTGCGGCGGATCGGCAGCTGCCAGCAGACGTCCGGCTTGACGGTGTGCGGCTCCTTGCCGTGCAGCACGGCGTGCTGGTGCAGCGCGCAGCCGGCGCCGGCGGGGAACCCTGGGCGGTTGAGGAAGATGCAGGCGCCGTCGACGACCTTGGTCTTGGTGGCGTCGTCCTCGGGCTCGGTCCAGGCCGAGACCTTCGTCGATCCTGGGTGCATCTGCCACTCGTCCTCGCCGAGCTCCTTGACGACCTTCTTGACGCGCTGGAGGTCGTCGTCGTCGGTGAAGTGCGCACCGAGGGTGCAGCAGCCGTCGTCGGGTCGGTCGGCGTAGATGCCCTGGCAGCCGTTGCCGAAGATGCACGTCCAGCTCGACGTGAGCCAGGTCAGGTCGCAGCGGAACCGTTGGTCGGGGTCTGCGGGGTCGGCGAACTCCACCCAGATGCGTGCCGTGTCCAGCGGGGTCTCAACCACGGGGCCAACCCTACGGGGCACCGAGGCCGAGCAGGTCACCGTGGGTAGGCTCGGCGCCATGCCTTCGGCGGTCACGGTTCCCGGTGCCACGGTGGGTCTGTCGACCGCCTCGGTCTACCCCGAGAACTGCGCCGCAGCCTTCGCGACCGCGGCGCGGCTGGGCTACGACGCCGTCGAGGTGATGGTCTGGACCGACCCGGTCACCCAGGAGGCGGGCGCCCTGCGGGCGCTCAGCGAGCTGCACGGCATACCGGTGGTCTCGGTGCACGCGCCCACCCTGCTGCTCACCCAGCGGGTCTGGGGGCCCGAGCCGTGGACCAAGGTCGACAAGTCGATCGAGCTCGCCCTCGAGGTCGGGGCCTCGACGGTCGTGCTGCACCCGCCGTTCCGGTGGCAGAAGGAGTACGCCCGCGACTTCGTCGAGGGGGTGGCGCTGCGCGAGCACGAGACCGGGATCGCGCTGGCCGTCGAGAACATGTTCCCGTGGCGGGCCCGCCAGCGGGAGTTCGAGGCCTACCTGCCCCACTGGGACCCCGTGTCCCTGGCCTACGACCACGTGACCCTCGACCTGTCGCACACCGCGACCGCCGGCTCCGACGCGATGGAGATGGCGCGCGTTCTGGGCCCACGGCTGACCCACGTCCACCTCGCCGACGGACTGGGTTCGCTCAAGGACGAGCACCTGGTCCCGGGTCGGGGCCTCCAGCCGTGCGCGGAGTTCCTCGAGATGCTGGCCACGCAGTCCTACACCGGATCGGTCGTCGTCGAGGTCGGCACCCGCAAGCTGCTGCCCGAGGAGCGTGAGCTCGACCTGGCGGAGGCGCTCGCGTTCGCTCGGCTGCACCTCGCCACCGCGTCGGTCGCAGGGAAGGCATGAGCCCGCGAGGCCGCCGCCCAGGCGGTGCCGACACGAGGGCGGCGATCCTCGCCGCCGCCCGGACCGACTTCGCCGAGCAGGGGTATGACGCCACGTCCGTGCGTGGCATCGCCCGCCGTGCCGAGGTGGACCCGGCCCTGGTGCACCACTACTTCGGGGGCAAGGCGGCCCTCTTCGCGACCGCCATGGACTTCCCGGCCGACCCCGCCGCCCTCATCGTCGGGGTCGTGCGCGGCCCACGGGACCAGGTGGGGGAGAACCTCGTTCGCACCTTCCTCGGTGTCTGGGACAGCGAGGCGGGGCGTGAACGCTTCCAGGCGCTGATCCGCTCGGCGCTGACCCACCGCGAGGCGACGGTGATGCTGCGCGAGTTCCTCACCCGCGAGGTCTTCGGCCGGGTGCTGCACGAGTTCGCGCCGTCAGGCGAGCCGCCGCACGAGCTCGAGCTGCGCGCCGGGCTGGCCGCCTCGCAGATGGTGGGGCTCGCGGTGATGCGTTACATCGTGGAGTTCCCCGCGGTGGTCGATGCGACCCACGAAGAGCTGGCCGCGATGCTCGGCCCGACGATCCAGCAGTACCTCGCCCCGCTCGACTGAAGGGACCGACCTGCGAGGCGGCCTTGTCGGCGGGCCCGGGTCAGACCCGGCACGCGCCCGGCCGCGGCCGCGAGTGGTCACTGTGATCACTGGGCGTCGTCGGGCGGGCCTGGCCGCGGCCGCGAGTGCTCACTGTGATCACTGGGCGTCGTCGCACGCGCCCGGCCGCGGCCGCGAGTGCTCACTGTGATCACTGGGCGTCGTCGGGCGCGCCCGGGGTCAGAACTTCCTGGCCTCGAAGTGCTGGTAGTCCTTGAGGCTGTTGTAGTCGCCACCCCAGGCGAACTTCGCGGCGCGGAAGGCCTTCACGACGACGTCGTTCTTGGTGACCATCCCGGGCCGCACGTCGGTGCGGTCGAGGTAGTCCGCCCCGGCCGCGGGCAGGACCGTCGTGCCTTTCACGTACGGGTTCTCGACGGTGTTGATGTCGATCGCCTTGCCGTAGCTGTGGATGGAGAAGCGGTCGGTCGTCCCCGTGATGGGGCGGCAGTTGAACGCGGAGGTGTTGTCCGCGGCCATCGACGCGTCGTCGTCGGCGCCATACGCCTCGATCAGCTCCATCCGCCGGATGGGGAAGTGGGCGTCGAACGCGTCGCCGAACGCCTCCGTGACCACGGCGGCGACATCCTTGTGGACCATCAGCCGACCACCTTCGTGGACCGCACCGTCGAAGCCCCAGTGGTTCATCGTGATGATCCGCAGGTCGTCGATCGGCACCGGGCAGCCGGGTTTCCACGACACCCCGATCATCTCGGCCCGGTAGTCCTCGGGGACGGTGCTCGTGGTGGCCCGGAAACCGGGGTGGTCGCCGGGTCCGCCCACCGACACCGCCGACACCGCTGCCAGCGCCGCCGTGCTGGCCGCAGCCGGGGCCGACTGGCTGACGACCGCAGCGCCGGTGGCGAGGGCGGGGGCCAGTGCGACGGCGAGAACTGTCCTGGTTGATCGCTTTGTCATGGTTCGCATGCTCCGACACTGGCACGGCCGACCCCTTGTCGCGCGCCGGAATGGAGGCGTATATTTCATCGCATGATGAATACCGCGGTGGAGATCGAGGGACTCCGGGTCGTGCGCGGCGGGCGCACCGTCCTCCCGGGGTTGTCCGTGCGGGTCCCGGCCGGCCAGGTGGTCGGCCTGCTCGGGCCCAGTGGGAGCGGCAAGTCCACGCTCATCCGGGCGGTCGTCGGGGTGCAGGTGGTGGCAGCCGGGTCCGTGCGCGTCCTGGGTGAGCCCGCCGGCTCACCGGCGCTGCGGCACCGGATCGGCTACGTGACCCAGAGCCCCAGCGTCTACGACGACCTCACGGTGCGGGCCAACGTCCGCTACTTCGCCTCGGTCGTCGGTGCCTCCCGGGAGTCGGTCGACGAGGCGATCGCTGCGGTCGACCTCGGCAGCCACGCGGAGGCGAGGGTCGGTCGGCTCTCCGGTGGCCAGCGGTCCCGCGCCTCGCTGGCCTGCGCGCTGGTGGGTGAGCCCGAGCTGCTCGTCCTCGACGAACCCACCGTCGGCCTCGATCCGGTGCTCAGGCGCGACCTCTGGGACCTGTTCCATCGCCTTGCCGCACAAGGGCGCTCGCTGCTCGTGTCCAGCCACGTGATGGATGAGGCTGCCCGCTGCGACCGGCTGCTGCTGTTGCGCGAGGGAGAGGTCCTGGCCGACGCGACGCTGCCCGAGCTGCTCGCGCGCACGGGCGCCGACGATGCCGAGGGCGCCTTCCTGGCGCTCATCGACCGAGCCGAGGAGGCTGCCCGATGAACGTCCACCGCACCGTCGTCACCGCCGGCCGGGTGCTGGCCCAGCTCCGCGCCGACCACCGCACCATCGCCCTCATGCTCGTCGTGCCCTGTGTCCTGATCGGGCTGCTCGCGTGGATCTTCCAGGACACCCCGGTCTTCGACGGTCTCGGCGCTCCGCTGCTGGGGGTGTTCCCGTTCGTCGTCATGTTCATCGTCACCAGCGTCGCGACGCTGCGTGAGCGGACCTCGGGCACGCTCGAGCGCCTGCTCACGACCCCCATGGGCAAGGGCGACTTCATGCTCGGGTACGCCCTCGCGTTCGGGGTGATGGCCATCCTCCAGGCCCTGGTCGCAACGGCGTTCGCGGTCCTGGTCGGCCTCGACGTCGCCGGACCGCTGTGGCAGCTCGTCGTGGTCGCCGTCCTCGACGCCCTCCTCGGCTCGACGCTGGGCCTGCTGGCGAGCGGGTTCGCCCGCACCGAGTTCCAGGCGGTGCAGTTCATGCCGGCCTTCGTCCTGCCGCAGTTCCTGCTGTGCGGCCTGCTCGTGGCCCGCGACCGCCTGCCCGACGTCCTGCACGCGGTGTCCGACCTCCTGCCCCTCTCGTACGCCGTGGACGCGATGAAGGTGGTGACGACCAGTGCGAGCCCGGGCCAGGACGTCGCCGCGGATGCGACGGTCATCCTCGGCTGGGTGGTCGCCTCCCTGGTCCTCGGCAGCCTCACCCTGCGACGCCGCACCGCCTAGCGACCAAGCGCCGCCCAGCGACCCCGCGCCGCCCAGCGGCAGCCGGGAGTGGCGTTGGCCCGTCGTTCTACTACGAAGGCGTGATCCGCGGCGGAAGGTCCTTGGCTACCGTGGTGCCGAGACGAAGGACTCATGGTCCGGTGGCACTGTTACTACTTCGACCTCGGCTACCGCGTGATCCGGGGCGGTGCCTGGGGCACCCCCGGCACACCACGACGAGCCGCTCGAACTGGTGGACGTGCCCGCCCTGGGCTTCGTCGACACCGGGCTGACGCCCAGGGACACGTACCGGTACCAGCTCGTCGCCAACGACGACGACGGCAACACCGTGTATGGGGGCAGTGCCACCGTGACGATGCCCGCCACCTCACCGGAGACCACGTCCTACTCCCGTGCCGTACGAGCAGACGGCGCCAGTATCTACTGGCCGATTAACTAGACCTCGAGTCTGCAGATCTACGACCGAGCCGCTGTCACTGCCTCCATGTCCTTTTTTTGAGTCACCGACGGGCTCGGCAACACCTGCATTAACTGGAACCAGCCCGGAGCCATCGCCGGTGACTCGCGGCGCAGCTGGCCGACAACGACTGGAGCCGCGTGTACGCCCTCGCGCGGATACAGCTCCGGACACCTTCACGATCCAAGTAGCGGAGGCTAGCCTTGTGGGCGGCCTCTCGGCCCCCCGTCGCCGTCGGAAGGACCTCCTGTGGACGCCAGTGACCTGCTGCGCAACGCCCTGCTCCAGCTCTCCAAGAGCGGCGCGGTGCGCCAGACGATCGAGAAGGCGCCCGTCAGCCGCAACGTGGTCCGCCGGTTCGTGCCCGGAGACGCCACCCGGGACGCGGTGGCCGCGGTGGCAGAGCTCCGGGCGACCAACCGGCTGGCGACGATCGACTACCTCGGCGAGGACACCACCGACCTCGCCCAGGCGATGCGCACCCGGGACCACTACGTCGAGCTGCTCGAGGCGCTCGCCGACCAGGACCTCTCCCAGCACGGGATGGGCGAGGTCAGCCTCAAGCTCTCGGCCCTGGGCCAGTACCTTCCCGGCGACGGGCACAAGATCGCGCTGGAGCACGCCCGCGAGATCTGCCAGGCCGCGGCGAACGCCGGCACCACGGTCACCCTCGACATGGAGGACCACACGACCACCGACGCGACGCTGGAGTCGCTGCGTGAGCTGCGCCAGGACTTCCCCTGGGTCGGCGCGGTGATCCAGTCCTACCTGCGCCGCAGTGAGGGCGACTGCCGCGACCTGGCCCACGAGGGGAGCCGGGTGCGGCTGTGCAAGGGCGCCTACAAGGAGCCCGAGTCGGTCGCCCACCAGTCCTCCTCCGACGTCGACCAGAACTACGTGCGGTGCCTGAAGATCCTCATGGCCGGCGAGGGCTACCCGATGGTCGCCAGCCACGACCCGCGCCTCATCGAGATCGCCGGTGCGCTCGCCGCCCACCACCAGCGGGACGCGAGCTCCTTCGAGTACCAGATGCTCTACGGCATCCGCCCCGAGGAGCAGAAGCGCATCGCCGACCGCGGCAACCAGATGCGGGTCTACATCCCCTACGGCGAGCAGTGGTACGGCTACCTCATGCGCCGGATGGCCGAGCGCCCCGCCAACACGATGTTCTTCCTGCGGGGTCTCGCCTCCAAGGGCTGAGGCCCCGCGGCCCCGTCGCGGCTGCCAGACTGCCCTCATGGGAACTGTTGCGATCCTCGGTGCCGGGACGATGGGCGAGACGCTGCTCTCGGGGCTGATCCGGTCCGGGCGGCCCGCGGCAGACCTCGTCGTCACCGCCCGGCGCGCCGGCCGTGCCGACGAGCTCGCCGAGAAGTACGGCGTCCGCGCCCTCTCCAACGTCGCGGCCGCGCAGGCCGCCGACACCCTGGTCCTCGTGGTGAAGCCCCAGGACATGGGCCTGCTCGTCGAGGAGATCAGCGACCACGTGTCGCCCGGCAACCTCGTCGTCAGCCTCGCAGCCGGGATCCCGACGGCGTGGCTCGAGAGCCGGCTGCCCGCCGGGGTGGCCGTGGTCCGTGTCATGCCCAACACCCCGGCGCTCGTCGACCAGGGCATGGCCGCGATCAGCCCCGGCCGCAGCGCCGATGTCGCCCACCTCGAGGAGGCGGCCGAGCTGTTGCGCTCGTGCGGCCGGGTGATCCAGGTCGCCGAGAAGCACCAGGATGCGGTGACGGCCATCAGCGGCTCGGGTCCCGCGTACATCTTCTACGTCGTCGAGGCGATGATCGAGGCGGGCGTGGTCCTGGGCCTGCCGCGACCGACGGCGACCGAGCTGGTCGTCCAGACCCTGTTCGGTGCCGCCACGATGATGCGCGAGACGGGTCAGCACCCGACGGTCCTGCGCGAGCAGGTCACCTCCCCGGGCGGGACCACCGCCGCGGCGTTGCGGCAGCTGGACGACCACAAGGTGCGGGCCGCGTTCATCACCGCGATGGAGGCAGCCGCCAACCGCTCGCACGAGCTGGCGTCGGGTCATGAGTGACCTGAAAGACCCTGCGCGGCAGAAGGATTCGCCACCGGCTACACCGGCGATCGAGGACGTCGCCGTATGCCGCGTGGTGCCCGACCAGTGGCTGCTGCACCGCGCGGTGCGCCTGGCCATGCTGCTCGACGTGCCACGCGCCTACGGCAGCACCTTCGCCCGCGAGGTCGCCTTCGAGGACCAGGTGTGGCTCGACCGGATCCGCGGCGCTGCCTCCTGGCTGGCACTGCGGGGGGACCTGCCGCTGGGGACGCTGACGATGTACCAGACCCCGGAACGGCCGCAGGACGAAGCCAACCTCACGTCGATGTGGGTCGCGGCCCACGCCCGGGGCACGGGGGTCGCGGACGTCCTCGTGGCCGCGTTGCTCGACCACGCCCGCGACCTCGGCCTGCGCAGGGTCACGCTCGACGTGGCCGACGAGAACGGCCGCGCCGCCGCGTTCTACCAGCGGCTGGGCTTCGTCCGCACCGGGCGCACCGGTGAGCTGCCGCACGTCCCCGGGGTGGGGGAGTTCGAGATGGAGCACCTGCTCGGCGGTCCCACCGCTCGCCCGCGATGAACCCGGGACGACCTCGGTGAACGAAATCGTCGGTGGCGTGCGAGAGTGTTCCGCATGAGCGACATCACCGTGCGCCCGTTGGCTGAGGACGAGTGGGAGCAGTACAAGGCCGCCCGCCTCAGTGCCCTCGAAGACTCCCCGGAGGCCTTCGCCGCCTCCCTGGAGGACGAACAGGCCTATGACGAGGAGTTCTGGCGCAACCGCCTGCGTCGTTCGCAGCGGCTGCTCGCCGAGGTCGAGGGCCAGACCGTCGGCGTCGTGAGCGTCGGACAGTCGCAGGAGGGCAACGACAAGGTCGCCGAGCTCTTCGGCCTCTGGGTCGCGCCGGCCGCTCGAGGCACGGGAGTCGCCACCCGCCTCGTCCAGGCCGCGGCCGATGAGTCCCGCGCGCAGGGCCGCAGCCACCTCTCGTACTGGGTGGGCTCGGACAACGGCCGGGCCGTGGCGTTCGCGAGCGGGTGCGGCTTCCGTCCCACGGACAGCCGCCGTCCCATGCGGGTCCAGCAGGGTGAGGACACGGAGGACGAGGTGGCCATGCTGCTACCGCTCGGCGAGGACCGCGGGCTCCCGACCCTCTGAGGCGGCGACTGCTCAGGGGCGCGAGGCGAGGCGGTCCAGCAGGTCTGTCGGTCCACTGACGATGAGCGTGTCGTGCGCGGTGACCTTGGTCTCCGGCACGGCATACGTGAAGTCCCGTCCCGACGCCTTCACGCCCACGATCGTCACGCCGTACTTGCTGCGGATCTGGCTCTGCGCCAACGTGAACCCGATCGCCTCCTGCGGCGGCTTCATCTTGACGATGGCGAAGCCGTCGTCGAACTCGATGTAGTCCATGAGCTTGCCGTTGACCAGGTGGGCGACGCGGCGGCCCGTGTCGGCCTCCGGGGAGATGACGTGGTGGACGCCGATCCGCTCGAGGATCCGGGCGTGCTCCGGGCTCAGGGACTTCGCCCAGATCGTGGGGATGCCGGCGTCCACGAGGTTCATCGCACACAGCACGGACGCCTCGATCGAGGAGCCGATGCCCACCACCGCGAGCTTGAAGCTGCGGGCCTTGAGGTTGGACACGGCCTGCGGCTGGCTGGCGTCGGCCTGGACGATCTTGGTGACCTTGCCCAGGAAGGTCTCGGCGAGAGCGGAGTCGCGCTCGACCGCGACCACGTGGTGCCCGAGGCGCTGCAGCTCGATGGCCACCGCGCCGCCGAACCGTCCCAGCCCGATGACCAGGACGTCGTCGTCGTACAGCTTCTTACCCACCTGAGCGGCCCTTCCGTGGCGTCGTCGACATGAGCAGGCCACGCTACCGCGTCCCTGCTGGTGGGACCGCGCTGTCCACCGGCGGCTACGCACGGGTAGCGTTCCCGCATGCCCTCACAGGTGCGGGTGGTCTGGGACCCCGACTTCACCGCCTACGACTTCGGGCCGGGTCATCCCATGAGCCCGGTCCGGCTCGACCTGACCGCGCGCCTGTGCGACGCCCTCGGGGTCTTCGAGACCGAAGGGGTCGAGGTCTTCAGCCCACAGGTGCCGGACGACGCCGTGCTCGAGACCGTCCACGACCCCGACTACATCGCCGCGGTCCGGGCCGCCTCGCTCGATCCCGATGCGGTCGACCCCATGCGCGGGATCGGCACCGAGGACGACCCGGCGTTCGTGGGGATGCACGAGGCGAGTGCGCGCGTGGTCGAGGGCACCAGGGCGATCTGCGCCGACGTCTGGGAGGGGCGCGCCGAGCACGGGGTGAACTTCTGTGGCGGCCTGCACCACGCGATGCCGGGCAATGCCGCGGGTTTCTGCATCTACAACGACATCGCGGTGGGCATCCAGTGGCTGCTCGACCACGGGGCCGAGCGGGTGGCCTACGTCGACGTCGACGTCCACCACGGCGACGGGGTGGAGCGGGCCTTCTGGGACGACCCCCGCGTCCTGACGATCTCCCTGCACGAGTCGGGGCGTGCGCTGTTCCCCGGCACCGGCTTCCCCGGCGACATCGGTGGCCCGGACGCGCAGGGCACCGCCGTCAACGTCGCCCTACCCCCGGGCACCGGGGACTCGGCCTGGCTGCGCGCGCTGCACTCGACGGCGCTCCCGCTCGTCCGGGCCTTCGCACCCGATGTGCTCGTGACCCAGCACGGCTGTGACACCCACGCCCAGGACCCGCTGGCGCACCTGTCCCTGTCGGTCGACGCCCAGCGTGCCGCAGCGGACTCCCTGCACCGGTTGTCGCACGAGGTGTGCGGAGGTCGTTGGGTGGCCCTCGGTGGTGGGGGCTACGAGATCGTCGACGTCGTGCCGCGCTCGTGGACCCACCTCACGGCCATCGCGGCGCACCGACCGGTGCCGCTGACCGAGGCGGTCCCGGCCGACTGGCTCGACCACGTCCGGTCCCTGATGGGGCGCGAGGGGCCTCGGCGGATGGGCGACCTCGACCCCGCGGACGGGCCGATCTGGCACCAGCCCTGGGACATGGGCTACAACCCGCACAGCGAGGTCGACCGGGCCGTGATGGCCACCCGGCAGGCCGTCTTCGCCCTGCACGGCCTCGATGCCTGGTTCGACTGACAGGGGCGACTGACAGGGGCGACTGACAGGGGCGACCGGCCCTGATCTGTTCGGCTGAACTGTTCGAGCTGTACGGCGTGTCGACTGGACAGTCGGCACCAATTTTCCCGTCGACTTCCCCATGAGTCACATCAGCCCCTACAGTTCCTTGTGCACGAGCGTAGAGGTCCGCCGGAGGGGAAGCCGGCGATGCGCACGTGTAGAAGATCGAGGTTCACATGTCCAACGAGCGACAGCTCGCCGAGGTGCGGTTCCTGACCGTTGCCGAGGTGGCCTCGATCATGCGCGTGTCGAAGATGACGGTGTACCGCATGGTGCACGCCGGTGAGCTTCCCGCCATCCGCGTCGGTCGGTCCTTCCGGGTTCCGGAAGATGCCGTGCACAAGTACCTGCGCACTTCGTACGTCGACACCGCCTGATCGGTTGGCTGACTGCACAGACCAAGGGCGGACCGGGACGAGATGTCCCGGTCCGCCCTTGTCTGTGCCCGGGGTCAGCGGTTGTCGACGGCCGTGACCGCGACGTCCACGTCCGCCCCCGTGTAGAGGTGCGTCAGCAGGTACACCGAGCCGGGTGGGATCACCGCGGACTCGTCGGCAGCCGCCGTCGCGACCGAGCCGGTGAGCTGGCAGGAGCTGTCGAGGAAGTACAGGTCGAGGTCGTGGCCCAGCGTCGCGTCAGCATCGCTGGTCCCCTTGACCGAGACCGAGTGCAGCCCGTCGGAGAACCCGGCCGGGAACTTGCTGACCCATCCGTCCGCGCCCTGGCTGACCGGCGGGAACGTGCAGGCCGTCGTCATCTCCGTCCCGGTGACGCCGAAGACGTTCTGCAGGCCGGTGACGTCGCCGGCCGCCGGGTTCGGGGCCGTGATGGTGCCTGCGTCGGTGTAGTCCGGGTCGGGCGTGACCGATCCGTTCTGGACCACCGCTCCCGAGCCGAAGACCTCGATGTCGGCGACCTGCGCCGAGGTGGCGGTGTTGCCCTGCACCGAGTCCACGAAGAACCGCACGTAGCCCGCCTTGACCGGCTTGGCGAGGGCGAACGTCGTGAAGTTGAGGTCCGGCGCGGTGGGCCGCGGCGCGGCATACGCGAAGCCACCGGTGCGGGCCGTGGTCCAGGTGACGCCGTCGGTCGAGGTCTGCACGGTGAAGTCCTTCAGGGCGCTGAACCGTGAGGCGTTGGTGGCCTTGAACGCGCTGACGCGCACACTGCTCACCGTGGCGGGGGCGGCCAGCTTGACCGTCACCCGCTGGTCGGGACCGTCGTTGTATGCCGTCGTGCCCGCCTTGGTCGCCCACACCGACGCCGCGGTGTCGTCGAAGGCGAACTTCGCCGGCGCTCCGTCGTCCTGGCTGGAGGTGCTGACGATGGTCGCACCGGCCGACGTGGAGGCGAGGTTGGGTGCGAGCTTGATCGTGCGGGCTGCGTTCTTGCCCGCCGCGACGGCGAACCCGTCGATCGTCTGCACGCCGAACCCGGGTGCCTGGAGGGTCAGCGGGTAGGTGCCGGCGACCGCCTTGACGGAGAAGCCCCCGGTGGACCCGGTGCGACCCAGCGGGGAGACGCGCGCCTCGAAGCGGCCGAGGATGACCTTGGCGCCGGGGATCGCCTTGCCGGTGGTGGCGTTGAGCACCGTCACGGCGACGGTGCCGTTGCGGGCCGAGGCGGGGTGGTCGAACCCGGGCGTCGGGTCGGTGTCGTCGCCGGTCGCGGACCGGGCCGAGGCGCCGGCGCCGCGCTTGGCGAACACCGACCAGACCAGGTCGGTGTTGTCGCCGTGGTAGCGGTCGAGGTCCGCCGACAGGATGCCGTCACGGGCGTCGAGGAAGGACGGGTCGGGTGCCGTCAGGGGCATCCCGTCGGTCACGAGCCGGGCCGCGACGTCCGCGCCCTTCGCCGCGCCGTACCGCGCCACCAGCGCCTTGCGCAGGTCCCACAGGGTCGCCGTCCAGATCTCGCCGTCGGCGTGGACCTCGGGACCGGTGAGGTCGTAGCCCAGGTCGCCGAAGGTCGTGGGGTTCTGGTCGTAGTTCCAGTTCCGGATGCCGCGGGTGGGGTTCCCGGTGACGTAGTCGCCGACGATCGGCTTGGTGAGCAAGCCCTTGGCGAAGCCGTGGTTGAGGGCGTACCAGTCGGACCAGCCCTCGCCCATCGACCCGGCCTGGTGCGATCCGAGGGCGCTGCCACCGGCGACGTAGCGGGTCGACAGGCCGTGGGTGTACTCGTGCTGGATGACGCTCATGTCGAACGAGCCGTCGCGGTGCGGGCCCTCGAACGCGTCGTCGATCGGCTCCCACAGGAACATGCCGCTCCACGGCGGGATGCCGTCGTCCAGGGTGAGCATGTAGGCGTTGTCGCGACCGGTGTAGGTCGGGCTGCCGCCAGAGGCCGCACCGGCCTGCACCAGACCGCGGATCGGGTCGCCGCCCAGGCCGCCGCCGGACCCGTTGTCGAGCTGGAAGTTGCCGGCGGTCTCGGTGAAGCCGAGCGCGTAGTACTCGTCGTGGATCCGGTTGTGCTGGAAGAACAGGTTGGTCGCGGCTGGGTCGAGGTCCTGCGCGTAGGACGGCGGGACCGTCTGGCCCTTGGTGGCCGCCCACTGGTTCGTGTAGACGTAGCTGAAGTTGCCGGTGGGCGACACCGGCCGGGGGGCGTTGTCCACGGGCCCGATGAAGTTCGACCAGTTGGCGTAGGTGTCGGCGTTGTTGCCGAACGTCGTCACCCCGGTGCCGGCGATCCCGGTCGGGTCCACCCAGCCCTTCGGCGAGGCCGCCGTCGGGCCGAACGACTGCTGGCGCGCGGTGCCGCCCTTGGCCGCCCCGGGGTAGTTGTCGTACACCGTGCCCTGCGGGTCCTCGGCGTGCTGGACCACGCTGGCGCGGTAGAGGATCCGACCCGTGGTGCCGTCGACGACCACCTCCCAGGCCTGCGTGGGGCTCTTGAGGAAGTACACCTTGTATGCCGCGACGCTGCCGGCCCTGGTGCCGAAGGTGACCTTCTTGACGTACGACGGTCCGCCGAACGGTCCGCGGGCGAAGGTGGTGTACCCCGCCTGCGTGCCGTCGGCCTTCGGCGCGTACGTGACGCCGGGGGCGAGCACCCCGGCGGTCTTCAGCAGGGCGCCGGCCTCACCCAGCACCCACCCACCGGTGAGGGACGCGCCGGGCGTGGGGTCCCCGGCATACGAGAGGACCCGACCGTCCTTGGTGACGGCGACGTTGAGCCGTCCTCCCCGCGCTGCGGGGATGCCGGAGGTGGTCTGGACGAAGTCCACGACGTGCGTGTCCGTACCGGGCAGCGCGTGGTCGCGCACGATCGCGAGAGCGTCGACCTGGCCGGTCGTGAGGCCGAAAGCTGCGGCGTTCGTGCGCACCCAGCTGCGCGCGATGCTCGCAGCGGCACCCGTCGTCGGGGCGGTCAGCGGCTGGGGCCCTCGCAGGGACCGCAGCGTGCCGAATCGCTCGTCCCAGGTCGCGCGTGCCCCTGCGCCGCTGTGGGACAGCAGCGTCGTCAGGGCGTCGCGGGCCGAGGCGGTCGGCACGACCGGGCGGTCCACCGCCCTGGTGTCGAGGGTCTCGGCCAGGGCGTCCACGGCGTCACCCGGGCCGGGGAGCGCCGTGCTGGCGGCTCCGGCACCTGGGAGGACGGCGGGGGCGCCGACCGCGGAGGACAGGGGGAGGGCGGTGGCGGCTGCGGTCAGCAGGCACACCCCCACGGCGATCGAGTGCTTGCGGGACGTTGTCACGAGATCTCCTGCTGACGGGCGGGTCCTCATTGACCCGGTCTGCCTGACAACGAGGCCCCTGACGTGGGGTTACTCCGTCGTCGTGGCGGATCCTCGCCGTCGTCCTGGCGGACCTCCGTCACGGCGGGTGCGGGGACCGGGTTTGGGCGGGACGTGCCGGGCCGCTAGAGTGGCCCTCACAGTTCGGCGTGGTGCGTTGGTTCGTTGCCCCGTCCGGCAACACGACCACGACCAAGAGGACACCATGGGCTCTGTCATCAAGAAGCGCCGCAAGCGGATGGCGAAGAAGAAGCATCGCAAGCTGCTTCGCAAGACTCGCCACCAGCGTCGCAACAAGAAGTGATCGAAGGCCCCCGCACCGCGGGGGCCTTTGTCTTGCCCGACCGGTGTCGTGCCCGACCGGTGCCTCGGCGGGCCCGAGCGTGACCAGCATCGCGTCCACGACCGGGGCAGGCCCTTCGACGCGCGCCCTCTGCTCGGTAGGGTGGCAGCGACTGCGGGTGCGGGACCGCTCGTGACCGCAGCTGACCGTGACCGCGAGACCCAGGGGAGGTGGCCGTGGCTGACGTCGTCCTCGTGACCGGTGTCTCCCGCTACCTCGGCGGCCAGTTCGCCCGTCAGCTCACCCTGGACCCCTCGGTGTCGCGCGTCATCGGTGTCGACGTCATCCCGCCGCCGCACGACATCGGCCGGGCGGAGTTCGTCCGGGCCGACATCCGCAACCCGATGATCGGCAAGATCATCGCGCAGGCCGAGGTGGACACGGTCGTCCACCTGAACGTCATCGCGACGCCCACCCACGCCGGCGGCCGGACCTCCCAGAAGGAGATCAACGTCATCGGCACCATGCAGCTGCTCGCAGCGTGCCAGAAGGCGCCCAGCATCCGCCGGCTCGTGGTCAAGTCGTCCGCCGGGGTCTACGGCTCGAGCCCGCGCGACCCGGCGATGTTCACCGAGGACATGGGCCCGAAGGCGCTGCCGCGGGCCGGCTTCGGCAAGGACTCGGTCGAGGTCGAGGGGTACGTCCGTGGGTTCTCCCGGCGCCGACCCGATGTCGAGATCTCCATGTTGCGCTTCGCCAACATCATCGGCCCCGGCATCCGCACGTCGCTCACCGACTACTTCGCCCTGCCCGTCGTGCCGGTGCCCTTCGGGTACGACGCGCGGCTCCAGTTCGTCCATGAGCGCGACGCCATCGGCGCGCTCATCCTGGCGACCACCGGTCCGGCCGCAGGCATCACCAACATCTCCGGCGACGGCATCATCACCGTGACCCAGGCCGCGGGGATGGCCGGGCGCCCGGTGCTCCCGGTCCCGATGCCCGCCGCGAGCGTCTTCGGCCTCCTGGTCAAGCAGCTGGGACTCGCCGACTTCACCAGCGACCAGATCCAGTTCCTGGCCTACGGCCGGGGGCTCGACACGCGCCGGATGCGCGAGGTGCTGGGGTTCGAGCCGGCCTTCACCACCCGCGAGGCCTTCGCCGACTACGTCCGCGGGATCGGTTCGGCGCTACCGGGCGGGGCCGCCCTGGGAGCTGCGGTATCCGGCGCGGCCGGCTCCGCGGCGAATGCGATCGGTCACGTGTGGGCGGCAGGGAGGAACGACTGATGGCAGCCAGCAGGACGAAGGCGACCACGTCAACGAAGGCGACCACGTCAACGAAGGCGACCAAGGCGACCAAGACAGCGAAGCCGGCGCCGACGACGAAGGCCACGGGGCCCCGCAGGGGAGGAGCCCTGGCGGCGGGTGCAGCGCGCGCCTCGGGCGAACGGGCCAGACGCCGCAGCACTCCGCTGATCCAGGGCGGTGCGGCCTCCAGGACTGCGCCGCTGACGGTCAGCGAGGCCCCTGCCGCCGCACCCGCGACGACCACCCCACCCACCGGAACCGCTGCGCCTACCGAAACCCCTGCACCAGCAGCGATCCCGGGCAAGCACCGTCCCCGTCCTGTGGCCAAGGACGTCGCCAGCCGCAAGGCGGTCTCCCGCTCCGGGGCCCGCGCCGTCAAGGCGGCCAGACCGGAAAGGTCCGCGACGTCACGGTCGAGGAAGTCGGCGGCTGCGGTCGCGACCACCACCACGCGCCCTACGCGAGCGCTCAAGGCCGTCCCCGACGGCATCCAGCCGCCCGAGCTCGCCGTCCCGACTCCCGACCGCAGCTCGCGCAGCATCGCCCCCGGTGTCGAGGAGCTGCTCACCGCAGGCATCGCCGCGGTCCGGGTCGCCGCGGAGGCCGCCGGGGTCTCACCCGACGACGTCGAGCGGCACCTCGCCTCGATGTTGTCCTACGTCCGTCGCCGCATCACCGGCGACTACGCCGTGGACGAGTTCGGCTTCGACGAGGACTTCACCCGGCACTTCTACCTCCCCGTGCTGCGCCCGCTCTACCGCTCGTGGTTCCGGGTCGAGGTGCGTGGCATCGACAACATCCCGGCGACCGGTGGTGGCCTCGTCGTGGCCAACCACTCCGGCACGATCGCGATGGACTCCCTGATGACCCAGGTGGCCGTCCACGACGAGCACCCGGCCCACCGGCACCTGCGCATGCTCGGGGCGGACCTGGTGTTCCAGACACCGGTGGTCGGTCAGGTCGCCCGCAAGTCGGGCTCCACGCTCGCCGCCAACACCGACGCCGAGCGGCTGCTCTCCAACGGCGAGCTGTGCGGCGTCTGGCCCGAGGGTTTCAAGGGGGTCGGCAAGCCGTTCAGCGAGCGGTACAAGCTCCAGCGGTTCGGCCGTGGCGGGTTCGTCGCGGCTGCCCTGCGCACCGGCGCGCCGATCATCCCGTGCTCCATCGTCGGCGCCGAGGAGATCTACCCGATCATCGGCAACATGAAGACCGTGGCCCGGCTGCTCGGGGCGCCCTACGCGCCGATCACGCCCACCTGGCCGTTGCTCGGTCCGCTCGGGCTGATCCCGTTGCCCAGCAAGTGGATCATCGAGTTCGGGGCACCGGTGGAGACCGCCGACCTCGGCCCCGGTGCCGCCGACGACCCGATGCTCGTCTTCGACCTGACCGACCAGGTGCGCGAGACGATCCAGCAGACGTTGTACTCGCTGCTCATGCAGCGTCGCTCGGTCTTCTTCTGAGCGGACGCCCCGGTCGCCGCCCCGGTCGGCGCCCCGGCCGGGAAGGCCTGCCGGGAGGTGGTCAGGGGAGGGTGATGGTCGCGCCCGGCAGCGTGACCGAGCCGACCGTCGGGGCCGGGACCGTCGCCGTCACGCCGCCCGTGCCGACGGTCGCGGAGGGCAACGGGACCGAGATGGTGCTGGAGGGCAGGGGCAGCGTCGCACTGACCGTGGGCAGGCTGGCCGTGGCTCCGCCGGTCGACAGCGTCGCTGCGGCGCCATCGCCGCCCACGGTCACCCCACCGGGGCCGGCGCTCGCGCCCGGCGCCGGCGTGCTGCTGACGCCACCGGCACCCCCGGTGACGGGGGCGCCCGGGACGGTGACCCCACCGCCGGCAGCTGCAGGCGCGGACCCGGTCGCGGAGCCCGACCGGGTGGGATCGGCCGCGGTGCCCGCCCCGCCGGTGGTCACGCTCGGCAACGAGGACGGGCTCAGCGGGCTCGTCAGGGCCTGACCGCATGGCGCGCCGCACGAAGCCAGGCGGCGGGCGGTCGCCACCTGCGACTCGCGCAGCAGGGTCTCGAGGCGGCCGAGTGCCTCCAGGGAGGCGGCCGGCACCTGGGTGCGCAGCGCTTCCACCTGGGGCAGCGCCCGAGCGGTGAAGTCCCGCTGGGCGATCAGCGCCTGCGGGTTGCCGGTGCTGGCGTAGTCGCGGTCGAGGGCGCGCTGGCCGCCCTGCACCGACTCGGCGGCGGCGGTCAGCGCGGTCTCGATGTCACCGGCGTCGGGGTCGGCGCGGTCGGCGAGGGCACGTCCGTCGGAGATGTGCTCCTGGGCCTGGCCCAGGTAGGTCGTCCCCCGCTCGAAGTCGCTGGTCGCGAGACGGACGGCCACCCCGTCGAGCCAGCCCTTCACGGGATACAAGGACTCGCCCGGCACCGCCGAGCGGGAGGCCACGCCGACGACGCCACCGACGAGCAGGGCGGAGGCCGCGGCGCCGGCAATGGCGCGGGGCAGCCCGCGGCCGACGACGACCACGACGGGGGTGGCGCGCGAGGCGGCCCTGCGCGCCGTGGCGGCACGCACGGCGGCAGCGGTGGGAGCAGGCCGCAGCTGCGCCTCCGCCATGAGGCGGACGCGCAGGGCGGTCACGAACTCGGCGTCCGGACCGGGGACCATGGCGCCGACCAGACCAAGGTGCCGGCCCGTCTCGAGGAGCGCGTCGACCCGTGGGTCGTCGAGACGCTCTCCCTCCAGAGCACGCTGGAAACGATCTGCCGAACGGTTCAGGACTGGCATGCCGACACCTCCCTCCCCAGCTCGGTCGCGGTCTTTCGTGCTGAGAACGAGGTGGCGGGGTGGAAGTTACGCGGGGGCGCGAGCGCCACGTCGTGCGCCGCCCCGGCACGGGCGACGGCTGCCCTCGAACGGTCAGAGGCCGGCATCGGCGAGCTCCCGGTGCAAGGAGCGGACGGCCCGCAGCTGCAGCTGCTTGACCGCCCCCTCGGACTTGCCGAGGACCTTGGCCGTCTCGGCCAGGGTGAGCCCCTGCAGGAAACGCAGGACCACGCACTCGGCCTGCTCGGGCTTGAGGTTCTTCACCGCGGTGAGCAGCCGCTCGTCGCGCAGCCGGTCGAGGACCTCCTGGTCGGGGGCGTCCACGCGGCGGTCGGCGTCGAGCATGTCGGCCGTGGTCACCTCCATGCGGAAGCGGGCCGACTTGGCGTTGTCGGTGATCAGGTTGCGGGCGATGGTGATGAACCAGGCGGCGATGTCGCGGCCCTGCCACGAGAAGGAGTCCATCCGGCGCAGCGCCCGCAGGAACGTCTCGGAGGTGATGTCCTCGGCCAGCTGCCGACCGCCCACCCGGACGTAGACGTAGCGGAAGACGATGTCGACGTAGCGTTCGTAGAGCAGGCCGAAGGCCTCGGCGTCCCCGCGCTGGGCCAGGTCCACCAGGGCACTGATCCGCTCGAAGTCCTCGGGTGCCTCGCCGGGTGCGAACCCGGCTCGCGCAGCGGGTTCCCGATCAGACCCACCACCGCTGCCACCACCCGCACCCCGGGTCCCCGCATCCCCGGCCACGCTGAGGACGATCCGGAGCTGGTCGAGGAAGGTCTGGGTGGCCGGCCCCATCCCGTGGCCGACGGGGCTGCGCGGCCCGTCGGGCCATCCCACGGCGGGAGCCAGCGTCGGGGTGTGGCCTGCGGTGACCGACCACAGGGCACCACGGAGTCCCGCGAACGGGTCCGCGGCACGACGTCGAGGGCGTTGCCTGATGGGGGGAACCTCCTGGCCGCACAGTTTTGCCGATCTCGCGGCGTTTGTCAGGAGACCTGCGCCACATACGCTGGTCCCGTGCCCGACCACGCCCAGCCCGACGCGACGGTCCCGCCACGGATCCGGCTCCTCGGCAAGCCCGGGTGCCACCTGTGCGACGACGCCCGCGCGGTGATCGCCCGGGTTGCCGCCGACCTGGGCGTGGGGTGGACGGAGGACTCGGTGCTCGGGGACCCGGACCTGATGGAGCGGTACGGCGAACAGATCCCCGTGACCTTCGTCGATGGTCGCCAGCACGACTACTGGCGGGTCGACGAGACCCGGCTCCGCGCGGCCCTGCAGCGCTGAACCCGACCCGTCCAGCAGGGGGTGCGGGCCGCTTCGCATCCCCGTCCGAGGGGTCGTGGGAGACCGGTGGTGACGTGGCTCACGCCGCTCGTGAGACGGCTGCTTGTGACTTTGTGCATCTGTTCACAAAGGCGTAATCTGCAAGAGCAGCCCGCGTCAGCCAGGTGCGGACCCTGCGTGATCAGAAGGAGCCGGAGGAGACGTTGTCTACCGACCCGAGCACTCGTCGGGGCGTACCCGACGCCACGGTGGCACGGCTGCCGGAGTACCTGCGCGCCCTGACGGGATTCGCCGAGCGCGGCATCACGTCGGTGTCCTCCGAGGAGCTCGCCGCCGCTGCCGGAGTCCGCAGCGCCAAGCTGCGCAAGGACCTCTCCCACCTCGGTTCCTACGGCGTCCGCGGGGTCGGCTACGAGGTCGACCACCTCGCCTACCAGATCTCGCGTGAGCTCGGACTGACCCAGGACTGGCCCGTGGCCATCGTCGGCATGGGCAACCTCGGCCACGCGCTGGCCGCCTACAGCGGGTTCGCCACCCGTGGCTTCCGGGTCGTCGCCCTGCTCGACCAGGATGCGGCGCTGCACGCCCAGGAGATCGCCGGGCTCGTGGTGCAGCCGATGGAGGCCCTCGCGTCCCTGGTCGCCGACGAGGGGCTGGCCATCGGCGTCATCGCGACGCCTGCCGCCTCGGCCCAGTCGGTCTGCGACCAGCTCGTCGCTGCCGGGGTCCGCTCGATCCTCAACTTCGCGCCCTGCGTGCTCGTCGTGCCGGACGGTGTCGACGTCCGCAAGGTCGACCTGTCCACCGAGCTGCAGATCCTCGCCTTCCACGAGCAGCGCAGGTCGCTCGCGGCCCAGGGCGCGCTCGACGCGGTCGCCGAGGCGGTGTCCCGATGAGCCTGGTGATCCTCGGTCTCTCCCACCACACCGCACCGCTGTCGCTGCTCGAGTCGATGTCCCTGGACGCCGAGGGGCGTTCCACGCTGGCCGCCAACCTCTTCGGCCGCGACAACCTCTCCGAGGTCACCGTCGTGTCCACCTGCAACCGCACCGAGGTGTATGCCGAGTCGATCACCTTCCACGGCGCGGTCACCGACATCACCGACGCCCTCATCGCGGTGACCGGGGTGCCGCGCGACGAGCTGCGCGAGCACCTCTACGTCCACTACGAGGACCGGGCCATCGCCCACGCCTTCACGGTGGCCTGCGGCCTGGACTCGATGGCGGTCGGCGAGGCCCAGATCCTGGGCCAGATGCGGACCTCGCTGCGTGAGGCCCAGCGGGCCGGTCACGCCGGTCCCTCGCTCAACACCCTCTTCCAGCAGGCGCTGCGGGTCGGCAAGCGGGCCCATACCGAGACCGGGATCGACGCCGTGAGCGTCTCCCTCGTCGAGGCCGGGCTCGCCCGCGCCGAGCGCGACCTCGGCGCCCTGCCGGGCCTGGACGTCCTCGTGGTCGGCGCCGGCGGCATGAGCTCGCTCGCCGCGACCACGGTGGCCCGCCGCGGGGTGCGCTCGCTGACCATCGTCAACCGCACCCTCACCAAGGCCACCCGGCTCGCCGAGCGCACCGGCGCCCGGGCCCGCCCGCTCGACGAGCTCGGTCGGGCCCTCGCCGGCGCTGACGTCGTCATCTCGTGCACCGGGTCCACCGGGGTCGTGGTCGACCTGGCCGCAGCGGCAGACGCCCAGGTCCTGCGGGCCGGTCGCCCGCAGGCCTACGTCGACCTCGCCCTGCCGCACGACGTGGCGCCCGAGGTCGACTCGCTCAACGGCGTGACCCTGGCCGGCCTGGCCCGCCTCGGTGCGGACCTGTCGGGGAGCGCCACCTCCAGCGAGGTGCAGCAGGTCGCCGACCTCGTCATCGGCGAGGTCGCCGCCTACCTCACCTCCCGGGCCGCCGAGACCGTCGCCCCGACGGTGGCGGCGTTGCGCTCGCTGGCCGCCGACGTCGTCGCCGGTGAGCTCTCGCGGCTCGACCAGCGGCTGCCCGACCTCGACGACACCGAGCGTGCCGAGGTGCAGCTCGCCGTCCACCGCATCGTCGAGAAGCTCCTGCACACCCCGACCGTGCGCGTGAAGGAGCTCGCCGTCGGCGGTCACGGCGACGGCTACGCCCAGGCCCTGCGCGAGCTGTTCGACCTGCGCCCCGGCGAGGCTGCCACCGCGTCCGTGCCCCCCGAGCGGGGAGGTATGCCGTGAGCGCCACCTCGACGACGACCCACGCCCCCGCGACTGCGCAGCCGGCGCAGCCCCTGACCCTGCGACTGGGCACCCGGCGCAGCGCGCTGGCCACGACCCAGTCAGCCTGGGTCGCCGACCGGCTGCGCGCCCTGGGCCACACCGTGGACCTGGTCACCATCGTCACCGAGGGCGACACCTCGACCGCGTCGCTGTCGAGCCTGGGCGGTACGGGTGTCTTCGCCGCAGCCCTGCGCCGAGCCCTGCTCGCCGGCGAGGTCGACTTCGCCGTGCACTCGCTCAAGGACCTGCCCACCGCCCCCGAGCCCGGGCTGACGATCGCCGCCGTGCCGGTCCGCGAGGACCCCCGCGACGTCCTCGTCGCCACCGACGGCCGCACCCTCGGTGAGCTGGGCGAGGGCGCCGTCGTCGGCACCGGCTCCCCGCGCCGGGTGGCGCAGCTCGCGGCCCTCGGGATGGGCCTGTCGTTCAAGGACATCCGCGGCAATGTCGACACCCGCATCGCGATGGTGCACGACGGCGCCCTCGACGCCGTGGTCCTGGCCCGCGCCGGGCTGGCCCGTCTCGGCCGGCTCGACGAGGTCACCGAGGTGATCGACCCCCTCCAGATGCTGCCGGCACCCGGGCAGGGAGCCCTGGCCATCGAGTGCCGTGCCGACGACGACGCCACGCGCGCTGCGCTGGCCGTGCTCGACGACGCCGACACCCGCGCCTGCGTGACCGCGGAGCGGGCGGTGCTGGCCGCGCTGGAAGCCGGTTGTTCAGCGCCCGTCGGTGCGCTGGCCGAGGTCGTCGAGGGCGAGGACGGCCTCGAGCTCTCCCTGCGTGCGTTCGTCGGCGCCGTCGACGGCTCGGTGGACCTGCGTCGCTCCCTCGTCGGCTCCGTCACCGAGGCGACCGCGCTCGGCCACCGCCTGGCCGAGGTCCTCCTGGAGGACGGCGCCGACGTGCTGCGCGGACCCGAGGAGAGACCACCGGCCCCTGGTGTGGGGGCGGACGCGCAGCTCCCGGGCGCAGCCACCAGCCACAGCTGGCCCCCCGACCCACCCGGGGCGAACGGAGCTCCTCCGCTCGCCGCCCCCGACCGCCGCCCAGAAAACGACAGCACGGAGCGTGCCACGTGAGCCCCACGCGCTCGACCCAGCCCACCACCAAGTCCACCCGCCAGCCGGGTCGCGTCGCCTTCGTCGGCGCCGGCCCGGGCGACGCCGGTCTCATGACCGTGCGTTCGCTCGAGTTCCTCGCCAAGGCGGACGTGGTCGTCATCGACCAGGTCGCCCGCGAGGAGGTCGTCGCCCGTTACTGCCGCGAGGGTGTCGAGGTCGTCGACGCCGGCCACGGCGACCACGGCCAGCCGCTCACCCACGCGATGCGCGCCAAGCTCGTCGTCAAGGCGGCCAAGGCTGCCCGGGGTGGGCTCGTCGTCCGCCTCATGGATGGCGACCCGGCCACCTTCAACGGCCTGGCCGAGGAGGCCCTGGCCTGCCAGAAGGCCGGCATCGGCTTCGACATCGTCCCCGGCGTGAGTGCCGTCTCGGCGGTCCCGGCCTACGCGGGCATCCCGCTGACCTCCAGCAGCTCGCCCGCCGTCCACGTCATCTCGGCGAACGACCGGTCCGTCAACTGGGCCGCCTCGGCGACCGAGTCGGTCACCGTCGTGCTGCTCGGCGCCCCGGACGACCTCGCCGGCGCGCTCGGCAAGCTGCTGGCCGCCGGCCGCTCCGAGTCGAGCCCGGTCGCGCTGACCGAGCGCGGCACGACCATCCACCAGTCGACGCGGGTCACCACCCTGGGTGAGGTCGCCACGGTCATGAAGACCGTGGAGTTCCCGGCCCTGGCCGTCGTCGGCTCGACGGTCGCCCTGCGCGAGCAGCTGTCGTGGTTCGAGACCAAGCCCCTGTTCGGCTGGAACGTCCTGGTCCCGCGGACCAAGGAGCAGTCCGGTTCGACGATCTCGCGGCTGGAGTCCTACGGCGCCACCGCCGAGGTCGTCCCGACGATCAGTGTCGAGCCGCCGCGGACGCCCCAGCAGATGGAGCGTGCGGTCAAGGGACTGGTCACCGGTCGCTACGAGTGGATCGGCTTCACCTCCGTCAACGCCGTCAAGGCGGTCCGGGAGAAGTTCGAGGAGTTCGGGCTCGACGCCCGGGCCTTCGCCGGGCTCAAGGTCGCCGCCGTCGGTGGGGTCACCGCCGAGGCGTTGCGCGAGTGGGGCATCGTGCCCGACCTCGTGCCGTCCGGTGAGAAGTCGGCGAACGGCCTGCTCGCCGACTGGCCGCCGTTCGACGAGGTGCTGGACCCCATCAACCGGGTCTTCCTGCCCCGCGCCGACATCGCCACGGACACGCTGGTCGCCGGTCTGGTCGAGATGGGCTGGGAGGTCGACGACGTGACGGCCTACCGGACGGTGCGCGCTGCTCCTCCGGCCGCCGAGATCCGTGAGGCGATCAAGGGCGGGCAGTTCGACGCCGCGGTCTTCACGTCCTCCTCGACGGTGCGCAACCTCGTCGGGATCGCGGGCAAGCCGCACCCCTCGACGGTCATCGCCTGCATCGGTCCGGCAACGGCCAAGGCAGCCGAGGAGCACGGCCTGCGGGTCGACGTCCTCGCCCCCGAGGCGTCCTCGGACTCGCTGGTCGACGCGCTGGCCGACTACGGGCTGGGCCTGGCAGCAGCCGCTGCCGAGGCCGGTGAGGACGTGGTGCGACCGAGCGCGAAGAAGGCCTCGTCGCGCCGTCGGGCCAAGTGACCGGGGCGACCGTGCCCGACGCACGCTTCCCGGTGGGGCCGGTCCTGCGGCCCCGCCGGCTGCGGCAGTCCCCGGCGGTGCGCCGGTTGGTCGCCGAGACCCGGCTGCACCCGGCCGAGCTCGTCCTGCCCGTGTTCGTCCGGGAGGGCATCACCGCACCGGTGCCCATCGGTGCCATGCCGGGCGTCGTCCAGCACACCATCGAGTCACTCGTCGCCGAGGCGCACCGGGCCGTGGAGGCAGGGCTGGGCGGGCTCATGCTCTTCGGGGTGCCGGCGCACAAGGACGCGGTCGGGTCCGGCGCCGAGGACCCCGAGGGCATCCTCAACCTCGCGCTGCGCGCGGTCGCGGACGCCGTCGGTGACCAGCTCGTCGTGATGGCCGACCTGTGCCTCGACGAGTTCACCGACCACGGCCACTGCGGGGTCCTCACCGAGGACGGTCGGGTCGACAACGACTCGACGCTGCTGCGGTATGCCGCGATGGCCCTCGCGCAGGCTCGCGCCGGTGCCGCCGTGCTCGGCCTCTCCGGGATGATGGACGGCCAGGTCGGCTTCGTCCGGGACGCGCTGGACGCCGAGGGTTTCACCGACACGGTGATCCTGGCCTACTCCGCGAAGTACACCTCCGGCCTCTACGGCCCCTTCCGCGAGGCCGTGCAGTCATCCCTTCAGGGGGACCGCGCGACCTACCAGCAGGACCCGGCCAACGCGACGGAGTCGCTGCGCGAGCTCGAGCTCGACATCGCCGAGGGCGCCGACATCGTCATGGTGAAGCCGGCCGGGCCGCACCTGGACATCGTCGCCGCGGCTGCGGCCATGTCGCCGGTTCCGGTGGCGGCCTACCAGATCTCGGGCGAGTACAGCCAGATCGTCGCGGCCGCCGAGAACGGCTGGATCGACCGCGAGCGGGTGATGATGGAGTCGCTGCTCGGCATCCGCCGGGCTGGTGCACAGATCATCCTCACCTACTTCGCGTTCGAGGCTGCCGCGCTCCTCTGACCTCGAGTCCGCATCGACGGCCGATCCTCAGCGACGGCTCGCGAACACCGCGTCGACCTCGGGGATGCGGGCGCGGTAGCCGCGCAGCAGCTCCCGGGCCACGGTGACCGAGTCGACCAGGGGGTGCAGGGCGAACGCCTCCACCGCCTCGCGCTCCGAGCCGGTGGCCGAGGCCGAGATGGTCAGCCGCTCGACCGCTTTGACCTGCAGGACCAGGCCGAGCTGGTGACTGGTCAGGGGGCTGACCGGCAGCGGCTTGGGGCCGTCCGCGTCGACGGTGCAGGGCACCTCGACGACGGCGTCCTCGGGCACCCCGGGGACGGCGCCGCGGCTGCGGACGTTGAGGATCAGCGAGGCTGGTTCGCCGCGGGAGATGGCAGCCATGATCGCCAGGGCCACGCCCTCGTAGCCGCCGCCCTGCACGTCGTGCTCGTCGCGCTCCTCGCCCTCCTCGCGGGCCTCCTTCATGTAGGTCGCGTTGCGCTCCATCCGGACGCGGTCCCACTCGCCGAGCGCGTCGGGGGGTGAGGTCGCCATCGCGGCGTAGAAGCCGCGTTGCTGGTCCAGGAGGTACTCGCCGCGGGTCTGCTCGGCACTGGTGATCGAGGCGACCGCGTCGCGGGTGAAGTAGTAGTAGTAGAGGTACTCGTTGGGGATCGCGCCGAGGGTGCGGATCCAGTCGAGGCCGAACAGCTGGCCTTCCTCCATCGAGCCGAGCAGCCGGTCGTCGGCGAGCAGCTGTGGCAGGACGTCCTCACCGCCGGAGTGGACGCCGCGCAGCCAGCCGAGGTGGTTGAGGCCGACGTAGTCGACGGTCGTCGTGAGCGGGTCGAGCCCGAGCGTGGCTGCGGCCCGGCGGCCCAGGCCGATGGGGGAGTCGCAGATGCCGACGACCCGGTCGCCCAGGACCTGCTGCATCGCCTCGGTGATCATGCCGGCGGGGTTGGTGAAGTTGATGACCCAGGCCTCGGGGGCGACAGCCCGGACGCGTTCGGCCACGTGCCGCGCGACGGGCAGGGTGCGCAGGCCGAACGACAGCCCGCCGGGGCCGGTGGTCTCCTGGCCGAGCAGGCCGAGGTCGAGCGCGACGCGCTCGTCGGCTGTGCGGCCCTCGAGCCCGCCGACCCGGATCGCCGAGAAGACGAAGTCGGCGCCCTCGAGCGCCTCGTCGAGGTCGGTCGTGGTCAGCACCGAGGGTGGCGCGTCGTGACCCTGCCCCATCTGGGTCAGGACCCGCCCGATGGCCTCGAGGCGCAACGGGTCGACATCGTGCAGGCGCACCTCGTCGACGCGCTGCTCGTGGTGGTCGGTGAGCAGGGCCCCGTAGACCAGCGGGGTCCGGAAACCGCCGCCCCCCAGGATCGCGAGCCTCATACGACGTGGACCTCCGTGCCTGCCGCGCGAGCGGCGTCGAGGGTGGGGCCGTGGGCCCCGGTGGTGGTGATGACGGCATCGAACTCGTCGAGGCCGCAGACCCGAAGCGCCCCCGTGCCGGGGAACTTGTGGTGGTCGACGAGCAGCACCGACCGCTGGGACGTGGCGAGCAGGGCCCGTTTGACGGGCACCTCGACGAGGGTGGTGTCCAGCACCGTGCCGTCGACGGCGACCCCGCTGGCACCCAGGAACGCACAGTTCGCGCGCACCTGACGCAGGGCGTCCTCGGTGAGCGCGCCGACCAGGGAGTGGTAGGTGCGCCGGACGATCCCGCCGAGCAGGACCAGCTCGACCTCGGCGTCGTCGCGCAGCACGTCCAGGACGGCCAGGCTGGCGGTGACGACGGTGACGGGGCGGCCGCGCAGCTCGCGGGCCAGCATCATCGTGGTGGTGCCGATGTCGAGGAGCACGCAGTCGCCGTCGGCGACCATCGCCGCCGCCCGGACCGCGACGGCACGCTTGTCCTCGGCGTCGTTGGCGGCCACCTCCGCGAACCCGCGGAAGGCGTCGGCGTCGGCCTCGGGGGAGCCCGGGGTGGCGCCGGCGGCCCCGGCAGCCCCGTTCGCGCCGGGTGGCCCCGCTCGTCGCGTTGAGGACGGCGCCGCCGTGGACCCGGCGCAGCGCCCCGGCCGTCTCGAGCTCGATGAGGTCACGACGGACCGTGGCCACGCTGACGTCGCAGAGCGCGGCCAGCTCCTCGGTGGAGGCAAGGCCGTGGGAGTGCAGCAGCTCGACGATCGAGCGTTGCCGGGGAACCCGCATACAGGCAACATAACAATCACTTCCGTGCAGCGATATGCACAACGCTGAAGAATTGTGATCGTTATTGCTTGTCTCGACCGGAGCAACAGGGCATTCTGGCCAGCAGGCCCACCGACGAACAGGAGCCCGCGCGTGCCCGACCAGGCAGCAGACCCCGAGGACCACGTCTACGACCCCCTCGCGTCCCTGCGCACCCCCGGCGCCCCCGAGCTCGACGTCCTCATCTGGGGGACGGTCTTCCTCGACATCATCTTCACCGGTCTGGACGCCCTTCCCGAGGACGGCCAGGAGGTGTGGGCCGACGGTATGGGGTCGTGCCCCGGCGGGATCGCCAACCTCGCCGTCGCGGCCCGGCGGCTCGGGTTGCGGACCTCGCTGGCCGCCGCCTTCGGCGACGACGCGTACGGCGACTTCTGCTGGGAGACCCTGGCGGACAACGAGCACGTGGACCTGAGCCGGTCGCAGCGCTTCGAGGGCTGGCACTCGCCGGTCACCGTCTCGATGGCCGTCAACCGCGACCGCGGCATGGTCAGCCACGGGCACGCCCCGCCGCTCGGCCCCGGCGAGCTCATCGGCACGCCGCCGCGGACCCGAGCCGTCATGGTCGAGCTGTCCGAGCAGCGGCCGCTCATCGACGAGTCCGAGCCCACCTGGGTGCAGCAGGCCCAGGCCGCCGGCTCACTCGTCTTCGCCGATGTGGGCTGGGACCCCAGCGGCCGCTGGTCCACCGAGGTGCTCGACCAGCTCGCGGTCTGCCACGGCTTCCTGCCCAACGCCGGCGAGGCGATGGCCTACACCCGGACCAGCACCCCGCACGAGGCGCTCTACGCCCTGGCCGACCACGTGCCGCTCGCGGTCGTCACCAACGGTGAGTCCGGTGCGCTGGCGATCGACTCGGCCACCGGTGAGGAAGCCGTCGTCCCCGCCCTGCGCGTCCCGGCCATGGACCCGACCGGTGCGGGAGACGTGTTCGGTGCCTCGATCGTCCTCGGCACCCTCGCCGGGTGGCCGCTGCAGCAGCGGCTCGCCTTCGCAGCCCTCTGCTCGTCGTTGTCGGTGCAGCAGTTCGGCGGCAGCCTGGCTGCCCCCGGCTGGGGCGACATCGCCGACTGGTGGACCCACCAACGGTCCTCCGGTGACGCCAGCTCCTACCACCAGTCGCTGCTGCGCCGGTACGCGTTCCTGGACGACCTCGTGCCGACCATCCCGCTCGGCGCAGGTCGCCGGGCCACCGCCACCATCGCCCGTCACGTCGACGTGGAGGGCTACCCGTGACCACCACTGCCAGCCACGCGCCATACCCATCAAGGAGAACGCCCATGAGGAACCGTCCCACGATCCTGCTGGCCACCGCCGGCCTCGTCGGCGCCGCAGCCCTCGCCGCCTGCACGCCGGGCTCCAACGCCGACACCTCGGGCACCACCCCGACGGGCCAGGTGTCGACCGACGCCTCGAAGCTGGGTGACGTGACGCTGACCATCTGGGACCAGGAGGTCCGCGGCGGTCAGGCGGCCCAGATCGAGGAGCTGAACAAGCAGTTCCAGGCGAAGTACCCCAACATCACCATCAAGCGGGTCACCCGCTCCTTCGACGACCTCAAGACCACGCTCAAGCTGGCGCTGTCGGGCAACACCCCGCCCGACGTCTTCCAGGCCAACAACGGCCGCCCGGACATGGGCTCGTTCGTCCAGGCCGGGCAGCTCGTCGCCCTCGACAAGTACTCCACCGCCTACGGCTGGGACAAGCGGTTCCCGGAGTCGGTGCGCAAGTACTCGTCCTACAGCCAGGACGGCAAGACCTTCGGCGAGGGCAACCTCTACGGCCTCCCGCAGGTCGGCGAGGTCGTGGGCGTCTACGCCAACACCGACATCCTCAAGAAGGCCGGCGTCAACGAGGTCCCCAAGACGTGGGCCGAGTTCGAGTCCAGCCTCGGGGCCATCAAGTCGGCCGGGGAGCAGCCGCTGGTCCTGGGCAACCTCGACAAGTGGCCGGCCATCCACGTCTTCGGCACCGTGCAGGCCCAGACCACCGACCCCGCCGCCATCCGCACCCTCGGCTTCGGCCAGAAGGGCGGCTCGTGGAAGACCCCGGAGAACACCAAGGCCGCGCAGACGCTCGTCGACTGGGTGGACAAGGGCTACTTCTCCAAGGACGTCAACGCCCTGGGCTACGACCCGGCGTGGCAGGCGTTCTCCAAGGGCACCGGTGCCTACCTCATCGCCGGCACCTGGCTGCAGGCCGACCTCGGCAAGGCCATGGGCGACAAGGTGACCTTCACCCTCCCGCCGGCTGCGGCCAGCACGCCGGTCGCCACCGGTGGCACGGGCATCCCGTGGGCCGTGTCCAGCAAGAGCAAGAACCCGGACGCCGCCGCGGCATACATCGACTTCATCACCAGCAAGGACGCCATGGGCGTGCTGGCCAAGAACGACAACCTGCCCATCGCCGACACTGCCGACCAGACCGCCGGTGACGCGCTCGGCAAGGACGTCTTCGCGGCGTTCGGGACCGCGGTGAAGGACGACGCGCTCGTGCCCTACCTCGACTACGCGACGCCGACGATGGCCGACACCCTGGGCGCCTCGCTGCAGGACCTGCTCGCCAAGAAGGCGACGCCGGACAAGTTCCTCGACACCGTCGAGAAGGACTACAGCGAGTTCGTGGCCTCGAACGGCTGAGGATGACCCTCCCCTCGACCACGGGTCGGCCCGCGCGCTCCGGTGCGCCGGGCCGACCCGACCGACCCCGGCAGGCCCTGCGCGCTGCCGGCGGTCCGCCCGGTGAGCCCCGCAAGGTCGCCTGGCTCTACCTGCTGCCCGCGTTCGCGGTGTATGCCGCGTTCCTGCTCTACCCCCTCGGCCGCGCCGTCCAGCTGTCGTTCTACGACTGGAACGGCAACACCCTGGCCACCTGGTCCGGGCTGGACAACTACGCCGACGTCGTCACCGACCCGGCGCTGCGGGCGTCGTTCGGCCACGCCCTGCTCCTCATGGTGTTCTACGCCCTGGTGCCCACGGTCATCGGGCTCGGTCTGGCCGCGATCCTCAACCGGGCCAAGGTCCGTGGCCTCGGGTTCTTCCGCACCGTCGTCTTCCTGCCGCAGGTCGTCGCGATGGTCGTCATCGCCGTGGCCTGGCGCCGGATGTACGCCCCCAGCGGCACGGTCAACGACCTGCTCGGGGCGATCGGCCTGGACTCGCTGACCCGTGGCTGGCTGGGCGACTACACCGCAGCGCTGCCCGCGGTGGGGTTCATCGGCACGTGGTTCGAGATCGGCCTGGTGACGGTCCTGCTCCTCGCCGGTATGGGGCGCATCCCCGGTGAGCTCTACGAGGCGGCCCGCCTCGACGGTGCCGGCCCGTTCCGCGAGTTCTTCGCGGTGACGCTGCCGTCGGTGCGTGGCGAGATCTCGGTCGCGCTGACGCTGACCGTCATCGCCGCGCTGCGCACCTTCGACCTGGTCTACGTCACCACCCGTGGTGGGCCCGGGACGTCGACGTCGGTGCCGTCCTTCGAGGTCTACAACCGCGCCTTCCAGCAGGGCAAGGTCGGCTCCGCCGCCGCCATCGCCGTCGTGCTGACGCTGATCATCTTCGCGATCTCCTTCGCCATCACGCGCATCGCCGAACGGGACGACCGGTGAGGGTCTCGCGCGCCGAGCGGACCGGCAACTACGTCATCCTCATCGCCTTCGCGGTCTTCGCGCTGACGCCGATCCTGACCATCCTGATGGCTGCGCTGGGTCCGGACGACGCCGCCGGCGGGGCGACCTCCGGCGGGGTGCTCGGCCTGCACCCGGGCAACTTCGTCCAGGCCTGGGACATCGGCCGGTTCGGCAGCTACCTGCGCACCAGCCTGCTCGTCTCCACGACGGTCGTGGTGGTCAGCCTCGTGCTGTCGATCCTGTCCGGCTATGCGTTGGGCACCATGCGGTTCCGCGGCTCGACCGTCGTGTTCTACCTCTTCCTGCTCGGCATCATGATGCCGAGCGAGGCGGTCCTCGTCCCGCTCTACTACGACCTGCGGGCGCTGGGCCTCACGGACACGCTGTGGGCCGTGGTGCTGCCGCAGGTCGCGCAGTCGGTGGCCTTCGGGACGTTCTGGATGCGGGCCTACTTCCGCAGCTCCAGCCGCGCCCTCGTGGAGGCGGCCCGCCTCGACGGTGCGTCGACCTGGCGGATCCTGTGGCAGGTGCTCGTCCCGCTGGCGCGCCCCGCCATCGTCACCCTGACGGTCCTCGTGTTCATGTGGACCTGGAACGAGTTCCTCATCCCGCTGGTCATGGTCACCTCGGAGTCGCTGCGCACCGCACCGCTCGGGCTGGCCTTCTTCCAGGGGCAGTACACCCAGGGCTTCACCCTGCTCGCGGCCGGTGCCTGCATCGTCGCGACGCCGGTGGTCCTGCTCTACGTCTTCCTCCAACGCCACTTCATCGCCGGGATGCTCGAGGGGGCAGTCCGGGAGTAGCTCCACCACCCAACCCCAACCCAGGAGGTCAATGATGATCGCAGGGAAACGTCCACCGGCCAGGGCGGTGGTGGCTTCGGCCGCCGCCCTCGCCACCGCGGCAGCACTCGGGATCAGCGGATCCGGCGCCGCCACCGCGGACACCCAGGACCGCGACGGGCCCAGGCCCCCGGACCGCAGCACCTCGGCCGGCAACCCCGTGGACCTCGGGGCGTTGTTCATCGGAGCCCACCCGGACGACGAGGCCTTCCAGCTCTCGGCGTACGGCGAGTGGGGCGAGAAGTACGGGCTGCGCACCGGCGTCGTCACCATCACCCGGGGCGAGGGCGGCGGCAACGCCGTCGGCCCCGAGGAGGGTCCGGCCCTCGGGCTGCTGCGCGAGAAGGAGGAGCGGGCGGCGGTGGGCACGGTCGGCATCCGCGACGTCTTCAACCTCGACAAGGTCGACTTCTACTACACCGTGTCCGAGCCGTTGACCCGCCAGATCTGGGGCCACGAGGACACCCTCGCCAAGGTCGTGCGGGTCATCCGCCAGACCCGTCCCGAGATCCTGTCGACGATGAACCCGGCGCCCTCGCCCGGCAACCACGGCAACCACCAGGAGGCCGGCCGCCTCGCCGTCGAGGCGTTCACCGCGGCAGCCGACCCGACGCGCTTCCCCGAGCAGATCCGCAAGGAGGGGCTGAAGCCGTGGGCCCCGTTGCGGCTGCTCGTGCGCACCTCGGCGGCCACGTCGCCGACCGGCGCCGCCTGCGCCACCGACTTCACCCTCAAGGACACCACCCAGAACGTGTATGGCGTGTGGTCCGGCGAGCGCGCGAAGTCCGGTCGGACCTGGGCCGCCATCGAGCGGGACGCCCAGCGCCGCTACGCCTCGCAGGGCTGGGCGACGTTCCCGGACGTGCCCACCGACCCGAACGCGCTCGGTTGCGACTACTTCGCGCAGGTCGACTCGCGCGTGCCCTTCCCGGCGCCGGGCTCGACCGCCGCGGGCAAGCCGTCCGCAGCCCTCGACGGCGCGGTGACCCACGCCGCCGGGACCGTGCCGCTCGGCACCGGCCTGCGCGTGAGCACCACGAAGTTCGGTGTCCTCGCCGGTCAGCCGTTCACGGCGACCGTGGAGGTGACCGCTCCCCGCAAGGGACTGCGCGATGCGAAGCTCAAGCCGGCTGTGCCGGCCGGGTGGACCGTCGCCGGCAACGGTGACCTCGGCAACCTCAAGGCCGGTCGCTCCGTGACGAAGAAGTTCACGGTGACCCCGCCCGCGGGTGCCACGGTCGGCGAGCGTGCCCGGGTCGCGGTGACCCTGCGCAGTGACGAGGGCAGGGGCTACTCGGACCGTCCGGTGCAGGTGGTGGCTCCCGTGGCCGGCAGCCAGCAGCTGCTGCCGCAGGTCGCCGACTTCGAGAAGTGGACCGGCACCGACGCCGAGCAGCCGCAGCTGAGCGGGACGGTCAGCCCTGTGCTGTCCCTCGTCTCCGGTGGCACCCGCGAGGTCCGCATCGACGTGCGCAACAACTCGGCCAGCCCCCAGTCCGGCACGGTGGCGCTCGACCTCCCGGCGGGCTTCGCTGCCCAGCCGGCCACGGCGGCATACGGGCCGGTCGCGGCGGGTGGGACCGGGGCGGTGACGTTCACGGTCACCAACACCGACACCTCGCTCAAGACGTCGAACCAGGGTGGCACCCCCGGGGCGCCGGCCGGTGACTACGCCTACACGATCACCACGACGTCGGCGGCAGGGTCCAGCAAGGCCTCGGCGGCACTCGAGCTGGTGCCGAGCACGACCATTCCCCAGGCCTCCACGGCCCCGAAGGTCGACGGCGTCGACACGGCGGGGGAGTACCCCGGCGAGGCGATCGACATCTCCCGGCTGTGGGAGGGCTCGGCCTGCTCGTCCGCGGCCGACTGCGGGGCCACCGCGAAGGTGGCCTGGCGTGACGACACCCTCTACGTGCTCGTGAGCGTCGTGGACGACACCCTCGGCACCACGCTCGACGCCGCGGACTGCAAGCGGCACTGGCGCACCGACTCGGTGGAGCTGGCGTTCGACCCGCGGGGGACGTCGGAGAACACCTCGACGACGTTCAAGGCGGCGATCCTGCCCGTGACGACCGAGGGCGGCCCCTGCTACGAGCGGGACGCCGACAACCACCAGGGTCCGGGACCGCAGACGGCCCCGGGCATGACCATCGCCTCGACGGTGACGGCGCCGTACACCGGATACACCGTGGAGACGGCGATCCCGATGTCGCTGCTGCCGGGTGCGGTCGACCCCGAGCACCTGGGGATGAACCTGTTCGTCTACGACTCCGACACCCAGGACCTGACCGGTCAGACCCGCATCGGCTGGTCGACGTGGGGTGGCGTGCAGGGTGACCCCTACCGCTGGGGCCAGGCGAAGGTCGAGGGCTACACGCCCCCGGCAGGGCGCCCGACCACCCCGCCGGAGCCGGTGATCCCGCTCAGCGCGCTGTCCTCGCTCGACTCCCCGCCGAGCCTGCAGCAGGCGGTGGCGATCGACGTCCCGCTCGCCGGTGGGGCGGCCAGCACGCGATCCACGAGCGGCTGGGTCGACAAGGCCCGGCTCCGCGGTGACGTCGCCCTGGTGCGGCTGCGCGCCAACGCCGCGGGCACGGCCCACGTGCACGTGGTGGACCGGGACGGCACCCTCGGGAGCCGCACCATGAAGGTGTCGGCGGGCAAGCGTGAGGTCGGGGTGCGCCTCGACCGCGCGCCGAGGGGCCCGGTGACGGTGCTCGTCGGCTGGCAGGACAAGGCCGGCGGCACCCTCGCGTCCAGGGCCAGCGCCCGCTGACCCGACCTGCGATGGGTATGCGGAAGGGGCCGGTTCCTCGCGGAACCGGCCCCTTTCTCGTGCCCTGCTCAGGCAGCCTTGACGAGCTGGATGTCCAGGTTGATCTTGATCTTCTCGGAGACCAGCACGCCGCCACTCTCGAGGGCGACGTTCCACTCCAGGCCGAAGTCCTTGCGGTTGATCTCGGTGGTGGCCTCGAAGCCGGCCTTCTGGTTGCCCCACGGGTCGGTGGCCAGGCCGTTGAAGTCGAGGTCGAACTCGACCGGCTTGGTGACGCCCTTGATGGTCAGGTCGCCCTTGAGGAAGTCGGCGCCGACCTCGGTGGAGGTGAAGGTCATGGTCGGGTTGTTCTCGACGTCGAAGAAGTCGCCGGACTTGATGTGCGCGTCGCGGTCGGCCGAGCCGGTGTCGACAGAGGCGAGCTGGACGACGGCGTTGATCGTGGAGGCGGTCACGTCGTCGGCGACGGTGGCCGTGGCCTCGAACTCGTTGAACTTGCCGCGGACCTTGCTGACCATGAGGTGGCGGGCGGTGAAGCCGAGCTCGCTGTGCGCGGCGTCGACGTTCCAGGTGCCTGCGGACAGGTCGTTGATGCTGGTCATGGGGTTGTCTCCTGTGGTTGAGGTCTGTCGGTTGACGGTGCTGGCCGCGGGACTATCCCGCGCTGTCACTGGGTTGAACATAGCAGAATTGATTTATATTTCAACAACCCGCAGGAGATGGAATACTTGACGACCATGAGCACCACCGTGACCGCGCCACCGCAATGGTTGACCCCGGAGCAGCAGGAGTCCTGGCGCGCCTACCTGCGTGGCAGCCGCCTGCTCGAGGCCGCCCTGGACCGGGACCTGCAGTCCCACGGGGTGCAGCTGTCCGAGTACGAGATCATCTCCATGCTCTCGGAGTCGCCGGGCCGTCGGCTGCGGATGTCCAGCCTGGCCGACCTCGTGGTGCAGTCCCGGAGCCGGCTCACCCACACCGCCGCCCGGCTGGAGAAGCGCGGCTGGGTGCGCCGCGAGTCCTGCCTGGAGGACCGTCGAGGCGTCGAGCTGGTGCTCACCGACACCGGTCGAGAGGCGGTCGAGGAGATGGCCCGGGTCCACATCGAGAGCGTGCGCCGCAACATGGTCGACACCATGACGCCCGAGCAGCTGGCCACCCTCGGAACGGCCATGGGCGCGATCCGGGACGCGATCCTGTCCGGGGGCCTTCCCTCCTGCAGCGAGGCCTGAGCCCCCGCTCGGTGTGAGCCTGCGCACGCCCGCAGCCACACCCGTCAGTCGCTGCTCAGGATGGGCTGTGACAATGGAGGCATGACGGCACACCCCTTCGACGCCCCGGCTTCGCAGGCCCTCCTCGAACGCGCGCTGGCAGTCACCCCCGGTGGGGTGAACTCCCCGGTCCGGGCCTTCCGGGCCGTCGGTGGCACCCCCCGCTTCATGGTGTCGGGCTCCGGGCCCTACCTCACCGACGCCGACGGTCGCGAGTACGTCGACCTGGTCTGCTCGTGGGGCCCGATGATCCTTGGCCACGGCCACCCCGCGGTCGTCGAAGCAGTGAACACCGCTGTCTCCCAAGGCTTCTCGTTCGGCACGCCCAGTGAGAACGAGGTCGCCCTCGGCGAGGAGATCGTCGCCCGCGTCGAGCCGGTCGAGCAGGTCCGCCTCGTCTCCAGCGGCACCGAGGCGACGATGAGCGCCATCCGCCTCGCCCGGGGCTACACCGGCCGGTCACTGGTCGTGAAGTTCGCCGGCTGCTACCACGGCCACGTCGACTCCCTGCTGGCGCAGGCCGGCTCCGGCGTCGCGACGTTCGCCCTGCCGGACTCGGCAGGGGTGCCCAAGGAGATGGCCGCCGAGACGATCGTCCTGCCGTTCAACGACCTCGCTGCCGTCGAGGAGGCCTTCGCCGCCCGTGGCTCGGAGATCGCCGCCCTGATCACCGAGGCCTCGCCGGGCAACATGGGCGTCGTCCCGCCCGCCCCCGGTTTCACCGAGGGCCTGCGCCGCATCACCGCCGCCCACGGCGCCCTGCTCATCTCCGACGAGGTGATGACGGGCTTCCGCTGCTCCGCTGCCGGGTGGTACGGGCTCGAGGGCCCGTATGCCGCGGGCGCGCCCGACCTGTTCACCTTCGGCAAGGTCATGGGCGGCGGCTTCCCTGCTGCAGCCTTCGGTGGCCGGGCCGACGTGATGGCCCTGCTGGCCCCGGTGGGTCCGGTCTACCAGGCCGGCACGCTGTCCGGTAACCCCGTCGCCACCGCCGCCGGTCGCGCCACCCTGCAGCAGTGCACGCCAGAGCTCTACACCCGTCTCGACCAGGTCGCCGACGCCATCACCGGCGCACTCGGGGCCGAGCTCGGCAGGGCCGGGGTGCCGCACCGGATCCAGCGCGCCGGCAGCATGTTCAGCGTCTTCTTCCGCGATGGTTCGGTCGGCAACTACGACCAGGCGCGGGACCAGCACGTGCCTGCCTACGCCGCGTTCTTCCACTCGATGCTCAGCCAGGGCGTCTACCTTCCGCCGAGCGCGTTCGAGTCGTGGTTCGTCAGCGGTGCGCACGACGACGCCGCCGTGGACCGCATCGTCGCGGCCCTGCCCGCCGCGGCGTCGGCGGCTGCCGAGTCGTTTGCGACAATCGGCTCATGAGCGACGCCCCCCGCACCGTCGTGCACCTGATGCGCCACGGTGAGGTGCACAACCCCGAGGGCGTGCTCTACGGGCGGCTCGACGGATACCACCTGTCCGAACTCGGCCAGCAGATGGCCCAGGCCGCCGCCCGCCACCTCGAGGACCACGACGTCACCCACATCGTCGCCTCCTCGCTGACCAGGGCGCAGGAGACGGCGACGCCGATCGCGGCCTCGCACGGCCTGGCCATCACGACCGACGACCGCGTCATCGAGGCCGGCAACTCCTTCGAGGGGGAGCGGGTGGGGGCCATGCGTCCCTCGGCCTTCGCGCACCCGCGCTACTGGGGCCGGCTCACCAACCCGCTCAAGCCGTCGTGGGGCGAGCCCTACGCCGAGATCGCCACCCGCATGGTCGAGGCGATCGCCGACGCGCGCGAGCACGCCCGCGGGCACGAGGCGGTCCTCGTCTCGCACCAGCTGCCCATCTGGACCGCCCGCAACCTGCTCACGGGGCGTCACCTGTGGCACGACCCGCGCAAGCGCGAGTGCCGTCTCGCCTCCCTGACCACGCTCACCTACGTAGGGGACGAGCTGGAGTCCATCGCGTACTGCGAGCCCGCCGAGGCGCTGCTCACCCGGTCCCACGGGGGGACCGGATGAGCGCCGTGACCACCCGTACCGCGCGCGCTCGGGCGATGTTCGCCATACCGGTCGTCGCACTGACGCTGGCGGCGTGCTCGAGCGACCCGAACTCCATTGCGGCGCAAGCGAAGTCGGGCAACCGTCAGGGTTACATCTCGGGGGACGGCACGATCGAGTCGATCCCTGCCGCGAAGCGCAACAAGCCCGTGGTGCTGTCCGGCGAGACCCTCGAGGGCCAGTCCATGGTCGGTCGCGGAGCAGGCCGGGAAGGTCGTCGTCCTCAACGTCTGGGCCTCGTGGTGCCCGCCGTGCGAGACGGAGGCGCCCGAGCTCAAGGACGCCGCCGAGAAGATCGCCGCCGCCGACAAGCCGGTCGTGTTCATGGGGATCAACACCCGTGACAACCCGGCGTCGGGCAAGGCGACCGCGAAGCGCCAGGGCATCCCCTACCCCTCGCTCGACGACCAGGACGGTCGGAAGATCCTCACCCTGCAGGGCAAGGCCCCGACGCCGCCGGTCACCCTCGTGCTCGACCCGACCGGCCGGATCGCGGCCCGGGTGGTCGGCGTGGTGACCTCGTCGATGGTGACCGGGCTCGTCGACGACGTCCTGGCCGAGAAGTAGGTCCCCACCCTTGATCGCTGCCATCACGGACACGGTGACCTCCGGCGCCCTGCCGATCGCCGTCGTCATCGCCCTCCTCGCCGGGATGGTGTCCTTCGCGTCCCCCTGCGTCCTGCCGCTGGTGCCCGGCTTCCTCGGGTACGTCACCGGGCTGTCCGACGAGACCCTGGAGCAGCGCGCGCGGCACCGCATGGTGGCCGGTGCACTGTTGTTCGTCCTCGGCTTCACCGTGGTCTTCATGGCGACCACCGCCTTCCTCGCCGGTGTCGGGGCGACGCTCGTCGAGAACCGCCAGCTGCTGATGCGGCTCGGGGGAGTGCTGGTCATCCTCATGGCGCTGGTCTTCATCGGGGTCGGCACGAGCGCCGGGTCGCAGCGCGAGCTGAAGATCCACCGACGCCCGGCCTCCGGGCTGGCCGGGGCACCGCTGCTCGGCGCGGTCTTCGGGCTCGGCTGGGCGCCGTGCACGGGTCCGACCTTGGGCGCGGTCGTCACCCTGGCGACCGTCACCGACGACCAGCCGGCGGTGGTGCGCGGCATCATCCTGGCCCTGGCGTACAGCCTCGGCCTCGGCTTCCCCTTCCTGCTCATCGCCGCCGGGTTCGAACGGTTCGGCAGGGTGTCGGCCTTCCTGCGCCGCCGCCAGCGCGGCATCCAGCTGTTCGGCGGCGGACTGCTGCTGGTCATCGGGCTGCTCCTCGTGACCGGCCTGTGGGAATCCTGGACCCGATACCTGCAGACCTCCCTGGTCAGCGGATTCCAGACGGTGATCTGACATGGCCGAGAGCATCACCCAGCCCACGCTGGGCCTCGGGGGTTGGCGGCGCTGGATGTGGCGCCAGCTCACCAGCATGCGTACGGCGCTGTTCCTGCTCCTGCTGCTGGCGATCGGGGCCGTCCCCGGGTCGATCTGGCCGCAGCGCAGCATCGACGCGGCGCGCACCGCCGACTACATCGCCAACCACCCCACGGCCGGGCCCTGGCTCGACAGGTTCGGGTTCTTCGAGGTCTACGCCTCGCCATGGTTCGCCGCGATCTACCTGCTGCTGTTCATCTCCCTCGTCGGCTGCGTGCTGCCGCGCAGCAAGGTCCACTGGACCGCCATGCGGTCCAAACCTCCGCGCGCCCCCGCCCGGCCAGAGCGCCTGCCTGCATCGGGTCAGCTCGAGCTCGAGCTCGACGAGCAGGCCTCCCTCGACGTGGCCCGCGAGGTGCTGCGTCGCAAGCGGTTCCGCACCGACTCCCACGACGCCACCTCGGTCAGCGCGGAGAAGGGCTACCTGAAGGAGACGGGCAACCTGGTGTTCCACCTCGCCCTGATCTTCGTGATCATCGGCGTCGCGGTCGGCCACCTCTGGGGCTGGAAGGGCGACGTCATCGTCCCCGTGGGCAAGACCTTCTCCAACACCCTGCTCCAGTACGACACGTTCAGCCCGGGGCCGTGGGTCGACCCGCAGGACCTGTCGCCGTTCAGCATCAAGGTCGACCGCCTCGACGCCACCTTCGAGGAGAACGTCACCGGGCGCGGCCAGTTCGGCCAGCCGCGCGACTTCACCGCCCACGTGACCACCGAGGTCGTGCCGGGCGCCGCCCCGGAGCCGTCGACCATCAAGGTCAACCACCCGCTGGAGATGAAGAACGCCGGGGTGTTCCTGCTCGGTAACGGCTATGCCCCGGTCATCACCGTGCGCGACGCGAAGGGTGAGCAGACCTTCAGCGGTCCGGTGCCGTTCCTCGCACAGGACAACAACTACACGTCGGTCGGTGCCATCAAGGTGCCCGGGGCGGACCCGAAGCAGCTCGGCTTCTCAGGCTTGTTCCTGCCCACCGCGGTCATCGACAAGGACAAGGGGCCGACGTCGATCTTCCCCGACGCGAAGAAGCCGGCCCTGGCGCTCACCCTCTTCGAAGGCGCCCTCTTCCCGGGTGGCCGTCCGCAGTCGGTCTACGTCCTCGACACCGCCGAGATGACCCAGGTCAGGACCGACAAGGGTGAGCCGCTGCGCATCTGGCTCGAGCCCGGCAAGACCTACACGCTGCCCGGCGACCGCGGCACGATCACCTTCGACAGCGTGGACCGGTTCGCCGGGCTGTCGATCCGGCACGACCCCGGTCGCTTCATCACCCTCGGGGCGGCGCTGCTGGCGCTGGCCGGCCTCATCTCCTCGCTGGTGGTGCGCCGCCGGCGGGTCTTCGTGCGGGTTTCCCCTGCACAGGACACGGGACGTACCGTGGTCACCGTCGGCGGGCTCGCCAAGGGCGACGACGACGGGCTTCAGGAGGTGGTCGAGGACATCCTCGCCACCGTGCGACGACGATCGGGCAGCGAATGACCAACGAGACCCTGGCTGGTTACGCCAACGTCAGCCTCTACTCCGCCATGGCGGTCTACACGATCGCCATGCTGAGCTATGCCGTCTACCTCGCCGGCCTGCTTCCGGCGCGCGACCGGGCAACCGACCGCACGTCGGAGCTCGCAGCCGACCGGGACCGTGAGCTCGTCGCCGCGGGCGGCTCGAGCGGCGAGGCAGACGCACCGTCGACGCCCGCCGCCCCCCGACGGGGTCGCCCCGACGAGTCCGACGTGCCGTCGCGCGCCCTTGTGGCGGCCGGCATCGGCGGGACGACGACCTGGCTCGGTGGCCTGCTGCTGCTGGCCTCGGTCGTGCTGCGGGGCCTGTCGGTCGATCGCTGGCCGCTGGGCAACATGTTCGAGTTCTCGGTGATGGGCTCGATGTTCACCTCGATCGCCTTCTCGATCTGGGCGACCAGGCGGGACCTGCGCTGGCTGGGCCTGTTCATCACCGGACCGATCCTGCTCGTGCTCGGCATGGCCGTCCGCGTCTGGTACACCGAGGCCGCCGAGCTGCTCCCGTCCCTGCAGAGCTACTGGTTGGTCATCCACGTCACCGTCGCCGTGCTCGCCACCGCCATCTTCACCCTCGGCGCGGCAGCCACCGCGATCTACCTGGTCAAGGACGCGTTCGCCCGCTCCGGCCGAAGCAGCATCCTGGACCGCTTCCCCGACTCGGCGTCGCTGGAGCGCACCGCCTACGGCCTGCACATTGTCGCCTTCCCGCTGTGGACCTTCACCCTCATCGCGGGCGCCATCTGGGCCCGTCAGGCGTGGGCGTCCTACTGGAACTGGGACCCCAAGGAGGTCTGGACCTTCGTGATCTGGGTCGTCTACGCGGCATACCTGCACTCGCGGGCGACCAGCGGGATCAGCCGTGAGACGGCGAGCTACATCGCGCTGGCCGGGTATGCCTGCATCATCGTCAACTTCGCGGTCGTCAACGTGTTCATCGTCGGCCAGCACTCCTACTCAGGTCTCTAAGGAAGCACCCGAACCATGCTGCGGTACTCCGTCCTCCGACTGCTGATCTTCTTCGGCGTCCTGTCGCTGCTCTGGCTGCTGGGCCTGCGTGACCAGGACCAGCAGTGGATGCTCCTGGTCTCCAGCGCCCTGATCTCGATGGTGCTGTCGTACTTCGTGCTGGCCCGCTTCCGTGAGGAGAGCACCCGGGCGCTCGCTGAGCGCGTGCAGCGCCGCACGGAGGCCAAGCAGGCCGCCGCCGCGGCGGGTACCGGCACCGTCCAGGGGCGCGACGAATCAGCTGAGGACGCCGAGGACGAGAACGGGCCGACTGAGTACCGCTGAGTCGCTGGTTGAGGCTCGGGTTGCGGCTGGGGGCGGTCCGCGTTCTCGGGGGCCAGGCGCTGCGGAAGACTGAGCGTGCGCACACCAGGCGAGCGTGCGTCCGCTTGGGTTCCTATCGCAGAGGTCCGATAAGTGCGGCATACCGCCGATATCGGATGGGGATTGCCCAGCAGCGACGCCAGGCATCGATCTCGAATCCTCTGCGATACTTACCCCGGTGCCGCCGATGATGCGACGGCGTACCGGACGCGATGCGCCGCACCCGGTCAGCAAAGACTACGCTTTCCCGAAGGGGTCGCATCGTGAGTCAGTTCGTTCAAATCGTCGGATCGATGCTCGTCTTGGCAGGTTTCGCGCTGTCGCAGCGCGGAGTTCTGGACCAGAAGTCATTGCGTTATCTCGTATTGAATCTCGTTGGTTCAGCCGTGCTGACCGTCGAGGCCGTCCTGGAGCAGCAGTGGGGCTTTCTGCTGCTCGAAGGAGTCTGGGCGATCGTCTCAGCCTTCAGTCTGGTCGGCGTGCTGCGCGCCAGGAATCCAACCCGCCTGTCCCGCTGATCGACCGGATTTCGGAACGTCCGGACATACGATGAGAGGACGCCCCATACGCTGGGTTCTCGACCATGTTCTCTGAGCCGACGGACTCACGAGTCACGTCGCCTCCTCCACGGTAGGTACGGCGGCCGGTGTCTTCCCCTACGACGGTGGCCGGTGCCCGCGCTGCACCGAATGCGGGCGCGGCGACCCGCGGGTCGCCGATTGGGCGGCGTACGACGACCACGATCACCACCGGGTCGTGGCGGTCCTCGACGGCGTGATGGTCGGCCAGGCGACCTTGGGGGTCGTCGACGGGATGGGGCAGTCGGGTAGCGAGGCGGACTTCGTCGGCCGTGAGGGACGACTTTCGTACTTCGTGCACCCGGACCACGCGGGCCGGGGCATCGCCACGGCGCCGGCGCGCGATGCGATCGCGAATGCTTTGGGCCGGCTGGGGTTGCGCCGGGTCCAGGCCGGCTGCTTCGCCGACAATGTCGCGTCGTGGGTGAGTCGGCCACGACTGCGCCAGCCCTCGAGAGCGCGGCTCAGTTGCATGTCCGCAACTGCCGCAGGCGGCACGTGTCAGCCGACCTTTGCCGAGGAGCGCGTATCAGATGTCTGTCAGGGGAGCTTCATACTCGGGTGCCGATGGCACGGGCCTCGATGCGACCCTCGATTGCGATGACGCGAAATACCGCCGTCTCCCGGGCGCAGTGAGGACTCCTGATCGAACAACGACGCCCACAGCGGCAGTAGCTGCGCGATGAAGACGAGCGTCTTCTCGCCGCGAGAACGCCGGCCCGATGCCCTCGCTAGACCGCGCGGATGGAGGGCCGACCGGCCCGTCTTGATGCGTCCTCAACCCGGGGTCCTAGCGCGCTGGCTATCTCGACGGATGCGAGTTGGCCTGCCGCATCCGTCGGACCATGGCTGCCCGCTTCGCAGAGACGCGCCCCCAGACAGCTTGCTGAAGGGCGAGGGTGGCCCATCCCGCTAGGGCCATCCCGGACAAGTTCAGTGCCAGCTGCAACGTGCTGCCCCACACCTCGTGAGCGACACCGAACGCCATGCCCAGGGCGATGTTTCCCGCTGCGGGAACGGTGGTCACGGAGATGAAGACACCCGAAAGGCCACCGGTTCGAGCAGAGGTCACCGACAGCACTCCGGCGGCTCCGGCGATCACGGCCACGATGAACGACCACTTGTCCGGAAAGTAGATGAAGTGGGTGCCGGGACGAGGCCCGGTGACGTCATTGAGCGTGACCCAACCGAGGGCCTTCGCGGCGAGGGCGAACAGAGTGGTCAACGCGATGGCGACCCCGAAGCCGGCGACAAGGGTGACCATGGCGCGCCGCAGCAGGGCGTACCGGCGGCGGACCAGCGCCACCCCCAGGGCGGCGACCGCCCCGAACTCGGGACCGAGGACCATCGCCCCGATGACCAGGATCTGGGAGTCCAGGACTATGGCGATGGTCGCGATGAGCGTCGCCAGCGTCATGAAGCTGCCATACGTCCAGTTCAGCTCCGAGTCCTCGTACGCGCGCTGCGTCACCTCAGCCCAGACCACAGAGTCGGCGCTGCTGCCGGGTGTTCTCCGCTCCGCCTCGAAGCCGTCCTTTGAAATCCAGCTGGTGACGGGCTCGATGTGCAGGGAACCGCCCAAGTGGATGCCCAGGTCGCGCAGCCCGTCGATGATTTCGTTCGCACCCTCGCGGGCCACATCGGCCACGACCAGGTCACCTGGCGGACGAAGGCACGCGTTCCGGATCACGGACAGGGCGCTGATGCTGTCGTCCGCTTCCAGCAGCGTCAGCACGCTCTCGGTCGCGGCGGTCGGTGAGGTGATGCGCAGGTGCAGCATTCGGACAGTGTCGCGCAGAGGTGTTGAGCGCACCGCCTGCAAGCTGCGTGGCTCGGCCGTCACGCTCGCGAGTTCAGTCCAGAGGCCTGAAGGACGGCTATCGGTCCGGAGTCCGCCCACCCTCCAACAGTTGAGTCATCCGGCTCCACTTTGTTGTCAACCCGTCGTCTGTGGGTCCTGGATCGGGTGGCCTTCCGGGAGGGCCGCTGGGGTTGTAGCGTCGGTTCAGCGGGTCCGGGAAGTGGCTGATCCGAAGTGTCGATGTGCGGGGGCAGGTCGACCGCGCTGGATTCTCGAGACGCCCCGCAGTGCCCTCCCGCGCCCGTGCCAGCCGGGTCGACCGCGCTGAGGAGTCGTGCTTGTTCGGCGTCGGCGACGAGCTGGCGGTACCGGGCGTCGGAGATCCTTCGCTTGAGGCAGCGCGGCGCCTCGAGTGTGGTCTTGCCCGCGGCGCGCTTGCGCCGGTAGTAGGTCCGGCCGTCGGTGTCGAGGCGGATCTGGCTGATCGCGGCGATGTGGATCATGTGGTTCATCCGCCGGTCCAGGACGCGAAGCGGTTGCGGTCGGCGAACCTGGCGATGTCGCTGACATCCGCGAGCGTGCGTGCGGCGCCCACCGGTCCGACACCGTGCGGGTCTAACAGCCGTGAGCCGCGGGCCTTGACCAGGACCTTGAGCTCGGCGGTGGCCTTCTTCATCTTCGCTTCGACCGCGACCAGGTCGGCGAGCTCCGCCGCAGCGATCCTGCGGCGGGTCTTCCCGGCGATGTCACGCGGGCGCACGCTGGCAAGGATTGCCTTGGCCTGCAACGCAGTGAGGTCCTTCTTCGCCTGGCCGGGCAACAGCTCGGCCAGCAGCCGCTGCAACCTGTTCACCGTCTGGACCCGCAGCCGGGTCAGCTCCTCGCGGCGGTCGCACAGCATCCGCAACGCTTCCCGGGCATCGGTCTTGCGGTTGTGGCCGGTGTCGAAGAGCCGAACCCGGGCGGCGAGCTTGGCGGGGACGTCGACGACGTGCTCGCCTGCCTCCAGGAGACGCTGGGCCAGCGGGCGGCCGGCGCCGTTGCTGCCCTCGATCGCCCAGACCCGCTGCGGCCCAGGTCTTCGCATAGGTCCGCATCGCGGTGTGGCCGGGCTGGTCGGTGCTGAAGCGGCCGGAGCCGAGCAGTTTCTCGTGTCGGTCGACGACCTCGATCGTGGCCGACAGTCCCCTTTCGAGCCACGCCTCGTCACGGTGCCCGACGGAGTGCAGACCGAAAGAGCCACACCCGATCTGGGTGGGCAGCCGCGTGGAGAGCCTCCCGCCGAACACCTGGACCGAGTCTGGCCAGACACCGATCCTGTCGGCAATCGTCTAGCGCCTGGGACCAAGCGGGCGGGCTGCCCTGTGCGCGGACGGCCGCAGCCGTACTGGTGCCCACCCCGGAGGGAGCGTCCTGTGCAGCGTGTCAATAGGGCAGATCGGGGTAGAGACCCCTTATGCGTATGGGAAGAGTCGACGTCCAGCCCCTCGGGGGCACTGCAGGCTGCCTCACGATGATCCTCGTGTCGGTGCTTCTCTCGGTCGTAGCGACAGTCGGACTCAACCTGCTCTTGCGCTGATCCGTGCCTGTCGTGCCTACTCCGACCGTTGACCGCCTGCCGCCTTGTGCCACCTGTCGAGCTCCCGAACGGTGGCATACTCGTCCGCTTCTACTCTGCTGCTAGTTCGCCGCGTCCCGGATGACCTCCAGCAGGGACTGGCGCACTTCCTGCGGATCGACGGCGATGGCGTTCTCACCGACCGTGACCTCGAACCGGCTGCACCGCGGCGACGTGGTGGGCCGCGGGTAGAGGAACAGCTCCAGCCCCCCGCGTTCGACGAACCGCTGGTGTGCTGCCGCCAGTGCTTCCGGCGGCACGGGGACGATGACATGGAACAACGGGGTCTGCGGGGGATCAGGGACGACCTCGACGTCCGGGAGCTCCTGCAGGACCGCCGCGAGCTCCTTGGCCCGCTGCCAGAAGGCGGGCATCCTCGGAACGAGCGTATCGAGCCCGATCTCCGCCGATACCGCCAGCGGCCAGGCGTGGTGCAGCTGCCCACCGAGTCGAGCCCGCCACTCACGAGCCTGGTCCACGAGGTCGGATGGCCCCGCGAGCACCGCCCCGGAAAGGCCCTCAAGCCCCTTGTACAAGGAGACGTAGACCGTGTCGAACAGGTCGGCGATCTCGGCGTGCGGACGCCCGTAGTACGGCTGCGCCTCCCACAATCGCGCACCGTCGAGATGGGCGGCGATGCCTCGGCTGCGCAGCCAGGACGTCTGCGCGGTCAGCGCCTCCCATGATGGGAGGCGCCCCCCGAGGTCGCGCTGGGGCAGCTCGAGGAGTACGGCGGCCAGGGGCTCGCGGACGGCCTCCAGGTCCGCAACGGTGACCAGGCGGTCGTGGTCGCCGAGCAGCATCCCGTGCAGGCGGTGGACGATCTCGTACCCCTTGAGCTCGTGCACCTCGATGTGCGCCCTGGGGTGGAACCCGATCGTGCGACAGGTGCGGGCGTCGGCGTGCAACCTGAGCGCGACCTGCGAGGCCATCGCCCCCGTCGGCATGAACACCGCCGCCTCCTTGCCGAGCAGCTCGGCGACGCGCCCCTCGAGCCGGGCCACCGCTCCGCCCCGACCGTAGGTGTCCAGGTCGGCGTCCTCCACGCGCGTCAGGAACTCGTGCAGGCGACGGTTCGGTGCTCGGCGCTGCTGACCGTGCACGGACAGCGACCTCGTCAGCCGCTCGGGGTCGTTGGCGTGCGCGTGGGAATCCATGAGGTCATCCTGACCCACCGAGCGGCGAATCTCTCCCCGCATCAAGGGCGGCGTATACCCCGCAGGCACAGGTAGCCCACCATCCACAGCTCGCCGACGGTGGCGGGCGCGGTCAGCAGGTCGACTGCGAGGCCGGCATCCGGGAGCAGGTAGCTGAGGAGCGCGTTCGCGACGTATGCCGCGCCGCCGACCATCAGGAGCCACCCCAGCAGGCCGGGCATCCAGGCCGATCGCCGCGCGAGCCAGCCCATGGGGATCAACCACAGCCCGAAGAAGATCCCGCCGATGAGCCACAGGTGGCCGCTGACGACATACAGCAGCTGCACGGTGGCGGCCGCCCCGCCACTGACGGTCAGCGAGGCGTCCTGGCTGACGTCGAGCGCGGCGGCGAGCATGGCCGCGCTGCCGAGGATCGCGACGGAGTTGACGAGGCCGAAGGCGGCGATCGAGCCCGCGGCGAACGCGTTCACGCCCCTGAAGAGGCGATAGAACCACAGCGCGACGAGCGCCTGCGTGATGACGACGCCCATCTCGATCACGATGCCGAGACGCGCCAACGTCTCGTGCTGGGTCAGGTTGGCCAAGGTCGCCGTGGGGTCGTCGGCGACGAACAGCTGGCCCCGAACCAGCAGGAAGCCGAGCAGCCCGGTGACGACCAGCCCGAGGTAGAGCAGGCCGGTGGCGCGTGCCGTGCGGACCAGCTCGGGGGTGGTCGGCTCGAGTCGTGAGCTTCGGGCGGAGGTGATGGTCATCGGAGGCCTTCTTCTGTTTCGCAGCCCGCGTGCATCCTTGGTGATGCGCACCTGCCCATGGTCGTCGACACCGCGGTCCGCCGACATCGGGCAACACCCTGGGACGACCCTGAGTTCTCGAGACCCGAGCGTCAGGACGACGCGCCGAGTCGGTGCCGCACCACCCTGCGGCGCAGGGTGGGCGACGCCTCGACCTCGTAACCGGCGTCGAGGAAGACCTGGAGCAGCCCGACCGACGCCTCGTCCCAGATCACGGTCTTCCCCGGCGGCGGCTCGGTGGGGTAGCCCTCGAGGACGCGAGCGCCGACCTGCCTGCCGTACTCGACGGTGGCGGCGGCGAGCTCGTACATCAGCCCCTGTCGACGAAAGCCCTTGCGCACCACGAAGCAGGTGACCGACCAGACGCCCTCGAGGTCGGGGTCCGCCCGCATCCACGACTTCTGCCGGGCCCAGATCCTGGGGTAGTTCTCCCGCGGCTCGACCGCCACCCAGCCGGCCGGCTCGCCGTCGACGTACCCGACGAGGCCGGACGTGGGGCCGCTGGTGCCGCAGCCGGTCTGCTGCAGGAGCGCGGCGTCGCGCTCCTCCTGGGTCGTGTCACGCCAGATCCAGCCCGGGACCTTGAGCGCCTGGCAACGGCACTTGCGCGCGCCGCCCGTGTCGAACACGGCCTCGACGTCCTCGGTCGCCGCCTCGTTGGCCGGTCGCCAGCTGAACTCGGACACACCGCGAGAGTAGCGGTGGAGCCCGGACGTGTCAGTGGTGAACCGATCGCAGGGCCTCCCGGGAAGGTGGCGGATCCCGGTGCTCGAGAGGGGTGCCCAGGTCCCAGCTGCCGTGGCAAGGTGTCCACGTGGCTGAAGTTCCCGCACCGGGCGAAGCGGAGCCCACGATGTTCGTCGACGCGAACCTGCGAGGTGCCCGATTCGTCCGAGCTGACCTGTCGGGTGTCGTGATGCGCGCGGTCGAGGTCTCCGGAGCGGATATCGACGCCCCGTGGCTGCTCGGCGGCGAGAGCTCGTTGCTCGTCAACGGTGTCGACGTCGCGCCCCTGGTCGAGGCGGAGCTGAACCACCGCTTCCCCGGCCGTGCGGAGCGGCACGCGCCGGACCCGGACGGGCTCCGCTCCGCGTGGGCCCGGCTGGAAGCGGCCTGGGCGTCCACCCTCGAACGTGTCGCTGCGATGCCGCAGGGAACGGTCGACGTCTCGGTCGACGGCGAATGGTCGTTCGCGCAGACGTTGCGGCACCTGGTCATGGCGACCGACACGTGGCTGCGCAAGGCAGTCCTGGACCTCGACCAGCCCTACCACCCCATCGGTGTCCCCAACGTCGAGTACGAGACCGACGGGCACGACCTGTCGGTGTTTGCCACAGCCGCGCCCTCGTACGCCGAGGTGCTCGAGGCGCGGGCGGGCCGCGTCGCGATGGTGCGTGACCTCCTCGCCACCGTCACGGCGGACGAGCTCGCCGCCGTCCGTCGCAACCCCTGGGCGCCGCAGTACCCGGAGACGACGCTGTCGTGCCTGCACACGATCCTCGAGGAGGAGTGGGAGCACCTCCGGTATGCCGTGCGTGACCTCGACGCCATCACGGCCAGCGCGACCGGCTGACGCTGGGACTGCCCGGGGCCGACCTCGGAGGTGTCAGAGCCGTCTGGTGGCGAACAGGGTGGTCCCGTGGACCGCGTCGAGCTCCCTCCGCTCGGTCTCGGTGAACCCGACCTTGGCCAGCACCCGGCGAGAAGCAGTGTTCCAGTCCCAGACGGTGGCCCAGATCCGTTGGTAGCCAGAGGATCTCGCCCAGTCCAGCACCGCCGTCGAGGCCTCGGTCGCGTATCCCTGACCCCAGACCCGACGCAGCAGCTCGAACGCCAGCTCCGGCTCTCCGTCCGCCCCCCGCCCGCTGTCGACCAGCCCGCAGGAGCCGATGACGTCAGCACCGTCCTTGCGTTCGACCGCCAGCACGCCGGTCGAGGAGGGCTGGCGGGCGCCGATCGCGGCCTCGAGCTCTGCGACGGTCGGGTGTCCTGCCGCGTCGATGCGGCGGTGCGGTGGCACCCGTGGATCACGTTCGGTCCACAGCTCACGCTGCACGACCGCCTCGGTCACCCGCCAGGGTCGCAGCCGCAGACGATCCGTCTCGAGCACGAGCTCGCAACCTCCAGTGTCGTCACGGTCCATGACCTCAACCTCTCACTGACCGGTGGCGGTGGCGGTGGCGGTGGCGGTGGCGGTGGCGGTGAGAGGCTGCGCTGCAGCTCCCTGCGCGGCGCCCGGGGTAGGGAGCACGCTGCGCTGCGTCGCGGACGCGAAGCCAAGCCAGCTGTGCCTGTTGCCTGCCCAGCACCAGCCGACCTTGGGTGCGCCACGGTGAGCAGCACCGTCCCGACCGGTTCCGTTGCTGATCCAGATGGCGGGTGTCCGAGAGTCGAGGCGGGTCTCACCCTTGCGTCGACGCGAGCCGATCGTCATGAAGCACCGGTTGCGTTCGAGGGCCGTGGGCTGTTGCAGGAGCCATTGGATGCCCTCGCCGACCGTGAGTGGTGTGCGCCCGTCGGCGACGATCGCGGGAAGGGCTTCGTCGGGGCTCCAGCCGGCCAGGTGGTCACCGCGGTCGACCCCGCCGAGGAGGTAGACACGACAGGTCGGCACCGCGGCCTCGGGGATCGGGGTGAACTCGTCGACATCGGTCATGTCGACGACGACGAAGCCGTTCCGGTCGCCGCGCCTGAGCAGCGGCGCGAGTGTGGACGCCCGCGCCCGGTCGGGGTGGATCACGAGCAGGGCATCGGGGCAGTCGAGGGTGCCGGCGGCTCGCAGCTCCTCCGCGGTGATGTCTGCCAGCTCGGGCACGCCGAGTGCGATGAGTCGTTCAGCCTGGTCGTGGAGCGATGGAAGGTTGCCCACTGCCGACATGCTTTCCCCCAGACGCTTGGCTCGATGGCGCCACCTCTCAACGGCTCGGAGGGGACCAGCGTTCCGGTGGTGCGCCGGCAGGGGCGTGAGGCTGCACTGTGGAGCCCATGATCGTCACTAGTCTCGGTGGATGCGAATCGAAGAGCTCGACTGGGGCGACACCCCCTGGGGCGTCATCAGCCTTCGCCGGCGCTGGGACCGCCTGACCCAGCGCGACGTCCACGAGGTCAAGCTCGGCGACGACTTCCTCATGTCCAGCCAGTTCACCACCGGCGAGCGGGAGCTGTCCCGTATCGGTCTCACGGCCGTGACCGGTACGTCACTGACCGTCCTCGTAGGCGGGCTGGGGCTCGGCTACACCGCAGCAGCGGCTCTCGAGGACGACCGGGTCAGCGAGCTGACGGTGGTCGAGGCGCTCGAGGTGGTCATCTCCTGGCACCAGCGCGACCTGTTCCCGGACACCGAGGGACTGGCCGCGGACCCGCGGGTGCGCCTGGTGCGCGACGACTTCTTCGACCTGGTGCGTACGGGGCGCGCCGACCGCACCTACGACGCGGTGCTGCTGGACATCGACCACGCACCCGACTGGCTGCTGCGCGAGGACCACGGGGACCTGTACACCGTCGAGGGGTTCGCGCTGGTCGCGACGATGCTCGCCGACGCCGGCGCGTTCGCCCTGTGGTCCGACGAGCCGCCCGAGCCCGAGGTCGTCCGGCGGATGGGGGAGGCCTTCGAGCACGCCGACGCCCACGTGGTCACCTTCCCCAACCCACTCACCGGCGGGGAGTCGGCCAACACCGTGTACCTGGCGGTCCGTCCACGTCGCTGAGCGGCGCGACGCATACCGGCGCCGCGGCGACGACCCGGTCAGGCCAGCGCCCGCCTCAATGCGTCGATGCGCATGTCCCGAATACGTTGGGACAGAGCAGCTTCGGGGGCGAAGGTCTCGCTGGCGTGGTAGCTCCCCGGGTTGATGTGGAGCTCACAGGGCACCCCCGCCTGCATCAGACGCTGCGCGAACGCGATGTCCTCGTCGCGGAACAGGTCGGCCGTGCCGACGTCGATGAAGGCCGGGGGCAGCCCCGCCAGGTCCTGCGCGCGCGCCGGGGCGGCGTACTGGTCGGCCTCCTTGCCGCCGAGGTACCAGCCCCACGCCTCCAGGTTGGCGTCCCGGTCCCAGATGCCGACATCGGTGATCTCGTGCGACGACGCGGTGGTGTTCGTGTCGTCGATCATCGGGTAGATCGGCATCATGAAGCGCAGGGCCGGGCCGCCCCGGTCGCGGGCCAGCATCGCCGTCGCGATGGTGAGACCGCCGCCGGCGCTGCCTCCGTAGATCGCCAACCGGTCCGGGTCGATGCCGAGCTCGGCGGCGTTGTCCGCGGTCCACACCAGACCCGCGTAGCAGTCCTCGACCGGCGCCGGGTGGGGGTGCTCCGGGGCGAGCCGGTACTCGACGGAGACCACGACCGCGTTCACCTCGTCGCACAGCAGGGAGGCGGTTGCGTCCTCACCGGCCACGGTCCCGAGCACCATGCCCCCGCCGTGGATGTAGTAGATCCCCGGAAGTGTTCCCGTGGCGTTGCGGGGCCGATAGATGCGCACCGAGATGTCCGGTTCGCCTGCGGGTCCGGGCACGGTGCGGTCGTCCTTGGCCACGTTCGGGTTCTCGGGGATCTCCATCATGGCGAGCATCTGCTCCACCGTGGCGCGCCGGGCGACGATGTCGGGGATGGCGTTGAAGCCACCGGGAAGCGCCTGCAGCAGCAGCTCGAGGGCTGCTTGGGACTCGGGGTCGAGCTGAACCGGGTTGGACATGATGACCTTCCGTGATGGGTTGCAGTCGAACAGGTGGGGTGACCGATCATGCCGCGCCCACCCGTTGGCGGCGACCCCGGAGCCCGCGGGACCTGGTGAGGTCAGCCCCGCGCGAGGCTGGGTACGTTGGGCGCCGTGACCTCCTCCGCGTCGACCGACACCGTCTCCGCTCGCCTGACCTCCGCCTCCTGGTGGTTCCGCTCCTCGGACGGACGTCTGGCGCTGTGGCAGCCGCCCAACCCGGCGTTGTCCGTCTGGCTGGTCGCCGTCGTGGTGGGGAGGTTCGACCTGTGGCCTTCGCACGCAACGGCTGTCGACGGCATCCGCAGCGGGGCGCTGCTGGTGTGGGCGCTCGACGAGGTCGTGCGCGGAGCGAGCCCGTTTCGGCGCGTGCTCGGCGCGGTGGTCCTCGCCGGACAGCTCGTCTCGCTCGTCCGGGGCTGACCGCGGGTCGCTCGACCATTGCCGGCTGCCACCCCGACGCCGTCGTCCGGGTTCGGGTCCGGTCTGCTCGGGAACCCGCGTATCAGCAGCCGGCCTGCACCCTCCTTCACCACAAGAGGCTGGGCAACCTGCCGAGCCGATGTTGGAGGTCGTCATGCGTGACGAATTCACAGCCCGGGTCGCGAGCCTGGCGCTGGTCGTGGCTGCTCTCGCGACCCTGGGAGCAGTGATCTACCTGTCGGTGCGCGGGCAGCAGGTGAACGAGTACCTGGCCGGTCTCGCGGGGCTGACCGTCGGCGCCATCCTGCCCTCGCCGCTCCTGTCCTCAGGGGCCGCCCCGCTGCGGCCCGATCAGGGACGCCACCGGGTGCCCCGCAGCGCCGAGCTCGCGCGCGGCGGCGCCGCACGGCATACCTGATCGGTCAGTGGCCCGGTGCGGTCAGTGACGCACCGCTGGTCGTATGGCGACCCTCAGGAAGCGGAGCGGCTTCGGTCCTCGGGGAGGGCGGCGAAGGCCTGCTTGGCGTCGCGGTACCAACCCATCGACTTCTTGGGGTGCTTCCAGCGGCTCTTCATGGCGTCGCGGGCGGCCTGGTGGGTCGTGTCGCCGGCCTGCTCCGCCTCCTTCAGGTGACGGTCCTGCGCCTTGATGACGTCGTCGGCGCTCTCCCCGTGGTGTTCGAGGTCGCAGGGCCCTCCCAGGGCGCGGCAGGTCATGGTCTTCATGGTCATCTCCTCCTGTGGTGCTGTCGTGGTGTGCGGTCGTGGGTCTGCTGCTTGGTGTGCTGACGTCGGAACGTGGAGCGGCTCAGCGCGCCGCAGGCCGGCGTCGCGACGCGCCACCTGCCGCAGCACGTCCGGCGCGGCGCGGAAGGTGATGGACTGCACGAGTCCGTCGTCGACGGTGAAGTCGAAGGCGACCTTGGCGGCGCCGAGGTGGAACCAGGCGGAACCCGGCCGGTCACCGACGAAGACCGGGAGCGCGCCCTTCGCGCTGCCGTTGAAGAATGTCGCCACCTCGTCGCGGCCGTCGATCTGCTGGGGGGTGCCGGCCAGGACCGCTGCGTCGTCGGCGGTGACGGCCGCGTCGGGCGCGAGCAGCCGGAGCAGCTGGTCGAAGTCGCCGTTCCTGGCAGCGGCCATGAAGGCGTCGACCACCTCCCAGTCCGCCAGGCGGTCCTCGGGATGGGGTTGGCCGACCTTGGCCCTCGCCCGCGAGGCCAGCTTGCGGGCGGCTGCCGGCGTAGTGTCGAGCACCGAGGCGATCGTCGGGAACTCGAAGCCGAAGCTGTCGTGGAGCACGAAGGCGACCCGCTCGCGCGGGGAGAGCCGCTCGAGCACGACCTGCAGGGCGAAGCCGACGGTGTCGGCGAGCGCGATGTCGTGGGCTGGGTCGTTGGCGGTCTCAGGAGGCTCGACGCGCTCGACGGGTAGGGGGGTGGGGGACCGGAGCCGGTCGAGGCACAGCCGCGTGGTCACGGTCGTCAGCCAGGCCGGCAGGTTGTCGATCTCGGCATCCGTGCGGTGCAGCCGCAGCCAGGCCTGCTGCACGATGTCCTGGGCCTCGGCGTGGTCGCCGAGCACCCGGCTGGCGATCCCCACCAGACGCGGTCGTTCAGCCTCGAACAGGTCCGTCTGCTCCACGGCGTCCACCCTTCCACCCATTCACTCTCAGCTCGTCACCCCACTGACGAGTGAGCCGGCCCGAGTGTGACCGAACCGCGCCGGGCGACGATCGGTGAGGTCTCAGACGGCGAGGCTGAGTGCGATGCCCGCGGCGAGCAGCACCGCGTAGACGATCTCGAAGATCCCCGTCGAGGCCAGCACCGGCACGAGGTCGCGGCCGGTGGCGCCCGAGAGCAGCGCCCGGACCGGTCTGGCGATGACCCCGAGCGCCAGCAGCGCCAGCAGGGCGAACACGTGCTGGGTGCTGATCGCGACGACCATCGCCACGGCGACGGCCACCAGCGCGAGGTAGAGGTACCGGGTGCCGCGGTCACCGAGCCGGACGGCCAGGGTGAGCTTGCCGCTCTCGCGGTCGGTGGGGATGTCGCGCAGGTTGTTGGCGACCAGGATCGCCGAGGCGATCGCGCCGACGCCGACCGCTCCGAGGACACCGACAGCCGTGAGCTCCTTGGCCTGCGTGTAGAGGGTGCCGAGGGTGGCCATCAGGCCGAAGAACACGAAGACGTAGAGCTCGCCGAGGCCGCGGTAGCCGTAGGGGTTGTCGCCACCGGTGTACTTCCAGGCAGCGAGCACCGCGAGGGCACCCAGCGGGACCATGATCCAGGCCTCGCTGATGGCGACCAGGGCCAGACCGACCAGAGCCGCAGCGCCGAAGAACGCGAACGCCATGAGCTTGACGTTCTCCGCCTTGGCCTTGTGCTGGCCGACGAGCCGGACCGGACCGACGCGGTCGGTGTCGGTGCCGCGGATGCCGTCGGAGTAGTCGTTCGCGTAGTTGACGCCCACCTGCAGCCCGAGCGACACGAGCACCGCGAGCAGGCCGAGACCGAGGTTGACCCGGTCCAGCGGTGCGGCGGCGGCGGTGCCGACCACGACGGGGGCGACGGCGGCGGGAAGGGTGCGCGGACGCGCGCCGGCAATCCACTGGGACAGGGTGGCCATTCGCTGGGTGTTCTCGCTTGCCGATGGGGTGCTGGGCGGGTGGCTAGGGGGCGGTGCTACCGACGGGGTCGTTGCAGCCGGTGGCTCAGAGCCTACGGAGGAAGTCCGGATCGTCGTCGGGGCCACGCGGGGGACGGGCCTGCGGTCTGCGGCCCTGACCCGGGTTGGCCTTGGGCGGCCGGCCGGCCAGGAACCACGCGATGGGTCCGACCAGCGGGAACAGCAGCACCAGCAGGATCCACATCACCTTGGGGAGGTTGCGAACCCGCGAGTCGTCGGTCTGGATGCAGTCCACGACGGCATAGACGGTCAGGGCGACCGTCACGAGCCAAGGAAGCAGCCGGAGCATGCCCCCATCGTGTCATGGCCGGGTGTGGAAGAGCGCAGCGATCCCTGCACGGTCGGGTTTGCCCGGGCCGCGCAGCGGGAGCTGCTCCAGGACGAGCAGCCGTCGGGGCAGCGCGTGGTCCGCGAGCCTGCCGCGCAGGGCGTCGCGCAGGGCCGGCACGGACGGGTGCGGCGCCCCGGCGCGGACCACCACTGCAGCAGCGACGACCTGGCCCCACTCGGGGTCCTCGAGCCCGAGCACCACGGCCTCGGTGATGTCCGGCAGCGAGGTCAGGGCGTCCTCGACGACACGGGGTGAGACCTTGAGGGCGCCGGTGCTGATGACGTCGTCGATGCGGCCGTCGACGTGCCAGCGGCCGGTCTCGGCATCGCGGTGCCCGAGGTCGTCGGTGCGGAACCAGCGCCGGCCGTCGCCGTCGGTGACGAACGCGGCGGCCGTGAGGTCGGGCCTGCCGAGGTAGCCGCTGGCCAGGGTCTGCCCACCGAGGTGGATCCGCCCTTCGTCGTCGGCTCGGATCGTGCTGGTGTGCAAGGGGATTCCGTCGTAGACGCAGCCGCCGCAGGTCTCGCTCATGCCATAGGTCGTCACCACGGTCGCGCCGACCTCCCGGGCGCGCACGCGGAGTGCGGGGGAGGTCGCCGCGCCGCCGACGAGGACGGCCTCGAACCCGGCCAGCGCCTTGGTGGCGTCGGGGTCGTCGAGCACCCTCAGGAGCTGGGTGGGCACGAGGGCGGTGTAGCGACGCTCACCGCCGAAGCCGTGGGCTGCTGCAGCGAAGGCCTGCGCCGTGAACCCGCCGGACAGGTCCACGAACCCCGGCTCGGTGCCAGCCGCAACGCAGCGCAGGAGCACCTGGACACCGGCGATGTGGTGCGGTGGCATCGCCAGCAGCCACGAACCGGGACCCCCCAAGCGGGTATGGGTCGCCCGTGCGCTCGCGGCGAGGGCGGTGGCCGGCAGCATCGCGAGCTTGGGACGACCCGTCGACCCGGACGTCCCGACCACCAGGGCGGTGCCGGGGTCGGGGACGGCGCCGGCGGGGACCGGCACGGGCTGGCCGCCGGCGGCATACGGGAGGACGGCGACCTCACCCTCCAGCGCCGCGCGGAGCGCTGGGAGGGCCTGCGCTGCTGCGGCCCCCGCGGCGATCGGGAGCGGGCGCAGGGACGTCACGAAGTCAGGCTAGCCGCAGGGTGGACGGGGCCACCGGCTGGCGGGACGATGGCTGCGGGAGGCGCCATGGACGCGGACTTCGCGGCATATCTGGAGCGGGTGCGGGGTCACCGTGCCGAGCTGCGCGACTCGGTCGCGGCGGTCGACGAGGCGCTCGCCTCCCCGATCGCCCGGGGCGGGGCGTGGCGCGAACGCGTACGGGCTGCGCTCGCGGAGCTCGCCCACGACTTCCGTGACCACGTCGACCTCACCGAGCGCCAGGGTGGGCTCTACGCCTCGGTACGGCGCGACTCCCCGCGGCTCGCGGGCCGGGTCCAGCGGCTGCTGCGGGAGCACGAGCGGTACCGCGAGGACATCGACGCCTACCTGGCGGTCCTCGAGCACGGCGGGACGATGGCCGACCTGCCCGTGTTCCGCGAGGAGGTCACCACCCTGATGGGCCAGCTGGTGCGGCACCGGCAGAAGGGGGCCGACCTGGTCTACGAGGCGTACGACGTGGACCTCGGCGGCTCCGGCTGAGCCCCGGTCATCCGCCAAGGCGCGTGTCCGTCAGGCGCCGAGGAGGGTGACGTCCAGGTCGGGAAAGCGGGTAAATCCCCGGTCGAAGGTCACGAGCGTCGCGCGCGCCGTCACCACCACGGCTGCAAGCCAGGCGTCGGGGATGTCGTTGGCCTGAAGGTTGAGTGCTCGGACAGAAGCAGTAAACGTGTCCCAGGCGGTGTCTGCAGGGGTCAGACGGACCACAGCGGGGGCAGCGCGCACGCGGCCACAGAAGTCGACGACCTCGTGAGTGGATTGTGGGGTGCCTACTCGGGGGTGGGTGAGGATCCGGACCACCGCAGCCAAGGTCTCGTCCAGCAGGCCCACGGGCTCCTTGCCCGTCAGGAGGTCGAGCAGGGTTCGGCGCGCGAGGTCATGGTCGGTGGCGTGGGCTCGAGCGGCATTGATGAGGACATTGACGTCCGGAACGATCACCCCTGCTCCATGGTGTCTCGCACGGCCCGGTTGTCGTTCGGGCTGACACTGAAGCCGCCCTCGAACACCGGGAGGTCGAAGTCCGCCCGACGGCGGGCGTCCTCGTGGCGCGAGCGCTCGAAGAGGTCCTGGAGGGCTTGCTCGAGAACGCTGCTCACGGTGCGGTCCTCCTTCGCTGCGAGCACCTTGGCAGCCCGCAGCAGGTCCTCGTCGATCGAGACGGTGGTGCGCATGTCATCAGTGCATCACAGGGTGCATCATGATGCAACGTTGTACATCAACCCTGTGGAAAACCGTCGGTCGGTGTCGGCGCCTCATGCCACGCTCGACTTCGAGCAGGCCGGGGGGCCTGCGGACGAGGAGGAGTCATGGGGGAAGACGCAGACGTCCTGAGGTTCCGTTCGGGCGAGCCGCTCGACGCGCCGGACGCGGGCTGGGGGGACCAGCTGTACGAGGAGCCATCGGTCGACTACGGGGTCGGAGCCAGGCTCGGCGAGCTCACGAAAGTCGTCCTCATCGGCGACCGGGTGGTCGATGTCGTGCGGCGGCCGATCTCGGGCAGCGGGTACGAGTGCGCGGCACTGGAGCTGCAGCACACCGGTCTCCTCCGCAGCCCCAGCCCGCCACCGGTGGTTCCTGCCGCGCCGGCGCACGAGCAGCAGCTCACCTGGCTGGCCCGACTGGTAGGGGGTGAAGAGGCGCTGGCTGCGCTCACCGTCGAGCCGCTCGAAGCCGAGGCGCTGCAGCTGGGCGAGGTGCACCAGTTCCTCCGCGAGCGGGTGCTCGGGATCGACGCCCGGTTGCAGGAGCTCGCACCCAGGTTGCTCGGCGCCGAGGGGCTGACTGCAGCCAGGCGACTGCTGACCCGGGCCGCGGCGGCCGAGCCCGCCCTGATCACCCGAAGCGACCGCGACGACATCGCGGCGGGCGCGGTGATCTGGGCCGTGGCGAAGGGCAACGACCTGGTCGGCGGCGATCGGCCGGTCCGGGCGAGTGTGATCCAGGACCTGTGCGGGCTGCGTTCCAGCCCGTCCGCTCGTGGCCAGGGATTCGCGCACGCCGTCGCGGGCGGTTCGCCGGTCGACGGTGCGCCGATGTGGGGCTTTCGTCCTCAGCCCGCCGTGGTCGCGCTCGGCAGCCCCGACCTGCTCCTCAGCCGCTTCCGACGGGTCGTGATCCTCTACCGGGACCTCGCCCTGACGCTCCGGAAGCGGACCCCGGCCCCGGCCTGAGCCGTCCCTGGTTCGGCGCAATGAGGCCGCCTCAGGTGGGAGGGGCCGGCACGCTCGAGCCCGCTCGTGCCGTCGGCGTCAGCCCTTGAAGATGCAGGTGGGGTCCTCGTCGACCTCACGCAACAACCGGGCCATCGTGCCGGCAAAGACATTGCCTTCGTGATGCTCGTGCCATCGTGAATGGCGGTCTGCCCAGTACAGGGCCCAGTCGCGAGAAATGGGTCGATAGCGCAGCCGAGCGAACGGCTCGTGCATCCATTCACCCTCGCCGTCCCAGGGGACGCGCAGCTCGCACAACGTCACCGCCATACCGCGCACATGGAACTCGGCGCGAACTTCGTCGTGGTACTCCGGTGGCCACATCGCGGCACAGAACGCGGCAACCCTTCGCAGGTCGGTCTCGGGGAGCTCGGTGCGCGCCATGACGCTCCTCAGAAGTACCAGGGGTAGGGGGACCAGTCGGGGTCGCGCTTCTGCAGGAACTGGTCGCGGCCCTCGACGGCCTCGTCGGTCATGTAGGCGAGCCGGGTCGCCTCCCCGGCGAACACCTGCTGGCCCATCAGACCGTCGTCGAGCAGGTTGAACGCGAACTTGAGCATGCGCTGGGCCTGCGGGCTCTTGCCCATGATCTCGCGGGCCACCTGCAGCGCCTCGGCCTCGAGCTCGGCGTGGTCGGCGACGATGTTGACCGCCCCCATCCGGTGCATGTCCTCGGCGGAGTAGGTGCGCCCGAGGAAGAAGATCTCCCGGGCGAACTTCTGTCCGACCATCTTGGCGAGGTAGGCACTGCCGTAGCCCCCGTCGAAGGAGCCCACGTCGGCGTCGGTCTGCTTGAACCGGGCCTCCTCGCGGCTGGCGATCGTCAGGTCGCAGACCACGTGCAGGGAGTGGCCCCCACCCGCGGCCCAGCCACCGACGACCGCGATGACGACCTTGGGCATGGTGCGGATCAGGCGCTGCACCTCCAGGATGTGCAACCGCCCGCCCTCCGCCTTGACCCGGCGGTCGTCGACCCCCGCTGCAGTGTCGTCGGCGTCGTCCTTGGCGTACTGGTAGCCCGAACGCCCCCGGATGCGCTGGTCACCGCCGGAGCAGAAGGCCCACTTGCCGGCAGCGCCCGTCCCGTCCGGACCCGGCCCGTTGCCGGTGATGAGCACGACCCCGACGTCCGAGGTGCGTCGGGCGTGGTCGAGGGCCTGGTAGAGCTCGTCGACGGTGTGGGGGCGGAAGGCGTTGAGCACCTCGGGCCGGTCGAACGCGATCCGTACCGCTCCCAGCCCGCGAGCCCGGTGGTAGGTGATGTCGGTGAAGTCGAAGCCCGCGACGACGTCCCAGGCGTCGGGGTCGAAGGTCTCACTGACGGTCGGCTGCTCGCTCACGTCCGCGAGGCTACCCGCGTGGGCCGCAGAGCCAGGGAGCCGACCGGGATGGACCGGTATGTCCGCTTCTGGGTAGCGTGGGACCTTCCTGTCAGCGCGGACACCGGAGTGCCCCCATGGCCAGTGCCACCGACACGACCACCTCGACCACGAGCGAAGACGGCAAGCCGGGCTGGTCCCTCATCGGGCCCGGACTGGTGGTCGCAGCCACCGGCGTCGGTGCCGCCGACCTGGTCGCCACGCTCATCGCCGGCAGCAAGTACGGCTACGCCCTGCTCTGGACGGTGGTCGTCGGCTGTGTCATGAAGATCGTCCTGGTCGAGGGTGCCGGCCGCTACTCGCTGGCCACCGGTCGCACGATCTACGAGGGCTGGTCCAGCCTCGGAAAGTGGACGCACTGGTACTTCGGTCCCTACATCGTCATCTGGGGCTTCGTCTACGGCGCTGCGGCGATGGCCGGCACCGGGCTGGCGCTGCACTCGCTGATGTCGTTCCTGTCCGTCCCGGCGTGGGGGATCCTGTCCGGGCTGATCGGACTGGCGCTGGTCTGGTGGGGCCACTACTCGCTCTTCGAGAAGGTCTGCGCGGCGCTGGTGGGCATCATGTTCGTGACCATGGTGGGTGCGGCGATCCTCACCCTGCCCAACCTCCCCGAGCTCGCCAAGGGCCTGGTGCCGCTCGTCCCCGACGGCGCCCTGGTCAACGTGCTGTCGGTGGCCGGTGGCGTCGGCGGCACGATCACCCTGGCCGCCTACGGCTACTGGATCCGCGAGAAGGGCTGGACCACCCCCGGCCACATGCGCGTCATGCGGATCGACAACGGCATCGCCTACCTCGTCACCGGCATCTTCGTCATCGCCACCCTCGTCGTCGGCGCCGAGCTGCTCTACTCGGCCAACATCGCCATCAAGACCGGCGACCAGGGCCTGCTCAACCTCTCCGACGTCCTGTCCGACCGGTATGGCGCGTGGGCGGGCAGCGTGTTCCTCGTCGGCTTCTGGTCGGCGGCGATGTCCTCGCTCATCGGCGTCTGGAACGGCGTCTCGATGATGTTCGCGGACTTCGTGGGGCACGTCCGTGGCTACGGCCAGGACCACCCCGACAGCCGCCTGGGTGGCCGCTGGTACCGCGCCTACATCCTGTGGCTGACGTTCCCGCCCATGGCGATGCTGTTCCTCGGCAAGCCGGTCTACCTGATCCTCGCCTATGGAGTCCTCGGGGCGTTCTTCATGCCGTTCCTGTCGGTGACCCTGCTCTGGCTGCTCAACACCGACCGGACCCCGCGCGAATGGCGCAACAAGCTGCTGTCCAACATCGCCATGGTGCTGTGCGCTGCCGCCTTCATCGCCCTGGCCGCCAACGAGCTCCAGAAGGCGGTGCGCGGCGCCTGACCGGGAGCGGTTGGATGGGTGGGTGAGCGACCACCCGTTCAGCCACCCACCCGGCGACCCTCGCGGCGACCATCGCGGGGGCGAGGTGCCTGCCTCCGAGGTGCCCGAGCTCGGCGACCTGCTCGCGGGGCTGCGCGTCGTCGCGATCCCGATGCGGGTGCGGTTCCGTGGCGTCAAGGTGCGCGAAGCAGCCCTGGTCCGCGGACCCAGCGGGTGGGGCGAGTTCTCACCCTTCCTGGAGTACCCGCCGCTGGAGGCGTCCCGGTGGCTCGCCGCGGCGCTCGAGACCGCGTACGGCGCGTGGCCGGCCCCGCGCCGTACCCACGTCCCCGTCAACGCCACCGTCCCGGCGGTGCCGCCCGAGCAGGTGCCGGGGGTACTGGCCCGGTTCGACGGGGCGACCACGGCCAAGGTCAAGGTCGCCGAGCACGGCCAGTCGGTGGCCGACGACGTCGACCGGGTCGCCGCCGTGCGTGACGCCATGGGCCCGCAGGGCCGGATCCGGGTGGATGCCAACGGCGGCTGGTCCGTGGCCGAGGCGACCGACGCGCTGCGCCGGCTCGCGGCGTACGGGCTGGAGTACGCCGAGCAGCCCTGTGCGAGCGTCGAGGAGCTCCGCGAGCTCCGCGTGGCCCTGGCCAGGGGCGGGGTCGACGTCCTCGTCGCGGCCGACGAGTCCATCCGCAAGGCCGAGGACCCCCTGCGGGTGGCCCGCGAGGAGGCCGCCGACCTCGTCGTCGTCAAGGTGGCGCCCCTCGGCGGGGTGCGTCGGGCGCTGGAGGTCGTGCAGGCGTGTGGCCTGCCGGCGGTGGTGTCCTCTGCCCTGGACACCTCGGTGGGGATGTCGGCCGGCGTCGCCCTCGCCGCCGCCCTGCCCGACCTGCCCTACGCCTGCGGCCTGGGCACCGTGGCCCTGCTGGAGGGCGACGTGGCCACGAGCCCGCTCGTGCCGGCCGGCGGCGTGCTGCCCGTCGGCCGGGTCGAGGTCGACGAGGAGCTGCTGGCCCGGTGGGCGGCGCCGGCCGAACGCCTGCGGTGGTGGCGCGAGCGCCTCACGGCGTGCCATCACCTGCTCGGCGGCACTACGGTCGACCCGTGAACGTCATCTTCGTCGATCCCGGGTTCCCCGCCAACCAGCGCAGGTTCGTCCTGGCCCTGGCCTCGGTGGGCGCCAACGTCATCGGCATCGGCGAGTCCGAGGAGTGGCAGCTCGACGACGAGCTGCGCGACGCACTGACCGGCTACTACCGCGTCGGCTCGGTGACGAGCCAGCACGAGATGACCGAGGCGGTCCGCTTCATCCAGACCAAGGTCTGGGTCGACCGGCTCGAGGCCACCGTGGAGGCCCACACGATGACGGCGGCGCACGTCCGCGAGGCCACCGGCATCCCCGGCACCTCGGTCCGCACCACCTGGCTGTGCCGGGACAAGCCGTCGATGAAGCAGGCCCTGCGCGAGGCCGGTGTGCCGACCGCTGCCTCCCGTGGGGTCGACCACGCGCACGAGGTCTGGGCCTTCGCCGAGGAGCACGGCTTCCCGCTGATCCTCAAGCCTCGCGACGGGGCAGGGGCCAAGGACACCACCCGCGTCGACAACGACGAGGAGCTCACCCGGGCGCTGCTCGACTTCGGCAGCCACGGCGCCGCCTCCATCGCCGTGGAGGAGTTCGTCGAGGGCCACGAAGGCTTCTTCGACACCATCACCAGCGACGGCCGCATCGTCCACGACTGGACGACCCACTACTACCCCAACGTGCTGGAGGCGATGCGCACCCGCTGGATCTCGCCGCAGTTCGTCACCACCAACCGCATCGCCGACTCCGACTTCTACCGCGAGGTCGCGCAGATGGGCCAGCGGGTCATCACCGCCCTGGGCATCGAGACGTCGGCCACCCACATGGAGTGGTTCCACGGACCCAAGGGCCTGAAGTTCTCCGAGATCGGCGCCCGCCCGCCCGGTGTCGGCTGCTGGGACCTCTACTCCGCCAGCAACGACGTCGACGTCTACCGCGAGTGGGCGCACGTCATGGTCCACGGTGGCCCCGAGCGGCAGATGCTGCGCCCCTACTCCGCCGGCATCGTGGCCCTGCGACCGGACGCGGACGGGCAGATCACCGGCTACAGCGGCATCGACGAGATGCAGGCCCGGCACGGCGAGTGGGTCATCGACGCCCACTTCCCGCCGCAGGGACACCACACCCAGCCGGTCGAGGCCGGCTACATGGCCAACGCGTACGTCCGGATGCGCCACCCCGACTACGACACCCTGCGCGACATGCTCGACGACGTCGGCCGGACCATCCGCGTCCACGCCGGCTAGTCGCGGACCTCCTCGATGCGCACCATTCTCCTGGGACCCCAGCGGTTCATGACCACCGCGGGCACTGCCCTGCGCTCGCTCGGCGTCGACGGCCGCGTGGCGACCATCAACGCCGGGTGGGAGGAGCGCGAGGACGCCGTCGACGAGCTCGACGCCGCCCTCGAGGGTCGGACCCACCACCTGCGGCTCTACCACCGCACCTTCGACGTCATCGCCAAGGACGAGGTGTTCGCCGGTGCCGCGCTGTCCTTCCGCGACCACCACGACGCCCTGCTGTCGCTGTACCGCCTGCGCCTGCACCACGCCATGGACGGGTTGTATGCCGTGGTCCGGCGCACCCGCGAAGCCGAGGCGCGCACGGGTGGCGCGCACACGGCATACGGGGCGGTCGACGACGCCGTGGAGGCGGTGCGGCACGTCGACGCCTGGTATGCCGTGCAGCTGAAGAACCTCTACGCCGAGCTCGACGCCGCGGCCCCGCTGGACTCCAGCGGGGTGATCGCCTGGCACCGCGGCGAGATCGAGGCGGTCCTGGCCGACTGTGCTGCGCTGGTGGTGACCGGTGGCCACGTGGGGACGTTGCTGAGGGCGTTGCGGTTGTTCGCGATCCGCGTCCCGGAGACGTTGCCGGTCATCGCGTGGTCGGCCGGCGCGATGGCGCTGACCGAGCGGGTCGTGCTGTTCCACGACCACGGCCCCGAGGGTGCCACCGAGGCGGAGGTCTACGACCGCGGCCTGGGCCGGGTGAAGGGCATCGTCGCCCTGCCGCACGCGCGCCGTCGACTGCGCCTGGACGACAAGGACCGCTGCGCCGTGATGGCCAGGCGCTTCACCGACCAGCACTGCGTGCTGCTCGACGACGGTACGGCGCTGGAGCTGACGCCCGAGGGTGGCCTGCCGCAAGGGGCCAGGATCCTGGGCATCGACGGCGCCGTGCACGAGCTGGGGAGCAAGTCATGAACGAGCGCCGGCTGGCCGTGAACCGGCTCCGGGAGCGGCTGCCCGTCGACGGCGCCGCCATCGACCGGTTCCTGGCCCGGCACCCCTCGCCCGTCATCGAGGGGGAGCGCGCCACCTTCCTGTTCCGGGGGGACGCCGACGAGGTCCGGGTCCGGCACCGCGTCGTCGGGCTGCCCGACCCGCTGCCCATGAAGCGGCTGCCCGACACCGACCTGTGGGCGGCCACGACGGTGCTGCCCAGCGGGTCGCGGGTGGAGTACCAGCTCGAGACCCGGCGAGGCGACCACTACGAGAGCTTCAACGACCCGCTCAACCCCAAGGTGGCGCACTCCCCGATGGGGTCGAGCTCGGTGTGCGCGGCGACGGGCTACGCCGTGCCCGACTGGGTGCACCACGACCCCGAGGCGCGGCAGGGTGAGATCGTCGAGGACGTGTTGCGCTCCAAGGCTCTTCGGCGCGAGCAGTCGGTCAAGCTCTACCTGCCGGCGCGCTACAACACCGCCCTGCGCTACCCCCTGCTCGTGGTCCACGACGGCATCGACTACCTCGACTACGCGGCCATGAAGACGGTGCTGGACAACCTCGTCCACCGCCTCGACGTGGCGCCGCTGGTCGTCGCCTTCGTGCCTCCCCGTGACCGGCTCAAGGAGTACCCGAACCACGCACCCCACGCCCGCTTCATCGCTCGCGAGCTGGTGCCGCGCCTGGCCGAACGGCTCTCGTTGCTGGACGACCCGCAGGGCCGGGCCCTGATGGGCTCGAGCTTCGGCGGGATCGCGGCCCTGTCGACGGCGGTGCGCTACCCCGGCGAGTTCGGGTCGCTGCTCCTGCAGTCGGCCTCGATGGTGTTCACCGACATCGGCAGCGACCACGGCGGCGGGCCGGCGTTCGACCCGGTGGTCAAGTTCGTCAACCGCTATCGGGCCAAGCCGACCCGTCCGGTCGAGCGGATCTTCATGTCCTGCGGCACCTACGAGCCGCTGATCACGCCGAACCGGTCGATGGTGCCGGTGTTCCGTGGCGCCGGCATGGCGGTCAACTACGTCGAGGCCCGTGACGGCCACAACTGGGAGGACTGGCGCGACCGGCTGCGCGACGGCCTGTCGTGGATCTTCCCCGGCCCGCAGAAGTTCGTGTACGAGTGAGGAGACGGACATGAAGGTCACCGAACGCTGGTGGTCCGACCGGATGGGGCAGGAGCTGTCCCTCGTCCGGTGGGGCCACTACGGCGTGCCCGTCCTGTTGTTCCCGACCGCTGGTGGTGATGCCGAGGAGGTCGAGCGCAACGGGCTCGTCGGCACGCTCGCGCCGCTCATCGACGCGGGGCGCCTGAAGGTCTACTCGTGCGACAGTGCGGCCGGTCGGGTGATGGCCCAGAAGGCCGGCTCGACGGACTACCGCATGTGGCTGTTCAACGCCTACCACCAGGCAGTCGCGCAGGAGGTGGTGCCGGCGATCCACGCGGACAGCAACGGGCCGCAGCCGATCGTCACGGCGGGTGCGTCGATCGGTGCGTTCAACGCGGTGGCGATGCTCTGCCGCTACCCCCACCTGTTCAGCGCAGCCGTCGGCATGAGCGGCACGTACGCCATCGAGCAGTTCATCGACGGACCCCCGACCGACGACCTGTACTACTCCTCGCCCCTGAGGTTCGTGCCCGGCCTCGAGGGCGAGGCGCTGGAGACCCTGCGCCACCGGTTCGTCCTGCTGGCCTCGGGCAGCGGTGACTACGAGGACGTCGGGGAGTCGTGGGCGGTCGCGAAGGTGTTGGGGGACAAGGGGATTCCCAACCGGGTCGACGACTGGGGCCCGGGTTACATGCACGACTGGCCGACGTGGTGGGAGATGCTCCCGCTCTACCTCGACGACCTGGTCCCGTGAGCGGACGCCTCGCCGACCGCCTCGCGGCCGCCGTCGAGGCCGGTGTGCCGCGTGGTCGCGACGACCTCACCCGGCTCGTGTCGCTGCGCTCGGTGGCCAACCCGGCCATCGAGCCGGCCTCTGAGTGTGCGGCGTCGGCCGCCCTGGTCGCTGCGCTGTTCGTCGACGCCGGCGTCGACGGGGTCGAGCAGGTCCGGGCCCCGGACGGGTCGCTCGCGGTGGTCGGACGCTCGGCGGGGCCTGAGGGTGCGCCCGCGGTCGTGCTCTACTCCCACCACGACGTCGTGCCGGCCGGCGACCTCGACTCCTGGTCCACGCCGCCGTGGGAGCTGACCGAGCGCGACGGCCGGTGGTTCGGCCGCGGGTCCGCGGACTGCAAGGGCAACCTCGTCGCGACCCTGCTCGCGCTGCGGGCCGTCCGCGAGGTCCTCGGCGACTGGCCGGTGGAGGTCGCCATCGTCTGCGAGGGCTCGGAGGAGCAGTCCAGCGGCGGCATGGAGGCGTTGGCCCGCGCCCGTCCCGAGCTGGTTCGCTGCGACGCGTTCGTGCTGGCCGACACCGGCAACGTCGAGCTCGGGTCACCGACGCTGACGACGTCCCTGCGCGGCACCGGCAGCGTGCTGATGACCGTGCGCACGATGGGCCACCCGGCCCACTCCGGCATGTACGGCGGGGCAGCGCCCGACGCGCTCCAGGCCCTGCTCACCGCCCTGGCCTCGTTGCGGGACGCCGCCGGGGAGACGACGGTCGACGGCCTCGACCACGACGGCACCTGGGACGGCTGCGGAGTTCGACGAGTCCAGGTTCGCCGCCGACGCCGCAGTGGTGCCGGGGGTCGCGCCCCTGAGCTGGTGGTCGCGGTGGTGCGGGCATCGCCGACCGCCTGTGGGCCCGACCCGCGGCGACCGTGCTGGCCATCGACGTCCCACCGGTGTCGCAGGTGACGGCAGCGGTCCAGGGCGAGGCGCGGGCGGTGGTGAACCTGCGGGTGCCTGCAGGCACCGACCCCCGCGCCGCGCAGGAGCTCCTGATGGAGCACCTGCGGCGCCACACGCCATACGGGCAGGTCGAGATCCGGCCGGTCTCGCTCGGCCACGGGTTCCGCGCGCGCACCGACGGGCCGGCGTATGCGCGCGATGACGCGGGCGATGGGGCGGGCGTTCGGCCGGGAGGTGGTGACCGCAGGGCAGGGTGGCTCGATCCCGCTCGCGACCGCGCTGGCCGAGATCGTGCCCGACGCCGAGATCATGCTGCTCGGGGTCGAGGAGCCGGCGTCGCGCATCCACGGTCCCGACGAGAGCGTGCACCCGGACGAGCTGCGGCGGACCGCGCTGGCACTGGCGCTGTTCCTCGTCGAGCTGGCCGGCCTCGACCCGTCGTAGGCCCGGCCCGACACCCCCGCAAAGCGGGTGTTGTTCGGCAAGACCAGCACCTGTATGTCCCGTGTCGCCGAGCAACTCCCGCTTTGCCGGGGCGGCGCGGCGCAGGGCGGCGCGGGACAGGGGGGCGGGGCCGTCCACAGGTGCTGGGCGGGGGCGCGGGTGTCCACAGCGCCCGTGCGGCGTGGCGGCCGGCTCGGTGCTGCGGGGGCACGGTGGAGCCATGGTGGGCAGCAGCGAGGACGTATGGGCGGTGGCTCGGCAGGTGCGTCGGGACGCCGAGCTGGTCCGTCACGTCGCGGCACGGGTGGGCGCGACGAGGGGAGTGGGTTGGCGGTCGGTGGCGGCGACCCGGTTCCGGGAGGTCGTCACCGACCGGGTCGTCGGGTTGGGGCGGGCGGTGGGCGGCCTCGACGCCGCAGCCGAGGCGCTCGAGGCGCATGCGCTCGCCCTCGAGCGGGCCAGGGAAACGCTTCGCGACCTGGTGGCCGAGGTCCCGGGCCTCGGGGGACGGCGGTGACCGCAGTTCCGGGGATCGAGGTGCGTGGTGGGGTCGGCGGCACGGCCGTCGGGCTCGACGAGCTGGCTGCGGCCGCTGGCCAGCTCGCCCAGTCGGCAACGGTCCTGGGTGAGGTCGTGGTGCGGCTGGCGGCAGCGACGGCCGTGACCGGCGTTGCGGCGCCACTCAGCCCGGTCACGGCGGCGCGGGCCGAGACCGAGCTGGCCGGCGCCACCGCAGCGGTGGCTCGCGAGGTCGCAGCCGTCGCGGGCGTGGCGATCGCGGTCAGGTCGGCGACCTGGGCCTACCGCGAGGCCGAGGAGGAGGTGGTGCGCACGGCCGCACTGGCCCAGGACGTCGTGGTGGCCGTCGTGGGCCGCGCTGCACCGACCCTCGTCGTGGGGGTCGTGGCCCTCGATGCGATGGGCGTCGAGGTCGGAGCCCTGGTGGACGAGGTGGTGTGGGAGGTTCCCCAGCTGGCCGAGCTGGGTGGCGGCAGCAGCGGACTCGTGGTCGGTCTGCGCTGCAACCCGGTCACGGCGCCGTTCGTGGCTCCACCACACCGGGTGCGCAGCGGTCCCTACGGCCGGGCGCCAGCCGGCGTCGACCCTGACGAGGCGGCGATCAGGGTGCTGGCCGACTCGGCTGCGGCGTGGGGACTGCTCAGCGACGACGGCACGGTGCGGGTGACCGTGGTCGAGGGTGGGTCGGGGGATGGCTGCAGCACGGGCTGCGACGACACTGCCGGCGCCGCTGGCGGCGACGCCGAGGCGCGTGCACCGACCGGCTTGGCGGACCTGGCTCGCGACCAGGCCACGCTCCCCGCCGACGGCCGGGTCCGTGTCGTGGAGGTCGACGGCGAGCAGGGTCCGGCCTGGATCGTCGAGATCGGTGGCACCCAGGTCTGGGACCCGCACGCGGGCGACAACCCCTTCGACCTCACCACCGATGTGCGGTCGATGGCCGCGGAGTCGACCCTGCTCGCGGCCGGGGTGCAGCAGGCGCTCGCAGCAGCCCAGTCCGGGGCGGCGTCGTCCTCGCGTGGTGGGAGGGACGTGGCCACCGAGCCCGTGCTCCTCTCGGGGCACAGCCTCGGTGGCATCGTGGCCGCCGGGCTGGCGTCCTCGGCGCAGTTCCGCTCGGCCCACCGGGTCACCCACGTCGTGACCCTGGGTTCGCCCGTCGGTCGGGTGCCGGTCCCGCCGGAGGTCCGGGTGCTGTCGATCGAGCACCGCCAGGACCCTGTGCCGCGGCTCGAGGGCCGGCCCAACCCCGACCGGGCCGGCTGGGTCACCGTGTCCCGCGACCTCGAAGCCGGCTCGACGGTCGACTCGAAGGCCAGTCCCGGGACCGGCGCCGAGGCGACCAGCGAGGTCCCACGGCGGGCGAGCGCCGCGCACCGGTCCGAGCGCTACGTCGAGACCGCGGCAGCACTCGACGCCTCGGACGACCGTTCGGTGGCAGCGTGGCGCGCGGGCGCCGACGCGTTCTTCGCCGGACCCGAGGGGCCCTCGGGCGTGGTCGTCCGGGACTACCGCATCGCGCGCGTCGGGGCGGAGCGCTGATGGCACAATCCGACCCGTGAACCCGTCGACCGCCATGGCCACCGTGCTCGTCGACGAGCTGGTCAGGGCAGGGGTGCGCCACGTCGTGCTCTGTCCAGGGTCGCGGTCAGCCCCTCTGGCGTATGCCGCCCAGGCGGCCGAGCGCGCGGGTCGCCTCACGCTGCACGTCCGAATCGACGAGCGGTCGGCCGGGTTCCTCGCACTAGGCCTGGCGAAGCTGACCCGGGTGCCCGCGGTCGTCATCACCACCTCGGGCACGGCCGTCGCGAACCTGCACCCCGCGGTCCTCGAGGCCCACCACGGCGTGGCGCCGCTCATCGTGCTGTCCGCCGACCGTCCGGTGGAGCTGCGGGGCACCGGGGCCAACCAGACGACCGTGCAGCCGGGGATGTATGCCGGCGCCGTCCGGTGGTCGCTCGATGCCGTGGCTCCCCAACGGCTGCCCGGTGAGGTGGCCCGCTGGCGTGGTCTGGCGGCTGCCGCGGTCCGCCACGCGACCGGCACCGGTTCCGGAGCGGCTGAACCGGGCCCGGTCCACCTCAACCTCCAGCTGCGTGAACCCCTGGTCCCGACCGACGAGGAGCCGTGGCCGGAGGCCCTGGATGCCACGTCGGTTGCGCCGGAGGAGCAGAGTCAGCACGGCGTGGTGGACCGGGCCGACGCCGACGCCGGGGCCGACGCCGGGGGCGTCGGCGTCGAGGGCGTCGAGGGCATCGAGGACGTCGCGCGGACGCTGGTGCTGGTGGGCGACCTGCCCGAGCCGGGCCAGTTCGAGCAGGCGGTGCGCTGGGCGGCCAGTCGCGGGTGGCCCGTGCTGGCCGAACCCTTCGGCACGCACCCCCGCCCCGGGGTGCTGGCGCACGGCCCGCTGGTCCTGTCGGACCCGGGTTGGCTGGACGAGCACGCCCCGGACCGCGTCGTCGCGGTCGGGCGGCTGACCCTCTCGCGCCCCGTGGCGGCCCTGCTGCGCCGGCCGGGAGTCCGGGTCGAGGCGGTCGGTGTGCACGGCTGGATCGAGTCGCGGCCGGACATCCACGTCGTCCACCCGGTCTCCGTCCTCGACGCACGGCCCCCCACCACGAGCGCCGCCACCCCGAGCGCCCCCACCCCGAGCGCCCCCACCACGGACGGCTCCGCTGACGAGAGCCGGCAGTGGTCGCGGGCCTGGTGGGCCGCCGGTGAGCGGGTCGCGTCCGCGCTCGCCGACCAGTCAGGGGAGCTGCTGCCCTGGCCGAGCGGACCGGCCGTCGCCGAAGCCGTCCAGAGCAGCCTGCCGCCCGGCGCGACGTTGTTCCTCGGGTCGTCCAACTCGGTCCGTGACCTCGACCTCGCCGCTCCCCGCGCGGGGGCGCTGCGGGTGGTCGCCGGCCGGGGGCTGGCGGGCATCGACGGCTGCGTCTCGACGGCGGTCGGTCTCGCGCTCGCGGGCCAGCACCCGACGTACGCACTGATGGGTGACCTGACCTTCCTCCACGACGCCAACGGCCTGCTCATCGGCCCCCTGGAGCGCCGCCCCGACCTCACGATCGTGGTGACCAACGACGACGGGGGCGGCATCTTCACCCTGCTGGAACCGGGTGAGCCGGACCGGGCCGCCGACTTCGAACGCATCTTCGGCACCCCGACGGGGGTCGACCTCGAGGCGCTCTGCGCCGCGCACCACGTCGCCCACCAACAGATCTCGACCCGCGCCGAGCTCGTCGACGCCCTGGTCCGACCTCCCTCGGGCCTCACGGTCCTCGAGGTGGTGGTGGACCGCGCGGGTCACCGAGAGCAGCACGCGGCCCTGCGCCGAGCGTCGGCCGAGGCGGTCAGGGCAGGTGGCGCAGCGGCATACCGCGCGCGATGAGGTCCTCACGCAGGTGGTCCGGGCCGGTGAAGTGGATCGCGTCCATCCCGGTCTCCTGCGCGGCCAGCACGTTGGCGGGGCTGTCGTCGACGAAGATGCAGTCGTCCAGCCCGGCCCGGTGACGCACCCGTTCCTCCAGGACCTCGAAGATCTCCGGGTCCGGCTTGGCCACGCCCTCCTCGCCGGACACGATGATGTCCTCGAACAGGTCGAGGAAGTCGAACCGTTCGACGGCCACGGGGAAGAGGTCGGCCGACCAGTTGGTCAGCGCGAACAGCGGCACCTGGGCGGCGTACAGCTCCTGCAGGATGGCCACGGTGCCCGCGATCTCACCCACGAGCGAGGCGCCGAAGTGCTCGCGGTAGGCCAGGACCTCCTGCGCGTAGTGCGGGTGGGACTGCAGGGCGGTCTGCTCCGCCTCGCGCAGGGGGCGCCCGGCGTCGTTGGCGTGGTTCCAGGCGGCGAAGTCGAAGTCGGGGTCGGCCACGAACGCCGCGGCCCGTTCGGCACCGACGGCGGCTGCGACCGCCGGCACGGGGTCCCACTGGATCAGGACGTTGCCCAGGTCGAAGACGACCGCATCGGCCGGTCGCGGCGCGAGGCCGCCGAAAGCGGTGGGCTCGTCGATCACGGCTTCATCCCGTCGTGAGGGCGTCGCGCATGGGCACGAGCTTGGCGTCGGACTCGGCGACCTCCGAGTCGGGGTCGGAGCCTGCGACGATGCCGCAGCCGGCGAACAACCGCATGGCGGCGGCGTCGTCGGGCTCGAAGGCGCCGCAGCGCAGCGCGATGCCCCATTCGCCGTCTCCCGAGGCGTCCATCCAGCCGACGGGACCGGCGTACCGGCCACGGTCCATGTGCTCGAGCTGGGAGATGACGACGTCCGCGGCTTCGGCGGGGGTGCCGCACACCGCAGCCGACGGGTGCAGCGACGCGGCCAGGGTGAGCGACGTGGCGCCGTCCTTCAGCACCGCGGCCACGTCGGTCGCGAGGTGCATGACGTTGGACAGGTGCAGCACGAACGGCGACTCGGGCACGTTGACCGAGGAGCAGTGGGGGCGCAGGGCGTCGGCGACCGAACGCACGGCGTACTCGTGCTCCTCGAGGTCCTTGCTCGACCGGGCCAGCGACCCCGCGAGCGCGAGGTCGTGCTCGTCGTCGCCGGTGCGCCGGATCGTGCCGGCCAGGACTCGGGAGGTGACCAGGCCCTTCTCGAGCCGCACCAGCATCTCCGGGGTCGCGCCGACGAGGCCGTCGACGGCGAAGACCCACGTGGTGTCGTAGCGCTCGGCCAGCCGCTGCAGCAGCCACCGTGCATCGATCGGCTCGGCCGCGGTCACCCTCAGGTCCCGTGCCAGGACCACCTTGTCGAGGTCGCCGTCGGTGATGCGGGCGACCGCCTCCTGGACGGCCCCGGCCCACTGCGCGCAGGAGAGGGCCCCGTCGGCGAAGGCCACCCCGGTCGGGCCCAGTGGTGCGGACTGCTCGGGCAGCACGGTGGAAGGGAGCTCGGTACTCGTGCCGACGGTGGTGACCCACCAGGCGCCGTCGCGGGCGCCCACGACCACCTCGGGGACGACGAGCGTGGCCCCGGAAGGCGACCCGGCGGCATACGCGACAGAGCCGAAGGTGACCGGGCCGGTGCCGGGCAGGCCCACCTCGTCGCGGACGACGGCGGAGGCGACGACGTCGCGCCACCACCGCTCGGCGAGGGCGAACCGGTCGGGTCCGTGCGCGGTGAACTCCAGCGCGCGCCCCCAGCCGACCAGTCCCTCACCGCGGCGGACCCAGCTCGCGATCTCGCGCGGGTCACCGAGGTCGGGCAGGAGGGTGAGCAGGCTGCCCGGGTCGGTGAGCGCGACGGTGCGGGCGACGAGGGAGGGTCCTGGGCGGGCAGCCGCGGCGGGAGTGGGCAGGGTGCTCATGTCGGGGACCAGCCTACGACCGCCTCGGGGGGCGTCCGCGCCAGGGAGCTGGGCCGGGGAGCCCTGCTCGTGGCCGGATGGGAGGATGGCGCCATGACGCGTGCCAGCCTGGAGAAGGATCCCCGTGACGTCGCCGCGATGTTCGACGACGTGGCCGGCAAGTACGACCTGACCAACGACGTGCTCTCCCTCGGCCAGGACCGGCTGTGGCGCCGGGCCGTCCTCAAGGCGGTCGCCGCCCAGCCCGGGGAGACCGTCCTCGACATCGCCGCCGGCACCGGGACGAGCAGCGAGCCGTTCGCGGACGGCGGGGTGAACGTCGTCCCCGCCGACTTCTCGCTCGGGATGCTGCGGGTGGGCCACCAGCGCCGCCCGGACCTCGGGTTCACCGCTGCCGACGCCATGAGGCTGCCATTCGCCGACGACAGCTTCGACGCCGTGACCATGTCGTTCGGGCTGCGCAACGTCGCGAGCGTGGAGGACGCGCTGGGGGAGTTCCTGCGAGTGGTGAAGCCGGGGGGCCGGCTCGTGGTCTGCGAGTTCAGCCAGCCGGTCAACGCGGCGTTCCGCAAGGTCTACACCGAGTACCTCATGCGCTCGCTGCCCCCGGTGGCGCGCAAGGTGAGCAGCAACCCCGAGTCCTACGTCTACCTCGCCGAGTCGATCCAGGCGTGGCCGGCGCAACGCGAGCTCGCCACGACGATCGCGGCGTCCGGCTGGTCGCAGGTCGGCTGGCGCAACCTCACCGGCGGCATCGTCGCGCTGCACCGCGCGGTCAAGCCGGAGCGGTAGGGACGGCGATGGGGTCGGCGGCCGAGCGGGGAGCGGGGTATGGCGTCCCGATGGTCGGCGACCGGGTTAGGTCGTCCTTACTGGGAGCGTCGAACGTGGCGGGAATAGACTCCGCATTTGAAGTTCGTGAAGTCGTTCACAAGCGGGTGAGGCAGGCGTGACACACAGCATCAGCGAGGTCGCCGGAGGCAGCTCCACGGCCGGCGCACCCACCGAGACCGCCGACGTCATCGTCGTCGGTGCGGGTCCAGCGGGCTCCGCGACCGCCGCCTACCTCGCCATGAGCGGGCTGGACGTCCTCCTGCTGGAGAAGACGAACTTCCCCCGCGAGAAGGTCTGCGGCGACGGACTGACCCCGCGCGCGGTCAAGGAGCTCATCACCCTCGGCATCCCCACGCCCGAGGAGGACGGCTGGATCAAGAACCACGGCCTGCGCATCATCGGCGGCGGCATGCGGCTCTCCCTGCCGTGGCCCGACCTGGCGAGCTTCCCGCCCTACGGCCTGGTGCGCACCCGTCAGGACTTCGACGACATCCTCGCCAAGCACGCCGTCAAGCACGGCGCACGGCTGCGGGAGGGCACCAACGTCACCGGCCCGATCGTGGACTCCAAGGGCTCGATCGTCGGAGTGACGGCCAAGGCCACCGACGAGAAGGGTCGGGCGGCCGGGCCCGAGCTGCGTTACACCGCACCGCTCGTCGTCGCGGCCGACGGCAACTCCTCACGACTCTCCCTGGCGATGGGTCGCGAGAAGCGTGAGGACCGCCCCATGGGTGTCGCGGTCCGCACCTACTACACGAGCCCCCGCCACGACGACGACTACCTCGAGTCCTGGCTCGAGCTGTGGTCCACCGACGCCCACGGCAAGAAGGTGCTCCTGCCCGGGTACGGCTGGATCTTCGGTGTCGGCGACGGCACCTCCAACGTCGGCCTCGGCATCCTCAACACCTCCAGCGCCTTCGGCAAGACCGACTACAAGGACGTCATGCGGCGCTGGGTCGCGACCATGCCCGAGGAGTGGACCTACTCCGACGAGACCATGGTCGGCCCGATCCGTGGGGCAGCCCTGCCGATGGGCTTCAACCGCCAGCCGCACTACGACCAGGGCCTGCTCCTGGTCGGCGACGCCGGCGGCATGGTCAACCCGTTCAACGGCGAGGGCATCGCCTACGCCATGGAGTCCGGCCGTCTGGCCGCCGAGGTGATCGCGCAGGCGTTCGCGCGCACGAACGACGCGCAGCGTGAGCGCGTCCTGCAGTCCTATCCCGGTGTCATGGCCGACTCGCTGGGCGGGTACTACACACTCGGCCGTTACTTCGCCAAGATGATCGGCAACCCCGAGATCATGCGACTGGCCACGAAGTACGGCCTTCCCCGCACCACACTGATGAAGTTCCTGCTCAAGGTGATGGCCAACCTGGCCGAGCCACGTGGGGGTGACGCGGGCGACCGCCTCATCACCGCCATGTCGAAGATGGCGCCGGACGCATGACCCTTCGTGCTTTCCCGGAGCCCACCCCTAGGATTGGGGCGCGCACGTCGCGGCTCGGCTGCACGTCCCGCACGGACGCCACCCGCGGTGTCGGCCATGACTTCACACATGACTTCAACGATGACTTCGGAAGGGGAGTGGCACGGCGATGAGCAACCCCTACGTCCCCCTGCTTTTCCTGCTGGCGATCGGCGGCGGGTTCGCCGTCTTCTCGGTCTTCGCCGCCTCGATCGCGGGGCCCAAGCGCTACAACCGCGCCAAGCTCGACGCATACGAGTGCGGCATCGAGCCGACCCCCCAGGCCGCCGGTGGCGGGCGTGTGCCGATCAAGTACTACCTGACCGCGATGCTCTTCATCATCTTCGACATCGAATCGGTGTTCCTCTACCCGTTCGCCGTCGCGTTCGACCAGCTCGGCCTGTTCGCACTCGTCGAGATGGTGCTGTTCATCCTGACCGTCTTCGTGGCCTACGCATACGTGTGGCGCCGCGGCGGCCTCGAGTGGGACTGACGAGGAACTAGGAAAAGCAATGGGAATCGAAGAGAAGCTGCCCGCAGGCTTCATGCTGAGCACGGTCGAGCAGGTCGCGGGCTACATGCGCAAGAGCTCGGTCTGGCCTGCGACGTTCGGGCTGGCCTGCTGCGCCATCGAGATGATGGCCGTCGGCACCCCCGACTACGACATCGCCCGCTTCGGCATGGAGCGGTTCTCCGCGACGCCGCGCCAGGCCGACCTGATGATCGTCGCCGGTCGCGTCAGCCAGAAGATGGCCCCCGTCGTGCGCCAGGTCTACGACCAGATGCCCGAGCCCAAGTGGGTCATCTCGATGGGGGTCTGCGCCAGCTCCGGCGGCATGTTCAACAACTACGCCATCGTCCAGGGGGTCGACCACATCATCCCGGTCGACGTCTATCTGCCGGGCTGCCCGCCCCGCCCCGAGATGCTCCTCAACGCGATCCTCACGCTCCACGAGCAGATCCAGAACAGCAAGCTCGGCGTCAACCGCGTCGCCGCGGCCCGGGCGGCCGAGGCTGCCGCCCTCTCCGCGACGCCCACGCACCAGATGACCGGCCTGCTCGCCCAGGGCGCCGGGGCCAGCCTGCCGCTCGTGGGTGGCCACCAGCACGGACACGCCCCCCACCAGGAGCAGAGTCAGGCGCGGAGCGCGCACGGAGGTGTCGCGTGAGCGACGAGAACAAGAGCGACGACACGGTGCAGGACCCGACGAAGGCGACCGCCAACAGCGACGTCCTCGGCAACAAGGCGGCGAACGCCGCGGCCGACCGGGGGGATGGTCCCGACCAGCCCGCGCCGGTCGTCGCCGGTGCCACCGTCGGCGCCGAGCCCGGCGCCGTGGTCGACCGTGAGACCGGTGAGCGGCTCCCCGCAGCCCCCGGCACCACGCCCGACCCCGTCCAGGTCGGTGAGCGCCACGGCATGTTCGGCGCCACGGACACCGGTGACACCAGCGGGTACGGCGGGATGGTCAGCCCCATCCTGTTCCCGGCCGCCTCGGTGCGGCCCTACGGCAGCTACTTCGACGAGATCGCCGACCGCCTCGAGCAGGGCCTCGTCGGTGGCTCCGCGTCCTACGTCGAGGCCGTCGAGCGCGTGGTCGTCGACCGGGGCGAGATGACCTTGTTCGTACGCCGTGAGCACCTGCGTGCGGTCGCCCGCGCACTGCGCGACGACCCTGCCCTGCGCTTCGAGATGTGCACCGGGGTGTCCGGTGTGCACTACCCGCAGGAGGAGGGCCGTGAGCTCCACGCGGTCTACCACTTCCTGTCGATCACCCACGGCGGACGCCGGATGCGCGTCGAGGTCACCGCACCCGACGCCGACCCGCACATCCCGTCGATCGTCGAGATCTACCCGGCGAACGACTGGCACGAGCGCGAGACGTGGGACATGTTCGGGATCGAGTTCGACGGCCACCCGGCCCTGACCCGGATCCTCATGCCCGACGACTGGCCGGGCCACCCGCAGCGCAAGGACTACCCCCTCGGCGGCATCCCCGTCGAGTACAAGGGGGCCACGGTCCCGCCGCCGGACCAGCGGAGGTCTTACAACTGATGAGCACCGAAACCAGCGACATCTACGCGACCTCGGGTGCGGACACCGCCGCCGCCGAGGGCGCCCACATCTTCAACGCCACCGGCGGTGACTGGGACCAGCTCGTCGACGAGGCAGCCGCCCTCCATGAGGAACGCATCGTCGTCAACATGGGTCCGCAGCACCCGTCGACGCACGGTGTGCTCCGCCTGATCCTCGAGCTCGACGGCGAGACGGTGACCGAGACCCGCGCGGGCATCGGCTACCTGCACACCGGCATCGAGAAGAACATGGAGTTCCGCACCTGGACGCAGGGCGTGACGTTCTGCACCCGGATGGACTACCTCGCACCGTTCTTCAACGAGGCAGCGTTCTGCCTGGCGGTCGAGAAGCTGCTGGGCATCACCGAGCAGATCCCGGAGCGCGCCAGCGCGATCCGGGTGCTGCTCATGGAGCTCAACCGCATCAGCTCGCACCTCGTCGCCCTCGCCACCGGCGGCATGGAGATGGGTGCGACGACCGTGATGACGGTCGGCTTCCGCGAGCGTGAGCGCGTCCTGGCCATCTTCGAGATGGTGACCGGCCTACGGATGAACCACGCGTTCATCCGGCCCGGCGGGGTCGCCCAGGACCTTCCCCCCGGCGCGATCGACAAGGTCCGCGACACCGTCCCGCTGGTGCGCAAGGGCCTCGGCGAGCTCGAGCTGCTGCTCAACGAGAACCCCATCCTCAAGGGCCGCACCGTCGACGTCGGCTACCTCGACCTGTCGGGCTGCATGGCGCTGGGCATCACCGGTCCGGTGCTGCGCTCCACCGGCCTGCCGCACGACCTGCGCAAGCTGGACCCGTACTGCGGTTACGAGACCTACGACTTCGACGTCATCACCCGCACCGAGTCGGACTCCTACGCCCGCCTGCGGATCCGCATCGACGAGATGTACGAGTCGCTGAAGATCGTCGAGCAGGCCATCGACCGCCTCCAGTCCAACCCGGGCCCGGTCATGGTCACCGACAAGAAGATCGCCTGGCCGGCCCAGCTGGCCATCGGTGGCGACGGCATGGGCAACAGCCTCGACCACATCCGCGAGATCATGGGCACCTCCATGGAGTCGCTGATCCACCACTTCAAGCTGGTGACGGAGGGCTTCCGGGTGCCGCCCGGCCAGGCGTATGCCGCCGTGGAGAGCCCCAAGGGCGAGCTCGGCTGCCACCTGGTGTCCGACGGGGGCACCCGCCCCTACCGCGCGCACTTCCGCGACCCGTCCTTCAACAACCTGCAGGCCACGGCCGCGATGTGCGAGGGCGGCCAGATCGCCGACGTCATCGTCGCGGTGGCTTCGATCGACCCCGTCATGGGAGGCGTGGACCGTTGAGTGCAACAACAGGGAGTCGGGTCCCACGCTCCGCGTGGGCGCACACGAGGGAGCTCTCGCGACCGAGGCGCGGAGCGACCGTCGTTGCGCGAAAGGACAAGCACTGATGGAGCACTACGGACTGCAGACGGCGGCCGGTCACCTGACGGTGGCGGCCGAGTCGAAGGAGCCCTACGCCGACGACGTGCTCGCCCAGCTGCACGTCGACGCGGCGCAGGTGGTCTCCCGCTACCCGCAGGCGCGTTCGGCGCTGCTGCCGCTGCTGCACCTCGTGCAGAGCGTCGACGGCTACGTCACCGGGCGCGGCATCGACTTCTGCGCGGAGGTCCTGGACCTGAGCACCGCCGAGGTGTCGGGCGTCGCGACCTTCTACACGCAGTACAAGCGCCACCCCAACGGTGAGTACACCGTCGGCGTCTGCACCAACACGCTCTGCGCGATCATGGGCGGCGACCAGATCTGGGACGAGGTCTCCGAGCACCTCGGCATCGGCCACGACGAGACGACGGCCGACGGCAAGATCACCCTCGAGCGCGTCGAGTGCAACGCGGCGTGCGACTACGCGCCGGTGGTCATGGCCAACTGGGAGTTCTTCGACAACCAGACGCCCGGGTCGACCAAGCAGCTCGTCGACGACCTGCGCGCCGGCAAGGACGTCGCCCCCACCCGGGGCGCGGCCAGGGTCTGCAGCTTCAAGCAGGTCTCGCGGGTGCTCGCAGGCTTCCACGACGGCCTCGCCGACGAAGGCGTGGGCGCCGGCCCGGCCTCCCTGGAGGGCCTCAAGGTCGCCAAGGACCACAACTGGACCGCCCCGAACGGCAAGCACGCGGCCACGGCCGACCCCGACTCAAAGGCAGGGACGTCGGCCGACACCAAGAGACACACGAAGAATGGCACCAAGGGCATGGCGCCCGGCCTGCGCTCCTCCACCGACACGCCTGCCAACGCCGCCGACGAACAGGCGGGCGCCAAGCCCGCCGAGGGGAAGTGACAGCCGTGGCCACCACGCTCACCCCGATCCTCACCAAGTTCTGGGACGACCCGCAGTCCTGGACCCTGGCGACGTACGAGCAGAACGAGGGCTACCAGGCGCTGGACAAGGCGCTGGCGATGGAGCCCGCCGACCTCGTGCAGATGACCAAGGACTCCGGTCTGCGCGGCCGTGGCGGCGCCGGCTTCCCGACCGGCATGAAGTGGGGCTTCCTGCCCCCGCCGGACGGCGGCCCCCGCTACCTGGTCGTCAACGCCGACGAGTCCGAGCCGGGCACCTGCAAGGACATCCCGCTGATGATGGCGGCGCCGCAGTTCCTCATCGAGGGCTGCGTCATCACCTCCTACGCCATCGGCTGCAACCACGCCTTCATCTACCTGCGCGGCGAGGTCGTGCACGTCTACCGCCGCCTGCTGCGCGCGGTGGAGGAGGCGTATGCCGCGGGCCACCTGGGCAAGGACATCCACGGCTCGGGCTTCGACCTCGACATCACCGTCCACGCCGGCGCCGGCGCCTACATCTGCGGTGAGGAGACGGCGCTGCTCGACAGCCTCGAGGGCCGTCGCGGGCAGCCGCGCCTCAAGCCGCCGTTCCCTGCCGTCGCCGGCCTCTACGCGCGCCCGACGGTGGTCAACAACGTCGAGTCGATCGCCTCGGTCCCGCCGATCCTGCTGCACGGCGCCGACTGGTTCGCCGGGATGGGCACCGCGAAGTCGCAGGGCTTCGGCATCTTCAGCCTCTCGGGCCACGTGAAGCGTCCCGGCCAGTACGAAGCACCGCTCGGCATCACGCTGCGCGAGCTGCTCGACATGGCTGGTGGCATGCGCGACCCCAACCACGAGCTGAAGTTCTGGACGCCGGGCGGCTCGTCCACCCCGCTGTTCACGGCGGAGCACCTCGACACCCCGCTCGACTTCGAGTCGGTGGCTGCCGCCGGCTCGATGCTCGGCACCCGGGCGCTGCAGATCTTCGACGACACCACCTGCGTGGTGCGCGCCGTCGACCGCTGGACCGACTTCTACAAGCACGAGTCCTGCGGCAAGTGCACCCCGTGCCGTGAGGGCACCTGGTGGCTCAAGCAGATCCTCGGCCGGCTCGAGCACGGCGAGGGGTCCGAGGAGGACCTCGACAAGCTGCTCGACATCTGCGACAACATCCTCGGTCGCAGCTTCTGTGCGCTCGGGGACGGTGCCACGTCGCCGATCACGAGCAGCATCCAGTACTTCCGCGAGGAGTACCTCGCACACCTCACCAACGGTGGCTGCCCCTTCGATCCGAGGGAGTCGTCGCTGTTCGCGAAGGAGAAGGCCAGCGCATGACGGTCCAGACCAGTCCCAGCGCCGGCGGCAACGCCGTCAGCAAGGGCGGCGACGCCACGACGCCCCCCACCGTCGACGCGGTGACGCTCACGATCGACGGCGTGGAGGTGTCGGTCCCGAAGAACACCCTGGTGATCCGCGCCGCCGAGGAGATCGGCGTCCAGATCCCGCGGTTCTGCGACCACCCGCTCCTCGAGCCGGTCGGTGCCTGCCGCCAGTGCCTGGTCGACATCGCGACGCCCGGCCCGGACGGCAGCATGCGCCCCATGCCGAAGCCGCAGGCCTCCTGCACGATCAGCGTGTCCGAGGGCATGCAGGTCAAGACCCAGCAGACCTCCCCGGTCGCCGACAAGGCGCAGCAGGGTGTCATGGAGCTGCTGCTCATCAACCACCCGCTCGACTGCCCGGTCTGCGACAAGGGTGGCGAGTGCCCCCTGCAGAACCAGGCGATGAGCAACGGGCGCGCGGTCTCCCGGTTCCAGGACGTCAAGCGCACCTACCCCAAGCCGATCAACATCTCCTCGCAGGTGCTGCTCGACCGCGAGCGCTGCGTCCTGTGCGCCCGCTGCACCCGGTTCTCCGACCAGATCGCCGGTGACCCGTTCATCGCCCTGGTCGAGCGCGGGGCCCTGCAGCAGGTCGGCATCTACGAAGAGCAGCCGTTCCAGTCCTACTTCTCCGGCAACACCGTCCAGATCTGCCCGGTGGGCGCGCTGACCGGTGCCGCCTACCGCTTCCGCAGCCGCCCGTTCGACCTGGTGTCGACGCCGAGCGTGTGCGAGCACTGCGCCTCGGGCTGCTCGATCCGCACCGACCACCGTCGCGGCCAGGTGCTGCGCCGGATGGCGATCAACGACCCGGCGGTCAACGAGGAGTGGAACTGCGACAAGGGTCGCTGGGCCTTCCAGTACGCCACCACGGGTGACCGGATCCAGTACCCGATGGTCCGCGACGAGCTCGGCGAGCTCCAGGTCGCCTCCTGGCCGGAGGCCCTCGAGGCCGCGGCCAACGGCCTGCGTGCCGCCAAGGGGGTCGGGGTGCTCGTCGGGGGGCGGGTGTCCACCGAGGACGCCTACGCCTACTCCAAGTTCGCCCGCACCGTGGTCGACACCAACGACATCGACTTCCGGGCCCGTCCGCACTCCGAGGAGGAGGCGGCGTTCCTCGCCTCCCACGTCGTGGGCACCGGCCCCGGCGGCGCCGCGGTGACCTACGCGGAGCTCGAGACGGCCAAGACCGTCGTCCTGGTCGGCTTCGAGCCGGAGGAGGAGAGCCCGATCGTCTTCCTGCGGCTGCGCAAGGCGCAGCGCCAGCACAAGACGGCCGTGTATGCCGTCGCGCCGTTCGCGACGCGCGGGCTCACCAAGCTGGGCGGCACGCTCATCCCGGCCGCGCCGGGTACCGAGGCCGAGGTGCTCCGCGCCCTCGGTGACGGGGTCACCGGCGACGGGGCCGCCGCACGGGCGGCTCAGGCCCTCGAGGAGCCCGGCACCATCGTGCTCGTCGGGGAGCGCCTCGCGACCGTTCCCGGCGCGCTGTCCGCTGCTGCTGCCCTCACCTCGTCGGTGAACGCGCGCCTCGCGTGGGTGCCCCGCCGAGCAGGCGAGCGCGGCGCGCTCGAGGCCGGCGCCCTGCCGACCCTGCTGCCCGGTGGCCGTCCGGTCGCCGACCCGGCCGCCCGCCAGCAGGTCGCCGAGGCCTGGGACGTCGTCGGTCTGCCCGACAGGCCCGGTCGTGACACCGCCGCGATCATCGCCGCGGCGACCACCGGCGAGGTCAACGCCCTGGTCGTCGGCGGCGTCGACGCCGCCGACCTGGCCGACCCGCGTGCCGAGGAGGCCCTCGCCAAGACCTTCGTCGTCTCGCTCGAGGTGCGCCGCTCCTCGGTGACCGAGGTCGCCGACGTCGTGTTCCCGGTCGCCGCGCACGCGGAGAAGGGCGGCACGTTCGTCGACTGGGAGGGCCGCACCCGGCCGTTCGCCCTGGCGATCGACACCGCCTTCGTCTCCGACTACCGCGTCCTGGACATGCTCGCGAGCGAGCTCGGTTCCTTCCTGGGGGCGCGCACGCTGACCGAGGTCCGCGCCGACATGACGACCCTCGGACCGTGGGAGGGACAGCGTCCCGCCGCCCCGACCGTGTCCGTGGGCCGGGCGCCCAGCGCCGGCGAGGGACAGGCCGTGCTCGCCACCTGGCACCACCTGCTGGACCGGGGGTCGCTGCAGGACGGCGAGCCGTTCCTGGCCGGCACCGCCCACGCCACGCGGGCGCGCGTCTCGGTTGCCACCGCCGAGGCCTTCGGGCTCGTCGACGGTGACAGCGTGCGCGTCTCCGCTGGTCAGGGCGCCGTCACCGCACCGGTCGAGGTCGTCGCGGGCATGGTCGACCACGTCGTGTGGCTGCCGACCAACTCCGAGGGCAGCCGGGTCCGTGCCACGCTGGGCGCCGACGCGGGAGCCCTCGTGACGCTGACGAAGGCCGCGGACACCGTGGACAGGAAGGTCAACCCGTGAGCACCGTGACGTATGCCGCGCAGGCGGTCACCGCCCTGCCGCACCTGCCGGCCGGGCTGGCCGCCGTGCCGTTCGCCGACAACCCCATCGCGGACTTCAGCGACACCCCGTGGTGGCTGCACCTGGTCAAGGCGCTGCTGGTCTTCGTCTTCCTGCTGGTCAACACCCTCCTGGTCATCTGGTTCGAGCGGCGCGTGATCGGGCGGATGCAGCAGCGGCCCGGCCCCAACCGCACCGGTCCGTTCGGGCTGCTCCAGACCCTCGCCGACGGCGTCAAGCTGGCCCTCAAGGAGGACCTGACGCCCAAGAACGCCGACAAGATCGTCTTCGCGCTGGCCCCGGTCATCGCCGGTGCCACGGCGTTCGTGTCGTTCGCGATCATCCCGCTCGGGCCGACCGTGTCGATGTTCGGCCACCGGACGCCGCTGCAGCTGACCGACATCCCCGTCGCCGTGCTGCTGGTGCTGGCTGTCGCCGGGGTCGGGGTGTACGGCATCGTGCTCGCCGGCTGGTCCTCGGGCTCGACCTACCCGCTGCTGGGTGGACTGCGCTCCACCGCCCAGGTCATCTCCTACGAGATCGCCATGGGCCTGTCGCTGGTCGCCGTGTTCCTCTACTCCGGCTCGATGTCGACCTCGCAGATCGTCGCGTCGCAGAAGGACCTCTGGTACATCATCCCGGCGTTCTTCAGCTTCTTCGTCTACGTCATCACCATGGTCGGCGAGACCAACCGCCTGCCGTTCGACCTCGCCGAGGGCGAGGGCGAGCTGACCGGTGGCTTCCACACCGAGTACTCCTCGCTGAAGTTCGCGATGTTCTTCCTCGGTGAGTACGTCAACATGTTCACCGTCGCGGCGCTGGCCACGACGATGTTCCTCGGCGGCTGGCAGGCGCCCCCCGGGATCGCCGCCATCAACGACGGCATGTTCAACGAGGGCTGGTGGGGCCTGCTGTGGTTCGTCATCAAGCTCTGGACGTTCATGTTCTTCTTCGTCTGGCTGCGCGGTTCGCTGCCCCGGGTCCGCTACGACCAGTTCATGCGGTTCGGCTGGAAGTTCCTCATCCCGGTCACCCTGGCCTGGGTCGTCGTCGTCGCCTTCATCCGCGGCAGCCAGCTCGGCTACTTCGGTGACGCGGCCCTGACCCTGGGCAACCGGCAGTTCCCGGTGTTCAGCATCGTCTTCGTCGTCATCGTGTCCCTGGTCGCCCTGCTCGCGGTGTGGCTGTGGGACAACAAGAAGATCGAGCGGGACGCCATCCGTTCCGCACCGGCCCCGGAGGAGATCGACCCGTTCGCGGGTGGGTACCCGGTGCCGCCCCTGCCCGGACAGCGCCTGAAGGAGCCGACCATGGCCATCAGCGACCGCACGGACACAACCGACAAGGAGGCCGCTCGTGGCTGACCGAGCAGCTGGTGGACCAGCTGACGACCAGAAGAGCGGCTTCTTCGCCGACCTCTTCGCCCCGGTCGGTGGGTTCGGTGTCACCTTCGCCACCATGTTCCGCAAGCTGGAGACCGAGGAGTACCCGGAGGAGAAGCGCCCGACGCAGCCCCGGTTCCACGGTCGGCACCAGCTCAACCGGCACCCGGACGGCCTGGAGAAGTGCGTCGGCTGCGAGCTGTGCGCGTGGGCCTGCCCCGCGGACGCGATCCTCGTCGAGGGCGCCCAGAACGACGACACCGAGGGTGGCCTCGGGCGGTTCTCGCCCGGCGAGCGCTACGGCCGCGTCTACCAGATCAACTACCTGCGCTGCATCTTCTGCGGCCTGTGCATCGAGGCCTGCCCGACGCGCGCCCTGACGATGACCAACTTCTACGAGCTCGCCGACAACAACCGTGGCGACCTCATCTTCACCAAGGAGCAGCTGCTCGCCCCCCTCGCGGAGGGCATGCTCCCCGCCCCGCACCCGATGGTCGACGGCCTCGAGGAGCGCGACTACTACCAGGGCAAGGTCGCCAGGTCGACGCCCGAGCAGGAGGCCTGGGTGCAGGAGCACGACGCCGCCGCCCACGACGGGATCGCCCCCACCGGGGACCCCGTGGAGGGTGTCGACACCGTGAAGACCCGCCAGGCCACGCGGGACAGCAGCGGAGAGGCGGTGCGCCGATGACCGGCCTCGGTGAGCAGGTGCTCTTCTGGGTCCTCGCGCCGATCTCGGTGATGGCTGCCCTCGGGCTGATCTTCGCGAAGAAGGCGGTGCACGCCGCCATCGGCATGGCCCTGGTCATGATCAACCTCGGCATCTTCTACATCGCGCAGGAGGCCGACTTCCTGGGCATCATCCAGATCTTCGTCTACACCGGCGCCGTGATGATGCTGTTCCTGTTCGTGCTCATGCTCGTCGGTGTCGACTCCTCCGACTCGCTCGTGGAGACGCTGAAGGGCCAGAAGTGGGCCTCGCTGCTCCTGGCGCTCGGTCTCGGTGCGCTGATCTTCTCGGCCGTCGGCCGGGTGCAGTTCGGCCCGATGAAGGGGTTGGCCGGCGTCAACAAGGACCCGGGCAACATCACCGGCATCGCCGAGCTGATCTTCGGCCAGTACGTCTGGACCTTCGAGATCACCTCGGCCCTGCTGATCACCGCCGCGCTCGGTGCGATGGTGCTGGCCCACCGTGAGCGGATCGGCGCCAAGCCGAGCCAGCGACTGTGGTCCGAGCGGCGCATCCGCGACAACCGCAACGTCGCCGGCCTGCCGGCCCCCGGTGTCTACGCCCGCAGCAACGCGGTCGACACCCCGGCCCTGCTGCCCGACGGCACCCCCAGCGAGCTGTCGGTGTCGCGCGTGCTGACCGCACGCGAGCAGATCGTCGACCCCGTCCGCCACATCGAGTCCGAGCAGGACGTCGAGCACGAGATCGAGGGGGGCTCACAGCGGTGAACCTCGTCAACTACATCTACCTGTCGACCATCCTGTTCGCGATCGGTGGCGCGACCGTCCTCATGCGGCGCAACGCGATCGTCGTGTTCATGGGTGTCGAGCTCATGCTCAACGCGACCAACCTGATGTTCGTGACCTTCGCGCGGATGAACGGCACCCTCGACGGCCAGGTGATCGCCCTGTTCGTCATGGTGGTCGCGGCCGCCGAGGTCGTGGTCGGTCTCGCGATCATCATGGCCATCTTCCGTGCCCGCCGGTCGGCCTCGGTCGACGACGCCAACCTCCTGAAGCTGTAGAAGGGGCCTCGAAGGTGACTTCCCTCGCAACGCTCGCCGCTGCCGCCACCACTTCTGAACCCGCGGCCGCTTCGGCGGCCACCGGCATCACGGCATACGCGTGGCTCCTGGTGGCTCTCCCGCTGCTCGGTGCCGCCGTCCTGCTCCTCGGCGGACGCGCCACCGACAAGTGGGGTCCGCTCTTCGCGACCGCCATGTCGTGGGCCGCGTTCCTCGTCGGCGCCATCATCTGGATCTCGATGGTCGGGCGTGACCACGAGTCACGGGCCGCCTCGCTGCACCTGTTCAGCTGGGTGCCGGCCGGGTCCTTCAACGTGGACGCGGGGATGCTGCTCGACCAGCTGTCCGTCGTGTTCGTGCTGCTGGTGACGTTCGTCGGCTCGCTGATCCACGTCTACTCGCTGGGCTACATGGAGCACGACCCGGACAAGCGCCGGTTCTTCGCCTACCTCAACCTGTTCGTGGCCGCGATGCTGCTGCTGGTGCTCGCGGACTCCTACCTGCTGCTCTACGTCGGCTGGGAGGGTGTCGGCCTGGCGTCCTACCTGCTCATCGGGTTCTGGAACCACAACCCCGCGTATGCGACCGCCGCCAACAAGGCGTTCGTGGTCAACCGCGTCGGCGACTTCGGGCTGTCCGTGGCGATCATGATCATGTTCGCCGCGTTCGGCACGGTGTCCTTCGCCGGAGTCCAGCAGGCTGCCGAGGGCGGCGCCGGCGAGGGTGTCCTCACCGCCATCGGCCTGATGCTGCTGCTCGGCGCCGCCGGCAAGTCGGCCCAGTTCCCGCTGCAGAGCTGGCTCGGCGACGCCATGGCCGGTCCGACGCCGGTCTCGGCGCTGATCCACGCCGCAACGATGGTCACCGCCGGTGTCTACCTGGTGGTCCGCAGCGGCTTCGTCTTCAACAACGCCCCCGACGCCCAGCTCGTCGTGGTCATCGTCGGTGCCATCACCCTGGTCTTCGGAGCGGTCGTCGGTTGCGCCAAGGACGACATCAAGAAGGCGCTGGCGGCCTCGACCATGAGCCAGATCGGCTACATGATGCTCGCTGCCGGCCTCGGCCCGGTGGGTGCCGCGTTCGCGATCTTCCACCTGGTGACGCACGGCTTCTTCAAGGCCGGGATGTTCCTGGGTGCCGGTTCGGTCATGCACGGCATGAACGACCAGGTCGACATGCGCCGCTTCGGCGGGCTGTCGGGTGCCATGAAGATCACCTGGGTGACCTTCGGCCTCGGCTGGCTCGCGATCCTGGGTCTCCCGCCGTTCTCCGGGTTCTGGTCCAAGGACAAGATCATCGAGGCCGCCTTCATCGGTGAGGGCTGGCGTCCGTGGGTCTTCGGCCTGACCGCGCTCATCGGCGCCGGCATCACCGCCTTCTACATGTCGCGGCTGTTCTTCATGACCTTCCACGGCAAGAAGCGCTGGACCGAGGACGTGCACCCGCACGAGTCCTCGCTGACGATGACCATCCCGATGATGGTGCTGGCCGTCGGTTCCGCGGCGCTCGGTGGCATCTTGTCCATCGGTGGCACCTTCACGCACTGGCTCGCCCCGGTCGTGGGGGAGCACGGCGAGGAGCACCCGGTGCTGTCCGTCCCGGTCATCACCGGCCTCACGTTGCTGCTCGTGGTCGGCGGTGTCGGGCTCGCGTGGATGCGCTACTGGCGTGACTCGGTGCCGCAGGTCCAGCCGGCCGGTTCGCTGGTCACGCGGGCTGCTCGCCGCGACCTCTACCAGGACGACGTCAACGAAGGGGTCTTCATGCGTCCCGGTCTGCACCTGACCCGGGCCCTCGTCTTCGCGGACAACCGCGGGGTCGACGGTGGGGTCGGCGGCCTGGCCGCCCTCGTCGGTGGCACCTCCAGCCGCCTGCGTCGCCTCCAGAACGGCTTCGCACGTTCCTATGCCCTGACGATGCTTGCCGGCGTCGTCGTGATTCTCGGTGCTCTGTGGGTGATCCAGTGATGACGAACCTCCCCTGGCTGACCATGATCGGGTTGATCCCGCTCATCGGTGCTGCCGTCGTGGCCGCCCTCCCGGCAGGGGTGGCCGACCGTGCCAAGCACATCGCCCTGGGCTTCACGCTGGTGACGTTGGTGATGGGGATCGCGGCTGCCCTGCAGTTCACCAGCTCCTCCGACGCCCAGTTCCAGCTCACCGAGCAGCATGAGTGGATCCCGCAGTTCGGGGTCTCCTACGCGCTCGGTGTCGACGGCATCGCCCTGGTCATGATCCTCCTGGCGGTCATCCTGACGCCGGTGTGCGTCCTGGCTGCGTGGAACGACGTGCCCGAGGGCGGCAAGCGCGAGAAGAACTACTTCGCGCTGATGCTGGTGCTGGAGACCTTCATGGTCGGCGTCTTCGCCGCCACGGACGTGTTCTTGTTCTACGTGTTCTTCGAGGCCATGCTCATCCCGGTCTACTTCCTCATCGGCTCGTACGGCGGCGCACGTCGCCAGTACGCCGCGGTGAAGTTCCTGCTGTTCTCCCTCGCGGGTGGACTGGTGATGCTCGTGGGTGTCCTGGCGCTCTACCACTACGGCCCCGGCGGCTCGGACGGCTTCCTCGTCACCAAGCTCACCGGGCTCGACCTCGGCACCACGCCCGAGCGCCTGATGTTCCTCGCGTTCTTCTTCGCCTTCGCGGTGAAGGCGCCGATGTGGCCGGTGCACACCTGGCTGCCCGATGCGGCGACCGAGGCGCGTCCCGCGACCGCGGTGCTGCTCGTCGGCGTGCTCGACAAGGTCGGCACCTACGGCATGATCCGCTTCTGCCTCCAGCTGTTCCCGGAGGCCAGCCAGTGGGCCACGCCCGTCGTGCTCACCCTGGCGGTCATCTCGATCCTGTACGGCGCGCTGCTGGCCATCGGCCAGACCGACATCATGCGCCTGATCGCCTACACCTCGGTCAGCCACTTCGGCTTCATCGTGCTGGGCATCTTCGCGCTCACCACGACCGCCGGTGCAGGCTCGACGCTCTACATGCTCAACCACGGCTTCTCGACCGCCGCGCTGTTCCTCATCGCCGCGATGCTCATCGCGCGTCGGGGCAGCAAGCGCATCCCCGACTTCGGTGGCTGGCAGCGGGTGACGCCCGGCCTCGCCGGCGTGTTCCTCGTCGCAGGCTTGTCGGGCCTGGCGCTGCCGGGGCTGAACTCGTTCGTCTCGGAGTTCCTCGTGCTCGTCGGGACGTTCCAGCGGTACAAGTTCGCGGCGATCGTCGCGACGGCGGGCATCATCCTCGCCGCGCTCTACATCCTGCTGATGTACAAGCGGATGATGACCGGCCCGAAGCCCGAGCTCGACGCCCCGGTCCGTGACATCTCGCTGCGGGAGAAGATCGTCGTGGCCCCGCTGATCGCGGCGTTCCTCGTGCTGGGGTTCTACCCCAAGCCGGTGCTGGACGTCCTCAACCCGGCGGTCGCCAAGACCCTGAGCCATGTCGGTGTCACCGATCCCGCCCCCACCTCCGCTGACGGGAGCTCGAAGTGATGCCCGCCGTGACAGGCCTGTCCATGCCCATGGTGCCGGCCGCCTTCCAGGCCGCCGACTTCAACTATGGCGCGATCGCCCCCATGCTCATCGTCGTCGGTGGTGCCCTCGTCGGGGTGCTCGTCGAGGCGTTCGCGCCGCGACGGTTGCGCCACAGCACCCAGGTGACGCTGGCGCTGGGCACCCTCGTGGCCGCCCTGGTCGTGCTCGTCACCGTCTCGGCGGACGAGGCGAACCGCGGTGGCACCCTGGCGCAGGCGGTGATCATCGACGGACCGTCGCTGTTCCTGCAGGGCACGATCCTCGTGCTGTCGATCCTGGGTGTGCTCACCATGGCCGAGAAGTTCGGTGGACAGGGTGCCGACGCCTTCACGCCCATGGGCGCCGCAGTTCCCGGCTCGGCACACGAAGCCGCTGCCCTGCGCGCCGGCCTGGCCACCAGCGAGGTCTTCCCGCTGACGATGTTCGCCGTGCTCGGCATGATGCTGTTCCCGGCTGCCGGTGACCTGCTGACGATGTTCGTCGCCCTCGAGGTGCTGTCGCTGCCGCTCTACCTGTTGTCGGGCCTGGCCCGGCGTCGACGCCTGCTGTCGCAGGAGGCGTCGCTGAAGTACTTCCTGCTCGGCGCGTTCAGCTCGGCGTTCTTCCTCTTCGGCGCGGCCCTGCTCTACGGCTACGCCGGGTCGCTCTACCTCGCCGACATCGCCAAGGCGGTCAGCACGGCCCCGGGCAACCTCGAGGGCCTGCTCCTGCCGGGCGTGGTCTTCGTGCTCGTCGGCCTGCTGTTCAAGGTCGGGGCGGTGCCGTTCCACTCCTGGACGCCGGACGTCTACCAGGGCGCCCCGACCCCGGTCACCGGCTTCATGGCCGCGTGCACCAAGGTCGCCGCCTTCGGCGCCATCCTGCGCATCGTCTACGTCGGCGTCGAGGCCAACCGCTGGGACTGGCGCGGTGGTGTCATCGCCGTCGCCGCCCTGACCATGGTCGTCGGCGCGGTCCTGTCGGTCACCCAGACCGATGTGAAGCGACTGCTGGCCTACTCCTCGATCGCCCACGCCGGATTCATCCTCGTCGCCGTGCTGTCCTTCGACCGCACGGGTGTCTCGGGCACGATGTTCTACCTCGTGGCCTACGGGTTCATGACCATTGCCGCGTTCGCCATCGTCTCGATGGTCCGTCAGGGCGGGTCCGAGGCCTCGCACCTGTCGCAGTGGGCAGGGCTCGGGCGCAACCACCCGGTCGTCGCCGGCGTCTTCGCGTTCCTGCTGCTCGCCTTCGCGGGCATCCCGCTCACGTCGGGCTTCACGGCGAAGTTCGCGGCGTTCTCGCCTGCGATCGCGTTCGGTGGGCGCGCAGGGGTCTGGCTGGTCGTCATCGGGGTGCTCTCGAGCCTGGTCACGGCGTTCGTCTACGTCCGCCTCATCGTGCTCATGTACTTCACCGAGCCGCCGGCCGGCGAGGCCGTCGTCGCGCAGACCGCGTCGCCGTTCACCACGGTGGCGATCACCATCGGCACGCTCGTGACGCTCGTCCTCGGCGTGCAGCCGACGCAGGTCCTCGACCTCGCCGAGCGTTCGTCGCAGTTCTTGCTCAAGTGAGCTCGACGCCGCCGGTCCTGGCCCTCCCGGCCACGTCCGACGCGCTGAACGCGCGGCTCGTCGACGGCCTCGAGGCCGTCGACGCGCTGCTGCGTCGTGAGGTCGACCACGAGGACCCGTTCATCGCGGGCGCCAACATCCACCTCGCCGAGGCCGGTGGCAAGCGGTTCCGGCCGCTGCTCACCCTGCTGGCCTCCGAGGTGGGGACGGGCGTCAACGACGCCGTCGTCGCCGCAGCCACCGGTGTCGAGCTGACCCACCTCGCCTCGCTCTACCACGACGACGTCATGGACGAGGCGGACGTGCGCCGCGGTGCCCCGAGCGCCAACGCCAGGTACGACAACTCCACCGCGATCCTCGTCGGTGACCTGCTCTTCGGCACCGCGTCCTCGATCATCGCCGACCTCGGTCCCGAGGCGGTCAAGATCCAGGCCCGGACCTTCATCCGGCTCTGCTCGGGCCAGATCCGGGACGCGCGCAGCGCGCCCGCGGGCGTCGACGCCACGGACTACTACCTGCAGGTCCTCGCCGACAAGACCGGCGTCCTCATCGCCACCGCGGCCCGGTACGGCGCCATGTTCAGCGGGTGTGACGCCAGGACCGTGGAGACGCTGCGGGAGTATGGCGAGCGGCTCGGTATGGCGTTCCAGCTCGCCGACGACCTCATCGACATCGCCTCGGACCCCGAGGAGACCGGGAAGACGCCGGGCACCGACCTGCGTGAGGGCAAGCGCACCCTGCCGGTGCTCTACGCCCTGGCCTCCACCGACCCGGCCGACGCCCGGCTCCAGCAGCTGCTGCGCTCCGACCTGCGGGACGACGCGTCGCTCGCTGAGGCACTGGCCCTGTTGCGGGTGCACCCGGCGATGGACCGCGCGCAGCAGCGCACCGACGCGGTCGCCGCAGAGGCCACCGCAGCACTCGACGGCCTGCCCGCCAGCGAGGCCAAGGACGCCCTGGCCGCGCTGGCGACCAGCGTCGTCACCCGCGTCGGCTGACCTGGATCACGCTGGGACGCGGCTGGCCGTCGCCCCGGTAGGGGAACTGGCTGGCCGGGGTTGCTGGTGAGGCACCCTCGGTCTCGCCCGGGTGCTGCACCGCAGCCAGGACCGTCTGCTGGTCCCAGGTGACCAGCGGACCACAGCACTCGGAGTAGGCGGGCACGGACAAGAACTGCTGCAGGTGGCCCTGGTGCGGCCCGGACAGGGGGTAGAGGAACATCCCGTCGCAGGCGCCGAGCGCGTTGCCGTCCGTGGCGATCCACATGTTGCCCTCGTGGTCGAAGGCGATGTTGTCGGGGCAGGAGATCGGCGAGACGTCGCTGCGGTCGTACCCGTTGAAGTACGTCGTCGGGTCGTTCGGGTCGCCGGCGATGAGGACGATCTTCCAGGTGAACGTGGTCGTCGTGTCGTCGCCGCGCGAGGGGACGAGCTCGATGATGTGGCCGTGCTTGTTGTTGGCGCGGGGGTTGGCCTCGTCGATCTGGCTCGGCTGGCGGCTGGTGTTGTTGGTGCACACGACGTAGGTGCGGCCGTTGACGAGGTTGGGCTCGACGTCCTCGGGGCGGTCCATCGCGGTCGGGCCGACCTTGTCGGCGGCCAACCGGGTCCAGATCAGCACCTCGGCGACGTCCATGCCGGCGACGTAGGAGGTGTCATCGACGACGAGTGGCAGCCAGTAGCCCGTGCCGTCGCTGATGCCGTCCTCGAACCCGTCGCCGGTGAACTTGGCGACGTACAGGTCGCCGGAGGACAGCAGCGAGAGGTTGTGCTCGCGGGCCTTGCGCGAGTCACCCTTCTGGTACCTGCCCCGGGAGACGAACTTGTAGAGGTAGTCGAAGCGCTCGTCGTCGCCCATGTAGGCGACCACACGGCCGTCGGGGGCGATGGTGACGTTGGCGCCCTCGTGCTTGAGGCGTCCCATGGCGGTGTGCTTCACGGGCGTCGAGCTCGGGTCGGACGGGTCGAGCTCGACGACCCAGCCGAACCGGTTGACCTCGTTGGGCTCCGTGACGGCGTCGAACCGGCGGTCCACGCGCTCCCAGCCGCGGCCCTTCGCGCCCGTCAGGCCGTAGCGCCGGTAGGCGTCGGCCTGGTCGGCTGGTGCGGTCGCCGCGGCGAAGTACCCGTGGAAGTTCTCCTCGCCCGACAGCACCGTCCCCCACGGCGTCACGCCGCCGGAGCAGTTGGCAAAGGTGCCGAGGACGCGGCGTCCGGAGGTGTCGGCCGAGGTCCGAAGGAGCCGGTGCCCGGCGGCCGGCCCGTCGAGCCGGAACGGCGTCGTGGCGGTGACCCGGCGGTTGACGCGGTCGGTGCGCACGTGGCGCCACGGGTCGCGGGCGTTCCGGCGCCGTACGGCGACGACGGACATGCCGTGCGCGGCCATGCTGATGCGCAGCTGCTCGGGTGTGAGGCTGGCCGAGCCGGCATACCCTCGAAACATCAGCTCGTCGTTGGTGTACTCGTTGTTGCAGACCAGCGTGCCGTGGTGGGCGTCTCGACCGGGGATGAGCACCGTGTAGTCGTTGTTGTAGCCGAACTGGCCCTCCTGGGCCTGGGCGCTCTGGTGGTCGAAGTCGAACTCGGGTGCACCGGAGATGATCGGGTCACCCCAGCTGATGATCGTGGACCACTCGAAGCCCTCGGGCACGACGACCTTGTCGGTCGCTGCCGGCTGCGGCTGGATCGGGGTGAAGCCGAAGGGAGACTTCGACCCACCCTTCGCGCCACTCCTGGCGCCGTTCGCGGGTGAGTCGGCGGGGCTCGCGGCGGCGGCACCGGTGCCGGCGAACGCACCGAGCCCGACGACGGCGGCCACGAGGCCACCACCCTTGAGCACGCGCCGTCGCGAGGCGAGCGAGGAGACGAGGTCGCCGAAGGAGGAGTTGTCGCTCTCGTTGGGGACGGGCTTGCTGCACGCGTCGTCGCACCTGAACCGGCAGGTCATCGGGGAGCGGCCACCCTGGTGGGTGCGCAGCAGCGGGAGCAGCGGGCGGGCGGGGGTGGGGGCAGGCGCGGGTGCGGACATCGGTGACCTCCGGGTGGGACGTGGGGCGCCCGCTTCCAGACGAGCCGGGCCGCCCCGCCCACGTTAGGAACCCGGGCTGGAGTCACGGCGGCGCCCAGGTGAACCTCGAATGACACGCGGTGAACAGCACGTGTGTCGCGCCGTCAGCTGTTGCGCGGGGGTCCAGCTCACAGTGGGAGCTGCACCGGTCAGGGTGCGACCGCCACGGGGTCGGTGCGGACCCGTCGCGGGAGGTTGCGCAGCGAGTCCACGGTCAGCACGGCGAGGGCGACCCAGACGATGCCGAACCCGATCCACCGGCTGGTCGACATGTGTTCGCCGAGCAGCAGCACGCCGCACAGCAGCTGCAGCACCGGGGTGATGAACTGCAGCAGCCCGATCGTCACGAGCGGGACCCGGCGGGCGGCACCGGCGAACAACAGCAGGGGAGCGGCTGTCGCGACCCCGGCGGCCACGAGCAGGCCGGTGTGCACCGCCCCCTCGGTGGTGAAGGTGGTGTCGCCGCGCAGGGTCAGCACCACCAGCATGACGAGGGCGATCGGCGCGAGGACGGCGGTCTCGGCCGTGAGGGAGTGCATCGCCTGCAGCGAGACGCCGACCTTCTTCTTGACCAGGCCGTAGAGCCCGAACGACATCGCCAGGGTGATCGCGATGACCGGGACCGAGCCGGCGGCGACCGACAGGTAGACGAAGGCCAGGGCGCCGATGGCCACTGCCACCCACTGCAGGGAGCGCAGCCGCTCGCGCAGGACGAACACGCCCAGGGCGACGGTGACCAGGGGGTTGAGGAAGTAGCCCAGCGCGGCCTCGGTGGTGCGCCCACCCAGCACCGCCGCGACATACACGACCCAGTTGACGGCGATGAGCAGCGCGGCGGCGGTGACACCGAGGCCGAGCCGCGGGCGTCGCCACAGCTGCCGTGCCCAGGCCCAGTCGCGGCGCACGAGCAGGATCAACGCGCACAACAGCAGGGTCCACAGGATGCGGTGGGCCAGGATCTCCCACGCACCAGCGGGTTTCAGGGCTGCGAAGTAGAGGGGGAACAGGCCCCAGATGCTGTAGGCGAGCAGCCCCTGCAACGATCCGCGACGCAGCACGTCGTGGTCGGTCAGGGGCACCGCGCGGACGGTGCTCAGGCGACGGTCCAGGTGTCGCGTCCGTGGATCAGCGCGTCGAGGTCCGCGTCCGTGGCGCGGCCGCCTGCGGTGTCGATCGCCGCGTCGACCTGGGAGCGCACGAGGTCGTCGTACGTCGGGCGGACCACGCTGCGGAAGATGCCCATCGGGACGTGCGTCATCTGCGGGGAGTCCAGCCGCGAGAGGGCGAAGGCCTGGGTCGGGTCGCCGGCCGTCGCGTCGTGGACGACGACCTCGCGCTCCGCCACGTCTGCCTCCGGGACGAACTCCAGGGCCCCGGCGCTGCCACGGACCAGCACCTGGCGGTCACCCTCGGGGCCGACCTGCACCTGCTCGCCGTCGGCGAGGTGGACGATGCGTGCTTCCTGCTGGCTGCGGTCCTTGATGAGGTCGAACGCACCGTCGTTGAAGATCGGGCAGTTCTGGTAGATCTCCACGAGGGCGGTGCCGCGGTGCGCTGCCGCCGCCTTGAGGATGCCGGTGAGGTGCTTGCGGTCGGAGTCCATGGTGCGCGCCACGAAGGTCGCCTCGGCGCCGAGCGCGAGGGAGACCGGGTTGAACGGGTGGTCCACCGAGCCCATCGGGGTCGACTTGGTGACCTTGCCGACCTCTGAGGTGGGCGAGTACTGGCCCTTCGTCAGCCCGTAGATCTGGTTGTTGAACAACAGGATCGTCATGTTGACGTTGCGACGCAGCGCGTGGATCAGGTGGTTGCCACCGATCGACAGGGCATCGCCGTCACCGGTGACGACCCAGACCGACAGGTCCGAGCGGCTGGTCGCCAGGCCGGTCGCGATGGCCGGGGCGCGGCCGTGGATCGAGTGCAGGCCGTAGGTGTCGAGGTAGTAGGGGAACCGCGAGGAGCAGCCGATGCCGGAGACGAAGACGATGTTCTCGCGCTTGAGGCCGAGCTCGGGCAGGAAACCCTGGACTGCGGCGAGGATCGCGTAGTCCCCGCAGCCGGGGCACCAGCGCACCTCCTGGTCGGAGGTGAACTCCTTCTTCGTCTGGCGGGTGGCGTCCTCGTCGAGGTGGGGCACGCCGGCGGTCCCGTGGGGGACTCCGGTGGACGGCATTCCGAGGTTGGTGGTCATGCGCGCACCTCCGTGGTGGCGTCGTCGGAGCTGGTGGTGTCGGCGTCCGAGGTCGTGGACAGGCCCACGATGGCGTCGGCGAGCTCGACGGTCGTGAAGGGCAGCCCGCGCACCTGGGTGAAGGAGTGCACGTCGACGAGGTACTTGGCGCGAAGCAGCATCGCGAGCTGGCCCATGTTCATCTCGGGCACGAGCACGCGGTCGTAGCGGCGCAGGACCTCACCGGTGTTGGCGGGGAAGGGGTTGAGGTGGCGCAGGTGCGCCCGGGCGACCTTCGCGCCGGTGTTGCGCACGCTGCGTACGGCGGCGGCGATCGGTCCGTAGGTCGACCCCCAGCCGAGCACGAGGATCGAGGCCTCACCGCTCGGGTCGTCGACCTCGAGGTCGCCGATGGTGTCGGCGATCCGCTCGATCTTGCCCGCGCGCAACCGGGTCATCAGGTCGTGGTTGTCGGGGTCGTAGGAGATGTTGCCGGTGACGTCGGCCTTCTCGATGCCGCCGATGCGGTGCTCGAGACCGGCGGTGCCGGGAACGGCCCACGGACGCGCGAGGGTCGACGGGTCGCGCAGGAACGGGTGGAAGACCGGCTCACCCTTCTCGTCGGTGGCGTTCGGCTCGGACGCGAACTCGACGGTGAGGTCGGGCAGCTCGGCGACGGTGGGCAGCGCCCACGGCTCGGAGCCGTTGGCGAGGTAGCCGTCGGAGAGGATGAAGACCGGGGTGCGGTAGGCCGTGGCGATCCGGACCGCCTCGAGGGCGGCGTCGAAGCAGTCGGCGGGCGACTGCGGCGCGATGATCGGCACCGGCGACTCGCCGTTGCGCCCGAACATCGCCTGCAGCAGGTCGGACTGCTCGGTCTTGGTCGGCAGGCCCGTCGAGGGCCCGCCCCGCTGGACGTCGACGATGACCAGCGGTAGCTCGAGGGAGACCGCGAGGCCGATGGTCTCTGACTTCAGGGCGACGCCGGGACCGGAGGTGGTGGTCACGCCGATGGAGCCGCCGAACGAGGCACCCAGCGCTGCACCGATACCGGCGATCTCGTCCTCGGCCTGCAGGGTCGTCACGCCGTAGCGCTTGAGCCCGGAGAGCGTGTGGAGGATGTCGGAGGCCGGCGTGATCGGGTAGGAGCCCAGCAGCAACGGAACCTTCGCGCGGTGGGAGGCGGTGACGAGGCCGTAGGCGAGCGCGGCGTTGCCGGTGATGTTGCGGTAGGTGCCGGGGGCCATCGGGGCCGGGGCGATCTCGTAGGAGACGGCGAAGTCCTCGGTGGTCTCGCCGTAGTTGAGGCCTGCCTGCAGGGCGGCCAGGTTGGCGGCGAGGATGTCGGGCTTGGCGCCGAACTTCTTGGTGAGGAAGGCCTCGGTGCCGCTCGTCGGGCGGTGGTACATCCAGGACAGCAGGCCGAGCGCGAACATGTTCTTCGCGCGTTCCTTGTCCTTGCGGGACAGGCTGTCGAACTCGGCCAGCGCCTCGACGGTGATCGAGGTCAGTGCGACCGGGTGCAGGTGCCAGGACTCGAGCGAGCCGTCCTCGAGGGGGTTGGTGGCGTAGCCGACCTTGGCCAGGTTGCGCTTGGAGAACTCGTCGGTGTTGGCGATGATCGTCGCCCCGCGAGGCAGGTCGCGCAGGTTGGCCTTGAGCGCGGCCGGGTTCATGGCCACCAGGACGTCGGGGGCGTCGCCCGGGGTGAGCACGTCGTGGTCGGCGAAGTGCAGCTGGAAGCTGGAGACACCCGGCAGGGTGCCCTGGGGTGCCCGGATCTCGGCCGGGAAGTTGGGCAGCGTCGACAGGTCGTTGCCCAGCGAAGCGGTCTCGGAGGTGAAGCGGTCACCGGTCAGCTGCATGCCGTCGCCGGAGTCCCCGGCGAAGCGGATGACGACTCGGTCCAGCTTCTCGACGGTCTTGCGGCTCATGCGGTCCTGACGGTCGTGGACGAACAGTGCTGGGGACTGTCGCCGCGGCGGGTCCGGTGCCGCTGGGCTCACGGACGACGCGTAGCGCAGCCTGTGTGTCCATGGTACGTCGGTGCAGGTCAGGGCGACCCACCCACCCTGCTTCTGAGACGGGTAACCCGACGTTATGGGGAGAGCGTCGGTACGTCAGGCCGTCGGGCTGGGGATGCCAGAGGCGGGACCTGTCCCTCCCCTGGCATCCCCAGACCAGGTGTCGCCCCCGACCCCGACCCCAGCCCCGGATCCGATCTGGGACATCCACTGCATCCACAGGTGCGGCAGGGTCGAGTCGTGCGCGGCCGTCACCAGCTGCCGGGCGAGTGCACCGGGCTCGTGAAGGGTGAAGACGGCAGGGCCGGGAGCTGAAGCGGGGCGCCAGCCGAGGGCGATGACCGTGTCGACGACCCGCTTACCCCCCAGGACGCCCGGACCGGACGCGGTCTCGCCGCCCAGGGTGAGGTCCTCGACCATGGCCGGCCGGGCGGCATACGCCATCGTCGTGCGGCAGGTGAGTTCGCCACCGCCCTGGCCGGTGCGACCGAGGGCGACGCGGTCGCGCAGCAACAGCCGACCGGTCTCGGCGACCTCGACGTCGAGGTCGCGCACCACCTGTGCGCCGTCGCAGACGACGAGCGGTTCGCCGGCCCAGACGAGGACGGCGCCGGGGTGCACGACGAGCGAGACCGCGACCAGGGCGCCGCGACCGCGACCGTGGTAGGCCACCGTGCCGGCGACGTCGCGCAGGTCGAGCCGCAGGCCCGGCCCGACCTCGACGTCGAGGCGCAGCTCGTCACCACCGAGCAGCGTCGCGGTCGTGGCGACGAGGGCGACCTCGGCGCTCGCGGCGTCCTGGCGCACCACGCGGGGGCTGACCAGTCCGCCGCGCAGGTCCAGCCGTGCGCGCCCGCCACCGTCAGGCAGGAGGGCGACGCGGGCGGTGCGGACGTCAGTGCTCGTGGGCACCGGCGCCGCCGTGGCTGTGCGCGGACGGGGCGTGGGAGTGCGGTGCCATCGGGCCGGGGTCGACCGGTGTGTGGCCGCCGGAACGGTGCTCCTGCAGCACCCCGAGCACCCAGGCCCTGAGCTCGGCGACGGACCGGGGATCGGTGCGGGACAGGGCGATCACCGGCCGGCCGTCGCGCGCTTCGCGTCCCTCCCGCGCCATCAGCGCTACGTCCACGCCGACGTACGGCGCGAGGTCGGTCTTGTTGACCACGAGCAGGTCGGCGCGGGCGATGCCGGGCCCACCCTTGCGCACGACGTCACCGCCGCCGGCGACGTCGAGGACGAACACCTGGGCGTCGACCAGGGCGGGGGAGAAGGTCGCCGTGAGGTTGTCGCCACCGGACTCGACGAGGACGAGGTCCAGCGGGGCGAAGTCGGCCTCGAGGTCCTCGACAGCCAGCAGGTTGGCGCTCACGTCGTCACGGATCGCCGTGTGCGGGCAGGCCCCGGTCTCGACGGCGCGGATCCGGTCGGGGTCGAGCACGCCGGCAGCCCGCAGCATCCGGGCGTCCTCGTCGGTGTAGATGTCGTTGGTGACGACACCCAGCTCGAGCGTCTCACCGAGCTCGCGGCACAGCATCCCGATGAGCGAGGACTTGCCGGTGCCGACGGGTCCGGCGACGCCGAGGCGCAGGGCGCGGGTGGGGAGCGGGCTGGCCTCAGGCACTGAACAACCTCCGGGGGTGGGTCGGGTGGTGGTGCTGCCACTGTTCGAGCAGTGGCGCAGCAGGAGCGGGTATGCCGCCGGGCTCGGTGAGGTGCGCCACCGCTGCGACGACTCCCTCGACCGCGTCACCGGCCCCGAGCAGCCAGGCCGTCGCGTCGGCGGGGTCGAGCGGGCACAGCTTGAGGGCGGCGGCACACAGGGTCTGCACGTCGTCGTAGGCCACGAGCCGGGCCGTGCGAGCGGCGTCGAGGCCGGCGGCGGCGGCCACCGCCCCGAGGGCGACCGGCCGCGCCGGGGTCGGCAGGTCCTGCAGCGCCGCCGCAGCCCCGGAGCCGGGCCAGAGCCGCAGGGCGAGGCGGCGCTGGCCGCGGCCGACGACGACCGAGGCCGCGCGCGAGACCTCGCTGGGGGTCCGGGCAGCCCACGCTTCCTGTACGTCCTGCAGCCGAAGTCCGGCCAGCACGTGGTGGCGGGCGACGACGGCCACCGCCGCCTCGACGCGCACGACCGTGCGCAGCCGGGTCTGCACCAGCCCCGGGAGGTCGTCCACGGCGAGCCCGCCGAGCAGTGCGGGCTCGAGACCCGATGACTGGGTGTGCCCGCCGACGGGCAGTCGCCCGTCGGCCAGCAGCATCGCGGCGAACTCGGGGTGGGGAATCGTCATCAGAACAACGAATAGCGTTGAGCCAGCGGCAGCTCCGTCGCTGGCGACGGAGTGACGACCTCGCCCTCCACGCGGATCTCGAACGACTCAGGGTCGACCTCGATCGCCGGGGTGGCGCTGTTGTTGACCATGTCGGCCTTGGTGACGTCGCGGGTCGGGCGCACACCGACGAGCGTGCTGCGCAGCCCGAGAGTGTCGGCCAGCCCGTCCTCCAGCGCCACCGGGGCCACGAAGGTCAGCGAACGGTCGGCCCCGGCGCCACCCTCACCGACCAGCGCCGGGCGCATCAGCACCGGCTGAGGGGTGGGGATGGAAGCATTGGGGTCTCCCAGGGCGGCATACACGATCGCCCCGCCCTTGATGACGACGTCGGGGCGCCAGCCGAAGAACTTCGGATCCCAGAGCACGAGGTCGGCGAGCTTGCCCGGCTCGACGGAGCCGACCTCGTGGTCGATGCCGTGGGCGATGGCGGGGTTGATCGTGTACTTCGCGATGTAGCGCCGGGCCCGCTCGTTGTCGCCCGGCAGGCTCTCGCCGAGCCGGCCGTGCCGTGCCTTCATGACGTGGGCGACCTGCCAGGTGCGGGTGACGACCTCGCCGATGCGGCCCATGGCCTGCGCGTCCGAGCTCGTCATGGACAGAGCGCCGAGGTCGTGCAGGAGGTCCTCGGCGGCGATGGTCGTGGCCCGGATCCGACTCTCGGCGAAGGCCAGGTCCTCGGGCACCGCGGGGTTGAGGTGGTGGCAGACCATGAGCATGTCGAGGTGCTCGGCCACCGTGTTGACGGTGTGCGGCAGGGTCGGGTTGGTCGAGCCCGGCAGCACGTTGGGGTGGCTGGCGATGGTGATGATGTCGGGGGCGTGGCCGCCGCCGGCTCCCTCGGTGTGGAACGCGTGGATGCTGCGCCCGCCGATCGCCCGCAGGGTCGAGTCGACGTAGCCCGCCTCGTTGAGGCTGTCGCTGTGCAACGCCACCTGCAGCCCGAACTCGTCCGCCGCCCGCAGCGCCGCGTCGATCGCGGCCGGGGTGCTGCCCCAGTCCTCGTGCACCTTGTATGCCGCCGCTCCGGCGAGTGCCTGCTCGCGCAGCCCCGCGGCGCTGACGGTGTTGCCCTTGCCCATGAGGAGCACGTTGACGGGCAGGTGGTCCAGGCCGCGCAGGACCGACTGCAGGTGCCACGGGCCCGGGGTGACGGTGGTGGCCTTGGAGCCCTCCGAGGGTCCCGTGCCGCCGCCACCGAGGGTGGTCAGGCCGGCCGCCAGGGCCTCGTGGACCTGGCTCGTGGACAGGAAGTGGACGTGCAGGTCGAGGCCTCCGGCAGTGAGGATGCGGCCCTCGCCGGAGATCACGTCCGTCCCTGGGCCGATCTCCAGGTCGGGGTGCACACCGTCGGCGATGTCGGGGTTGCCGCTTCGGCCCAGCGCGACGATGCGACCGGCGCGGATGCCCACATCGGCACGGACGACTCCCCAGTGGTCGAGGACGATCGCATTGGTGATGACCGTGTCGAGGGCGCCGTCGGCACTGGTCCGCAGGCCCTGGGCCATCGACTCACGGATCGACTTCCCGCCGCCGAAGACGGCCTCCTCGCCGCCGAAGGTGAGGTCGTCCTCCACCTCGACCCACAGGTCGGTGTCTCCGAGGCGGACCTGGTCGCCCGTGGTGGGCCCGTACAGCGCGGCATACCGCTCGCGGTCGAGGTCAGCCATCGAGGGCACCTGCCTCGCCGCGGCCGTCCACCTGGAGTCCGGGCACGCGGCGACGGCCACGCAGGGCCACCGCAGCGACCTCCCGGCTCACCCCGGGCTCGAACCGCACCGAGGTGCCGCTCGGGATGTCGAGCCGGAACCCGTGTGCGGCCTCGCGGTCGAGGTCGAGGGCGGGGTTGCTGTCGGGAAGGTGCAGGTGCGACCCGATCTGCACGGGACGGTCACCGGTGTTGACGACGACGAGGGTGCGGCGCTCGGCGTCGGTGCGGTCGGCGTTGATGGTGACGGTGCCCGGTCGCACCCGGATGGCCCCTGGGCCGGAACTGTTGCTGCTCAACGGAACTCCTGCCGCTCAGGCGATCGGGTGGTGGAGGGTGACGAGCTTGCGGCCGTCGGGGAAGGTCGCCTCGACCTGCACGTCGGCGATCATCTCGGGGACGCCCTGCATGACCTGTTCGCGGCGCAGGACGGTTCGTCCCTGCTCCATGAGGTCGGCGACGAGGGCGCCCTCCCGCGCTCGCTCGATGACCCAGGTCGACAGCAAGGCCACGGACTCGGGGTGGTTGAGGAGCACGCCGCGTTCCAGGCGGTCGCGGGCGACCATGCCGGCGACGGACAGCAGCAGCTTCTCGGTGTCCGCGGGGGACAGGTGCACGGCAGCCTCCTGGTCGGTCTCTGGCGGTCAGTAGAGCAAAACTGTGTTTCGAGCGCGTTTCGCCACGGCTACCCCGGACGGCGATAGCGTGGCAAAGGTGCCGACCGAGGTCCTCGTGCTGCCGAGCCCGCTGCTCGGACGGGCTGCCTACGAGCCGTTCGCCTCGGCGCTGACGGAGCGAGGAGTCCGGGCCCGGGTGGCCGAGCTGCCCGAGGTCGCACTGACGCCAGCGGTGGTGCTTGCGGCGTTCGTCGAGCAGGTTCGAGACAGCGGAGCGTCGACGCTGGTGGCCCACAGCAACGCCGGGTACTTCGTGCCGGCCGTCCGCGCCGCGTTCCCGGTGACGGCCACCGTCTTCGTCGATGCTGCCCTGCCCCTGGGGACCGGTCCCACCACGCTGTTGGCGCCGCAGCAGTTCGGCGAGTTCGTCGCCGGGCTTCCGCAGGAGGGCGGACGCCTCCCGCCGTGGCCGCAGTGGTGGGACCCTGCCGACGTCGCGCCGCTCTTCCCGACGCAGGGCTGGCTCGAGCGGGTGACCGACCTCGCTCCGCGGCTCCCGCCGGCCTACTTCACCACCCCCGTGGAGGTGCCCCGGGACTGGGAGGTGCAGCCCGCGGCATACCTGGGGTTCGGCGACACGTATGCCGAGGAGCTCACCTTCGCGCGCACGGCCGGGTGGCCGGTGCGCGTCCTCGACGGCCACCACCTGCACCTGCTCGCCGATCCGGGCGACACCGCGGACGCCGTCCTGGCGCTGCGCGAGCAGCTGAGCCGACCGGCCTAGGGTGCAGGGATGGACCGACCCGCCCTGCAGGACGCCCTCAAGCAGCGCGATGCCGTGCTACGCGCCTTCGTGCGCGAGGACGGCAGCCTCGTGTCGATCCCGACGCGGATCGGCAAGCGGCTCGTCGTGCTCGACCTGCTCGCCCAACAGTTCGCTGTCGGCGAGGTCTACGAGGAGACCGAGGTCAACGCCCGCTTGCGGGCGTTCCACGACGACGTCGCAGCACTGCGGCGGTACCTCGTCGAGGAGGGCTTCATGGACCGGCGCGACGGTCGGTACTGGCGAGCCGGTGGGACGGTGGACGGCGTCTGACCGACGGGCGGGCAACGCTGTGCCTGCAGGGGCCGGTGCTGTCAGACTCAACTGCATGCTGCGCCTTGAAGACCACTGGGTCTGGGACTCCTGGATCGCCGACGACGGTGAGCTCTACCACCTGTACTTCCTCCAGGCGCCGAGGTCGCTGGTGGACCCGAACAAGCGGCACACCGCCGCGACGGTGGGCCACGCGACCTCGCCCGACCTGGTGACCTGGGACTACCTCGGCGAGTGCTTCGGCCCGGCGCAGACGGGGTTCGACGACCTCGCCATCTGGACCGGGTCGGTCGTCCGCGACGGCGACCGGTGGCGGATGTTCTACACCGCGGTGTCGACCGCGGGGCACCACATCTACGACCAGCGAGTGGGGTCGGCGGTCTCCGACGACCTGCACCACTGGGAGCGGGTCTCGGACGAGCCGGCCGTGCGGGTCGACGGCCGGTGGTACAAGACCCTCGCCAACACCCCGGCGCCCACCGAGGGCCCCGACCTGGAGGGTTCGAGCGAGACCTGGCGTGACCCGCTCGTGTTCGCCGACGCCGACGGGGACGGCTGGCACCTGCTCGTGACGGCACGCGCCCGCGAGGCCGCCCGCAACGACGACGGTGTGGTGGCCCACGCGACCAGCCCCGACCTGCAGACCTGGACCTTGGGTGCGCCGCTGTGTGAGCCGGGGGCCGGGTTCGGGCAGCTCGAGGTGCTGCAGGACAAGCAGATCGACGGTCGGTGGGTCCTGGTCTTCACGTGCCACCCCCAGGAGATGACGGCCGAGCGCAAGACCCGGACCGGCGAGTACTGCACCTGGTCGGTGCCCGGCCCCGGTCCGCTCGGCCCCTGGGACATCGACGCGGCCCGCCCGTTCGTCGCGGAGCCGTACCTCTTCGCCGCGCCGCTGGTGCAGCGTCGGGACGGGTCGTGGGCGCTGGTCGGCTTCCGCAACGTCGAGCCGCAGGGATTCGACGGGTTCGAGATCATCGACCCGGTCCCGGTGACGCTGGATGCCGACGGCTACCTCGTCGCCTCAGCGGGCTACGACCCCGGCCCCCTGGACTACCAGCGCCTCGCCACCGCCGACCCCACCTGACCCAGCCGCGGCTAGGGTCGCCGGCATGCTGATCCGCCGCGAGCTGCCCACCGACGCCGACGCGATCAGGGCGGTGCACCTCGCGGCGTTCGCGAAGCCGGCCACGCAGAGCGCCCCTGCCCGCGAAGGCGCCAAGGAGGCGCAGCTCGTCGACGGGCTTCGGGCCGACGGCGACCTCCTCCTCGAGTGCTGCCTGGTGGCCGAGGTCGACGGCGTCGTCGCCGGGCACGTGGCCCTGAGCCGGGCGTTCGTCGACGCAGAGGTCGCGCTCGTCGCGCTGGGTCCGATCGGGGTGCTCCCGCAGGTGCAGAGGGTCGGCGTCGGCTCAGCGCTGATGCACGCCACCCTTGCGGCGGCCGATGCCTTGGGGGAGCGGGCGGTCGTGCTGCTCGGTCACCCCACCTACTACCCGCGGTTCGGGTTCACCCCGGCCGTCGACCACGGCATCACCCCACCGCAGGACTGGGGACCGCAGTACTTCCTGCTCCGGCCGCTGCAGGCCTGGGGTGACGGGGTCCGCGGAGCCTTCCGCTACGCCCCGGCCTTCGAGCGCCTCGACGACTGACCTGGCCCGGGCCACGGCCCGGCCACGGCCCGGCCACGGCCACGGCCACGGCCACGGCCACGGCCACGGCAAAGCGGGGGTTGTTCGGGAAAACCACGCCATACAAGTGCCGTGTTGCCGAGCAACCCCCGCTTTGCGAGGGGAGCGGGTCAGTCGCCGGTCTGGCCGTCGGCGAGCTCGCGGAGCACGTCGAGGTGACCGTTGTGCCGGGCGTTCTCCTCGATCAGGTGCAGCAGCACCCACCGCAGGGTCGGGTGGTCACCGTCCCGGAACGGGGTCTTCGAGCGGGCGTCGAGGTCCAGGCCCGCGATGATCGCGTCGGTGCGGGCCGCTTGCGCGGCATACTCCTCCAGCGTCTGGGCCAACGGTGTCGTGGCGCCGAGGCTGAACTCGCGATCCGGCTCGGTCGCCGTCCAGGGGCCGAGGTCGGGGCCGCCGACGAAACGGTTCTCGATCCAGGAGTGCTCGACCCAGCGCAGGTGGTTGAGCACCCCTCCGACCGTCATCAGCGGCGATCCTGGCAGCGGCGCCGCGCCGACGTGGTGGGCGGCGAGGTCGCGGCACTTCCCGGCGGCGACGTCGCGGGTGTACTGGAGCATCGTGAGCAGGGTGGTGCGCTCGTCCCAGGTGGGCGGGGTGTCATCCGGTGCCATGGGCCGACCCTGCCGCAACCCTCCGACACCCGCCAGCGGGTTCTGCGCTCGTGCTCGGCCCGACACGGCAAAACGGGGGTTGTTTGGGGAAACCGCGCCAGGCAAGTCCCGTGTTGCCGAGCAACCCCCGCTTTGCGCGGGAGGGGGAGACGGCGTCAGTTGAGGTTGTAGCTGCGGTCCGGGGGCGGGGGGACGACGCCCAGCGTCTGGGCGAGGCCCTGTTCGCGGCGGACCAGGTGCAGCCCGAGGCGCAGCCGGCTCTCGGTGTCGGGGGCGGCGAGCAGGCGTTGCCGGTCACCGAGGTCGAGGCCCACCGCCGTCCCGACCGTGTAGGACAGCTCGACCGGGTCCACCGGCCACTGCGGCTCCTCGGCGCCGAGCGTCCTGGCATACCGGTGCAGGGCGTCCCGCAGCCGGGCGGTGAGGTCGGTCACGGCCTCCTCGTCGCCGCGGCGCTCCTCCAGGACGGTCACCTCCGCGGTGAGGTATGCCGTGCCGGTGTCGGCGAGCCCGTCGAGGCGGAACCGCCGTACACCGGTGCTGATGACCAGGTAGCGGCCGTCCCCGATCGAGGTGGACTGGACGACCCGGGCCAGGCAGCCGATCTCGTGCAGGTCGTGGGCAGCGCCGACGCCCACCTCGTGCCCGTGCCTGATGGCCACCACCCCGAACTCCGGGACGTCCATCGCGTTGACGAGGTCGCTGAGCATCACGACGTAGCGCGGCTCGAAGATCTCCAGCGGCAGCGAGGCGCCGGGCACGAGGACGGTGCCCATGGGAAAGAGTGGGACCTGCGCCATGACATCAACGGTAGGTCTCGGCGGGCTGCCGCGACACCGCACGACGACGTATGGCGCGCCCCCCGGGTGAGGGACCGGCGCACTAGGCTGCCAACCGTGTCGCCCTACGTCGTCGTCGCCGCAGTGGTCGTGGTCGGCCTCCTGCTGTTCGCCGCGGCCATGGGGGCCAGGAGGCTGCTGGCCCCGAGCGCCCCGACGCGCGCGAAGCTGACGACCTACGAGTCCGGCGTCGACCCCGTCGGGCAGGACTGGGCCCAGACGCAGGTGCGCTACTTCGTCTACGCGTTCCTCTACGTCATCTTCGCCGTCGACGCGGTCTACCTGTTTCCGTGGGCGCTCGTCGTCCGGTCCGCCGACCTCGGTGCCGCCTCGCTGGTCGAGATCGCGGTGTTCATCGGCGTGCTGCTCGTCGGCCTCGTGCACGCCGCCCGCCGTGGTCTGCTGAGGTGGCTGTGATGGCTCCGGTCAACCTGCCCATGCCGCGGGTCGGCGCGGCCACCGACCTCGCCCCACAGCCGATCCGGGTCGTCCTCAACTGGGGCCGGCGCTACTCCCTGTGGGTCTTCAACTTCGGCCTGGCCTGCTGCGCGATCGAGTTCATCGCCGCCTCGATGGCCCGCCACGACTTCATCCGCCTCGGTGTCATCCCGTTCGCGCCGGGGCCGCGGCAGGCCGACCTCATGGTCGTCTCGGGGACGGTGACCGACAAGATGGCGCCGGCCGTGCGTCGGCTCTACGACCAGATGCCCGAGCCCAAGTACGTGATCTCGTTCGGCGCGTGCTCCAACTCCGGCGGGCCCTACTGGGACTCCTACAGCGTCACCAAGGGCGTCGACACGATCATCCCCGTCGACGTCTACGTGCCCGGCTGCCCGCCTCGGCCCGAGTCGCTCCTGCAGGGCATCCTCAAGCTGCAGGAGAAGATCGCCGCAGAGACGTTGTCCACCAAGGGGATCCGTGCGAAGTATGCGGGTCACCGCACCGCCTCCGCCGCCGAGGTGACGCGGGGGCTCGTCGCCCCTCCGACTGGCACACCTGCAGGGGAGCAGTCGTGAACGACCCGGCAGCAGTGCAGCGGCGCGAGGTGCCGCCGCAGGACTGGGTGGCCTCGGTCGAGGCCGCGCGGGGTGAGGGCTTCACCTTCTTCGACTGGCTCACCGCGGTCGACCAGGCCGACGCCGCCGACTCCCCAGGACTCGACGTCGTCTGCCACCTCATGGACGGGTCGACGCCGAAGTCGTTGCGGCGCATCATGATCCGGACCCGTGTCCCCGACGGTGAAGTGCTCGCCAGCATCACCCCGGTGTTCCGCGGCGCTGCCTGGCACGAGCGCGAGACGCACGAGATGTTCGGACTCGGGTTCGACGGCTTCGACGACGGCACCGGCCAGGACCTGCGTCCCCTGCTCCTGCCCGACGGTTTCGAGGGCACCCCGCTGCGCAAGTCGTTCGTGCTCGCCGCCCGCGCCTCCAAGGCGTGGCCCGGTGCCAAGGAGCCCGGCGAGAGCGAGCACAGCAAGCCCACCGGCCGCCGTCGGGTGTCCGCGCCCGGGGTGCCGGACGCCGACTGGGGTCCGCGATGACCGCCGTCGAGGCCCTCGAGGTCGTCCTGCGCTCGGTCGCGGTGCTCGCGGCCTTCCTCGTCCTGCCGCTGCTCGTCGGCCAGACCGAGCACAAGGTGATGGCCCACATGCAGGGACGCCTCGGACCCATGTATGCCGGCGGGTTCCACGGCTGGGCCCAGCTGGTCGCCGACGGGGTCAAGTTCGTGCAGAAGGAGGACATCACCCCGGCGGCAGCCGACCAGCGGGTCTTCCGGTTCGCCCCCGCGGTCGCGCTGGTGCCCTACCTCGTCGCGATGGCGGTCATCCCGCTGTCACCCGGCGTCGTGGCCGCCGACGTCCCGGCCTCCGCGGTGTTCGTCCTCGCGACGACCGCCGTCGGCATCCTCGGCACCCTGATGGCGGGCTGGGCCAGCGCCAACAAGTACTCCCTGCTCGGCGCGATGCGGTCCGCCGCCCAGCTGCTGTCCTACGAGCTGCCCCTGGTCCTGGCCGTGGCCTCGGTCTGCCTCGCCGCGGGATCGCTGTCGCTGTCCGGCATCGCGGCCGCCTGGTCGCCGTGGTGGCTGCTGTGGCAGCTCCCCGGTGCGGTGGTCTTCCTCGTCGCTGCCGTCGCCGAGCTGCAGCGCCCACCGTTCGACATGCCGGTGGCCGACAGCGAGGTCGTCTTCGGCGCCTACACGGAGTACACCGGGCTGCGGTTCGCGTTCTTCCTGCTCAGCGAGTACGCCGGGATCGTCGTGATGTCACTGCTGTTCGCCGTCCTCTACCTCGGTGGGTGGCAGGGCCCGTTCAGCGACCAGCTCGGCTGGGCCTGGACCGTGCTCAAGGGGTTCGTCATCGCCGTGGTGGTCATCTGGCTGCGGGTGTCCTGGCCACGACTGCGCGAGGACCAGCTCCAGCGCCTGGCCTGGCTCGTGCTGGTGCCCCTCGCCCTCGCGCAGCTGGCCCTCACCGGGGTCTGGGTGGTGATCGGGGCATGACCGAACCGTCCAAGCGCAGCAGCGGCGGCGCCATACCGGGGATCCTCAAGGGGCTCGCCACGACGGCGCGCACCCTCGCGAAGCCGTCGCACACCGCGGAGTACCCCGATGTCTCGCCGCACCTGCCCCCACGCAGCCGCGGTGTCATCGCGCTGCTCGAGGAGAACTGCACCTCCTGCATGCTGTGCGCGCGCGAGTGCCCGGACTGGTGCATCTACATCGACTCCCACAAGGAGACGATCCCCGCGACGACCCCCGGCGGGCGTGACCGGCAGCGCAACGTCCTGGACCGGTTCGCCATCGACTTCAGCCTCTGCATGTACTGCGGCATCTGCATCGAGGTGTGCCCGTTCGACGCCCTGCACTGGAGCCCCGAGTTCGAGTACTCCGAGCTCGACATCCGTGACCTGCTGCACGAGAAGGGCCGGCTCGGCCAGTGGATGCCCACGGTCCCGCCGCCGCCGGCCCTCGACGAGCACTCCGCCGAGCCCGCCGAGATCGCCGCGCTGTCCAAGCCCGCCCGAACGGCACGCCCCGCCGTGTCCCGCCCGACGCGGGTGACTCCCGCGCCGGAGGCGGACGCGTGACCGGCCTCGACGTCGCCTTCGCGGCGGTGGGCCTCATCGCGGCGACCAGCGGCCTGCTCGCGGTCACCACCCGGCACGTCGTGCACGCGGCACTGTGGCTCGTGGTCTGCCTCGGCTCCATCGCCGGGTGCTACCTCGTGCTCGGCGCCGAGTTCGTCGCGCTGGTGCAGGTCCTGGTCTACGTCGGCGCCGTCGTCGTGCTCGTCCTGTTCGCCCTGATGCTGACCCGTGCGCCCATCGGTCCGCACGCCGAGATCGCCACCAGCCGCCTGCACCGGGTGCTCGCCGCCCTCCTCGGCGCCGGCACCACCGCCATGCTGGCTGCCGTCCTGCTGCCGTTGGCCGCGCCGGTGTCGCGCACCGAGACCGACACCACCGAGCTGGCGAGCGAGCTGTTCGGCACCTGGGTCTGGCCGTTCGAGCTGCTGTCCCTGCTGCTCCTGGTCGCCCTCGTCGCCGCGCTGGCCGTCTCCCGGGTCGGTGGCCGTGGTGCGTTGCACACCGCTCGAGCGCACCAGTCCCACGCCCCGACCTCCGAGGGCGGCACCCCGTGATCCACCTCGCCGGCCCCTACCTCCTGGCCGCCGTCCTCGCCGGCCTCGGGGCGTATGGCGTGCTGGCCCGCCGCAACGCCGTGCTCGTCCTCATCGGGGTCGAGCTCGTCCTCAACGCGGCGACGCTGCTGCTCGTCTCGGTCGGGGCGTCCGGCGGGGACCGCTGGGTGGCCGGCAACGTCCTGACCCTCTTCGTCATCACCATCGCCGCCGCCGAGGTCACTGTCGCCCTCGCCGTCGTCCTGGCCGTCTACCGGCTGCGTGGCGACATCGACCTCGACCGGGCCCGCCCGTGAGCGCGGGGGCGGCACGCCTGGTCGTTCTCGTCCCGGTCGTCGCTGCCGTCCTCGGGCTGTTCCTCGCCCGACGGCTCGACCCGCGCGCCGGACGAGCGGTGGCCGTGGGCGCCTCGCTCGTCACCCTGGCTGCAGCGATGGTGCAGCTCGTGGCCGTGCACACCTCGGGGCGGGCAGCTGCCATCAGCACTGTTCCCGCCCTCGCCGCAGGTGAGCTGCGCATCCCCCTGCAGCTCCAGGCGACCACCGCCACGGCGCTGATCGCCCTGGTCGTCGCCATCGTCGGCTGGGCGGTCCAGGCCTTCGCGGCCTGGTACCTGCGCGAGGACGACCGCTACGGCATCTTCGCGGCGACGGTCTCGCTGTTCGCTGCGGGGATGCTGCTCGTCGTCGAGTCCGCCGACCTGGTGCTGACCCTGGTCGGCTGGGAGGTGATGGGCTGGTGCTCCTACCTGCTCATCGGGCACTGGAGCCGCAAGGAGTCCGCCCGCCGGGCCGCCCTCAAGGCCTTCCTCGTCACCCGCCTGGCGGATGTCGGGTTCGTCCTCGGGGTGGTGATCCTCGCCGCGGGAGCCGGCACCACGGCATACCGGTCGGTCCTGGCGGCGTGGGCGCCCGTCACCGAGTGTGCGGACACCGCGGTGGCCGCCTGCGCAGCGCCGGACGGCGCCCTGCGGACGGCGGCCATGGTGCTGCTCGTCATCGGGGTCCTCGGCAAGTCCGGCATGGTGCCCTTCCACGACTGGCTGCCCGACGCGATGGAGGGCCCGACGCCGGCGTCCGCCCTCATCCACGCGGCGACGATGGTGGCGGCGGGGACGTTCGTGCTGGCGCAGCTGTTCGACCTGCTCGCCGCCAGCGACGGCGCCCGGTGGGTGCTCGCCGTGAGCACGGCGGTGACGATGGTCTGGGCGGCCCTGCTGGCCTTCGGGCAGAGCGACCTCAAGCGGTTGCTGGCCTACTCCACCCTCAGCCAGGTGGCCCTGATGCTGTCGGCGCTCGCGGTGGCACCGGCTGACGAGGGTCCGGGCGCCGGCGTCCTGCACCTGTACTCCCACGCCTTCTTCAAGGCCCTGCTGTTCCTCACCATCGGGTGGCTCAGCGTCACCGTCGGCGGCACCGCTGCCGCCACCCTGCGCGGTGGGCTCCGCGGGCACCCGGTGCTGCGGCCGGCGATGTTCGTCGGGCTGCTGTCGCTGGCCGGGGTGCCCCCGCTGGTGGGGTTCGTGTCCAAGGAGAACGTGCTCTCCGCAGCGGAGGCCGGTCTCGCTGGTGCCCCGGCCCGCGCCTGGCTGGTGCTGGTCGCCGGGCTGGTGACGGTGCTGCTCACCGCTGCCTACTGCATGCGGGCCTGGCTGGTCCTGGACGACCGCGCGGCCGCCGACCCCGAGCGCCACGGCACCGACACTGCCACCGGCCCGGTCCGTTCAGCGGTCGTCGTGCTGGCCACCCTCACCGTCGTGGGCGGGCTCGTCGTGTTCACCCCGCTGGTCGACCTCGGGGGCCACTTCGGGTGGTTCGTCGCGCTGCTGAGCGTGCTGCTCGTCGTGGGAGCGGCCGTCGCCGTCCGTCACGCCACGGTCCTTCGGCTCGGCGTGGGGCACGACCCCGCCCACCTGGTCGGGGCTCGGCAGGCCGGCTTCGACGCCGGCTTCGGCGTCGACCGCCTGTATGTCGCGCTCGTCGCCACGCCGGTGCTCGCCGCCGCCCGGCTCGTGGTGTTCCTCGACCGTGAGGTCGTCGACGCCTACGTCCGCGGCGCCGCGGTCGGTGCGGTGCTGGCCGGTCGTGGTGGGGACCGCGCCCACCGCACCGAACGGGCTGCGACCGGCCTCGCCTGGGTGGTCGCCGGAGCGGTTGCGGCCGCACTCGTGGGGGTGGCGTTGTGGTGATCCTCGCTGCCCTCGTCGTGCCCGCCGCCGTCGCAGCCTGGCTGCTCACGGCAGGTCGCGGCCTCACCCACCGCGCCGTCAACCGCACCGCGGCGGTCACCAGCGTCGCCACCCTCGTCGCGGTCGTCCTCGCCGTGGTCCTGCGGCCCGTGGTCGACCGGCCGTGGGTGCCCTCGCTCGGGCTGCGCTGGCACCTCGGCGTCGACGGCATCAGCGCCCCGCTGCTCCTGCTCACCGCGCTGCTCGGGGTGGCCGTCGTGCTGCACACCCGCGAGCGCCCGCCGGTCGGTGGCACCAGCGCCGCCTTCCACGCCTGCCTGCTGCTGGTCGAGCTCGGCGCCCTCGCCACGTTCTTCGCCCGCGACGCCGTGCTGTTCTTCGTGGCCTTCGAGGTCGTGCTCGTGCCGATGTGGGTGCTCATCACCCGCTTCGGCGACGCCCACCAACCCCGAGCGCGCGCCGATGCCGGTGGCCGCTTCGTCCTCTACACGGCGCTGGGCTCGACCCTGATGCTCGTCGGCATCCTCGCCCTCGTGACCAAGGCAGGCACCTCGGACCTCGGTGTGCTCGCCCTGGACGCCGGGCGTGGCCTGTCACCGACGACGCAGCTGGTCGTCGCTGCCCTGCTGGTCGCCGGACTGGCCGTCAAGGTGCCGGTCTTCCCGCTGCACACCTGGCTCCCCGCCGCCCACACGACCGCCCCGACCGCCGGCTCGGTGCTGCTCGCCGCGGTGCTGCTCAAGATGGGCACCTACGGCCTGGTGCGCCTGCCCCTGGCCACGGTGCCCGACGGGTTCGCCCGCGTCGCACCCGTCCTCGCCGTGCTCGGCGCCGTCGGCATCCTCTGGGGAGGCCTGGCCTGCCTGGTCGAGCGCGACCTCAAGCGCCTGGTCGCCTACTCCTCGGTGGCACACATGGGGTTCGTCGTGGTCGGGCTCGCCAGCGGCACCCGCACCGGCCTGCAGGCGGCGCTGTTCGCGAACGTCGCCCACGGTGTCGTCTCGGCCCTGCTGTTCGTCGTCGTCGGCGGGCTCAAGGACCGCTGGGGCAGCGCCGACCTCGAGACCGCCCGCGCCGCACTGCGTGAGACGGCTCCCCGGTTCGGGTTCGCGCTCCTCACCGGTCTGGCCGCCTCCCTCGGGTTGCCCGGCCTGGCCGGCTTCTGGGGCGAGTTCCTCAGCGTGTATGCCGCGTGGTCGCCGGCCGACGACCGTCCCCTCGGGCTCTTTCGCACCATCGCCGTCGTGGCAGCGGTCGGCACCGTGCTCGCGGCGGCCTACGCCCTGAGGGTGGCCCGGCTGGTCTGGGCGGGGGAGCGCACCACCCCGCAGATCGAGGACAGCCGCGGCAGCGAGTGGGACGTCGTGGTGGTCCTCGTCCTTGCCACGCTGGCCCTCGGGGTGGTCCCCGGGCCGCTGCTGGCCCTGACCCGCGACACCGTCGCCACGCTCATCGGGGCGGCGCCGTGATCGCCGTGACGCCGTGGCCGCCGTGGCGAGCTCCGCGGCCGCCGTGAACGCCGTGGCGGGCCCGGTGGCCGGCATGAACGCGGTGGCGAGCTCGGTGGCCAGCCTCGACTGGCTGGTGCTCGGCCCCGTGCTGGCCCCGGCGGCGGGCGCCGTCCTCGTGCTCGTCGCCGACGCGGTCGCCCCACGGCTGGCCCGGCTGCACGCGGTCCTCGGGGTGCTCGCCCTCGTCGTCGGTGCCGCCCTCGCTGTGCCTACTGCCCTGGGCTCGGCCGCAGACCCGCGGCGCTCACTGTGCCTGCCCGCGCCCGACGGCGCGTGCCTCTACGAAGCCGGTCCGGTGGCCGGTGCCCTGCAGCTCGGCGGCCTGCTGGCCGCCCTGGTCGTCCTGCTGCTCGCGTGGCCGAGCGGAGTGGGTCAGCGTGATGACCCCACCGACCCCACCCCCACCGACCACCCCGATCGTGGTGGTGAGGCGTTGCGCGGCGGCCCGGCGGTCCTGGTGTCGCTCGTGCTCGCCGCAACCGCCGGGGCGGCCGGTGTCGCCGCAGCGCACGACCTGGCGTCGTGGCTGGTCAGCCTCGAGCTGGCGACCCTGCCCGCGATCGCGCTGGTCGCACTGCGGGCCACCCCGGACGCCGGGCGTGGAGCCCTGGCCCTGCTGACCACCTCGCTGGTGTCCTTCGCCCTCGTCGTCCTCGGTGCGGCGCTGTGGCTGCTCGCCACGGGGGAGGCCGTCTTCTCCGGCCCGGCCGCCGCGACGGCGCTCGCGGACCCCGAGCGCAGGGCGGTGCTGCTGCTCGGCCTGATCTTCTTCCTCGCCGGGGTCGGCTTCAAGCTGTCGCTCGTGCCGTTCCACGTCTGGACCCCGCAGGCCTACGCCGGCGGCACCGAGGCCGTCGCCGCGTTCCTCGCAGCCACGTCGAAGGTCGCAGCCCTGGCCGCCCTGCTCGTCGTCCTGCGCCCGCTCGCAGCCTCCGGGACCGAAGGAGCCGCGCCGGTCCTGGTCGTCGTGGGCATCGTGGCGGCGGTGTCCATGACCGTCGGCAACCTCGTCGCCCTCGTCCAGGACGACCCGGTGCGGCTGCTGGCGTGGTCGACCGTGGCCCAGGCCGGCTGGGTGGTGCTGCCGCTGTCGGTGGCCACCGCCGCGGCCGAGCAGGCCTCGGGCGCCTACCTGTTGGCGTACCTCGTTGCGACCCTCGTCGCCTTCGTCGTGGTCCACGTCGTCGCAGGCGGCGGCGGTGCCCCGGCCCGCGGCGGCGGTGACCGGGCCCGCGGCGACGGTGGGCCGGGTCGGGGCCGGACGCTCGCGGCATACACGGGGCTGCTGCGCTCCCGGCCGGTCCTGGGCGGCGCGCTGGGCCTGGCCCTGCTGTCCCTGGCCGGACTCCCGCCGGGTGTCCTCGGGCTCGTCGCCAAGGTCGTCGCGCTGCGACCCGTGGTCGGCGACGAGCAGTGGCTGCTCGCCCTGGTGGCCGTGGCGAACGCCGTCCTCGGCATCGCGGTCTACCTGCGCTGGTTCGCGGTCCTGCTGCGCGACCCGGCCCCGTCGAGCGCGACCGGAGCCGGCGCGGAGGACGCCGACGAGGGCCCGCTCGAGGAGCTCCTGGGCGGCCCGGTGCCCCGTCCGGCCCTGGCTGCGCTGCTGCTGTCAGGTGCCGTCCTCGTGGCCGCGAGCGTGCTGCCCCAGCTCGTGCTCGGCCTGCTGGGCTGACGCGGGAACGCCCGCACGAAATCCAGCGTTGAGGCAGACATGCACAACCACTTCAACGGACTCAAGACCGCAGCCCTGTTCGGTGGCATCTTCGCCGTCCTGCTGGCCATGGGCTCGGTCATCGGCGGCGGCCAGTACCTGTGGCTGTTCGCCCTCTTCGGCGTCGGCATGACGTTCTACGGCTACTGGAACTCCGACAAGCTCGCCATCAAGGCCATGCACGCCTACCCGGTCAGCGAGGCGCAGGCGCCCGCGATGTACCGGATCGTCCGCGAGCTCTCCACCGCCGCAGGCAAGCCGATGCCCCGCCTCTACATCAGCCCCACCCCGGCACCCAACGCGTTCGCGACCGGCCGCAACCCCGAGAACGCCGCCGTCTGCTGCACCGAGGGCATCCTCGGCCTGCTCGACGAGCGTGAGCTGCGGGGGGTGCTCGGGCACGAGCTCATGCACGTCTACAACCGCGACATCCTCACCGGATCGGTCGCCGCGGCGGTCGCCGGCGTCATCACCTCCGTCGCGCAGATGGCCATGTTCACGAGCATGTTCGGCGGCGGCGGGAGCGACGAGAACCGGCCCAACCCGTTGGCGCTGCTGGCGATGGCGCTGCTCGCGCCGTTCGCCGCGATGGTCATCCAGATGGCCATCAGCCGCACCCGCGAGTACGACGCGGACGAGGACGGTGCTCGGCTCACCGGCGACCCGCTGGCCCTGGCCTCGGCCCTGCGCAAGCTCGAGGCCGGCGTCCAGCGCGCACCGCTGCAGCCCACGCCGGCGATCCAGAACTCCAGCCACATGATGATCGCCAACCCGTTCCGGCCCCAGGACGTGTCGCGGTTCTTCTCGACGCACCCGCCGATGACCGAGCGCATCGCCCGCCTCGAGCAGCAGGCCTACGGCTTCCGGCAGCGCTGACCTGCCGCTTGCCGGGCACCCCGCGAAGCGACACCGGGACGCGCCGGACAGGCTTCGCGGGGGCCGTGTCTGGCAATTGCGCTCGGACACGCTATGGTTGTCGCAGTTGCAGTTGCAGTTCCTCGTCTGAGTGGGCCCGCCAATGTGCGGGCCTTTTTTCTTCAGCGGCTTGTTCCGTGTCGTGGTGGTGTGCGCAGCTGGTGGATCGCGTCCGCGACCCACCTCGGCCAACAGGAACGAGAAATCCCATGGCACAGGGAACAGTCAAGTGGTTCAACGCTGAAAAGGGCTTCGGCTTCGTGGAGCAGGACGGCGGCGGCCCCGACGTCTTCGTGCACTACAGCGCGATCGAGTCCAGCGGCTACCGCTCGCTCGACGAGGCACAGCGCGTGGAGTTCGACATCACGCAGGGCCCCAAGGGCCCGCAGGCCGAGAAGGTCCGCGTCATCTGAGCCACCGCAACCGGTGAACTCGCCGAAGCCCCCGACCAGCTGGTCGGGGGCTTCGGTCTTGCCCGGAGTCGGTGTGGGTCCGCATAGTGCGGGGTCCAGCGGCGGCCTGTGGTGCGCGGAGTCGACTCCGCGCAGTCTGTGGCGACCTCGCGCACCTCGAAAGCATGCGGAGTCGCCCCACGGTGCGCGCAGTCGACTTCGCGCACCTCGTATGGCGCCGCCTGCACCCGGGTCGGCCGGACCCGCCCAGCACGACGCGACAGGGGGTGCTGGTTGAATCGCTCCCATGCCGTCCCTGACCCGGTCCGAAGCCCGTGAACGTTCAGCCCTGCTGGAGGTGACGCGGATGGAGGTCGACCTCGACCTCGACCAGGGAGCGGAGCGGTTCGGCTCCACCACGCGCATCAGCTTCTCGTGCAACGACCCCGGCGCCTCGACCTTCGTGGACGTCAAGCCTGCCGAGCTGCACTCGATGGTGCTCAACGGCGAACCGGTCGACGTCACGACCCTCACCGACGGCCGCGTCGCACTCAGCGGCCTGGCTGCGCAGAACGTGCTGGAGGTCCGGGCCCAGATGGCCTTCAGCCGCGACGGCCAGGGCCTGCACCGCGCGGTCGACCCCGCCGATGGCGAGCACTACGTCTACGGTCACCTCTTCCTCGACGCCGGCCCCCGCGTGTTCGCCTGCTTCGACCAGCCGGACCTCAAGGCCCCGTATGCCGTGACCGTCACCGCCCCGCCGGCGTGGACCGTCCTCGGCAACGGCGCCGCCAGCAAGGTGGCACCGGGTCGCTGGGAGCTCGCCGAGACCAAGCCGCTGGCGACCTACTTCGTCACGGTCTGCGCTGGTCCCTACGCCTCGGTCCGGGGCGAGCACGACGGCATACCGCTGGGCCTGCACGCTCGCGCGTCGCTGAAGGAGGCCCTCGAAGCCGGTGCGCCGCAGATGTTCGAGGTCACCAAGGCCAGCTTCGACTACTACCACCAGCTCTTCGGCATCAGGTACCCGTTCGGCGAGTACCACCAGGTGTTCGTGCCCGAGTTCAACGCGGGCGCGATGGAGAACCCCGGCTGCGTCACCTTCCGGGACGTGTACGTCTTCCGTGGTGCCGCCGCCCGCGACGAGATCCTGGCGCGCTCCAACACCATCGCCCACGAGATGGCGCACATGTGGTTCGGCGATCTGGTGACGATGCAGTGGTGGGACGACCTGTGGCTCAACGAGTCGTTCGCGGAGTACATGTCGCACCGCACGCTCGACGCCGCCACCGAGTTCGGCACCGAGGCGTGGGTGGACTCCACGATGGCCCGCAAGGCGTGGGGGTATGCCGCGGAGCGCGCCCCCTCCACGCACCCCGTCGCCGGGTCGGCTGCCCTCGACGCACAGTCGGCGCTGCAGGACTTCGACGGCATCTCCTACGCCAAGGGTGCGGCCACCCTGCGCCAGCTGATCGCCCACATCGGTGACGACGCGTTCATCGACGGCGTCTCGTCCTACCTGCGCGAGCACGCGTTCGGCAACGGCACGCTGGCCGACTTCATGGGCTTCATGGAGGGCGCCAGCGGCAAGGACCTCGGCGACTGGACGCAGTCCTGGCTGCTGACGGCGGGGGTCGACGTCATCGCCCTCGACCGCGAGACCGGCACGGTGAACCGCACTGCCCCGCAAGCCTTTCCGGCTGACCGCCCCCACACGTTCGATGTCGCCGGGTTCCGCGGGGACGCCGAGACGTTCCGGGTGCCGGTGACGACGACCGGGAGCTCGACCGTCGTGCCCGCGCTGGCGTCCATCGCTGCGGACGACCTCGTGGTCCCCAACGCCGGCGACCTCACCTGGGCCACCGTGACCCTGGACCCGGCCTCGATCGCCGCGGTGCCGCACCAGCTCGCCGCCGTGCCCGACCCGCAGGCGCGGGCCGTGGTCTGGGTGTCGCTGGTCGACGGCATCTGCCTCGGGAAGGTCGACCCACGGGTGATGGTCCGCACCGTCGGCGAGGCGTGGCCGCACGAGGACAACGCCTCCATCCTCAACCGCACGGCGGGCAGCCTGCTCGGCCGCATCATCCCGACCTTCCTGCCGCCCGACGAGCACGAGGACGCGGTGCAGGTGGTGGCGCAGGCGGCCGCTGCGGTCCTCGCGGCAGCGACGCCGGGGTCGACCCGTGCCCTGGTCGCGGCGCGCGCGGTCGCCCGCACGTCGGCCGACGAGGAGCTCCTGCGGGCCTGGGCCGAGGGGGAGGGCCGGCCGGTGGGTCTGGAGGACGACTCCGACTTCGGCTGGATCGTGGTGCGCAACCTCGCCTCCCACGGGCTGGTCGGCCGGGACGTCATCGAAGCCACCCGCGAGCGCGACGACACCCTGCAGGGCCGGCTGAGTGCCCTCCTGGCAGGCGCCTCGATGCCGGACGCGGACGCCAAGGCGTGGGCCTGGGGGGAGATCACCACGAACCGGGAACGCTCCAACTACGAGCTCAACGCCCTCGCCCAGGGGTTCTGGTCCTCGGGGGAGCTCGACGTGCTGCGCCCCTACGCGACGCGCTACTTCAGCGACGTCCCCGCCATGAGCGCGTGGGTCGGCGACGACGCCCTGGCCCGGGTGGCCCAGCTCGGCTTCCCCTCGAAGGTCGTCGAGCAGGCCACCGCGGAGCTGAGCCGGGCGGCCCTGTGCCGTGAGGACCTCACCCCGGCCGTGCGCCGCGGCATCGTCGACGCCGAGTCCGAGCTCCAGGAGGCGCTGCGGTCCCGGGCCACCTTCGGCTGACGAGAGCTGCCCACGACCCGACGGTCGTCGCGCCGGCGTCGCGCCTGGCGTCGTCGCAGGTCAGGCGGCCTTCCGCTCGCCGCATCGGCGCGCGGTTTGCCCGGTATTGGCTTACCATGGGGGCGCGAGGTTCTTGAGATGTCAGTCGACGTACACCTCGGTCGATGGAGGTCTCCTCGTGGAGCGCACCGCTTGAACCGGTTGGCGCAGGGGTCCCTCCTCGGCAACCGCTACCTCCTCGGGGCTCGTATCGCCTCCGGCGGCATGGCCGACGTCTGGGCCGGCACCGACCAGGTCCTCCAGCGTGCGGTCGCCGTCAAGGTCATGCGCCCTGACACCGGTCACGAGGAGCTGTTCGCCCAGCGCTTCCGTGACGAGGCGGTGCACTCCGCCGCCCTGCTGCACATCAACATCGCCACCCTGTTCGACTACGGCGAGGACGACGGCGTGGCCTTCCTGGTCATGGAGCTCGTCAAGGGCGAGCCGTTGTCGCTGCTGCTGCGTCGTCGCGGCGCCCTCCCGCCGGCCGAGGTGCGCTCGCTGCTCGGCCAGGCGGCCATGGCCCTCGGTGTCGCCCACGAGGCCCGCGTCGTGCACCGCGACGTCAAGCCGGCCAACATCCTCGTGCGCCCCGACGGGCTCGTGAAGCTCACCGACTTCGGGATCGCCCGGGCGCTCGACGCCGCAGGCCACACCCGCGTCGGGGAGATGCTCGGCACCCCGCACTACATCAGCCCCGAGCAGGCGCTCGGCGAGGCAGCCACGGGTGCCAGCGACCTCTACGCCCTCGGCGTCGTGGCGCACGAGATGCTCACCGGCCGGCGTCCGTTCGACCGGGGCACCCCGGTCGCGACCGCCCTCAGCCACGTCAACGAGCCGCCCCCGCCGCTGCCCGACGGCGTCCCGAAGGACCTCGCCGACCTCGTCAACGACTGCCTCTCCAAGGACCCCGCCGACCGGCCGTCGAACGCTCGCGAGGTCGCCAGCCGTGTCGGCATCGGCGACCACGAGATGGCCGGCCTGGCCCTGGGGCTCGCGATCGCCCTCGACGGCTGGACCGACGACTCCCCGGACACCGGCTCCGACGGCTCGGTCCTGCGGTTCCCGGACCTCGGTGGCCCGACCATCTCCATGGGGGCCTGACCGGCCCCTGCCCGCCCGTCCGGCTCCGTGGACGGGACCCCAGACAGACGTATGCCGCCGTGCCCGACCCGGGCACGGCGGCATACCTGTGATGCGGGGTGGGTCAGCGGTAGTTGGTGAACTGGATCGCGAAGTCCAGGTCGTCCTTGCCCTTGAGCAGCGCCTGGATGGCCTGCAGGTCGTCACGGGACTTGCTCGTGACGCGCAGCTCGTCGCCCTGGATCTGGCTCTTGACCGTCTTGGGTCCCTCGTCGCGGATGATCTTGCCGATCTTCTTGGCGTTCTCCTGCGAGATGCCCTCCTGGAGCCCGAGCTCGAGGCGGTACTCCTTGCCCGACAGCTGCGGACCGCGCTCCGGGACGTCGAGGTGCTTGAGGGACACCTTGCGCTTGACCAGCCAGGTCTGGAAGACGTCGAGGACGGCGTTGGCGCGCTCCTCGGTGTTGGCCTTGATGACGACCTTGTCCTCGCCGCTGGCCTCGATGGAGGCTCCGACATTCTTGAAGTCGTAGCGCGTGGCCACCTCGCGGGAGGCGCTGTTGAGCGCGTTGGCGACCTCCTGGTGGTCGATCTTGCTGACGATGTCGAACGAGCTGTCGGCCATGTGGCGTGTCCTTCCTGGGCGCCGCAGGGTGCAGCGGACGCCGGTTTCAGCAATCGTGGGTGTCCTTGCTATTCTTCCACGCGCACCCAGGCAGGTTGCCCGAGCGGCCAATGGGAGTGGACTGTAAATCCATCGCGAAAGCTTCGAAGGTTCGAATCCTTCACCTGCCACCCAGTGCACGAGAGGGCGTTCGGCCCGCGGAAACGCGAGTCGGGCGCCCTCTCGTCATCTGAGCCCGGCCAGGGCCTGCTCGGACAGATGTCTGGGGAGCTGTCGGCGCGACAGACGTAGGCGATCGTCGTGTAGTGCTCTGTGACGGTGCCGCCGAGGCGGTCGACGGCCTTCGTCGCGGTGGCGATGTCGTCCTGCGTCCAGCCGTTGAACGTGCTCAGCAGGTCGGCCATGTGGCGGGTGCTCAGCTGGTGGCTCCCGCGCCAGGTGTGCACCGCCTCGAGCCGGAAGAGTCCGTCTCGGGTCAGGGCGCGGGACCAGTGCTCCCGGTCCAGAGGAGTGCCGGTGGTGGCTGGTGGGCTGCCGAACATCTTGTCGATCACCGCGCGGAACGGTGTCGGCGGCGCCTCGGGATCGAAGAAGACGTGCCAGAACGGCACGAACGAACCGCCTGGGCGCAGGCAGTCACGGATCCTGGGCAGGACCACGGCCAGATCGACCCAGTGCAGGGCGGTCGCGCACACGACGCCGTCGTAGACGCCGGTCGGGTAGGTGGCGTCCTCGGCGGTGCTCACCTGGACCCGTACGCCCGGGAGGTCCTGGCGGAGTCGAGACGCCAACGCCGGACCCGGCTCGATCGCCTCCACGCTCGCGCCTCGCTGCACCAGCGGCCCGGTGGCCTGGCCGGTGCCAGCCCCGATGTCCAGCACGCGTGCGCCTTCCTGCGCGACCCCGATCTCGGCAAGCATGCGCCACAGCTGACCCGGGTACGCCGGGCGGGCGCGGCGGTAGCGCTCGGGATCGCGCTCGAAGAGCATCGGATCCGACACCCTGGAACCGTAGCGACCCTGAGCGCGACTGCTCTTCCAGCACCACATCCGTGGTGCTGGGCCGGTGCGGTCCGCTTGGCATTTCGACCGGCACCAAGGACCCTGACAGAAGACAGCGGTGTCCAGTGGCGGAGGTGACGATGTGACCAACGGCCCCGGAGTGCATACGGTCCTGGCCACGGCGGAGGGGGAGGCGTTCGGCTCGCTGCGGAAGCGACCGACGTCTCGGCGGGAACGATTCGCCCTGGGGCGGGCACTGCGCAAGCAGGTGCCCCGCAAGTCCCTGGGGCGCTGGGAGATATCGGCGGGTCGCCGGGACCCGGTCCAGCTGATCCAGGAGTCACACCGGGGTCGAGTGGACGAGCTGGTCCCGATCCGGGTCGGCCGGATGGTCCGCTCGCCCTACGGCTTCCTGCGCGGCACCGCCATCGTCATGGCCGCGGACGTCGCGGGGTTGCCGGCCACGGGGATCACTCCGGTGATCTGCGGCGACGCGCACCTCGGCAACTTCGGTTTCTACGCGTCGCCCGAAGGTGAGCTGGTCATCGACCTCAACGACTTCGACGAGGCCCATCCGGGTGGCTGGGAGTGGGACCTGCGGCGGCTCGTGGCCAGCATCTGGGTGGCCGGGCGGGAGAACTCCGCCAGCGAGCAGCAGTGCACCGGTGCGGTCAGGTCGTGCGTGGCGGCCTATCGGGCTGAGGTGAACTTCCTGGCGGAGCAGCCTCTGCTCATGCGTTCCTACAACCGTCTGGACGTCAAGCGCCTGCACGAGACGGCCACCGAGAAATCGCTCCGGGCGGAGATCGGGCGGTCTGCCAAGAGGGCGCGCAACCGGACCAGTGACCGCGCGCTGCCGCGGTTCACCCGGGAGCACGAGGGGCGTCGGCACATCGTGGACGAGCCGCCACTGATCACCCACGTCTCCGAGCAGGACGGTGAGCTGATCGCGGCCGCGCTGGATGACTACCTGACCACCCTGGCTCCGCACTGGCGCCGGGTCCTGGGTGGCTACACGTTGGTGGACATGGCGCACAAGGTGGTCGGCGTCGGCAGCGTCGGACTGCGTGCTTACGTGGCGCTGCTCGAGGGCAGCAGCCCCGAGGACGTCTTGTTCCTGCAGCTGAAGCAAGCGCGTCGATCGGTGCTGGCCGAGCACGTGCACGGCGAGTCGGCCTGGCACGCCCACCAGGGCCAGCGGGTGGTGGAGTACCAGCAGGCGCTGCAGACGGTCAGCGACCCACTGCTCGGGTGGACCACCGTGGGGGAGCGGCAGTACTACGTGCGGCAGTTCCGGAACATGAAGGGCACCATCCCCCTCGACGCCATGGACTCCGCGGCGTTGGCCGACTACGCCGGCATCGTCGGACACCTGTTGGCCAAGGGCCATGCCCGTACCAGCGGCGCCTCCATGATCGCCGGATATGCCGGCCGCTCCGGCAAGCTGGACCGGGCGATGGTCCGGTTCGCGCGGGCCTACGCGGACCAGACCGAGGCCGACCACGCCGAGCTGGTCAGAGCAGTCCGGCGGGGGGCAGTACCGGTCGCGGAGGGCGACTAGGACCGAGGCGCTGGTCCGGCCCGGCAGTGGACTACCGTGGCCAGCATCGCGGCGGAACGCAATTCCTGCACCAACGTTCGGTCCGCGCAACCAGTCAGGAGCATGGCGTGGCGACGACCGATCCCGGGTCCGTAGCGGCGAGCCGCTTCTCGGACGAGATGATGTTCCGAGCAGCGAGTGCCTACTACGTCGACGAGCAGAAGCAGGAGCAGATCGCCGAGTCGTTGGGCGTGAGTCGTCCGACGGTCAGTCGGCTCCTGGCCGAGGCCCGCCGTCGCGGCATCGTCGAGATCCGGGTCAACCCACCGGCCAACGAGGTGGCCACCGATCTGGAGCAGGCCTGCGCCAAAGCCCTCGGGCTCGAGCGCGTGTACGTCGTGCCGGCTGCCGGCCTCGGCTCCAGCGGGGTCCACATGGCATCCGGGGTGAAGCGCGCCCTGCACGACGTCGGCCTGCAGAGCGGCGACTCGCTGCTGGTCTCCTCTGGCCGGACGCTGCACGAGATCGCCCAACAGAGTCTGCCCAGCTACCCGGGAATCCTCGTGGCCCCGACCGTGGGAGGGCTCGAGGAGCCCGAGCCGTGGTGGCAAACGAACGAGCTGACCCGGCTCTTTGCCGAAAGGCTTTCCGGCCACCCCGTCTATCTGTACGCGCCCGCCCTTCCCACCCCGCTGCTCAGCGAGTCCCTCAAGGTGGAGCCCTCGTTCAGGCGGATCGCGCACATGTGGGACACCGCCAAGGCCGCCCTGCTGGGGGTCGGCGCACCGCCGCTGCTGCGTGCGCGCAGGCCCGCATTCTTCCCGGACGACGAGCGCGCCCTCGGTGAGAGCGTCGGTGACATCTCCTCCCGGTTCTTCGACGCCAACGGCGCAGCTGTCGCCCACTCCGGGTCCGAGCGTCTGATCGCGATCAGCCAGGAGCAGCTGCGGCAGGTCCCCTTCTCGATCGGGGTGGCCGCGGGAGCGGACAAGGTCGTCAGCCTGCGGGGTGCTGCGCGTGGCGGCTACATCAACACCTTGCTCACGGATGTACCCACGGCACGGTTGCTCATCGCAGAACAATAGTGCTGGACAGACGTTCCGTGTGTCCTCTATCGTGAGCGTCGCTGGTCCGTCAGGGCCGACGCCGTCGACGAAGGAGTCGCTGTGGGAACGATGCAGGCAGTGGTCAGCCACGGTCCGGAGAAGTACGCCCTAGAGACCGTGCCCGTGCCCGTCGCCGGCCCTGGAGAGGCCCTGGTGCAGGTCGAGGCGGTCGGCATCTGCGCCAGCGACCTGAAGTGCTACCACGGCGCCGCGAAGTTCTGGGGCGACGAGTCTCGGCCCGCCTGGGCCGAGACCGAGGTCATCCCCGGACACGAGTTCGTCGGTCGCGTCGTGGAGATCGACCAGGTGGCAGCGGACCGCTGGGGCGTCGGCGTGGGTGACCGGGTCACGTCCGAGCAGATCGTGCCGTGCTGGAACTGTCACTACTGCAAGCGCGGGCTCTACTGGATGTGCCTGCCCCACGACATCTACGGGTTCAAGCGGCGCACGCCGGGGGCCATGGCCGAGTTCATGGTCTTCCCGGCCGACGCACTCGTCCACAAGATCTCGGGTGACCTCGAGGCGGCGCACGCAGCGTTCGTTGAGCCGCTCAGCTGCGCCCTGCACGCAGTCGAGCGGGGCGGGATCACCTTCGGCGACGTCGTCGTCGTCGCCGGCTGCGGACCGATCGGACTCGGCATGGTCACCGGTGCTGCAGCGAAGTCACCGGCGATGGTGATCGCGCTCGACTCCGCAGACCACAAGCTCGACCTCGCCCGTCGTTGCGGGGCGACCCACACGTTCAACATCGGGCGCGAGGACGCCGTCACCGCCGTCCGGGAGCTGACCGGAGGCCTCGGCGCCGACGTCTACCTCGAGGCCAGCGGCCACCCGAGCGCAGTCATCCAGGGCCTCAACATCCTGCGGAAGCTGGGACGCTTCGTGGAGTACAGCGTCTTCGGCTCCGACGTCACCGTCGACTGGACGATCATCAGCGACGACAAGGAGCTGGACGTCCTCGGCGCCCACCTTGGGCCGCACTGCTGGCCCGCCGCTGCACGCCTGCTCGAGTCGGGCCGTCTTCCCATGGCCGACATCGTCACCCATCAGCTTCCGCTCGCGGACTTCCAGACGGGCCTCGACCTCGTCGGCGACGGCTCCTCCTCCATCAAGGTCGCCCTCATTCCGGGCTGACCCCGTCAGTCGCTCCCCGTCCGACCCCATGGCAGTTGTGTCACACCCACCAAGGAGAACCATGTACCTCAACACCACCCCCCGCCGCGCGGCCGTCCTGGCGCTGGCGATGTCAGCGACCATCGGACTCAGTGCGTGTGAGAGCCAAAGCGGCACCAGCACGAGTTCGGGCTCCGGGTCCGGAGCGGGCGTGGAGAACGCCAAGGTGGCCTTCCTCATGCCGGACCTTGCCTCGACCCGCTACGAGCTGCAGGACAAGCCGCTCTTCGAGGCCAAGATGAAGGCGTTGTGCCCGACCTGCACGGTGATCTACCAGAACGCCGACTCAGACGCGAGCAAGCAGCAGCAGCAGGCGAACTCGGCCCTGGCGCAGGGTGCCAAGGTTCTCGTGATCGACCCCGTCGACTCTGCGGGTGTGGCCTCGACCGTGCAGGCCGCACAGTCGCAGGGCGCGAAGGTCATCGCGTACGACCGTCCGAGCACATCGGCCAAGGCGGACTTCTACGTCTCGTTCGACAACGAGAAGATCGGCAACCTCATCGCGAGCAGCCTGGTCGACCACCTCAAGGAGACGAAGGCCTCCGGTGGCATCCTGCAGATCAACGGCTCGCCCACCGACGCCGCTGCCGGCCTGATCAAGAAGGGCGTGCACAGCGCCGTCGACACCAGCGGTTTCGAACTGCTCGCCGAGTACGACACCCCGAACTGGCAGCCGGCGAAGGCGCAGGAGTGGACCACCGGCCAGATCACCCGGTTCAAGGACAAGATCGTGGGAGTCGTCGCTGCCAATGACGGCACCGGTGGCGGGGCCATCGCGGCATTCAAGGCATCAGGAGCCAAGGTGCCGCCAGTGACCGGAAACGACGCGGAGGTGGCCGCGGCCCAGCGCATCATCAACGGCGACCAGTACAACACCATCTCGAAGCCGATCAAGATCGTGGCCGAGGCTGCGGCAGAGAGCGCCTTCGCCTTCCTCCAGGGTCAGACGCCCAAGGCGGAGGCGACCGTGTTCGACACTCCTTCGCAGCTCTTCGTGCCCGAGGTTGTCACCCAGGACAACATCAAGGCCGTGCTCTTCGACAGCGGCATCATGAAGGCCTCCGACGTGTGCACCGGCGTCTACGCCGCCGGGTGCGACAAGCTGGGGATCAAGTGACCAGCGCCACCCCAGCTGCAGCCCCGTCGGTCGACAGGACCGCCGGCGTGGGCAAGGAGATCCTCTCCCTGCGAGGGGTGACCAAGCACTTCGGTGCTGTGGCCGCCCTGACCGGCATCGACCTCACCGTCCATGAGAGCGAGGTCGTGGCCCTCGTCGGTGACAACGGTGCCGGCAAATCGACCCTCGTCAAGGTGTTGGCGGGCGTTCATGCCGCCGACTCGGGAACGATCACGTTCGAGGGCAAGAGCGTGCGTATTCACTCGCCCGCCGATGCGCAAGCCCTTGGGATCGCCACCGTCTACCAGGACCTCGCCCTGTGCGAGAACCTCAACGTCGTCGAGAACCTGTTCCTCGGTCAGGAGCTGCGCCCCGCCAGGCTCGACGACGTGGCGATGGAGGTCAAGGCCTGGGAGCTGCTCCGGCAGCTGTCGGCGAAGATCCCCACCGTGCGCATCCCCGTCGCGTCGCTCTCGGGTGGCCAGCGCCAGACCGTGGCGATCGCCCGGTCCCTGCTCGGCGACCCGAAGGTCATCATCCTCGATGAGCCGACAGCGGCCCTCGGTGTCGCCCAGACCGCGGAGGTGCTCAACCTGGTCGAGCGCCTCCGCGAGAACGGCCACGGCGTGATCATGATCAGCCACAACATGGCCGACGTGATAGTCCGTAGCCGACACCGTCGCAGTCCTGCGACTCGGTCAGAACAACGGCTTCTTCCAGGTGGCCGACACCACCCCCGAGGTCATCATCGCTGCCATCACGGGGGCGACCGACAACGCCGTGACCCAGCGCGCCTCGCGGCGCGACGAGCGAGAAGGAGCGAAGCCATGACCACCGCACCCCCCAAACCGCACGGTGGGTCCCTCGGTTCGGACCGGATCGACGAACGACTGCAGACCCGCGACGGCTTCAGCGGCTGGATCCAGAGCTGGGTGGACCGGTTCCGTGGCGGGGACCTCGGCCTCCTGCCGGTCATCATCGGGATCGTGGTCATCTGGACGACCTTCCAGATCCTCAACCCGATCTTCCTCTCGAGCGCCAACCTGGTGAACCTCACCCTCGAGTCGGTCTCCACGGGTGTGATCGCCCTGGGGATTGTCTTCGTGCTCCTACTCGGTCAGATCGACCTGTCCGTGGGTTCGGTCAGTGGGCTCGCGGCCGCCACCGTGGCAACCCTCTTCGTGCTGAAGGGTTTCCCCGCGCCGGTGGCCATCGCCGCGGCCATCGCCGTCGGCATCGGGATCGGCCTGCTCTACTCGCTGATGTTCAACCGCTTCGGGGTGCCGAGCTTCGTCATCACCCTGGCCGGGCTGCTCGCCTTCCTCGGTGTGCAGCTCTGGATGCTCGGGGAGCAGGCTCGATCAACCTGCCGTTCAACTCAGGGCTGGTGCGGTTCGCGCAGATCTCGTTCATGCCCGATGCCATCTCGTACGCCCTGGTCGTCCTGGCGGCGGCCGCGATGTTTGCCATGGCCTTCCACAACGCCAAGACGCGGCGCGATGCGGGCCTGTCGGCCCCCTCACTGCAGGGCATCGTCATTCGTAGCGCAGCCTTGCTCATCGGGCTGGGCGGCGCGGTGTGGTACCTCAACCGCGACCGGGGCGTGGGCTGGATGTTCGCCTTCTTCCTGCTGCTGATCGTCGTGTCCAACTACATGTTGACCCGCACCAAGTGGGGTCGCTCGGTCTTCGCCGTGGGTGGCAACGCAGAAGCCGCACGTCGCTCGGGCATCAACGTCGCTCGCGTCTACGCGTCTGGCTTCGTGCTCTGCTCGGTGCTGGCCGCTGTCGGCGGCGTCCTCGCGGCGGCCCGCCTCGGGTCGGCGACACCAGCCACCGGCACAGGGGACGTCAACCTCAACGCCATCGCGGCGGCCGTGATCGGTGGCACCAGCCTCTTCGGCGGCCGCGGCTCGGCCTGGGCCGCCCTTGTCGGCATCATCGTGATCACCTCGATCACCAGCGGCCTGACGCTGCTCAACCTGAGCAGCGGCTACCGCTTCATGGTCACCGGTGCTGTCCTGCTGCTCGCCGTGGCCCTCGACTCCGTAGCGCGTCGTTCTCGCGCCTCACACGGTAAGGCGTGAGACGCGACCGTCCGTCTTCTGGGTCAGCGACAGGTATGCCGTTCCGCCGCCAACGAGGGTGAGGCACAGTGATCGAGTACGTCGTCGGGATCGACATGGGCACGGGCAGCACGAAGGGTGTGCTCACCACGCTCGAGGGCGAGGTCGTGCACACCTCGTCGCGGCGGCACGGCATGGACCTCCCGCGTCCCGGCTGGGCCGAGGTCGACGCTGAGTCGGTGTGGTGGGACGACTTCGTCGCCGTGTGTCGTGAGCTCGTGGACGTCGCGGGTGGGTCACCGGTTCGAGGGTTGTGCGTCAGCGGGGTGGGCCCTTGCTTCCTCCCGACCGACGCGGACCTGCGACCAACCCGTCCGGCGATCCTGTACGGCATCGACGGGCGAGCTACCGAGGAGATCGTCGAGATCAACAACCGCTTGGGTCAGGACGAGATCCTGCGCGTCGGCGGCACGCCCCTGTCGAGTCAGGCCGTCGGCCCCAAGGCGCTGTGGGTGCGTCGTCATGAGCCCGAGGCGTGGGCCCGCACGTCGTTGTGGTTCAACTCGAACTCGTTCGTCGTGGCGCGGTTGACCGGGGAGTACGTGCTCGACCACCACACGGCGAGCCAGTGTGATCCGCTGTACGACATGGGCGCCCAGGCCTGGCACGAGGACTGGTGCGCGCAGATCCTCGGTGATCTGGCGATGCCGCGGCTCGCCTGGCCGCACGAGGTGGTGGGCACGGTGCACGCGCGCGCCGCCGACCAGACCGGGCTCGCGGTCGGGACGCCGATCTCGGTCGGCACGATCGACGCCTGGGCCGAGGCCTTCAGCGCCTGTGTGCGCGTACTCGGATGAGCTGATGCTCATGTACGGCTCCACGATGTTCTTCGTCCAGGTCGTCAACGAGCTGCGGTCGCACCCGATGCTGTGGTCGACCATCGGGGTGCAGCCCGGCACGTTCACGATGGCAGCGGGCATGTCGACCTCCGGCAGCCTCACGAGCTGGGTGCAGGGCCTCACCGGCGACGCGCCCTTCGAACAGCTCGTGGCGGAGGCGTCCACCGTGCCGGCAGGGTCGAACGGCCTCCTGCTGCTGCCCTACTTCGCAGGGGAGCGGACGCCGATCTTCGACCCGCGCGCTCGGGGGCTCGTGCTCGGGTTGACGTTGACGCATACTCGCGGTGATCTCTTCCACGCGGTCTACGAAGGAATCGCCTTCGGGATCAGGCAGATCATCGAGTTCCTCGATCAGCCGCACGCTCGGGTGACCCGGCTCTTCGCAGTCGGTGGAGGCACCCAAGGTGGGCTGTGGACGCAAATCGTCAGTGACGTGACGGGCCGCGAACAAGTGATCCCGGCTCAGGGCATCGCGCGAGCTACGGAGACGCGCTGCTGGCGGCCATCGGGGCGGGCCTCGTCGATCCGTCGACCAACTGGGCGACAGTCGGCCGCCTGGCCGAGCCGAACCCCTCCACGCGCGAGCTCTGCGACGGCGTCCACGAGCAGTACCCCTCGCGGTACCCTTCGACCAAGCACACGATGCACCACCTCGCCCGGCTGCAGGAGGCCGGCGGTACCCCAGGCTGACTCACGCCGAGGTGCGGCGTGCGCCGGTCGGACGATGCGCTGGTTGGTCGACCGGGTGCTACCGTCAGTGGTCTCGTCATCTCGCCAGGAACGAGACGCGTCGCGACGAAGTTGTCCCGACAGGACTGCACGTGACCACACCGTGAGGACCACAGCGCACCGTGCGCGCACGTCGCCACCCCTCTGGGTGGTGGTGCTCCACGTCGGCTGTCGACGCGGGGTCGAACAGGAAGGTTCGCCCATGTCCGTGTCCTTTGAAGTCCGCACGCCGAACACCCCGGCACCCATCTCCTTCCAGCACCTGCTGCACCTCAGCGACGGCATCGGCCTGTTCGAGCACGCCGACCTCACGACGCCGCGCCGGGAGCACGGGTACTGCGTCGACGACGTCGCCCGGGCCTTCGTCGTCGTGGCCCGCCAGCCGGACCGCCCTGCCGAGCTCACCGACCTGTCGGCCACCTACCTGCAGTTCCTCCTCGACGCCCAGTGCGAGGAAGGCGGCTTCCGGAACCGTCGCGCCGCAGACGGGGCGTGGTCGGACGAGCCGACCGCGCAGGACTGCTGGGGCCGGGCGCTCTGGGCGCTGGGCACCGGGGTCGCTCGCACCCCCGAGGTCGTCGACTGGAGGGCCTTGGAGGCCTTCACGCGGGGGGCCTCCCTGCGATCACCCTCGACGCGCTCGATGGCCTTCGCGGGACTCGGTGCCGCCGAGGTGCTCACCGTCCTGCCGCACGACGTGGCAGCGCGCACGCTGTTGGCCGATGCCGCCACCCTGATCGCGCCGCCCGACCCCCTGCTGGGTCGGCGCGCCACCCCGCTGGAGGGGTGGCACTGGCCCGAGGCCCGGCTCAGCTACGCCAACGCCGCACTCGCGGAGACCCTGGTGGCTGCGGGCTCCCTGCTCGGGGTGTGGAAGTGGCTGACCGAGGGCCTGGCGATGCTGAGCTGGCTGCTCGAGACGGAGACGAACGACGGGCTCGTGTCGGTCTGCCCGGCCAGCGGCTGGGGGAAGGGCGAGGAGCGGACCCCGCTCGACCAGCGCCCCGCCGACGTGGCAGCGCTCGCCGACGCGTGCGCGCGTGCGTTCGACGTCACGGCCGACCCGCGCTGGGGCGCGGCGGTCGCGAAGTGCTCGGCGTGGTTCGACGGTGCCAACGACGGTGGGCTGGCCCTGCACGACCCCGACACCGGTGGCTGCGGCGGGCTCGAGGAGGACGGCCGCAAGCACGACCAGGGCGCCGAGTCCACCATCGCCATGATCTCGACGTTCCAGCAGGCGCAACGGCTCGGGGTGACCGCGGCAGCACCCGTCGCCTGAAGGTAGGTTCGCGGTAGTGCGGTGCCGCCGGCGCCGGTCGGTCTGGAGGTCTGCGTGCGTGTCGTCGTCACCGGAGCCGGCGGCTACATCGGCAGCCGACTGGTCCCCGCCCTGCTGTCGGCGGGCCACGACGTCACGGCGACGTTCACCCGGGCCGCCTCGGCACAGCGGTTCTGGTGGGCCGACCGGGTCCGCGTGGTCGAGATGGACGTCCTGGACCGCGCCCGCACCCGCGAGGTCCTCGCCGACGCGCAGGCGCTGTACTACCTGATCCACGGCCTGGGCGGGAACGACTTCGCCACCACCGACCGCGAGGGCGCCTACAACGCCGCCCACGCCGCCGTCCGCGCCGGCATCGGCCGGATCGTCTACCTCGGCGGACTCGTCCCCCACCTGCCCGAGGGGGACCTGTCACCCCACCTGCGCTCGCGGCTCGAGGTCGAGGACGTCCTGACCGACTCGGGGGTGCCGACGCTCGCCCTCCGCGCCGCCATGGTCGTGGGGAGCGGCTCGACGTCGTTCGAGATCATGCGCCAGATCAGCGAGCGCCTGCCGGTGCAGGTCCTCCCGACATGGATGCGCAGCCGCGTCGAGCCGGTCGCCGTCACCGATGTCGTGGCCGCCCTCGTGGGCGCCCTCGAGGCGCCCGCGAGCAGCCGCGCCTACGACGTGGGCAGCGGGGAGCCCTTGGCGTATGCCGCGTTGCTGCGGCGGTACGCCACGCTCGCCGGCCTCACCCGCGTCCAGGTCAGCGTCCCGTTGCTGCCGACCGTGCTGGTGTCGCGCCTCGCGCCGGTGCTGACGGCCGCGCCCCCGTCGACCGTGCAGACCCTCGTCGAGAGCCTGCACCACGACATGGTGTGTCGCGAGGACGACTTCCGCCGCGACCTGTTGCCGACAGGGCACCGGCTGGTGCCGGTGACGCAGGCCCTGGAGCGGGCGCTGCTCCTGCCTGCCGACGGGGTCCCCGATGCCGAGCGTGACGTGATGGGCCCGCTGCGGTCCGATGCGGCGTGGGCCGGCGGACAGGTGTCCCGCCGTGACGGCCGGCCCGTGCACCACCGCCGGGGCGACTGGCGCGGGCTGCTGCTCGGACCGCCGCCCCCACGCTGAGCAGCCGACCGCGGCCGCGGTGTCCGCGGGGGCGAAGCAGGGCCGGTCAGCGCTGGGACTTCAGGTGGCGGTCGAGGTTGCGCGCGAACCCTGCCCCCATCGCGGCGATGACCGCCTGCATGGACGTCTGCACCGCGGGCTTGGCGATCTTGGGGAACGGCAGGTCGACGTGCACCCCCAGGTCGATCGCCAGGTGGGTGCCGCTGCCCTTCTCGGTCAGCAGGTAGGTGCCCTCGACCCCGGCCCGCTCCTCGCCGTTCGGGGTGTGGGTGAACTCGATGCGCTCGGTGGGCTGCAGGTCCATCCGCTCGGTGAACGACAGGCCGACGCTCCTGCCGAGGACCTCGATGGGCGCGAGCTTCCAGAGCCAGGTGCCGCCGTGGTCCTCGATCGAGCGCACCATCGGCGTCAACCTGGCCACGTGGCTCGCGTCGCTGAGGACCGACCACACCGCCTCACGGGAGAACGGCACGACGGCCGTGGAGCGCTTGGATGCCGAGAAGACCGTCATGACCCGAGTCTGGTGCATGGCAGGGGGAGGCCGCGTCCCGGGTCGAGCGGCCTCGGCGCCTTCGGTGGCTGTGAGAGTGTGGCCGCGTGACTGACGCAGCGGCTGGTGCACCCCGCCGGGGACGGCCCGGGTACGACCAGGAGACCGTCCTGCGCCGCGCCATCGAGCTGTTCAACGAGCAGGGCTACGACGGCACGAGCATGGGCGACCTCGCCCGCGAGCTGGGCTTCAGCAAGTCCGCCATCTACCACCACGTCCCGAGCAAGACCCACCTGCTGTCCCAGGCCCTCGACGAGGCCCTGGACGGACTCACCGAGGTCCTCGACGAGGCGAGCCGGCACGTCGCAGGCGCCACCGCCTACGACCGGCTCCGGCGGGCCGTGCGGCTCAGTGTCGCGGTCCTCGTCGACCACCAGCCGGCGGTGACCCTGCTCCTGCGGGTGCGCGGCAACAGCGAGGTCGAGGTGGCCGCACTACGGCGACGGCGCGACCTCGATGCGCGGTTCGCTGACCTGGTTCGCGAGGCCGTCGACGAGGGCTCGCTGCGCTCGGACGTTCCGCCGGCCCTGGTCAGCCGACTGCTGTTCGGCATGGTCAACTCGCTCGTCGAGTGGCACCGACCCGGAGGAGCCGTGGACGCCGAGCAGCTCTCGGACGCCATCACGACCATCGCCTTCGACGGTCTCGCACTGGACCGCATCGACCCGTGACCACTGCGCCACCGCCTCACCAGCACGGCCGCTGCGCTCACCAGTCGTAGAAGCCGCGTCCGGTCTTGCGGCCGAGCTCGCCGGCGGCGACCTTGTCGCGCAGCACCTGCGGAGGCTCGAACCGCGGGCCGAGCTCACGCGTGAGGTGCTCGGCGATCGCGAGGCGCACGTCGAGGCCGACGAGGTCTGTCGTTCGAAGTGGCCCGACCGGGTGCCGGTAGCCCAGCGTCATCGCCGTGTCGATGTCCTGGACGGAGGCGACACCCTCCTGGACCATCCGCATCGCCTCGAGCGCGATGGCGACACCGAGGCGGCTGCTGGCGAACCCGGGGGAGTCCTGGACCGTGATGGCGGTCTTGCCCAGCGCGGTGACCCAGCCACGCGCCTGCTCGACGAGGGCGTCGGCGGTCTGCCGCCCCACGACGACCTCGACGAGGTCGCTGGCGGGGACGGGGTTGAAGAAGTGCAGCCCGACGAACTGCTCCGGCGCCTGCAAGCCGTCCGCGAGGGCACTGACCGACAGCGAGCTGGTGTTGGTGGCGAGGACGGCGTTCGGCGCGGCCTGCTCGGCCCGGCGCAGCACCTCGAGCTTGAGGTCGGTGTGCTCGGGAACGGCCTCGACGACCAGACCACAGCCAGCGAGCCCGGTCGGCGTCGTGGTCACGGTGAGCCCGGCCAGGGTCTCCTCCACCGACCTCGACAGCAGGCCGCGCTCGGCGGCCTTGCCGATACTCGTCGTGACGCGCCCGCGGGCCGCCTCGGCGAGGCTGTCGTCGCCCTCGACGACCACGACGCGAGAGCCCGAGACGAGGAACGCGTGGGCGATGCCGGCCCCCATCCGCCCCCCGCCGTAGACCCCGACGAGCTCGGGAAGGGTCTGGCGGTCCGACGGGACTGCCGTGGTGTCCGAAGCCTGCTGCCGGGTGTCACCCATCGTCAGACCCTCTCCACGAGCAGGGCCGCACCCTGACCGACCCCGACGCACAGCGTCGCGAGGCCGCGACGGGCGTCGGCCCGCTCCAGCCGCCCGATGAGGGTCAGCAGGATGCGCGTGCCGGAGGAGCCGAGCGGGTGGCCGAGGGCGATCGCGCCACCGTCGGCGTTGACGATCTCCTCGTCGAGGCCCAGGTCGCGGATGGACGCGATCGACTGCGAGGCGAAGGCCTCGTTGAGCTCGACGGCGTCGAGGTCGTCGATGGCCCAGCCGGCCCGGTCGAGCACCTTCTGGGTGGCCGGGACCGGACCGATGCCCATCACCTCGGGTGCGACACCGGCACTGGCCGACGCGACCAGGCGAGCGCGCGGCTGCAGGCCGTGGCGGGCGACGAACGCCTCACTGGCCACGACCACGGCAGCCGCACCGTCGTTGAGCGAGCTGGAGTTGCCCGCGGTCACCAGACCGCCGGGGTGGTTCACCGGACGGAGCTTCGCAAGCCGCTCGAGGGAGGTGTCGGCGCGCGGTCCCTCGTCCACCGAGAACAGGCCCTCGCCGACCGGCACCGCGACGATCTCGGCGGCGAACCGCCCGGCCTCGATCGCGGCCACGGCCCGCTGGTGGGAGCGCAGCGCGAACGCGTCGAGCTCGTCGCGGGTCAGGCCCCAGCGCTCGGCCACCCGTTCGGCCGTCTGCGGCATCGACAGGGTGGTGTCGGCGTCGAACCGCGGGTTGGTGAACCGCCACCCGATCGAGGTGTCGAACGTCGCTCCGGGCCGGGCGAACGCCTTGGTCGGCTTCTCGGTCACCCATGGCGCGCGGGTCATCGACTCGACCCCACCGGCGACCACGAGGTCGGCATCGCCGGACGCGACCATCTGGCGGGCGGTCGCGACGGCGGTCAGGCCCGACGCGCACAACCGGTTGACGGTGAACCCGGGCACCGACTGCGGCAGCCCTGCGAGCAGGGTCGCCATCCGGGCGACGTTGCGGTTGTCCTCACCGGCCTGGTTCGCCGCACCGAGGACCACCTCGTCGACGAGCTCGGGGTCGACGCCTGCTCGCTGCACGGCCTCGCGCACCACGAGCGCAGCGAGGTCGTCGGGGCGCACGCTGGCCAGCCCGCCGGCATACCGGCCGATCGGGGTGCGGGCTCCGTCCAGGAGGAAGGCCTCGGTCACGGTGGTGCTCCTTCACAGTCGGGTATGGCGCTGGGCCGGGTGGGGCGGCGACGTCACGCAGGTGCGTGGCCGCCGACGGGTCAGGCGTCGAAGTCGACGGTGACGGTGTCGCTGACGGGGTGGCTCTGGCAGGTGAGGACGAAGCCCTGCTCGACCTCGCGCTGTTCGAGGGCGTAGTTGCGGCGCATGTCGACCTCGCCCTCGCGGACCAGGGCTCGGCAGGTGCCGCACACGCCGCCCTTGCAGGCGAACGGCAGGTCGGTCCGGGTGGCCTGCGCGGAGTCGAGGATCGACTGGCCGCGGGGCATCGGCGTCGTCGAGGCCAGGCCGTCGAGCACGACGGTGACCTCGCTGGTCTCGCCCTCCACGACCGCGTCCGCGCGGTGCAGCTCCGGCGGGGGCTCGTCGACGTAGAACAGCTCGAAGTGCACCTTGTCCGCGGGGACGTCGAGCTCGGTGAGGACCTCGCGGGCCGACTCGATCATCGCCAACGGGCCGCAGAGCCAGACGTGGTCGACGTCGTGGACGGGCACGAGCAGGTCGAGCAGCCGCCGCAGGCGGTCCGCGTCGAGGCGGCCGGAGAAGAGCTCGACGTCGCGCGGCTCCCTGGACAGGACGTGCACGAGCTGGAACCGCGAGCCGTGGCGGTTCTTGAGGTCGGCGAGCTCCTCGGCGAACATCACCGAGCCGGTGGTGCGGTTGCCGTAGAGCAGGGTCACCTCGGCGTCGGGGTTGCCCAGGACGCTGCTCGCGATCGACAGCATCGGCGTGATGCCCGAGCCTGCGGCGATGCACAGGTGGCGGCCGCCCTCGGTGGGGTCGGCGCGGAACGTGCCGTGCGGGGTCTGCACCTCGACCTCGTCCCCGGGGCGCAGCTCGTGCAGGAGCCACTGGGAGAACAAGCCACCGGGGATCTCGCGCACGCCGATGCGCGGTCGGTCGCCGACGGTGGCGCAGATCGAGTAGGTGCGGCGGTGCTCGACGCCGTCGATGCGCCGGCGCAGGGTCAGCGACTGCCCCGCGGCGAAGGCGTAGGCGTCGGTGAGCTCGTCCGGCACGTCGAAGCTCACGGCGGCGGCGTCGTCGGTCAGCTGCTCGATGCTGTGGACGGTGAGGGTGTGGAAGGTGGGGGCGGGGCGTCGAGGCTTCTTCAGCAGCAACGAGGGGGCGGCCGAGGTCAACTCAGATCTCCTTGACGTGCTCGAACGGCTCGAGGCAGCTGGTGCAGCGGTAGAGCGCCTTGCAGGCGGTGGGGCCGAACTCCGACGTCAGCTCGGTGTGGGCGGATCCGCAACGGGGACAGGCGATCTCGCGTCGGGTCGGCATCAGTGACAGGGCGACGGGACCGCTACGGGCGGCGACCCGGCCGGGGGCGGACAGGCCGTGGTCGGCCAGGGCCTGCCGACCGCGCTCGGTGATCCAGTCGCTCGACCACGCAGGGGTGAGCGTGACGCGGACCCGGGCGTCCGGCATACCGGCCTGCTGGAGGGACCGCACGAGGTCGTCGCGCATCGCGGCCATGGCCGGGCACCCGCTGTAGGTGGGCGTGATCGCGACCACGACGTGACCTGCCTCGTCGACCTCGACCTCGCGCAGCACGCCGAGGTCCTCGAGGGTGAGCATGGGCATCTCGGGGTCGGTCACCGTCCGGGCGACGGCGAGCGCCTTCTCCCGCAGCGACTCGACCCGGGTGGCGGTGTGGACCGGCGAGCTCGTCATGGTCACCACCGGCCGTGGGGGTGGGCGCGGGCGACCACCTGCATCTCGGCGAGCAGCAGGCTGAGCGCCTCGGTGTGCAGGCCGTCGCGACCCTGTCGTCCCTGGACGCCGGCGAGCGGTCCCTGGGTCGGCTGCTCGACACCACTCACCGCGAACACCTGGGCCAGCACGACGGCCACGTCGTCGGCCGTGGTGGCGGGGTCGACGCCCACCCCGGACTGGGCGACCCGGCCCTCGACGTCGTGCGTCGCGAAGAGCTCGGCCTGCAGCGGCCACACGGTGGCCAGCGCGGCGTCGAGCCGCCGACGCGACTCCTCGGTGCCCTGGGCGAGGGTGAGGAACCAGCGACCCGCGTAGTCGCGGTGGTAGGTGAGCTCCTTGACGCCCTTGGCAGCCACGGCGGCCAGCACGTGGTCGGTGCTGGCGGTCAGGCGCTCCAGCAGCGCCAGGCGTGCGGTCGCGAAGACGAGCAGCTTGACGATGGTCACGGCGAAGTCGCCGTTGTCGGTCTCGACCAGGCGCACGTTGCGGAACTCGCCTGCCTCCCGGAAGAACGCCAGCGCGTCCTCCGGCGGCACCGGCGACCCCTCGGGCAGGACGGGCACGAGGGAGGGGTCGGCGGCTGCGGCACGGGCCAGCAGCAGCCGGGCCTGGCCGAGCAGGTCCAGCGCGATGTTGGCCAGCGCGATGTCCTCCTCCAGGTCGGGCGCCCGGCTGCACCACTGCGCCAGCCGCTGCGAGGCGACGAGCGCGTCGTCGGCGAGCATGAGGCAGTAGGTGCCGAGGTCGTGGGCGTCGACGCCGTCGGGGACGGTGGTGTCGACCCCGGCGAGCGGGTCCTCGAAGTCGGTGCCGAAGGCCCAGTGCGACGGGTCGCCGCCGAGCAGGCCGTCGTAGACGGACCCGTGCGCGTCGGAGGGGTCGGGGGCGGGGTGCGAGGCGGGCTCGACGTGTTCGGTCATCGCAGGCCTCACATGTGGGGGACGTCGTCGGGGATGTCGTAGAACGTCGGGTGCCGGTAGACCTTGTCGTTGCTCGGCGCGAACATCGGGTCCTTCTCGTCCGGGCTCGATGCGGCGATCTGCCTGGACTGCACCACCCAGATGCTCACGCCTTCGTTGCGGCGGGTGTACACGTCGCGCGCGTGCCGCAGCGCCATGTCGTCGTCCGACGCGTGCAGCGACCCGACGTGCACGTGGTTCAAGCCGCGCTTGCCCCGGACGAACACCTCGTACAACGGCCACTCGGCCTTCACCCCACCCTGGTTCGGCTGCGCGCCGTCGACGCCGCGGGGGTCCTGGGTGCTCATGCCGTGGCCCCCTGGAGGGAAACCTGCTTCGCGGCATACGCGGTCGCGGCCTCGCGCACCCACGCACCGTCCTCGTGGGCCTTGCGGCGGTGGGCGATCCGCTGGGTGTTGCAGGGGCCGTTGCCCTTGACGACCTGCATGAACTCGTCCCAGTCGGGCTGGCCGAAGTCGTGGTGCCCGCGCTCGGCGTTCCAGCGCAGCTCGGGGTCGGGGAAGGTGACGCCGAGCGCCTTCGCCTGCGGCACCGACATGTCGACGAACCGCTGGCGCAGGTCGTCGTTGGTGTTGCGCTTGATGCCCCAGGCCATCGACTGCGCCGAGTTGGGCGACTCGTCGTCGGGCGGTCCGAACATCATCAGCGCCGGCCACCAGAAGCGGTTGACCGACTCCTGCACCATGGCGCGCTGCTCGTCGGTGCCCTGCATCATCGTCATGAGGAGCTCGTAGCCCTGCCGCTGGTGGAAGGACTCCTCCTTGCAGACGCGGATCATGGCGCGCCCGTAGGGCCCGAACGAGGTGCGGCACAGCGGCACCTGGTTGCAGATCGCGGCGCCGTCGACCAGCCAGCCGATGGTGCCCACGTCGGCGTAGGTCAGCGTCGGGTAGTTGAAGATCGAGGAGTACTTCTGCGCGCCGGAGATGAGCTTGTCGGTGAGCTCCCCCCGACTGACGCCGAGGGTCTCGCAGGCGGAGTAGAGGTAGAGCCCGTGCCCGGCCTCGTCCTGCACCTTGGCGAGCAGGATCGCCTTGCGGCGCAGCGACGGCGCGCGCCCGATCCAGCTGCCCTCGGGCTGCATGCCGATGATCTCGGAGTGCGCGTGCTGGGCGATCTGGCGGACCAGGGTCTTGCGGTAGGCGTCGGGCATCCAGTCGCGCGGCTCGATCCGGTCACCGTGGCCGATGGTGGTGTCGAAGCCGGCCTGCAGCTGGTCGGTGGCGGTGTCGGTCATGCGTCCTCCACGGTCGGTGTCGCGGTGCGGTGCGGCGGCGCGGTCAATTACTGACCGAACGGTCTGTATTAGTTTCGCAGGTGCTCGCTCCCGTGGCAACCACCGTATGCCGCCGCGCGGCCACCTCCCAGCCCCGCGCCACCGCAGGAGGTCAGCGGCGGCTGCGGTTGCGGAGCGCGATCGTGCCGGACAGCACGGTGGCGAAGCCGCACCACGCGGCATACGCACCGATCGCCACGGCCTTGCCGCGGCCGGCGGCGCCCGCGCGCCGGGCCAGGTCGGCCGAGCTGAGCGTGAGCACGGCGCACTCGGCAGTGGCCAACCACGGGCGGCGGGCCCGGAAGAACAGTCCGGTCCAGGCGGTGTTGAGCGCCATGTTGAGGGCGAGGGCCTGTTCGAGCTGCTGGGCCTCCTGCTGCCGGCCCGCCTCGGCGAGGTAGGACGAGGAGACCGCGCTGACGAGGGCGACATCGGCGTACAGGCCGGTCCAGACCACGGGGAAGGCCACCGGCGGCGGCTCCCACGAGGGCTTGTCGAGCTTGCGGTACCAGCGGGACGTGGGGTCGGTGAGCAGCGATCCGGTGACCGCGGCCGCGCCGACCATGGCACTGGTGCGGGCCAGCGTCCGGCGCCAGCGGAACGGGTCGATGCCCCGGTTGGCGGCGCGGATCGCGTCCTCGAAGCCGGTGCGTCCACCCGGCGGCGGACCGGTGACGTCGAGGATGTCCTGCTCGTCGCAGACCGCCTCGTGGACCAGGCTGCCGATCAGCGGCCGGCCGATGCCGCGGGAGATGGGGGTGACGATGTCGATCCAGAGCCCCGCGAGCTTGGGCGTCAGGACCGGGACGGTGGTGATGAACCGGCGCCCCAGGCCCACGATCTCCGCGTAGCGCTGCATCATCTCGGCGTAGGTGAGGACCTCGGGGCCACCGATGTCGAAGCTGCGGTTGACCTCCGGACCCATCAGGGCTGAACCGGCGAGGTAGTGCATGACGTCGTCGACGGCGACCGGCTGGATCCGGTTGCGCAGCCACCGCGGGGCGACCACGGCCGGCAGCCGCTCGGTGAGGTGCCGCAGCATGTCGAACGACGCCGAGCCGTCGCCCAGGACGATCCCGGCCTGCAGCACGGTCGCCGGCACCGGCCCCTCCAGGAAGATGTCGCCGACCTCGACGCGCGAGGCGAGGTGGTCGGAGAGCCGGCCCTCGGGGTGCAGCCCGCTGAGGTAGACGATGCGGGTGACGCCGCGGTCCTGGGCAGCGCTGGAGAAGGTGTGGGCCATCTCCCGGTCGCGCTGCATGAAGTCGCCCTTGCCGTCCATGGAGTGCAGCAGGTAGTAGGCGACGTCGACGTCCTGCATCGCGCGCCGGCAGTCCTCGGCGGAGGTGGCGTTGCCCTCGACGACCTCGACCCGGTCGGCCCAGTCGCGGCCCTCGAGGCCGCGTCGGCTGCGGGTCAGCACCCGGACCGTCCAGCCGCGGTCGAGCAGGACGGGGACCAGGGCGCCGCCCACGTAGCCGGTGGCGCCGGTGACCAGGACCCTGCGAGGTGCGTCGGTGGATCGCGAAGACATGGTTCAGCTTCCTGAGGAGAGGACGGTGGGCAGGAGGAAGAGCATTCCGAGCGACCACGTGAGGTGCGTGATCACCGGGCCGAGGATGCCGCCGGTCACCCGGCGCTGCAGGCCGGTGAGCAGGCCGAGCAGGCCCGCGGCGAGGACGAGCAGGGGGATGCCGGACCCCACGGTGGTGAGGGCGTAGACGACGGTCGTCACCAGCACGGCGTGCCGGCGGCCGACCGCGGCGTAGAGCGCGCCGCGGAAGTACAGCTCCTCGGAGATCCCGTTGAACGCGGTGATGACGGCGACGACGGGCAACGAACCGAGGCGGGCATGGTCGAGCAGGTTGCTCACCGGGTCCCGCAGGAACGGGATGTGGGCGATGACGGCCCCGCCCAGCAGGAAGACCACCAGCAGCAGCCCCCCGAGGGCCAGCGACTGCACGATCGGCCGGGCGTCGCCGCCGGACCGGGTCCGGGCCCGGCCGAGGTGCAGCGGCCCCGAGGCGAACGCCCCGATCGCCCACACCAGCGCCAACCCGGCGGTGGCGAGGTAGAAGGCGGAGTCACCCGGCGGGATGCGCAGCGCCAGGGTGAGGACCACGCTCCCGACGACCAGGGTGATGACGGCGACGACCCGCCGGCGGCGGAACGCGGCGTCGGACTCGGTGTGGTCGCGGGGCACCGGCAGGACCAGCGCGGCGCGCACGAACGAGCGCACCTCGCCCACCGGGTTGATCACGAGACCCCCTTCGGTGGGCTGGCGTCGTCCGAGCCCGGTGACGAGCCCGGTGACGCGCCCGACGACGCGGCCTGGGCACCACGTGCTGCCTCGTACCTCCGCAGCGCCTCGCGGCGCTCCTCGGCGTGGTCGACGACCCGCTCGGGGTAGCCGTGGTCGTACCCCGCCTCGTGCTTCCACGGCTCGTGGACGGCCTTGCCCGGCAGGTGCGCGAGCTCGGGGACGTAGCGGCGCACGTAGTCGCCCTTGGGGTCGAAGCGCTGTCCCTGCGTCACGGGGTTGAACACGCGGAAGTACGGCGACGCGTCGGTGCCGGTGCCGGCCACCCACTGCCAGCCGTGGTTGTTGGACGCGATGTCACCGTCGAGGAGCCGGTCGAGGAAGTGCCGCGCGCCGACCGGCCACCACACGTGCAGGTCCTTGGTGAGGAAGCTGGCCGTGACCATCCGCATCCGGTTGTGCATCCAGCCCTCGGTCAGGAGCTGGCGCATCGCGGCATCGACCACGGGGTAGCCGGTGCGCCCCTCCTTCCACGCCTCGACGAGGTCGGCGTTGTCCTCGTAGGTGATGCCCGACAGGGCCGGACGCAGGTCGTGCCAGGCCGAACGGGGTTGGTGCCACAGGACATCGGCGTAGAACTCGCGCCAGCACAGCTCGGTCGCGTAGGTGAGCGCCCCCTGTCCCGTGCGGCCCTTGAGCTCGGCCAGCAGCGTGCGTGGGTGCACCGCGCCGATCTTGAGGTAGGGGGACAGCCGTGAGGTCCCCGGGAGGTCGGCCCGGTCGCGGTCATCCTGGTATGTCGCCAGCGCGTCATCGACGAACTCGCGCCACCGCGCGAGCGCCGCGGCCTCACCGGCGTCGGGCAGCTCGGGGAGCCCGTCCTCGGCCAGCGCGGCTCGGACCTGCTTCCACGCGTCGTCGTCGGAGGCGATGCGGGCGAGGGTGAGGTCGGCCGGCTCCTTGGCCGGGTCGGGCCAGCCGTGGTCGCGCCAGGCGCGGCTGAAGGGCGTGAAGACCTTGTAGGGGTCGCCGGTGCCGTTGCGGACCGTACCCGGCCCCACGGCGTACGGGGTGCCGGTCTCGACCCAGTCCACACCGGCCTCGGCCAGCGAGGCGGCGACCGCCCGGTCGCGGCGCACTCCCGCAGGGGTGGTCTCGCGCGACACGTGCACGGACCTCGCCCCGACCTCCTCGACCACTGCCGGGACGACGCTCGCGGGGTCCCCGACGCGCAGGCAGAGCCGGCCGTCGTAGGCCTCGCGCACCGCCTCGAGGGTCGCCGCGAGCCAGGCCCGGCGCACCGGCCCGGCGCCGTCCCACAGCGCCGGGTCGAGCACGAACAGCACGAGCACCGCACCACCGTCGGCAGCCGCGGCCGCAGCGCCGAGGGCCGGCAGGTCGCTCCTGCGCAGGTCTCGGCGGAGCCAGAGGATCGAGGCGGCGCGGGACATGCAACAACCCTAGGTGGGGTCGCGCGGGCATGCCGCGGCGAGCAACCCTCGCCCGCGCCCCGTACCGGCGACCGACCGGTGCGGGCCCGTCCTCGCGGGTGCCCGGCACGCGGCGCGGGCAAGTAGTCGTGACCATTACTCGCGAGTCAACGACGATCGGTGGCAGGCTCGGGCCCGGTGGGGTGTGGTCTGCCCCGTCACCGTCGTTCCGTCTGTGCTGGGAGGCCCACTCGATGTTCTCGCGCATCGCCATCGTCAACCGGGGTGAGGCCGCCATGCGGCTCATCCACGCCGTGCGCGACCTCAACGCGCAGGCGGGTGCTGACGGGCACCGCATCGAGATCGTCGCCCTGCACACCGAGGGCGAGCGGCGCGCCATGTTCGTGCGCGAGTCCGACCTCGCCTACGACCTGGGACCGGCGGCCAACCGTCCCTACCTCGACTACGCCGTCCTGGAGAAGGCGCTGCGCGAGACCGGCGCCGACGCCGCCTGGGTGGGCTGGGGCTTCGTCGCCGAGGACCCGAACTTCGCCGAGCTGTGCGCCCGGATCGGCGTGACCTTCATCGGCCCGAGCCCGGACGCGATGCGCAAGCTCGGCGACAAGATCGGCTCCAAGCTCATCGCCGAGGAGGTCGGCGTCCCGGTCGCCCCCTGGAGCGGCGGAGGGGTCGACACCCTGGAGGACGCCAAGGCGGCGGCGGCCCGCATCGGCTACCCCCTCATGCTCAAGGCCACCGCCGGCGGTGGTGGGCGAGGCATCCGCATGGTCGCCTCCGACGCCGACCTCACCGACGCCTACGAGCGCACCCGTGACGAGGCGCAGCGCGCCTTCGGTTCCGGGGTCGTCTTCCTCGAACGCCTGGTCACCGGCGCCCGCCACATCGAGGTGCAGGTCATCGCCGACGGGCAGGGCACCGCGTGGGCCATCGGCGTCCGCGACTGCTCGGTCCAGCGCCGCAACCAGAAGGTCATCGAGGAGTCCTCCTCGCCCGTCCTGGGCCCGGAGCAGACCGCCGAGGTCAAGGCCAGCGCCGAGCGTCTGGCCATCGCCGTGGGGTATGCCGGCGCCGGCACCGTGGAGTTCCTCTACCACCCGGGGGACCGGTTCTTCGCGTTCCTCGAGGTGAACACCCGCCTGCAGGTCGAGCACCCGATCACCGAGGCCACGACCGACACCGACCTCGTCAAGCTCCAGATCCACGTCGCCGGCGGGGGCCGGCTCGAGGGCGAGCGCCCGGTCGAGGTGGGCCACGCCGTCGAGGCGCGCCTCAACGCCGAGGACCCCGACCGCGACTTCGCGCCGTCGCCGGGTCGCATCGCCCTGCTCAACCTGCCGTCCGGCCCCGGCATCCGGGTCGACACCGGTGTGGGCGAGGGCGACTCGATCCCCGCCGACTTCGACTCGATGATCGCCAAGATCATCGCCGTCGGCAGCGACCGCGACGAGGCGCTGGCACGCCTGCGCCGCGCCATGGCGGAGACCACGGTGGTCATCGAGGGCGGCTCCACCAACAAGAGCTTCATCCTCGACCTGCTCGACCAGCCCGAGATCATCGACGGCAGCGCCGACACCGGCTGGATCGACCGGGTGCGCGGCGAGGGTCGGCTCGTCTCCCACCGGCACTCCGGCGTCGCGCTCGTCGCGGCCGGCATCGAGGCCTACGAGGACGAGGAAGGCGTCGAGCGCACCCGCCTGCTGGAGACCTCACGCGGCGGGCGACCGCAGGTCCAGCACCGCACCGGCCGGGCCATCGACCTCAAGCTGCGCGGCACGGCCTACAAGGTCACCGTCTGGCGGATCGGGCCACACCTGTTCCGTGCGACCGTCACCACCGGGGCCGCCGGCGGCACCGAGCAGACCGTCGACGCCGAGCTCGACCGCCTCGACGAGTACACGAGCCGGCTGACCACCGGTGGCCGCACCCACCGCCTCATCACCGCCACCCACGGGCCGGTCCAGCTCGTCGAGGTCGACGGGGTGACCCACCGGGTCAGCCGGGACGAGGGTGGCGTGCTGCGTTCGCCGGCGCCGGCCCTGGTCGTCGCGACCCCGGCCGCCGGTCGGCAGCGAGGTGGCTGCCGGGGCGCCGGTCCTCGTGCTCGAGTCGATGAAGATGGAGACCGTCCTGCCCGCGCCGTTCGCGGCGCGGGTCAAGGAGCTGCTGGTCTCCACCGGCAGCCAGGTGGAGACCGGCGCGCCGCTGGTGCGCCTCGAGCCGCTCGGTGACCCGGACGAGGTGGCCGAGGTGGCCCCCGAGAACGTCGTCGACCTCGACCTCCCCGCCCTCGACCTCAGTGGCGCCGGGCCCCAGGAGGTCGCCCTGCGCTCGCGGGCCTCGCTGTGCGCGATGCTGCTCGGCTACGACGTCGACCCGCGCGACGACGGCGGCACGCTGCGCGCCTACCTCGCTGCGCGCGACGAGCTCGTGGCCTCGGGCAGTCCCCAGATCGGTGCAGAGGTCCCCGTCCTGGAGGTGTTCGCCGACTTCGCCGAGCTGAGCCGCAACCGGCCGGCTGGTGCGGAGGACCACGTCGAGAACCGCGTGCACAGCCCGCGGGAGCACTTCCACACCTACCTGCAGAGCCTCGACGTCGAGCGGGGTGCGCTCCCGGAGCTGTTCCGCAGCAAGCTGGCGCAGGTGCTGCGCCACTACGGCCTCGACAGCCTCGACCGCAGCCCGCAGCTCGAGGAGGCGGTGTTCCGGGTCTTCCTGGCCCAGCAGCGGTCTGCCCCCGAGGTGGTCCTGGCCACCGCCCTGCTGCAGCGCTGGATCGTCGAGCCACGACCCGAGCCGCCGCTGGACGCCGCCGCCCGCGAGGTCCTCGAGCGGCTCGTGGTCGCCACCCAGCTGCGCTACCCCGTCATCGGCGACCTCGCGCGCAGCGTGCGCTTCCGCTGGTTCGACCAGCCCCTCGTCGACGCCGACCGCGCGAGCGTCCTCGGTGGCGTCCACGACGAGCTGGCTGCCCTGGAGGACGTGCCCGGTGGGGACGAGCGGGCCCAGCGCATCGACGCCCTGGCCGCCATCCCCGAGCAGATCGTGCAGTTCCTCGCCGAGCGGCTGGAGGCAGGGGTCCCCACCCGGGAGCCCATGCTCGCGGTCCTCATCAAGCGCCACTACCGCGAGCACGACCTCACCGGGCTGCGCGAGCTGCAGGTCGAGTCGCGGCCCTTCGCCGTGGCCGACTACGCCCTCGACGGGCGCTCGACCCACCTGGTCACCACGGTGGGCCGTGTCGACGAGCTGACGCCGGACTCTGGTCTGGTCTCCGCGGTGGGCCAGCTGCTCGCCCAGCGCGGCGAGGGCGACCAGGCGGTCGTCGACCTCTACCTGTCGTGGCCGGACGAGCCCGAGTCGGCGCAGGACGCCTCCGCCCACCTCGCCACCGCGCTGGCCGCGGTGCCGTTCGCCCAGCAGGTGCGCCGTGTGGCCGTGGCAGTCTGCCCCGGAGCCGGCCGACCGGTCAGCTACTTCACCTTCCGGCCGGAGGACGGCACGATGGTGGAGGACCGCCTGGTCCGCGGGGTGCACCCGATGGTGGGTCGCCGCCTCAACCTGTGGCGACTGCGTGACTTCGACATCACCCGGCTCGACGCCCCCGAGGACGTGCTGCTCTACCGCTGCGTCGCCCCCGGCAACGAGGCCGACCAACGCCTCGTCGCGCTGGCCCAGGTGCGCCAGCTCGCGGTCGTGCGTGACGAGCGGGGCCGGGTCACCGCCCTGCCGCACGCCGAGCGCGCCATCGCCAACTGCCTCGAGGCGATCCGCGCGGCCCGTGCCGCCAGCGGCGCCGCGGGGGCCCGCCTCGACATGAACCACGTGTGGGTGCACATCTGGCCACCGATCGAGGCCGACCTCGACCAGCTCACCGCGCTCCAGGCGAAGATCTCGCCGCTGACCGCCGGGGCCGGGATCGAGGAGGTCCTCGTGCAGGGCCGGATCGCCACCGCGGACGGTGCCAGCGCGCCGCTCGCAGCGCGGTTCCACTACCAGCCCGGTTCGGGGGTCGTGACCTCTGTCGAGGAGCCGCCGACCGAGCGGCTCAAACCGCTTGACGACTACGCGCAGAAGGTCGTCCGCGCCCGCCGCCGCGGAGTCGTCTACCCCTACGAGCTGCAGGCGATGATCGCCGGCCGCGGTGGCACCGCCACGGAGTACGACCTCGACGACCGCGGCAGCCTCGTGCCCGTCGACCGCCCCTACGGCCTCAACAAGGCCGGCATCATCGCCGGCGTCATCACCACGCCCACCGAGCGCTACCCGGAGGGCATGACGCGGGTGCTGCTCAGCGGAGACCCGCTCAAGGCCCTCGGCGCGGTGTCCGAGGCCGAGTGCGCTCGCGTCATCGCTGCCCTGGACCTGGCCCAGGAGATGGGGGTGCCCGTCGAGTGGTTCGCGCTGTCGGCCGGCGCCCGGATCTCCATGGACTCCGGCACCGAGAACATGGACTGGGTCGCCCGGGCCCTCAAGCGGATCATCGAGTTCACCCAGGACGGCGGCGAGATCAACATCGTCGTCGCCGGGATCAACGTCGGCGCCCAGCCCTACTGGAACGCCGAGGCGACGATGCTCATGCACACCAAGGGCATCCTCGTGATGACGCCGGACAGCGCGATGGTCCTGACCGGCAAGCAGTCGCTCGACTTCTCCGGTGGTGTCTCGGCCGAGGACAACTTCGGCATCGGCGGCTACGACCGGGTGATGGGCCCCAACGGCCAGGCGCAGTACTGGGCTCCCGACCTCGCCGGCGCCCGCGACGTCCTCATGGCGCACTACGACCACACCTACGTCCACCCGGGCGAGGACGGTCCGCGACGCGCCAGGACCACCGACCCCGTCGACCGCGACGTGACGACGCTTCCCGCACACGCTGGCCGACTCGGGCTTCACGACGGTGGGCGACATCTTCTCTCCACTGACCAACCCGGACCGCAAGAAGCCGTTCGACATCCGCACCGTGATGGCCGCGGTGGCCGACCAGGACCACGAGACGCTCGAGCGCTGGGCGGGCATGGCCGACGCCGAGACGGCGGTGGTCCAGGACGCCCACCTCGGCGGGATCCCGGTGTGCCTGCTGGGCATCGAGTCCAAGACGGTCCCGCGCCGAGGCTTTCCCCCCACGGACGGCCCGGACACCTACACCGCGGGGACGCTCTTCCCGAGGTCGTCCAAGAAGGCCGCCCGGGCGATCAACGCCGCCAGCGGCAACCGCCCGCTCGTCGTCCTGGCCAACCTGTCCGGCTTCGACGGCTCGCCCGAGTCGATGCGCAGCCTGCAGCTCGAGTACGGCGCCGAGATCGGTCGCGCCATCGTCAACTTCGACGGTCCGATCGTCTTCACCGTGGTGTCCCGCTACCACGGTGGCGCGTTCGTGGTCTTCTCCAAGGTGCTCAACCCGCGGATGACCGTGCTGGCCGTCGAGGGATCGTTCGCCTCCGTCCTCGGCGGCGCGCCGGCGGCGGCGGTCGTGTTCTCCCGTGACGTCGATGCCCGTACGGCGTCGGACCCGCGGGTGCGCGACCTGGAGACCGCCATGGGCGAGGCCGACCAGGCCCGCCGGGCCGAGCTCGCGACCGAGCTCGCCGAGGTGCGCAGCGCGGTCCGTTCGGAGAAGCTCGGCGAGGTCGCCGCGGAGTTCGACAAGGTGCACAGCATCCACCGCGCGGTCAGCGTGGGCTCGGTCGACGCCGTCATCTCCGCGAACGAGCTGCGACCGCGGATCATCGCCGCGATCGAGGCCGGGCTCAAGGGCTGAGGGGTCACGGAGCCGACGGGGCGCCGAGCTGACCGGGCTGACGGGCTGACGGTGGATCCGGCACAGGAGCAGCCCCACCACGGCGTGGCGGGGCTGCTCCTGGCTGCCGGGGGTGGACGGCGGATGGGCCGGCCCAAGGCCCTGGTCCCGGACCCCGGCGGGGGCACGTTCCTCGAGCGCGGTCTGCGCGTCCTGCACGAGGCCGGGTGCTCGCCGGTCGTCGTCGTCCTCGGGGCCGGTGCCGACGAGGCACGCCCGGTGGCGACCGGGGCGCGGGAGGGGTTCGCCGCCGACGTCGTCGTCGAGGCGACCGACTGGGACGCCGGGCAGAGCGCCTCGCTGCGCGCCGGGCTGCTGGCGGTCGCTGCCACCGACGCCGATGTCAGCGCTCGTCCTGCTCGTCGACCTGCCCGATGTCGGTCCGCCAGTGCTGGCGCGGGTCCTGGCCGCCGTGGAGGGGGAGGGGCCCGCGGTCCTGGCACGGGCGGCATACGAAGGGGTTCCCGGCCACCCGGTCCTGATCGGGCGCGACCACTGGGCGGAGATCCTCGACGGGACCACCGGTGACCGTGGGGCGCGCGACCACCTGGCGAGCCATCCGCACGTGGTGGTCGAGTGCGGCGACCTCGCGACCGGCCGCGACGTCGACACCCCGGCCGACCTCGCCTGAGCGCACGTCCGGCGGGAGCCGGGAGACTGCGACCATCCAGTCCGCGGATGCCGCGTGGCATCGACGCAGGCCGCTGACCGCGCCGAATGCCCTCTGGTCGTCGATACCTCGGCGTTCCCCTTTCGGTTCCGGCCCACGTGGGTGATGATCGGGGCATGGAGCCACGGGAGGCCTTTGCGTCGGCCGGGGAGCTGGCGCGTGGCCTCGGTGGGACCGGGTACCTCGCCGACGCCTCCCTCGCCACGGTCGCCTGGCTCGCCCTGCGCCTGCAGCGTCCGCTGCTCCTCGAGGGCGAACCCGGCACCGGCAAGACGGCCCTTGCCGAGGCCCTCGCGGAGACGCTGGACCTGCCACTGATCCGGCTCCAGTGCTACGAGGGCATCGATGCGACCCAGGCCCTCTACGACTGGGACTTCCCCCGCCAGATCCTGCACCTGCGTGCGATCGAGGCGGTGGCCCCCGACCGCGCCCGTGACGTCGCCGAGGTCGAGGACCAGCTGTTCGACCAGCGGTTCCTGCTCGCCCGGCCCGTGCTGCGGGCCCTGCGCGAGTCGCCCGCAGTGCTGCTCATCGACGAGATCGACCGGGCGGACGACGAGTTCGAGGCGTTCCTGCTCGAGGTGCTCTCGACGTGGCAGGTGACCATCCCCGAGCTGGGCACGGTGTCCGCCGCCACACCGCCGGTCGTGGTCCTGACGTCCAACCGCACCCGCGAGCTGCACGACGCCCTCAAGCGTCGGTGCCTCTACCACTGGATCGACCACCCCGGCCTGCAACGCGAGCTCGAGATCGTCCGCAGTCGCGCACCCGAGGTCTCCGAAGCCCTTGCGGCACAGGTGGTTTCGACGGTCCAGGTGCTGCGCCAGGACCACGATCTCATCAAACCTCCCGGTGTGGCCGAGACCCTCGACTGGGCCCGGGCCCTGCACGAGCTCGGCAGCACCGGCCTCGACCTCGAGACCGCCTCGGCCACCCTGGGCGTCGCGGTGAAGTACCGCGAGGACTCCGAGCGCGTCCGCGCAGCCCTCGATCGGATCCTCACCTCGTGACCCCTCCCGAGGCTCGCCCGAGGCACGCACCCGACGCCGTGCTGCTGGGTTTCGCGCGGGCCCTGCGGGCCTCGGGGGTGGCCGTGACCGCAGACCGCGAGCGCACCTACCTCGAGGCGGTCGCCGCCGTCGGCGTGATGGACCCGGCAGGGGTCTACTGGGCCGGACGCGCGACGCTCTGCTCGTCACCGGCCGACCTCGAACGCCACGACCAGGTGTACGCCGCGTGGTTCGGTCTCGAGCGGGCCGGCACCCGGCCCGGCCGGGAGACCTCCCCGACGGTGACGATGGCGCCCCTCGAGGGCGACGGCGGCGTGGGTCCGGAGCAGGACGAGGAACAGGACACCGTCCGCGCGAAGGCGAGTGCCACCGAGGTGCTGCGGCACCGTGACATCGCGCTGCTCTCCAGCGCCGACCGGGTCAGGCTGGCCGCCCTGTTCGCGCAGCTGCGGCCCCGGGCCCCGCGTCGCCCCGCGCACCGCGCCACCACCGCCCCACGCGGGCAGGTCGACGCCCGGCGCACCCTGCGCGACCAGCTGCGACGGATGGGTGAGCCAGGGCCGATCGCCTGGCGGCGGCGTGGCACCCGCCCACGCCGGGTCGTGCTGCTCGTGGACGTCTCGGGGTCGATGAACCCCTACGCAGACGCTCTCCTGCGCCTCGCGCACACCTACGCCGCCACCGGCCTGCCCGTCGAGGTCTTCACCCTCGGGACCAGGCTCACGCACGTCACCAGGCCGCTGCGGCAGCGCGACCCCGAACGCGCGCTGGTGGCCTGTGGCAGCACCGTCCCCGACTGGTCCGGTGGCACCCGTCTGGCCCAGGGGATCAAGGTGTTCCTCGACCGCTGGGGCCGGCGCGGCATGGCCCGGGGCGCTGTCGTGGTGGTCTTCAGCGACGGCTGGGAGCGCGAGGCTCCCGAGGCGCTCGGTGAGCAGATGCGCCGCCTGCGGTCGCTGGCCCACCGGGTCGTGTGGGTCAACCCGCACCGCGGCAAGACGGGGTACGAGCCGGTGCAGCAGGGGATCGTGGCGGCCCTGCCCCACATCGACCACTTCGTCGCCGGGCACTCCATGGCGGCCTTCGAGGAGCTCGTCGAGGTGGTGGCCCGTGCGTGAGGTGATGGACGAGCTGATCCAGTGGTGGCGTGCCGGGGCGACGACCGGCGTCTCGACCGTGGTCGCGACGTGGCGCTCCGCCCCGCGCCCGGCGGGTGCCTCGATGCTCGTCGGACCCGGCGGCGAGGCGGTCGGGTCGGTCTCGGGCGGCTGCGTCGAGGGCGCCGTCTACGAGCTCGCCTCGTCCGTGGTCGCCGACGGCGTGCCCGTCCTGCAGCGCTACGGCGTGAGCGACGACGACGCCTACTCCGTCGGCCTGACCTGCGGCGGGATCCTCGACGTGTTCGTCGAGCCGGTCAGCCGGGAGTCCTTCCCCGAGCTGGGCGAGGTCGCCGACGACGTCGAGGCCGGTCGCCCCGTCGCGGTCGCGACCGTGATCGAGCACCCTGACCCCGCATGGCTGGGACGGCGCCTGGTCGTACGGCCCGAGGGGGCCGAGGCAGGGGACAGCGGCTCGCTGGGCTCCGCCCGCGCCGACGACGCCGTCACCGACGACGTGCGCGGGCTGCTCGCCTCGGGCCGCACCGAGACCCTGACCTACGGCCCCGACGGGGAGCGCCGCGGCGAGGGCATGCGCGTCTTCGTCTCGTCCTTCGCGCCCCGCCCGCGGATGCTGGTCTTCGGCGCCATCGACTTCGCCGCAGCCGTCGCGCACATGGGCCACTTCCTGGGCTACGAGGTCACCGTCGTCGACGCGCGCCCGGTGTTCGCCACGACCAGCCGGTTCCCGTCGGCCGACGAGGTCGTCGTGCAGTGGCCGCACCGCTACCTCGAGGCCGAGCGCGACGCCGGCCGCCTCGACGGGCGGACCGTGGTCTGCGTGCTCACCCACGACCCGAAGTTCGACGTCCCCGTCCTGGAGATCGCGCTGCGCCTGCCCGAGGTGGCGTTCGTCGGGGCGATGGGCTCGCGCCGTACGCACGAGGACCGGGTGGCACGGCTGCGCGAGGCCGGACTCACCGAGATCGAGCTGGACCGCCTGTCCAGCCCCATCGGGCTCGACCTCGGCGCCCGCACGCCGCAGGAGACGGCGGTGAGCATCGCGGCCGAGATCGTCGCCCTGCAGTGGGGCGGACGCGGTGACCGGCTGGCCCACCGCGACGGCCCCATCCACCACCACGGACCGGCGCCGCACGAACCCCAGGCGGCACCAGGGTCCCGAGGGGCGTCGACCGCAGCGTCGACCGCCGCGTCGACCCGCGCAGGGGGTGGGGCCGGGGCATAGCCGGACTGGACGGTGGTCAGCGCAGGGCAAGGCATCAAGAGATCCGCAGAGGCACCGGCAGGTGCAGCTCGAACACAAAGGAGTGTTGGATGACCCGCATCAACGTCACGGTCGACGGAGTCGGCTACGAGGACGAGGTGGAGCCGCGCACGCTGCTGGTCCACTACCTGAGGGAGAGCCTGGGCAAGACCGGCACCGTCGTCGGCTGCGACACGAGCAACTGCGGGGCGTGCACGGTGCACCTCGACGGTCGCAGCGTGAAGTCCTGCAACATGCTGGCGGTCCAGGCCGACGGCCACGAGGTGACCACCATCGAGGGCCTCGCCCGGGACGGTGAGCTGCACCCGATGCAGCAGGCGTTCCACAACTGCCACGCCCTGCAGTGCGGCTACTGCACCCCCGGCATGATCATGCAGGCGATCGACGTGCTCAACGAGAACCCCGACCCCTCCGAGGAGCAGATCCGCGTCGGGCTCGAGGGCAACCTGTGCCGGTGCACCGGCTACCACAACATCGTCAAGGCCGTGCAGGAAGCCGCCGGCGCCGGTGCCGGTACCGGTACCGCTGCCACGGAAGGTGCCCAGTCATGACCGCCGTCGACGACCGCCCCACGACCGAGGTCGGCTCGAAGCGCAAGCGCAAGGAGGACCAGCGCCTCATCACCGGACGCACCAGGTGGACCGACAACCTCCAGGCCACCGGGATGCTGCACCTGGCGATGGTCCGCAGCCCGCACGCCCACGCCCAGATCACGGCCATCGACGTCGAGGCGGCCAAGGCCGCCCCCGGGGTCTCCGCCGTCCTCACCGGCGCCGACGTCAAGGACGAGCAGGGCAGCGTGCCCACGGCCTGGGCCATCACCACGGAGCAGAAGACGCCCAACCACCCGTCGATCGCGGTCGACCACGTGGCCTTCGCCGGCGAGGTCGTCGCGGTCGTCGTGGCCCGGTCGGCCGCAGCCGCCCGTGACGCCGCCGAGCTGGTCGACGTCGACTACGAGCTCCTCCCGCCGGTCCTCGACCTGCGCGAGGCGGCCAAGGACGAGGTGCTGACGCACCCCGACCTCGGCACCAACAAGGCCGCCTTCTGGCAGTTCGACTCCGCCAACGCGGGCACCGGCAGCGCCGTGGACGACGCGATCGAGACCGCTCGGACGGACGGCATCCTCATCGAGCGGGAGTACCTCCAGCAACGGCTGATCCCGGCGTTCATGGAACCCCGTTCGGTCATGGTCGACCCGACCGGTGAGCAGCTCACCGTCTGGACCTCGAGCCAGATCCCGCACATCACGAAGTTCTTCATCGCGGCCATCCTCGGCATCCCGGAGCAGAAGGTGCGGGTCATCGCCCCCGACGTGGGAGGCGGCTTCGGCGGCAAGCTGCAGTTCACTCCCGAGGAGATCATCACCGTCCTCGCGGCCCGGCGCCTCGGCAAGCCCTGCAAGTGGACCGAGACCCGCTCCGAGTCCCTGGTCTCCGGTCACCACGGCCGGGACCAGTGGCAGACGTTGACCCTCGCGGCGACCAAGGAGGGCAAGGTCACCGGGCTCAAGGTGGACCTGCTCGCCGGCATGGGTGCCTACGCCGGCACCGTCGGGACCGGGGTGCCCGTGCTCGGCGCCTTCATGTTCAACGGCATCTACAAGTTCCCCGCCTACCAGTTCAACTGCACCCCGATCTACACCAACAAGACCTGGGTCGACGCCTACCGTGGCGCCGGCCGGCCCGAGGCGACCTTCGCCATCGAGCGGCTCATGGACGAGCTGGCGGCGGAGGTGGGGGTGGACCCCATGGAGATCCGCCAGCGCAACTGGATCACGCACGAGGAGTTCCCCTTCACCTCCGTGTGCGGGCTGGAGTACGACTCGGGCAACTACGAGGCCGCCACCGACCGGGCCATGGAGCTGTTCGACTACGACGGGCTGCGAGCCGAGCAGAAACGCCGACGTGACAGCGGCGACCGGGTCCAGCTGGGCATCGGGATCTCGACCTTCACCGAGATGTGCGGCCTGGCGCCGTCCCGCGTGCTGGGCTCGCTCAACTACGGCGCCGGTGGCTGGGAGTCGGCCTCCATCCGGATGCTCGCGACCGGCAAGGTCGAGGTCATCACCGGCTCCAGCGCCCACGGGCAGGGCCACGAGACGGCCTGGAGCCAGATCGCCGCCGACCAGCTCGGCATCCCCTTCGAGGACATCGAGGTCCTGCACGGAGACACGCAGATCTCGTCCAAGGGGATGGACACCTACGGCTCGCGATCCCTGGTCGTCGGCGGTCAGGCCGTGGTGCTGGCTGCGAAGAAGGTCGTCGAGAAGGCCAAGGTCATCGCGGCCCACCTGCTCGAGGCCTCGGCCGACGACCTGGAGTTCTCCGGTGGCCGGTTCAACGTCAAGGGCACCGACAAGGGCATCGGCATGGCCGACGTCGCGATGGCCACGTTCCTGGCCCACAACCTGCCCGACGGGGTGGAGCCGACGCTGGATGCCGATGTCACCTTCGACCCGGTGAGCTTCTCCTTCCCGCACGGCACCCACCTGTGCGCGACCGAGGTCGACACCGAGACGGGCAAGGTCACGGTGCGCAAGTACGTCTCCGTCGACGACGTCGGCACCATCGTCAACCCCCTCATCGTCGAGGGCCAGGTGCACGGCGGGATCATCCAGGGCATGGCCCAGGCGCTCTGGGAGGAAGCGGTCTACGACGACCAGGGCACCCTGGTGTCGGGCTCGTTCGTCGACTACACGCTGCCCACGGCGGCCGACACGATCTCCCTGGTCACCGAGAACACCGTGTCACCGTCCACCACGAACGACCTCGGCACCAAGGGCGTCGGCGAGGCGGGCTGCATCGCCTCCACCCCGGCCGTGGTCAACTCCGTCGTCGACGCCGTCCGTCACCTCGGCATCAACGACATCGCGATGCCGTGCACCCCCGAGCGGGTGTGGCGGGCGATCCAGAGCGCGGGCAGCCAGCAGGCCGACCCGACGACCGGGAGCGCCCAGCCGCACTTCGACGAGGACGCCCCCAACCAGGACCCGGCCGGCGGCGCCGATACGGGGTCCGCGACGAACGGAGCAGCGCAGTGATCCCGGCCCAGTTCGACTACCTCGCCCCCACCTCGGTCGCCGACGCGCTCAGCGCATTGGCCGAGGCCGGTGACGACGCCAAGGTGATGGCCGGCGGGCAGAGCCTGCTCCCCATCCTGCGGATGCGGCTCAACGCACCGGAGAAGGTCATCGACCTCGGCCGGATCGAGGAGCTGCGCGGCGTGCGCGACGAGGGCGACCACGTCGTGATCGGGGCGATGACCACGTATGCCGACGTGCTGGCGAGCGACCTCGTCCGCCAGCACGCGGGGGTGCTCACCGACGCCATCACCGAGGTGGCCGACCCCCAGATCCGGCACCGCGGCACGGTCGGCGGGGCCCTGGTCCATGCCGACCCGGCCGGTGACGTCGGCGCCCCTGCGCTCGCCCTGGACACCGAGTACGTCATCACCGGACCCGGAGGGGAGCGCACCGTCGCGGCGGGCGACTTCTTCCTCGACCTGTTCGAGACGGCCGTCGGTGAGGGAGAGCTGCTCACCGCCATCCGCATCCCGAAGCACACCGGGTGGGGGAGCCGCTACGAGAAGTTCGTACGGGTCGCCCACCAGTGGTCGATCGTCGCGGTCGCCGCGACGGTCCGCATCGACGGCGGCACCATCGCCGAGGCGAAGATCGGGTTGACCAACATGGGCTCCACCCCGCTGCGGGCCACCGCGGTGGAGCAGGCCCTGGTCGGCAAGGCCGCCACGGACGACGCGGTGCGCGAGGCCTGTGCCGCAGCGGCCGACGGCACCAGCCCGCCGTCGGACCTCAACGGCGACGCCGACTACCGCAAGCACCTCGCCACCGTCCTCACCCGGCGTGCGGTCCTCGCCGCGGCAGGTGGGTGAGCCCATGGAGCTGAGCCACACGTTCACGGTGCCCGCGTCGCTCGACCAGACCTGGGACACCTTCATGGACCTCCAGGAGGTCGGCAGCTGCTTCCCGGGCGCCACGGTCACCGAGGTGACCGAGGACGGCTTCTCCGGCACGGTCAAGGTCAAGCTCGGACCCATCGCGCTGGTCTACTCCGGCACCGGCTCGTTCGTCGAGCGCGACGACGCAGCCCATCGCGCCGTCATCGAGGCCAAGGGCAAGGACAAGCGGGGCAACGGCACCGCCGGTGCGACCGTGACCGTCGAGCTCTTCGACGCCGGTGACGGGAACACCAGGGCAGAGGTGCAGACCGACCTCAACATCACCGGCAAACCGGCGCAGTTCGGCCGAGGCGTCATGCAGGACGTGTCGGACAAGCTGCTCAACCAGTTCGTGGCCTGCATCGAGGGCAAGGTGGGCACTCCACCGGCCGCCGAGGAACCGGTGGCGCAGGCGCACGCGGAGTCGAACGGGTCTGCCGCCACGGCGGCCCGGGCAGCGGACGCTCCCGTGCCGGTGCCGGCATCAGCTGCGGCGGCGCGCACACCCACCCCCACCCGGGAGCCGGAGGCCCTCGACCTCGGTACTGCCGTCCTGCCGGTCGTGCTGAAGTCCTACGCCGCGCAGATCGCGGCAGGTCTGGTGGCGCTGCTGGCCGCCATCGGGCTGGTCCGGTGGTGCCGCCGCAAGGGCTGAGCGCGCCATCCGCGGATGACGAGGGGCTCCACCGCGAGGTGGGGCCCCTCCTGCGGTCCCGCCCCGACGGGGGGCCCTCACCTACGCTGGGCCCATGAGCGAGCCCACCGTCGTCGTCCTCAACGGCCCCAACCTCAACCTGCTCGGTGAGCGGGAGCCCGAGATCTACGGCCGCGACACCCTCGCCGACGTCGAGGCGCTGTGCCGCCAGGCCGCCAGCGAGGCGGGCCTGCGCGTCGACTTCCGCCAGAGCAACCACGAGGGCGTCCTCATCGACGCGATCCACGAGCTGCGCACGTCTGCCGTGGGGTTCGTCGTCAACGCCGGCGCCCTGACCCACACCTCGATCGCCCTGCGCGACGCGCTCGCGACGGTCACCACCCCCATCGTCGAGGTGCACCTGTCGAACGTGCACGCCCGCGAGGAGTTCCGGCACCACTCCTACCTCTCGGACATCGCGACCGCGGTCATCGTGGGCTGCGGCCCCAGCGGGTATGCGTATGCCGTCGCCCACGTCGCAGAGCTGACGCGCAAGCGCCCCTGACTCGCGGCCGACCTGAGCCGGAGCCCGACCCCCTCGGGCGCGTCGACGGGGCAGGATGGGCCCATGGCCTCCTCCGCCCGCCGCCCCCTCGACCCGATGGACCTCGCCGGGATCGACGACCTGCTCAGTGACGAGGAGAAGGCCGTGCGCAGCACGGTGCGGACCTTCCTGGACCACCGGGTCGAGCCGTACGTCGCCGACTGGTTCGAGCGCGGCGAGGTCGACGACCTCCGCGGGCTGACCAAGGAGCTCGGCGCCCTCGGCCTGCTCGGCATGCACCTCGAGGGGTACGGCTGCGCCGGCATGAGCGCGGTCGACTACGGCCTCGCCTGCCTCGAGCTCGAGGCCACCGACTCCGGGGTGCGCAGCCTGGTCTCCGTGCAGGGGTCGCTGGCGATGTTCGCGATCCACCGCTGGGGCACCGAGGCCCACAAGGAGCGCTGGCTGCCCGCCATGGCGGCGGGGGAGGCGATCGGGTGCTTCGGCCTCACCGAGCCCGACCACGGCAGCGACCCCGCCTCGATGCGCACCCGGGCCCGCCGCGACGGCGACGACTGGGTCCTCGACGGCTCGAAGATGTGGATCACCAACGGCTCGGTCGCCGATGTCGCCGTCGTCTGGGCGCGGGTGGAGGTCGACGGTGTCGACGAGATCCGCGGGTTCGTGGTGCCCACCGACAGCCCCGGCTTCTCCGCGCCGCAGATCAAGCACAAGATGAGCCTGCGGGCCTCGGTCACCAGCGAGCTCGTCCTCGACGGGGTGCGGCTCCCGGGCGATGCGGTCCTCCCCGAGGCACGCGGTCTCAAGGGTCCGCTGTCCTGCCTCTCCGAGGCGCGCTACGGCATCGTGTGGGGCTCGCTCGGGGCGGCCCGTTCCAGCCTGGACACGGCCCGCCGCTACTCCATGCAGCGCGAACAGTTCGGCCGTCCGCTGGCGGGCTTCCAGCTCACCCAGCAGAAGCTCGCCGACATGGCCGTCGAGCTGGTCAAGGGCCAGCTGCTGGCCCTGCACCTCGGTCGTCGCAAGGACGCCGGCACGCTTCGGCCCGAGCAGGTCAGCCTCGGCAAGCTCAACAACGTCCGCGAGGCGCTCGACATCTGTCGCACCTCGCGAACCATCCTCGGCGCCAACGGGATCAGCCTCGAGTACCCCGTCATCCGGCACATGAACAACCTGGAGTCGGTGCTGACCTACGAGGGCACCGTCGAGATGCACACGCTGGTGATCGGCCAGGCGATGACCGGCGAGCAGGCCTTCCGCTGACCCCTCCGACCGCACCGGCGAGGGGGTGCGAACCACCCACGGATCGGGCGGCCGAACGGCCCCGGATCACGCGCCATACCCGTGCTGGACACTCGATTTTCGGTCCGGGCACCGGAGCGTGTAGTCTCACCGTCGCACTTCCGCGCGGCTCTGCGAGCCCCGGCGTGCAGGCCCCCTTAGCTCAGTCGGTAGAGCGTTTCCATGGTAAGGAAAAGGTCGTCGGTTCGATTCCGACAGGGGGCTCTGGGAGAGGCGCCGCAAGGTGCTGCACCCCATGGCGGGGTAGCTCAGCTGGTTAGAGCGCACGACTCATAATCGTGAGGTCGCGGGATCGAGCCCCGCTCCCGCTACAACCGCGATTTCAGGATCAGCCTGAGTTCGCGTAGCCTGATGTGTCGCCGCCTGATGTTGCCCGATGTCATGACGGCCCACCTACATCACCACCGTCAGTTCCGAGAGCAGGTTGCCCCGTGGCTAGCAAGAGCGCAGACGTCCGCCCCAAGATCACCTTGGCGTGCGTGGATTGCAAGGAGCGCAACTACATCACCAAGAAGAACCGTCGGAACAACCCCGATCGGCTCGAGATGAAGAAGTTCTGCCCTCGCGACAAGAAGCACACGGTGCACCGCGAGACCCGCTGACCCCACGCGCTTCGACAGCCGCCCCGGACGACAGTCCTCGGGCGGCTTTGTCGTGTCCCCGGCACTGCACCCTAAGGTGGGGGCCATGGCCGTGAACGCAGACTTCGTGGGGCGCACCTACCCGCCCAGTGGCCCGTATGCCGTGAGCGCGGAAGGCCTCGCCGCCTTCGCCTCCGCTGTGGGTTCGACCGACCCGGTGCACACCTCGAGCGAGGCGGCGCGGGCTGCCGGCTACGCCGACGTGATCGCCCCGCCGACCTTCGCCGTCACCATCGCCCAGCAGTGCGACGCGGTGTTCATCCAGGACCCCGAGGCCGGGATCGACTACAGCCGGGTCGTCCACGGTGAGCAGCGGTTCGTCCACCACCGCCCGATCACGGCGGGTGACGACGTGCTCGGCACCCTCACCGTCGACTCGGTTCGCGCTGCCGGGGGCCACTCGATGGTCACCACCCGGACCGAGCTCACCACCACCGACGGCGAGGCGCTGTGCACCTCGACGTCCACCATCGTCATCCGGGGAGGGGAGTGAGCATGACCGTGCGCACCCTGGCCGACACCTCTGTCGGCGACGTCATCGCGGCCCGCACCCTCGCGGTGGGCCGCGACACCCTGGTGGCCTACGCCCACGCCTCCGGTGACCAGAACCCCATCCACCAGGACCACGACTTCGCGACCTCCGTCGGCCTGCCGGACGTCATCGCCCACGGCATGTGGACGATGGGCGCCACCGGTGCCGTCGTCGAGGAGTGGGCCGGTGACGGGGGCAGGGTCCTGGAGTTCGGCTCGCGCTTCACCAAGCCCGTCGTCGTCCCCGAGGGTGGGGGAGCGATCGAGGTCAGCGGTGTGGTGAAGTCCGTCGACGAGCAGACCCGACGCGTCACCGTCGAGATGACCGTCACCAGTGGTGGCGACAAGGTCCTCGGGCGCTGCCTGGCCGTCGTCCAGCTCGACTGACCACCCATGCGCGAAGAGCACGACGTCCCCCTCGCGGACCTGACGACGATGCGCGTCGGGGGCCCGGCGGCACGGCTGGTCACCGCGACGACGACCGACGAGGTCGTCGACGCGGTCCGTGAGGTCGACGACGCCGACGAGCCGCTGCTCGTCATCTCCGGCGGCAGCAACATCGTGGTCACCGACTCCGGGTTCCCGGGCACCGTGGTGCGCGTCGCCTCCGACGGGATCGAGGTCGAGTCGGCGGACCTGTGCGGCGGGGTCATGGTGCGGGTCGCCGCGGGTGTGCCGTGGGACGACCTCGTGGCGCGCGCGGTCCTCGAGGGCTGGTCCGGCATCGAGGCGATGTCCGGCATCCCCGGCGGCACCGGTGCGACACCCGTGCAGAATGTCGGCGCCTACGGCCAGGAGGTGGCCCAGACGATCGCCTCGGTGCGCGCCTGGGACCGCCACGAGCAGCGCGTCCGCACCTTCGCCTCGCTGGAGTGCGGCTTCACCTACCGCCACTCGATCTTCAAGGCCACGAGTCGCTTCGTCGTCCTCGACGTGCTGTTCCAGCTCATCCCCAGCGAGCTCAGCCAGCCGGTGGGGTACGCCGACCTCGCGCGCCAGCTCGACGTCGCCGTCGGCGACCGGGTCCCGCTTGCCGCGGCGCGCGAGGCAGTCCTGCAGCAGCGCGGTCAGCGGGGCATGGTGCTCGACGCCGACGACCACGACACCTGGTCGTGCGGCTCGTTCTTCACCAACCCGATCCTGTCGGTGCCGCACTTCGCCGACCTCGAGGCCCGCGCCACCGCCCGCCTCGGGGCCGAGGGCGCGACCCCGCCCCGCTTCGCCGACCCCGACGGCAACATCAAGACCAGCGCCGGCTGGCTGATCGAGCAGGCCGGTTTCGGCAAGGGGTTCAGCCTGCCGGGCAGCTCGGCGGCCATCTCGGGCAAGCACACCCTGGCGTTGACCAACCGTGGCGGGGCCACCGCAGCCGAGGTCGCGGGCCTCGCCCGGGCGGTGCGGGACGGCGTGCACGAGGCGTTCGGGGTGGTCCTGGTCAACGAGCCGGTCCTCGTCGGCCACGGCCTGTAGGACTCAGGCCGGCGCGGCCAGCCAGGCGTCCACGTCCGCCAGGGCGGCGTCCCGCACCGCTGCCGGTGCGCGACTCGCCCGCAGCGAACCCCGGGCCAGCTCGGCGAGCTCCTGGTCGGAGAACCCGAGCACCTCCCTGGCCATGTCGTACTGGGCGGCCAGCCGCGACCCGAACAGCAGGGGGTCGTCGGCACCCAGGGCGACGGGGATGCCGTGCTCGACGATGGTGCGCAAGGGCACGTCCTCGGCATCGGCGTAGACGCCGAGGGCGATGTTGCTGCCGGGGCAGACCTCGAGGGCGACCCCGGCCTCGGCGACCCGCTCGAGGACCCGGGGCTCCTCGACGCTGCGCACACCGTGCCCGAGCCGGTCGGGTCCCACGGCATCGAGGGTGGCCTCGACGGCAGCGGGGCCGAGCAGCTCACCGGCGTGGGGGACCAGGGTCAGGCCGGCGCGTCGCGCCAGGGCGAAGGCGGGAGCGAACTCGGCCGTCGCGCCGCGCCGCTCGTCGTTGCTCAGCCCGAACCCCACCACGGTGCCGGGGCCGTCACCGGCGTACTGCGTCGCCAGCCGGGCCAGGGTGCGGGCGTCCAGCGGGTGCCGGATGCGGCTGGCCGCGACGATGACGGCGACCCCGGTGGCCTCTTCGCGGGAAGCCGCGGCCGCCTCGTCGAGGATGATCTCCAGGGCCGGGGTGATCCCGCCGACGAACGGGGCGTACGACGTGGGGTCGACCTGGATCTCCAGCCACCGCGAGCCCTCGGCCGCGTCGTCCCGGGCCGCTTCGCGGACGATGCGGCGCAGGTCGTCCTCGTCGCGCACGCAGGCGCGGGCCGCGTCATACAGCCGCTGGAAGCGGAACCACCCGCGCTCGTCCCGGGCGCTCAGCTGCGGGGGCCACCCGCTGGTGAGGGCATCAGGGAGGTGCAGGTCGTGCTTGTCCGCGAGCTCGCGGAGCGTCTCGACGCGCATCGAACCGGTGAAGTGCAGGTGCAGGTGCGCCTTGGGGAGGGACACGACCGGGCGGGACATGCGGTGCATTCTGGCACCGCGACAGACGCGTAGAGGCGCCGACCCCGAGGGGTCGACGCCTCCGGCCAGGTCGGGGGTCTCAGTCGCCGTCGATGACGTGCATGGCCTGCTCCTCGGGGCTGAGGTCGCCGGAGCCGCCACCGCTCTCGTCGCCGAGCAGCTCGGAGTCGACGTCCTCGCGGGCGCCCTCGTCGGGGTCGGTCAGCGTCCCTGCCGGGGCGTCACCCACCTCGGCATCACCGAGGAAGTCCTGGTCGGCCTCGATGCTGTCGGGGTCGTCACCCCCGATGCGCGGCTCCTCGTCCAGACCACTCTCGTTGTCGGGGGCGCCGTACGCGGAGTCAGGGTCGGGGACCTCCTGCATGACGCGCTGCTCGATGCTCTCGTCGAGGCCCTGCTCGGTGGCCGTCGTGCCCCACTCGGTGTTGCGCGGCTGCTGGTCGGGCGGGGACCAGGGCTCGTTGTCGCCCTCGCTGGAGTCCAGCAGTCCCTTCTGGCCGCTGCCGGCGTCGACGGAGTCGTCCACGCTGTAGCTGCCGAGGTCGTCCTCGATGCTTTCGGTGCCGGGCTGATCGCTCATGGCTCCACCCTGCGCCAGCGGCGATGGTGCCGCAAGGCCAAGGGTCCCGCCGTGCGAGGTGTGGCGCGGGGCCACCTCAGGGGCGGGGCTCCCCGGTGGCCTGCTCTGCGGTGGCCTGCTCTGCGGTGGCCTGCTCTGCGGCCGCGAGCAGCACGCAGGTGGCGACCGCCTCCATGGCCTCGGTGACCTGGCCCAGCGGGGGGAAGGTCGGGGCGAGCCGGATGTTGCGGTTGCGCGGGTCGTCGCCCAGGGGGAAGGACGACCCGGCCGGCGTCAGGGCGATCCCGGCCTCCTTGGCGAGCTGGACCACCCGGGAGGCGGTGCCGTCCAGGACGTCCAGGCTGACGAAGTAGCCGCCGGTCGGTCGGGTCCACGTGGCGACACCGAGGCCTTCGAGGCGCTCGGTGAGGACGCGCTCCACCTCGGCGAACTTCGGGGCGATGATCGCTCGGTGCTTGAGCATGTGGTCCCGCACACCCTGCGGCGAGCCGAAGAACTGGAGGTGTCGGAGCTGGTTGACCTTGTCGGGGCCGATCGAGCCCTTCCCGAGGTGCCCGAGGTACCACTTCACGTTCTCCACCGATGCCGCGAAGAACGCCACCCCGGCCCCGGCCCAGGTGATCTTGGACGTGGAGGCGAACATCACCGGGCGGTGCGGGTGGCCGGAGGCGGCCGCGAGGCTCAGGATGTCGGCGCTCTTCGCCTCGTCCTGCGTGAGGTGGTGCAGGGCGTAGGCGTTGTCCCAGAAGATCTTGAAGTCGGGTGCCGCCGTCGGCATCGACGCGAGCCGGGCTGCGACCTCCTGCGAGACCACCGAGCCGGAGGGGTTCGCGTAGGTCGGCACGACCCACATGCCCTTGATCGTCGGGTCCGTCGCCACGAGTGCTGCGACCGCCTCGGCGTCCGGGCCGTCGTCGTGCATCGGCACGGTCACCATCTCGATGCCGAAGGACTGCAGCAGCGTGAAGTGCCGGTCGTACCCCGGGACCGGGCAGATGAAGGTGACCTTCTCCTCCTGGCTCCACGGCCGGGGTGAGTCGACGCCGCCGTGCAGCAGCAGGTCGACGAGGGTGTCCTTCATCATCGACAGGCTCGAGTTGCCGCCGGCCACGACCTGCTCGGGGTCGACCCACAACAGCTCCGCGAACATCTCCCGCAGCTCCTTGAGCCCCTCGAGGCCGCCGTAGTTGCGCGTGTCGGTGCCGCTGCCGTCGGTGAACCCCTTCGGCAGGGCCAGCAGGTCGTTGGAGAGGTCGAGCTGCTCGCTGGCCGGCTTGCCACGCGTGAGGTCGAGCTTCAGCCCGCGCTCCTTGAGGGCGGCATACGCCTCCTGCTGCTCGAGGACGAACGACGCGAGCTCGTCGGCGGAGCGCTCGGCGAGGGCGGTGGGGCGGTGGGTGGCGGTCTGCTCGGTCACCCCGCCATCGTCCCAGAGCACCGCGGTGCCGCGCAGCGGGCGTCCGTATGGCGCACAGCGGGCCCGGCGCCGGGGCGAGTTCGCATTCGGGGCGTCGGCTCACGTATGCTTGCTTCCCGGTTGACTTCGACCATGCTTCCGGCGTGCCCTCGGGCAGGTCGTGGGGGTGGAAGGAGCCAGCCACCGGAACTCCCCGCTCCCCGCGAGGCGTTCCGTAGGGCAGTGGCTCAATTGGTAGAGCTCCGGTCTCCAAAACCGGCGGTTGGGGGTTCGAGTCCCTCCTGCCCTGCGTTGCAGCACCTGCGGCCGACCCGGCAGCACGGCAGACCATCAGTGAGAAGAGGCATCGTGACGGACGTGAGCGCGCAGACCCGCGGCTCGGGTCGCACCGGCCGCAAGGGCGGAAAGGGTGGCAACCCGATCTCCCGGTTCTTCCGCTCGATGTCGCTGTTCGTCAGCCAGATCCTCGACGAGCTGCGCAAGGTCGTCCGGCCGACGCGCAGCGAGCTGATCAACTACACGATCGTCGTGATCGTGTTCGTCGTGTTCGTCATGGCCATCGTCGCCACCGTGGACTTCGTCTTCACCAGGCTCGTCCTGTGGGTCTTCGGCGGCTAGTCGCCGCTGCGCCAGCACTGACCCGGGGTTTCACCCGGTGAACACCAGAAGGAAGTAGGTCATCAGCGTGTCCGACCAGAGGACCACCGACAACGCGGAGCCGCAGACCGACGAGGTCGCTGCGAGCACCGAGGCCGCCGAGCTCGAGGAGCCCGGGACGGACCCTGTCGACGACTCCGTGGACACCGACGCCACCGACGAGCCCGACGCCACCGACGAGCTCGACGCCACCGACGAGCCCGACGCCGCCGACGCGCCCGAGGCCGCCGAGGTCTCCTTCAGCGACGACCCCACCGCGGCAGAGGCCGCCGAGGGGGACGACGTGCCGGCGAGCGACGAGGTCGACATCGACGCCCCCGCCGCCGACCCGGTCAAGGAGTTCAAGGACGCCCTCGCCAGCAAGTTCGGCGACTGGTTCGTCGTGCACTCCTACGCGGGATACGAGAACCGCGTGAAGGCGAACCTCGAGAACCGCACGACCTCCCTCAACATGGAGGACTTCATCTTCGAGGCCCAGGTCCCGATGGAAGAGGTCACCGAGATCAAGAACGGCCAGAAGAAGCTGGTCAAGCGCGTCCGGATGCCCGGGTACGTGCTGGTCCGCATGGACCTCACCGACGAGTCGTGGGGCGCCGTGCGCCACACGCCCGGCGTGACCGGCTTCGTCGGCAACGCCCACCAGCCGGTGCCGCTGAGCCTCGACGAGGTCTACACCATGCTGGCCCCGGCCGACCTCGAGCACCAGGCTGCTGCGGGTTCGGGTGCAGGTGGCGGCAAGCCCCGCGAGGTCGCGGTCGTCGACTTCGAGGTCGGCGAGTCCGTCACCGTCATGGAAGGGCCCTTCGAGACCCTTCCTGCCACGATCTCCGAGATCAGCCCCGACACCCAGAAGCTCAAGGTGCTCGTCTCGATCTTCGGCCGGGAGACCCCGGTCGAGCTGTCGTTCAACCAGGTCGCCAAGATCTGAGGGTTCGACTCCTGCCCCCGGTCCTCGGGGGTACTGCAACCGGGTCATCGCCCACGGCGTAGGCCCAACCAACCCAGAAGGAACACCAGGACATGCCTCCCAAGAAGAAGCAGATCACCGGCTTCATCAAGCTCCAGATCCAGGCCGGCGCCGCGACGCCCGCCCCGCCCGTCGGCCCCGCCCTCGGTCAGCACGGCGTCAACATCATGGAGTTCGTCAAGGCGTACAACGCTGCGACCGAGTCCCAGCGCGGCAACGTCATCCCCGTGGAGATCACGGTCTACGCAGACCGTTCCTTCACCTTCATCACCAAGACCCCCCCGGCCGCCGAGCTGATCAAGAAGGCTGCCGGCGTCCCCAAGGGCTCGGGTGAGCCGCACAAGACCAAGGTCGCCAAGCTGTCGGCCGACCAGGTCCGCGAGATCGCCACGATGAAGATGGAAGACCTCAACGCCAACGACGTCGAGCAGGCCATGAAGATCATCGCCGGCACCGCCCGCTCCATGGGCGTCGACACCGACCTGAAGTAACACCCCGATCCCCCCGGTGTGCCGCCTCGGCGGCATACCGGGACCCGTGGCAGGACCGCGCTGGTCCGCTCGACCACAACTCCACCCGCACCACCTGACTCCAGGAGCAGAAATGAAGCGCAGCAAGGCATACCGCGAGGCCGCGGACAAGATCGACACCACCAAGGCCTACGCCCCGCTCGAGGCCGTCCGCCTCGCCAAGTCCGCCGCCAAGGCCACGTACGACGAGACCGTCGAGGTCGCCATGCGCCTCGGTGTCGACCCGCGCAAGGCCGACCAGATGGTGCGCGGCACCGTGAACCTCCCGCACGGCACGGGCAAGACTGCTCGCGTCCTGGTCTTCGCCAACGGCGACAAGGCCGAGGCCGCCCGTGAGGCCGGCGCCGACTTCGTCGGCTCCGACGACCTGCTGGAGAAGGTGGCCGGCGGCTGGCTCGACTTCGACTCGGTCGTCGCGACGCCGGACATGATGGGCAAGGTCGGTCGCCTCGGCAAGGTCCTGGGCCCGCGTGGTCTCATGCCCAACCCGAAGACCGGCACCGTCACCATGGACACCGCCAAGGCCGTGACCGACATCAAGGGCGGCAAGATCGAGTTCCGCGTCGACAAGCACGCGAACCTGCACTTCATCATCGGCAAGGCCTCCTTCGACGAGACGTCGCTCGTGGAGAACTACGGCGCGGCGCTCGAGGAGATCCTGCGCCTCAAGCCGTCCTCCTCCAAGGGCCGCTACATCGAGAAGGCGACCATGTCCACCACGATGGGCCCCGGCATCCCCGTGGACTACAACCGCACCCGCAACCTGCTGGTCGAGGACGAGGCCACCGCCTGAGTCCCGCCGCACCGCGCAGAGCCCGTCACCCCGCAGGGGAGGCGGGCTCTGCCGCGTGCGTACCCCCGGGGCCAGGGCAGTTATGGTTGATGGGTCCGCGTGACCGCGCACCTTCGCACCACACTCCTGGGGGACCCGCATGAAGACCACCTCGATCGCCGTCGTCGCGCTGACCGCGGCCCTGGGCCTGAGCGCCTGCGGCAGCTCGGACCCCGCCACGCCGGCCGCCTCCACGTCGTCCTCCTCGAGCAGCAGCTCGGCCGCAGCGGGGGCTGTCAAGGCCGGTGACACCGTCGACGGTGCTGCCCTGGCCACGCGGATGACCGACGCGATGCTCGAGGCCGGATCCGGCACGGTGACGATGGACCTGGGGGCGCAGGGGAGCGCGAAGGGTTCCTTCACCATGAAGGACGCCAAGATGGAGCAGTCGATGGAGATGGCGATCCAGGGCCAGACCCTGCAGATCATCTCCGCCGGCGGGATCATCTACATGAAGGGCCTCCCCGGTTCGACCAAGCCGTGGGTGAAGATCGACCCCAAGGGCACCGACCCGGTGAGCAAGATGTTCGCCGGCCTCACCGGTGAGATGGGCGACCCGCGCCAGCTGGCCACCGCCCTCAAGGGCAGCAGGGCCACGGTCGTGAGCAGCTCCGGCGAGGAGTCCGTCTACGACGTCACCATCGACCCGTCGACGCTGACGGGCGGCGGCACCGCGACCGCGTCACCCTCGGCGCAGCCGGTCAAGGCGCGCTACACCCTCGACGCGTCGGACCGCCCGACGAAGATGACCGTCGATGCCGAGGGCCAGACCATCACCATCACCTTCGCCGACTGGGGCAAGCCGGTCACCATCACGGTGCCCCCGGCCGACCAGGTGGGCAAGTTCGAGCTCCCGACCAGCTGAGACCCCCGACGCGATTTGGTCCGGGGGCGGGCAGCACCTACGCTGGTCCCTGACCACAGACCGCTTGGTTGTCGCGTGCCACCGCAAGAGGCAGCACGTGACCGAAGGTCCCACTGAGGTGGGCATCCAGCGCAGGCCACGATTCAACCGCAGGACAGGCTCTCGAGCGTGTCCGCGTGCGAGCCCCGTGCCTGTGCACGGGGCTCTTCTCATGCCGGCCTTCACTTCCCAGCGGTCGCACACACGGAAGGGAGGCCCCATGGCCAAGGCTGACAAGGCTGCGACCATCGCCGAGCTGTCGGACAAGTTCCGCACCTCCGGCGCGGCCGTGCTGACCGAGTACCGCGGGCTTTCGGTGAAGCAGATCACCGACCTGCGCAACTCGCTGCGCGGAAACGCCACCTTCGCCGTCGTGAAGAACACGCTGACCGAACTTGCTGCCAAGGATGCCGGAGTCACGGCATTCGACGGACAGCTCGTCGGCCCGTCCGCCATCGCCTTCGTTGACGGTGACCCGGTCGAGGCTGCCAAGGGCCTGCGTGACTTCGCCAAGGCGAACCCCCTCCTCGTGATCAAGGGCGGCGTCCTCGACGGCAAGGCCCTCACCCCCGAGGAGATCACGAAGCTTGCGGACCTCGAGTCCCGCGAGGTTCTCCTGTCCAAGCTGGCCGGTGCCCTCCAGGCGTCGCTCAGCCAGGCTGTCTACCTCTTCGCTGCACCGCTGTCGCAGACCGCTCGGGTCGTCGACGCGTTGCGTGCCAAGGTCGAGGCACAGGGTCCGGTGGCTGACGCCGCTGCTCCCGCTGCCGAGGCCGACGCCGAAGAAACCCCCGCCGAGGCCCCCGCGGCCGAGGATGACACGGCAAGCAACTCCGACGTCGCCGAGGGTGGCGACGAGAGCTGACCCGGTTCGGGGGTGACCCCGACCCGTCCAGCTCATCCACCAAACGCCACTCACGGCATACAGAACACACGAAAGGACGCCCATCATGGCGAAGCTCTCCACCGACGAGCTCCTTGAGGCCTTCAAGGAAATGACCCTCATCGAGCTCTCCGAGTTCGTGAAGCAGTTCGAGGACACCTTCAACGTCACCGCTGCTGCCCCCGTGGCCGTTGCCGCGGCTGGCGCCCCGGCCGGCGGCGACGCTGCTGCTGCCGAGGAGCAGGACGAGTTCGACGTCGTCCTCGAGGCTGCTGGCGACAAGAAGATCCAGGTCATCAAGGAGGTCCGCGCGCTGACCTCCCTCGGCCTGAAGGAAGCCAAGGACCTCGTGGACGGTGCCCCCAAGGCCGTTCTCGAGAAGGTCGACAAGGCTGCTGCGGAGAAGGCCAAGGACGCCCTCGAGGGCGCCGGCGCCACCGTCACCGTCAAGTGATCTGACGCTTCCCCGCTCCGGCGGGGGAGCACTGCACGTCCGCCAAGGCGGGTCCGACTCCGGTCGGGCCCGCCTTCGCGCATGTCCGGGGGTGTGCCACGGCGTCCGGGGATGCCAAGGGCGGGGTATGTCGCGCCCTTGGCATCCCCGGGCGGCTGACCGACCGCAGGTCAGGCCGCCAGACCCCTGAGGCGGGCATGAGCGCGGACCACCTGGTCCAGGAAGCGGTCGGGGGCGAGGCGCAGCCCGATCACGGGGATCCGGAGCACGGTGGAGCCCTCGAGGACGACGTCGTTCTGACGCAGGGCGTCGTCGACCGGGGCGAGGGCCGCGGCGTGGTGACCGCCGTCGACCTCGACCACGAGGCCGACGTCCTCCCAGGCCACATCGAGGTAGACCCGACCCCGCGACGTCGTCCGGACCACCTGTCGACTGGGCTCGGGCAGACCCCGCCGACGGCACCAGCGCGCGAAGTCCAGCTCGCCCAGCGACTGCGCTCCCTCGCACAGGTCTGCCACGACGGCGGCGATCAGGCGTCGGCGGCGGCCGCGGCCCACCCCGGCCCAGGCGCTGACCAGGTCGACCGGTCGCACCAGCCGCTGCTGGATCACCAGACACAGCACCAGGGCCGCCTGGCGGTCGCTGACAGCCCACTGCGCCGCGTGGATCGCGGCATGGGCGGGTCGCACCCTCGGCAGACCGGCCCCGACCGTCGGCGGCATGGCTCGGCGGCGGTGCCGGGTGACGCCGGCGACGTCGTGGCAGCGGTTGCGGTGCGGCAGGCTCACGTCGAGGCGGTCGGTGTGGAACCCCGCCAGCCCGGACGCCAGCAGCGCCACGGCACCGTCCAGGACAGCGCCGGCGCCGGTCTCCCAGACCGCCTGCCAACGAGCCGCTTCCGCCGACAGGGGCCCGGCGCCGACCAGCACGGTGTGCCGACCCGCGACCTGCCAGCGCCCGGCAGCCACCTCGGCACGCACGTCGTCCCGCCCGACCCCGCGCGAGCGGAGCTGACCACGGTGCACGACGCCACCGTGGTCCCCGGCGAACTGCGCTGCCGCCGCCGCGCGCTGCGCCCGCGACTGCAGGCGGCGCGACTCGGGCATGGTCCCAGCCTGCCGGAACGCCCGGAGCGTCGCTGGAGCCCTGTGGACAACCGGCTGTGGGATGCCAGGGGCGGGGTATGCCGCGCCTTCGGCATCCCGGCGGCCGCGCGGCATACCCGCCGCCGCGCGGCATACCCGCCCGTAACTTCGGGGACGCCTCCTCGTTGAGCCATGCGAACCGGGACCGGCCGTGGATGGCGGGCTCGCAGTACCCCAACCACGACGAGGTGAGCAGTGGGCGTTGAGATCAAGGTCGAGGGCCTGACCAAGCGGTTCGGGTCCCAGGTGATCTGGAACGACGTCACGCTGACCCTCCCGGCCGGCGAGATCTCGGTGATGCTCGGACCGTCGGGCACCGGGAAGTCGGTGTTCCTCAAGACGCTGGTGGGCCTGCTGAAGCCCGACGCCGGGTCGATCATGATCGCCGGCCGCGACCTGACCCAGCTGCGCGAGCACGACCTCTACGAGATCCGCAAGCTCTTCGGCGTCCTCTTCCAGGACGGTGCGCTGTTCGGCTCGATGAACCTCTACGACAACGTCGCCTTCCCGCTGCGGGAGCACACCCGCAAGAGCGAGTCGCAGGTCCGCGAGGTCGTCATGGAGAAGATGGACCTCGTCGGCCTCACCGGCGCCGAGTCCAAGCTGCCCGGCGAGATCTCCGGCGGGATGCGCAAGCGCGCCGGCCTGGCCCGGGCGCTGGTGCTGGACCCCGAGATCCTGCTCATCGACGAGCCGGACTCCGGCCTGGACCCGGTGCGCACGTCCTACATCAACCAGCTCTTCATCGACCTCAACGCCCAGATCGACGCGACCTTCCTCATCGTCACCCACGACATCAACACCGCGCGCACGGTGCCCGACAACATCGGCCTGCTCTACCACAAGCACCTCGCCATGTTCGGACCACGCGAGATGCTGCTGAGCTCGGAGGAGCCGGTGGTGCGCCAGTTCCTCAACGCCCAGACCATCGGCCCGATCGGCATGTCCGAGGAGAAGGACGCCGAGGAGCTCGCCTCCGAGGTCGGCCAGGAGCTCCCGCCGCTGCCGCCGATCCCGCTGCAGCTGCGGACGAGCGACGGCACCACCCGGCACGCCGAACGCCCGGCCGGCCAGTGGTGCCGCGACTTCGGCATCACCCCGCCGCCCGGGTCGTTCGAGTCCGCGAACGCGGGCGTGCCCGGTGTCCGGTCGGGCAGCTCGGCCGCTGCCCCTGCCCCCGCACCCGCACCCGCCGCCCCCGCCGTGGCGGAGTCGGTCTGATGGCGAACCCGGTGACCGGGGCGCTGCGGCAGAGCGGTTCGCTGTTCGCCCTGGTGCTCGACACGGTGCGTGCGATGCCGCGAAAACCGTTCCAGACCAAGGAGTTCATCCAGCAGTGCTGGTTCATCGCCTCGGTGACGATCGTCCCGACAGCACTGGTCTCGATCCCGTTCGGCGCGGTCATCGCGCTGCAGCTCGGCACCCTGACGCGTCAGCTCGGTGCGCAGTCCTTCACCGGCGCCGCGTCGGTGCTCGCCGTCATCCGCGAGGCGTCCCCGATCGTGACGGCGCTGCTCATCGCCGGCGCCGGCGGCTCGGCCATCTGCGCCGACCTCGGGTCGCGCAAGATCCGCGAGGAGATCGACGCGATGGAGGTGCTCGGCATCAGCCCGATCCAGCGCCTCGTCGTGCCGCGGGTCCTGGCCGCCATGGTGGTGGCCCTGCTGCTCAACGGCCTCGTGTCGGTCGTCGGTGTCGCCGGCGGCTACTTCTTCAACGTCATCATCCAGGGCGGCACCCCCGGCGCCTACATCGCGTCGTTCACCGCCCTGGCCCAGCTCGCGGACCTGTGGACCAGCGAGATCAAGGCCGTGATCTTCGGGTTCATCGCCGCGGTCGTCGCGTCATACAAGGGGCTCACCGCGGGTGGCGGGCCCAAGGGGGTCGGCGACGCCGTGAACCAGAGCGTGGTCATCACCTTCATGTTCTTGTTCGTCGTCAACTTCGTCGTGAGCGCCATCTACTTCCAAGTCGTCCCCCAGAAGATCTGAAGGAGGTGCACCCATGAGCAAGGTGGTGGAGCTGGCCGGCCGACCCGGCCGCGCGCTGGACAGCCTCGGCGAGCAGATGCGGTTCTACGTCCGCTCGCTCGCCTGGAGCCCGCGGACGATCCGGCGCTACAAGAAGGAGGTCCTGCGCCTGCTCGCCGAGGTGTCCCTCGGCTCCGGGGCGCTGTCCGTCATCGGTGGCACCGTCGGCGTCATCGCCTTCCTCGCGTTCTTCACCGGCAGCCAGGTCGGCCTGCAGGGCTACTCCTCCCTCAACCAGCTCGGCACCGGCGCCTTCACCGGCTTCGTCTCGGCGTACCTCAACACCCGTGAGATCGCGCCGCTGGTGGCCGGGCTGGCCCTCGCGGCGACCGTCGGCTGCGGGTTCACCGCCCAGCTCGGCGCGATGCGGATCTCGGAGGAGGTCGACGCCCTCGAGGTCATGGGCGTGCCGTCCCTGCCGTTCCTCGTGACCACCCGCATGATCGCCGGGTTCGTCGCCGTCGTGCCCCTCTACGTGCTCGGCCTGCTGTCCTCGTACGGCGCGACCCGCCTGATCGTCACGGAGTACTTCGGGCAGTCCAAGGGCACCTACGACCACTACTTCCACCTGTTCCTGCCGCCGATCGACGTGCTGTTCTCCTTCCTCAAGGTGATGGTCTTCGCCGTCGTCATCATCTTGATCCACTGCTACTACGGCTACAACGCCTCGGGCGGCCCGGCCGGCGTCGGGGTGGCCGTGGGCAAGGCCGTCCGCACCTCGATCGTGGCCATCAACATCGTCGACTTCTTCTTCTCCCTCGCCGTGTGGGGCGCCACCACGACCGTGCGGATCGCGGGCTAGCGCATGACCGACACCAGCACCCTCGGACCAGCCAAGGGAGTCCTCTCGCGCCTGGGCAACAAGGCGTATGGCGTGGGGTTCCTCGCCGTCGTCGCCCTGCTCGTGGGCCTGTCCATCGCCTCCTTCCAGAAGCGGTTCACCCCCGTCGTCAACATCACCCTGCTCACCGACCGCATCGGGTCGCAGCTGCAGGCGTCCTCGGACGTGAAGCTGCGCGGGCTCATCGTCGGCGAGGTCCGCTCGATCCGCACCACCGGCGACGGCGCCAGCCTGCAGCTCGCGCTCGACCCGGAGATGGCCGCCCTCGTCCCCGCGAACGTGCACGCGCGGCTGCTGCCGAAGACGTTGTTCGGTGAGCGTTACGTCGACCTGGTGTCCGCCGACGCCGGTGGCCCGGGTCGGACCATCGCCGACGGCGACACGATCGGTCAGGACCGGTCGAGCGTGGCGATCGAGCTGGAGCGGGTGTTCGCAGACCTGCTGCCGTTGCTGCGGGCGGTGAAGCCGGAGAAGCTCTCGGCGACGTTGAACGCCCTGGCGTCGGCGCTGGAGGGCCGGGGGACGCAGCTGGGCCAGAACCTCGTGCTGGTGGACTCCTACTTCAAGGAGCTCAACCCGAAGATGCCGGTGATCCAGGCCGACATCTCCGGGCTGGCCGACCTGGCGAGCACGTATGCCGTGGCGGCGCCCGACCTGGTGCGGGCCGCCTCGACGTTGGCGACGACGAACACGACGATCGTGCAGAAGAAGGACGTGCTGGCCGGGTTCCTGGCGGGCACGGCGGGCTTTGCGAACGAGGCGTCGGGTTTCCTCGAGGCGAACGGGGAGCGCATCATCCGGGTGGGCCAGGTGCAGCGCCCGACCGTGGCGGTGTTCGCGAAGTACGCCCCCGAGTACCCCTGCATGGCGAGCGCCCTGACCAACTGGGTGCCGCGCATCGACGAGGCCTTCCGGGACGACACCTTCCACATCACCGTCGAGGTGGCGCCGCAGCGCGCCGGCTACCAGCCGGGTGAGGAGCCGCGCTGGGGCGAGAGCCGCGGCCCCAACTGCTTCGGCCTGCCCGGCAGCTTCGGCAGCCAGGCCAAGCCCCGCAAGGGAATCCACTTCGACGACGGCACGCGAGCCAGCAACGGCAGCGCGGGCAGCGCCCTGCCGAGCGCGTTCGCCGGGCCGTCCGGGTCCACGATCGTCGGAGCCGACTCCGGTCTCGCCGGCACGCAGGAGGAGCAGCGCGTGGTCGCTGCCCTGCTGTCGCGGGACGGGTCCGCCGAGCCGTCCGCCATCACGACCCTGCTCGCTGGGCCGATGCTGCGCGGAACGGTGGTGAGCCAAGAATGAGCACCCGCTCCAGCCTCGTGAAGTTCCTCGTCTTCGTCGTCGCGACCCTGCTCGCGACCGGGACCCTCGCCGCGACGATCGCCAACATCCAGTTCGGCGACAAGGCGACCTACAACGCCGTGTTCCAGGACGTCACCGGCCTCGCAGCCGGTCAGGAGGTGCGCATCGCCGGGGTCCGCGTCGGGGAGGTCACGGCCATCAAGGTGGCCCGTGACCGCGTCCATGCCGACGTGGAGTTCAAGGTCCTCAAGACCAGCGTGCTCACCGAGGGGACGAAGGCGACGATCAAGTACCGCAACCTCGTCGGCGAGCGCTATGTCGCACTCAGCCAGGAGGTCGGGGGAGCGACCGCGCTCAAGGACGGCGCCACCCTCGACCTGGAGCACACCCAGTCCGCCCTCGACCTGACCGTGCTGTTCAACGGGTTCAAGCCGTTGTTCGCCGCGTTGTCGCCCAAGGACGTCAACGAGCTGTCCGGCAACATCATCAGCGTCCTGCAGGGCGAGGGCGGCAACATCAACTCGCTGCTGGCCAAGACCGCGTCGCTGACCTCCACCCTCGCCGACCGCGACGAGGTCATCGGGCGCACCATCAGCAACCTCAACACCGTCCTCGGCACCGTCGACGAGCGCGATGCCGCCCTCAAGGAGCTCATCGACCAGCTCCAGCGCTTCGTCTCGGGCCTCGCAGCCGACCGCAAGACCATCGGTGCCTCGCTGACCGACATCAACTCGCTCACCGCACAGACGGCCGACCTCCTCAAGGTCACCAGGGCCCCCCTGAAGTCCGACATCGCGCACCTGCGCAAGCTCACCACCAACCTCAACGAGCCGGGCAACACCGCCACCTTCGAGAAGTTCCTGTCGACGTCGCCCGCCAAGATCGCCACGATCACCCGCACCGCGACCTACGGCTCGTGGTTCAACTTCTACCTCTGCGACTTCAGCGGCACCATCAAGCTCCCGGCCGGTCCCGCCGTCGAGCTCGGCAAGCCCGGACAGCTGTCCGCTGCGAGGTGCTCCTGATGGCCATCCCGTTCCGCGAACGCAACCCCGTCCCCATCGGGGCGGCCGGCCTGCTGGCGATCGCCGTCGTGCTGTTCCTGGCGTTCAACATCCAGAGCATCCCGTTCATCGGCGGCGGCGACACCTACCGTGCCGCGTTCAGCGAAGCCGGTGGCCTGCTCACCGGCGACGACGTGCGCATCGCCGGCGTCAAGGTCGGCAAGGTGCAGGGCGTCGACCTCGCCGGCGACCACGTCGTGGTGGACTTCACGGTCACCGAACCGGCCTCCTTCGGCAAGGACACCGCCGCCTCGGTGCGGATGAAGACCCTGCTGGGCCAGAAGTACCTCGCCCTCGAGCCCGCCGGTCCCGGTCAGCTCGCCCAGGACAGCGAGATCCCGCTGGACCGCACGGTGTCCTCCTACGACATCGTCAACGCCTTCAGCGACCTCACGACGACGACCGAGCGGATCGACACGGGGCAGCTGGCCACGTCGCTGTCGACCCTCGCCACGGAGTTCAAGGACAGCCCGGACGACGTCAAGGCGGCGCTGGACGGCCTCAGCCGCCTGTCCCGGACGATCGCCTCGCGCGACGTCGAGCTGAAGAAGCTGCTGGCGTCGGCCAACAGCGTCTCGGGCACCGTCGCCGAGCGCAACAAGGCCATCGAGTCGATCATCAAGAACGCCGACCTGCTGCTCGTCGAGCTCGAGGCGCGACGCAAGGACATCCACACCCTCTTCGTCAACACCTCGTCGATGGCCCAACAGGTCACCGGCCTGGTCCGCGACAACCGGGCCGAGCTCAAGCCGGCCCTCGACCAGCTCACCAAGGTCCTCGCAGTGCTGCAGAAGCACGAGAAGGACCTCGGCGACACGATCGCCGCGATGGCCCCGTTCACCCGGCTGTTCGCCAACGTGCTCGGCAACGGTCGGTGGTTCGACACCTACATCGAGAACCTCACCACGCCCGTCGAGCTGGGAGGCCAGTGATGGCACGCCCGACCCCTGACGCCTTCAAGGGCTTCCTCCCGAAGGCCGTCGCCGCCCTCGTCGTGGTGGCCCTGGCCGCCGGTGCCTACGCGTTCTGGCCACGACACGACACGATCCGCGTCACCGGCGAGTTCTCCCGTGCGGTGGGCCTCTACCCGGGGTCCGACGTGCGGATCCTCGGTGTGCAGGTGGGGGAGGTCAGCGAGGTCACGCCCAAGGGTGACAAGGTCGAGGTCGTCTTCGAGTACGACGCGAAGTACAAGGTGCCCGCGCAGGCGCAGGCCGCCGTCGTGGCGCCCTCCCTGGTCAGCGACCGCTACGTGCAGCTCTTCCCGGCCTACACCGGCGGACCGGTCATGAAGGACCACGCGCAGATCGGACTCGACCGCACCGCCGTGCCGGTCGAGCTGGACCGGATCTCCTCGAGCCTGGACGACCTGCTCGTCGCCCTGGGCCCCACCGGCGCCAACAAGGACGGCGCCTTCGCGGACGCCCTGGACACCGGCGCGAAGAACCTCGACGGCCAGGGCCAGAAGCTGCACGACACCAACCGCGACCTCAGCCTGGCCCTGCAGACCTTGTCCGGCGGGCGCAACGACCTGTTCGGCACGGTCAAGAACCTGCAGACCTTCACCTCGATGCTCGCCACCAACGACAGCCAGGTGCGCCGGCTCAACGCCGACCTCGCCAGCGTCTCCACCCAGCTCGACGCCGAACGCGACGACCTGGCCGCGGCGTTGAAGAACCTCGCGGTGGCGTTGGGTGAGGTCAGCTCGTTCGTCCACGACAACCGCGCGTCGCTGACGACCAACCTCGGCCAGCTCGCCTCGGTGACCGGCACTGTGGCGCAGCAGCGCGACGCCCTCGCCGAGACGCTGACCAACGCGCCGGTCGCGATCAGCAACCTCCAGAACGCCTACAACCCCAAGAGCGGCACGCTGGACACCCGCGCCAACGTCAACGAGAACCTCACGCTGCAGACCCTGCTGTGCAACCTCATCACGGCCAGCGGCCAGCCGCCCAGCGTCTGCACGACCGTCACCGGGATCCTCAAACCGGTCACCGACCTGCTCGACCAGCTCAAGGGTGCCGGGGTGGACCTCCCGACCGACCTGCTCAGCGCCATACCCACGTCACAGGGCGGGACCGGCCCCGAGCCGGGCACCGCCGCACCGTCCGCACCAGCCGTGCAGCTGCGCGGCGCCGACCCCACCCTCGGTGGGCTCCTGGAGGGGAACCGGTGAGCACCACGACCAGCCAGCCCACCCGCATCGGTATGCCGCGTGGTCGCCTGCTCGCCGTCGGCCTCGCCGTCGGTGCCGTGGTGACCACCACGGGATGCCAGGGCGCGTTCGACCTGCCGCTACCCGGCGGGGCGGCCCAGCGCGGGGACATCATCCGCGTCACGGCCGAGTTCGCCGACGTCCTCGACCTCGTCCCGCAGTCCTCGGTCAAGGTCGACCAGGTCACCGTCGGGTCGGTGGAGAAGATCGAGCTCAACGGGTGGACGGCCCGCGTCACCCTGCGCCTGCCCAAGGACGTCAAGCTCCCCGACAACGCGGTGGCCGAGCTCAAGCAGACCTCGCTGCTGGGGGAGAAGTACGTCGAGCTGGCACCGCCGACCACCGGCGCCCCCGAGGGCGCCCTCGGCAACGGCGACAACATCCCCCTCGACCGGACCGGCCGCAACCCCGAGGTCGAGGAGGTCCTCAGCGCGATGTCGTTGCTGCTCAACGGTGGTGGCGTCGCCCAGCTCAAGGTCATCGAGACCGAGCTCAACCACGCCCTGAGCGGCAACGAGACGCAGATCAAGGACCTCATCAAGCAGCTCGACACGTTCGTCGGCGGCCTCGACGAGCAGAAGAGCGAGATCGTCCGGGCCATCGACAACATCGACAAGCTCGCCGCCCGGCTGGCGGCGCAGAAGGACGACCTCGCTCGCGCGCTCGCGACGATGCCCGCCGGCCTCGAGGTGCTCGCCGACCAGCGCAAGCAGCTGGTCCAGATGCTCTCGGCCCTGCGCCGGCTCGGGGCGGTCGGCACGGACGTCATCGCCCAGAGCAAGGCCGACACCACGGCCAACCTCAAGGCCCTCGAGCCGATCCTGGCCCAGCTCACCAAGGCCGGGGACGACCTGCCCAGGTCGCTCCAGCTGTTCCTGACCTACCCGTTCCCCGACAGCGCGGCGGGGGCGATCAAGGGTGACTACACGAACCTGTCGGCCGACCTCGACCTCAACCTGACCAACCTCGCCGGCAACCTCGGACTGCCCACCCTGCCCGGCGGCGGCCTTCCCACGGGCCTGCCCACCGGGCTGCCCACCGGCCTGCCCACCGGGCTCCCGACCGACCTGCCGCCGGTCCCGACCCTCCCGTCGGTGCCGTCCGTGACACCGCCGAGCGTCCCCGGGGTCCCGCTGCCGACCGGCACCTCGTCGTCGTCGTCGTCGAGCAGCAGCTCGAGCTCGGGCGGGCTCGGCTGCCCACCCCTGTGCCTGGGACCGCAGCAGTCGCAGTCGAGCTCGGACGGCTCGTGGCGCTCGCTCTACGGAGGTGGCGCGTGATCCGCCGCTCGGTCCACGTCAAGCTGTTCGCCTTCCTGCTCATCACCCTCCTGACCGTCTCGGTGCTCTCGGCCCGCTACGTCGGGCTCTACGACCGCGTCGTCGGCGGACAGTTCCACGTGGCGGCCGACTTCGAGCAGTCCGGCGGCATCTTCGTCGGCTCCGAGGTCACCTACCGCGGCGTCACGGTCGGCCGGGTCGACGACCTGCGACTGTCCAAGGACGGTGTCGTCGTCGACGCCAAGATCGAGCGGGGGGTGACGATCCCCAAGGACACCGTGGTCGTGGTCGAGAACCGTTCGGCGGTGGGGGAGCAGTACCTGGACTTCCAGCCGCGCAGCGAGGGCGGGGCGGAGCTCGCCGACGGAGACACCATCCCCCGCAAGGACACCCGGTACCCCCTGCGGGTCGACACCCTGCTGCTCGACCTGGACCGGACGGTCAACTCCGTGGACCGCGACGACCTGTCGACCGTGGTCGACGAGCTCGGCGACGGGTTCACCGACGGTGGCCAGGACCTGCAGCGCCTCCTCGACAGCGGCGACGCCCTCACCAAGGCCGCCACCGAGGCGCTCCCGCAGACCACGAAGCTGATCGACGACGGCCGGATCGTGCTCGACACCCAGCGCGACACCTCCGGCGAGATCAAGGTCTTCGCCAAGAACTTCGCCGCCCTGGCCGACACGCTCAAGGCCTCCGACGCCGACCTGCGCCAGGTCCTGGACCGCGGGGTGGTCGCCTCGGAGGAGCTCGAGGCCCTGATCCGCGACAACCAGGGCAACCTCGCGGCCCTGCTCGCGAACCTCATCACCGTCGGCCAGGTCACCACCGCGCGGGTCGACGGCATCGAGCAGCTGCTCGTCACCTACCCCGACGTCGTGGCCGGGGGCTACACCGTGGTCCCGGGTGACGGCACGGCGCACTTCGGGCTGGCGCTCGCCCACGACCCGCCGGTCTGCACCCAGGGGTACGGCGGCACGAAGCGGACCAACCCGAAGACGACGAGCGACCTGCCGCCGGTCAACACCAGTGCGCGGTGCACGGCGCCCCGCGGCTCGGGCACGACCGTCCGCGGCGCCCAGAACGCGCCCGGCCCCTCGGGCCGTGCGGCCAACGCGACGGTCCCGCTCGCTTTCGGCGACCAGCCCGTATCCCCGGGCATGGCTGCGTCGTTGGGCAGAACAACGCCACAGGTCGCGGTGCCCGTGCCCCCCACAGGAGGTGGGAGCAGCGAGCCCTCGTGGTTGTGGATCATGAAGGAGGCTGCTCGATGAGCACGATCACCACTGACGTCGCGACGGCGGTGGACGCGGACCCCGCGACCTCCCGGTCGTCCTCCGCCGACACCCGGCAGGAGACCCCGTCGCGGGTCGGCATCGCCAAGATCACCCCACGCCTCGTGTGGGTGCTCGTCGTCCTGGCCCTCGGGGCGTCCGTCGCCCTCGGGGCCACCCGGGGCCGCGACTGGTATGCCGCGCGGCAGACCACCGCGGCCCAGGCCGCCGCCACGGCCGCGGCCAAGCAGCTCGCCATCAACTTCGTCAGCGTCGACTACACCCGGGTCGACGCCGACACCGCCCGCGTGCGGGCCGGCGCCACGGGGGACTTCCTCAAGAGCTACTCGACCTCGGTCGACCAGCTCAAGAAGGTCCTGGTCGCCAACAAGACCGTCTCGACCGTCCAACGGTCCGAGGCAGCCCTCGTCTCCGGTGACCTCGACTCCGCGGTCGCCCTCGTCGGGGTCGTCGCCCCGACGAAGAACACCGCAGTGCCGGCGGGGGAGACCAAGACCTACCGAATGCGGCTGGAGCTGCGCAAGGTCGGCGCAGCCTGGAAGGTGGAGAACCTTGAGTTCGTCGGCTGACACCCCCCGCCCCCGTCCCAGGGTCGCCGGGCACCGTGCCCGGCTCCGGGCCGCCTCGCCCGTCACCACGACCAGGACTCCCGTCGCGGTCGCTGAGCGTCGACCACCCACCGCCCCTGCACCGCGGAGCGGGGGAAGCCGTCGCCGCTGGATCGCCCCCCTGGTCGGGCTCGTGGCGAGCCTGGGTGTGCTCGGCACCCTCGCGGGCATCAGCCTGCAGGACAGCGGCCAGCAGGCCCGGACCGAGCGCACCGCGGCCAGCCAGGCCCGCACCTCGATCGAGCAGATGCTCAGCTACAACTACAAGACCATCGACGCCCAGTCGGCCCAGATCCAGGGGCTGCTCACGGGGTCGTTCAAGACCGAGTTCTCCACGGCGATGGACCGGGAGATCAAGCCGCTCGCCGTCAAGAACCAGACCGTCGTGCAGGCCAGGGTCTCCGACGTGGGCGTGATGAGCTCGTCGGCGACGACGGTGAAGGTGATGGCCTTCGTCAACCAGGCGCGGGTGGGCGCCGACCAGAAGGAGCCGGTGGTCGACCAGAACCGGGTCCTGGCGACCTTGTCCAAGGTGGGCGACCGGTGGCTCATCAGCCGCGTGGACGCCTTCTGAGCCTCCGAAGGCACCTGCACTGACCTGCGGCGACGTCCCTCACGGGGCATCGTCGCAGGCGTCCGGGGGGACCGTTCGGCTCCTTGACGGGGTGGCACCCTTGACGTCGGGCCGTAGGCGCGTCATCCTCGGTTGCGTCGACCCGAGCCCCTTGTGGGGGCCAGACTCCCGTCACGGCTGTGGCCCTGCCCGCTGGACACGGTTGGACGAGGCTGCCCTTCTACGTGTATGCTCATCCTTTGCGCTGCCCTCTTTCGTCGTCCTCGCCTCAGACAACAGCCCTCCGCCGTGCCCTCCGGCACGGAAACGGGGCCCGAGTCCTCCAGCGAGTCGTCATGGCGGCCGGCGCCAATTCGGTTTCGAACCATCAGTGTTAAGACAGGCCCGTGGAAGGACCCCTCCTTGGCTGCCTCGCGCAACGCGACTCAGACTGTGTCCACCGCACGGACGGCTTCTGGCCGTCTGTCGTTCGCGAAGATCCGCGAACCCCTCGAGGTCCCCGACCTCCTGGCGCTGCAAACGGAAAGCTTCGACTGGCTGCTCGGTAACGAGCGCTGGCAAGCCCGTGTCGCAGAGGCCAAGGCCGAAGGCCGTGGGGATGTGCCGGATCGCTCCGGCCTCGAGGAGATCTTCGAGGAAATCTCACCCATCGAGGACTTCAGCGGCTCCATGTCGCTGTCGTTCCGCGATCACCGCTTCGAGGAAGTCAAGTACTCCATCGAGGACTGCAAGGAGCGCGACCAGACCTACTCCGCGCCCTTGTTCGTCACCGCGGAGTTCATGAACACCACCACCGGCGAGATCAAGAGCCAGACGGTGTTCATGGGTGACTTCCCGCTCATGACCGAGCGCGGCACCTTCGTCATCAACGGCACCGAGCGTGTCGTCGTCTCCCAGCTGGTCCGCAGCCCGGGCGTCTACTTCGAGCGCACGCCCGACAAGACGTCCGACAAGGACATCTACACCACCAAGGTCATCCCGAGCCGTGGTGCCTGGCTGGAGTTCGAGATCGACAAGCGCGACATGGTCGGCGTCCGCGTCGACCGCAAGCGCAAGCAGTCGGTCACGGTGCTCCTCAAGGCCCTCGGCATGTCCGAGGCCGACATCCTCGAGGAGTTCGGCGACTACGAGTCGATGCGACTCACCCTGGAGAAGGACCACACGGCCGGCCAGGACGACGCGCTGCTCGACATCTACCGCAAGCTGCGCCCGGGCGAACCGCCGACCCGTGAGGCTGCCCAGACCCTCCTGGACAACCTCTACTTCAACCCCAAGCGCTACGACCTCGCCAAGGTCGGCCGCTACAAGATCGACCGCAAGCTCGGCGTCGCCGCCGAGCTCGGCGACTCGGTCCTGTCGGTGGACGACATCGTCGCGACGATCAAGTACATCGTCGCGCTGCACGCCGGTGAGACGACGCTGACCGGGAAGAACGGCCAGGAGGTCGTCGTCGAGGTCGACGACATCGACCACTTCGGCAACCGTCGCCTTCGCAACGTCGGCGAGCTCATCCAGAACCAGGTCCGCACCGGCCTGTCCCGCATGGAGCGCGTCGTCCGCGAGCGCATGACCACGCAGGACGTCGAGGCGATCACGCCGCAGACCCTGATCAACATCCGCCCCGTGGTGGCCTCGATCAAGGAGTTCTTCGGCACCTCCCAGCTGTCGCAGTTCATGGACCAGAACAACCCGCTCGCGGGCCTGACGCACAAGCGGCGTCTGTCGGCCCTCGGCCCGGGTGGTCTGTCCCGTGACCGTGCCGGCATGGAGGTCCGTGACGTCCACCCGTCGCACTACGGCCGCATGTGCCCCATCGAGACCCCGGAAGGCCCGAACATCGGCCTCATCGGCTCGCTGGCGTCCTACGGGCGGATCAACGCGTTCGGGTTCATCGAGACCCCCTACCGCAAGGTCATCAAGGGTCAGGTCACCGACGAGATCCACTACCTGTCCGCCGACGAGGAGGACCGGCACGTCATCGCCCAGGCCAACGCCGTCATCGACGCCGAGGGCAACTTCACCGACGAGCGTGTCCTGGTGCGCACCAAGGGCGGCGAGGTCGACTACATCCCGGGTCAGGACGTCGACTTCATGGACGTCTCCGCGCGCCAGATGGTCTCGGCCGCGACCGCACTCATCCCGTTCCTCGAGCACGACGACGCCAACCGTGCGCTCATGGGCTCCAACATGCAGCGCCAGGCGGTGCCGCTGGTCAAGTCCGAGGCGCCGCTGGTCGGCACCGGCATGGAGTACCGCGCCGCGCTCGACTCGGGCGACGTCGTCCGTGCCGAGGCCGCTGGTGTGGTCACCGAGGTCTCTGCCGACCTCGTCACCGTCGCCGGTGACGACGGCTCGACGCGCACCTACCGCATCACCAAGTTCGGCCGCTCCAACCAGGGCACGTCCTACAACCAGGTCGTCGTCGTCAACGAGGGCGACCGGGTCGAGACCGGCGGCGTCATCGCCGACGGTCCCGCGACCGAGGGCGGCGAGATGGCGCTCGGACGCAACCTGCTCGTGGCGTTCATGCCGTGGGAGGGCCACAACTACGAGGACGCGATCATCCTCAGCCAGCGCCTGGTGCAGGACGACGTCCTCTCCTCGATCCACATCGAGGAGCACGAGGTCGACGCCCGCGACACCAAGCTCGGGCCGGAGGAGATCACCCGGGACATCCCGAACGTCTCCGAGGAGGTCCTGGCCGACCTCGACGAGCGCGGGATCATCCGCATCGGCGCCGAGGTCCGCGACGGCGACCTGCTCGTCGGCAAGGTCACGCCCAAGGGCGAGACCGAGCTGACGCCGGAGGAGCGCCTGCTGCGCGCCATCTTCGGTGAGAAGGCCCGCGAGGTCCGCGACACGTCCCTGAAGGTGCCCCACGGCGAGACCGGCACGGTCATCGGCGTGAAGGTGTTCGACAAGGACGAGGGCGACGACCTGCCCCCGGGTGTCAACCAGCTGGTGCGCGTCTACGTCGCCAACAAGCGCAAGATCACCGATGGTGACAAGCTCGCCGGCCGTCACGGCAACAAGGGCGTCATCTCCAAGATCCTGCCCGTCGAGGACATGCCGTTCCTCGAGGACGGCACCCCCGTGGATGTCGTGCTCAACCCGCTCGGTGTCCCCGGCCGTATGAACGTCGGCCAGATCCTCGAGCTGCACCTGGGTTGGGCCGCCTCGCGCGGTTGGGAGATCGCCGGCAACCCGGACTGGGCCAAGCTCATCCCGGAGGACGCCCGCAAGGCTCCGGCCGGCACGCGCGTGGCCTCCCCGGTGTTCGACGGTGTGCGCGAGGACGAGATCGTGGGTCTGCTCGACTCCACGACCAAGACCCGCGACGACGTCCGGCTCATCGACGGCTCCGGCAAGTCCCGGCTCTTCGACGGTCGCTCCGGCGAGCCGTTCCCCGAGCCGGTCTCGGTGGGCTACATGTACATCCTCAAGCTGCACCACCTCGTGGACGACAAGATCCACGCCCGCAGCACCGGCCCGTACTCCATGATCACGCAGCAGCCGCTGGGTGGTAAGGCCCAGTTCGGTGGCCAGCGCTTCGGTGAGATGGAGGTGTGGGCCCTCGAGGCCTACGGCGCGGCGTACGCGTTGCAGGAGCTCCTGACGATCAAGTCCGACGACGTGCAGGGTCGCGTCAAGGTCTACGAAGCGATCGTCAAGGGCGACAACATCCCCGAGCCCGGCATCCCCGAGTCCTTCAAGGTGCTCATCAAGGAGATGCAGTCGCTGTGCCTGAACGTCGAGGTGCTCAACAGCGAAGGCACGTCCATCGAGCTGAAGGAGTCCGACGAGGACGTCTTCCGCGCGGCGGAGGAGCTCGGAATCGACCTGTCCCGGCGCGAGCCCAGTTCGGTCGAAGAGGTCTAAGGCGTCGGTATGCCGCGCGGCACCCCCGGTGCGCGCGCGGCATACCGCCCCTCCTCCCGACCAACCCCAGATCTAGCTAGAGACACGAGAGAAGGAACCACGTGCTCGACGTCAACTTCTTTGACGAACTGCGCATCGGCCTGGCCACTGCTGACGACATCCGTCAGTGGAGCCATGGTGAGGTGAAGAAGCCCGAGACGATCAACTACCGCACGCTCAAGCCCGAGAAGGAGGGCCTGTTCTGCGAGCGCATCTTCGGTCCCACCCGGGACTGGGAGTGCAACTGCGGCAAGTACAAGCGGGTCCGCTTCAAGGGCATCATCTGTGAGCGCTGCGGCGTCGAGGTCACTCGCGCCAAGGTGCGTCGTGAGCGGATGGGCCACATCGAGCTCGCCGCCCCCGTCACCCACATCTGGTACTTCAAGGGCGTCCCGTCGCGCCTGGGCTACCTGCTCGACCTGGCACCGAAGGACCTCGAGAAGGTCATCTACTTCGCGGCCTACATGATCACGTCCGTCGACGTCGACCAGCGTCACAAGGACCTGCCGTCGCTCGAGGCCCAGATCGAGGTCGAGAAGAAGGAGTTCTCCAACAAGCGTGACTCCGAGGTCGAGGCCCGCGCCAAGCGCCTCGAGTCCGACATCGCCGAGCTCGAGGCCGAGGGTGCCAAGGCTGACGCGCGCCGCAAGGTCCGCGAGTCCGCCGAGCGCGAGATGAACCAGATCCGCAAGCGTGCGGACCAGCAGATCGAGCGCCTCGAGCAGGTCTGGGACCGGTTCAAGAACCTCAAGGTCCAGGACCTCGAGGGCGACGAGATCCTCTACCGCGAGATGCGCGACCGGTTCGGCCTCTACTTCGAGGGCGGCATGGGCGCAGCGGCGATCCAGAAGCGGCTGCAGACCTTCGACCTCGAGGCCGAGGCGGCACTGCTGCGCGAGATCATCGCCACCGGCAAGGGCCAGAAGAAGACCCGTGCCCTCAAGCGGCTCAAGGTCGTCACCGCGTTCCAGGTCACGACCAACAAGCCCGACGGCATGGTGCTCGACGCCGTCCCGGTGATCCCCCCGGACCTGCGTCCGATGGTGCAGCTCGACGGTGGCCGCTTCGCGACCTCCGACCTGAACGACCTGTACCGCCGCGTCATCAACCGCAACAACCGCCTCAAGCGACTGCTCGACCTCGGTGCTCCCGAGATCATCGTCAACAACGAGAAGCGGATGCTCCAGGAGGCTGTCGACAGCCTCTTCGACAACGGCCGTCGTGGTCGCCCGGTCACGGGTCCCGGCAACCGTCCGCTCAAGTCGCTGTCCGACATGCTCAAGGGCAAGCAGGGCCGGTTCCGCCAGAACCTGCTCGGCAAGCGCGTCGACTACTCCGGCCGTTCGGTCATCGTCGTCGGCCCGCAGCTCAAGCTGCACCAGTGCGGTCTGCCCAAGCAGATGGCCCTGGAGCTGTTCAAGCCGTTCGTGATGAAGCGCCTGGTCGACCTCGACCACGCGCAGAACATCAAGTCGGCCAAGCGCATGGTCGAGCGCGCCCGTCCGGTCGTGTGGGACGTCCTCGAAGAGGTCATCACCGAGCACCCCGTGCTGCTCAACCGTGCACCCACGCTGCACCGCCTCGGCATCCAGGCCTTCGAGCCGCAGCTCGTCGAGGGCAAGGCCATCCAGATCCACCCGCTCGTCTGCTCGGCCTTCAACGCCGACTTCGACGGTGACCAGATGGCGGTGCACGTGCCGCTGAGCACCGAGGCGCAGGCCGAGGCCCGCATCCTCATGCTCTCGAGCAACAACATCCTCAAGCCGGCCGACGGTCGTCCGGTGACCATGCCCACCCAGGACATGATCATCGGTCTCTACCACCTCACCTCCGAGGTGGAGGACGGTCGTGGCACGGGTCGTGGGTTCTCCTCGGTCTCCGAGGCCCGCATGGCCTTCGACGCCGGCCAGCTCGAGCTCGGCAGCCAGATCAAGATCCGGCTGCAGGACGTCGTCCCGATCCCCGGGACCGTGCTGCCGGAGGGTGTCGAGGCCGACGCCCAGGGCCAGGTGGCCTCGCTGACGCTGGAGACGACCCTCGGTCGCGCGCTGTTCAACCAGACGCTGCCGGTGGACTACCCGTTCGTCGACGCCGTCGTGGACAAGAAGCGCCTGTCGACCATCGTCAACGACCTGGCCGAGCGCTACAGCAAGGTGCAGGTGGCTGCCAGCCTCGACGCACTCAAGGAGTACGGCTTCCACTGGGCGACCCGCTCGGGCACCACGGTCGCCATCTCCGACGTCGTGACCCCGCCGCGCAAGCTCGAGATCCTCGAGGCGTACGAGACCAAGGCCACCAAGGTCCAGGTCCAGTACGAGCGCGGTCTGATCACCGACGACGAGCGTCGCCAGGAGCTCATCGAGATCTGGACCCAGGCCACCAACGAGGTCGCCAAGGAGATGGAGGCCAACCTCCCGAAGACCAACACCATCTACAAGATGGTGTCCTCGGGTGCGCGTGGTAACTGGATGCAGCTGCGTCAGATCGCCGGTATGCGTGGTCTGGTGTCCAACCCCAAGGGCGACATCATTCCCCGCCCGATCCGCGCGAACTTCCGCGAGGGTCTGTCGGTGCTGGAGTTCTTCATCTCCACGCACGGTTCGCGTAAGGGTCTTGCCGACACCGCGCTGCGCACCGCCGACTCGGGTTACCTGACCCGTCGTCTGGTGGACGTCTCGCAGGACGTCATCATCCGCGAGGACGACTGCGGCACCGACCGCGGCCTGACCATGCCGATCGCGCAGAAGAACGCGGCCGGCGCCCTGGTCGAGCACGACGACGTGGAGACCTCGGTCTACGCGCGGACGCTC